>JAEBEO010000003.1:0-567392 GCA_049998115.1 Amycolatopsis sp. cmx-4-19 | reverse complement strand
ACGCGTCTTTCACCAGCGCATCGAGCATTTCCGGCGGCAACGCACGAGCGAGCGCCTCGCCGGCCGCGGCGCCCGCATCCCGGTCAGATGTGTCCTCAGTCACAGGTGGAGCCCTTCTGGGTCGCGTTCGACGACCCGATCTTGGTCCATCCGCGGCTTACACGGTTGTCATGACACGGCCTGACACCGAGATCTATGAGTCCCAACCCGGACTCGGACAGATCCTCGGCGCCAGGGTGCTCGCCGAATTCGGAGACGACCCCCACCGCTACACCTCAGCGAAAGCCCGCAAGAACTACGCCGGGACCAGCCCGCTGACCATCGCCTCCGGCCGCACAACCACCGTCCGGGCCCGATACGTGCACAACGACCGCCTCCTCGACGCCCTCACCCGGCAAGCCCAATCAGCACTGCGTGCCTCACCCGGAGCACGCGCCCACTACGACACACTCCGAGCCCGCGGCACCGGCCACCAAGCAGCGCTACGCCAACTCGCCAACCGACTCGTCGGCATCCTCCACGGATGCCTCACAACCCACACCCCCTACAACGAACACACCGCCTGGCCCCACCACACCACCATCGCCGCTTGACACACAAAACCCAGGGATGTCTTCACGGACCACCAGCCACGGTAGCGCCGCTAGGAAAACTAGCGATACCAAAGGTTCCTTGGGGCGCCGGGCGCGAGCGGGCCTCAGCCCGGGTAGAAGGGATCCGCGTCGGTGACGGTATGCGCCTGCGGACGCCAGACCTCGCCCAGTTCCGAGGCGACCCACAGACCGCCGGCGTCGGCGACCAGGTTCGGGCTGCCCGGGGCCGCGGTGACGCCGTGCACCGGCGGGGTGAGGTTCGAGCTGTTGAAGGTGTCCATCCGCTGCCCGTCCAGTGGCACCTTGACCACCGGCAGCGATGTCGACGACGTCGCGACGATCAGGTGGTCCTGCGTCGCCCAGTCGACGTCGACGACGTCCTTGAGGTCGCGTTCCTGCAGTTTCCGCGGCGAGCGCAGCACCACCGAGTCCGCGGTCCGGACGATCGCGGCGATCACCAGCTGCCCGTTCACCACCGCCGCGAGCCGCGAGCCGTCCCGCGAAAGCCGCAGTTCGGTGACCTGGCCGAGTCCGGTGAGCGCGGTCGCGTCGACGCCGGCCTTCACCCAGCGGCCGTCCCCGGCGAGCGCGACCCTGGCGACCGTGTTGTGGTCGACGACGGTCCACACCTCGCCCGACACCCCGCCGCCGGGGGCGACCGGCCGCCAGGTCGGGCGGCTCAGGCTGCCGCCGAACAGGTCCATCGAAACGAGATCGCGCCCCAGGTCGCCGACCCGCAGCCACTGCCTGCCCTCGCGCTCTTCGACGACGGCGAGCCGTTTGCCGTCGACGGACTGCGCGGCGCTGATGACCTTGTACCCGCCGTTGCCCGCCGGTCCCCCGACCGGTTGACCGTCGCCGAGCGACCGCACCCGCCCGTTCACGGTCATCAGGCCGAGCAGTTCGGAACTCGGCGCGACGCCGACGTTGTACGCGGGCAGTTCGCTGGAGCGCCAGTATTCCTGTCCCGGCACCAGTCCGATGCCGTCGGCCAGCAGCCGGATCCGGCTCAGCGTCACCGTCTGCAGGGACAGGACGATCTGCGCGGCGATGAGGTTCCGGTCCGCTAGGCTCGCCCCGCCGACCCCGGTGAGCGCGACCTCCAGTGTGCCGTCGTCGGTGCTGCGCACGTTGGTCTCGGTGGTGACCTGGTCGGCGAGCAGATCCTTGACCGCGCCCTTCAGCCCCTCCGACGGCCCCTGCAGCACCAGGTCCATCACCCGGCCCGGCAATCCGGACTGGGGTTTCGCCGCGACATACCGGAGATCGGGTACGAAGGCACCGGAGTCGGGCGAGTAGAAACTGATCGGCACCCTGAAGTAGTTCACCGCGAAATCCTTGTCGGTGATGGCCAGATCCTGCGGCGGGTTCACGATCCGCCATTGGCCGTTCGACTGCTTCCGCATCCTGAACTGCTGCGAGTACTCGTCCTTCTGCGGGATGAACGCGCTGTCGGGGCCCAGCATCCCGAGTTTGAACCCGCGGACGTTGACCACCTGCTCGTCCGGATCCGTCTGCTGGGTCGAAGTGTCGTAAACGGTGCCGAAGGTGTTGTCGATGATCGTCAGGCCCTGCGACGGCTTCCAGTTGCGCCGGGCTTCGTCGTCCAGGTAGACCCGCGCGGTGGCGTTCGCCGTCCCCGGCACCGCGGAGGCGCGCACGAACTGCCGCGCGACGGTCAGCGAGTCGATCCCGGCTTGCGGTTCGGGCACGTCCACCGGCGCCTGCGGGGGTTTGTCCCCCGGCACGGCGGCGGGCTGCGATTCGAGCGGGATGTTCGCGCAACCCGCGACCAGCAGGAACACCGCGAGCAGGGTCAGCAGCCGCTTCACCGGCCGACCTCCTCTGACTCGGCGAGGATCGCCTCGGGCGCCGGGCGGACTTCCAGCAGCCTGGACGGCGAACCGTGCGTGTCGCTCCCCTTGTGATCGGGTGGCGGCAGGACCAGCGGGCTCTCGCCCATCGGCGTGTCCTGCTGCCGTGGCAGCGCGAGCCGGAAACAGGCGCCGTGCCCGGTCTCGCCCCACGCGTCGAGGACGCCGCCGTGCAGCCGCGCGTCCTCCTGGCTGATCGCGAGGCCGAGACCGGTGCCGCCGGTCCGGCGGTTGCGGGACGGGTCGGCGCGCCAGAACCGGTTGAACACCAGTTCCGCCTCGCCGGGCCGGAGACCGACGCCGTTGTCGCGCACCGTGATGGCGACCGTGGTCTCGTTGACCGCCAGGGTCAGCACCACCGGCTTCCCCTCACTGTGGTCGACCGCGTTGGCCAGCAGGTTGCGCAGGATCCGCTCGACGCGGCGCGCGTCGACCTCGGCGGACGCCTCCTCGTCGGGCAGCACCAGCTCGACCGAACTGCCCGCGTTGCCCGCGATCACCCGGACCTGTTCGACGGCCCTGGTCGCGATCGGCCGGACGTCGATCAGCTCGGCGGACAGCTCCTCGACACCCGCGTCGAGCCTGCTGATCTCCAGCAGGTCGCCGAGCAGGGCCTCGAACCGGTCGAGCTCGTCGACCAGCAGTTCCGTGGAGCGCGCGAGGCCGGCCGGGAACTGCTCGCGCGACGCGTGCAGCACGTCGGCGGCCATCCGGACGGTGGTCAGCGGGGTGCGCAGTTCGTGGGACACGTCGGAGGTGAACCGTCTCTGCAGCCCGCCGAAGTCCTCCAGCTGGCGGATCTGCCGCTGGATGCTCGCGGCCATCCCGTTGTAGGACACGGCGAGTTTGGCCAGGTCGTCCTCGCCGAGCACGGCGAGCCGCTGGTCGAGGTCGCCGCCCGCGAACTGTTCGGCCGCCGCGGCCGCCTGCCTGACCGGCCGCACCACTTGGCGGGTGACCAGGTTCGTGATCCCGGCCAGCAGGAGAAGCAGGACGAGACCGCCGACGAGCAGCGTGTTCTGCACGGTCGAGACGGTGTTCTGCTCGCTGGTGAGCGGATACAGCAGATACAGCTGCAAGGGATTGATCATCGTGCTCACCGGGGCGCCGACGATCAGGTACGTCGTCTTGCCGCCGTCCGGTTCGGTGACCGTGTGTATCAGGTGGCTGAGCTGCCCGGTCTCCACGAACTGGCGCAGCCGCACCGGCACCCTGTCGTAGGGTCCGCCGAACACCGGTTCGCTCGCCTGGTCGCGGCCGCCGGCGGCCAGCACCGGTTCGAAGGTGCCCGCGGCCGACCCGGCGTTGTCCTGCGACGTCGTCGTGCTGGAGATCTTCTTCAGCGCGTTGGTGAACCGCGCGTTCATCGCCTCGGCGGATTCGGCGCCGACGCCGATCAGTTCACTGGCCGCGGTCTCGACGATCGCCCTGGTCTGCGCGATCGCCGCGTTCTGCTTGGTCTCCAGCAGCCGTTCGGTGATCTGGTTCTGCAGCACCATGCCCAGGACGAACACCACGGCCGAGGACAGCGCGAGTGTGGACACCGTGACACGGAACTGCAGCGAATACCGCCACAGCTCGTTGAACGAAAGCACCTTGTGGCGCACGAAAACCACGACGCGCCTGAGCTGGCGCGCCGTGGCTTCGGCGAACGAAAGCAAACGTCCTCTCATGGGGTGATCACGGCGGGCCTGCCTTGTACCCGACACCGCGAACGGTCAACACCACCTCGGGGTGTTCCGGGTCCTTCTCGACCTTCGACCGCAGACGCTGGACGTGCACGTTCACCAGGCGGGTGTCGGCGGCGTGGCGGTAGCCCCACACCTGTTCCAGCAGCACCTCGCGGGTGAACACCTGACGCGGCTTGCGGGCCAGCGCGACCAGCAGGTCGAACTCCAGCGGGGTCAG
The DNA here is from genome assembly GCA_049998115.1 of Amycolatopsis sp. cmx-4-19. Taxonomy (GTDB): domain Bacteria; phylum Actinomycetota; class Actinomycetes; order Mycobacteriales; family Pseudonocardiaceae; genus Amycolatopsis. Next base: position 563,017 of record JAEBEO010000003.1, on the reverse strand, counting down.
CGGGATCGCCTTGCCCTCCCGGGTCACCTCGTGGCCGGGGACGTCGATCGCCAGGTCGCCGATCGTCAGCGACTCGGCGGGCTCGGCCTCGGTGCGCCGCATCCGTGCCCGGACGCGGGCGACGAGTTCCTTCGGCTTGAAGGGTTTGACCACGTAGTCGTCCGCACCCGACTCGAGCCCGAGGACGATGTCCACGGTGTCGCTCTTGGCGGTGAGCATCACGATCGGCACGCCGGATTCGGCCCGGATCGCCTTGCAGACGTCGATGCCGTTCATCCCGGGCAGCATGAGGTCGAGGAGGACCAGGTCCGGTTTCAGCTCACGCAACGCGGGCAGCGCCCGTGAGCCGTCGGCCACGACGGCTGTGTCGAACCCCTCCCCACGCAGCACGATGGTGAGCATCTCCGCGAGAGCAGGGTCGTCGTCGACGACCAGAACGCGTGCCTTCATAAACCTATGTTCGCACTAGTTTCCTCACGCGAGCGCGCGACCCGGCGATGTGACCACCAGAAAGATCATCGAATCGGGCAAATTGCTCCATCCGAGTAGGGTCTTCGGCCTCTGGAGGAAGCGCCGGAGCTTGGTGAAGGGGCGCGGGGAGTTCATCGCGAACACGCCGGTCAGGCCGTTATCGCGGGGGTAAGCGTCAACATCTCCTTCGACGATCCGCACGTCTCCCGCGGCCACTTCGGCGAACTGGCTCCGGCGTCCGTACCGAACGGACCAAAAGTAACCGTGTCGTGCGAAATGCGTGACGGCCGCGCAACGGACAGCGGCACCGCGCGATGTCACCCACCGCGATCACTCGGGGATTCACTGTGACACAACCGGAATCGACCGACACCCGTCTTCGGTCCGACGGCCGGGCGGGCATCGCCTCGATCACCGTCACCGCGTGGCCGGGCAGGCGGCAGGCGGAAGCGACCTCGGCGCCGATGACGATCACCGATCGCGTTTCAAGGAGACGGCGTCTACGAGCGTACGCGAAGTGTGGACGCGGACGGATTCCTTGCCACGTCAGGCCGTCTTGCGTGACCAACGCGAGGCCTTCGGCGGAAACCTTGCCCCGCAAGAAATCCTCCGACAAAAGGCGGACGGTCGTACGGCGGTTCGGCACCGGTTCTCACGCCACTTCCTGACGCGCTTCGGAGTTCGTCGGCCGGAAGATGGCGTCGTTGTCCGGGGATTTCCGGCGCCCGGCGACCTGCCTGTACACGAACACCCGGACGAGCAGTTCGTCGGCGAATCCCGCGTCTGGCCACTCACGCGTTCAGAGGACTAAACGCGGAGGAGGGAAGCGGCGAGGGCGGGGATGTCGACACCGGCGACGCCGTCGAGGACGTGCCAGGGCGCGAGCCAGTCGGAGGCGGCGAGCTGGTCGTAGACCCCCGCGCAGCGCCACTGGAGCTTGTCGTCGGTCTCGAAGGAGTCCCGTGCGCGCTCGGCGTCGCCCTCCTCGCGGCGCTGGGCGCGCTCGGCGGCGACGACGGCGGTGACCCGCAACAGCAGCTGCGCGGCGGGCACCGGGAGGCCGAACCGGTCGATCTCCAGTTCCCGGAGCCACCGCACGAACTCGCCGTCGGCGCTTTCGTGCAACCGGGCGGCGCCGTACGCCGCGTTCGACGCGACGTACCGGTCGAGCAGGACGACGTCGTGATCGCCGAGGCGGTCGCGGATCTCCTCACCCGCGCCCCGGCGGTCGAGCGCGTAGAGCATCGCCATGCCGTAGACCGAGTCGGCGAGGTCTCCGTGCCCCCGGTGCAGGGCTTCCTTCACCAGGTCGGCGTGCACGCTTTCGCCGTAACGCGGGAACGCGATGGACGTGACGCTCGCACCGGCGGCGTCCAGCTCACCGGTCAGCGCGTCGGCGAGGGTGCGTTTGCCGGCACCGTCCAGACCTTCGATCACTACGAGTCGACCCACGTCGCCCACCTTAAGGCGCCTTGGTCGACCGGCGGGCCAGACGGGTCAGCTCACGTCCGGCCCACCGGTCCGCTAGGGGATGCGCCGCTTCGAGTGCAGGGAGAAGCCGGCGATACCGATGAGAAGCAAACCGCCGCAGATCAGCAGCGGGACGAAGCCGGTGTCCTGGGCGTCGGGCGCCGGGCCGCCGTCGCCGCGGGGCATCACCTGGGCGTTGTAGCCGCCGGCTTTGCCTTCCTGGGCGTAGGGCGAGCCCGCGAGCATCGCGCCGTAGCGGCCGGAGACCGCCTTCTGGTACTCCGCGAGAGTGACCGAAGCACCGGCCGCGAAGCCGCTGGCACCCGCGTCGAGCAGGGTCACCCGGCCGTCCCGCAGCGCGTACCAGGCGTCGACCTGGGGTTCGTGGAGCAGGCTCGCGCCAGGGGGCAGCCGCCGGGCCAGCGCGCTCTCGCGGTCACCCGACGCGATGTTGCCGACACGCCAGGCGCCGTCGTCACCGCGGACCGACCAGACGGTCGCGGTCTGCCCGTCGGACGCCGTCACCGGGACGGCGACATAAGCGAGCCGTCCGGCGACCGCGCCGTCGCCGGCCACGAAGTCCCTCGAAAGCTCGTAAATCGGGAGCGATTGGTCTACGACGCTGACCGACGGCACTCGCCCCGAACTACCCGTTCGGGTGAAGAAGCGACTGAGTTCGGTACGCAGAGTGGGATCGTCGGCGGCCGCCTTCGCCGCCGCGAGATCTTCACTCGACACCTGGTCCGCGCGCGCACCGGGAGCCGACACCAGCAGCGCGACCGCGATCAGCCCGGCGAGCCCGAGGAACCGCCGCGCGCTCATCGCCGGATCCCGGTGAGCGTATGGGTCCAGGTGAAGGACTTGTTCCCGGCGTAGAAGTCGTAGGTCGACCAGTTGTAGCGGTTGCCGGTGGGCAGTGGATCCCCCCACGAGACCCACTTCCGGCCGGCCTCCGAGCCGTAGAGCACGTGCATGTGGCCGCCGCCGGCGGCCCAGCCGACCCGCGTCTGCACCGGCCGCCCGGAACCGGTCTGCTCCTGGACGGCCGAGTACGCGATCCGCCCCTTGACGTAGTTCCCCGGCGCCGAGAAGCCGAGCTTGCCGAAGGCGTGCCGGACGTCGCCCAGCGTCCCGGGGCGGTCGGCGCAGTCCGGGCGTCGCTCCTCGTGGGCGATCCGGCAGAATTCGTTCTGGCCGACGGTCACCCCGTGGAACGCCGCGATGGTGTTGCCCGAGGCCACCCAGCACCACTGGGACTTCTCCTGCACCTGCATGGCAAAGGGCGTCCGATGGGCCGGCGGCGGGGGCAGCGCGCTCGCCGGGGTCTGGATCGCCAGCCACGCCGCGACACCCGCGGCGCCGGCGGCGCAAACCCTCCTCGAGAACACAGGCACGACGGGCCTCCTGGTCACCATGGCGAACCAATGTGGTCACAACGGTGAACAGCAGGCTCACACAGAGCAAGATGGGCACTCGGCGGAACGGACCGTTCCGGGGCGTTTCCACACCCCGGAACAGTCACTCTTCCGGGGTCAACCACCCCGAACGGGGGACGTAGTGTTCACAGTGCGCTGCTACCGTGAACGTTCCGCGGTGTTCACGCTCAGCGCACACACTGGTCTGGTGAAAGGACGAGCGGTGACACGAGACGGGGACACCCCGACGATCATCGACGGAACGCGTCGCCAACCGCTCGAAGCCCTGCCCAAGGAGCTCGTCGAGGCTCTTCGCAGCGGCGAATTCCACCACGCGTTACGCCAGGCGATCGCCTACCGCGGCCTCTCGCTGGCCCGGCTCCGCGCCCATCTCGGGCTCCGTGGCGTCCAAATTGGACAATCGACGCTGAGCTACTGGCAACGCGGATTGCGCCAGCCGGAGGTACCCAAGGCGCTCCCGGCGGTCCGCGCACTGGAATCGGTGCTGCAGCTGCCCGCGGACGCGCTCGTCGTCCTGATCGGACCGCGGACGGCGCGGGCGCGCGGGCATCAGATGGCGGCCTCGTTCCACGACATCCGGTCCGGCGACATGGGTTCGATCGTCGACCAGCTGCTGGCCGAACTGGGCGCCTACCCCTCGTCCAACCGGTACAACGCCGACCTCGAAATGCTCGCGGTGCACGACACGATCACCTTCGACGCCGAGCACCGCCAGGTCGCCCTGCACACCCGGCTGGTGTGCCGGGCGCGGCGGCACGGCCCGGACCGGTACGTCACCGTCTACAACGGCGACCCCGGCTGCGACATCGCCGACGTCGAGCTGATCACCGCCGAGGGCTGCCGCGTCGGGCGGATCCGGCGCAACGCCGAGGCCGAGACGATGGCCACCGAGCTGCTCTTCGACCGGAAACTCGCCGAGGGCGAGATCCACGTGTTCTGCTTCGAGGTCCGCGACGCCTCCGGCGCCTCGTCGCCCGGGTACTTCCGGATGCTGCGGGACCAGTGCGCGAGCTACCTGGTGCAGCTGCAGTTCGCACTCGGTGAACTGCCCGCGCGCTGCACGCGGCAGTTCCGGACCCGCGACGACGCCGTGCCCGTCGAGTCCGAAGAACTGCCGTGCGACATGGGCGGCGTGACGAGCGGCTACTTCAGCGACGCCGGGCCGGGACTGGCCGGCATCGAGGTCGAGTGGCGCTGACATGGGGGTCGTGAGTGGTGAGGACGGTTGGAACCCCATGCCACGTAGCTTGCGTTGATCTTGGACAGGCCACGATCGCCAGTGGTGACGGTTGCCGCAGGTCACGCGCTCGGTTGCCCTGGCCGACAGGAGCCTGACCCTGCCGCAAGCGGTCGTGAGTGGCAAAGGTCGTTCTAACGCCCTTTACCACTCACGACCCCCTTGCGCAGCTACACAAAGCACCCAAATCGGGTACCGCGGCCCGCATTGGCGTCCTTTGTGGACAGTCGCGCCCCCGGGCCCGCCACCGGTGACTTGTCCAGCCTGTCGATCAGGTCCGGCAGTCGCCGCGGCTCGCACCCAAGATCAACTCAAGTTACGTGGCATTGGGTTGGAACCGTCCTTACCCACTCACGAGCCGGGCGGCACTCAGTACCGGTAGTGGTCCGGTTTGAAGGGGCCTTCGACGTCCACGTCGATGTACTCGGCCTGGTCCTTGGACAGCTTCGTGAGCTCGCCGCCGAGCGCGTCGAGGTGGATCTTCGCGACCTTCTCGTCGAGCTTCTTCGGAAGGCGGAAGACCTCCTTGTCGTACTCCTCGTACTTGGTGAACAGCTCGACCTGCGCGATCACCTGGTTCGAGAAGCTGTTCGACATCACGAACGACGGGTGCCCGGTGGCGTTGCCCAGGTTCAGCAGGCGGCCCTCGGACAGCACGATGATGCTCTTGCCGTCGGGGAAGACCCACTCGTCGACCTGCGGCTTGATGTTGATCCGGTGGATGCCCTGGTAGCGCGCGAGACCCGCCATGTCGAGCTCGTTGTCGAAGTGGCCGATGTTGCCCAGGATCGCCTGGTGCTTCATCCGCGCCATGTGCTCGACGAGCACGACGTCCTTGTTGCCGGTGGTCGTGATGATGATGTCGGCCTCGGCCAGGACGTTCTCCAGCTTCTTGACCTGGTAGCCGTCCATCGCTGCCTGCAGCGCGCAGATCGGGTCGATCTCGGTGATGATCACCCGCGCGCCCTGGCCGCGCAGCGATTCCGCGGCGCCCTTGCCGACGTCGCCGTAACCGCAGACGACCGCGACCTTGCCGCCGATGAGGACGTCGGTGCCGCGGTTGATGCCGTCGATCAGCGAGTGCCGGATGCCGTAGCGGTTGTCGAACTTCGACTTGGTCACCGCGTCGTTGACGTTGATCGCCGGGAACAGCAGCTCACCGGCCGCGGCGAGCTGGTAGAGCCGCAGCACGCCGGTGGTGGTCTCCTCGGTGACACCGCGGACGGTCTCGCCGATCTTGGTCCACTTGCCGGTGTCCGCCGCGACCGAGGCGCTCAGCAGCGCGAGGAACACACGGAACTCGTCCGACGTGTTCTCGTCCGGCGAAGGCACGACACCGGACTTCTCGTACTCGGTGCCCTTGTGCACCAGCATGGTGGCGTCGCCGCCGTCGTCGAGGATCATGTTGGGACCGATATCACCGCTGTCGTCCCAGGTGAGCATCCGCTCGGTGCACCACCAGTACTCCTCCAGCGACTCGCCCTTCCAGGCGAACACCGGCACGCCCTCGGGCTCCTCGGTGGTCCCGTGCGGCCCGACGACGACCGCGGCGGCGGCGTGGTCCTGCGTGGAGAAGATGTTGCAGGAGGCCCACCGCACCTCGGCACCCAGTGCGACGAGGGTCTCGATCAGCACCGCGGTCTGTACCGTCATGTGCAGCGAGCCCGAGACCCGGGCTCCCCGCAGGGGATACACCTCGGCGTACTCGCGGCGCAGCGCCATCAGGCCCGGCATCTCGTGCTCGGCGAGGCGGATCTCCTTGCGGCCGAACTCCGCGGCCTCGAGATCGGCGACGGCGAATTCGATGCCGTTGCGGGTGTCGTGCCGCTTGGCAACGCTTTCGGGGGTCATATGCGCGCTTCCTCCAAGGTTGGATGACAACGGAACAGTACCGTTGTCGGCTCAAAGCCCACTGAGCTGTTTGGAGGACTTCACCGTGGTCATGCCGGGTCCCGATACCCGCGTCGTCGAGATACGCGTACCCGGGTTAGTGGGCACGAGCGGTGAAAGTCTGCTGGATTCGACGTCGGTGGTCGACGTCGGGGGCGACGGGATGGGCAGGCTGATCCGGCCGTCGGACCGGCTGCGCCGTCCCGCGCCCGGACCGGTGCTGCCCGCACTCGGTCGTTCGATCCCGCGCATCCTCGAGGGCTACCTCTGGAGCGGGATGACCTCCGGCGGCGCGGCGAAGGCGACGTGGGCCCTGCTGTTCCCGTTCTCCCTGGCGAACGTCGCGCACTGGATGCTGCCGCCGGTCCCGGAGGGCAAACGGTTCGCGGCGGCACTCGGCACGGTGTGCCGAGGCCTGCTGCGGGTCGCCTCGCTGTTGCTGACGATGCTGCTGATCAGCCAGCTCGCGGTGGTCTCGCTCGACCTCTTCGCCGCGCAATGCCTCGCGCCCGGCTCGTCCTGCCTGTCCGGCGCGCCCGCGTTCCTGCGGGACTTCGCGCCGCTGCGGACGGCGATCGGGGTGGTGCCGCTGCTGGTGCTGATCTTCGTGCTCGACCGGATCCCGTCGTCGGACTGGCGATCACGCAACCGGCTGCACCGCGTGCACAGTGCGGCTCCGCTGCAACCACAGGACATGCCGAGGACGCCGGGGCTGCGCACGCTGCACACCGTCGCCGCGCTGACCTGCGTCGCGCTCCCGTTGCTCGGCGGGCCGTTCCGGCTGCCGTCCACGACGTTCGACCTCGTGGTGTGGATCTGCGCGCTGGCGCTCGTCGTCGCCGCGCTGGTGGCCTCGACGGTCGGTTTCTCGGCCGGACCGGTGATCCGCGGCGGGGTGATCGCGCTGGCGGTCGCGCTGGTCGGGATCGCCGTCGTCCGCCGGACGCCGTTGCCCGCCGGGCTCCCCGGCGGCGGGCTCGGCGGCGCGGACGGGACCGTCGAAGCACTCGGCGGGGCGATGGTGGTGGTGACCGTGCTGTTCTCGCTGACGCTCGTCCCGTCGGCCCTGCTCGGCCGGTCGACCTGGAAACACCTGCCACACCGGTTGCGGCCCTGGCTCGGCGGCTGGGCGGCGGCACCGGTCGTCGCGCTGGCCGGTCTGCTCGGCGGCGGCTTCGGCGCGGGCCTCGCGGTCGCGCTGCGGCGGCTGGTCGGCGCGAACGATCTGCGGCTGCCCGACACCTACGTCCTGGTGACCGTGCTGTGGGGTGCCGGGCTCGCGCTCGCCGTCGTACTCGGGGTCCTCGGGTTCGCGGTGGCCGTGCCGCTGCGGCGGCTGCGGCGGGGTATCCCGAAGATCGTCGCGCTGATGGAGATCAGCAAGGCGCAGGAAGAGGAGGCCGCCCGCGTCTGGGCACGGGCCTCGTGGGAACGCAAGCATCTGCACCATCTCGCGCTGGCGGTCGCGCTGGCGATGGCGGCGGGCGGCGGGGCGCTCCTGGTGCTGCGCTTCGGTTTCGGGCATCTGCCCGGCTGGTTCACGACGCTCTCGGGGATCGGCGTGTTCGCGCTCGGCGCGCTGGCCGCCGGGCTGCTGCGGGTCGTGTTCGCCGCCGCGACGACGCCCAAGCGCAGCCGTCACCTCGGCGCGCTGGCCGATCTCGTCGGCTTCTGGCCGCGGGCCGCGCACCCGACCGTCCCGCCGAGTTACGCGCTCAAGGTCGTGCCGGAACTGGCGGACCGGGTCAAGGAACACCTCGCCGATCCGGGCACGCGGGTCGTGCTGTCCGGGTACAACCTCGGCAGCCTGCTGACCGTGCTCGCCGCGGCGCGGGTGCTCGCCGACCTCCCGCCGGAGGACCGCGAGCGCGTCGGGCTGCTGACGGCGGGTTCGCCGCTGCAATGGGGCTACCAGCGGGCCTTCCCCTCGATGCTGCCGCAGACGGAACTGGCGGACCTCTACCGCGATCTCGACGGCCGCTGGCGGTCGCTGTGCCGCGGCACGGACATCTTCGGCGGCGGCGTCACCACGTGGCGGCACCGGGTGGTGTCCGGGAAACTGCTCGGCGACGGCTACCTGACCGGCGGTGGAACGGGTCCGCTGGCCGCCGAAGCCGACGACCAGGGCGTCCTGATCCTCGGCGGCGACCACTGGCTGCCCGACCCCATGCGCGGGCCGACCGGACGGCACCGCTGGGCACCCGGCGTCCTCAAGCACACCGACTACGTCGTCGACGCCGAATGGGACAACGCCGTCGCGATGGCCGCGGGCCTCGGCCGCCCCCGCTCGTCGAGCCCTGGGGGCGAGCAGGGATCGCTGTTCGGGGACTTCCCGCAGATGCGCTGAGCCCACTGCGCGTGAAGGCCCCCTTCCCTCGGCTGAGCCGAAGGAAGGGGGCCTTCACGCGATGAGGGCTAGCTTCAGTTGGTCTTGCGGCGCACACGCAGCAGGACCAGGACACCGGCACCGGCCAGCACCAGCAGGCCACCGGCCCACAGCAGCCAGGCGTTGTCGAAACCGGTGTTCGCGAGGCCGCCGCCGTTGCCACCGTTACCGCCGACCGCGGGGGCCGGGGCGCTGGTGCTGGTCGGGCTGGCCGAAGGCTCCACCGTCTTCGAGGTGCTCGGGGCCGAGCTCGTCGGCTGGGTCGAGGTCTTGGTCGGCTCGCTCGGCTTCGGCTGCTCGGTCGGCTTGGTCTTCTCGCCGCACGCGTACCACTTGTCGATGTTCGCCTTGCTGCCGTTGCGGTTCAGCGGCGCGCGCAGCTCGGTCCACGGCGGGGTCTTGCCCAGCTTGCGCTTGCCCGGCTCGTAGACGTTGTAGCCGTCGTCGCCACCGAGGACGACGATCGCGGTGACCTTGACGCCTTCGCCGACACCGGTGATGTCGAGCGTCCGCTCGCCCTTGCCGCCGGTGAACTTGAAGTCCTCGTCGGACAGGGCCTTGCCGCCCGCCCTGACCTCTTCGCATTTGCTGATCTTGCCGGGGATGGGGGTGGGACGGTCATCGTCGGAGTGGCAGGCCAGCGCCGAGCCGGCCGTGCCGAGCAGGGCGGCGGTGGCGAGGGCGACGATGGTGACGGCGGAACGGACGCGCCGTCCGGACATGATCTGCATTCAGAGCTCTCCTGTACCGATCGGGGGACAACGAGCAAAGCGCGGTTGCCTCTTCCGAGGGACGAAGGTCAACTCGCGGTGTTTCTACACGAGTCCCGTTCACCCGTCAGGGGGAAGCAAGAGTCCGGACGGTATCGCACACCGATTTCACACCGAAACCGGGTCCCCCCATGAAGCGGCCCACCATCCACAAAGGAATGGTGGGCCGCCGAAACGAGAATGATCAGTCCGATACGGACGAGGACGTCTTTTCCGCGTTCCTCTTGCCGAGCAGCGAGTGACGACGGCTGTAGGCGAAGTAGATGACGACGCCCAGCACCATCCACGCCAGGAACCGCAGCCACGTCAGCACGGTCAGGTTCAGCATGAGCCAGATGCAGGCGACGATCGCCAGGATCGGGATGACCGGGACCCACGGAACCCGGAAAGCACGGGGCAAATCGGGCCGCGTCCGGCGCAGCACCAGTACGCCGGCGGAGACCAGGACGAAAGCGAACAGTGTCCCGACGTTGACCATTTCTTCGAGTTTGTCCGCCGGGAAGAAGGTCGCCGCGACCGCGACGAGCCCGCCGACGACGATCGTCGCCCGCTTCGGCGTGCCGTTCTCCCCGGTCTTCGCGAGACCGCGGGGCATCAGGCCGTCACGCGACATCGCGAAGATGATCCGGATCTGGCCCAGCATCAGCACCATGACGACGGTCGTCAGACCGGCGAGGGCACCGACGGAGATGATGTTGGCCGCCCAGTCGACGCCGTTGGCCGCGAAGGCGGACGCGAGCGTCTTCTTCCCGCCGTCACCGGCGGAAGTGGCGAGATCCTTGTAGTTCACCATGCCGACGACCACGAGCGAGACCGCGACGTAGAGCACCGTGACGATCGCGAGCGAGCCGAAGATGCCGCGGGGCACGGCCTTCTGCGGGTTGCGGGTCTCCTCCGCGGTGGTCGCCACGATGTCGAACCCGATGAACGCGAAGAACACCAGTGAGGCCGCGGCCAGCAGGCCGAAGACGCCGAACGAGCTACTGCCGCCACCCGCGATCACCGAGAACAGCGACTGGTCGACCCCGGTGGAGGCCGACTCCCCGGCGGACTGCGCCTCCGGGACGAACGGGCTGTAGTTCGACCCCTTGATGTAGAAGATGCCGAGCACGATCACGAACAGCACCACCGCGACCTTGATCCCGGTGATCACCATGGAGAAACGCGAAGACAGCTTCGTGCCGACGGCGAGCAGCGTGGCCAGCACGAGCACCACGAGCAGGGCGCCCCAGTCGACCGGAACGGGGCCGATCTCGAACGTCGTCTTCGTGCCCTTGCCGAAAATGTAGGAGAGCACGGTTTCGAGGTAGGCGGACCAGCCCTTCGACACCGCGGCCGCGCCGACCGCGAGTTCCAGGATGAGGTCCCAGCCGATGATCCACGCCACGAATTCGCCGAACGTGGCGTAGGAGAACGTGTACGCGCTCCCGGCCACCGGGACGGTCGAGGCGAATTCCGCGTAACAGAGGGCCGCGAGCGCACACGCGATGGCCGCGAACACGAACGCGAGCGAGACCGACGGCCCCGCGAAGTCACCGGCCGTACGCGCGGTGAGCGTGAAGATCCCGGCGCCGATGACGACGGCGACACCGAAGACGGTCAGATCCCACGCGCCCAGGTTCCGCCTGAGCTTGGACCCCGGTTCGTCGGTGTCAGCGATGGACTGTTCGATGGATTTCGTACGCCACAGACCGTTTCCGGGCACCCTTGACCTCCTACACCTGACTGCGGTTCAAGGGACTTTATCCCTAGGCGGTAACGGCAGCGCGGTGGGAGAGCAACGAAGTAGCCGCCGGTCGCGACGGTGATCGGCGGTGTACGGACAGTCGCGTCGGACGGCGGTCGCACCCCGGAGCAGCGGGGCTCAGGCCGGCGAGCGGTCCAGGTCCGGCTCGAGGTAGATCAGCTTCGCCGTGGGAACCTTCGCCCGCACACGTGCTTCGGCGTCGTCTATCGCCTGCGCGACTTCGGCCGTCTCCAGGCCGGGCACCAGCGCGAGCTTCGCGGCGACCAGCATCTCGTCCGGGCCGATGTACAGCGTCCGGATGTGGATGACCCGCTCGACCTTGCCCGCGGCGAGTTCGTCGACGATCGTGTCGAGGTCGGCCGGGGAGGCGCCCTCGCCGATCAGCAGGCTCTTCATCTCGATGATCAGGATGACCGCGATGACGCCGAGCAGCAGGCCGATGGTGACGGTGCCGACGCCGTCCCACACCGGGTCGCCGGTGGCGACCGAGAGGCCGACGCCCGCGAGCGCGAACATCAGGCCGAGCAGCGCGCCCGCGTCCTCCAGCAGGACCACCGGCAGTTCGGGGGTCTTGGCCTGGCGGATGAACGCCCACCAGCCCACGTCGCCCTTGATCTTCTTCGACTCCTGGATCGCGGTGTAGAAGCTGTACGACTCCAGCGCGATCGCGACCAGCAGGATGCCGACGGCCACCCACGGCGTCTTCAGCGCCTCGGGCTCGCTGATCTTGTGGATGCCCTCGTACAGCGCGAACATCGAGCCGAGGCTGAAGAGCATCAGCGCGACGATGAACGAGTAGAAATACCGGTCGCGCCCGAAGCCGAACGGGTGGGTGCGGGTCGCCTTGCGCTGGGAGGTCTTCTGCCCCAGCAGCAGGAGGCCCTGGTTCGAGGTGTCCGCCAGGGAGTGCACGGACTCGGCGAGCATCGAGGACGACCCCGTGATGAGGTAGCCGGTGAATTTCGCGGCCGCGATGCCGGCGTTCGCCACGAGCGCGGCGATGATCGCTTTGGTTCCGCCACCTGCTGACACGTGCCAACTCCCCCATGGTGTCCCGATATGCCGGGTTCGAAGGCTAGCAGTGCAGATGAGCCCGTACGCGCTGGGCGGCCAAGCTCGGGAGCAGGTCACAGAATTGTCGGGACCGCTCGCTAGTCTCGCTCCCTCAGGACGCAGGGAGGTGACCGTGCCGCGATTCGGCGTGCTCGGACCGTTGACGATCGAGAGCCCGCCAGGCCGCGACACGACGCCGCGCGGCGATCACCAGCGCACCCTGCTGGCCGTGCTCCTGCTCAACGCGAACGCGTCCGTCCCGGTCGGCGCCCTGGTCGAAACGCTCTGGCCGGAGACGCCGCCGAAGTCGTACGCCTCGAACCTGCACACGTACGTCTCCCGCCTGCGGGCGCGGATCGAGAGGCTGGAAATCGAGCGTGACCCGCACGGTTACCGGCTCCTGGTCGAGCCTGCCGACCTCGACCTGTCGTCCTTTCGCGCCGCGGCGGCCGCGGGCAAGGCCGCGGCGCGGGCGGGCGATCCGGCCGCGGCCGCCGGGCACTACCGCCGCGCCCTGGCGGAATGGCGCGGGCCGGTCCTTTCCGGACTGCACATCCCCCGGCTCGACGCGGACGTCGCCCGGCTCGAAGCGGAACGCCTCGCCGCCTTCGAGGACTGTGTCGACGCCGAACTCTCCGACGGCAGGCACGGCGAGCTGACCGGCGAGCTCCAGGCGATGATCACCGAGCATCCGCTGCGCGAGCGGCCGGCAGCCCAGCTGATGATCGCCTTGCACCGCGCCGGGCGGCAGGCCGACGCACTGGGCGTCTACCGCGAGCTGCGCACCACGCTGGTCGGGGAACTCGGCGTGGAGCCCGGTGCGGAGGCCCGCCGGGTGCACGCCGCCGTGCTGCGCGGCGAGGATCCGGCGCCGGGCACGAAGGCGCCGTCGGTCTTCCCGCTCTGCCAGCTGCCGCCGGACATCGCGGATTTCGCCGGCCGCGAGGACGAGATCGCCGCGCTCTCCGGGCTGCTCGGCGACGACACCGGCGTCCCGGTCGCGGTGATCACCGGCGAACCCGGCGCGGGCAAGTCCACCCTCGCGGTCGGCATCGCGCACCGGCTCCGGAAATCCTTCCCGGACGGCCAGTTGTTCGTCCCGCTCGCCGGTGCCTCCAGTCCGCGGGATCTCGGCGACGTCCTCGGCGACCTGCTGCGCGCGCTGGGCGTCACCGGTCCGGCGATCCCGGACGACGCCGAGGCGCGGGCCGCGGTCTATCGCGGCCGTCTCGCCGACAGGCGCGTCCTGGTGGTGCTCGACGACGCCGCGGGCCCCGACCAGGTCCGCGCGCTGCTGCCGGGCACGCCGGGCAGCGCCGTCCTGGTCACCAGCAGGCAGCGGCTTTCCGGGCTCGCGGGAGCGGATCGCCTCGCGCTCGCCCCGCTGTCCGGCGCCGAGGCGCTGACCCTGTTGAAGCGGCTCGCGGGACACGACAGGGTCGTCGCCGAGCGCGCGGACGCGGAACGGATCGCCGAGGCCTGCGGAAACCTTCCGTTGGCGTTGCGGATCGCCGGCAGCAGGCTCGCGACGCGGCCGGGTCTCCCGCTCGGGAAACTCGCCGCGAAACTGGAGGACGAGGTCTCCCGACTCGACGAACTGCGCGTCAGTGATCTCCAGGTCCGCGGCAGTATCGCGCTGAGCTACGAGGCGTTGGGCCCGGCGGCGCGGCGCGCGTTCCGGCTGATCGGCCGCTGCCGCACCTTCGACCTCCCCGCGTGGGCGGTGTCGACGCTGATCGGCGACGAAGGCGCCGAGGAGGCCGTGGACGAGCTCGTCGAGGCGAGCCTGCTCGAAGCGACCGGTCTCGACCGGACCGGCGAGCAGCGGTTCCGGGTGCACGACCTCGTACGCGTGTTCGCCACCGAACTCGGCCGCGAACTGGAGACCCGCGCCGAACGGGTGGCCGCGGTCGCGAAGGTGTCGGACGCGGCGCTGTGGCTCGCCGACACGGCGGCCCGGCGGCTGCCCCGCACGGTGCCGATGCCGTTGTCGGATCAGGACGTCCCGGCGCGGCCGCTGCCCGCCGAACTGGCCGAGCGGCTGCTGCGCGACCCCGGGGCGTGGTTCGCCGAGGAGCGGGCCAACCTGGTCACCGCGGTCTCGTCGCTGTCCGCGCTGGGGTGGCGGCGAAAAGCCTTGCGAATACTGGAAAGGCTGAGCACGTACCTGTATCTGCACAGCCACTACACCGACATGCGGACGGCGTACGAGGTCCTGCGCGACGCCGCGCGCGAGTCGGACGACAGGCACATCCTGGTCGTCGCCGAGGCGAATCTGGCGGTGTTGCTGCACGCCCGCGGCGAGTACGAACGCGCCGCCGAGGGTTACCGCGAGTGTTCGAAGGAGCTGGCGGCGCTCGGCGACAGTTCCGCGCAGGCGTGGGTGGAGACCAATCTGGCGCATTGCCTGGTCGGGCTCGGTCGCGCCGGGGAATCGCTGGACGCCGCCACCCAGGCTCGCGCATTGTCCACTGTGGAGGATTCGGGGACACACGCGCGGCGGGCGGAATCCGCCGCGCTGCACCGGCTCGGCAAGGTGTCGGAAGCATTGGAGATTGATCGCCGGATCCTCGAACTCGCCAGGGAATCCGCTGACGAACGCCAGCTGGGCGCTGCCCTGCAAGGGCTTTCGTGGTCACTTATGCTCGCCGGGCTGCCGGAGCAGGCACGGGAGACGATCGGGGAATCGGTCCGGGTGCTGCGCCGGACCACGTCGAAGTCGGCGCTGGCGAAAGCGTTGCGCACGCAGGGCGCGATCCTCGCGGGAGCGGGCGAGCGCGCCGGCGCGGTGAAGGCCTACGAGAACGCGAGGGCGCTGGCGGGCGCGCTCGAAGAACGGCCGAGGGAGCTTTCCTGCACCCGCGCGATCGCGGCCAGCTGGATCGGCGACGGCCTTGCCGATCGCGCGATCCCCGTCCTGCGCGAATGTCTCGACGAATTCCGCGCCATGGGCGGGAAACCCGCGACCGGCCTCACCCTGCACGTGCTGCGGAGGGCCTATGAAGCCGTCGGGCAGAACGAATTGGCCGAGGCGGCGGGTGAAGAGGCGAAGCGATTGGAAGTCCCCCACGACGCCAACGCTTCGACCCTCGTCCGGTTGCTGTTGTCGCTCACCGAACCCGCCCCGGCCTGACCGGATGGTGCCCGACCCCTCAGACGAGCACCACCCGGAAGTCGCCCGACGGTGCGTCGCCGACCCGTATCGGGACGAGCCGACGACAACCGCAGGGTCACCCCTTCGGTCGATGATCGCCGACGCCACCACACGGAACGCACACACTTCGACCGGCCCTCCACGCGGTTAGTCCTCTGGTTGCGGTACTTGCACGTGCAAGTACCGCAACCAGAGGACTAACCGCGGGGAATTCGGGGTCAGCAGGAACCGGCGGTGGCGCGGAAGACCTGGGTGCGCTCGCCGGAAAGCGGCCGGACGAGGACGGCGGGGTCGGCGGCGGGCAGCCACACCGACTGGCCGCGGCGGAGTTCGACCTGCTCGCCGTCGTCGGCGGTCACCCGCAGCGCGCCCGCGGTGCACAGCAGGATCTGCGGGCCGACGTTGTCGACGGCGACCTCGCCGTCGTCACCGGCCGCCCACTCGATCCGCGACAGCTCGAATTCCGGCGCGTCGGTGCGGTACACCGACATACGCGCCTCGGGATCGCCGCTCTGCACCGGCATCTCACCGCACGCGAAGTCGACGACGCGCAGCAACTCCGGCACGTCGACGTGCTTGGGGGTCAGCCCGCAGCGCAGGATGTTGTCCGAGTTCGCGAGGATCTCGACGGCCGTGCCGTGCAGGTACAGGTGGAGGTTCCCGGCGGGCAGGTAGATCGCCTCGCCCGCGCTGAGGGTGAGCCGGTTGAGCAGCAGCGCCGCCAGCACGCCCGCGTCACGCGGGTGCGCCTCGCCGAGTTCCAGGATGGTCCGGCATTCGAGGTCGAACTCGCCGCGCTCCCGGACGTGCTTCACGCACGAATCGAGGACCTCGGGCAGGAGTTCGTCGAGCGCGGCCTGCGGCAGGGTGATCCAGGTGGTGAACAGCGCACGCAGCCCGGCCGGATCGGGCTGGGCCTCCAGCAGCACCGCGTACTTCGCCAGCCCGGGCGTCTCGATCGCCTTCAGCAGCGAGATCGTGCGCTCCGGCTCGCGGAAACCCGCCAGCGCGTGGAACTCCGTCAGCGCGCAGACGAGTTCCGGTTTCGCCGTCGGATCCGGGTAGTTGCGGTTCGACGCGTCGCGCGGGATCCTGGCCGACTCCTCGCGCGCGTAGCCCTCCGCCGCCTGCTCGGCCGACGGGTGCGCCTGCATCGACAGCGGCTCTTCGGCGGCGAGGATCTTCAGCAGGAACGGCAGCCTGCCGCCCCAGCGCCCGGCGCAGCTCGTGCCGAGCTGGCCGACCGGGTCGGCTTCGACGAGCTCCAGCAGGCTCCGTTCGGTGCCGTCCGGGCCGATCACGTGGGACGGGTCGCCGGGGTGGGCGCCCATCCACAGTTCCGCTTCCGGGTGTGGCGCCGGCACCGGTCGCCCCAGCAGCTCGGGGATCGTCGTTCTCGACCCCCACGCGTAGGGCCGCACGGCATTGCGCAGCAGCTCCACAGTCACCTCAACTCCTCGCCGGGCACGGGTGGTGCCGGCCCTCATTTCCTGACGTCGCGCGCGGGGCTCACGCCGTTGCGGGCGTGTACCTCCCGGCGCCGCCGATGCTGCCGACGGCCAGCCCCAGATAGACCGCGGCCAGCTCGAACCGCAGCGCGAGAACGGCCGCGCGCACGATCTCGTCCGCTTCGATCTCTTCCGCCGGGGTGATCACATCCGCACCGGGCAGCAGGTCTTCGGCCTGGTAGCGGGCCGCCTCGGTGGCGGGACCCGTCCGAACCGAGAGGAGCAACACCCTCGGCGTCACACCGGCCCTCTCCTCCGGGTCCGCGAAGATATCGCGCTCCACTCCCCCGGACAATGCCGCCCGCCGCAAAGCGGGCCTGGCCAGCGCCTGGCGATAGTCCTCCACATCACAGACGAGGGCGGCGTGGGCGGCGAACGCGTGCGCGGCGTGCTCGCCGACGGCGACCGCGACCGGATCCAGCCCCCACAGGAGCGGCTGCCGCTCGGCCAGCTTCAGCGCCATGGCCTTGGCCGGATTCGCGAACGAGTCCCTGGCCAGGTGGTCCTTCTCGGCTTCCGCGTCGAGGTGGTCCGCGAGCTGTTCCAGGTCGGCCACCAGCAGGCCGAGGGCGTTCGCGGTGAGCAGTGCCGCGGCGAGCCCGCGCGGGAAGGCCATCTCCGGCGGGACCGGGAGCCTCGGCGCGAGCAGCAGTCCCTTGCCCGCGACGGCGGCCGCGACCGGCCCCTCGGCGGGGGCGGACAGCACGACCGTCGCGCCGAACCGGGCGGCGCGTTCCAGTGAGGCGGCCAGCTCGCGGTCACCCGCGTCGTCGGTGTGCGCGAAGACGACGTCGAGCGCGCCGATCCAGCTGGGCACGACCTCGGCGACGACCACCGGGACCGGGCACGCCGGGGTCAGCAGCGCGGCGACCAGCCTGGTCAGCGTCCGGCTGACACCGGGCCGGTCGAGCAGCACGAGCGAACGCGGGCGCCCGATGTCCAGGCGATCGCTCAGTTCGAGTTCGGCCGCGGCCTCGGCGGTCGCCCGGACCTGGGCACCCGCCATCGCCGCGGCACGGAGGAGCCCCGCGCTGTCGGCCTCGGCCAGCCGCGCGGGATCGTCGAGCAGGGAATCGTCAGGGACCGTCGGCATGGGCGCCATCCGGGTTCGTCGGCTCGGTGGCTTCGTCCAGCAACAATACCGGGATTCCATCACGGACCGGATACACTCGACCACATTCCGTGCAGGTCAGCGCGTCGGCCTCCGGGTCCGCCGTGGTCCCCGTCCGCAGCGGTGCGTGATCGGGGGACGGGCAGGCCAGGATCTCCAGCAACTGTGCGTCCAGCGTGACGGCCATGCTCACTCCCTACCTGGGGGACATCTGTATGGGTGTCTTCACGACGCGTTCGTTACCCACGAACGATCGCCAGTACGTCTTCGGTCAGTGCCCGGACGGCGTCGGCGTCGGCGGCCTCGACGTTCAGACGGAGCAGGGGCTCGGTGTTGGACGGGCGCAGGTTGAACCAGCCGCCACCGGGCAGCTGCACGGTGAGCCCGTCGAGTTCGTCGATCTCGGCGCCGTCGCGCGCGGCGAAGGCGTCCTTGACCGCGATCATGCGGGCGACCTGGTCGTCCACCGTCGAGTTGATCTCGCCGGAGGCCGCGTAGCGCGAGTACTCGGCCGTCAGCTCGGACAGCGGTCCCGACTGCTCGCCGAGGGCCGCGAGGACGTGCAGCGCGGCCAGCATGCCGGTGTCGGCACGCCAGAAGTCGCGGAAGTAGTAGTGCGCGGAGTGCTCGCCGCCGAAGATCGCGCCGGTCCTGGCCATCTCGGCCTTGATGAACGAGTGCCCGACCCGGGTGCGCACCGGTTTGCCGCCGTGCTCGGCGACGATCTCCGGGACACCCTTCGACGTGATCAGGTTGTGGATGATGGTGCCGCCCGGCTCCTTCTCCAGCTCACGGATCGCGACCAGCGCGGTGATGGCGCTCGGCGACACCGGCTCGCCGCGCTCGTCCACGACGAAGCAGCGGTCCGCGTCGCCGTCGAAGGCCAGTCCCGCGTCGGCGCCTTCCTCGCGCACCTTCGCCTGGAGGTCGACGATGTTCTTCGGGTCGAGGGGGTTGGCCTCGTGGTTCGGGAAGTTGCCGTCGAGTTCGAAGTACATCGGCACGACGTCGAGGGGCAGTCCGGCGAAGACCGTCGGGACGGTGTGGCCGCCCATGCCGTTGCCGGCGTCGACGACGACCTTCAGCGGGCGGCTGCCGGACAGGTCGACGAGTTTGCGCAGGTATGCCGCGTAGTCGGCGAGGACGTCCTTCTCGGTCACCGAACCGCGCTGACCGGGGAAGGCGGGTACGCCCTGCTCGACGGTGTCGCGGATCTCCGCGAGACCGGAGTCCTGGCCGACCGGGGCCGCGCCGGAGCGGCACAGTTTGATCCCGTTGTACTGCGCCGGGTTGTGGCTGGCGGTGAACATGGCGCCGGGCAGGTTGAGCGAGCCGGACGCGAAGTACAGCTGGTCGGTGCTGGCGAGGCCGATCGAAACGACGTCGAGGCCCTGCGAGGTCACGCCGTCGGCGAAGGCGGCGGACAGCTCCGGAGAGGAGTCGCGCATGTCGTGGCCGATGACGATCGCGTCCGACTCGGGTTTGATCAACAGGGCGAACGCCGAACCGAGGTCGCGGACGAGCGCCGCGTCCAGCTGCTCGCCGACCACGCCGCGAATGTCGTAGGCCTTCACGATGCCCGAAAGGTCTGGCACGCCTGCTCCCCGCCAATAGTCTCGTTACAACGCCCTCTGGCGCCTCGAAAGCCTACCGGCGGGCCCTCGCGTCAGGCTCGGCCGGGCAGGACGCGCAGGTGACCGCGCCTGCCGGAGGGACCCTCGGGTTCGGGGGCGGGCGCGGGCTTGTCCGAGCGGCCCGCTTCGCGCACGGCCTCGGCCAGCGCGGTCAGCTCGTCGGCGGACGGGTCGGGGGCGGCGAAGGCCCCCTCGTGCCGGACGACTTCCCAGCCCTTGGGCACGGTGAGCCGGAGGGCGTGGGCCTCGCAGAGGTCATAGGAGTGCGGCTCGCTCGCGGTGGCCAGAGGGCCCACTACGGCTGTCGAGTCGCTGTAGGCATACGTGAGCGTGGCGACAGCGGGTTCGAGACAACCCGTTCGCGAACACTTTCGTACGCTCCGCACGATCGAGAACGATAGCGCGTCCTCGGCCCGGTGTACCGGCGACACGCGCTTCGACTCGCCGAGCGCGTACCCTTCGGATCGTGGCGACGGCTCGTGATTCCCGACAGCGACGGCGGATGCGCCGGGACCGGCATGGCCGGGGCCTGCGCGGAGCGCTGTATCCGTCGACCCTTCCCGCCGCCGCCAGCAGGGCGGAAAGGTTCGACGCACTGGTTTTGGACGCGCTCGAACCCATCGAAGCGCGCTGGCGGCACGAGCTGACGAAGCTCGACGTCGCCGTCGACGACGTCCCCGAAGTTCGCTCGGATGGCGCACCGACCGGAGTGGACGGCGTGTTGCACGACGGCGCCGTCCCGCTCTCGCGGCTCGTACCCGCCGGCGTCGACCGCGCGGGCCTCCCGACGCGGGCCCGCATCGTCCTCTACCGCCGCCCCCTCGAAGCACGCGCCAAGGACCCCGGCGAACTCGCCGAACTCGTCCACGACGTCCTCGTGGAACAGGTGGCCGGCTACCTCGGTGTCGAACCCGACGTCATCGAAGGCGACTGACCCTCCGCTCCGGCCCAGCCCCCGCCCTTCCCGGGGGGCGTCCCCAGCCCAGCGTATCGCGGGGCAACGACGCTGCCTGGGGAAACAGCGCTGGGGCCCCGGGTTGTCCACAAGGGGACTGGGCTGTGGATAACTTGGGGGCAGGCCGCGTGAAGGGGGCCTTCACGCGGGTGGCGAGTAAGGCTCGGGCCCGAAGTGGACATCAGCGCGCAAGGGGGCCGCGGGTGTCCTGAAGGCCTCTGTTGAGACGTTCAAAGTCTCAACGGAGGCCTTTAGGACATCAAGAACACCCAGCTCAGGAAGGCCGTCGCCGCGTGGGCACAGCGGTCAGCAGCGTGAACAGCACCGCGGCGACCTGCCCCAGCAACAGCAGGTTCCGCGTAGTCCCCTGATGCTCCACGACAACCTCCGAAGGCTGCGGAGGCACCGAAACCGCCACCTGGTGCCCCCAAGCCCGCACGATCGGCACGGCCTTGCCGTCCACGCTCGCCTGCCAGCCCGCCTCGAACTCCGCGGCCAGCACGAGCAGCCGCCCGGTCGGCCCGTCCGAGACGCGCACCCGCACGTCCGGCAGCCCGGCCTGCACCGGCGCCACCCCGGGCGAAGCGCCGGGCGCGCCCTTCCCGGTCACGGCCGCCTGCGCGAGTTCGGGCGAGATCAGCGCCACCTGACCACCGGCGGGCAGCAGGCGCAGCACCGCACGGCCATCCGAGGTCGGCGCCGCCGGACCGACGAGATCCCGTGCGAGTCCGGCATACACAGAGCCGTCGACACCGGAAGGCAGCACGACGTACAGCGCACCCGAAGCAGCAGCGGCCGCGAAGGCCTGTTTGACCGCGTCCGGCGAGCCTTGCAGCAGGTCCCGGCGCCACGAGGCCAGCCGGTCGGCGCTGCCGGGCGTCGGCGCGAGTTCGTCGTCGCCGTAGCTCGGCAGGCGGCCACCGGTCTGCCGCACCGGCTCACCCGGACCACCCACGACCACCACCGAGCGTCCGGCCAGATCGTCGGCGACGAGCGAGGGCCTCGTTCCGGACCGCAGCGGCCCTTCCCGTCCGGCGACGACGGCACCGGTCGCCAGCGCCACCAGCACGACCACCCCGGCCACGGCCGTGGCCTTCGCCAGCCACGGCGCCGGCTCGACCCGTGTCCCGCCGCGTTGCCACGTGGCCAGCACCGTCCACAGCAGTCCCGCGCCGATCACCAGCAGCGGCACCCCGGCGAACCCGGTCGCGTGCGCGCCGCCCGCCATCGGCGTCACCGCCACGAACCGCACGGCCACGAGCCCGAGCGCACCGAGCACCACGACCGCGACACCGCCGCCCACGCCCCTCACCGGCCGGACCACCAGCGCGACGATCGCCGCCGCGACCAGCACCACCCCGATCGGCCAGGCGCCGGGACCGCCCGGGTCCAGCCCGGCGAGATCGGCACCGGACGCGGCCGTGGCACCGCCGCCGAGCCCGTGCAGCAGCAGTTCCGGATGTTTCAGCAGCACACTCGGCCAAGGCAGCAACAGCGCCAGCGGCAGGAAGACCACGATGCCGACCGACGCGATCCGCCGCGCGAGGCCGGTCGGCGAGGGCAGCACGACGAACCCGATCACCAGCCCGACGAGCGCCAGCGCGTGCGCCAGCGGCGAGAAGGCGCCGATCAGCGCCAGCCCGATCGCGCTCAGCGCCGAGACGTGCAGCCACCGCGAGTCCGTGCGCACCAGCAGCCCGACGAGACCGGCGATCACCAGCGGCAGCAGCAGGTGCACCACGACGACGTCGAGCCGTCCCTGCGCGACCGAAGCCGTCGCCGCGGGCAGGACGCCGTACGCCGCCGCGACAACGGCCCGCACCCATCGGCGCACGCGAAGGTGCCGAGTGGCCACGTACGCGCTCAGCGCGGCGAGCGGGATGTCCCCGATCAGCAGGATCGCGACCAGCGCCGCGGGGCCACCGATCGGCGCGAAGAGGGCACCGAGGGTGCCCAGCACCGGCAGCGTCGCGGGCGCGGGGCTCGCCGTCCCGCCCGCGATCGCGTGCCACGGCGCGAGATACGAAGCCCAGATCTCACCGAGACCGCCGACAGGCAGCAGTTTCCCGCCGAAGAGATCGAGTCCGAGCCGGGAACCGTTGACCACGAACGCGAGCGCCGTCAGCACCACCAGCATGATCACCGGCGGGGCGAACAGGGTCGCGTCGAGCACGCGCTTCCGGTCGACCTCGACGAACACGAGTTCCGGCCCCGGCCGTCGTCCGCCGTCGCGCGGCACCGGCGACGGTTTCGGCCTGCCCGCGGCGGGGCGCTCTTCCGGCACCGCGACCGCGACGACCGCGCTCGGCCGGCGCAGTCCCGTCCCCCGCGAGCCGACACCGCGCATCGCGCCCGCGGGCAGCGCACCCGGCCCGATCGGGCGATCCTGTCCGGACCGCACCGCTTCCGGCGGAATCCAGGCGCCGTCCTGATCCGCGCTCTCCGGCACCGTCCCGAGCGCGAAATCCCGTTCCACACCACGCCGGACGAGCCCGACGACGCCGGCGCGGACCGCGTTCCGCACCCGCGTCATCCGTCCGGTGAAGAGACCGCGGACGTCGCCGGGCCGTTCCGGCTTCCCGCGTTCGGCACGGGCGGCACGCAAGCCGCCGCGTCCACGCAGGAGGTACCAGGCGGCCGAGAGTTCCGCGCCTGCCTCGCCGGTGCGGCGCAGCAGCACGAACGCGAGCGCGCGCAACACCGCGAAGAGCGGAATTCGAATCAAGCCGAACCAAAACGACAACGGCGAACAGTTGACGAGGAACACGCGGAGCCCGTGCGCGCGGTTGGCCGCGGCGAGCGAGATCCCGAGCGCGTCCGGTTCCCGCTGCCCGGTACTGAGCGCGCGGGCGTGCCGGAGCCGGGCCGAGGGCACCGAAAGCACCCGGCCACCCCCGGCGTTGGCCCGCCAGCCGAAGTCGAGATCCTCACGCAGCAAGGGGAAACCGGGGTCGTAACCACCCAGTGAATGCCAGACTTCCCGGCGCACCAGTGATCCCGCGCTCGGTACGGCCAGCACCGCGAGGTCGGTCTCGTCGGGTGAGAGCTGCTGACGATGGCCGATGGCGTCGGTCGACAATCCGGCCTCGACGATCAGCCGCGGATCGCTCCAGTCCACCGCGAGCGGGCCGAGCACCGTCGCGGCCGGTTCGTTTTCGGCCGCCGCCAACAGGTTTCCCAGACAGTCCGGTTCCGGCGCACAGTCGTCGTGCAGCAACCAGACCCAACCACCGGGATCACCCCAGCGTTCGACGGCGTGCTCGACGGCCTCCCCGACCGCGGCACCGAAGCCGACCTCACTCGAAAGTGTGAGAATCCCGTCAAGGACCGGGGCGCTGTCCGGGCCGCCGACGACGCCTTTGGACGCGGCCGCGTCGGCGAGGATCTTCGCCGTCCGATCAGTGGACCCGGTGTCGACGGCGAGGACGTGCCTCGGCCGGATCCCGCTGCGCCGCAGCGCGGAAAGCGCCAGGGGCAACCAGTTTTCACCGTTGTGACAGACCACAATGGCCATAACGGGGACCGTGCGCGGCACAGGTGGCGCGGCAGTGCGAGACAACGGGCACTCCAGATGTGGCGGCGAAGTCGAGTGCCGCCACCCTACGACGCGACCCGGTCACCCGGTGGTGGGCCCACTGCCTGGACCCGGGCAGGAAGCGATCTCCGGCGCACAGGGTGCCGGAGATCGCCGTCACACAGCTCGTTTCTTCAGTTTCCTACGCTCGCGTTCGGAGAGCCCGCCCCAAATACCGAACCTCTCGTCATGTGCGAGGGCGTACTCGAGGCACTCGTCCTTGACCTCGCAACCGAGGCAGATCCGCTTGGCTTCGCGGGTGGAGCCGCCCTTCTCGGGGAAGAACGCCTCCGGGTCCGTCTGCGCGCAGAGGGCCCGTTCCTGCCAGTCCTGCTCTTCCGCGGAGGCGTCGTCGAAAAGCTCGGTGAGATCTCCCAGTTGCTGCTCCGGGATCTCGCCCCAACCCACGACTTGCCCCCATTCCCTTCCATCTGCTTCCAACCGCAC
Source organism: Amycolatopsis sp. cmx-4-19 (assembly GCA_049998115.1). Taxonomy (GTDB): domain Bacteria; phylum Actinomycetota; class Actinomycetes; order Mycobacteriales; family Pseudonocardiaceae; genus Amycolatopsis. Next base: position 538,174 of record JAEBEO010000003.1, on the reverse strand, counting down.
GTCCGCCTCCTCGCTGTCCACGCACTCCCCAGGCTGGCGGTGTTGAAACACCACTCGCCGCCCCCTTCCAGCGACGAATGACATCACTGTGATTACACCCGTGTAGTGCGGTCAGGTCAAGCGGAGTAGCGAGTTCGGGGGATACCTTCGCCTCATCGCGCAAGGGGACACGCCGAGAACTTCACATCGGGCATACGGAAGACTGGAGGGGTGCAGAGATCAGCAGTGCGGCCAAGCCCGATCTTCCTCGGCATCCTCGCGGTCACCGTCCTGGGCGGTGTACTGGCGGCTTTCGGTGACACGACCACGATTTCCGGCCAGAAGTACGACCCGCTGATCATCACCGGCGTGGTCCTGCTCGTCGCCGGCGGCTGGGTCGCGTCCCTGACGCTGCACGAGTTCGGCCACGCGATCGTGGCGTTCCGCGGCGGCGACCACAGCGTCGCCCACAAGGGTTACCTGTCCATGGACGTCCGGAAATACACGGATCCGGCGCTGTCCATCATCCTGCCGTTGGTATTCCTCATCATCGGCGGCATCCCGTTGCCGGGCGGCGCGGTGTGGATCGAACGCGGACGCCTGCGCTCACGCGCGGTCTCGTCGTGGGTGTCGCTCGCGGGGCCGCTGAGCAACCTCGCCGTCGGCGTCGTGCTGACCCTCGTCGTCGCGTTGATACCGATGCCGAGCGGACTCGTGATCGGGCTCTCGTTCCTGGCGCTGCTTCAGATCGTCACGTTCATCCTGAACATCCTGCCGATCCCGGGACTCGACGGCTGGGGCGCGATCGAGCCCTACCTTTCGCCCGGCGCGCGCGAGTTCGGCGCGAAGGCCCGGCCGTGGGCACCGCTCGTGCTGTTCGCCGTCCTGTTCCTCGTGGACGAAGCGAACCGGCTGCTGTGGCAAGCGTCCTTCGCGATCTTCGACTCCGTCGGCGGGTTCAAACTCGCGGCCGCCTACGGCCAGGACGCGTTCATGTTCTGGAAGTGAGCGCTCGGGTCCCGCCGGGGTGCGCGGTGAACCACTCGTGCGCCCGCTTCCAGACGCGTTTGAGACCGGACCGCTCGCCGAGGTAGTCGCCCACCATGCCGACCACCGGCAGTTTCCCGAGCGCACGGTGGAAGAGACGGCCCCGCGGCCGCTTCTCCAGTTCGTCGACGATGGCCAGCAGCCCCCGGCCGAGTCGCCACAGCGTGCCCGCGGCCGCCTTCAGCGTGATCTTGCCGTGCTTCTTCTTCGAGTCGTCGAGTTCTTCGGTGAGCTTCGCCGCTTCGTCGTCCTCGGCCGCCTTGTCGTGTTCAGCGTGCTTGCCCGCCGCGATCACCGGATCGATGTCGCGCTCGAAAAGCACCCACGCGATCAGCCGGACCCGGGCGCCGACGTCGGTCACGCCGTACTCCCCCGCGATCGCGCACAGCAACACGCCCTGCGACGCCGAACCGAGCGCGTCCTGCACCGGCAGCCGGTCGGCGAGCGCGCCGCCGAGCCCCGGGATCGCGGTGATCAGCGAGGTGAACCGGCCGACCCGATTCACCCACCAGTTGGTCCGCTGGTAGTTCGTCATCTCCGCCCAGGCTGCGGTGCCGGGCACCTTGACCGAAGAGATCCCGTCGAGCAGCTTGTCCTTCAGCCCCGGCTCGACGCCCTCCAGATCCTCGTGACGACGACCCCTGGCCCGCAGGCCGAACGGATCCGCGTCCCGCAACGCGTCGACCATCGGACCGCAAGCCCGGACGAACGGCCTCAGCACCGCCACGACCTGGCGATCGGAAATCGCTTCACCCACCGTTGCCTCCCTTCGCCGCCCTTGCCGCTCCGAGTCCGCCGCCCAGTGCCAGCGCGCCCGGCAGTGCCCCGCCGCCGATCAGCAGCAGTGCCCGCCAGTCCTGTACCAGCACCAGATCACCACCCGGACCCAGCACGCCCATCCCGAGTACGACGAGTACCCAGATGAGCAGAGGAATCACCGAAAAGGTGGGCCGGACCACTTTCGCGGTCGTCCTCACCAAGAGCGGTGTCGTGATCACGGCGAGTACGACGGTCACCGGAAAAGGAGCGTCGCCGAGTTTCGGCAGCACGATGCCGTCGAGCCGCAGCGGCAGGAAGAACAATTCGAGCAGCGCGAGCAGGAGCGCGTCGAAAGAGAGCAAGGCCAGCAGCCGGCGCTGTCGCGCGGTGAGCGGCGGTGACGGCGCCGTCACCGCGCGAGTCCTCCGAACAGGTCGGCCGCGGCGCCCTCGGCGGGCCCGTGGGCGAGCACGAAGTACTCGAACGGCGTGATCGGCTGCGCGACGTCGTTACTCAGCGCGAAGTGATCGGCGAGATGCGGCGGAGCGGGCACGCTGACCTGGGTCTCGTGCGCCCGCAGCGCGGCGGCCTTCGCCGGGATGTGCGGGCCGACGTCGAGAACGGTCGTGATGGTCTCGTCCGGCGTCACCGGCAGTTCGCCGTCTTCGGGCACCCGGAACGCCGAGCGCCCGCGAAGGGCGGCGAGCCCGGCCGCGACGGCGTCGCGAGAAGAAACGGTGTGGAACACCCGCTCGACCGACCCGGCCTTCGGCGCGGCGGCCATCGTGACCTCGTGGGCACGGATGTGGTCGGGGTGCCCGTAACCCCCGAAAGCGTCATAGGTGACGACGACCTGGGGCCGGACCTCGTCCAGGATCTCCGCGAGCCGGGCCGCCTGCTCTTCGAGGTCGCCTGCGGCGAACGCGCGCGGATGGGCCGCGGCCGGTGTCCCGGCCATCCCCGAATCCCGCCAGCGGCCGATGCCGCCGAGATACCGGTGCCGGGAGACCCCGAGCGCGGCACACGCCGACGCCAGTTCGCCCGCGCGGTAGCCGCCGAGCTGATCGGCGGCCCACGCCCCGAGCCCGTCGAGGGACGGCGGGATGATCTCGCCCTCCTCACCGAGCGTGCACGTGACGACGGTCACTTCGGCGCCCTCGGCCGCGTAACGTGCGATGGTGCCGCCGGTGGTGATGCTCTCGTCGTCCGGATGGGCGTGCACGAGGAGCAATTTCGTCTGTGCGGAGATCACGGCTTGAAGACTAATTCGAACACGGCGGCCATTCCTTTATAGGGTGTCGGGAACGGAAGGCCGAGCACCGACCTTAGTCGGGCGACTCTCGGTTATCCTCGCGCACGTCCGAGGCACTCTTCACCGCCGAGGACGCGGAAACAGGGCATGGCCTGTGCGCCGTGACCATATGTACCCCCACGAAGGGCATCTTGGTGAGCACTGAAGCAGCATCGTCGGACCTCGGCGGCGTGTCGGGTTCGGTTCTGTCCATCTCCGACCTGAGCGTCTCGTTCCCGACCGACGACGGCGTGGTCGACGCCGTCAAGGGCATCGGATTCGACGTCAAGCCGGGTGAGATCGTCGCGGTGGTCGGCGAGTCCGGTTCCGGCAAGTCGGTGACCTCGATGTCGGTGCTCGGGCTGCTCCCGAAGACCAGCCGGATCGCCGGCGAGCTCCGCCTCGGCGAACGCAACCTGGCCGACCTCAAGGAGAAGGAACTCCAGAAGATCCGCGGCAACGAGGTCGCGATGATCTTCCAGGAGCCGATGACCGCGCTGAACCCGGTCTACACCGTGGGCTGGCAGCTGCGTGAGGCGCTCCGCTCGCACCAGGACATCTCGAAGGAAGCCGCCGACAAGCGCGCCATCGAGCTGCTGGAGATGGTCGGCATCCCGAACCCGCCGCTGCGCTTCAAGCAGTACCCGCACCAGCTCTCGGGCGGTCTGCGCCAGCGCGTCGTCATCGCGATGGCGATCTCGTGCGACCCGAAGGTGATCATCGCCGACGAGCCGACCACGGCGCTCGACGTCACCGTGCAGGCGGAGATCCTCGGCCTGCTGCGCAAGCTGCGCGACACCCTCAACACCGCGATCGTGCTGATCACGCACGACATGGGTGTGGTGGCCGACCTCGCCGACCGCGTGGTCGTCATGTACCAGGGCAACATCGTCGAGCAGGCGCCGGTGCGCGACCTGTTCGCGTCGCCGCAGGTGGACTACACCCGCAAACTGCTCGCCGCCGTCCCCGTGCTCGGCCAGCGTCCCGAAGGCCGCCGTCTTCTCGACGACGAGGGCATCTCCCCGGACAGCGAAGAGGCCTCGAAGATCGCCGAGGACATCCGTCTCGCCGACGCCGAACTCGAGGCCGTGATCGAGGAGAGCGCGCCCGCGCTCGAAATCAAGAACCTCGTGCTCGAATACCCGGGCCGTCGCGGCCAGGCGAAGAACCGCGCCGTCGACGACGTCTCGCTGAGCATCGCCAAGGGCGAGATCGTCGGGCTGGTCGGCGAGTCCGGTTCCGGCAAGTCGACCGTGGGCCGCTGCGCGATCCGCCTGCTGACCCCGACGTCGGGCACCGTGTCGATCGCGGGCAAGGACATCACGAACATGTCCAACAAGGACCTGCGCCCGCTGCGCCGGTACTTCTCCATCGTGTTCCAGGACCCGGCGTCGACGCTGGACCCGAAGATGACGATCGGCGAGTCCATCGCCGAGCCGATGGTGCTGCACAAGTTCCTGTCCGGGAAGGCGCTGAACGAGCGCGTCACGTCCCTTTTGGACAAGGTCGAACTCGGCGGCCACTACCGCAACCGGTACCCGCACGAGCTGTCCGGTGGCCAGCGTCAGCGCGTCGCCATCGCACGGGCCCTCTCGCTGGACCCGGCGCTGCTGATCGCGGACGAGCCGACCTCGGCGCTGGACGTTTCGGTGCAGGCGCGCGTACTGGACCTGTTCCTGGACCTGCAGCGCTCGCTGCAGTTCGCCTGCCTGTTCATCAGCCACGACCTCGCCGTCGTCGACCTGCTGGCCGACCGCGTCGCGGTGATGCAGTACGGCAAGCTGGTCGAGGTCGGCACCCGTGACCAGGTGCTGCACTCGCCGACCGAGGACTACACCCGTCGACTGCTGTCGGCCGCCCCGGTGGCGGACCCGGTGCTGCAGGCCGAGCGCCGGGCGGCCTGGAACGCGGGCAAGCTCGCCCCGGTGGCCGACTGACCTCCGGCAGCACAGGAAGGCCCCCTTGCTTGCGCCTGGCGCGGGGAAGGGGGCCTTCCTGTACTTGGGGGCGGCGGTGGGGAGTGGCTCGGAATGGCGATTCGGGCAGGCCTGCGTGGCGCGGGTCCGGACCAACCAACGGAGCCTACTGCCTCTTCACTATCCATAAAGGACACTTTTCGAGATCCGACTGTCTGATTTGGGCTTTTTGCGCAGTCCAACCAGGGGGTCGTGAGTGGCAAAGAGCGTTAGAACCCTCTTCATCGCTCACGACCCCCTGGTTGTACTGCGCAAAGACCCAAAGCGGGCATCTACCTCCCGGAGAACGTCCTATGTGGATGGTCAAGGACCGTCGGGGCTTCCTCGCGGATCCGCCACGACACCTCTGACTTGCGCCTCGACAGAACCCGAAGTGCACTCACGACCACCTCTACCGAGGCCGATCCGGAGCGGCCGACCGAGCCCGGGGCGGTACACGCAGGGCCAAAGCGCGTGAAGGCCCCCTTCCCTCGGCTCAGCCGAGGGAAGGGGGCCTTCACGCTAGAGAGGGTGTTACCCCTTCATCCGGCGCTGACGCGGGTCGAAAGCGTCCCGCAGGCCGTCACCGATGAAGTTGATCGTCAGCGAGATCAGCACCAGCACGATGAACGGACCGAAGAACAGCGCCGGCCGGTTCTGCAGCTGCGCGTAGTTCTCGAGGATGACGCGGCCGAGCGAGGTGTCCGGCAGCTGCACCCCCAGTCCGATGAAGGACAGCGCCGCCTCGATCAGCACGGCCTGCGCGACCGCGAGGGTCGCGTTGACCGTGATCAAGCCGACCATGTTCGGCACCAGGTGCTTGAACACGATGTGGAAGGTCCCGGCGCCGGACGCGCGGGCGGCGTCCACGAATTCCCGCTGGGACAACGACATCGCCTCGGCCCTGGCGATACGCGCGATCGGCATCCAGCCGAAGGCCGCCAGCACCATCGCGACGATGTACCAGCTGCCGCCCCCGGCCACCTTCGCCAGGATGGCGGCGGCGGCGATCTGCGGGACGATCAGGAACAGGTCCGTCACCCGCGAGATCGCGGAGTCGGTGAAGCCGCGCAGGTAACCCGCCATGGCACCGAAGATGGTGCCGATGGTGGTGGCGAGGATCGACACCACGAGCGCGATCAGCAGCGAGTACTGGGTGCCGCGCAGGATCTGCGACACCATCTCCTTGCCGACCTGCGTCGTCCCGAGCGGGTAGTCCCCGCCGGGCTTCGCGAAGGACGGGAAGGAGCTGTCCTCGTAGCTGTACGGCCAGAAGATCGGCATGATCAGCACGGTCAGCACCAGGAGCAGCAGCACCGCCGTGCAGATCATGGCGAGCTTGTGCCGCAGGAACTTGCGCAGGACCAGCTTGCCCTGGCTCCGGGGCTCGGGCAGCGCTTCCGGGGGAAGCTTGCCTTCGGCGGCGGCCGCGGAGTCGTCCGCCGCGATGAGGGAGTTCAAGTCAGCCAACGCGAATCCTCGGGTCCAGGATGCCGTACATCAGGTCGGCGATCAGGTTGGCGATGATGATGCTGCTCGCGATGAGCACCAGCCATCCCATCATCACCTGCGTATCGCTCTTGATCACGGCCTCTACGAGCAGCTTGCCCATGCCGTTCCAGTTGAACACCGTCTCGGTGATGATCGCGCCCGAGAGCACGGCACCGAAGTTGACGGAGAACAACGTGGTCACCGGGATGAGCGCGTTCCGGAACGCGTGGCGGAAGATGACCCGGCCGTTGCCGAGGCCCTTGGCCCGCGCGGTCCGCACGTAGTCCGCGTTCAGCGTCTCCAGCATCGAAGCGCGCTGGAACCGGCTGTACGCGGCGAAGCTGATCGCCATGATGGACAGGGTGGGCAGCAGATACGCGCCGATGTAACTGGCCAGGAAACCACCTGGACCGTCCAGATTCAGTGATTCCGGACTCGTCGTGCGGATCCAGGGATTACCGAGCACATCGGACAGTCCCAGGTCGCGCACCCACCCGTTGAACTCGATCGCGTACCGCTTGAGCACGATGGCGACACAGAAGATCGGCATCGAGAACAGCAGGAACGCCAGCGTGGTGGCGACGTAGTCGAGGATCGAGTACTGCTTGACCGCCGCGACGACACCGACCAGCACACCGAGGATCAACGCGAGGATCTCGGCGCCGACCACGAGTTTCAGGGTGACCTCGAACGCGGCCATGACCTTCGGGAACACCGGGGCCTGCGCGTTGCCCTGCGCGATGGAAACGCCCCAGTCACCGGTGATGAAGTTGCCGAGCCACGAGAAGTACCGGGGAACGATGCCCTGGTCCAGCCCGAGCCGCGACGCCGTCTCCGCGAGTACCTGCGGGTTCATGGCCGGGTTGCTCTTCAGCTCGGCCAGCGGGTCGCCGGTGCCGGCGACCATGATGAAACACAGAAAAGTCCCGACCAGCAGGACGGGAATCGATATCGCCAGACGGCGAAGAATGTAGATCACCAGGTTCAACGAACTGCTCCTCATCCGGGCCTGGCCGCCGAAGTGCTGGACCGCTGCCCGGTTGTCCACCGTAGTGGCGGTAACCCTACGGTCAACAGCTACTTCCGGCGGGTACGGGGGCCCGGCTTGTGGCCGGACCCCCATACCACCTCCGATTGCGTAAGCGAGAGGTGAAAAAGCGGGGCTGAGCCCTACTTCTTCTCCCACTCGCCGGCGTTCCACAGGACACCGTTGTACGACTGCATGTAAGTGCGGTCGATGCCCTTGAACGCCCACATGGACGGGGTCTGGAACAGCGGCAGGGTCGCGTACTCGTCCGCGATCGCCGCGTCGGCCTTCTGGTAGCTCTCCAGCTGGACCCCCTCGTCGGTGGCCTTCACGGCCGCCTCGAAGGAATCGTCGATCGTCTTGTTGGACAGGCCCTGGTAGTTCTGGCTGCTGTCGTCGACACGGGTGATGTAGATCGACTTCTGCTCGGCCTTGAACGGGGCGGAGGACCACCCGAAGAGAGCGGCGTCGTAGTCGCTGGCCGCGAGACGGCCACCCTTCAGGAAGTTGGCGTCCTGGTCGTCCGTGATCTCGAGACCGGCAGCCTTGGCCTGCGAGATGATGATCTCGACGGTCTGCTGGCGGCGGGTGTTCTGGTTGTGCGAGATCTTGAACGACGCGCGCTGGCCGTCCTTGGCGAAGATGCCGTCCGGCCCCTTGGCCCAACCGGCCTCGGTCAGCGTCTTGGCCGCGGCCTCGGCGCCGAGACCGGCCTTGTTGCTGTACTGGTCCTTGAAGCCGGGCTCACCCGGGAAGAACACGATGCTGTTCAGCGGCGTCGCGTCGGCCTGGACTTCCTTGAGCAGCTTGTCGGTGATCTCCGAGCGGTTGACGACCTCGAAGAACGCCTTGCGCAGCGCCTTGTCCTTGAACATGCGCTTGTAGTTGAGGTCGATGTGCTCGAAGGTCAGCTGCGAGGCCGAGCCGTAGGTGACGCCCTGAGCCGAAAGGCTCTTCAGGGTGCCGGCGGCGGTGGCGTCGGGCTGGGTCGAGGCGGCGACGTCGATCTCACCGTTCTGCAGCGCGGTGGCCATGGCCTTGGTGTCCTCCATCGCCTTCACGACGATCTTGGAGGGGCCACCCTTGCCACCGATCCAGTTCGGGTTCTTCACGAGCGTGACGGCCTTCTGGTTGGCGTCGAACGCTTCGATCTTGTACGGGCCCGAGGCCGGCATCAGGGCCGGGTCGAACTGCTTGAACTTGTTCGTCCAGAAGTCACCGGCCGCCTTGAGCTGGGCCGGGTCACCGGTGAGGGTCAGCTTCGTGATGTCGGGGATGTTCGTGTTCTTCTCGACGATGTGCGCCGGCATGATCGCGGTCGAGTTGAACAGACCCTTGTAGTCCAGGTAAGGCTCGGTGTACTTGGTCTCGAAGGTCAGGTCGTCCTTGCAGACCGCCGAGTTGATCAGCTGGTAGCCGGTCGTCGAAGCGGCGAGGAAGGCCTGCTTGCCGTCCGGGCCCTTGGCGCCACCGTTGTGCGAGAGCCACGACAGGTACATGTCGTCGCAGTCGAACGCTTCGCCGTCGGACCACTTGACGTTCGGCTTGATCTTGTAGACGACGGTCTGCGGCTCCTTGGAGGTGACCTCCCAGGAGTCGAACACGTCGTTGTTCAGCAGCACCTTGTTGTTGCCGTCGAGCACATCGGCGCCGGCGAGCACGCTCGTCAGGACGTAGGTGTTGTACGACGTGTTGGTGTCGGGCGTGTCGTTGTTGTAGCCCGAGTACCCGTCGTCGATGCCCACCGTGACGGTGCCTTCGTACCCCGGGGTGTCCGCGAGCTTGAAGTTTTCGCCGTTCTGCGCCTTGCCAAGCGCCATGGCCTTGATGTCGGTCGACGACCCGTTCTGGTCGGGACTGTCGCTGTCGCCACCGCTGCATGCGCTCAGCACAAGCGCGGAGGCCGCGACCAGCGACCAGGCGGAGACTGCCTTGGACTTCCTCATGAAGTGTGCCCTCCTAGCACTGGGTTCCTGAGATCGGAACAGGACCCCACACCGCTCCGGTGAGATGGCCCGGAGCCTATGACACGCCAAGCAACACTCATTTGGCGCACTGCGGGTGCACGCTAGAAAGGAAATGCACGAACAGTCACCACTTCCGGCGCGATCGTGACCAAAGGGTAACTTGCGACTGACATCGAGAAATACAGTGGTTACCTGGAGGAATCAGTCCGCCACTCGAACGTGCCGGGAAACGTCACGCCTCCGGGTCGAACTTGGACCCGAATCGGCTACTTCGGACCCCGCGTCCAGTTCACCGCGGACCCGAAAGGGCCCACCATAGGAGGACCTGCGGTTACTCCGGAAATACCAGAGCCGATGGCGAGGGTATCGGCCAGCTGGAACAACGGAATGGCAACATTCCGGCGCCACAATTCCGGTTCGAGGGTCGAAAGCGCGTCCGCCACCGGGGTGGTGCCGGTCAGGGCCGCGTCGATCGACGGCTGCAGGGCGGGGTCGCAGAAGCCCAGCGGGTTCCCCGGTGCCACGGCCTTGGTCTTGTCGGCGAGCTGATCGGGGCGGCAGCCGAAGGCCGAAGCCACCGCCGAGGCGACGTCCGCGCCCCCGGTGGCCTGGCCGACCACCGCGATGTCGATGCCGACGTTGCCCGCGCCCTCCGGCGTCGTCTGCTGCACACCGTTCAGCACCGGCATGGCCAGGAGGTTCGAGAAGAGCTCCCTCGGCTGCGGCGCGATCGCGTTGACCTCGATGCCCGCGGCCACCAGCTGCGCCGTGAGCTCCTTGGCGATCGTCACGTACGGCTCCTGCTTGGCAGGCGACGCGACGACCAGCGAGAGGTTCTTGCCGTTCTTGCGCCAGGTCCCGGCTTCCTTGGTGTACCCGGCGGCTTCGAGCAGTTCCTCGCCCCTGGCCGGATCGGCCGCGGACGGCGGGCCGGGTGCCGGGATGGTCGGCTGGAAGCCGGTGGTGGACGGGACGCGGGCCTGGGCGTCGGCGCGGAGCTTGTCCGACGGACCGCCCTCCGCCGCCTCGGTGATCAGCTTGCCGCGGTCGATCAGCGCGGTGACGCCTTCCCGCACCTTGGCGTCCGACAGCGTCGAGCTGACCGGCCGCAGGAGGATCTGGGCGACCGTGGGCCGGGCGACCGTGTGGAGCCGCACGGCCGAACCCAGCTCGCCGAGCCGTTTGAGGCCGGTGCCGTCGGTCCTGGTCATCACGAACTGGTCGTTGCCGCTGCGCAGGGCGGCCAGTGTGCCGTCCTGATCGGCCGCACGGAGCACGATCCGGTCCAGTGCGGAGGGTTTCTCCCAGTAACGCTCGTTGCGCTCCAGGACGACCTCTCCGCGCGCGGTGTCGAGACTCTTGATCGAGTAGGGCCCGGCGACCGCCGGGAACGTCGTCGCCAGCGCGCCCTGCCAGCCACTCGGGGCGTCCTTGAGCAGATGCGCCGGCAGGAGGTCGTTGAAGAGCGTCTTCCAGCCCGGGTACGGCTTGGCGAAGGTGACCTCGACCCGTTTGCCGCCTTCACGCGACTGGATGTCGGAGATCAGCCGGTAGCCCGCGGCGCCGATGACGCCGGGCTGGTCGCGCATCGCCTCGCGCAGGTACGCGAAGTCCTCGGCGGCGATCGGCGCGCTGTCCGACCAGGAGGCGTCCGGCCGGATCGTGTACGCGACCGTGAACGGCTGCTGCGAGACGACCTCGGCCGACTTCATGAGGCTCTTGTCGAGCTCGACGCTGCCGTCGTCCTTCGGTCGGAACACCGAGGGGAGCAGGAGCTGCGAGAGCGCCGAAGTCACCTGGGAGGCGTCGGCGAGGTTGTGCGGGTTGTAGCCGCCGAGAATGTCGTCGACACCCACGACGACCTGCGAAGGCGTTTTCGTGGTCGAGGTGCTCACCGGGGAGGCCGAGGAACTGACCACCGGTGGTGGCGGGGTGTTGCTGCAAGCGGCGAGGAGCACGGCCGCGCACGCCAGCATGGGCGCCGCTGTGTTCACTACCCGCACGCCTGGATCCTCCCGGTTTTTTCCCTCGCCATGCTGCCACGATGTCCGCTACCGCCGCTGCGAGATTCCCATATCGGCCCGGCCGACGCGCGACCGGAGGTGGTCCCCCGTTCGGTGGACGCGCGACAGCACCGGGAGGTTCCTGCTCAGGCCCGCTAGCTTTCCGTCGTGACCAAACGCGCACTCGTCCTCGTGATCGTGCTCATGTCCACGTTCACCTTCCCGCTGACCATCACGGGCGCGTCGATCGCCCTGACCGACATCGCGAACGACCTGGGCGCGGACCTCGCGGCCACCCAATGGGTCGTCAACGGCTACAACGCCTGCTTCGCGAGCTTCCTGGTCTTCGCGGGTTCCCTGGCCGACGTGCTGGGCAGGCGCCGGGTCTACGTGGCGGGGCTGGCGCTGTTCGTCGGCGGCGGGATCGCGGGCACGGCCGCCGGGGACATCGTCGTGCTCGACGTCGTCCGGCTCGTCGCGGGAACGGGCGCGGCCGCGGCGGTGACCGGCGGCCTGGCGATCCTCACCGAGACCTTCCGGGGCGCGGCGCGGACGCGGGCGTTCGGTCTGGTCGGGACGGTGCTCGGGATCGGGCTCGCCTTCGGGCCGTCGATCGGCGGCCTGCTGGTCGATCTCCTCGGCTGGCGGGCCGTCTTCGGCGCCCCCACCGCCGTGGCCGCGGTCGTACTGGCCCTCACGCCGCTTCTGCCGGACGTTCGCGGTACCACCGGGCGCCGGATCGACTGGGCGGGTGCCGCGCTCTTCACGGGCGCGATCATGCTGCTGATCTTCGGGCTGGTCGAAGCGGGCGAACTCGGCTTCGGGCATCCGCTCATCGTCGGCAGCCTGGCGCTGGCCGCCGTGCTCGCGGTGGTCTTCCCCGTGGTGGAGCGGCGGCGCGCGGATCCGCTGTTCGACCTCGCCCTGCTGGCCAACCGCGGCTTCACCTCGCTCGCCGTCGCGGCGGGCGCGCTGGTGACCATCCTGGTGCCGCTGCTGGTCTACCTGCCGTCCTACCTGATCGGGGTCGTCGGGCTCGGCGCCGGGGAGGCCGGGCTGTGGCTGCTGATGCTGACCGCGCCGACCGTCCTGTTCCCGAGCGTCGGGGCCGCGCTGGCCCGGCGGCTGCCGACGGCGTGGTTCGTCGCGGGCGCGGTGGCGACGAGCGGGGCGGGCGCGTTTCTGCTGATGACCATGAACGCGTCGTCCGGGGTGTTCTCGTTGCTCGCCCCACTCGTTCTGGTGGGGGCGGGCACGGGATTGACGATGGGTTTGCTCGACGGTTTGGCAATCGGTTCCGTAAGCCCGGAACATTCCGGAACGGCCGCCGGGATGTTCACCACCGCACGATTGGCGACGGAAACGATCGCGATCGCGGTTGTCGGTGCCGTTCTCGCGTCGATAACCGGCGGACAGCTCTCCGGCGAGTCCTATACGGACGCATTTCGGATCGTCAGTTTCGCGCTGGGTTGTGTCGGCGTTCTCGGCACGGTCTGCGCGGCCGTCCTCTCGCCACGACGGGAAGCCGTTCCGGCGTTGTGAACGCATCGTCCAAAAAGGAACAGAAAATGCGCCGGAAAAGCGATCTTCGACATTAAGAAAGCGACTGACTACTCTCGGTCATGATGGCCGGACCGCAAAAAGGCCCCCGTGCTCGCGCTGGGCGCGAACCAAGGGGCCTTTTCGTGCTTCAGGTGAGGCGACCGCCTCGGGTGTCAGCCGCGGTTCTTCATCTTGTTCCGCTCCTTGGCGCGCTGGTTGACGTCCAGCGTGACCTTGCGGATGCGGACGACGTCCGGGGCGACCTCGACGCACTCGTCGACGGAGCAGAACTCCAGCGCCTCTTCCAGGCCCATCTTGCGCGGGCGGGCCAGCGTCTCCATCACGTCGGCGGAGGACTGACGCATGTTCGTCAGCTTCTTTTCCTTGGTGATGTTGATGTCGAGGTCCTCGGCACGCGGGTTCTCGCCCACGACCATGCCCTCGTACACCTCGGCGCCCGGCTCGACGAAGAAGGTGCCGCGGTCGGCCAGCTGGATCATCGCGTACGCGGTGATCGGGCCGGAACGGTCGGCGACCAAGGAACCCGAGTGGCGGGTGCGGATCTCGCCCGCCCACGGGAAGTACCCCTCGAACACGTGGTTCGCGATACCGGTGCCGCGGGTCTCGGTGAGGAAGTCGGTGCGGAAGCCGATCAGGCCACGCGCCGGGAGGACGTAGTCGAGCTTGATCCGGCCGGAGCCGTGCCCGCCCATGTGCTCCATGCGGCCCTTGCGAGCGGCGAGAAGCTGCGTGATGCCGCCGAGGTGCTCCTCGGGGGCGTCGATCGAGAGGCGCTCGAACGGCTCGTGCAGCTTGCCGTCGATCATCCGGGTGACCACCTGCGGCTTGCCGACGGTCAGCTCGAAGCCCTCGCGGCGCATCTGCTCGACGAGGATCGCCAGCGCCAGCTCGCCACGACCCTGGACCTCCCAGGTGTCGGGGCGCTCGGTCGGCAGCACCTTGATGCTGACGTTACCGATGAGCTCCTGGTCCAGCCGGGCCTTGACCAGGCGGGCGGTGACCTTGTCGCCACCGCTGCGGCCGGCCAGCGGCGAGGTGTTGACACCGATGGTCATCGAGATGGCGGGTTCGTCGACGGCGATCCGGGGCAGCGCCTCGGGGTTTTCGACGTCGGCCAGCGTGTCGCCGATGGTGATCTCGGGGATGCCGGCGATGGCGACCAGTTCGCCCGCGCTGGCCTCGGTCGCCGGGACGCGGGTGAGCGCCTCGGTGACGAGCAGTTCGGAGATGCGGACGTTCTGGATGGTGCCGTCCTCGCGCATCCAGGCCACGGTCTGGCCCTTGCGCAGATTGCCCGAGTGGATCCGGATCAGCGCGATACGGCCGAGGAAGTTCGACGCGTCGAGGTTGGTGACCAGCGCGCGCAGCGGGCCTTCCCGGTCCGCGAAGGGCGGGGGCACGTGCCGGAGCAGGGTGTCGAACAGCGGGTCGAGGTTCTCGCTCTCGGGCACCGCGCCGTCGGCGGGCTGCTCGAGGCTCGCCTTGCCGGCACGCGCGGAGGCGAACACGACCGGCAGGTCGAGGATCGCGTCGAGGTCGGCGTCCTCGATGTCGCCCGCCAGGTCGAGCAGCAGGTCGTGGGTCTCCTCGACGACCTCGGAGATCCGGGCGTCGGGACGGTCGGTCTTGTTGACCACGAGGATCACCGGCAGGCCGGCTTCCAGGGTCTTGCGCAGCACGAACCGGGTCTGCGGGAGCGGGCCCTCACTGGCGTCCACCAGGAGGACGACGCCGTCGACCATGGCGAGGCCGCGTTCGACCTCACCGCCGAAGTCGGCGTGCCCGGGGGTGTCGATGACGTTGATCGTCACCGGGCCGTTCCCGGTCTCGCGGTGGATGGAGGTGTTCTTCGCGAGAATGGTGATGCCCTTTTCCCGCTCGAGCTCCCCGGAGTCCATCACGCGGTCGACGAGTTCGGCGCGTTCCTCGAAGGCGCCGGACTGCCGGAGCATGGCGTCGACGAGGGTGGTCTTGCCATGGTCGACGTGTGCGACGATGGCGACGTTGCGCAGGTCGGGCCGGGTCTTGCCGGAATGGCGGCCGGCATCGACTGCGGTGGCGCTGGCTGCGGGCACGCGAAGGCTCCAAAGGTTTCAAGTTCGGGTGTGGTGCCCGCGCTCGCACATTCGAGACACGCCTGACCGACTTTGGCCATACGCGGACCACACCAGGATACCTGTAGCCGAACTGTGAGCACCCCCACGCCCCAAGATCGGTGAGCCTCACCTAACGTGGTGGCCGAGGCGAGGCGTCGCCGACGAAGTCCGACAAGGAGCGCGAGTGGGCAAGAAACAACCCGGCGACCCACACAAGCTCGTGCGCAAGTGGATGAAGTCCGGCAAGATCAAAAAGAAATGCTGCCGCTCCGAGTCGAGATGTGGAAAATGTCCCGCTCTCGCCTTGAAAAAGGCGAAAGCGAAGATCGCGAAAGCGGCTTAGCCGCACTGTTCGGCACCGTTCAGTGCGGCACCGCCTCGTTGACGGCCCGCAGTTCCGGAGCGGTCCGGGTCGGCGAGAATTCGATCACCTCGTACTTGGCCAGATGTTTGACACAGAACGGGTCTGTCGCAAGGATCGCGTCCAGCTTTCCCCTGGCCATGGGCCTGGTAATGATGACGCCCCCGACACGCGGGTTGCGCCTGCCGGAGGCGAGGAAGCGGCCCTGCTCGTAGTGCTCGGTCAGCCATTCGGCGTGATCCGGGAGCACGTAGTCGATTTCTTCGATGGGTGCGATGTAGTTCAGCAGTACGACGAACATGAGTCGAAGGTAGACCCGCTTCTTCACCATGACGCGCATCCCGGTCCAGCCGATATGCATTGTTGACACACCGCGCCCGGAATGGGTGGAATAAGCCTTCGCAAGCAGTCCTCTGGTGGCGATCATCCGACGTCGAACTACCGCAACGAGAGGACTGCATGCGGAGGAGAAGACAGCGTGCGGACGCGGGGGGTACGATCACCGGGTGCGCACGCAGAACGCCCAGTGGTGGCCGCCCTCCGGCGGCCCCGCAGTCGTGCGCTGACAACACCACCAGCGCATCCCACAGGCCGCCCCACCGGGCGGTCTTTTTCGTGCCCGGACCCTGGGGCGGCCCGAATCCGGAAGGAAGAAGGCAGATGATCAGGTTGTCGGGGATCACCCCGTCCGGCCACGTCCACATCGGCAATCACCTGGGGGCCATCCGGCGCTGGGCGGACGAGGGCGGGCCGGACGACCTGTACTTCGTCTCCGACCTGCACGCCATGACGACGTCGCACAACCCCGCGAAACTGCGCTCGATGGCGTCGGAGCAGCTGGCCGTGCTGATCGCGGCCGGGATCGAGCCGGATCGCGTCTTCGTGCAGTCCGACATAGCCCGCGAGCTGGGCGCCCTCAACTGGGTGCTGGAATGCACCTGCAACTACGGCGAAGCCGCCAGGATGATCCAGTTCAAGGAGAAGTCGAAGGGCCGCGCCGGGGTCCGGCTGTCCCTGCTGACCTATCCGGTGCTGATGGCGGCGGACATCCTGTTGCAGGGCGCGGGCGAGGTCCCGGTCGGCGAGGACCAGCGGCAGCACGTCGAACTGGCGAGAACGCTGGCGAAGCGGTTCAACTCCACCTACGGCGACGTGTTCACCATGCCGAAGGCGGTGCTGCCGCCCGCCGGGGCGCGGATCATGGACCTCGCCGTGCCGACGCGGAAGATGTCGAAGTCGACGCGGGAGGAGGCCGGGGTCGTGTTCCTCCTCGACGAGGCCGACCAGGTCCGGCGGAAGGTGAAACGCGCGGTGACCGACGGCGGTTCGAAGCCCGCGTACGCACCGGAAACCCGGCCGGGGATGGCGAACCTGCTGGACATCCTCGCGGCGTGCGTCCAGGAGAAGCCCGAGGTCCTCGCCGACCGGTACGACTCGTACGGCCAGGTGAAAGAGGCCGTGGCCGACGCGCTCATCGAGGAACTGCGGCCGGTCCGGGAGCGCGCGCTGGCGCTGCTCGCCGACCCCGGTGAGCTGGAGCGGGTCCGCAAGGCGGGTGCCGCCCGGGCGGCGGAACGCGGTGAGCACCGGCTCCAGTCCGCCCTCCGCCTCATCGGGGCGGGCTGAAGGTCCGTGAAGGCCTCCTTCCCTACCCTCAAAGTAGGGAAGGAGTCCTTCACGGACTGGCGAGCAACATGTGGAGGGCGGGCAGGAGGATCCGGTCCGCGGGCAGCCAGTCGAGATCATCGAGGTCGCCCGCGGTGATCCACCGGACGTCCTCGTGCTCCACGGCACGCGGCTCGTCCCCCGCCGAGACCAGCGAGGCGGCGTAGATCCGCAGCACCTTCCCGCCCGGCAGCGGGACGTCTTCGCCGACCCGGCCCGCGACGGTCACCGCGACGTCCAGCTCCTCCAGGCATTCCCGCGCCAGGGCGGCCTCGTCGCCTTCGCCGTCCTCGACCCGCCCGCCCGGCAGTTCCCATCGTCCGGCGTGGTCGGCGGGCCAGGCCCGCCGCTGTGCCAGCAACTGTCCGTTCCGCACGAGGGCGGCACCCACGATCACCACGCGGCACACCCTACCGAGGCCGCGCCGCCTGCCAGACGATCTGGAAGCGCGCTCCTCCATCGGGTGACTCGCCGACGCGGACCCGGCCACCGCGGCGGCGGACGGCCTCGGCGACCATCGCCAGCCCCAACCCGGTGCCGCCGGAAGACCGCGCCCGCGAATCGGACACGCGGTAGAACCGGTCGAAGACCCGCTCCCGGTGTTCCGGCGCGATCCCCGGCCCGTCGTCGTCGACCACCACCCGCACGGTCGACCGTGCCGCGAGCACCGACACCACGATCTGCCCGCGCGCGTACCGGCAGGCGTTGCGCAGCAGGTTGCTCAGCACCAGCTCGACCTCGGCGTGCGTGGCCAGCGCCCACGCCGTCCCGACCGTGCCGCTCACCCGGATCCCGGGCGCGCCGGCGGGCATCCGGGCGACCGCCGCCCGCACCTCGCTCACCAGCTCGACCGGTTCCGCGGGCGGCACCTCCCCCGCGTCCGACCTCGCCAGCGCCAGCAGCCCGTCGAGCAGCGCCGAAAGCCGTTCCGCCTCTTCGAGGACGTCGGACAGCGTCTCCTGGGAGAGCTCGGGATCCGGATTGGCGACGGCGACCTCGGCCTGGACGCGGATCGACGCGACCGGCGACCGCAGTTCGTGCGCGGCGTCGCCGGTGAACCGCCGCAGCCGCTCGGCGGCCTGCTCCTGCCGCGCCAGCAGCGCGTTGAACTCCTCGGCCAGCGCGCGGAGTTCGTCATGGGAATCGGGCAGCGGCAGCCGGGCCCCCGGCGGCAACGCGCGCACCGATCCGCGCATCCTCGCCACCGGCCGCAGCGAGAACCGCACCAGCAGCCAGGTCGCGATCCCCGCGCCCACCGCGCCCACGGACGCGACCACGAACAGCCAGAGCCCGCCCGAGTGCACGGCGGTGGCGAAGCCGACCAGACCCGCGCCCGCGACGACCAGCCGCTGCTGCCCGTCGGGGGCGGTGACCACGGTCCCCACCCAGCGCCAAAGGTGCTCGCCGCCGGTCGTGACCGATTCCCCCGCCTTCAGCGCGCGGACGTCCGGCGGCCCGAGATCCGCGGGCGGGAGGCCGTCCACCGGGCCGCCGCCGGTGTCGAGCATCCGGACGGTGACCGCGGACGCCGACGGTGGCCGTCCCGCGGCGACTTCACCGGTCGCGACGCGCAGTTGCGCGCCGAGTTCCTCGTCGACCGATTCGATGAGCAGCGACTGGAGGTTGTCCCCGGCGACGGCGGCCAGCCCGAGCAGGAACCCGAGGGTGACGGCGGCCGCGAGGAGGGTGATCCGGACCTGGAGCGAACGGCGGCGCCACCAAGACGGCGAGCCGATCACCCCTGTCCCGCCGGGGCGATCACTTCGTCGAGCTGCGCGTCCGAAGCGAGGTAACCGTGTCCGCGCACCGTCCTGACCAGCGCGCCCGCCCCGGCCGCGTCGAGTTTGCGGCGCACGTAGCCGACGTAGACCTCGACCACGTTCCGGGTCGCCGCCTGTTCGTCACCCCAGACCGCGCGCAGCAGTTCGTCCTTGGTCACCACCGTGCCCGCCCGTCCGGCCAGCACCTCCAGCAACGCGAACTCGCGCGGGCTGAACGCCACTTCGACACCGTCGTAGCGGACCTGCCGCAGGCTCCGGTCGACTTCGAGAGCGCCGATCCTCAGCGGCCCGCGGATCGCGTCCGGTGCCGCCCTCCGCAGTACCGCGCGCACCTGCGCGACCAGCACGACGAACGAGAACGGCTTCACGAGATACCCGTCGGCGCCGAGGTCGAGGCCGTCGGCCTGGTCGACCTCGCCGTCCTTCGCGGAGATCATCAGCACCGGCGTGGTGACACCGAGTGCGCGCAGCCGTTCGAGCACGCGGTAGCCGGAAAGACCCGGAAGCATGATGTCGAGCAGGACGACGTCGAACGAGCCCGTCTGCGCGAGCCGCAGGCCGCTGGGCCCGTCGGCCGCCGTGACCACGTCCATGTCCTCCGCGCGCAGGCCGCGCAGCAACGCCTTGCGCACGCCGGGCTCGTCGTCGACCACCAGTACTCGAGGTTTCACGATCCTCATCATTCACGGTTTCACCTGCTCACGCGCGAGCTCTCAGCGCCATCTCAGCTCCGGCGGCGGAGTCTGAGTGGTATCTCAGCGTTTCCGGGGAAACGTTGTCGCCGAGACCCGGGCACACCCGGTCCGGGGAAACAGGGAGAGACAGCATGGAACCGAAGAGGAAGGCCCTCACCGCGGCGGTGGTGGGGACGGCACTGGGCGTCGGCGGGCTCGCCGTCGTCGCGATGCCGGCCACCGCGGGTGACGCGCCGGTCTTGCCGCAGATCAGCGCCGAAGAGCTGGTGCAGTCCACGCTCGACGCCAAGCCGCCCGCGTTCGACGGGAAGGTCAAGGTCGACAACGACCTCGGCCTGCCGCAGGTCGGCAGCACGCTGCCCGGCGCCTCCGCGCTCGACATCGACTCGGCGCGGATCTCCACCGACGGCGCGGGCAAGAGCAAGGTGTCGCTCACCGAGGGCTCCAGCCAGCAGACCATCGTCAAGAACGGCGACACCGTCTGGGAGTACGACTCCAAGGACAACTCCGCTTCCAAGATCACCATCCCGGCGGAGCTGGTCAAGGAGCACAAGGGCAAGGTCGAAGGCCGGACCGTCGACCCGGCCACCGCGGCCGCGGAACTGCTCGGCAAGGTGCGCGAGAGCAGCACGATCGCCGTCGACGGGACGTCCTCGGTGGCGAACCGCTCGGCGTACGAGCTGGTGCTGACGCCGAAGCCGACCGAACGGACCCTGCTGCGCGAGATCCGCGTGGCGGTCGACTCGCAGACGCGGCTGCCGCTGCGGCTGACGGTGCTGGCCAACGGCACCCCCTCGCCGGCGTTCGAGGTCTCCTTCAGCGAGATCAACTTCGCGGACCAGCCCGCGTCGAACTTCGAGTTCACCCCGCCGAAGGGCGCGAAGGTGACCGAGAAGACGGCCGAGGTCGACCCGAAGAACCGTGAGCTCGCGGAGCAGGCGAAGTCCGACGTCAAGGTCGTCGGCGACGGCTGGGACACCGCCATCACCGGCAAGATCCCGGCCGACGCGCTGGCCAAGGCCGGAAGCGCGAAAGACGAGGACGGCCGCCAGGTCGACCCGAAGGCACTGCTTTCGCGGTTCGCCAAGCCGGTCAGCGGCGCGTGGGGCAGCGGCTGGCTGGTGACCACCAAGGTCGGCAGCGGCGTGCTGACCGACGACGGCCGCTACGCCCTCGGCGCGGTGCCGGAGCAGGTCCTCTTCGAGGCATTGGCCGCGAAGTGACCACCACGTTCGAAGCCGGAGCGGACGTCTCCCGGGAGGCGTCCGCTTCGGCGGTACCCATGGCGGCCCGCACCAGGGGCCTGCGCAAGGTCTACGGCCGCACGGTGGCCGTGGACCACGTCGACCTCGACGTTCCCGAAGGCGCCGTGCTGGGGATGCTCGGCCCCAACGGTTCGGGCAAGACGACGACCATCCGGATGCTGCTCGGTCTCGTGCGGCCCACCGACGGCGAGGTCGAGCTCTTCGGCAAGAAGATGCCGGAAGAGGCGGCGCACGCGCTGCCCGACGTCGGCGCACTGGTCGAGGGGCCGGGCTTCCACCCGTTCCTTTCCGGGCGCGACAACCTGCTGCGCGTCGCGGCGGCCGAACCGAGGCTGGCTTCGGCCGGGATCCCCGGCGCGGTCGACAAGGCGCTGGAGCGGGTCGGCCTGACCGACGCCGCGACCAGGCGCTACAAAGGGTATTCGCTGGGCATGAAGCAGCGGATGGGCCTGGCGAGCGCGTTGCTCGTGCCGCGACGGATGGTCGTGCTCGACGAACCGACCAACGGTCTCGATCCGGCCGGTACCAGGGAGATCCGCCGGATCATCGACGAACTGCACGCCGACGGCGTCACCGTGCTGGTGTCGTCGCATCTGCTGGCCGAGGTCGAGGCGACCTGCACGCACGTCGCGGTACTCCAGGCGGGGAACGTGATCGCCCAAGGCGAGCTCACGGAACTGCTGGAGTCGGGGAACGCGGCACTGCTGGTCCGCACGCCGGACGCCGAACTCGCGGTGGAAACGTTGCGGGAGAACAGGATCGGCAGCAGGCTCACGCCGGACGGCGTCCGCGTGGACCTCACCGCCACCGAAGCGCCCGAAGTGCTGCGACAGCTGGTGACGGCCGGGGTGGCCGTGCACGAGGCGGCGAGGGCCCGGACCGGACTGGAAGACCTGTTCGCCCGGCTGACCCAGCCCGAGTCCACAGTAGACAGTGAGGGGGAGTCGTGACCCACGCTCTCGCCGCGGCACCCGCGGCGCGAACCGGCCAGGACAGCGTCGGCCTGCTCCGGCTGTACCGCGCCGAACTGCGCTGGATCTTCCGGCGCCCCCGCACCCTGGCCGTACTGGGACTGCTCGCGCTGATCCCGGTGGTCATCGGCGTCGCGCTGACGCTCGTCGACCCCGCGGAAGCGAACGGCGGCCGCGGTGGCGGGGACGGCGCGCTGCTCGCCTCCGCGATGAACAACGGGTTCATCCTGCCGGTCGCGGCGCTGACCATGACGCTGGCGCTGCTGCTCCCGCTGGCTTCGGCGATGGCCGGGGCGGACGCGATCGCCGGCGAGGCCGCACACGGGACGTTGCGGGGCTGGCTGATCGCGCCGGTCGGCCGCGGACGGCTGCTGACGATCAAGGCGTTCGGCGTCGCCACGGTCTCGGTGATCGCGGTGCTGTCGATGACGTTCACCGGGTTCGTCACCGGGCTGATCATCAGCGGCACCGACTCGATGTTCACCCTCACCGGCTCGACGCTGAGCATCTGGGACGCGCTGGGCCGGATCCTGATCGTGGCGCTGTGGGCGACGTTGCAGCTGTGGGCGGTCGGCGCGGTCGCGCTCGCGATCTCGTCGTTCACCGAACACCCGATGCTGGTCGTCGCGTCGGTGCTGGCCGGGACGATCGTGTTCACCATCCTGGGCTTCTTGGACGCGGTTTCGTGGCTGCATCCGTTCCTGCTCAACAAGGACTGGTCGTCCGCGCCGGCGTCGGTGCTGATGGACCCGATCGACACCGCGATGCTCGGCGAGGGCGCGCTCCGCGCCGCCTGCTACATCGTCATCGGTCTCTCGATCGCCTATTCGCGCCTGACCACCCGGGACGGCTGACCGACGCACCCGCGGCGCGGCGGAACTCGCTCGGGTTGACGCCCCGGACCCGTTTGAAGGCCGCGCTGAACCCGAACGGGTCGGAGTAGCCGACGGTGCGGGCGACGTCCGCGACGGTCGTGGCCCCCTGCTCGACCAGCAGATCCGCGGCGAGCGTCATACGCCGGCGGGTGAGGTAGGTCAACGGCGGTTCGCCGACCAGCTCGGCGAACCGCTTGGCCGGCGTCGACCGCGACACCCCGGTGCGCCCGGCCAGCGAGGCGACCGTCCACGGCGCCGCCGGTTCGGCGTGCAGCAGCCGCAGCGCGTCGCCGACCGCGGGATCCCGCTGGGCGTCCCACCAGGCCGGGGGCGCGCCACCGGGCCGGTCGAACCACTCGCGCAAGGTGCAGACCAGCAGCCAGTCCAACAGCCTGTCGAGGACCACCTGCCGGCCCGGCGCGTCGATGGCGACCTCCGCGGCGAGATGGTCGAGCACCGGGTCGGGAGTGCCCCCGGCCGCCACGCGCAGCACGACGGGCAACGCGTCCAGCAACGGCCTGCCGATCTCGCCGCGCACCGGATAGGCGCCGACGATCAGCGTCGTCCCGCCGCGGCCGTCACCGGGGTCGTGCCAGCCGAGCCGGTGCCGGGTCCCGCCCCGCCCGGGCGTCGCGCAGTCCTCCCCGCATTCGATCGGCTCGGCCCGCGTGCCGACCTCGTCGACGAAGGTGAACGACCCGGGACCGCGTACGACGATCGTCTCGCCCGCGCGAAGCGGCTCGGGCGGCCGATGCTCCGGCACGATCCAGCCCGCCCCGGTGAGCACGGTGCACAGGGTCAGCGGGGCACCGTCCACGAAGTGCAGCGACCAGGGCGGGGACAGCGTCGAGCTGCCGAACAACGAACCGTGGGCACGCACCCCGCGGATCAAGTCACTGAAGGCGTCCACCCGACCGAGGTTAGACGAATACACAGGTGATCCGGCTTCTCGCCCATGGGATCGTCCGAGCCGTTCGGGTTGAATCGACGTCATGAGTAGTTTGACCGCCCAGGACCTCGAATTCCTCCAGCGTCCCCTGCACGGGTTCCTGACCGTGGCCGCGGGACCGGTCCCGCCCCAGCCCCGGCCGGTGTGGTTCGAAGCCACCGCCGAGGGCACGATCCAGCTGTTCACGCCCCCGGACTCGCTCAAGATGCGACGCCTGGAGCGCGACCCCCGCGCCTCGATCGTCGTCGCGGCCCCGGTCGGCGAACGCGAACGCTGGGTTTCCGTCGCGGGCCGCACCACGGTGGAGCCGGACGGCGCCGCGGCACTGGCCTCCCGGCTGGCCGCGCGGTACTGGGACCTCGACGACCCCGCACAGGCCGGAAACCTGGCCGGGATGCTGGCCGCGGATCTGGTCCGGCTGGTCATCCATCCGGAGAAGGTGACCCGCTACCTGATGTGAACGGACCTAGGGCAGCTGGGCGACGCCGTCCGGATCCAGGGCCAGCCGGACGGTGTCGCCGGGCCGCAGCTCCGCGGCGACCGGCGCGACGGCGTCCACAGTGGACGGTTCCACGCCGAGCGTCACCACCAGCCGGACGTGCTCCCGCCGGTGCACCACCGCCGTGACCTCGCCCTCGACACCGGAAGACGCCACCCGGACCCCGTGCGGCCGCAACCCCAGCCGCACCGGGCCGTCGGCGACGTCCGCGAGCACGACGTCACCGAGTGCGGTCCGCACCGTGCCACCCGACGCCTCGCCGTCGAGGAACGTCGTGACGCCGAGGAACCGCGCGACGCCCTCGTCCACCGGCTGCCGCCAGACACGGCGCACCGCGCCCTCCTGCCGGATCTCGCCGTCGTCGAGCACGGCGACCCGGTCGGCGAGGGTGAACGCCTCCTCCTGGTCGTGCGTGACCAGCAACGCGGTGATCTTGCTGCGCCGCAACAGCGCGGCGAGGTCGATGGCCAGCTGTTCGCGCAGTCCGGCGTCCAAACCGGACAACGGCTCGTCCAAGAGCAGCAGCCGGGGTTCCGGCGCCAGCGCGCGGGCCAGCGCGACCCGCTGCGCCTGTCCACCCGACAACTCCGTGACCCGACGGCGCCCGTAACCCTCGAGCCCGACCAGGTCCAGCAGCGCGCGGACCCGCTCCGCGTGCTCGGCGCGGGGGACCCCGTGCATCCGGAGGCCGAACGCGATGTTCGAGGCGACGTCCTTGTGCGGGAACAGCTGCCCGTCCTGGAAGACCAGCCCGAACCCCCGCCGGTGCACCGGGACGCCGGAGAGGTCCTCGCCGTCCCAGCGCACGGTGCCCGAGGTCGGCGGCTCCAGCCCCGTGATGGCGCGCAGCAGTGTCGACTTCCCCGAGCCGGACGGGCCGAGGAGGGCCAGCACCTCGCCGTCGGCGATGTCCAGCCCGGCGTCCCGCACGGCGGCGAACGATCCATAGTGGACGGTCAGATCCCGTACCGACAGCGACACTAGAACTCCCCTACCGAATTCTGCCCGCGGACCGCGCCGAACCGGTCGATCAGCACGACCGCCGCCACGGTCACGATCATGAGCAGCGCGCAGGCCGCGTAGGCCATCTGGTTGTCGAGCTCCCCCGGCCGCGAGATCAGCGTCGCGACGGCGACCGGCAACGTCGGCGCGTCCGGCCTGGCCAGGAAGCTCGTCGCACCGAATTCGCCGAGCGCGACCACGTACCCGAATCCGGCCGCCGCGACCAGCGAGCGCGCCGTCAGCGGGAAGTCGATCTCCCGCCACACCCGGCCGGGGCTCGCGCCGAGTGCCGCCGCGGCCTGCCGCAGCCGGACGTCGACCGACCGCAGCACCGGCAGCACCATCCGCACGATCAACGGGATGATCACCAAGGCCTGCGCGAGCGGCACCAGCAGCGGCGACGTCCGCAGGTCGCCCGGAAGCGCGTCGAGCGTGATGAGGTAACCGAAACCGACGGTGACCGCGGAAACACCCAGCGGCAGCATCAGTGCCGCGTCCATCGTCTCGCCCATCCCCCGCGCCAGCCTCCCCGGCGTGCGGCGCGACGCCACCAGCACGACCGAGGCCGGCACGCCGACGATCATCGCGAGCATCGTCGCGTCGAACGCCGTCCGCAGGGACATCGACGCCGCGTCCCAGCCCGAAACCTGCAGTGCCCCATGCGTTCCCTGGCCGCCGAGCGCCGCGTAGCCCGCGAGACCCCACCCGTCCGAAGTGGACACGGATTCGACGAGCAGCGCCACGATCGGCGTCATCAGCAGCGCGATCACCGCGAGACCCGCCGCGACAGCGAGCCATTCACCGCCACGAGGACGCCGCGCGGTCTCGTTCCGCGAACGCAACCGGACGGCGTTCTCCCGGCGGCGTCTCGCCAGCGCGCCCACCACGAGCGCGGCGACGACGGCCGCGAACTGCACCAACGACAACGCGGCCGCGCCGGAGAGGTCGAGCAGTTCGACCGTGCGCAGGTAGATCTCCGTCTCCAGTGTCCGGTACTTCGCCCCGCCGAGGATCAGCACGACCCCGAAACTGGTGGCACAGAACAGGAACACGACCGCCGCGGACGACGCGACGGCCGGACCGAGCGCGGGCAGCGTCACGGTGCGGAAGGCACGCCACGGCGACGCGCCGAGCGCCCGCGCGGCGTCCACGGTGCGCGGGTCGAGATGGCCCCACAGCCCGGAAACCGTGCGGGCGACGACGGCGACGTTGAAGAAGGCGTTGGCCAGCACCAGCGGCAGCAGTCCCCCGTCGGGCCAGAGCGCGCGGAACGCCAGGCCGACCACGACCGTCGGCAGCACGAACGGCACCAGCACCAGCGTCCGGACCAGCGAGACACCCGGAAGCCGCACCCGCGCGAGCAGGAATGCCACCGGCAGGCCCGCGAGCACCGCGACGATCGTCGAAGCACCGGCACTGGCGACGGTGAACCACGCCAGCTCCCAGGTGAGCGGGTCGCCGATCGCGGCGCCGACCCCGCCGTCGCCGAACCCGCGGGCGACGATCGCCGCGACCGGCCAGGCGAAGAAGACCACGAGAAAACCGAGCGGCAGCACGGCGAGTGCGGCCAGCCCGGCACCCCGGGACGTCAGCCTGGAAGTGTTCAGCCCTCGAACAGAGTGCGCCACTGGGCGATCCACTGCTCACGCCCGGCCTGGATCTTGGCCGGTTCGAGCGTCTTCGGCTGCTGCGGCAGCGGTGCGGCCTGCGCCCAGCCCTGCGGGAGCTCGACGCCCTGGCGTGCCGGGTAGACGTACATGTTGCCCGCCACGGTCACCTGGAACTGCTGGGACAGCAGGAAGTCCACGACCTTGCGGGCCTTCTCGACCTGCTTGCCGCCCGCCAGCACACCCGCGTACTCGACCTGGCGGTAGCAGGTGTCCAGCAGCGCCTTCGTGCGCGGCTTGCCGTCTTCGCCGATCTCGGCGGCGGGCGACGACGCGTAGGAGACGACGATCGGCCGCGGGCCCTTGCCCGACGAACCGGAGAATTCCTTGGTGTAGGCCTCTTCCCAGCCGCTGACCGTCTTGAGCCCGTTGGCCTTCAGCTGCGTCCAGTACGCCTGCCAGCCCTGTTCGCCGAACTGGGCGACGGTGCCGAGCAGGAACGCCAGGCCCGGCGAAGACGTCGCGGCGCTCTCGGCGACCATCAGGTCCTTGTACTTGGCGTCGGTGAGGTCCGCGAACGACTTCGGCTCCGCGATCCCCTTGTCCGTGAAGTACTCGGAGTCGACGTTGACGCAGACATCGCCGAGGTCGACGGCGGAAAGCCGGTGCTCGGGGTCGACGGAGTAGCGCTGGGGCCCGCGATCGGCCTCCGGGCTGGTGTACTGCTCGAAGACGCCCTCGGCGAGCGCGCGGGAAGCGAACGTCGAGTCGATGCCGTACGCGACATCACCGATCGGGTTCGCCTTGGTCAGCACGAGTTTGTTGGTCAGCGCACCCGCGTCGCCCTGCTTGAGGACGGCGATCTTGATCCCGGACTGCCGCTCGAAGGCGTCGAGGACCTCCTGCGGGGCGACCCACGAGTCGTGCGTCACGAGCGTGACCGTCGCCGGCGCCTGCGGGTCGTTCCCCGGGTTCCCGGAGAGCGAGCAGCCCGCGCCGAGGGCGGCCACCGTGCCAGCCGCAACGAGCGTGCGGAGGGCGCGTTTCATCTAGCCTCCTGCTGTTTTCAAGGGGGGACCCGTGGCAAACGTGCAGCGTAGCCGACGGCGTACCACCATGGAGTCATGGCGGAAATCTTGAACGACCGGCAGGCGGACGAAGCCGTGACGAAGCTCTCCGGCTGGACCCGCGACGGCGTCACCATCGAACGGACGGCGAAGCTGCCGAGCTTCCCCGACGCCGTCACCGCGGTGACCAGGGTGGCCTTTTTCGCGGAGGCGGCGGACCACCACCCCGACATCGACATCCGCTGGCGGACGGTGACGTTCCGGCTCAGCACGCACTCCGCCGGAGGGCTGACGGAGAAGGACTTCGCGCTCGCGTCGCAGATCGACGGGGTGCTGGCCGCCGTGTGACCTCCGATACGGCCGCGCCACGTCTCCGCTTCCCGGACGTCTACCCAGTACGACCGACGAGAAAAGGACGAATGATGACGCAGGCGATCGTGGTGGGCTTTTCCGCATTCGGCGCGATGGTGGCCGCCGCTGCCGGAGTGCTCTGGTACACGGCGCGCGACCGGCATCACCAGCACGACCAGTGATCTTGGCCACACCCGCCCGGCAACGGTAACGCGGGGCCTGATCAACGCGCTGTTCCCGGCGGACCTGTCGCTGCTCTCCCCGGGGGAACCGCCGTGAACAACGCCTCGATCACCGCCGCCCAGCGTGCCTGGGTGACCGCCTTCGCCGCCGCCATCACGCTGCTGATGATCATCGTGCTCGGCGTCCTCGGCTAGGCCGTGTACGCCTCACGGGCGGCGACGAGCTCCGGAAGGTGCTTAGCCGCCCACTCACGGCATGCTTCGATCGGCTCGAACAACGTCCGGCCGAGCGGGGTGAGCTCGTACTCCACCCGCGGCGGCGCCTCGTCGTACGCCGTCCGCGTGATCATGCCGTCGCGCTCCAGGCCCCTGAGGGTCTCCGTGAGCACTTTCGCCGTGACCCCTCTCAGCGGCACACGCAATTCGGTGAACCGGCGCGGCCCGTCCTCCAGGCACAGCACGACCAGGCCCGCCCACTTGTCGCCGATCCGGAACGGCGTCAGCTTCGACGGGCAGCCGGGGGCGAACATGTCCGCTTCCAGTGGCTTCACCCGTTCGAAGTTACCCGACCAGCTTCGTCCACAGCGCCAGTTTCGCCGACGCGACGGCGCAGGGCCGCGAGCCGAGGGACATCGCGATCACGAGTTCGTACGCGTCGTCTTCCGGCGCGTCGAGGCGTGGCCGTTCAGCCCGTAGAAGAAGAACGTGCCCGTACGCAGCCCTGCGTAGGCACGATTGCCGCTTGCGGGCCGACGCCCTCCCCGGCCGTGAGCGGGACCCTTCAGTGGTCATCCGACCTTATGAGGAGTTCCGCCATGAACCGTTCCGCCGCCGCCAACGCCTTCTTCCTGTTCGTCGGCGTCGCCGGCCTGATCATCCAGATCGTCTCGGGTGTGCCCGGTTTCCCGGACATCCCGCCCGGCCCGTTCATCCTCGGCGTGACCGGGATCCTCGTGCTCACACTGGCGGCCCGGTTCCGCTGGATCCTCTTCCTCGGCGTCGCCGCCCCGGTGTTCATCCTGGTCGGCGGCCTGCTCGAAGGCTCGTTCTGGGGACGGCTGGCCGAGCCGGGCGACTTCGGCCCGTTCCTCGGGACCGCGCTGCTGATCGGCGGGGTGATCGCGGCCGCCCTCTGCGGCGTCGTCGCCGTCTCGCAGGCCTACCGCCGGGTGGCCGTGGGCTGAAACGGAAAAAGGGGACGATCGGAGGTTGTTCTCCGCGCTCCGCGACTATTGGCTACTCGAACGACGGTTCTTCGAGACGTGAGGGGTGTTCCATGGCAGGTCTGCGCAGGCGTGAGGTGCTCGCGGGTGCGGTGGTACTGGCGGGCGCGGCGACGATCGGGTTGAATCCCGGCACCGCCGCCGCGGCAGGCCAGCAGCGTCCGGGCGCGCAGTCCAAGCCGTCGCTGGACTTCGGCGACTATCCGGTGATCGCCCGGGTCCGGTCGCGGCGGGCGCTGGAACATCTGCGGGTGCTCAGCGACAAGATCGGCCCCCGGATCGCCGGCACCGAGGGCGAATTGCGTGCCAGGGACTACATCGCGAAGGTCCTGCGCGAACTGCGCTACCAGGTCACCGTGCAGCCGTTCCCGATCGCGGACAAGTTCCTCGGCGGCCTCTCGGTCGGGCGCGACAGCTGGCAGACCGGATCGTCACCGCAGGGCGCGCAGGACGTCACGCGGGAAGCCGTCGTCGTCGACGCCGGTGACGGCACCACGCTCCCGGACGACCTGACCGGCAAGATCGTGCTGATCGCGGCCGTGACGAACAAGGCCGACGCGTACCTGACGGCCGCGCAGCGCGGAGCGGTCGCCGTGCTGCTCGGCCGGATCGGCGCCGACCCCGCCCGCAAACTGTCCGCGTTCTCCCCGACACTCGCCACACCGGTCACCGTGCCGGTGCTCGGCCTGGCCCAGGTGCAGGTCGAGCGCCTGCGCGAGCGGCTCGCCAAGGGCTCGGTCAAGGTGAAGGCGACAGCCACGCATCACAAGAACCTGACGTCGTACAACGTCATCGCCGAACGCCCGGCCACGTTCCCCGGCAAGGACGACGGCGTCGTCATGGTGACCGCGCACTACGACAGCGTCCCCGGCTCCCCCGGCGCCAACGACGACGGCAGCGGCACCGTGCTGTGCCTCGAACTCGCCCGTGTCCTGCGGTACCTGCCGACGAACAAGACGCTGCGGTTCGCGCTGTGGGGTTCGGAGGAGTACGGACTGATCGGTTCGCGGCACTACGTCTCGAACCTGACCGACCCCGAGGCGAAGCGGATCGCCGGCTGCTTCCAGAACGACATGGTCGCCACCAGCTGGGACCCGGCGGTCACCTACTGGCTGCTTTCGGTCGACGGTGCCGACAACGCCACGACCGCCGCCGTGAACGCCGCGGCCAAGCGGCTCGGCTACGACCCGCGGCTCAAGGGCCCGGTCGCCCGCGGTTCGAGCGACCACGTGCCGTTCTTCGAGCGCGGGATCGCGTCGGGCAACTTCAGCTGGCGCGGCGAAAGCGGCCCCGCGCTGCTGGAACCGACCTATCACACGCCGGAAGACACCATCAAGGACAACGTCTCGCTGGAGCGGCTGCAGGTGTCGCTGGAGCTGATCGGGTCGGCCGCGTACAGCTTGCTGCGGAAGTAGCGCTAGCCGCGGTCCGTGAAGGACTCCTTGAGGGACCCTGGGTCCCTCAAGGAGTCCTTCACGGACCCCAGGCCGTCGCGACGTGTCCGAGGAACGCGGTCGCGATCACCGCCGTCACCACCGAAAACGGGACCGTCCAGGTACAAGGGTCGCGCCAGGCACTCGCGACGGTGACCGCGACACCCACCACCGCGACCAGGACCGGCGGCCGCCACGCCCTTCCCCGATCCCCGGACGTCTTCGAGAACACGCCGCCGACCAGCAAAAAGACCGCCGCCACCAGCAGCGCGCCGCCCAGGACGTCACTGGGCCGGTGCCACCTCAGCGTCAGCACGGCCGCGCCGATCGCCGACGTCCAGATGAGCAGCACCGGAGCGAACCACCGGAGCCAGTTCCGCGGCACGACGATCAGCAACGCCATCGCCACGGCGGCCGCGACGGCGAAATGCCCGCTCGGATAGCTCCGCTCGGTCAGCCCGGAGACGGCGCCGACCATGTCGGGGCGTGGCGCGACGTCCTTGAAGACCGCGGTCGAGTAGACGGCGACCGGGGTCGCGACGACCACGGTCGCCAGGTCGCGCCGGCGTCTCCGCCAGGCGGCGATCAGCACCGCGGCGCCGAGACCGATGGCCAGGGTCCCGTATTCGAGGCTCAAGGCCGGGACGAGGCCGGTCCGGTAGAGCCCGTAGACCAGGGTCTGGTCCGAGGTGCCGTCGAGAAGGAGGTTCTCGGCCCGCTGGCCGAAGGGCGTCAAGTTGGAGAGCCCGTACAGCGCCAAGAACCCCGACGCCGAGAACAGGGCCCACGACAAACGGCCCGGCGTTTTACGCCGGGTTTCCGAGCTGACCACGAGACTCCGGTTCTGAACGAAGAGAAAGCGTCGTCAGCAGACTAGGAGCCTCGACGAACCTGTTCTGGAGCGGTTCGCGCCGCTGTGATCAAGATCGCGAGCACGACCGGCGGTCAGTGACGTGGCGTGTTCGGGATCGTCTTCTCGGCGACGTCGATCACGGCCCCGACTTTCGAGACATCGGCCGTCACGCCCTCGCTGGTCACCGACGGCGCCCCCGACGACCGGCAGGCGACCTCGTCGCGCCGCTCGCGATGAGCGCGTCGATCGTTTCGCGCCCTTGATCCGTGGACGAGCACCCAACGCATTGTCTAGACGTTGAAGCGGAACTCCACCACGTCGCCGTCGGACATGACGTAGTCCTTGCCCTCCATGCGCACCTTGCCCGCGGACCGGGCGGCGGCCATGGAACCGTTCGCGATCAGGTCGTCGTAGGAGACGACCTCGGCCTTGATGAAGCCGCGCTCGAAGTCGGTGTGGATGACGCCGGCGGCCTGCGGGGCGGTCGCGCCCTGCGGGATCGTCCAGGCGCGGGACTCCTTCGGGCCGGCGGTCAGGTAGGTCTGCAGGCCGAGGGTGTGGAAACCGGCGCGCGCCAGCGAGTAGAGGCCGGGCTCGTGCTGGCCGACGGACTCCAGCAGTTCGCGCACCGACTCCTCGTCGTCCAGTTCCAGCAGCTCGAATTCGACCTTCGCGTCGAGGAACACCGCGTCCGCGGGGGCGACCATCTTGGCCAGCTCTTCGCGACGGGTTTCGTCGGTGAGGATGCCTTCGTCGGCGTTGAAGACGTAGAGGAACGGCTTCGTGGTGAGCAGGCTCAGCTCGCGCAGTGCCTCGAAGTCGACCTCCTTCTGCGCCTGGAACAGGGTCCGGCCGCCGTCGAGGATCTCCTTGGCCTTGACCGCGTTGTCGAGGGCGGGCTTGGCTTCCTTCTTGGTCCGCGCCTCCTTCTCGAGCCGGTGCAGCGCCTTGTCCAGGGTCTGCAGGTCGGCGAGGATCAGCTCGGTGTTGATCGTCTCGATGTCGCTCGCCGGGTCGATCCGGTCGTCGACGTGGATCACGTCCGGGTCGTCGAACACGCGGACGACCTGGCAGATCGCGTTGGCCTCGCGGATGTTGGCGAGGAACTTGTTGCCGAGCCCGGCGCCCTCGGACGCGCCCTTCACGATGCCCGCGATGTCCACGAAGGACACGACGGCCGGCACGGTGCGCTCGGAGCCGAAGACCTTGGCGAGTTCGTCCAGCCGCGGGTCCGGCAGCGGGACGACGCCGACGTTGGGCTCGATCGTCGCGAACGGGTAGTTCGCGGCGAGTACGTCGTTGCGGGTCAGCGCGTTGAACAGGGTGGACTTGCCGACGTTGGGCAGGCCGACGATGCCGAGGGTGAGACTCACGGGCCAGAAGTCTACGTGCCGCCCGCCCCCGGGCCCGGCGCCGGTCGGCGAGCCCTTGATCGCCGTGTCGGATTTCCGCCAGCCGGGCCCCCGACCTGGTGGCACGATCGACTTCATGACCGAACAGACCCTGGCCGAACGGGCCGTGTGGCGCGACACCGAACGGTGTTATCGCGCCGTCGCCGCCCGTGATTCCCGGTTCGACGGGCAGTTCATCATGGCCGTCCGCACCACCGGGATCTACTGCCGCCCGTCCTGCCCCGCGTCGACGCCGAAGCAGCAGAACGTCCGCTTCTACCCGACGTCGGCCGCCGCCCAGTCCAACGGCTTCCGCGCCTGCCGCCGCTGCCTCCCCGACGCCGTCCCCGGCTCGCCGGACTGGGACATCCGGGCCGATCTCGCCGCGCGGGCGATGCGGCTGATCTCGGACGGGACCGTCGAACGCGACGGTGTCCCCGGCCTCGCCCGGCGGCTCGGTTACTCCGAACGTCAGCTCGGGCGCGTGCTCACCGCCGAACTCGGTGCCGGGCCGCTCGCGCTGGCCCGCGCGCACCGGGCGCATTCGGCGCGGTTGCTGATCGAGATGTCCGGGCTCCCGCTGACCGACGTCGCGTTCGCGGCCGGTTTCTCCAGTGTCCGTCAGTTCAACGACACGATCCGCGAAGTGTTCGCGACAACGCCTTCGCAGCTTCGCGAGGCGAGCCTGCGTCGCGGGCGTCGCAAGGCCGAGGAGACGCCGACCGGGACCCGGTTGAGCCTGCGATTGCCGTTCCGCAAGCCGTTCGACGCCGACGGGGTGCTGAGCTTCCTGGCCGCCCGGGCCATCCCGGGCGTCGAGCACGTGACGCGCGACGACTCCGGGGTGACCGGCTACGGGCGCACGCTGCGGCTCGCGCACGGCTCCGGCGTCGTGTGGCTGACCGCGAAGGACGACCACGTCCGCTGCGACCTGCGGCTCACCGACCTGCGCGACCTGAGCAGCGCGGTGGCCAGGATGCGGCGGCTGCTCGACCTCGACGCCGACCCCGAGGCGGTCACGCGGGTGCTCGGCGCCGACCCGGCGCTCGCTCCGCTGGTCGAGGCGATCCCCGGCATCCGGGTGCCGGGCACGGTCGACGGGGACGAACTCGTGCTCCGCGCGCTGCTGGCTCCCGCCGAGACGGCCGCGCTCGCCGACGCCCTCGGTGAACGGATGCCGAGCTGCGAGGAGTCACTGGAAGGGCTGACCACGCTGTTCCCGACCGCCGCGCAGATCGCCGAACACGGTCCGGAGCGGGTGGCCGCGGTGGCCCGCGCGCTGGCGGACGGGGTCTCCGTCCACGTCGGCCGCGATCCCGGGGAACTGCGGGCGGAACTGCTGGACCTCCCGGGGATCGAGCGCTGGACCGCGGATTACGTCCTGATGCGGGTACTGGGCGCACCGGACGTCCTGCTGACCGGCGATCCGGCGATCCGCCGCGGCGCGGCCGCGCTGGGGATCGCCGACGACGAGAAGACACTGGCCGAACGAGGGCGGGCCTGGCAGCCCTGGTCCTCTTACGCCGGCATGTACCTGTGGCGAGCTTGAAAGGGAGAAGATGAGCATCGTGTATTGGTCCACAATGGACACGAGGATCGGGCCGTTCACCGCTGTGGTCGCGGGTGACGGCGCCGTGCTCGCCTCGGGCTGGACCGGGGAGGTCGGCGAGCTGACGCCGTTGATCTCGCCGTCGCTCCTGCCGGGCGAGGTGACACAGCGACGGGACCTGGGGCCGGTGAGCACCGCGATCCGCCGGTACCACGACGGCGAGCTCGACGCCGTCGCCGACATCGAGGTGCGGCAGCGGTCCGGCGCTTTCCGGGAGCACGCTTGGGAAATCCTGCGGAAGGTGCCTGCCGGGGAGCCGGTGAGCTACGCGGAGTACGCGGCGTTGTCGGGGAATCCGTCGGCGGTGCGGGCGGCCGCTTCGGCGTGCGCGAAGAACGCGGCGGCGTTGTTCGTGCCATGCCATCGGGTGGTGCGGACCGGCGGCGCGCTGGGGAACTTCCGGTGGGGTGTCCCGGCGAAGCAGTGGCTGCTGACCCACGAAGCCGGCTGAGTCAGGCGGCGTGGATCTCCACGGTCGAGCCGGTCCGCGCCTTCCGCACCCGCAGGCGGGTCGGGATCCGCTGCCGCAGTTCCTCGACGTGCGAGACCAGGCCGACAACGCGCCCACCGGCGCGAAGCTCGTCGAGGATGTTCATGACGATGTCGAGTGTCTCGGCGTCCAGCGTGCCGAAACCTTCGTCGATGAACAGGCTGTCCAGCAGCGCGCCACCGGTTTCGGCGGCGACGACGTCCGCGAGGCCCAGCGCCAGCGAGAGTGACGCGAGGAAGGACTCGCCGCCGGAAAGGGTCTTCGCCGGCCGGATGGCGCCGGAGTAGTCGTCGAGGACGTCGAGCCCGAGGCCACCGCGAGCGCCTCGGGCACCGGCCGCGTCGGAGTGCACGAAGGAATAGCGGCCCTGGCTCATCGTCCGCAGGCGGGCGGTCGCGGCCACCGCGACCTCCTCCAGCCGCGCGGCGAGGACGTACGAGCGCAGCGACATCTTCCGCGCGTTCTGCCCGCGCCCGTTGACCACCTCGGCGAGCGCCTTCAGTTCGAGGTAGCGCTCCTCGACCGGCGCCAGCTCCGCCATCAAAGAGGTCATCCGGTCGGCGAGTCTCACCAGGTCCGTGTGCCGGGACGTGGCTGCCCGCAGCGCCACGAGCGCCTGCTCGGCCTCGCCGCGGGTGTCCTGCGCGGTGTCGGCCGACGCGGCGACGTCGATCTCGTCCTCCGGCGAGATGCCGAACAGCTCGGGTTCGGCGAGGGCCTGCCGCTCGGCCTTCTCCATCGCCTTCGCGTCGGCGAGGCTGGTCTCCAGCTTCACGACGAGCTCATCCGGCCTCGACGCCGCGCGCATCGCGTCGAGATCCGCGAAACCCTTGGCCCGCAACGCTTCCTCGACCAGTTTCGCTTGTTCGTCGCGCCGCTCGCCCGCCCCCACGACGGCGAGCCGCGCTTCGGCGAGCGCGTCGAGACGGGCCGCGAAGCCGAGCAGGTGCTTCCGCCGGGCCCCGACGTCGGCGAACTCGCCGCGTGCGGTTTCGAGCCGTCGTTCTCGTTCGGCCAGGCGTTCCGTGAGGCCGCGGACCTCGGTCGCGACCTCCACCGCGTACTGCTCCGCCTTGCGACGGCGTTCGGTCAGCTGCTCGCTTTGCCGTTCCCAGGCACCCAGCCGGGTTTCGAGGGCGGGCTTGCGGCCGGCCGCGTCCGCCAGCGCGGCGACCAGGTCGCGAGCCTCGGTGAGCCCGGCCTTCAGCGACTCCGCGGTGTGTTCGCCCAGCCGCCCGACCAGCACCGTCAGCCGGTTTTCCGCCTCCTGTAGCGCGGCCTTCGCCTTTTCACGCCGCACTTCGGCCTGCTGCTCCGCGACTTCGGCGCGGCGTTCGTCCTCGGCATCGACCAGGCCGCCGGTGTGCTTCGCGGGTGACGGATGCTCCTTCGCTCCGCACACGGGGCAGTCCTCACCCGCGCCCAGCCCGGCGGCGAGTTCGGCAGCCATCCCGTCGAGGCGCCGTTCCCGCAGGTCCAGCCGGTGCGTGCGGGCCTGCTGGTGGCCGTCCACGGCCTCGCTGACCGTCACCCGCGTCCGCTCGACGAGCTGCCGCGCCTTCGGCACCTCGTCGGCGTCGCGGACCAGCGCGGTCAGCTCGTCGACACGGGTGCGGGCGCCGTCGAGCTTCGCCTCGGCCTCAGCGGCCGAAGCCGTCTCGGCGCGCAAGGCCGCGATTTTCGCCGGCGCGGCGGCGAGTTCGGCGACGAACTCCTCGGCCTGCTTCTTCGCCCTCTCCGCAGCGCTCTCCAGTTGCTCCCTGCGGACCAGATCCCGTTGCTGCTGCTCGCTTTCGGCCACGAGTTCGGCGAGCGCCCCGGCTTCCTCGCGTACGCCGCCCGCGCGAGCACGAAGCTCCGCGGCGGAACTGTCAGCGGCGTCGGGCACTTCTCGCGCCCGGAGCGCTTCGGCGGCCTCGGCCTCGGCGAGCTGATCCGACCGGCGTTCGAGGAGGTCGGCTTCCGCGACCACTCCCGCCGCGCGATGGGCCGCTTCGACCTCTTCCGCCCACTCCGCGCGCTGCCCCGCCTGCTCGGCGATCGCCGAAAGCCGCGTGTACGCGGTCCGGACCCGGCGGATCCGCTCGGCGGTGGACCGGTTCTCCTGCCAGACGGCTTCCGCGGTCCGCGCCGCCTTCCGGGACTTCTCCTCGCGATCCTTCGCCTCGGCGACGCGCTCGGCCGACTCGGCGAGGACCGCGCCGACCCACTCGGCCTGCCCTTCCTCGGGCGCCTCCTGCCGGGCGACCTGCGCGAACCGCGCGATCCACTCCCGCAAGGACTGGTGCCGCGCCTGCAGTTCGCGACCACGTTCGGCCCGCAGGTTCGCGAACCAGTCCTCGATGTCGGAGAACCGCTCCGTGCCGAACAGCCGCTCCAGCAACTCCTCCCGCTCGGCGGTGTTCGCGCGCAGGAACCGCGCGAACTCACCCTGCGGCAGCAAAACCACCTGGAAGAACTGTTCGTGCGTCATCCCGATGAGCCGCTCGACCGTGCGCGCGACCTCGTCGATCCGCGTGATGCCCTCCGCGACGTGTCCCGCGGGCACCGTGCCGACCCAGCTCAGCACCGCTTTCGCCTGCTGGGTCGTCATCCCCTCGCCGCGGCGCTTCGGCCGCTGGTACTCGGGGTTGCGCGCGATCCGCATCCGCTGGCCCTGCACGGTCAGTTCGAGGACGACCTCGGTGACCCGGTCGTCCTCGGCGAGATCGCAGCGCAGGCGCTTGACCTCGCCGCGCGCGCCGGGAACCGTGCCGAACAGCGCGAACGCGATGGCGTCGAGCAGGGTCGTCTTGCCCGCCCCGGTGTCGCCGTGCAGCAGGAAGAGACCGTCGGCGCCGAGTACGTCGAAGTCCACCACCTCACGACCCGCGTACGGACCGAAAGCGGCGACCTCCAACCGATGCAGCCTCATACTTCGCGCTCCCTGCCCGCGGCGCCCAACGCGGCCAGCACCAGCCGCTCCTCGCTCTCCGACGGCGCGGAGCCACGACAGTCCTCAAGGAAGCTACGCGTGATCTCGACGTCGGATCGCCCTCGGACGGCTTCGGCGTACTTCAGCGCCGCGCCGTCGTGACCGCCCTCCGGCTGCCAGTCCAGGTGCACGGCGTGGGGAAAGCGTTCACGCAGTTTGCGCATGGCGTCGATCGGGCGGACCCGGTCGGTGACGGTGAAGGAGAGGAAATGTTCGGTGAGATCGTCGTGTCCGGGATCCGACAGCAGGTCCGCCAGCTCGCCGCGCAGCATCGCGAGACGGCGCGGCACCGGCAGTTCGTGGCGCCGGACCTCGGCGAGGCCGTCCGCGTCGAGCTCCACGAGCCATACCGATTTCCGTTGGCGCGTCTCGGAAAACGAGTACGCCAGCGGACTGCCCGAATAGCGCAGGTGCCCGGCGAGGGTCTGCGGGCCGTGCAGATGGCCGAGTGCGACGTAGTCGACGCCGTCGAAGACCGAACCCGGCACCTGTTCGACGCCGCCGACCGCGATGGTCCGCTCGGAGTCGGTCGGCTCGCCGCCGGTGACGAAGGCGTGCGCGAGCACCACCGACCGCGTTCCGGACGGCCTGGTGGCGAGGTCCTCCCGGATCCGCCGCATCGCCTCGGTGAGGACGCCGGTGTGGCCGCGGGCCTCGGGCACCCCGAGCGCGTGGCGCGCGGGTTCCGGTTCGAGGTAAGGGATTCCGTAGAGGGCGACCTCGCCGTGTCCGTCGGGCAGCAGCACCGGCGCGGAGAGGCCGTCGATCGTGGCACGCAGATGCAGCCCACCCGCGGCGGCGAAGTCGGCGAACGCGCCCAGCCGCGGCGCGGAATCGTGGTTTCCGGGCGTCATCACGAGCTGGGCCCCGGCCTGGCGGAGCCTGCCGAGCGCGGTGGTCGCCACGCGGACGGCCTCCGCCGAGGGCACCGCGCGGTCGTAGATGTCCCCGGACACGAGCACGACGTCGACCGACTCGGCGACCACGAGGTCGGCGAGGTGGCCGAGCACGGCTTCTTGTTCGGCGAGCAGATCGGCGCCGTGGAAGGTGCGGCCGATATGCCAGTCGGACGTGTGCAGGAGCTTCACGCAGCCCAAGGTAGGGCCGGGCACCGGCCGAAGAGCGGAGGCGCGCCCTTCGCGGCGCCGCGCTTTCCGACACGCCGGGGACGGCGCAGGTCAGATACGGAGCGCGACCGCGTCCGGCGTTTTTGTCGGTGGGTTCCGCCATGATGGTCCCGACTCGGATCCGGAGGGGAGGTACCGGTGGCGACGGTGATCACCACCGCGGCCGTCGTGCTCGCGTTGCTGCTGCTCGCGGCCGTCGCGTTGCTGTGGCGGCTGTACAACGACGGCATGCGGCGGGCGGACGCGGCGGCGAAACTGGTCGCCGCCGAACGGGCCAAAGGGGATCAGCAGCAACTCGCCC
The DNA here is from genome assembly GCA_049998115.1 of Amycolatopsis sp. cmx-4-19. Classification (GTDB taxonomy): domain Bacteria; phylum Actinomycetota; class Actinomycetes; order Mycobacteriales; family Pseudonocardiaceae; genus Amycolatopsis. The sequence continues at coordinate 498,325 of JAEBEO010000003.1, read as the reverse complement.
TGCGCCGGTACGAGGTGGCGTTCGCCTCGATCAGCGGACGCGGCGAACTGGGCGAGCAGGTCCTGCTCGAAACCGCCCGCGCGCTGGGGCTCCGCGAGGAGCTGCACTTCACCCTGCAAACGGACCTCGCCGGTGGCGGCGCCGCGAAACCGGACATGGTGCTGCGGGTCGGCGGCGGGCGCACCGTGCCGGTCGACGCCAAGGCGAGCATGGCCTGCTGGGCCGAAGCCGTCGAGACGGACGACCCCGAAGAACGGCTGGACGCGCTGCGCGTGCACGTTCGGCAGCTGCGGTCGCGGGCGGCCGAGCTGGCGGGCAAGGGATATCAGCGCTGGGCCGACGCGATCTACGGGACGATCATGTTCGTCCCGTCCGACGCCGCCGTGGTGGCCGCGCTGGACACCGATCCGGAACTGCTGCGCTGGATGCTGGACCGGCGGGTGTTCGTCTGCGGGCCGACCGGGTTCGCCGTGCTGGCGTCCGCGGCGCTGTTCGCGGCGACCGAACGCGCGCTGGTGGAAGACGTCGAGCAGGTCCGGGCCGGGGCGGCGGCCGCGCACCGGGCCGCGGGCAACGCGGTCGACGCGCTGAACCTGTCGAGCACCCATCTGCAGCGCTTCATCTCGGCGCGACGCCGGGAGCTGGAAGCGCTCGAAAGCTTCCGGAGCACCGTCTCGCCGCTGACCGATGCCGCGGGCAGCCCGGCCCCGGTGCCGCTGATCCGGAAGGCGGACGAACTCCCGGCGAGCTGAAGCGACCCGGTCGGCTTGGTGATTCGGGCCAGGGCCGACCTTGTCTTGGTTCCCTGCTGTGGGCCGGGGTTGGCGCGAAGGCATTTCGCAACCTTCAACGTCGCGAAAGTGCCCTTCACCCACCTGGTCAGGTGAGCGGGGGGAAGGTATCGGTCACGCGGGTCGTGAGTGGCGATTCGGGCCGCGGCCGGGAGTGTCCGCGGCGTTGGGTCTGGATCGCGGTCCGGCGCCGTGCGGTGTTGCGAAAGCCACTTTCGCAACCTTGAACGTTGCGAAAGTGGCTTTCGCAACGTCCCGCCGGAGACGTCGGGTGCGCGATCGGCCGGGGTCGCGCGGGGGTGCCAGGGGGCGTGAGTGGCCATGGGGGTCACCACCTGCGCTTTCCGGAACCAGAGGCTCCACTTCGCCTCTCGTGACAACCTTGTCGCCAGGTCGCGCGTACTCCCTTCCGAGAGGGCCCGGGCGGAGCGTCCGGGTGGTCCGGAATGACCACTACCAGGCGATAGACGTACCGCCTGTTGGCGGTATGTCCGCAGCTTGGATATACGGTGGGGCCTGTGACCGCGATTCGCGATCGCCAAAGCGATCCTGATGCCGACGACGTTCCCGTTGCCTGGGACGAGCGTCCCCTCGTCGGCGCCAGGCGCGGGTTGCCCTGGTGGGCGGCCGTCCTGGTGGGCTTCGGGCTCGCCATCCTTGGCGCCTTCGTCGACATGATGCTCCAGAAGGACCTGGGCCTGCTGTTCAAGGCGTGCTACGCGCTCGGCGCGGTGGCCGCCGTGGTGGCCGTCCAGCGCCGCGGGCTGTTCGGCCCGATGGTGCAGCCGCCCCTGGTCCTGGCCGTGACCGTCCCGGGAGTCATCCTCCTGACCTCGGACGGCAGTAAGGGCACCGACCTGCTGTCCAAAGCCGTCGACGTCGGCAGCCCGTTGATCAACGGCTTCCCGACGATGGCCATCACCACCGGCGTCACCCTGGCGATCGGCCTCTTCCGGATGTACCGCGAACGCGATCCCGACGCCCCGGCGAAGGTGAAGGTGAAGGCCAAACCGGAACGTCGCGAAGAGGCCAAACCGGCCGCCCGTCCCGCCGCGGCTGCGGGACGAGGCCGTCCCCCCGGCCGGACCGGGCAGACCCCGCCGCCGCCGTCGCGCCGTGGCGCGCCCCGGGACGACGCGCCGACGCGCCGCCGTCCGCCCGAGGACGAACGCCGTCCGCGCCGCGACGCCGAGCCGGGCGCGCGGAAGCCGCCGCCTCCCGGACGTCAGCCCCGTCGCCCGCGGCCCGAAGACGGTGAACCTCGCCGCCGAGACCCCCGTGGCGAAAGCGCCCCCGGCGCCCCGCGCCGCCGCCCGCCGCGTGCGGACGATCCCCGGCGCGGTGGACAGCCGCCCCGCCGCTCCCGCCCCTGGGACGACGAGCGCTGAGGGAGCAAGGGACCTTTGCTGTCACTTCCCCAAAGAGAGTGATAGCAAAGGTCCCTTGCTCCCCCGAAACCCTCTGACCAGCGAAAAGGGCCGCCCGAGAAGTTCCCGGGCGGCCCTTTCCGTGCTCTGGGGTCAGGCCTTGCCGACCTTCCGCAGCTCGTGCGGCAGCGCGAACGCGATCTTCTCGTTCGCCGTGGTGACCTCGTCGACGTTGCCCCAGCCGCGCTCAGCCAGCCACGCCAGCAGGTCCATGACCAGTACCTCCGGCACCGAAGCACCACTGGTGACGCCGACGGTCTCGACGCCTTCGAGCCACGATTCGTCGACTTCGTGCGCGAAGTCGACCAGGTGCGAAGCGCGTGCTCCGGCCTTCAGCGCGACCTCGACGAGCCGCTTCGAGTTGGACGAGTTCGTCGAGCCGACCACCAGCACCAGGTCGCATTCGGCGGCCATGGCCTTGACCGCGACCTGACGGTTCGTGGTGGCGTAGCAGATGTCGTCGCTGGGCGGGTCGGCCAAGCCGGGGAACCTGTCCCGCAGCTGATCGACACGCTCCATGGTCTCGTCAACCGAAAGTGTGGTCTGCGAAAGCCAGATGACCTTGGAGGGGTCGCGGATCTCGACCTTGTCGACGTCTTCGGCGGTGTCGACGAGCTGCACCTTGTCGGGCGCTTCACCGGCGGTGCCCTCGACCTCTTCGTGGCCTTCGTGACCGATCAGCAGGATGTCGTAATCGTCCTTCGCGAACCGGTTGACCTCCTTGTGCACCTTCGTCACGAGAGGGCAGGTCGCGTCGATGGTCCGCAGATTGCGCTCGGCCGCCTCGGCGTGCACCGCGGGCGAGACGCCGTGCGCGGAGAACACCACGAGCTCGCCTTCCGGCACCTCGGAGGTCTCGTCGACGAAGATCACGCCGCGGTCGCGCAGCGTCTCCACGACGTGCCGGTTGTGCACGATCTCCTTGCGCACGTACACCGGTGCGCCGTAGAGCTCGAGTGCCTTTTCGACGGCGATGACGGCGCGGTCGACACCCGCGCAGTAGCCGCGAGGCTTGGCGAGAAGGACACGTTTGCCACCTGCCGGCACACCGGACTCGGTGATCGTCGGACTGCCGGCGGGCGTGATTCCGGGACTCGCAGAACTCATGACCCCCAGGGTACGGGCTGCCTCGGGGGCTCCTCGCAGTCACGTTCGGGTGACCTGCGAACCGCTCTAAAGTATGTGCGTGGAGTCACGTCCCGTGAGCCGACCCACCCGTTCGGTTGGGCAGGATGGACCAGATACGGCAGGCTAGGCGTATGAAGCCTCTCCCGCTCCCCCTCCGGGTCGCCGCGGGCCTCGCCGTCACCACCGCCGAGCGGGTTCGCGAACTCCCCAAACAGCTCACCGGGCTCCCCGTCACGGTGGTCAGCCAGGTGCTCCAGTTCTCCATGCGTGTCCAGCAGCACGTCACCGAGCTGGCCATCAAGGGTGACGACGCGCTCGCGGGCCTGCGCCCGGTCGAGGACACGCCCGGCTGGGCCACCTTCGACGAAGACCTCCCGCCGGACCTCGGCGAACGCCGGTACGAACGCGACTCGTGCGTCATCCCGCTGAGGGAGGACACCGAGGTCCCCGCCCAGCGCGGCGAGACGAACGGCCACGTGCACGACCTCGAACAGCTCACCGAGGACCCGTGGGCCGAGGAGGAGCGCGCGCTCGCCGAGGACCACGCCGACGGCGAGTTCGACAGCGTGGGCGCACCCGTCGACTCCGGTCCGGCGGGACTGGAGGACTACGACACGCTCACCCTGCCGCAGCTGCGGGCCCGGCTGCGCCGGTTCGACCTCGCGCAGCTGGAGGAACTGCTGACCTACGAACGGGCGAACGCCGACCGCTCGTCGTTCGTCGGCATGCTCGCCCGCCGGATCGGCAACGTGAAGAAGGCGGAAACAGACGGCGACAGCGCGGAAGGCCAGTGAGCGCCGAACCCGCTTCCGCGCCGGCGGGTCCGTCCACCACCGCCGAGAACCCGTGGCCGGTCCGCACGGTCGCCCGCAAGGTCGGCGAGTGGATCAACCGGCTCGGCGTGGTCTGGGTGGAGGGTCAGGTCACGCAGATCTCGGCCCGCCAAGGCACCAACACCGCCTTCCTGACCCTGCGCGACCCGTCGGCGGACGTCTCGATGTCGGTGACCTGCCCGATGACCCTGCTGCGCACGATCGAACCGCCGCTGCGCGAGGGCGCGAGCGTCGTGGTGCACGCGAAGCCGACGTTCTTCATGAACCGCGGTTCGTTCAGCCTGCGCGCCACCGAGATCCGCGCGGTCGGCATCGGCGAACTGCTCGCGAGGATCGAGCGGCTGCGGCGGCTGCTGGCCGCCGAGGGCCTGTTCGCCCCCGAGCGGAAACGCAAGATCCCGTTCCTGCCCAAGGGAATCGGCCTGATCACCGGCCGCGCGTCTGCCGCCGAACGCGACGTGCTGGTGAACGCGCAGGCACGCTGGCCGCATGTCGCGTTCAAGGTGATCAACACCGCCGTGCAGGGTTCGCTCGCCGTTCCGCAGATCCTCCAGGCACTGTCCAAACTGGACCGTGATCCCGGCATCGACGTCATCGTGATCGCACGCGGCGGTGGCAGCGTGGAGGATCTGCTGCCGTTCTCCGACGAGGCCCTGTGCCGCGCGGTGTCGGCGGCCGGGACCCCGGTGGTCAGCGCCATCGGGCACGAGCCGGACACCCCGCTGCTCGACCACGTCGCCGATCTCCGCTGCTCGACGCCGACCGACGCCAGCAAGCGCATCGTGCCCGACGTCCGCGAGGAGACCCAGCGGGTCCACCAGATGCGCGACCGCGGCCGCCGCGCCCTGCACGGCTGGGTGGACACGCAGGTCAGGCTGCTGACGCAGCTGCGCAGCCGTCCCGTGCTCGCCGATCCGCTCGGCCCGGTCCAGCGGCGCTCCGACGACGTCGAGATCCACCGCGAACGCGGGCGTCGCGCGATGCTCACCCTGCTCGCCAAGGACCAGGCGGAGATCGCCAGCGCCCGCGCGCGGCTGACCGCGCTCGGCCCGGCGGCGACACTCGAACGCGGCTACGCGGTGGTGCAGTACACCGACGCCGAGGGCAACCTCCAGGTACTCCGGTCCGTCTCCGAGGTCGCGGACGGCGCGAAACTGCGCGTCCGGGTGGTCGACGGCGCGCTCGGCGCCGTCGTCTCGGGAGAGGCGGAGAAGTAAGTGACGGCGACCTTCCTGCCCCTGACCGTCGACGCCGCCCAGCGGGCCGACGCGCCGAACGTGCTGCACAACGCGCTGCTGACCGACCACGCGGCGGCGGACTGCTGGACTGTCCTGCTGGCCGGGTGCCAGGCCGAGGCCCTCTTTTCCGCCGAGGCCTCATCAGCGCCGTCTTCGACCAAACGGGGTCTCGACGCCCAGCTGCGCAAACTCTCCGAAGCGACGGCTGAGCACGTCGGCACCCGATGGTGGTTCGCGGACGGTTCCGTGCACCGCAAACGGGTGGCGCGGGCGCAGGAGAACCTGGTCGCGGCGATCGCGGAGGGTGACGGCCAGGAGTTCGCTCTCGCCTTCGTGGGTTACGACAACGCCATGGCCGGCGCGGTAGTGTGCGCGGGTATCGGCAAGCACCGACGTCCGGTAGAAGGAAGCACAGCGTGAGCGAGACCGCCGAACTCGGCTACGAACAGGCCCGTGACAGGCTCGTCGAGGTCGTCCGCGAGCTCGAAGCGGGCGGGCTTTCCCTGGAGCAGTCGCTCGCCCTGTGGGAGAAGGGCGAGCAGCTGGCGAAGGTCTGCGAGCACCATCTGGAAGGCGCTCGCGAACGGATCGAGGCCGCGTTGTCCTCCGTCGAGGACGGCGAGCCTGGCAACGGTCAGTGACGTTCACCATGCTCCTGAGCCACCGAACAGCCGCGGGTATCTGAGAGACTGGGACCCCGCCGCGTTCCTGACCCGGGAGGCCTCATGCCCACCCCCACCCCGTCCGCCAGCTCTTCTCGACGCCGCGAAGCGCCCGATCGCAACCTCGCGATGGAACTGGTCCGCGTGACCGAAGCCGCCGCGATGGCCGCGGGCCGCTGGGTGGGACGCGGGGACAAGATCGGCGGGGACGGCGCCGCCGTCGACGCGATGCGCCAGCTGGTGTCGACCGTCTCGATGCGCGGTGTCGTCGTCATCGGCGAGGGTGAGAAGGACGAAGCCCCGATGCTGTTCAACGGGGAAGAGGTCGGCAACGGCGACGGGCCGGACTGCGACGTCGCGGTCGACCCGGTCGACGGGACGACGCTGATGGCCAAGGGCATGCCCAACGCGCTGGCCGTGCTCGCGGTCGCCGAACGCGGCGCGATGTTCGACCCGTCCGCGGTGTTCTACATGGAGAAGCTCGCCGTCGGCCCGGACGCCGCGGGCAAGGTCGACCTGGCCGCCCCGGTCGCGGAGAACATCCGCCGGGTCGCGAAGGCCAAGAACTCCAGCGTCTCCGACGTCACCGTGTGCATCCTCGACAGGCCGCGGCACGAACAGCTGATCAAGGAGGTCCGCGAGGCGGGCGCCCGGATCCGGTTCATCTCCGACGGCGACGTCGCCGGCGCGATCGCCGCGGCCCGGCCGAGCACCGGCGTCGACATGCTGCTCGGGATCGGCGGCACCCCCGAAGGCATCATCGCGGCCTGCGCGATGAAGTGCCTCGGCGGCGAACTCCAGGGCCGCCTGTGGCCGAAGGACGACGCCGAACGCGAGAAGGCGCTGGCCGCGGGCCACGACCTCGACCGAGTGCTCGGCAACGACGACCTCGTCCGCGGCGACAACGTGTTCTTCTGCGCCACCGGCGTCACCGACGGCGACCTGCTGCGTGGCGTGCACTACCGGGCGGGCGGCGCCACGACCCAGTCGATCGTGATGCGGTCGAAGTCCGGCACGGTCCGGATGATCGACGGCTACCACCGGCTGACGAAACTCCGCTCGTACTCGTCCGTCAACTTCGACGGCCACCTCGACGATTCGCTGGAAGACGACGTAGTTCCCCCGCTCCCCTAAGGAGAATCCGTGCTGAAGCGCGTGCTCGTGGTCCTGCTGGCGGCGATGGCCTTGACGCCGGCCGGGCAGGCCGCGGGTGCGGGCGCGCTTGTCGGCGGCAGAGAGGCCGACGAGGCGTATCCGTTCGTCGTGTCGCTGCATTCGGCTTCGGGTAAGGCTTTCTGCGCCGGTTCGCTGATCGCGGCGGACTGGCTGGTGACGGCGGGACACTGTGTCGAGGGCAAGAACCCGGCGAACCTGAGCGCGCGGGTCGGCAGCAACGACAACACCCAGGGCGGCGAAAACGCGAACCTCGCCGAGATCATCGTGAACCCGGCCTACAACCCGGTGCCCGAGCACACCGGCGGCGATCTCGCGCTGGTGCGGCTGGCGGCCCCGGTGAAGGCGGCCCCGATCACGATCGGCGCCGTCGTGGCTCCCGGGACGCCGACGCGCATGCTCGGCTGGGGCCAGACGTGCCCGACTTCGGGCTGTGACAAGGGAACCGCGAAGCTGCGGCAACTCGACACGAAGATCGTCGAGGGGGTGCGCTGCACGGCGAAGTTCGACGGCGCCGTCGAACTGTGCTCCGACAACCCCGGCGGGAATTCGGGTTCGTGCTACGGCGATTCCGGCGGACCGGAAATCGCCAAGGTGGCCGAAAAGTGGGTGCTGCTGGGCGCGATCAGCCGCCCGGGCAACGCCGACCCGGTCTGCGCGACGTCGCCGTCGATCGCGACTTCCGTGGTGGCCTACGCGCAGTGGATCGCCGAGAAGATGTCTCCGCCGGTCTGAGGTGCGCTACTCCGCGTTGCTGGAGTGCCCCGGGAACAAATGCGCCTCCGGATCCAGCATGACCGCGATGTTGTTGACCGCCGTCGCCGCTTCCCCGAATCCGGTCGCGATCAGCTTCACCTTCCCGGGATACGCGGCGACGTCGCCCGCCGCGTAGACCCGCTCCCGCGGGGTCGCCATCGTCGAGTCGACGGCGATCGCGCGGTGGTCGATCCGCAGTCCCCAGCTTTCGATCGGCCCGAGATCCGCGGTGAAACCGAGTGCGGCCACCACCGAATCGGCGGGCAGCACCTCGGGTCCGGCGCCCTTGACCTGGATCTCGACCTCCGCCAGCGCGCCGTCGCGGTCGAGGAACCGGGTGACCTCGGCGTCGGTGACGATCCGCACGCCGAGTTCCCGCGCCTGCCGCACGATGGACTCGGCCGCGCGGAACCGCGCGCGGCGGTGCACGAGGGTGACGCTCGCGGCGACCGGACGCAGGGCGAGCACCCAGTCGAACGCCGAGTCCCCGCCGCCGACGACGACCACATGCCGGCCCGCGTGCGCCTGGAGCGCGGGCACGAAGTGGACCATGCCGCGGCCGAGCCAGCCGTCACCGGCGGGCAGCGGACGCGGGGTGAACTCGCCGATCCCGGCGGTGATCAGCACGGCACGGGCGCGCAGGACCTGTCCCCCGTCGAGCGTGACGGTGATGCCGCCCTCGACGCTTTCGAGCTGCTCGGCCTTGCGCCCGAGCAGATACACCGGTTTGAACGGCGCCGCCTGGTCGACCAGGCCCTGCACCAGGTCGCGTCCCTTGATCTCCGCGAACCCGCCGACGTCGTAAATCATCTTTTCGGGGTACATCGCGGTGACCTGCCCGCCCGCCTCCGGCAAGGAATCGACGAGGGCCATCGACAGGCCCCGGAATCCCGCGTAGTAGGCGGCGAACAGACCCGTCGGCCCGGCCCCGATGATGACGAGGTCGTACGACGTTTCCCCAGCGGACTCGCTCATTCGGCACTCTCCCGGCCGGTGGTGGGCGGCGTGATCGAGAACACATTCGATCCTAGCCCTCGCGTGCCGAAGGACACGGAGCGCGCCAGGGGTCACTGCGCGAAACTTGAGGCATGGCTGAACAGGAATACCGGATCGAACACGACACCATGGGTGAGGTGCGCGTGCCCGTCGGCGCCCTCTACCGCGCGCAGACGCAGCGCGCCGTCGAGAACTTCCCGATCTCCGGCCGTGGCCTGGAGCGCGCCCAGATCCGCGCGCTCGGCCTGCTGAAGGCCGCCGCCGCCCGGGTCAACGCGAAACTCGGCGTGCTGGACGCCGACGTCGCCGAGGCCATCGCGAAGGCCGCCGACGAGGTCGCCGAGGGCAGGCACGACGCGCATTTCCCGATCGACGTGTTCCAGACCGGTTCCGGTACCTCGTCGAATATGAACGCCAACGAGGTCATCGCGACGCTCGCGTCGAAGGCGCTGGGCCGCGACGTGCATCCGAACGACCATGTCAACGCCTCGCAGTCGTCGAACGACACCTTCCCGACGACGATCCACGTCGCCGCGACGGAAGCAGTGCTCTCCGACGTGATCCCCGCTCTGGAGTACCTGGCCGCCGCGATCGAGACCCGGGCCGCCGAATGGTCGGACATCGTGAAGTCCGGCCGCACGCACCTGATGGACGCCGTCCCGATCACCTTCGGCCAGGAGGCGGGCGCGTGGGCGTCACAGGTCCGGTTCGGTGTCGAGCGGTTGCGTTCGGGACTGCCGCGACTCGGTGAGCTGCCGATCGGCGGCACCGCGGTCGGCTCCGGGCTGAACGCGCCCGAGGGCTTCGGCTCCGCGGTCTCGCGGGAACTGGCCTCGGTCACCGGTCTGCCGCTGACCGAGGCGCGTGACCACTTCGAGGCGCAGGCGACGCAGGACAGCGTCGTCGAGACCTCCGGGCATCTGCGCACGGTCGCGGTGTCGCTGAACAAGATCGCGAACGACCTGCGCTGGCTGGGTTCCGGCCCGCGCACCGGGCTCGCCGAACTGGCGCTGCCGGATCTGCAGCCGGGCTCCTCGATCATGCCGGGCAAGGTGAACCCGGTGATCCCCGAGGCGACGCTGCAGGTGGTCGCCCAGGTGATCGGCAACGACGCGGCGGTCGCCTTCGCGGGCGCGGCGGGCAACTTCCAGCTCAACGTGAACCTGCCGGTGATCGCGCGCAACGTGCTCGAATCGGCGCGTCTGCTCGCGGCGGTTTCGCGGCTGCTGGCGGACAAGGTGTTCGCGGGCGTGACGGTGAACGCCGGCCGCGCGCGCGAGTACGCCGAGGGTTCGCCGTCGATCGTGACGCCGCTGAACTCCTACCTCGGCTACGAAGAGGCGGCCACGATCGCGAAGCTGGCGCTCAAGGAACTGAAGACGATCCGCGAGGTCGTGATCGAACGCGGTCACGTCGCCGACGGAAAGCTCACCGAAGCCCAGCTGGACGAAGCGCTCGACGTGCTCCGGATGGCGCGCGGAGGCCGTTAACCGTCGAGAGCGACCACTGCCGCGTGGAGCGGTGAAGCGAGCGAAGCCGCCAACCCGCCCGAAGGCGTGGGCTGGGCGAACAGGTGCAGCCACGCCAGCACCGGGCCGAGCAGGATCGCGTGCACCAGCACCGGATCGGGCCGTCGTGAGAGTTCCCCTCTCGCGACGGCCCGATCCAGCATCCGGATCAGATAATTGAGTTCACGGCCGAGGAACACCTCGGCGAAACGCTCCTCCAGCGCCGGGTCGGCGCGGACGTCGGCGAGCAGCGACGGCAGCGCGCTCTTGACCTCGGCACCGTCCAAAGAGGACTCGATGGCACCGAGGGCGGCCTCCACGTCACCCCGCAGCGTGCCGGTGTCCGCCGGCGGTCCGAGCTCGACGGGGTGGATCACCGCGGTGAACACGAGTTCCGCCTTCGACCGCCACCGCCGGTACACCGCGGCCTTGCCGACCCCGGCCCGCGCCGCGACCGCGTCGATCGTGCAGCGCTGGTAACCGGTTTCGGTCAGCAGCGCCCGCACGGCCTCGCGGACCGCGTCGTCGATTCCCGCTTCCCTCGGCCTGCCTCTCACCATGGAGCCAGTTTACGAGACTGGCAGTTCCGTATATCGTCCGGGATATGACCTGGACCAGAACCTCCCGCGAGATCCTGCCCTGCCCGCCGTCGGCGCTCTGGCCGTTCGTCGGTGACCTCACCCGGTGGCCCGAGTGGGATCCCGACGTCGCCGGCGTCGAACCGTACGGACCCGCCGAGGCGGGATCGACCGGCTTCCTCGTCCCGTCCGGAGCCGTGCGCGGCCGCGTGCACTCGCGGATCGCCGAACCGCTCACGATCACGTCCCTGACCGAGGACGGCGAGATCGCCATCCGTCAGCCGATTCCGTTCGGCGCCATGGATATCGTGCTACGGCTGACCGCTGTCGACGGCGGGACGGAGCTCGTCCAGAAGGTCACGCTCGACGGCCCGCTGCGGGCGGTCATGGTCGCGATCATCGGCGGGGACGTCGTGAAGCACTTCGGCGCCAAATGCGCCAGGCTCGCCGAGCTCGCGGCGGCGCAGGCCGATCACGACGCCTGAAGACACCAGCGCGACCCCGATCAGCTGGGAGAACCGGAAATCCTGCATTCCCAACAGGAGCGAGACGGCGAGGCCGGAGACCGGCATCAGCCCCACCAGCACCCCGGCCCGGTCCGCGCCCAGCGCCGAAACCGCCGAATACCAGAACAGGAACGCGATCGCCGTGACGACGACCGTCAGATAGCCGAGGGCGATCAGCTCCCGCCCGTCCGGCCGCACCCAGGCGCCGGACGGGTCGGCGATCGTGCCCGCCACGGCACCCCCGATACCCGCGGCACAACAACTCCAGGTCGCCGTCGCCAGTGGACCGAGCCTCTCGAGCACGCCGACGGCCAGCAGCGTGAACAACGCCTCGCACACCATCGCCAGCGCCGCGAGCACCAGCCCCTGCCAGCGTGCCGCGCCGCCGCCGGAGAGCACGGCGATACCGAGACCGGCGAGCACCGCGCCCGCCACCGGCGCCAGGGACGGTCGCTTCCCCTTCACCAGCGGGGCTCCGAGCGCGAGCACGAGCGGCGTCCCGCCGAGGAACGCGGCGACCACACCGGGTTCGGCGTAGCGCTGGGCGAACAGCAGGCAAGCCTGGAAACCGATCATCCCGGTCGCCGCGATGGCGATCAGCGACGGCACGTCACGCGGGCCGGGCAGGGGCAACGGACGCCCGCGGAGCCGCGCCCACGCCAGCAGGAGCAACCCCGCCAGCGCGTAGCGCAGCGCCTGTCCGGTGATCACCGGGTAGTCGTCGAGCATTCCCGTCACCGGCACGGACGCGCCGACGATCAGCACCCCCAGTACGCCGACCGCGACACTTCGTCGTTCCCTGTCCATGGCTCCACGATGTCGGCTGTTTGGCCTTCCGCACAGATCCAGATCATGGCCACCTGACAGGACCATAAGTCGGACGCAACCGGCTCGGGCGCCCTCTCCATCCGTCCGGCACACGCCTGGGGAACGCTTTCGTGCTCCTGCTCGCCCTGACCAGACTGGGTCTGCCAGGACCAGGCGCGTGCCACCGGCTCCCGGGATACTTGTCGACATGAACGACACGGCCGAACTGGGCGACTTCCTCAAGGCACGCAGGGCCGCGCTGGATCCCGCCGACCTCGGCCTGCCGACCGGGTTCAACCAGCGGCGGGTCGCCGGGCTGCGGCGCGAGGAACTGGCGCAGCTGGCCGGGATCAGCGTCGACTACTACACGCGGCTCGAACAGGGACGGGCGCGCAACGTGTCCGATTCCGTCCTCGATTCGCTGAGCCGGGCGTTGCGGTTGCACCGCGACGAGGAGACCTACCTGAAGAACCTGGCCGCGCCGAAACGCAAACGCGTCGCGCGGCCGAGGGCGCAGCGGCTCCGGCCCGAACTGCAGACGATGCTGAACGCCCTCCAGTCCCCGGCGTTCGTCTTCGGCCGCTATCTGGACGTGCTGGCCTGGAACCCGCTCGGGGCCGCGCTGTCGTTCGATTTCGCCGCCTGCCCGCCCGGCGAGCGCAACATCCCGAAGATGTTCTTCCTCGACGAGCACGCCCGCGAGATGCACCCGGAGTGGGAGACCGTGGCGAAAGAGGTCGTGGCGAACCTCCGGGCCGAGAGCGGGAAGTACCCGGACGACCCGTACCTCGCGCAGCTGGTCGGCGAACTCTCGCTCGGCAGCGAGGAGTTCCGGAAGCTGTGGGCCAAGCACACCGTGCGCGAGAAGGCGCACGCGTGGAAAGCACTGATCAACCCGATCGTGGGTGAACTCCGGCTGCGCTACGAGACGCTGCGGCTGCCCGACGACCCGGACCAGGCGCTGGTGATCTACACCGCCGAACCCGGCTCGGCCAGCGAACGGGCGCTCGGCCTGCTCGCGAGCTGGGTAGCGGATCCCGCGCACGCCTGAACGGCGCCGGATCGTGCCGTCTCGACGAGTTGCGGAGCGGACTCGCAGGGAAGCTGCCGCTCGGCATCCACAACGGAGTCCGTGAAGGCCTCCTTGCCTACCTTCAGGGTAGGGAAGGAGGCCTTCACGGAATACCCGCTTCGACGCGAAACTGTCGGTGCCCGGGGTGATGATGGACCCATGTTGCTCACCGCGGTGGTGACCGCGTCGGCCGAACTGGCCGCCACGAGGTCCAGGAAGGCGAAGATCGCCACCCTGGCCGCATTGCTGCGCGCCGCCGGGGAGCCCGAACTGCCCGCGGTGATCGCGTTCCTCACCGGGCAGCCGACGCAGGGCCGGATCGGCACCGGGTGGCGGACACTCGCCGAGCTGAACGCGGCACCGGCCGCCGAGCCGTCGTTGACCGTGGCGGAGGTCGACACGGCGCTCGGCACGGTCGGGGCGGCGTCCGGGGCGGGTTCGGTGAAACTGCGCGCGGAGACGTTGCGGGCGTTGTTCACGCGGATGACCGAGGAGGAGCAGGAGTTCCTGTTCCGGCTGCTCACCGGCGAACTGAGGCAGGGCGCGCTCGAAGGGATCATGGTGGACGCCATCGCGGCGGCGTCCGAGATCCCGGCCGAGGAGGTCCGGCGCGCGTTCATGCTGTCCGGGCAGCTCCCGGTGACCGGACTGGCGGCGATGACCGGCGGCCAGGCGCGGCTCGCGGAGTTCCGGCTCGCGCTGGGCAGACCCATCCGGCCGATGCTGGCCTCACCGGCGGAATCGCTGGAAGAGGCCGTCACCGAACACGCCGAAGCGCTGGTCGAGTACAAGATGGACGGCGCGCGGATCCAGGTCCACCGCGATGGCGACGAGGTGCACGTCTACACGCGGACGCTGCGGGAGATCACCGGCAGCGTCGGCGAACTGGCGGAGCTGGTGCGGTCGTTGCCGTGTACCTCGGTGGTGCTCGACGGCGAGACACTGGCGCTGACCGACGACGGCAGGCCGAGGCCGTTCCAGGAGACGATGAGCCGGTTCGGCAGCACGCGTGAGGAGCAGGTCAAGGCGTTGCTGCTGCGCCCGTACTTCTTCGACTGCCTGCATCTCGACGGCGTCGACCTGCTGGACGCGCCGCTGTCCGAGCGGAACGTCGCACTGCACAAGGTCGCCGGCGAGCACGTGATCCCGGGCGAGATCGCGCCTTCGTCCGCCGGAGAGGTGCTGGAAGCGGCGATGGCCGCCGGGCACGAGGGCGTGATGGTCAAGGACCTCGCGTCGCCGTACGCGGCGGGGCGGCGCGGGCGCGCGTGGCTCAAGGTGAAACCGGTGCACACGATCGACCTGGTCGTGCTCGCCGCGGAATGGGGACACGGCAGGCGCACCGGCTCGCTGTCGAATCTGCATCTCGGCGCGCGTGACCCCGACGGCGGCCCGCCGATCATGGTCGGCAAGACGTTCAAGGGCATGACCGACGAGTTGCTGGCCTGGCAGACGAAGACGTTCCAGGAGATCGAGACCCATCGGACGGAGTGGACGGTGTTCGTCCGGCCGGAGATCGTCGTCGAGATCGAACTCGACGGCGCCCAGGTGAGTACGCGGTATCCGGGCGGGCTGGCGCTGCGGTTCGCCCGCGTCGTCCGGTACCGGCCGGACAAGGAGGCCGCCGACGCCGACACGATCGACACCGTGCGCGGCCTCCTGAAACCCGGCAATTAGTCCTCTGGTCGCGGTCCATGCACGCGCAACTACCGCGAGTAGAGGACTGATCGCGGAGGGAGAGCGCCCCCGATCGAGTGGCAGCGGGTGGTGGTGACGGGACGTCGCGACCCGATCACCCATAAAGTAGCGGGATGCAGGCTTCCAAGATCGCGCGTGCCTGGTTCGGCGCGACGGCACTGGTGGTGATCGCCGGCCTGGCCGCGCAGATCCCGGTCTCGGCGGGCACCACGGGCGGCACCTTCGCCACCCCGGCCGGACGGGTGGCCAACCTGCTGGCCTTCTTCACCATCGACTCGAACATCCTGGTCGGCGTCGGCAGCCTGCTGCTCGCGCTGGGTGTCGCCGGCTGGTCGACCTTGTCCGGCGTGCTGCGGCTCACCGGGCTCGTCGGCATCACCGTGACCGGCGTCGTGTTCCAGGTCGCGCTCGCCGACCTCTACGAACTGCACGGCTGGGCCGTGTTCGCCGACACGATGCTGCACAAGGTGTCGCCGCTGATGTGCGTCGCGGGCTGGCTGCTGTTCGGGCCGCGCGGCCAGTTGTCGTGGCGGGTCCTGGGGTGGTCGCTGCTGTACCCGCTGGCCTGGCTCGCGGTCACGCTGGTGCGCGGCGCGTTCATCGGGTTCTACCCGTACCCGTTCGTCGATCCGGGTATCAACGGCTACGGCGGTGTCACGTTCAACTGCGTCCTGATCGGCGTGTTGTTCACCGGGCTCGCGGCGGCCGCGGTCGGTTTCGACCGTACCTTCAGCCGCCAGGATGATTCGGACGATTACCTAGCCCCGGACCCGCCGGAAGGCGTTGAGCGGATCCGCGACGCCGGCGCGCACTAGCGTCCGCACGGCGCCGAGGTGCCGGTCCACCGGTTTCCCGGCGGCCACGCGGTGCATCTGCTGGGTGTGCCACTGGATCTCCAGCAGGCTGTCGGCCAGCCGGATGCCGGTCTTCGGGGCTTTGCGCTCGGCACGGACGTCTTCGCCGCGCAGCAGGCGGCCCGGCAGTGCCGGGTCGACGACCAGCGGCCTGCCGAGACCGACGACGTCCAGCGCGCCCGAGCGCAGCGCGGCCGCCATCCCCTCCGGGCTGGTGAAACCGCCGGTGACCATCAGCGCGACGTCGGTGATTTGTTGCGCCTTCGCGGCGTAGTCGAGGAAGTAGGCCTCGCGGCGGGCGGTGCTCGTCTTGCCCGAGCCCATCATGGCGGCCTTCTCGTAGGTGCCGCCGGAGACCTCCAGCAGGTCGATACCCGCCTCTCCCAGCTCGCGGACGACTTCGAGCGATTCCTCCTCGCCGAACCCGCCGCGCTGGAAGTCGGCGCTGTTGAGCTTGACCGAGATCGGCACGGCGCCGCCGACCTCCTCACGCACACGGCGGACCACTTCGAGCAGGAATCGGCGCCGCTTCACCGCGTCGCCGCCCCAGCCGTCGGTGCGCCGGTTGGTGAGCGGTGAGAGGAACTGCGAGACGAGGTAACCGTGCGCGCCGTGGATCTGGACGCCGCCGAACCCGGCGTCGACGACGGTGCGCGCGGCCACGCCGAAGCGGTCGACGATCGCGTCGATCTCGTCGCCGGTGAGTGCCCGCGGCGTCGCGAAGACCGAGCGGATACCGCGGTCGCCGAACGGCACCGCGGACGGCGCGACCGGCTGCCGGGACAGGAATCGCGGACTCTGGCGGCCGGGATGATTCAGCTGGACCCACAACCCGGTCCCGGTCCCGTCCGCCGACCGCGCCCACGGCTCGAACCCGGTCGCGTCCGGCTCCCTAGGCACGGCGACGTTGCGCGGTTCCCCGAGCGCGGCGGGATCGACCATGACGTTGCCGGTGATCAGCGTCCCGGCGCCGCCCCTCGACCACGTCCGGTACAGCTCGGCCAGTTCCGGGGTGGGGCGGTTGCGGCGATCGCCGAGCTGCTCGCTCAGCGCGGCCTTGGCCAGGCGGTTCGGCAGGAGCGCGCCGCATCGCAGTTTCAGCGGTTCGGCCAGCAGTTCCCTGGGCTCGCTCATCGCGGTTCCTCCGGCCGTACCTACTGGGCAGTATCCCTACTCGAAGTAACATACGCGCGGTATGTCGACTGCTCAAGGTCGAAGGGCTGTCGATCCCGTAGCGCCAGAGTCCGTCCGGGCCGCGTCGAAGCCGCACCGGCCCCTCGGACCTACTGGCCGAGTAGCCGCGGCGGGACCGGCTCCACCCGCACGCGCGTCTTCACCTCGCCTGCCATCTTCCGAGCCCAGGCCTGCAGCCCCGGGATGTCGATCCCGTGCGGCCGGGCCTCGCGGAACGGCTCTATGGTGACGGCCCCACGCTCCAGCAGCGACACCGCGCCGTTCCCGTTCCCCCTGGCCACGTGGGTCAGCCCGACGGCGAGCTGCGCGAGACCGCGCCACAGCTCCCGCAGCGGCCCGTCAGTGGTCTTCCACGCGTCCTCGAACACCTCGTGCGCGTGGAACGGGCGGCCCGCGTCGAGCAGGCCCTGGGCCTCGGCGATGGTGTCCTCGGCTGCCCTTTCGATGCCTTCGGGCTGCCGCTCGACCCCGTCTGCGCCGTACGGGAGCGGCCTGCCGAGACCATCCCGAGGGCGCGCGTTGCGGGCTCGTCCGGCTTCGTCACGGTCCCGGTCGGTCATGCCGACATCCTCCCACGCGGGTATTCTGGGGCCTCGTGCGCTTTCTCGACGGGCATCGACCCGCTCACGACCTGACCTACGACGACGTGTTCCTCTTGCCGAACCGTTCCGACGTGGAGTCCCGCTTCGACGTCGACCTGTCCACCGTGGACGGCACCGGCGCGACGATCCCGATCGTGGTGGCCAACATGACCGCCGTCGCCGGCCGCCGGATGGCGGAGACGGTCGCCCGGCGTGGAGGGCTCGTCGTACTTCCGCAGGACGTCGACGTCGCCGCCGTCGCCGACATCGTGGGGTGGGTGAAGAGCCGCCACACCGTGTGGGACACCCCGCTCGTGCTGCGCGGCGGGGACGCGGTCGCCGACGCGCTCAACCTGGTCGGCAAACGCGCCCACGGCGCCGTCGTCGTGGTGGACGAGGACGGCAAGCCGGTCGGCGTCGTCGACGAAGCGGCCTGCGCCGGTGTCGACCGCTTCGCGCGGCTCGCCGACGTCGCGGAACCGGCCCTCGTCACCGTGCCGTTGGACACCCCGCCGCGCGAGGTCTTCGAACGCCTGCACGCCCACGGCGGCCGTCTCGCCCTCGGCATCGACGCCGACGGACGGCTCGCGGGTGTCCTGACCGAGATCGCGGCGCTGCGGGCGGAGATCTACACCCCGGCCGTCGACAGCAGCGGGCATCTGCGGGTCGCCGCCGCGATCGGCGTGAACGGCGACGTCGCGGCCAAGGCCGAGTCCGTCCTCTCCGCGGGTGTCGACGTGCTGGTCGTCGACACCGCGCACGGGCACCAGGAGAAGATGATCTCCGCGCTCAAGGCCGTCCGGTCGGTGCACCCCCGGGTCCCCGTGGTCGCGGGCAACGTGGTCACCGCCGAGGGCACCCGCGACCTGATCCACGCGGGCGCGGACGTGGTCAAGGTCGGTGTCGGACCCGGCGCCATGTGCACGACGCGGATGATGACCGGCGTCGGCCGCCCGCAGTTCTCCGCCGTCGCCGAATGCGCGGCCGCCGCCCGTGAACTGGGCAAGCACGTCTGGGCGGACGGCGGCGTGCGGCATCCGCGCGACGTCGCGCTCGCGCTGGCCGCCGGAGCGTCGTCGGCGATGGTCGGCTCCTGGTTCGCCGGCACCCACGAGTCCCCCGGCGACCTGCGTCACGACGAGCAGGGCAAGCCGTACAAGGAGTCGTTCGGCATGGCGTCGAAGCGCGCCGTCGGCGCCCGCACGCGCACCGACAACGTCTACGAGCGTGCGAAGAAGGGCCTGTTCGAAGAGGGCATCTCGGCCTCGCGGATGGCGCTGGACCCGGCTCGCCCCGGCGTCGAGGACCTGCTCGACTCGATCGGCTCCGGTGTCCGCTCCGCCTGCACGTACGCGGGCGCGCGGACGCTGGAGGAGTTCCACGAGCGCGCGCTGCTCGGCATCCAGTCGGCCGCGGGCTTCGCGGAGGGCCGCCCGCTTCCGTCGGGCTGGTGATCCCGAACCCCTGAACGGGTGGAGCGCCCGGGACGGACCGTGGCGGCGGCAGTGGACCGCCGCCACACACCGCGGGCGACGAAATCGCCGAACCCGATCCGGCCCGCGACTGGGCGCCGGACGACTACCTGCACCGCGCGGGTCCACATCGGACACCCGTGCTCGGCGTCGGACTCACCGACGACGTCGACGGAAAGCCGCTCCCTGGGCGAAACCGGTCGCCTGACCCGCGGCGAACGGGCTTTCCCGGGCTGCCGGGAAGCCCGTCCGCCATCGGCCGTTATCCGTGGTCCTCCAGCATCTCGGTGACCAGCGCCGCGATCGGCGAACGCTCGGAACGGGTCAGCGTGACATGCGCGAACAGCGGATGACCCTTGAGCTTCTCGATCACCGCGGAAACGCCGTCGTGCCGCCCGACCCTCAGGTTGTCGCGTTGCGCGACGTCATGCGTGAGCACCACGCGCGACGCCGTGCCGAGCCGCGAAAGCACGGTCAGGAGCACGTTGCGCTCCAAGGACTGCGCCTCGTCGACGATGACGAACGTGTCGTGCAGCGACCGGCCCCGGATATGGGTCAACGGAAGCACCTCGAGCATGCCGCGATCGAAGACCTCGTCGAGGACGTCCTGGCTGACCAGCCCGCCGAGGGTGTCGAACACCGCCTGCGCCCACGGCTGCATCTTCTCGGACTCGGAACCCGGCAGGTAGCCGAGGTCCTGACCGCCGACCGCGTACACCGGCCGGAACACCACGACCTTGCGGTGCTGGCGGCGTTCCATCACCGACTCCAGGCCCGCGCAGAGCGCGAGCGCCGACTTACCGGTACCGGCACGTCCGCCCAGCGAGACGATGCCGACATCGGGGTCCAGCAGGAGATCCAGCGCCACCCGCTGCTCGGCCGAGCGGCCGTGCAGCCCGAACGCCTCCTTGTCACCCCGCACGAGCCGGATCCGCTTGTCCGCCGTGACCCGGCCCAGCGCGCTCGAACTCCCCGCCAGCAGCCTCAGGCCGGTGTGACAGGGCAGTTCGCCGACTTCGGGCAGCCCGAATTCCGCCGGATCCACGGGAGGCCCGCTGAACAGCGCGTCGACCAGGGTCTGGGATGCGTCCACATCCGCCATCCCCGTCCAGCCCGAGGGCGTCACCTCCTGCGCGCGGTACTCGTCGGCTTCGAGGCCGACGGCGCCCGCTTTGACCCGCAGGGGGATGTCCTTCGTCACCAGGGTGACCGGCACGCGTTCCGCCGCCAGGTTGAGCGCGCAGGCGAGGATGCGGTGGTCGTTGGAGTCGGTGCGGAAACCGACCGGGAGCACCGTGGGGTCGGAGTGGTTCAACTCCACCTGCAAGGTGCCGCCGTGCTCACCGATCGGGATCGGCGCGTCGAGCCTGCCGTGCTGACGACGCAGGTCGTCGAGCATGCGAAGCGCTTCGCGCGCGAACCAGCCCAGTTCGGGGTGGTGGCGTTTCGCCTCCAGTTCACTGATGACGACCAGCGGGAGCACGACCGCGTGTTCGGCGAAACGAGTCACCGACCAGGGATCGGAGAGCAGGACCGACGTGTCGAGCACGTAAGTGGACCGCTGGGATTCGGGCGAGATCGAGGCTTTCTCCGGGCCAGGGGCACCGGTCGAAGAACGGCCAGAGGCCTTGCGGGGTGAACGCTGCGCAGTCACGACGGCATCTCCCTCGTGGGCGTGGCACCACGCCCGCACTCGCTGGGCCGGGCACTTCCCTGGCCGACCGCTCCTTCCGACGCTCACACGTCAGTCGGCACGGCCACGAGGGCCGGGTGCCGGCCCCCTCGTGCATCCACTGGGCGGCTGTGCCGCCCTGTCGACAACTGCCACGACCAGGGCCTCCCGTGAGAGTCCGCATGGGACGCGAACCCTCACTTCCGGAAGGTACCTGCGTCCGGGCGATCGCGCAGGCAGCCACCACGGTGATTCGCCAAACCGTCATCTCACTGTCGGTCGCCTGACATCCACAGCTGGTCACCATCACACCGGGTAGCGACAGCCCCATTCGGGGACGTTCGTCGCCGTGACCCGGATGGATCTACACGACACAGGACGTTCGCCCTGATCGAAATTCGCGTCTACCAGGTTCGGCGTATTTAGTGATGAGGAACCTTTTCGGCTTCCACAATGGGCTTACGAGTCGGCAACAAGTCTTGACTAGCGAGTAATTTTCGGCACCGCGGGACACGCCCACCGGAACTCCGTGCCCCGGAATCACCTGGATCTCTATCAAGGAATGCGCGAGGTGCCGAAGAAGGCTGGTTTCGTTTCCGCCGTGGCCGCGGGCATCACGATGACCGGCGGAGCCGCGTTCGCCGCGACCGGTGACAACTCCGGGACCCCGGACCCGACGTTCGGCGACGCCTACGACACCTTCATCGAGGGCGGTGGCGCACCAGGCCACGCTGCCGCTTCGCTGGTCGCCGACGCCTGCACGGGTGTCGTGCTCACCCCGCGCTGCCCGCGCACTCGCTGGAGCACCACCACTGATGTCGAGCGCGGACGCCGAAGGCCCGGGCCGCGAACCTCGGGAGACTCAGGAACCGAAGCGACGGTGCCGCCAAGCGTAATCACGCATGGCCCGGAGAAAATCGACCCGGCGGAACGCGGGCCAATAAGCTTCGGTGAACCAGAATTCCGAATGCGCCGATTGCCAGAGCAGGAACCCGGAAAGCCGCTGCTCACCCGAGGTGCGGATAATCAGATCCGGATCCGGCTGACCCGAGGTGTACATATGTTCGGAGATGTGGTCGACGTCCAGTATCTTCGCGAGCTCGCGGATCGAAGTGCCCTCGTCGGCGTGCTGGAGCAGGAGCTTCCGGACGGCGTCGGCGATCTCCTGGCGCCCTCCGTAACCGACAGCGACGTTGACCTCCATCCCGGAACGCCCTTCCGTGCGCTCCGCGGCCGCACTGAGCGCCTTCGCGACCTCCGGCGGAAGCAGGTCGAGGGCTCCCACGATGCGGAGCCGCCAGGGGGTGTTCGGTGCGGCCAGTTCGTCCGTGACGTCGGTGATGATCTTCAGCAAGGGACTCAGTTCCTCGGCCGCGCGGCCGAGGTTGTCGGTCGAGAGCAGCCACATGGTGACGACCTCGACGTCGGCTTCGTTGCACCAGCTCAGGAAATCGGCGATCTTCTTGGCGCCGGCGCGATGGCCGTCCGCGACGTCGGTGAAGCCCGCTTCACGCGCCCAGCGGCGGTTGCCGTCCAGCATGATGGCGATATGGCGTGGATGACGCCCCTTGGCCTGCTGGATCAGGCGCCTGCCGTAGGCGCTGTACACGACGTCTGACAAGAAGGACCGAAGACTCACGCCAGTGGAGAGTAGTCACCCCCCGCACGCCAGTGGGACGCGCCACGGAGACTGGTAAAAAACCTACGGTGACGTAATCTGGCTGAGTGAGCGTAGAGACCGAACCCGAGCCGTCCGGCCCCACGCCCTTGGTGGACACGCGTCCTCGACTGCGGGGTCATCTCCACTTCTGGTCCTTCTTCGGCGCCGTCGCCGGAGCCGCGGCCCTCATCAGCCTCGCGGCGTCGACCGTGTCCCCGATAGCCGCCTTGGCCACGTCGGTCTATGGCCTGACCGTGCTGGGCGTCTTCGGCGTGAGCGCGCTTTACCACCGTCGCTTGTGGAGCCCACGAGCATACGAATGGATGAAGCGCGCCGACCATTCGATGATCTTCCTGTTCATCGCGGGCACTTACACACCGTTCGCTCTTCTGGCGATGTCCCAGCCGACCGGGTACATCGTGCTGGCGATCGTGTGGGGCGGCGCGATCGGTGGCGTCACCCTGAAGATGCTGTGGCCGAACGCGCCGCGCTGGCTGGGCGTGCCGATCTACATCGCGCTGGGCTGGGTCGCCGTCTTCGTCCTGCCCGAACTGGGCGCACACGCCGGCATCGCCGCCCTCGTGCTGCTCTGTGTCGGCGGGCTCTTCTACACGCTGGGCGCGGTGTTCTACGCCGTCAAGTGGCCGAACCACTTCCCGGAGACCTTCGGGTACCACGAGTACTTCCACGCCTGCACGGTGCTGGCGGCCGTCTCGCACTACATCGCGATCTGGCTGGCGATGTACGCCTGAGGCGTGCCCCGAAAATCGGAGGACCGCCGGACACCCGGTGACTAGGGTGGGCTGATGGCGTCGGTCAAGCAGGTCCAGATCACTTTCGACTGCGCGTCTCCCGAGCGTGTCGCCCGGTTTTGGTGCGAGGTGCTGGGGTACGTCGTCCCGCCGCCCCCGGAGGGCTTCGCGAGCTGGGACGCGTACAACGAGTCCCTGCCGCCGGAGAAGCGGGACAAGGGCTTCGTCTGCGGTGATCCCACCGGCGTGGGCCCGCGGCTGTACTTCCAGCGCGTTCCCGAGGGCAAGGTCGTCAAGAACCGGGTGCATCTCTGTGTGCGGGTGGGCACCGGGCTCGTGGGCGACGAACGGCTCGCCGCTCTCGAAGCCGAGCGTGATCGGCTGATCCCGCTCGGCGCGGTGTGCGAGCGGGTGATGCTCGCCGACGAGGAGAACGAGTCCTGCATCGTGATGCAGGACATCGAGGGCAACGAGTTCTGTCTCGACTGAGCTCACGGCGACCGGGCCCCGAGCGCGTGCGTGAAGACGTTCCGCGGGTCCCACCGGCCCGGGTCCTGGCCGCTCGCTGACACCGGCGGCTCCCGCGACACCACCGGCCGTCGCGCCGACGGCCACCGCTCCGGCACCGGCAGGCAAGTCACGGCGATTCATCATCTCGATCCCCCTCGTTCGGCTGTCCGTTCCAGCGTCGCGCAATCGCGGCCGGCGCACCTCGACCGTCCGGTGGGTGCGGGGGTGGAAAGCACGGGTCCGCCGGGGAGAGGAAGCGATCAACCGTTCGGTTGACCGGGCCTTGACCAGGAGGGGCACAAACGTGTTCTCCCTGGCACAAGAAAGTGCCTTCTTCCAGCGCGCCGAAACCCCGGCCATGCTCATCGTCATGACCAAGAACGTTCCGCCCCGCAGCCTCGACGAAGCCGCTCTCGGCGACCTCCTCGCTCAGCACACCTTCGGTGCACTCGCGACCCTCAAGCGCGACGGCCGCCCGCATCTGTCCACCGTCGGCTACGACTGGAATCCCGAAACCCGCGAGATCCGGATCAGCACGACCGAAGACCGTCTCAAGGTCAAACAGCTCCGCCGCGATCCCCACGCCTCGCTCTACGTCTCCAGCGCCGACCACTGGAAATTCGCCGTGGCGGAAGGAAAAGCGGAACTCTCCGAAGTCACCCGGACACCCGGCGACGCGGCAGGCCGGAAGATTCTCGCCGCACAACGCCGGAAACCCGAGGACGAGACCGAGTTCCTCGAGACCATCGCGGCCGAGCGAAGGCTCGTCATCACCATCGGAATCGAGAAACTCTATGGAACGGCGCTCGACATCGCTTAACGTACGCACCTGGAAAAGGCCAGGTGAGGAGACGCCCCATGTGGGAAAAGCGGATAGAGTGGCCGCTCAACGCCGCCGCCGTACTGTTCCTGGCCGCCTACGCGTGGCCGATCCTCCAACCCTCGCTCGGCCACACCGGCCGGGTGTGGTGCGAGGTGGTCACCTGGATCTCCTGGGCGGTCTTCGCCCTCGACTACGGGGTCCGCCTTCGGTACGCCGAGGACAAACGGGCGTTCCTCAAGAGCACCGTTTTCGACCTGCTGATCATCGTGCTCCCGTTGATCCGGCAGCTGCGGTTGCTCCGGCTGGTCACCGTCCTCAATGTCCTCAACCGCAACGCCGGTCTCTCGTTGCGCGGCCGCGTCGTGCTCTACACGGTGGGCGCGACGGCGCTCATCGTGTTCTGTTCCGCGCTCGCCGTGCTGGACGCCGAACGTACCCGGCCCGGCGCGCCGATCACCGACTTCCCGGACGCGGTGTGGTGGTCGATCACGACGATCACCACGGTCGGCTACGGCGACCGCTACCCCGTCAGCGGCGCCGGCCGGGTCGTGGCCGTCGGGCTGATGGTGGCCGGGATCGCGTTGCTCGGTGTGGTCACCGCGACGCTGGCGTCGTGGCTGATCCGCCGGGTGACCGAGGCCGACGAGAGCGCGCAGGCCGTCACCCGCGAGCACCTCGACGAGCTGACCCGCGAGGTCAAGGCGCTGCGGGCCGAGCTCGCCGAGCAGCGTGCCGTCGTCAGTCCCGCAGCATCGGAGCCGCTAGGTACTGCTCGGGGATAGCGAACGCGTCGACCAGGGTCCGCGCGTGCGGGCGCAGGTCCGCACACAACGCGTTCACCGCGGCGGTGACGGCCTTCGAACGCCCGGAGGTCAGGCGCCCGTGTTCGAGGAACCAGCCCCGGTCCGCCTCGATGTTCGCCAGCGCGTAGAGGTCGCAGACGCGCTCCAGCAGTTCCCTGGCGTCCGCGTCGGCACAGCGCTCGATGGCGTCGACGAACGCCGCCAGCACCACTCGATCGACGTGCACGCGTCCGGCTCGCAGGACGTGATCCTGTGCCTCGTTGAATACTCCGAAAGGATCAGACGCGGCCTTCCGGAGCCGCTGCGCGACACCGCCGAGTACGTGCTCTTCGCGGTCTTCGAACAGCTTTAGGTGCCACTCGCGCGAGTACAGCACGTCGCTGTCGTCGGCGTCGGTGAGCCGCTCGACGACCTTGCGCGCCGACGTCCGTTCGATCACGGCCTCGACGAACTGCTCCGCCACGAACCGCGCGGTCGCGAGCGGGCTCAGGTCCTCGAACTGGTCCTTGTAGCTGGTCAGCAGGCCCTTCGCGACCAGCTGGAGCAGCACGGTGTTGTCGCCCTCGAAGGTCGTGAAGACGTCCGTGTCTGCCTTGAGCCCGGCGAGCAGGTTCTCCGACAGGTACCCGGAGCCGCCGCACGCCTCGCGTGCGGTCTGGATGGTAGCCGTCGCGTGCCAGGTGGAGACGGCCTTGATCCCGGCCGCACGTGCTTCCAGCTCGCGCTGCTCCTCCTCCGGCGCGTCTTCGGCGATGTCGTGGAGCTTCGCGACGAGCGCCTCCTGCGCGAAGTGCAGCGCGTACGACGTCGCCAGCGCGGGCAGCAGTTTCCGCTGGTGGGCGCGGTAGTCGAGGAGCACCACCTCGTCGCCGTCGGGCCGCGCGAACTGCCGCCGCTGCTCGCCGTACCGGACGGCCAGCGCCAGCGCGCGTTTCGTCGCGCTGCCGGCACTGCCCGCGACGCTCACCCGGCCGCGGATGAGCGTGCCGAGCATCGTGAAGAACCGCCGGCCGTCGCTTTCGATCGGGCTCGTGTACGTGCCGTCCTCGGCGACATCACCGAATCGGTTGAGCAGCGCCTCACGCGGCACCCTCACCTGAGTGAAGGTGAGCCGCCCGTTGTCGACGCCGTTGAGGCCGGCTTTGCGGCCGCAGTCCTCGATCTCGACACCGCTCGCGTGCTCGCCGCGGATCGGCACCAAGAACGCGTGCACACCGCGTGACTCGCCGCCGGTGATCAGCTGCGCGAACACCACCGCGAGTTCACCGTCGCGGGCGGCGTTGCCGATGTACTCCTTCATCGCGCCGCGATCCGGCGTGTGCACGACGAACTCGCGCGTCGCCGGGTCGTAGGTCGCTGTAGTGCGCAGATGCTGGACGTCCGAGCCGTGGCCGTGCTCGGTCATCGCGAAACAGCCCAGCAGGTCCAGGTCCTTGATCTCGCGCAGGTAGCGCTCGTGGTGGCGTTCGGTGCCGAGCAGTTGCACGGCGCCCCCGAACAGACCCCATTGGACACCGGCCTTGACCATCAGCGAGAGGTCGCCGAAGCCCAGCATCTCGAACGACATCACCGAGCCGCCGACGTCGCCGCCACCGCCGTGCGCCGGGTCGAAACCGAGCCCCGGACGGTCGGTCTCGGCGAGCTTGCGCAGCCATTCGAGGACCTGCGCGCGATGTGCCTCGACGTCGAGGTCGACGGGGTCCTCGAAGCTTTCCGCCGCCATCTGCGCGCGCACCGCGCGGCGCAGCCCGGCCCACCGTCCATCGAGGACGGTGGTCAGCGCGTCCGGGTCGATTTTCGCGGGAAGTCCTGGTGTGTCCACGATTCCTCCGATGCGGTGCGGTCTTCGCCAAGACTGCCGCACCGCATCGGGAAGCGCAGCACGGATCAGACCGGTTTCCCGTTGCTCGCGGTGTTCTCGAACCGCAGGTCATCGCTGTTTTCCCAGGTGTTTTCCGTGTTCGCGACGGCACTCGCTCACCCGCAGAACCCGAACGTGTGAGTTGGGCAACCCTCACGTCGGCCTCAGGCCAAAGCAGTACCGTGGCCGCCCCTGCCAGGGTGCCGTCGATCGGCTGCCGCCGGGTGATCCTTCCGTCCAGGAGGCCTTCTTTCGCAAGAGGACTTCGGTCGAGACGGCGGACTCCCGACAGCAGGGGTGAGGCCGGGGTTCAGGAAAGGTCCGGTCCCTGTGCGCGGAGATCGTCGACCTTGGTCATCGCCTCCCGGAGTTCGCCGAGCCAGTTGTCCGCGTGCTCCCCGACCAGCCGCACGGCCCAGGCCAGCGCCTCCGACCGCGACCGCGCGACCCCGGCGTCGACGAGGGTGTCGAGGACCAGGCGTTCGGGCTGCCGCAGCCTGGTCATCACCGGCGCCGAATGCGTGGTGAACAGGTGCCTCGTGCCGCCGAGGCTCGCGCCCCAGGCGACCTTGCGCTGATACCGGTGCTCGGCCTGGCGCGCCATCTCGATGCGCTCGTCACGCGTCTCCTCGCGGAACCGGCTGATCCGGCCGTCCTCGGCCGCGGCGCGGGACGCGTCGTCGGCGTACTCACCGGTGAGCGGCTGGAGTTCGCCGACGACGACGATCTCCTCGCGATCCACCGTGACCACCGGGTCCCCGGCGAACCAGCCTTCCGGGAGCCGCCCGCCGAACCACGCGGCCGTGTCGTCCGCCGAAGGGATCTTCGCCTGCTGCCAGCCGCCCCGGCCCTTCCATCCACCGCGTCCCATGGGTCTCGCCGTCCTGAAGTAGGTGTGCATGCTCGCCTCCGCGATTACATGATTACAACGCTACCGACGCTACGCTTGTAACAGCCGACATCCACCCGTGTTCTCCCCCGGCGAAACCCGGGCAAGGACTCGCGAGGACTCAGCCGAGCTGGGTCCGCAGCTCCTCGGCGGTCGTGACCGACCGCTCGCACACGTACCCCCGACACACGTAAGCGGCCGCGGCGCCCCCCACCAGCGGACGGTCGGCGAGGAGCGGCACACCCTCGGCGTCCGGGGTGCCGCTCACGACGACGGCCCCGTCCGGCAATGCCGCGACGGCCGCGGCGAGCAAGTCCTCGCGGGACGCCGGATCCGGCCCCACCACGGCCACCTGGACGGGACCCGCCGCGGCGGCTTCGGCGACCGTGAGCCAATGCCCGGCGAACCGCGGCGCGTGGGCGGCGAGGCGTCCGGCGCGGGCCAGCGCCTGCTCGGCGGCCTCGCGGTATCGGCCCACCTGATCGTGCCCGGCCAGCACGGACGCGGTCAGCAGCGCGTTCGCCAGCGCCGAAGCCCCCGCCGGGCTCGCGTTGTCCGTCGGGTCGGAGGGCCGCTGCACCAGGACTTCCGCGTCGTCGGCCGTGTCGTAGTAGGCGCCCGGCGAGTCCGGGACGCCGAAATGCGCCAAAGCCAGGTCCAGCAGGGTGATCGCGTCGGCGAGCCATCGCGGTTCGCCGGTCGACTGGTGGAGTTCGAGCAGCCCTTCGGCGAGGCAGGCGTAGTCCTCCAGCACCCCGGCGGTCGTCCCGACGACGCCGTCCCGCGAGGTCCGGCGCAGCCGTCCGTCGACGAAATGGGTGTCCATCAGGAAAGCGGCCGCACGCGCCGCCGCGGCGATCCACTGTGGACGATCAAGCCGCGATCCCGCCTTGGCGAGCGCGCCGATCGCGAGCCCGTTCCAGGCCGCGATGACCTTGTCGTCGCGGGCGGGCTGCGGACGAAGGTCGCGTGCGGTCAGCAGGGTCCGGCGGACACGCTCGTAACGTTCGCCGTCCGCCGGATGCGGTTCGCGCAGCCGCAGGGTCGACGCGCCGTGCTCGAAGTTGCCGCCTTCCGTCACCTGGAACAGCTCGGCCGCCCAGGTGCCGTCCTCCTCGCCGAGTACCTCGGTGAGCTGCGCGGGAGTCCACACGTAGGTGAGCCCCTCGACCCCGTCGGTGTCGGCGTCGAGCGACGCGGCGAACCCGCCTTCGGCCGTCCCGAGGTCGCGCAACAGGAACTCCGCGGTCTCCTCGACCGTCCGCCGCGCGTAGCCGAGCCCGGTCACGCCGTGGAACTGTGCATAGAAACGCAGGAGCAACCCGTTGTCGTACAACATCTTCTCGAAATGCGGTACTTCCCAGCGCGCGTCGACCGAGTAGCGGGCGAAGCCGCCGGCGAGCTGGTCGTTGAGGCCGCCGAGCGCCATCGCCTCGGCCGAGTGCGTCACCGGCGCGAGGACGTCCTCCGAGCCGGTGCGCTCGTGGTGGCGGAGCAGGAAGTTCAAGGCCATCGTCGGCGGGAACTTCGGCGCTCCCCCGAATCCACCGGACTCCTGGTCGTACTCCTTGCGCATCAGGGCGACGGCGGCTTCCAGCGCCTCGCCGTCCACAACGGACTCGGGCAGCGGCCCGCTCTTCTCCGTGAGATGGGCGATGATCTGCCGGGCACCCGAACGCAGATCCTCCGGGCGTTCGCCCCAGGCCTCGGCGACCGCGACGAGCAACTGCGAGAACGACGGCATCCCGGGCCGCGGCGTCGGCGGGGAATAGGTGCCGCAATGGAACGGCTCCCCCTCCGGTGTCAGGAAACAGGTCATCGGCCAGCCGCCCTGGCCGGTCATCGCCTGCGTCGCGGCCATGTACACCGCGTCGATGTCCGGCCGCTCCTCGCGGTCCACCTTGATGTTGACGAAGTTCGCGTTCATCAGCGTCGCGGTGGCTTCGTCTTCGAACGACTCGTGCGCCATGACATGGCACCAGTGGCAGGCCGCGTAGCCCACCGAAAGCAGGATCGGCACGTTCCGCCGCTTCGCCTCGGCCAGCGCTTCGGCACCCCATGGCCACCAATCCACCGGGTTCTCGGCGTGCTGCAGCAGGTACGGGCTGGTCGCGGCCTTCAGGCGGTTCGACATGCCCTCAGGGTCGCACGGGGAAAAGAACGCGCGCACGACGGCCGTCTGCGCGACACTCACCCGGTGTTACTGACCATGACCACCACCCGGACACCCGCCACCGACCTGGGCTTTCTCCTGCACAAACATCCGGAGAAGGCGCAGTCGTTCACGCTCTCGGCCGGGACGGCGAACGTCTTCTATCCCGAGGCGGACGCGGAGCGCTGCACGGTCGCGCTGCTGGTCGAGATCGACCCGATCGACCTCGTGCGCAACGGCGCGACGTCGTTGACGCAGTACGTCAACGACCGGCCGTACGCGGGCGGCTCGTACCTGGCGGTGGCGCTGCGGGCGGTCTTCACCTCGGCGTTGTCCGGCCGCTGCGCGAACCGGCCGGAACTGGTCGACGAGCTGTTCCCGCTGGAGATCCGCGTGCCGTCGCTGACCGCACGCGGCGGCGCGGAGGTCGTGCACAAGCTGTTCGAACCGCTCGGCTGGCGGGTCGAGGCGAAGCCCATCCCGCTCGACCCGCAATTCCCGCAATGGGGCGATTCCCGCTACGTCGACCTCCTGCTGACCGGGACGCACCGGGTCGTCGACGCGCTGCGGCACCTGTATGTCCTGCTGCCCGCGCTCGACGGCGACAAGCACTACTGGGTCGGCCAGGACGAGGCCGACAAGCTGCTGCGCGCGGGTGGGAGGCTGGCTCGCCGACCACCCGGAACGGGACCTGATCACCAACCGGTACCTCGAACGGCGTCGCCCGATCGTCTCCTACGCGCTCGCCCAGCTTTCCGAAGCGGACGACGTGCCCGCCGAGACCGAAGCCCTGGTCACCGACCTGCCGGACCGGCCGGAACCGCTGGCCGTCCAGCGGCACGGCAGTGTGCTCGCGGCACTCCGGGCGGCAGGCGCGCGACGCGTGCTCGACCTCGGCTGCGGTGGTGGCGCGCTCCTTCGCGTGCTTCAAAAGGAGCCGTCGTTCACCGAGATCGTCGGTGTCGACGTGTCCGCGAGCGCGCTCGACATCGCCGACAAACGGCTGAAGGACAAGTCCCGGATCACCCTTCGGCAGTCCGCGCTGACCTACGCGGACCCGTCGCTGGCCGGCTACGACGCGGCGGTGCTGATGGAGGTGATCGAGCACGTCGACGAGGAACGCCTTCCCGCGCTGGAGCACGCCGTGTTCGGCGTCGCCGCACCGCGGACCGTGTGCGTCACCACGCCGAACGCCGAGTACAACCGGCACTTCGCATTCCTCGAAGAGGGCCGGTTCCGGCACGCCGACCACCGTTTCGAATGGACACGCGGACAGTTCCGTTCGTGGGCCGAGGGGGTGGCCGCGCGGCGTGGTTACGACGTCCGCCACCTGCCCGTGGGACCCGAGTCCCAGGAATCAGGACCGCCGACCCAAATGGCGGTCTTCACGTCTCGAAAGGAGGCCGTGGCATGAAACTGACCATTCCCGACATGTCCCTCGTCGTGCTCGTCGGGGCCTCCGGCTCCGGCAAGTCGACCTTCGCGCGGACGCATTTCGCGCCGACGCAGGTGCTGTCCAGTGACTACTTCCGCGGTCTGGTGGCCGACGACGAGAACGACCAGAGCGCGTCCGCCGCCGCTTTCGACGTGCTTCACTACGTCGCGGCGAAGCGCCTCGAAGCCGGACGTGTCACCGTCATCGACGCGACGAACGTCCAGCGCGCTTCACGCGCGAGCCTGCTGAAGCTGGCGAAGGAGCACGATGTCCTGCCGACGGCGATCGTGCTGGACCTGCCGCCGAAGCTCTGCCAGGAACGCAACGAGTCCCGGCCCGACCGGAACTTCGGCGAGCACGTCGTCCGCCGTCAGCGCGGCGAGCTCCACCGTTCGCTGAAGTCGTTGGAGCGTGAGGGTTTCCGCCGCGTCCACGTACTGCGGAGCGAGGCCGAGATCGCCGAAGCGGAGATCGTCGTCGAGCCGCTGCGCAACGACCTCCGCGACGTGACCGGGCCGTTCGACGTCATCGGCGACGTCCACGGCTGC
The DNA here is from genome assembly GCA_049998115.1 of Amycolatopsis sp. cmx-4-19. GTDB lineage: Bacteria > Actinomycetota > Actinomycetes > Mycobacteriales > Pseudonocardiaceae > Amycolatopsis. The sequence goes on along the minus strand of JAEBEO010000003.1, from coordinate 465,946 downwards.
CGTGAGGAACTGGAGGAACTGCTCACCGAACTGGGTTACGTCGACGGCGTGCACCCCGAGGGCCGCACCGCGGTGTTCGTCGGCGACCTCGTCGACCGCGGACCCGACACACCGGGCGTCCTGCGCCGCGTGATGGCGATGGCCGAAGCGGGCAACGCGCTGGTCGTCTGCGGGAACCACGAGCAGAAACTGGTCCGCGCGCTGAACGGGCGCAAGGTCCAGGTGACACACGGGCTCGCGGAGTCGCTGGAGCAGCTTTCCACGCAAGACGAGGATTTCCGCGCGAAGGCGCACGCCTTCTGCGAAGGCCTCATCGCGCACTACGTCCTCGACGGCGGCAAGCTCGTCGTCGCGCACGCCGGGCTGCCCGAGAAGTTCCACGGACGCGCGTCCGGCCGTGTGCGCAGCACCGCGCTCTACGGCGACACGACCGGCGAGACCGACGAGTACGGCCTGCCGGTGCGGTTGCCGTGGGCGCGTGACTACCGCGGCAGTGCGATGGTCCTCTATGGACACACACCGACGCTGGAACCGGAGTGGGTCAACGGGACCATGTGCCTCGACACCGGCGTCGTCTTCGGCGGCAAGCTGACCGCGTTGCGTTACCCGGAGCGGGAAGTCGTCTCGGTGAAGGCGAAGAAGGTCTGGTACGAACCGGTTCGGCCGCTCGAACCGGCGCGGCCGCTGGACGGACGCGAGCCCGCGGTGCTGGAACTGGGCGACGTCACCGGGAAGCGGATCATCCAGACGCGCCACCACGGTCGCGTCGGGCTCTCGGCCGAGCAATCGGCGGCGGCACTCGAAGTCATGAGCCGGTTCGCCGTCGACCCGCGCCGGCTGCCGTACCTGCCGCCGACGATGGCGCCTTGTTCGACGTCCGCTTCGGACGACTACCTGGAGCATCCGGAGGAGGCGTTCGCCGAGTTCCGCGCGGCGGGTGTCGATCACGTCGTGTGCGAGGAGAAGCACATGGGCTCGCGGGCGGCCGTGCTCGTCTGCCGTGACGACGACGTGGCGCCCGCGCGGTTCGGGATCGGCGGTCCCGGGGCGGTGTACACGCGTACCGGGCGGCCGTTCTTCGCTCCCGAGCAGAACGCGCAGCTGCTCGCAGGGGTGCGCGAAGCCGCGTCAGGCCTCTTCGAGGAGCTGGACACCGGCTGGCTGCTGCTGGACGCGGAGTTGCTGCCGTGGAGCGCGAAGGCGGGGTCACTGATCTCGAGTCAGTACGCGTCCGTCGGCGCGGCGGCGCAGTCCGTGCTGCCCGCGGCCGTCGCTTCCCTGGGCGCGGCCGCCGCACGCGGTATCGACGTGTCCGGCCTGCTCGCGCGGACACGCGTCCGCGAGTCCGCTGTGGACGCGTACCGGGAGGCCTACCGGCGTTACTGCTGGCCGACCGACGGCCTCGACGGTGTCCGGCTCGCGCCGTTCCAGATACTGGCGTCGGAGGGCCGGTCGTACCACGACCGGCCGCACGACTGGCACCTCTCGCTGCTGGACCGGCTCGACGGCGACCTCTTCACGCGCACCCGGACCCTTCCCGTCGACACCACGGACCCGGCGTCGGTCGCCCGCGGCGTCGCATGGTGGCTGGAGCTGACCGGGGCGGGCGGTGAGGGCATGGTCGTCAAACCGGCGGCGAACCTCACCCGCGGCACGCGCGGACTGGTGCAGCCCGGGGTGAAGGTGCGCGGACGCGAATACCTGCGGATCATCTACGGACCGGACTACACGCTGCCGGAGAACCTCACGCGGCTGCGCAAGCGAGGGCTGAACCGGAAGCGGGCGCTGGCCCTGCGCGAGTACGCGCTGGGGCTGGAGGCACTGGAGCGGCTGGCGCGCGGGGAGCCGCTGTGGCGGGTGCACGAGTGCGTGTTCGCCGTGCTGGCGCTGGAGTCGGATCCGGTCGACCCGCGCCTGTGACGTGCTCCGCGCGTGAAGGCCCCTTTCCTTCGGCTGAGCCGAGGGAAAGGGGCCTTCACGCGCAGTCGCTGCGAACCCTCAGGAGCGTCAGTCGGCTTTGGCGACCGGCTTCTGGGCTGCGCCGGGCTCTTCGGCGACGTCCTTCCCGGCGGTCGCCTCGGGAGGCGCCGCGGAAGCGGCCGGTTCGTCGAAGCTCTCCGGAAGCCGCTTCAGGTGCTTGGTCATCGACCGCACCAGCAACGCGACGGCGATGAGGAACAGGATCAGGATCAGGAAACCCACCGGAGACGACTTGCCGAAGTCCTCACCCTGGCCGCCGTTGTCGCCGTTGCCGGGCTGCTGTGCCAGGAACTGCGACGTCGCCGTCACCGGGACGACGGCGAACGCCGGCACCACAAAACTCATCAGTCCACCTTCTCCTCGATACCGGCGAACAGATCGTCCTCCGGCAGGGTGCTGTCCACCAGCGAGCGGACGAGCTCGTACTCCTCGGTCGGCCAGACCTCGCGCTGCAGGTCGCGCGGGACGGCGAACCAGCGGCTGTTCGGGTCGATCTGGGTGGCGTGCGCCTTGAGGGCTTCGTCACGCTGCTCGAAGTAGTCGCCGCATTCGACGCGGGTGGTCACCCGCTCCATGATGTCGGCCTTCTCCGGGTCCCAGGACTCGAGCCATTCCTCGTACGGCGATTCCAGGCCGCGGGCGATCAGCGCCTCGTGGAAGATCGTCATCCTGGCGCGCGAGAACCCGTGCACGTAGTACAGCTTCAGCGGCTGCCACGGCTCGCCGGCGTCCGGGTAGCGCTCCGCCTCGCCGGCGGCGTCGAAGGCCGCCACCGAGACCTCGTGCGTGCGGATGTGGTCGGGGTGCGGGTACCCGCCGTTCTCGTCGTAGGTGACGATCACGTGCGGGCGGAACTCGCGGACGACCTTCACCAGCGCACGGGTGGACTCTTCGAGCGGGACGACCGCGAACGAGCCCTCCGGCAGCGGAGGCAGTGGGTCGCCCTCGGGCAGGCCCGAGTCGATGAACCCGAGCCAGGTGTGGCTCACGCCGAGGATCTTGGCCGCGCGGGCCATCTCCTCCCGGCGGATCTCGGTCATGTTGGCCAGCACGTCGGGACGGTCCATGGCCGGGTTCAGCACACTGCCCGCTTCGCCGCCGGTACAGGTCACGACGATGACGTCGTGCCCCTCGGCGACATACCTGGCCAGTGTCGCCGCGCCCTTGCTCGACTCGTCGTCGGGGTGCGCGTGCACCGCCATCAGGCGGAGGCGTGACTTAGGCGGTTCATCGGCTCGCACCATGCTCCGAACGTCCCCTTCTCGTTCCGTATTCCCTGCGACCCTGCTTGTCGGCCCACGCGACCCGGCGCGGATACTCGGGCAGGAACCACTCGCATACGACCCCATTGTCCCTGCGAGCACGACGACACCGACCGGGAGGCCCGGGTTGAGCACGGGACAGGATGCTCCCACCGCGGAAAGCACCCGGACGGACCTGCCGGAGGGCCGGTACGGCAAGACCCGCGCGGCACGGCCCGCCCGCTGGCGCCGCCTGGTGTTCGGCGTGATCGCACTGCTGGTCAGCGGTGGCCTCGCGTACGCCATGTACCTGAACTTCGGCGCCGCGCCCATCGACGGCGAGCGCGTCTCGTTCGACGAGAAGCCCGGCGACGCGATGGAGATCACCATCAACGTGACCAGGGACGACGTGAACCGTCCCGGGGTGTGCGTCGTCCGGGTCCGCGACAAGACCGGGGCCGAGAGCGGCCGCAAAGAGGTCTTGATTCAGCCCGGTTCGAAGAACAGCCGGGTGACCACCACCGTCAAGAGCATCGGAACGCCGGTCACGGCTGATATCTTCGGATGCTCGTACGACGTACCACGGTACTTGTCAAGGCCATAGCGGCCAACGGGGTGAAACAGGCGCCCAACGCCGGGGGGCGCCCGAAATGACCGGCGGCGATGCCGCGCGCCGTGTTACTCTGATCTACCGGCACGGCCCAAGACGGGCCGTGTTTTTCCTTTATCTCAACCAGGTCGGCACGCCATGCCGGTCTGGCGGCCGGCTTGTACACCCAAGCCTGGCAGGCCCCTACGAGGAGATGGTGACCGTGAGCGACACCAAGGTGACCTGGCTGACCCAGGATGCCTACGACAAACTCAAGCAGGAACTCGATCACTACATCGAGCTCCGCCCGGTCATCGCCGCGAAGATCAACGACAGCCGCGAAGAGGGCGACCTCAAGGAGAACGGCGGCTACCACGCCGCCCGCGAAGAGCAGGGCCAGCACGAAGCCCGCATCCGCCACCTCCAGGAACTCCTGCGTTCGGCCAAGGTGGGCGAGGCACCCGCCAACGACGGCGCCGCGGGTCCGGGCAAGGTCCTCACCGTCCGCTACGACGGCGACGACCAGGACGAGAACTTCCTCTTGGCCACGCGCGAAGAGGGCACCGAAGGCGACCTGGACGTCTACTCCCCGGAGTCCCCGCTCGGCAAGGCGCTGCTCGGCGCCAAAGAGGGCGAGACCCGGGAGTACGAGCTGCCCAACGGCAGCATCCAGAAAGTGACGCTCGTCAAGGCCGTGCCCTACACCGGCAAGTGAGCTCCCGTGCGCCCGGCCCGACATGGCCGGGCGCGCTGATGAGCCGTTAGCGTGACCTCCGGATCAACCTGGAGGGATCATGAGCGAGCTACCGATCTGCGTCGCCTGTGGCATGCAGTACGCGGAACCCCGGTCCGACTGCCCGGTCTGCGAAGACGAACGTCAGTACGTCCCGCAGGCCGGTCAGCGGTGGACCGATCTGAAGACCGTGCGCGAGAGCGGGACGTACACGGCTCGCATCGAGGAGCAAGGCCCCGGCCTCGTCGGCGTCGGGTCCACCCCCGCTTTCGCCATCGGCGAGCGGGCACTGCTGGTCAAGGCCGAATCCGGCAACTTCCTGTGGGACTGCGCGGGCTTCCTCGACGACGACCTCGTCGCCCAGGTCCGCGGGCTCGGCGGGATCACCGGCATCGCGATCAGCCACCCGCACTACTACACCACGATGGTCGAATGGGCCCACGCCTTCGACGTGCCCGTCTACCTGCACGAAGACGACCGGCAGTGGATCGGCAGGCCGGATCCGGCGATCAAGCTGTGGAGTGGCGTGAGCCTCGACGTCGCCCCCGACCTGCGGCTGCTCAACCTCGGCGTGCACTTCGACGGCGGGACCGTGCTGCACTGGCCGGGAGGCGAGAACGGCCGCGGCGCGCTGCTCTCGGGCGACATCCTGCAGGTCATCCCGGACCGCCGGTTCGTCGGCATGATGTACAGCTACCCGAACCTGATCCCGGAACGCCCGGACGTCGTCCGGCGCGCGGCCGAACTGCTCGAACCGTACGAGTTCGAGGCGATCTACGGCGCCTGGTGGGACGCGATCATCCGGACCGACGGGCACGAAGCCGTCCAGCGGTCGGCCGCGCGGTACCTGAACCAGCTGCGTTAGCTCCGCGCCAGCCGCTCCAGCAGTGGCCGTACGCGCGGCGGAACCGGTGTCGACAACGCGATCGACGTCGACGTCCGCCGCACGTACGGCGCCCCGACGACCTCGTCGACCACCCGTTGCAGGTCGTCGTTGTCGCGCGCGACCATCCGCACGAAGAGGTCGCCCTGACCGGTCGTCGCGTAGACCTCGCACACCTCGTCGATCGCGGACAGCGCCTCCGCGACCTCCGACCGGCGTCCCTGCGCGATCTCGAGGACCGCGAACGCGGTGAGGCCGTAACCCATCGCCGCGAGGTCGAGTTCGGGCGGGAAGCCGCCGAGGATCCCGCGTTCGGTCAGCCGGTCCAGCCGGGCCTGCACGGTGCCCCGCGCGACGCCGAGCCGGCGGGCGCATTCGAGCACGCCGAGCCGGGGCGAGTCGGTGAGCAACAGCAACAGTCGCGCGTCCAGCGCGTCGAGCGCTTCCGACATCACCCCTACCTCCTGCACAGGTTGTCCGCTGTGACGACGTTGCCGCTGCCATCACTGGGCATAGTGTGCAGCAAAATCTTTGACCATTGCACATTTTGTCCCGCGCTCGGATGCTTCAGTCATGACGCACACAGTGGAACCCCAAGGTGCTCTTGACGACGTGAGCTACGACCAGCTGCGTCAGCTCGTCGGGCTCGTCGACCACGACTCTTCGACCGACCCCTTCCCGGTGAGGTCGATGGACGCGGTGGTGTTCATCGCGGGCAACGCCACGCAGACGGCGTGGTTCTACCAGGTCGCGTTCGGGATGCGGCTGATCGCGTACTCCGGCCCCGAAACCGGGAACTTCGAGCGCAAGTCGTTCGTGCTGAAGTCCGGTTCGGCCCGCTTCGTGATCACCGGGGGCGTCAAGCCCGACTCCGAACTGCTCGACCACCACCGCCGTCACGGCGACGGCGTCATCGACCTCGCCCTCGAGGTCGCCGACGTCGACAAGTGCATCGCCCACGCCCGCGAACAGGGCGCCACCGTCCTCGAAGAGCCGCACGACGTCTCCGACGAGCACGGCACCGTCCGGATCGCCGCGATCGCGACCTACGGCGAGACCCGCCACACGCTGATCGACCGGTCGAAGTACACGGGCGTCTACCTGCCCGGCTACGAGCCGCGCGAGAGCAAGATCGTCCGCCCCGAGGGTGCGCCGAAGCGGCTGTTCCAGGCCGTCGACCACTGCGTCGGCAACGTCGAACTCGGCAAGATGGACTACTGGGTCGACTGGTACCACCGCGTCATGGGCTTCGTGAACATGGCGGAGTTCGTCGGCGACGACATCGCGACCGAGTACTCGGCGCTGATGAGCAAGGTGGTCTCCAACGGCAACCACCGCGTCAAGTTCCCCCTCAACGAGCCGGCGATCGCGAAGAAGAAGTCGCAGATCGACGAGTACCTCGAGTTCTACGGCGGCGCGGGCTGCCAGCACATCGCGCTGGCCACCAACGACATCATCACGACGGTGACCGCGATGCGCGCGGCGGGTGTCGAGTTCCTCGACACCCCGGACTCCTACTACGACGACCCGGCGCTGCGCGCGCGGATCGGCGAGGTCCGGGTGCCGATCGAGAAGCTGAAGGAGCACCGCATCCTGGTCGACCGCGACGAGGACGGCTACCTGCTGCAGATCTTCACCAAGCCGATCGGCGACCGCCCGACGGTGTTCTACGAGCTCATCGAGCGCCACGGCTCGCTGGGCTTCGGCAAGGGCAACTTCAAGGCCCTGTTCCAGGCCATCGAGCGGGAACAGGAGCGTCGCGGCAACCTCTGACCCCGGCAGTTCGCAGGGCGTGAAAGGGCTCTTCATCGCACTTTGTGTGGTGAAGGGCCCTTTCGCTGCGTGAGTGACCCGACTCTGTCGGCCCGGGGTGGTACACCGGACGAACACTAAACTTCGCGCACACCGGAACCGAAGCAGCCTCCGGACCGTCAGTGTGAAGTCGTCAGCACGCAGTATGTGGAAGGGCCCCGATGCCGGACAACGTCGACGCCAGCGAACAGATGGTGGACAACTGGACGAAGCAGATCCAGGAGACCGCCGCGCGCTATCAGGCGATGGCCGCCCGCATGCAGGGCCAGACCGTGACCGAACGGTCGAAGGACAACACCATCGAGGTCACCATCGACTCGAAGGGCCTGCTCACCAACCTCGTCATCGCCGAAGCCGCGAGCGGCAAGCGGATGGCCGAGGTGTCGGCGCAGGTCATGCGGCTCGTCCAGCTCGCGCAGTCCCGGATCCCCGAGCTGCTGCAGCAGGCGATGGCCGAAACGGTCGGCACGACCGACGAGACGGCGAGCCGCGTGATCGCGGAAGCGCAGAGCACCTTCCCGGAGGCACCGCCCGACGAGGAGCCCGGCCAGGCGGAACCCGAGCTGCACCACCGCTTCGGCCCGGACGAGGAGGAGCCACCCGCGTCGTCCACGCCGTCCGCCCCGCCGCAGCCGAAGCCGATACCGCGGCGCCGCCGTACGCAGGACCACGACGATGACGACTTCGGCGGCAGCATCCTTTCTTGAGACTTTCATCCGGCCTGGTAGAGGGGAGAAACCATGGCAGGCAAGGGTTACGAGCTCGGCTCCGACCTCGACGCGCACGCCAAGCAGGTCGACGGCATCGCCGACGGCCTGCGCACCGCGGTCGACGCCGCGCAGCAGGTGAGCATGCCCACCGACGCCTACGGCATCATCTGCCAGCCGTTCCGGATGATGCTCGACCCGGTCGAGGAGTTCGGCATCACCGCGCTGAACAAGGCCGTCGAGGCCGCGACGGCGGTGGCGAACAACGTGCGGTCGGCGTCCAACGCGTACCAGGCGCAGGACGAGAACTTCGCCGCCGAACTCGACAAGACGCAGGTGCCTGACTGATGCCCGAGGGGAATCCGCTCGTCGCGAAGGCGCCGACGGACGGCGACGGCCCGGGGCCGCTGACGGCCGGGAACAGCGAATACGGCTACGTGGCGGGCATCGGCGTCGCCGAGTCGGCCATGGACGCCTTCAACGGCATCTCGAACGGTGATTGGGTCGGCGGCGGGCTCGGGGTGCTGAGCCTCGCGGGCGAGATCGCCAGTGCCGCGATCGACCCGTTCGGCTACCTGATGTCGTCGGTGGCGTCGTTCCTGATGGAACACATGCAGCCGCTGAAGGACATGCTGGACGCGGTCGCCGGCGACCCGCCGGTCATCCAGTCGTACTCCGAGACCTGGGGCAACGTCGCCAAGAAGCTGGAAGACACCCAGGTCGAGCTGGCGAACACGGTCAAGAACGGCACTTCCGGCTGGACCGGCGAGGCCGCCGACCAGTACCGCAAACAGGCCGCGGAGCAGGCGGAAGCGATCAACGCGGCGGCGACGGTCGCGGGCGGCATCAGCACCGTCGTGATGATCTTCGGCGAGATCGTCGCGTTCGTCCGCGAATTCATCCGCCAGCTGATCGCGGACGCGGTCGGCAAGCTCATCGCGTGGGTCATGGAGACGGTGTTCTCCCTCGGCTTCGGCACGCCCATCGTGGTCGCGCAGGCCGTGACCGCGATCGCCAAGTGGGCCGCGAAGATCGCCGACAAGCTCAAGGAACTGTGCGACGCGATGCGGCGGGTCTCGCCGCTGCTCGGCAAACTGGTCGACGTCTTCGAGAAGATCATCAAGATCTTCGGCAAGATCGCCGGGAAGATCACCGGCCTCGACGCGCTCAACCCCAAGAACATCAAACCGGGCGGGTTCGCCCAGCGCGGTGGCCGCGGTGGCTCCGGCGGGCCGGACGGGGGTGGCCCGGGATCCGGCGACGGCCCGGACGGCGACGGTTCCGGCAGTGGCCCCGGTGACGGCGATTCGGGCGGTTCCGGTGATTCCGGCGGCTCGAACGGCCCCGACGGCGATTCGGGCTCGAACGGCCCCAGTGGTTCCGACGGGAATTCCGGCCCCGGCGGTGACGCCCCGTCGGGCACCGGCGGCTCACCGTCCACAAGAGACGGTGGTGGCTCGCCGACCCGTTCGGACGGCGGTTCCCCCAGCCGTACCGGCGATGGCGACGCACCGTCCACTTCGGACGGAGACCTCGGCGGCACCCCGGGCGGCGGAGGCTCGTCCCCACGCCCCGACGGCGGTTCCCCCGGCGCGGCCCCGCACACCCGGACCGGCGGCGATTCTCCCGGCGACGCCGGCCCGAACCGCGCACCCGAGAGTGGTTCGCCCAGCCCGGCGCGCGCGGACGGCGGTTCACCCACCCACGCGGGCGACAGCTCTCCCGGCCCGGCGCGCGCGGACGGCGGCTCCGCACCCCGCACCCGGGCCGACACCGGCGGCCCGACCGGTCACGCACCCGACAGCTCGCCCGCCCCGGCCCCGCACACCCGCGCGGACACCGGCGGCTCCCCGGGTCACGCGTCCGACGGCGGTTCCCCCGCCCCGAACCGCGCGGACACCGGCTCCACACCGCACAGCCGAACCGACGCCGGTGACGGCGGCTCACCCAGCCCGACCCGGACGGACACCGGCGGTTCGCCCAGCCCGAACCGGGCGGACACCGGCGGTTCGCCCGGTCACGCGGGCGACGGCGGCGGCGCACCCCGGACGCACGGCGGTGACGGCGGCGGTTCGCCCGGCCCGCGCTCCGACCCGTCCCCCGGCCACCACGGCGGAAACGACGGTGGCAGCCCCACCCGGCCGACCGACAGCGGCACGACGACCAGCGGATCGGCGCCCACGGCGCCGCGCCTCGGTGACGCCGGCCCGTCGCACGTCCCGTCCCAGCGCGGCGGGACCGGCGGCGACGCCTCACCGTCCGGTATCCCGCCGCAGGGTCAGCCGGTCGCGGGCGGGATGCCGCCCCAAGGTGGTCCGGGTGGAACTCCCGGTGGCACACCGGGTTCGCCCGGCGGCAGGCCGCCGGGTGGCGGCTGGACGGGTACGCCCGGTTCGCCGCGCACCCCGGACACGCACGCCCCGCGCACTCCCGACACCCACACCGGCCCCAGTCGCGGTCCCGGGCAGACCGGCCCCGGCGGGCGGCCGAACCAGCCGCATCAGCCGCCGGTGGCCCGCGGCAACGACTTCGGCCCCGGCGCGCAACCGCACACCGGCACCCACGGCCCCGGCAGCCGGCCCGGCGGCACGGGTCCGGGCACCGCCGGGCCCGGCGGCCGCGGCCCGGGTGGTCACCCCGGCCCGCCGCGTTCGCCGGACGGCCACGGTCCCGATGGTCACGGCCCCGACGGACACGGCCCGCGCCAGGACACCGACGGTCACCACGAGAACAGCCCGCACGAGCGCGGCCCCGACGGCGAGCCCGACCGTCCGCTGACCCCGGACGAGGTCAACCAGCGCCATTCCGAAGGCACGCCCGCGGGTAGCTCGTACCACCGCGGCGACGGTGACATGGGCGACCTGCCGCACCGGGTCCAGCCGGACCCGAACGGCTTCCACACCGTCGACGTGCACGTGACCCCGGACGGGTACGCCCGCATCGGCAACCGCTTGTACACCCCCGAGGAATTCGCGGAAATCCTGCGCCGCAACCCGGATTACGACGGCCGCCCGATCAGGCTGATCGGCTGCGACGCCGGCTCGAACGACTTCGCGCGCCGCCTGTCGCGAGACCTCGACACCGAGGTGATGGCGCCGAGCAGGCCGGCGTGGACCGACTCGAACGGGCGCGTCTTCTCGTCCGACTACGAGATCGGCCCCGACGGCCGTCCTCGCCCGAAGATCCCGCCGAACGGCGAATGGGACGTCCACAGTCCCGACGGCACCGCCCGCCGGGCGAGCGACGACGGCTTCACCCCGGACACCCCCGAAGCGGGCAAGCGCGATGTGGACGCCGACAGCGCCCGCAGCCGCGGTGACGGCGACGACGACACCACGCCCCGGCGCGACCAGCCACCGTCGAGCGCGGACCCCGACAACGCGCCGCGGCGGCCGGAACCGCCGCCCGGGCAGGATCCCGACATCCCGCGGGACCGGAACCCGGATTCGGTACGGCAGGAAAGCGAGCTGCTCGACACGAATCGTCAGCAGGCCATCCACCGCAATCCGCACCACCAGACCGATTTCGACCCGCCGACGCAGCACGCCACGCCGGAGCGGATCGGCGGGCCGGACCCGGACAGCACGGTGCGGCCGCCCGCGCCCGGCGAACGTTTCCCCCACGGCCAGGACCTCACCGGGCCCCGGTCGTACGAGGTGTTCGACAGCGCCGGGAACAGGCGCGGCGTCTACCACGTGGACGGGAACGGCGACGTCACGCACATCGACACGCACCACCCGAACACGCAGCCGCGCATCAAGGTGGAGACGCCAGCCGGGGTCGTGTACCACCCGAACCCGGACTACCACCCGAACCCCGATGTCGCGAATCCCCATCCGAACACGACGTACCGGGTCGAGGTCGAGGGCGAGCACCAGACCTTCAGGACCGACGAACACGGCAACCCGCATCCGTCGGTCCAGTACCACCGGCCCGACTTCGAGGGCGAGACGGTCACGGTCGGCCGCGACCAACCGCACGTTCCAGGCCACCCGCACGCTCCGGGGCCGAAGGATTCCTTCGCGAGCGGTGGCCCCTACGCCCCGCACACCCGGTACGAGGTGACGGACACGGCCGGCGTGCACCGCGGCACCTTCTACACCGACGCCGGCGGTCATGTCCGCTGGGCGGACGTCGACTCCGGCCGGATGGCGCGGACCAACCCGGACATCGACGCGAACCGGAAGTACGGCATCGGCGAGGGCGACCCCATCGTCCGCCAGCGGCTCGACCCGAAGGCCGAAATCCCGGAAGGGGCAAGGAATCCCGAGCGGTTCCGCGGCAACGAGCAGGTGGACGTCACCCTCAAACGGGGCAAGTCGTTCCTCGACAGCCTGCCCAAGGACGCCGAGGGCCGGCCGATTCTCGAGCCGAACAAGAAGTACGTCGTCACCAGTGAATACCGGAATCCCGGGCGCGAGAACCACACGCGCTCGATCTACTGGACCGACGCGGACGGCAACGTGGTCGTGGAGACCTTCCGGCCCTCGAGTCCCGACCTGAACAACCCGGCGCCGAACATGGTCTACAACGTCGACGGCGGACGCTTCGTCTATCACACCGGGCCCGCGCCCGATCCCGGTGTCAACAACATCGACGGCGTCGACACGGTGCGTGGCCGGGCGAACGATCTGCGGTTGCAGGAGGACGGCGCGGCGCCGAACCGGGACTCCACGGCGCAGTCGGATTCGAACAAGCAAGCCTCCGGGGTGCCGGGGAATCACGACGGCGGCCATCTCTTCGGCAAGCAGTTCGACAGTCCCGGTGAGCTGCTGAACATGATGGCCCAGTGGCGGCCGCAGAATCAGGGCTGGCCCGTCGCCGGACCGAATCACTGGCACGCCTTCGAAGCCGACCTCGCCGGGTTCCTGGAGAGGGGCGCCGGAAAGCACAAGATCGAGGGGATGGAAGTCTTCCCGATCCGGGACGGCGGCCAGGTGCCGACCTCCATCCAAGTACGCTGGATCGAGATCGACGCGGACGGTAACCGCAGCGTCCACATGCGCAGCTTCCCCAACGAACCCCCGGCGAGGCCGTGATGCACGCTGTCGCACCGGCAGAAAGGACCCGCACCCATGCCCCGTGACGCCGAAGAGCTTCAGCAGCTCAAGTACGACATGGTGTACGCGCTGTCGGACGCGGCCCCCGAGGGGTGGCAGCGGATCGACCTGACCTGCCGCGTCAACGTCGGCGTGCAGGACTTCACCGTCACCGTGCTGATGGCCGACGGCGGCTACGCGGAGATCGCCGTGCCGCAGGACGCCGTGCGGATCGCCGTCCGGATGCGTGAGCTGTTCTACGAGGACGGTGAGGGCACCTGGTTCTCGATGCGGTTCATCGTCGACCCGCCGACCCGGTTCCGGGTCGTCCACAACGTCGAATGGGATCCGCGGTGGGCGCCGTCGATCGATCCCCTCGGCTGGGTCGCGGACCTGGAGGCGTTTCCCCGGGATCCCGAGCACATCCCGGGCTGGCTGCGCGACAAACTCGCCGAGGCCGGGCATCCGGTGGACGCGCCACCGGAGGCCGGGCACGCCGGGCCGCTCGACGCCGACGAACAGAACGAGATCTGGGTGCGGATCGCCAACGCCGTCGCGCTGGCCGTCCCGACGGACTGGGCGCAGGTCATGCTGACCTACCGCGCGATCGGCGATTACACCGAACTGCCGGTGATGGTCCGTCGCGAGTCCGACGGTGGCCTCCAGCTGTGGGATCTGCCGGAGCAGGTCCCCGGTCTGCTGGCCGAACTGCGGGCCGGGATGTACCGGCCCGGCCGGGGCACCTGGTTCCAGGCCGTCGCGCACATACCGCGCGACATGAGCGTCGAGTACGAGTACACCTGGGACGATCAGCCCTCCTGGGACGGCGAGCCGCCCGCCGCGGCGTTCGCCAGGGAGCTGACCGCGTTCCCCCGCGAAACCGGGATGATCCCGGATTGGCTGAACGAACGCCTCGGCACGACGGGGACGGCCGCTTCCGGTGAACAGTCCGATCCCGAGACCGCCGCCAAGGAAGCCCTTGACGTGGCAGCCGAACTGGAGCTGGACCCCTCGCGGTACAGCGTCGGCGAGACCGTCGACGGCGCCTGGTGCCTGGTGGCCGAAGACGGCCGCTGGGCGGTGTTCCAGGCCCAGGGCACCGAACGCGGCGAAGAGGTCGTCTTCGACACGGCGCAAAAAGCCGTCCGGTACTTCGTCGGTCACCTGTACCTGAACCAGGCCGCCTTCCGCGGCGAGCTGCCACCGGACGCCAAGCGGCCGACCGAGGACTGGCCGATCCAGCCGGTCGGCGGCGACGTGGGCCTTCAGCTCTACGGCGGGAAGCGGATCGCGACGCTGCCGCCGGGTACCGAGATGGACCGCTACGGCCGTCCGGACGGCAACACGCTCTACGCGGCGCGGACCGAGTTCACCCACCGGTCGCAGCCTGCCGAAGAACAGCGGTTCGAGTACCACGTCTACCGGACCGTCCGCCCCGTGCGCGCGATCGTCGGTACGCCGATCGCCTGGTACGACCAGGCAGGCGGCGGTACGGCGTATGTACTCGAACGTTCGGTCGCGGAGCTGCTCGCCGACGGTTCCCTCGTGGAGGTCCCGCAGGCGACCACGCAACCCCCGCCGCCGCAGGCCTGAGGGGAGGGCCGATGACCGCGCCAGGACAGCTCACCCCGGAACAGCAACAGCAGATCGTCGCCCAGATCGGCAACGGGCTGGCCTCGATGGCCCCGCCGGGCTGGCGGCGGCTGCGGACCGAGCACCGGGCCGTCGGCAGGCACCTCGAAACCGACGTGCTCATCACCGGCCCGGACGGCGTGACGCAGTCCGTCGCGCCGCCGCCGGAACTGGTCCAGCTCTTCGGCACACTCCGGGCCGGGATGTACCAGCCCGGCCAGGGCACCTGGCTCGGGGCGGCGCTGACGTTCGACGCCGTGCAGGGCACGTCCGTCGACTTCACGCTCGATCAGGAGCCGTCGTGGCGGCGCACTCCGCCGCCGATCGGCTTCCAGGACGAACTCCGGTTCTTCCCGCGGGCGGAGCAGAACATCCCGCCGTGGCTGCGGCAACGGGCGGGCAGGGAGCCCGCCGCCGGGTCACTGGTGGCCACTCCGCCCGCCGAAGCGCCGGAGGGGCTGCGCTCGGCGCGCGTCTACGACGGCCTCGACGAGGCGGGCCGCCCGGTGGTGAACCGCGAGCCGCTGACCCCGGCCGAACGGGACCGCGTGCTGGCGTACCTCGACGGCGCGCCGGTGGTACTGGCGTCGCGGACCTACGACGCCGATGCCTTCGCCCCGGACCGGGAACCGTTGGTGCCGTTGAACTTCCGCACGGACGGCCGGTGGTACTGGCCGGGCGCGGTCGCCTACTACCTGCGTGAGCACGACGTCGCGCCCGATCCCGACCTGCTCACCCACATCCGGGCGCTGGCGTTCACCCTGCCGGAGGTCGGCGAGCCCGAACGCGAACTCGCGGTCGCCGCCATCACCGGGCAGCGGTGAACCTTTCGGCGGTCTCTGACGTGTTCACCGAGAGCGGGGACAAGGTCACCTGACGGATACGTCACGTGACAAGTTCACCGTCCGGGTACTCTTGACGTCGGCGGCGAAGGTGACCAGGGGGCGCATATGGCACGGGGGAACATCGGCAGGGTCCGGGCGACCCGCTCCGCCGGGCTGCTCCCGGTCGTGCTGGCCATCACCTCGGCCGCCCTGCTGACCGGCGCCGCCGTGTACACGGTCGACCGCGCCGGCTGCGTCGACCCGGGCCAGTACATCCGGCACGACAGCCACATCGAGCTCGTCGGTGGCTGCGTCGACGGCTCCGAACTGCCCGCCGCGCCGCGGGGGAACGCGCACGAGGCCGACGCGAAGCCCGGCGTGCAGCCCAGCAACTTCCGTCCGTGACCGGACGATCCCTCCCACCACACCGCGCTGACCAGCGCGAAGGGAGCAAGGGACCTTTGCTGCTACTTTCCGGAGGGAAGTAGCAGCAAAGGTCCCTTGCTCCCTTTTCTGGGCTCGGCGGCGGTCAGCCCAGGGCTTTGGCCAGGTCGTCGACGAGGTCGCTGCCGTCCTCGATGCCGACCGACAGGCGCAGCAGGTTGTCCGGCACCTCCAGGGTGGACCCGACGGTGCTCGCGTGGGTCATCCGGCCCGGGTGCTCGATGAGCGATTCGATCCCGCCCAGCGACTCGGCGAGGATGAACAGCTTCGTCTTCGACGCGACGTCGAGCGCGGCCTGCTCGCCGTCGACGTGGGTGAACGAGATCATCCCGCCGAAACGCCGCATCTGCTTCGAGGCGACCTCGTGGCCGGGGTGCTCCGGCAGGCCCGGGTAGTAGACGTGCTCGACCTTCGGGTGCTTCAGCAGCATCCGGGCGATCAGTTCGGCGTTGTCGCTGTGCCGCTCCATGCGCAGCGCGAGTGTCTTGATCCCGCGCAGGGTCAGCCACGCGTCGAACGGCCCGGGTACCGCGCCGGCCGCGTTACGCAGGTAGAACAGCTGCTCGCGCAGTTCGTCCTCGTTGGTCAGGATCGCGCCGCCGACCACGTCGGAGTGCCCGCCGAGGTACTTGGTCGTCGAGTGCAGGACGACGTCCGCACCCAGCGAAAGCGGGTTCTGCAGGTACGGGGTGGCGAAGGTGTTGTCGACGACCAGGCGGGCACCGGCGCCGTGCGCGACGTCGGCCAGCGCGGCGATGTCGGCGATCCCCAGCATCGGGTTCGTCGGCGACTCGCACCAGATCAGCTTCGTCTCGGGCCGGATCGCGGCACGGACCTCGGCGATGTTCCCCAGGTCGGCGACCGTGTGCTCGACGCCCCACAGGCTGAGCACCTTGTCGATCAGCCGGAACGTGCCGCCGTACGCGTCGTTGCCGAGCACGAGGTGGTCGCCAGGGCGCAGGGTTGCCCGCAGCAGGACGTCGCTGGCCGCCATCCCCGAAGCGTAGGCCAGCCCGTGCCGGGCGCCTTCGAGCGCCGCGAGCGCGACTTCCAGCGCGGTGCGCGTGGGATTCGCGGTACGGGAGTACTCGTAGTCACCTTCGCGCGTGCCGCCGACGCCGTCCTGCGCATAGGTCGAAGTCTGGTAGATCGGCACGATGACCGCGCCGGTCCGGGGATCAGGAGTCTGCCCGGCGTGGATCGCGCGCGTTTCGAAGCCCAGCAGAGAGTAGTCGTCGGCCATACGGTCCAGGGTACGACCACCACCTCGAGATCCCATCGGCTGGGATCGAACTCACCACTGCCCGGGTGGCGGACCAGGCTGCTGATATCCGGCCGGGGGATATCCGGGTGCCGCCTGCGGGTACCCGAAGTGCGGCGGCGGCACGACCTGCTTCCCGGCCGCGACCCAGCGCGCCGTCGGCGGGATCAGTGCCAGGACGAGGGTCGCGATCGCCGGGATCAGGACCTGGATGAGCACCCCGCCGACGCCGACGAACAGGGTCAGTCCGCCATACGAGAAGTAGAAGGTCAGATCGAGCGACCGGACGACGATCGTCACGAGCACCATGAAGAGCGTGAAGGCCGCGCCGATCGCGGTGAGCACACGGCCCGCTCCCTTCCGCATGAGCAGCAGGATCCCGCCGAGCAGGAGCAGGGCCGCGGACACGAAATCGAGTATCGCGCCGATGACGAGGAAGTAGAGGACGTGCTCGGAAATCTCGATGACGTGCAGCACCATCCCGGCGAAGAACCACACGCCGCCGAGGATGGCGAGGATCGCGGCGATGATCCCGGTGGCGCCGTTCGGTTTCGGCGCCACCCCGGGCGGCGGGTAGCCACCCTGCGACGGGTACTGCTGATAGGTCATGTCTCCCCCTGTCGAGATCCGGGCTTCATCCTGTCAGGCCCGCTACCAGCCGGGAAGCCGATCGTGGTTCGACGGCTCCTGGTCGTCCTTCGGCTTTCCCTCCAGCCAGTCCGACGTGGACCGGATCAGCGCGAGCACCAAGACGGCCACGGCCATCGCGAAGGTCCAGAGGGACCCGATGTCGGACGAGACCCTCGTTTCCGCGACGGCGTCGGCGAAGAAGTAGATCCGCGCGGCGTCGGGAACGAAGAGCGCGGCCAGAAGGGAAAGCACCGTACCCGCGACAAGCAGGACACGACCCGAATTCTTTCGCAGGAGCAAGAGGATCCCGCCCACGATCAAGATCGCTGTCAACGATCCGTTCCAGAGGATCCCGACGACGTACTCCGGACTCCCGCCGTCGACGGCAAGCAGCGCGAGGTAGGAGAACGCGTCCACCAAAGGGCGCATGGCGATCAGGAACCCGATGACGGCCGCGGCGATCGCGGTACCCGCGGTCGGCGAAAACCGTTGCTGACTCATGAAACCCCTCCCCGAGGTCGAGCCGGACGCCTCAGGATCTCACCAACCGCTCCGCGGCGGATAGGGGTTTCGCGGCTGGAAAGGCTGTGCGGCGGAAGGCCGCCAGCGCAAGTACTTCAGCGTCGGCGGGATGATCGTGAAGAGCAGGGTGAACGGCACGACCGCGAACATGACCACGCGGACGACCGCGACGAAGGTCTCGAAGGCGAACTGCGTCCGGAAGTACGTTCCGTAGTTCCCGGTGAACGCCTGCGGTTCCATCACGATCGCGGCGATCACCAGCAGCGAACCCAGCACCAGCAGGACGGCGCCGGCGACCGAGCGGAAGAACGCCGACAGCGCGCCGATCAGGAGGAGCAGCGCGCCCGACAGGTAGAGCCCGAGCGTGGTGAGCACGAGACCCGGCAGGTCGCCGATGCTGAACCCGGACGGCAATTCGAGGAAAAAGTAGACCGGGATGAACCCGGCGGCACCGGCGGCGGCGAGTCCGGCCAGCGCGGCGATGACCGCCGTCGCCCCTGACGGACGCTTCTGCGGGGCGGGGAATCCGAAACCGGCCGGTCCTGGCTGGTGAGCGGGATATCCGTACGGACCGGTCACGTCGCCCCCATCAGCCGGGTGTGGGTTAACGGCGCTCACCCTAGCCCCGGGGACGTGATCGTGACCCGTGAATCCGAAGACACCGGCGAAACATGATGCCCCCGGCCGGATGGCCGGGGGCATCATGGGTGAAAACCGTTCAGTGGCTGCGAATCACCACTGCTGCGGCGGCTGGCCGGGCTGCTGCCCCGGCTGACCGGGCTGCTGTCCCGGCTGGCCGAACCCGCCACTGGGCGGACCGCCCTGGTAGCCGGGCTGCTGCCCGAATCCGCCGGGCTGACCCGGCTGCTGCGGCTGGCCGAAACCGCCCTGCGACGGCTGACCCGGCTGTGCGAAACCGCCGCTGGGCGGACCCTGGTGGCCGGGCTGCTGGCCGAACCCACCGGGCTGACCCGGCTGCTGCGGCTGGCCGAAACCACCCTGCGGCGGCTGACCGGGCTGACCGTAGGGACCGGACTGCGGCTGGCCGTACGGGCCGGGCTGACCCGGCTGGCCGAAACCGCCCTGCGGCGGTCCGCCGAAACCACCGGGCTGACCGCTCTGCGGGGCACCCAGCGCGGAACCGCCCCCACCGAGACCGACGAACTGCGCGGTCGGCGGGATCAGGCCCAGCACCCCGATGATCAGGATCAGGATGCCGAAGATCAGGTGCGGCAGGCCGATGCCGATGCCGACCTTGTCGCCCAGCGGCCCGAGCTCACGCTTGAACTCCTCCGACGGTGTGGTGCCCATCAGCAGCAGCAGGCCGAAGAGGAACAGCAGCGCACCGCTCGCGGTGATCGCGATCGGCACGATCTTCTTGAACGTGGCCGGGAGTTTGCCCGAGAGGGCGAGACCGGCACCGGACGCCGTCGCGATGAGCGAGGCGACCAGCAGCAGGATCACGTACAGCCAGACGACACCGGGACCGACCGTCCCGGCCTTGTCGAGGAACTGCTGCAGGGCTTCGTCGCTCGGCGCGTTGTCGAGGCCCTTGGAGTAGTCGCTCGCGTCACCGAAGTAGACGAAGCTGAAGATCAGCGCGAGCAGACCGAGAAGGCCGACGAGGCCGCCGGCGATGAACCCGAACAACGGGTTCCCGCCACCGCCACCACCGGCGGGCGCGCCGGTGAAGCCCTGGGGCGGTCCGCCGAAACCGGGCTGCTGGCCGAAACCGCCCTGCGGCGGTCCGCCGAAGCCTTGCTGCGGCTGGCCGAAACCGGACTGCTGGCCCTGCGACGGGTCGAACCCACCCTGCGGGGGTCCGCCGAAGCCGGGCTGCTGACCGAAGCCGCCACCCTGGGCGCCATAGGCACCGGCCGGGTTGTCGGCCGCGCTCGGCGGCGGGGCGTACGGGATGGCGGGCGGCTGCGAACCCGGCGGCACCAGCTGGGTGGACTCACCGGGGGCGTCACCGCCTTCGCTCACCGGTTGCACGAGCTGGGTCGCGTTGGCGTCACCGGAACCCGGCTGGGCCGGCTGGACGACCTGGGTGGGCTCCGGGGTGTCGCCGAACCCGCCGCCCTGGGGCTGCTCATACGAGGGCTGCTGCCCGTACTGCGGTTGCCCGTAATCGGGCTGGGCGGGCTGCACCACCTGGGTCGGTTCCGGGGAACCGAACGGGTTGTCTTGCTGCGGCTGGGGGCCACTCGGGGGTCCCTGGGGTGGCTGGGCGCCACCCCAAGGCTGATTCGGTGGCTGCGGAGCACTCATTTGGGTCTTGAACCCCCTTGACGAGGACATGAAAGTTCAACTCACCGAACACGCTATCGGATAGGGGGTCGGGCCGCTCGTAACGCCCCGGCCCGTCCATCCGATGAAATGTCTCTTTACCGCCCTGCGAGAAAAGCCAGCAGGTCGTGCCGGGTGACGACGCCGGCGGGCTTGCCGTCCACCAGCACGAGCGCGCCGTCGGCGCCCGAGAGCGCGGTCATCGCCGAACCCACCTGCTCACCGGCGCCGATGGTCGGCAACGGCGGTGACATGTGCTGCTCCAGCCGGTCGGCCAGCTGGGCCTTGCCGGTGAAGAGTGCTTCGAGCAGGTCGCGTTCGTTGACCGCGCCGACCACCTCGGCCGCCATGACCGGCGGTTCCGCGCTGACGACGGGCATCTGGCTGACACCGAACTCGGACAGGATCGCCACCGCTTCGGCGACGGTCTCGTTGGGGTGGCTGTGCACCAGGCTGGGCAGCGTGGCCCGCTTCTTCATCAGGACGTCGCCGACGGTCGCGCCGCTCGAATCGGGCGGCAGGAAGCCGTAGGAGGACATCCAGCTGTCGTTGAAGACCTTGGTGAGGTAGCCGCGGCCGCCATCGGGCAGGAGTACAACGACGACGTCGTCCGGGCCGAGGCCCTCGGCGAGCTTGAGCGCGGCCGCGACGGCCATCCCGCACGAGCCGCCGACGAGCAGTCCTTCTTCGAGCGCGAGACGCCGCGTGATGTCGAAGGAGTGCGCGTCCGAGATCGGGATGATCTGGTCGGCGACGTCGCGGTCGTAGGTCTCCGGCCAGAAGTCCTCACCGACGCCCTCGACCAGGTACGGCCGCCCGGACCCGCCCGAGTACACCGAACCCTCGGGGTCCGCGCCGACGACCTGGACGCGGCCGTCGCTGACCTCCTTGAGGTACTTGCCGGTGCCCGAGATCGTGCCGCCCGTGCCGACACCCGCGACGAAGTGCGTGATCTTGCCCTCGGTCTGACGCCAGAGTTCCGGGCCGGTCGAGTGGTAGTGGCTGGCCGGGTTCTCCGGGTTGGCGTACTGGTTCGGCTTCCAGGCGCCTTCGATCTCGCGCACGAGGCGGTCGGAGACGTTGTAATAGGAGTCCGGGTGCTCCGGCGCCACCGCGGTCGGGCAGACCACGACGCGGGCGCCGTAGGCCTTGAGCACGTTGCGCTTGTCCTCGCTGACCTTGTCCGGGCAGACGAACACGCACTTGTACCCCTTGCGCTGCGCCACCATGGCCAGCCCGACGCCGGTGTTGCCGGAGGTCGGCTCGACGATGGTGCCGCCGGGCTTCAGTTCGCCGGAACGCTCGGCGGCTTCGATCATCCGCAGTGCGATGCGGTCCTTGACGCTGCCGCCGGGGTTGACGTACTCGACCTTGGCCAGGATGAGCGGGTGCAGCCCCTCGGCCAGTGCGTTCAGCTTGACCAGCGGGGTGTTGCCCACGAGGTCCACGATGTGCTCGACGTAATCCACGCCGACAGCCTAAACGCCGCAGGTCGGGATCTGTCCACTCAACGGGCGAGGTCACGCGGCCGCCCGGCGGATCGGAGGACGTCGAAAGAGTGGTGTGGATCGCCTCCGCCTTTGACCCGCACCTCCCTCCGGTGGAGGATGCGAGGTGAGCAACCGCTTAGCGCGTGTGTCTGGATCGAAAACAAGGGAGTGTCGTTCCATGCCCGAAGCCGTCATCGTCTCCACCGCCCGATCCCCGATCGGCCGCGCCGGCAAGGGATCGCTGGTGAGCATCCGCCCGGACGACCTCACCGCGCAGATGGTCCGCGCCGCGCTCGACAAGGTCCCCGAACTCGACCCCACGCAGATCGAAGACCTCATGCTGGGCTGTGGTCTCCCCGGTGGCGAGCAGGGCTTCAACATGGGCCGCGCGGTCGCCGTCGAACTCGGCTACGACCACCTGCCCGGCTGCACGATCACGCGGTACTGCTCCTCCAGCCTCCAGACCACCCGCATGGCGCTGCACGCGATCAAGGCGGGCGAAGGCGACGTGTTCATCTCCGCCGGTGTCGAGACCGTCTCACGCTTCGCCAACGGCAGTTCGGACTCGTGGCCGAACACGCACAACCCGCTGTTCGCCGACGCCGAGGCACGCACCGCCCAGGTGGCGGCCGAGGGCGCCGACAGCTGGACCGACCCGCGGGAGAACGGCGCCCTGCCGGACGTCTACATCGCGATGGGGCAGACCGCCGAAAACCTCGCGCGACAGAAGAACGTGTCGCGCGAAGAGATGGACGAGTTCGGTGTCCGCTCGCAGAACCTCGCCGAGAAGGCCATCGCGGACGGCTTCTGGGCCAAGGACATCACCCCGGTGACCCTGCCGGACGGCACCGTGATCTCGAAGGACGACGGCCCGCGTGCCGGCGTCACCCTCGAAGGCGTCTCCGGTCTCAAGCCGGTCTTCCGCCCCGACGGCCGGATCACCGCAGGCAACTGCTGCGCGCTCAACGACGGCGCCGCCGCGGTGATCGTCATGTCGGACACCAAGGCTCGCGAGCTGGGCCTGACGCCGCTGGCCCGCGTCGTCTCGACCGGTGTTTCCGGGCTGTCGCCGGAGATCATGGGCTACGGCCCGGTCGAAGCGTCGAAGCAGGCCCTCGCGCGCGCCGGGATGTCGGTCGGCGACATCGACCTCGTCGAGATCAACGAGGCGTTCGCCGCGCAGGTCATCCCGTCGTACAAGGACCTCGGGATCGACCTCGACAAGCTGAACGTCAACGGGGGCGCGATCGCCGTCGGCCACCCGTTCGGCATGACCGGCGCGCGGATCACCTCGACGCTGATCAACTCGCTGCGGCACCACGACAAGCAGTTCGGCCTGGAGACCATGTGCGTCGGCGGCGGGCAGGGCATGGCGATGGTGCTGGAGCGCTTGTCCTAGTTTGTCGCGCGCCGCCCTTGAGGAGCGAGTCAACCATGGCGCGTTCTGTTGCGGCGGACTCGCACTCCTCGACTATCCACAAAGGACGCTTTCACGGGTTCGGCATCCGACTTGGGCCCTTTGCGTGATTTCGGGGAGGGGTCGTGAGTGATAAAGAGCGTTAGAACCCTCTTTATCACTCACGACCCCGATCGAGAACCGCACAAGTAGGCACGAACCGGGCTTTTAGTCACCGGGAAGTGTCCTTTGTGGATGGCCAAGGTACAGCCGGGCTCCGTCGGCAGTCCGGACCCGCGCCGCGAAGGCCTCCCTGCCGCGAAGCGGACCTCACGTCACCTTTGACTTACCCCTCGATAAGAGCACTTCGCGGCGGCCACCGGCGGACCGGAGCCGAAGGTTGCGACAACCACTTTCGCAACCTGCCCCGCTTCCGCACCGGCGGCCGGCGTTTCCCGGCACGGCGCACTGACTCGCGAAAAGGTCCCTTCCGGCGCCTAGTGGGTCATGACCGGCGGGGTCGCGGAGACCTCGCCGTCGGCACCCTCGGGCAGCGCGGGCTTGGTCTTCGGCAGGAACGCCGCCGGGATCAGGCACAGCGCGAGCAGGATCAGCGACCACAGGAACGTCGTCGAGAACGCGTCCGCCGTCAGCCCCGAAGCCACGTCGTGCGTCGCCGGGTTCATGACCGCGGCCGTCGCGGCCAGCTGTCCCTGCGCGGTCGCCACACCGAACTTCCCGGCGAGCAGCGCGGCCAGGATGATCGACAGCACGGCCGCGCCGATCGCACCCGCGGTCTGCTGCAGGATGTTCGTCGCCGTCGACGCCTTCGCCATGTCCTGCGGTTTGAGCGTCTGCAACGCGGCCGAGGTGATCGGCATCATCGTCGCGCCCATGCCGAGCCCCATCACGAACAGCGCCGCGAGCAGCAGCCAGTACGGCGTCGCCGCGGTGACCTGGGTGAAGGCGATCAACCCGGCGAGCATCAGCACGAGGCCGGGCAGCACGATCTTCCGCGCGCCGATCTTGTCTGCGAACCGGCCCGCGATCGGCATGGTCAGCATCGCGCCGACACCCTGCGGCGCGAGCAGCAGTCCGGCGTTCATCGCCGACTCACCGCGCGCCAGCACGAAGTACGTCGGCAGGAGCAGCATCGCGCCGAAGAACGCGACACAGAAGAACGTCATCGTCACCATCGCGACCGAGAACGACCGGTTCTTGAACAGTTTCAAGTCGAGCAGCGGATTCGAGACCCGGTTCGCCCGGAACACGAACGCCACCAGCAGCACGACCCCGGCCACCGCGGGCAGCCAGACGTCCACCGCGCCGATACCGCCCGCCGACGGGATGTTCGAAACGCCGAAGATCAGCGCCGCCAGCCCCGGCGACACCATCAGCATGCCGACGAAGTCGAAGCGCTCACTGGGTTCCGGCCGGTCCTTCGGCAGCAGGCGCCAGGCCAGCACCATGGTGACCAGGCCGATCGGCAGGTTGATGTAGAAGATCCAGCGCCAGCTCACCGCGTCGACCAGCCAGCCGCCGAGGATCGGGCCGCCGATCGGGCCGAGCAGCATCGGCACGCCGAGCACGCCCATCACGCGCCCGATCCGGTGCGGGCCCGCGGCCCTGGTCAGGATCGTCATCCCGGCGGGCATCAGCATGCCGCCGCCGAAGCCCTGCAGAACCCGGAAGATGATCAGCGATTCGACGTCCCACGCCATACCGGCGAGCATCGAGCCGATCAGGAACAACCCGATCGCTGTCATGTAGAGCCGCTTGGTGCCGAAGCGGTCCGAAGCCCAGCCGGTGACCGGGATGACCGTTGCCAGCGCCAGCATGTATCCGGTCGCGATCCACTGGATGGTGTCGAACGACGTCTGGAACTCGATGGTCAGTTTCTGGAGCGCGACGTTCACGACCGTCGTGTCGAGGATCGCCATGATCGCGCCGAGGATGACGACGGCCGCGACCTTGAGCACGCCCGCGTCGAGTTTGTCGCCGCCCGGCGCGGCCGGACTTTGCGTTGACATGAGAAATCCGTCCCTGGTGCTCAGCGGACGCGACGACCCCCCGTCGGTCGCGACTGCGAAGTGACGCCCGGCGGCTCCGCCAGGCCTTCCCCAAAGCGCTTGTGCCTTGATGCACAAGCGTGAAGATGTAGCCGAGGGTAGCCGAACACGGGTTTTACATGCCAACTTTTTCCCGTACGCGGACCAAAAGGGCAAGCACGCGTACGGGGAATCACGAAGAGTGATCAGCAGACGCTGTCTTTCGGAGCCGGGTTACCGAGTCCGAACAACGGCCGCAGCTTGAGCCCGATCCAGGTGCCGCCGAGCGCGAAGACGCCCCACAGCCAGCCGTGCAGGCTGCCGACCGAGATCCCGCCGAGGTACGCGCCGATGTTGCAGCCACCCGCCATCCGCGCGCCGACACCCATCAGGATCCCGCCGAGCACGGCGGCGACGGCGGTACGCCACGGGATCGAGCTGTGGATCTTCCACGCGCCCGCCGCCGCGGCGGCGACGCCCGCGCCGATCATGATGCCGATGTCGGTGAGGCTGTTCTTGTCCTTCCAGATCGGCGCCGCGAGCGAAGCCGCGTTCGCCTTGAGCCGCCAGAACT
The DNA here is from genome assembly GCA_049998115.1 of Amycolatopsis sp. cmx-4-19. GTDB lineage: Bacteria > Actinomycetota > Actinomycetes > Mycobacteriales > Pseudonocardiaceae > Amycolatopsis. The sequence continues at coordinate 439,852 of JAEBEO010000003.1, read as the reverse complement.
CCCACGTCTCCGGGTGCAGCCCGAACACCTGCAGGATCTTGGCGCCCCACAGGGAGAACGCGCTCGTGACGCCCCAGATGCCGCCGGAGACCAGGAACACCGCACCGGCGAGCACACCAAGGACGACGGCGCCGACGAGGATCGGCCAGGAACCGCGGAAGACCCGCGTGAAACCGCGCGCTGTCGGGACGACGTCGACCGGCGGCGGGTTGCGGCGCTTCTGCACGAACCGGGTGCCGAGCACGATCGCGGCGAGGACGGCGACGGTGATCGCCCAGGAACCGAACCAGCCGACGTGGTCGGCGAGCAGGATCCCCTTGAACTCGGGCCAGCCCGCAAGCACCGGGTACGCCCAGGTGTAGACGACCGAGCCGGTGATGAAGCCGCCGAGGGTCAGTACGATCGTCGACTGCCCGGAACCGACCGCGAACAGCGTGCCGGAAGCGCAGGCGCCGCCGAGCTGCATACCGATCGCGAAGATCGTCGCGCCGACGAACAACGCGAGCCCCAGTCCGCCCGCGGTCGGGTTCGGCGTGCTGCCGAACAGACCGGAGCCGGTGCCGACGATCAGCGCGATCAGTGTCGCGGCCGTGCCGAGCAGCAGTGTGTGCGCTCGCAAGCCCTGGCCGTTGCCGACCGCGATCAGCTGACGCCACGCCGAGGTGAACCCGAAGCGGGAGTGGAAGAGCGCGAGGCCGAGCAGCAGTCCGAGGATCAGCAGAACGCCGAACTTCGCCCCGTGAGCCGCCCAGACGTACCAGGTCAGGCCGATCGCGAGCGCGCCCGCGAGCGCCAGCGGCACGATCTTGACCGGCTCCTCCGGTCGCGGGACCGGGGCGGCGCAGGAGGTCGGGAAGTCGAGGAGCTTCTTGTCACCGGCTCGGGTTTCTGTCGTCGCAACCAGGACTCCAGGTCGTTCGGCGGTTGGGGACGAGCAACGTTAGGGCCGGTGACCGTCCGATCGCAGCCCGTCCCACACTGTGCGACGAACGGACGCTCACACGCGGCCGGATGGCGGCAAAGTGATAGCAAAGGTCCCTTGCTCCCCCGGCCGACGGAACCCCGAGCCCAGGACAAGCGGGAAAGCCCCTGTTCGGGACCGCTATTTGCCGGCCTTGACGCAGACTGTCGAAGGCGGCGTCGAGTAGCTCTTCAGATCGGTCGCCCCGGTGTCATCGCAAGTCGTATCGCCCGAAGCGCCCTCGACGACCTTCACGACCTCCGCGTCCTTCGTGGGATCCGAGCACGCCACCTTCTGGTACGCCACGCTGTCGGCGAGGAAGTTCTCGAAGCAGTCGCCTTGGCGAGCGTTGATCATCATGCAGAGCTTGTACGCGGAGAACGTGCGGTCGACGGTCAATTGGTCGTACTCGCCCTGAGGGCAGGCGCTGCCGCCTTCGGCCTTCGCGCCGAGCTTCGCATTGGCCTCGATCGAACCGCAGTCCGCCTTCGCCGGTTCGGCATCGACATCGCCGAAGGTGGTGATCGAGTAACAGTCGCCCACCACGGTGCCGTCCGCGCTGGAGAGGTACCCGGTGACCCAGGTCACCGCGCTGAGCACCACGATCGCGACCGGCACCAGGATGCCCACCCAGAACCACTTCGAACGCCTGTGCCCGGTCATGTCAGCAGAGTATCCACGACGACGGAAAAGGGCGCCCCGATCGCTCGGAGCGCCCTTTCGTCGAGTCGTGCGTCAGTCGCCTTGGAAATACGACAGCAGGCGCAGGATCTCGAGGTACAGCCAGACCAGCGTGGTCATCAGGCCGAAGGCGGCGAACCACGCCCACTTCGACGGCATGCCTTCACGGATCATCCGGTCGGCCTGGTCGAAGTCGAGCAGGAAGCTGAACGCCGCGATACCGATCACCACGAGGCTGAAGATGATCGCGATCGGGCCACCGTCACGCAGCGGGTTGAAACCGAAGAAGCTGGTGACGAGGTTGACCAGCATCAGGATCGCGACACCGACGACGGCGCCGATGATCCACTTCGTCAGCTTCGGGGTGACCTTGACGGCACCCGTCTTGTAGACGACCAGCATCGCGATGAAGACACCGGCGGTGCCGACGATCGCCTGCAGCGCGATACCGGGGTAGAGCGCTTCGAACAGACCGCTGATCGCACCGAGGAAGACGCCCTCGACGGCGGAGTACGCCAGCGTCAGCGGGCCACTCGGCATCTTCTTGAAGATGATCACGAGCGAGATCACGAGGCCGACGATCATCGAGCCGACGAGCACGCCGATCACGGCACCCGGGATGCCCATGATCTTGCCGGAAGGCGACAAGATCTGGTTGATCGCCCAGATCGCGGTGAGCACACCGGTCACCAGCGCGGTGCCGAGGCTCAGCGCGGTCTTGATGACGACGTCGTCGACGGTCATCGGGCGGTCGCCCGCGCCGGCGGAGGTCTGCGGCGGGCCGTAGCCGGGGACCCCGCCCTGGGATTGGTTGAAGTCTACGTTGGGTCCGTACTCCGCCGCGCCACGCGGCAGGTTCCGGAACGCCGGGTTGCTACTGGATCGCACCTGATCCTCCTGGATCTACTGGCACCTGCATGGGGTTCAACGACCGCGGGGGCCGCCCGGTTCCCGTCGAAGTAAAGACGACTTTACTCACATTCGGGAAGATACCCATCCCCCACACCGTATGCGGCGGAGATCACCGACCGTTCACCGATACCCCACCTGATGCCCTATTGCCAAAACCGCTGATCACGGGCCACCCTGCACGTTGCGTGTTCGGTTAAACACCGAAGGCGTGTCGGGAAACCTATCGATCGTGTGACCTGCATCGACGTAAAGGCGCCGGGGCGGAGCACGGCCAAAGGAGTCAACACACCATGGGGTGGACCACACGCCCGAGCGTGCGTTCGCGCGCCTTGACCAGCCTGATCGCGACGTGCCTGCTGGGCGCACTGTCCGCCACCGTCGCGGCGACACCGGCCTCCGCCGTCAAGCAGGAAGGCGTCGGCTACGAGGTCACACCCGGCCAGACTGTCGGCAAATCCAGACCCCGCGATTGGCTCGGCTCCTACGTCGTCAACGACAAGCACGTTTTCTGTGTTTCCTTCCAGCTGAAGGCGCCGGACACGGACGAGAAGTACAAGCCCGGCGACGAACTCCTCGACAAGTGGGGCGCGAAGCTCCCCGAGGACACCGCCGCCAACATCTCTTACCTGCTGCTGCGTTACGGCGGCACCCACGACAAGGCCGAGGCGGCGGCGCTCGCGCATCTGCTGCACTCGTGGACGTCGAAACCGCGCTCCGCCGCGGATCTCGACCCGGAGCTCGGACCCGACGAGATCGGCTACGACGTCCAGAGCCACCTCGACGCACTGAAGGCGCAGCACACCGACGCCGCCACGGCCGTCGAGAAGCTGACCAAGGACGCCGAGGCCAACCGCGGACCGTGGACCACCGCGATCGCGCCACCGAAGGAAGACCAGCACATCGGCACCGCCGGTGAATGGACGATCAGCGTCAAGAACGCCAACGGCAAGGGCATCTCCGGGGTGCCCGTTCAGCTCACGCCGTCGAACGCGACCGTCGCCGGTGAGGAGACCACCAAGCCCGCGTCGACCTCGACAGCCAAGGCCGAGAAGGGCGTCACCGTGAAGACGGGCGAGGACGGCACCGTCACGGTCAAGGTGACGCCGACCGCGGACCAGCCGAAGCTGGCAAGCTCGCTGTCCGCTCCCGCGGACCGGCCGTACGTGCAGTTCCCGGTGGAGACCGACGTGCAGAAGGTCGTCTCGACCGGTGGCGAGAAGGAACTGAAGGCGCAGGGCGTCGCGGTCGTCTCGAAGCCGGGCAAGGTCCAGGTGACCAAGGTCGACGCGAAGACGGACAAGGGCGTCGCGGGTGCCGCGCTGCGGATCACCGCCAAGGACAAGACCACCGCCGCCGTCGGCCACGACGGCAAGCCGCTCGACGGCGCCGACGGCAAGCCCGCCGTCGTCACCACCGAAGGCGAGGACGGCACCGTCACGCTGGAGAACCTGCGGACGCCGCAGGAGATCTGCGTGGTCGAGGTCAACGCGCCGCCCGGGTACACCAACGCGTTCGACCCGAAGAACCCGCCGTCCGCCTGCGGTGAGGTCAAACCGGGTGAGACGCTGGAGCTCAAGCTCGCCAACACGCCCAACGAGGTACCACGCACCATTCCCGCCGGCGACCGGCCGGTGGCGATGATGCAGGGCACCGTCGAGAACTCCGCGTCGACCGCCGGGATCCTCGGCGTCGGCGCGCTCGCGCTGCTCGGGTCGGTCATGGTGGGCGTGGCCGCGCGGCGGTCTTCGCGACGCTAAAGAGGTTTCGGGAATGTCAGTACGACGCGGGTTCGTGCTCGGGGCCGTCACGGTCCTGTGCGCGGACCTCGTCGCGGCCGTGCTCATCTGGCCGCCGACGACCGTGGTGACGGGGACGGCACAGGCCGTCTCCGTCGCCGTCGCGGGCGGCGCCCCGGCCGCGCCCGCCCAGCAGCAGCAGCAGGAGGTCTCGCCTCCCCCGGAGATCGTCCCCACGACCCCGCCCCCCGCGCCGCCGAAGTCCGCCGAGGCTCCCGTGCCGCAGGGGCCCGGGACGATCCGGCTGCCCGCGGGCGGCGGGGCGAAGCTGATCCGCAAGGAACTCGGGCCGGGTGCCGAGCTCCCGGTGCCGGCCAACCTCGGCGAGGTGACCTGGTGGGGCGCCGAGCTGAGCGCGGACACCGGGGCGAGCGTCTTCGCCGGGCACGTGAACTGGAAAGGCGCGACGGGGCCGTTCGCGGAACTGTGGAACGACCGGGTCGGCGGCGCGGTCACCGTGGTCGACAAGGCCGGGAAGTCGTGGCGGTACAAGGTTTCCCAGCTGATCACGCTGAAGAAGGACGAACTGCCGCAGCGGGCCGACGAACTGTTCGGCCAGTCCGGTCCACATCGGATAGTCCTGGTCACCTGCGGCGGCCGCTGGGTCGGCGGGGAAACCGGCTACGCCGAGAACCGGGTCGTCATCGCCGACCCGGCCTAGTTACCCGCAAGTAACTTCACGGGTGTCGTGGTGGTGGGTGCCGTCGTGATGCAGCACAATGCCCAGGGGACGCGGGCGAGCACGGTGAAGGGTGAAGCAGATGGCGACATTTCTGGTGACCGGGGCGACCGGACTGATCGGGCGCCAGTTCACCCGGCTGCTGCTCACCAGGGAGGACGTCGACCAGGTCGCGCTCCTCGTCCGCGCGTCCTCACAGGACAAACTCGCGAAGCTCGTCAACGCCTGGCCGCATCCGGAACGCGTCACCCTCGTCACCGGCGACCTCGGCGAGCCGCTGCTCGGGGTGGGTGAAGATGACCGCACGAAGCTTCGCGGTGTCGATCACGTCGTCCACCTCGCCGCGCTCTACGACCTCACCGCCGACGACGAAGCCAGCATCAAGGCCAACGTCGAAGGCACCGGGCAGGTGATCGCGCTCGCCGCGGACCTGGACGCCGGTTGCCTGCACCACGTCTCCTCGGTCGCCGTGGCCGGTGACCACGAGGGCATGTTCACCGAGGAGATGTTCGACGTCGGCCAGCGGCTCATGACGCCGTACCACCGCACGAAGTTCGAAGCCGAACGCCTCGTGCGCGAACAGCACGACGTGCCGTGGCGGGTCTACCGGCCCGCGGTCGTCGTCGGGAACTCCGAGACCGGCGAGATGGACAAGATCGACGGCCCGTACTACCTGTTCCCCGCGATCAGCAGGCTGGCCGGGTTGCCGGACGTGCCGATCATCGGCCCCGATCTCGGCGACACGAACGTCGTCCCGGTCGACTACGTGGCCGAGTCCCTGCTCGCCCTGGTCACCACGAAGGGACTCGACGGGCGCGCGTTCCACCTGGTCAACCCGGAACCCCAGCCGGTCGTCTCGGTGTACAACGCCTTCGCGAAAGCCGCCGGAGCACCGACGATCTCCGTGCAGCTCAACGAGCGGGTGTCCAAGGGCATCGTCAACCTGGTGAAGCTGAGCGAGCACATCCCCGGTTTCACGATCGCGCGCGACGCCGTCCTGGAGCGCCTCGGCATCCCGCCGGTGCTGCTGGAGACCATGGCGTTCCCGTCGGTGTTCGCTTCGGCCTCCACGCGCAAGGCGCTCATCGGCTCGGGGGTCGAGGTGCCCCGGATCGAGGACTACGCGCCCACGCTGTGGCGCTACTGGCGCGAGCACCTCGACCCGTTCCGTGCCCGCAAGCACGGCCCCCGCGGCGAGCTCGACGGTCGCCGCGTGATCATCACCGGCGCGTCTTCGGGTATCGGCCGCGCGACCGCGATCAAGGTCGCGGCCGCCGGCGGGGTGCCGCTGCTCGTGGCGCGCCGTCAGCACGAACTCGAAGAGGTGCGGGACGAGATCATCGCCGCCGGCGGGACGGCGTCGGTGTACCCGGCCGACCTGACCGACGAGGAGTCGGTGCACAAGGCCGTCGACGCGATGCTCGCCGAGCACGGCCGGATCGACATGCTCGTGAACAACGCCGGCCGATCGATCCGGCGATCGATCAAACTGTCGTACGACCGGTTCCACGACTACGAACGCGCGATGGCGATCAACTACTTCGGCGCGGTGCGGCTGATCCTCGCGGTGCTGCCGCACATGTCCGAGCGGAAGTTCGGGCATATCGTCAACGTCTCGTCGATCGGTGTCCAGGGAATCGCGCCGCGCTTTTCGGCTTATGCGGCGTCGAAGGCCGCTTTGGACTATTTCTCCCGGATCGCCGCGACCGAAACCCACGGCGACGGGATCACGTTCACGACCATCCACATGCCACTCGTGCGCACCCCGATGATCCGGCCGACGAAGATCTATGACGCGTTTCCGACGAAATCGCCGGACCAGGCCGCCGAAATGGTGATGAAGGCGCTGAAGGAACGTCCGAAACACATCGGCACGCCCGCCGGACAAGCGATCGGGCTCGCCTACACGCTCACGCCGGGACTGACGGATGCCGTGGCCTACCAAGGTTTTCGCGTCTTCCCGGATTCCGCGGCCGCGGGTGGTGCCGGCGGGCTGAAAATCGGCAAGGGCGAACAGCATCTCTCCCGTGCGGCGATGGCCCTCGCCCGGCTCAGCCGCGGCTTCCATTGGTGACACTGCGCACACGGGTGGCGGCCGTTCAGGTGAGGGATCGCAGCTGAGAGCCGACACACGTCGGTGAATCACCAAGCCTGGCCACGGCGACGCCGGGTACGCAGGTACCGTCGTGACCATGGTTCCCGAGCGAGACAACGGCCTGTTGCCCCTGCGGCGCGAGTACACCCAGGCCTGGCACGGCTTCGACCGGAACGAAGTGCGCCAGTACCTGGATCACCTCGAAGCCCAGCTGCATCGCGTGATCACCGACCGCGACGCCGCGATCGCGCAGGCGACGTCGGTCACCCGCGAACTCGAAACCGTGCGCCACGAGATGGCGAAGCTGAACGCCAGGATCGAGGAGCTGAAGAAGCCGCCGGAGCGGCTCGAGGACCTCGACGAGCGCATGCAGCGCACCGTGACGCTCGCGCAGGCGCGCGCGGATGAGATCACGAAACGCGCCGAGGTCGCGGCCGAGAAGCACTGGGCGTCCTCGAGCGAAGCGTCGAAGAAGCTGCGTGAGCGCTACACGCGGCTCGTCGCCGAGCTCGACAAGCAGGCCGACGCGCTGCACTCCGAGCACGAGTCCGCGCTCGCCGAGACGCGGGCCGAGGTCCAGCGGCTGACCGTCGAGGCTGCCCAGCGCCGGGAACTCCTGGACAACGAGGCCGAGCGCAAACGTCGCAAGATCGAGCGCGAATTCGAGCAGACGATCACGGCTCAGCGCGCTGCGCACGAGAAGCACATCACCGATCAGCAGACGGCCAGCAAGAACCAAGCCGAACGACGGATCGCCGAAGCCACCGCCGAGGCCAAGCGCCGCGTCGACGAGGCGACGTCCGAGGCCAAGCGCCGCCTCGACGAGGCCACGACGACCGCCGCGCAGCGCACGACCGCCGCCCAGCGGAAGGTCGAGCGGCTGGCGGAGATCCGGGAGCAGGCCCGCAAGAGCCTGCAGCAGGCCGACGAGGTCCTGAAGGGCGGCGAAGCGATGCTCACCGCGCTGCCCGAGGAGTCGGTGATCCCGCACGCTTCGAAGCTCGTCGGCGGCGACAGCAAGGCCGAGGAGACGAAGCCCGTGGGCAAACCGGCCGAACCGCCCGCGTCGAAGGCCGCCGCCCCGGCCAAGCCGCCCGCTCCCACTGCTGCTCCCGCCAAGCCCGCTTCTTCGGCGCCTGCCGCCGCCGCGCCGAAGAACGGACAGAACGACCAGAACGGCCCGAAGTCGAACGGGCAGAAGCCTTCGCCCGCCAAAACCGGCTCCTGACCAGCGCGAAGCAGCAAGGGACCTTTGCTATCACTCTCTTTTGGAGAGTGATAGCAAAGGTCCCTTGCTACTTTTTGGAGGCGGTCAGGAGGTGGTGGTCCGAGGCCAGGGGTTGGCCGCTTCAAGCTGGGCGGCGAGGCCGAGGAGGAGCGCTTCGCCACCAGGTGCGGCGACCAGCTGAACGCAGGCGGGGACACCCGAGGGGTGCACGCCGACCGGAACGGACATCGCCGGATAGCCCGCGAGATTCCACAGACCGGCGAACCCCGCGACGCGCATGGACGGCAGCGTGTTGGCGATCCAGCTGCTCTCGTGCCACTTGCGGGCCTTGAGCGGGAGACTCGCGAGCATGGGCGTGACCAGGACGTCGTGGTGGGAGAAGAACTCCTCGGTGTTCGCCTGCCACCGCTCGCGAGTGCTTTCCCGGACCCGGGAAGCCAGCAGGCGTCCGACCCGGATGTGCGTACGCGTCCGAGGCTGAAGCGCGCCGAACTCGAAATCGGCTGCTTGCTCGGCCGGGCCCGCGCCCCAGCGCGCGACGCTGCCCCCGATGGCGCCGAGACGGTATCGAGGCGTTCCGGGCGCGACGGTGTGCCCGGCCGCGCGGAACAGCTCCCCGGCCCGCGCGACGGCGCCGCTGAACGCGCGCGGCAGCGGCGCCCGCGTCAACGGCACCTGCGTCGACAGCGCGATCCTGGACGGCCCCGGGTCGGCGAGATCTGCCAGGCCGGGCTCCTCGGCGAGAACCGACATCAGCACGGCGGCATCAGCCACGGTGGTCGTCATCGGACCGTGCGTGGACAAGCCGAACCAGCCGGTTTCCCCCGGCACGCGGACCACGCCCTTGCCCGGTTTGAGACCGACGATCCCGCACATCGCGGACGGCAGCCGGATCGAGCCCATGCCGTCGGTGCCGTGCGCGATCGGCACCAGCCCGGCCGCGACGGCCGCCGCGCTCCCGCCCGACGAGCCACCCGCGGCGTAAGACGGATTGCGCGGATTCCGCGCCGTCCCGTCGGGATCGTCGCTCGATGGCCAGACGCACAGCTCCGGCACCCGGGTCAGGCCGACGATCACCGCCCCGGCCGCCCGTAGCCGTCGAGCTATCTCACCGTCCTCTGTGGACGCCTTCGACGACCCCGCACGGGATCCCCACGAGGCGTATTCGCCCTCGACCGCCGTGACGTCCTTCACCGCGACAGGCACCCCGGCCAAGGGCAGCTCGGCCAGATCCGCGCGTCCGGCGACGGCGGCCGCCTCGGCGAGGGCCTCCTCGGCCCGGACCCGGCGGAACGCGCCGATCACCCCGTCCGCCGCCTCGATCCGGTCCAAGGCCTCCCGGGTCACCTGGACCGGGTCCAGCTCCTTGGCACGCACTGCCGCCGCGATTTCCACTGCCGTCTTGACCATGCCCGCACTGTAGAACGGGCGCCGGAGGTCAGCCGCGCACCGAGCAGGCGAACTTCGCCGGATCCGGTTCGAGCGCCGGGAAATCGGTATAGCCGTCGAGGCGGGCGCCGTAGTAGACGTCGTGGTCGGCCACGGCGAGCGGGGCACGGAGCGCGAATCGGGCGGGCAGGTCCGGGTTCGCGATGAACAGCCTCCCGAAGGCGACCACATCGGCCAGCCCCGCCTCGATCAGGAACTCTCCTTCGTCCTGGGAGCTCGGTTCAGCGGACCGCAGGTTGGCGATGAGCGTTCCCGGCCACAACGGCCGCAGGTGGGGCAGCACCTCGGTCCGGGGGGTGTCGATGACGTGCAAGTACGCGAGCTCGTACCGCCGGAGTTCCGTGAGCAGTCGTGCGTACACCTCCGTCCAATCGTCTTCCACGATGTCGTTCTCCGGGTTGCCCGGCGAGACCCGCAGGGCCACCCTGTCCGCGCCGATCTGCTCGACCACGGCCTCCACCACTTCGAGCGGGAACCTGAGCCGGCGGCGACCGACCCGCCGTAGCGGTCTTCGCGGCGGTTGGTGTTCCGGGCGAAGAACTCCTGGATCAGGTACCCGTTGGCGCCGTGGAGTTCCACGCCGTCGAACCCCGCCTCGACGGCCGCACGGGCCGCCGCGGCGAAGTCCTGGACGACCTCGCCGATTTCCTCCCGACCGAGCGCGCGGGGCTCGACGGTGTCCGTCCAGCCATCGGCGACGAAGATCCGCCCGGCCTGCCGGACCGCCGAGGGCGCCACCGGCGTCCGGTCCGTAACACCGGGGTGGCTGACCCGGCCCGCGTGCCAGAGCTGGGCGAAGATCCGGCCGCCTCGTTCGTGCACGGCTTTCGTCACGGCGCGCCACGTTTCGATCTGCCGCGCTGTCACCAGACCAGGGATGCCCGGGCCGCTCTTGCCCACCTCGGTGACCCAGATGCCTTCACTCACGATCAAGCCGGCCCCGGCGCGCTGCGCGTAGTACTCGGCCGTCAGCGGATGGGGCACGCCTGTCGTGTCGTCGGCACGTCCCCGGGTCATCGGGGCCATCGCGACGCGGTTCGGCAGCCGGATCGCGGTACCGCGGAATGCTTCGAGCAACCTCATGACGCGAAGCTAAACCCTGACACCGGCGTCACGGTCAACGTCGGTTTCCGCGGTTGATGTTCGTTCATGCGGATCGGCGAACTGGCGGAGCGGACCGGGGTGAGCGTGCGCTCGCTGCGGTACTACGAGACCGAAGGGCTGTTGCGGCCCGATCGGTGCGTCAACGGCTACCGGTCCTTCACCGAAGAAGACGTCGCCAGGGTCCTCCAGGTCCAGCTCTTCTACTCGGCCGGGTTGTGCAGTGGCAAGATCGCGGAACTTTTTCCTGTGTTTCCGGTGACGACACGCATCTCGTGCCGTCACCGGAGTTGACCGACGAACTGGAGATCGCCAAAGCCCGCATCCAGAACCAGATCTCTTTGCTCACCACCTCTCTGTCTGTTCTGGAGCGTGTCCTGGCAGCGGCCAACGGCTCCGACACCGCCGAGGTGCCGGTTTCTTCCCGGCCCGCCCGGCGGCACCGGGGCATCCACGTGTGACCTCCGCGGCCCCGCGCTAGAAGCCGGGGTCGCGGCCCATCAACCCGAGCAGCCTGTCCTGCAACGGCGCGTCGTCGGGCACCTTCACCTCGGGTCCGAAGACGACGATCCCTGGCCCGAAAGCACCCGGAATCCGCATCTCCTCGGGGATCGCCTGGGCGCCGGGCCACAACCGGGCGACCTCCTCGGGGTCGATCGTGTCGTCCTGGCCGGTGGCACGGGCCAGATCCCAGCCGTGGAGCACCATGTCGGCACTGACGACCCGGTCGATGTGCTGTTCGGCCGTCACCTTCCCCATCGGGCTCTCGTGTTCGGTGGCGGCGAGCACGGGATCCGCGAGGACGGCTTCGACCTCGGCCCGGGCCACCCGGAACGCGGCGAGCGGGTCTTCCCGGATCGACGGCGCCGGACCGAGGTCACGGCCGAACGGGCGCAGCATCGCGCCATGCATGTCGACGATGTGCCCGACGACATCCCTGGCGTCCCATTCGTCACACGGGGAACGGTTCCCCCACTGCGCCTGCTCGACGGCGGCGACCTTGCCCTCGAAGGCGTCGGCCCGGGTGCGATAGCGATCCGCGATGGCGTTCATCGTGGTCACGCCCCCGCCGGGACGGCCACGATCCCGGCCAGCTTGTCGAAGCCCTCGCCGAGGCCCCGCTCCATACCGGACTCGAACACGGCGTCCCTGACCCGTTGCGAGCCGTACCTCAGCACCTGGGTCAGGGTGGTGACACCGCCGTGCTCCACCAGCGTCAACGTCCCCAAAGCCTGGCCTTCCGAGGCGTCGCAGTCCTCGTTCGTCTCGAGCGAGACGAGCCTTTCCGGACGGCGGATCTCCTGGTAGACGCCCTGAAGCAGCATCTCCATCCCGCCGCCGTGCCGCAGCCGGTAGCGCCATCTGCCACCGACCCGCAGGTCGATCTCGCATTCGACGACCTCGCAGCCGTGCGGACCGAACCAGCGGCGCACCAGTTCCGGTTTGGTCCACGCGTCGAACACCAGCGCCCTCGGCGCGTCGAAGGACCTCGTCATGACGATCTCGAGATCGCCGGATTTCACCACGCCGAGAGCGCGTCCCATCGTGTTGTTCCTTTCGTTCGTGCGGGTGGTCAGTCGGTCTCGTCCCGGCGCTCGGGGTGCCGCAGCTCCTCGTCGAGGACGAGGTCCAGGCGGGAGAAGGACCCGTCCCAGAAACGGCGATAGCCACCGAGCCATTCGTTCGCGTTCTTCAGTGGTTCGCCCACCAGGCGGCAGGGACGCCGCTGAGCGTCACGTCCGCGGGCGATCAGCCCCGCCCGTTCCAGCACCTTCAGATGCTTGGAGATGGCGGGCTGGCTCATCGCGAACGGCTCGGCCAGCTCCGTCACCGTGGCCTCGCCGTGCGCGAGCCGCGCGAGGATCGCGCGGCGGGTGGGGTCGGCGAGTGCCGCGAAGGTGACATCGAGCAGATCCTGGGTCACGGTCGCCCGCCTTTCCGTTCTCACGAGTTCGAGTTCTCACGATCGGTTCCGAACCACGCTCTTGAATAACCTTGCGGTTCCATAACCATGTGGTAATCTACGACGGAGCAGATCGACTTGTCAAGTCCCGATAACGGGCTGACGAGGGAAAACACGGAAGAGGAAGGAGGTGGCGCCGAGTCCCGGGCCGAGCCGACCGCGTATGAAAGAGCAACTGGAGTTACCTTGAGTACCGGCATGGACCCCGAACGAAACGAGCCGATGAACGCCGGGCGACCGAAGACGACGAAGCGATGGGCGACCGTCATCCTGGGAGCGGCCACGATTCTGCTCACCAGCATGCAATGCGGTACGGCGAACGAACAGGCCGGATCGGCACAGCCGGCGGGGACGGTGCCCCCGTCGCGGGGCAGCGCCGTCCCGAGTCCGTCCGGTACGAGCCCCGCCACCCCCTCGCCGTCACCGAGGGCGGAGCAGGTGCCCGTACCGGGCTGCGGGGCCGTCACCGCCGGGATGAGCCCCCGGCAGCGGCTGGCCCAACTGGTGGTGGTCGGCGTGAACGCCGGTGATCCGCAGGCAGCGGTGAAGCTGGTGCGCGAGCAGCAGGTCGGCGGGATCTTCCTCGGCGGCAACGAGACGGCCTTGCTGCAGAACCACGCGTTGGACGAGGTGCAGCGGGCCGCGAAGGTCCCGGCGTCCGTCGCGATCGACGAGGAAGGCGGCCGCGTCCAGCGGATCGACGCCCTCGACGGCGACCTGCCGAGTGCCCGGAAGATGGCCTCGACCCTGACGCCCGCCCAGGTGCGGACGAAGGCGGCCGAGCGGGGCAAGCAGATGCGGGCCCGCGGCGTCACCGTCGACTACGCGCCCGACGCCGACATCACGGACCAGCCGGACCGCGACATCGTCGGCGACCGGTCGTTCGGCGCGGATCCCGAGATCGCGCGCAAGTACGTCCTGGCGTTCTCGCAGGGTCTGCGGGACGCGGGAGTGCAGCCGGTCCTGAAGCACTTCCCGGGACACGGGCACGCCACCGGGGACTCGCACAAGGGACTGGTGCGGACACCGCCGCTCGCCTCGTTGCGGAAGACCGACCTGGTGCCGTATCGCGACATCGGCGAGTACGGCGAGATCGGTGTGATGGTCGGGCACCTGGACGTGCCAGACCTGACCGGCGGTCTGCCGTCGACCCTGTCGGCGCCGGTGTACGGGCTCCTGCGGAAGGACTACGCGTTCGACGGCCCGGTGATCACGGACGATCTCGGGGCGATGAAAGCCATCACCGCCCAGTACCCGCTGCCGACAGCCGTGCTCAAGGCCCTGCAGGCCGGGGCGGACCAGGCGCTGTGGTCCTCCGGCGGCAACGTCGGGACGGTGCTGGACAGGCTGGAGCAAGCGCTTGCGTCCGGCGAGCTCCCGGCGGCCCGGGTCGACCAGGCGTTGACGCGGGTGCTCTCGGCGAAACAGGCCTGCGACTGACCGAACACGAGCCGGACGGGGCAGTCCGGCCGGGTGACGTGAAAAGCGGTCCGAAAACTCGATGAACACAATGCAGACCAGGCCGGTGCCGGGAGTGGCCCTGATCACCGCCCCGCCGCCCCATCAAGGAGGATCGCGTGCCTGGTCCCGCCAAGTCCCTGCGCCGTCTCGCGCTGACGGCCGCCGCAGCGGCCGTGCTGAGCCTGTCCGCCGCACCGGCGGCGTCGGCCGCGCCGTCGCCGGTCGATCGTCCGGTGCCGACGACCGGCTGCCATCGTCCGTCGCCGGTACCGGCGGGCGTGACCACGCCCCGACACTGACCTCCCGAGGTCTGGTCCGCGAGTACACGGTGCACGTTCCTGCGCGGTACCAGCGTCGTGTGCGTACCCAGTGGTGCTTTCCTACGCCGGGGATCCCGCCAAGGGACTGCCGACGCTGCCGGACTGGCTCGACGGCTGGGCGGACCGGAACGGCTGTTTCCCCCGTCCGGCCCAGTACTTGCCGAAGACCGGCGTCACCGTCCAGCACTGGATCGGCTGCTCGCTCCAGCACTACCGGATCGAAGGCGCCGGGCATGTCTGGCCGAGCACGGCCCCCGGCAACGACTCCGCCACACCGACCGCCATCGACGCGACTCCGATCATCTGGCGCTACTTCCTGTCCCACCGGCTGCGTTAAAAAAACCGTCGACTCCTTGCCGGACCCGCCCGGACGGCGCTACCGTCGGAGTGACCGGATGACCAGATAAGCAAATTTGGTCACAAGGTCAGAGCTTTGGAGCACTGGTGACAGAGAGTCCGGACCGCACCGTCGGCCGCGCCGATCGCATCCTCGACGCGGCCGGCGTCCTGCTGTCGCGGCTGGGCTATCGCAAGGTGACCGTCGAGGACATCGCGAACCAGGCCGGAATCGGCAAAGGCACGATCTACTTGCACTGGCGGACCAAGGAAAACCTCTTCCAGGCCTTGCTGCTCCGCGAATCCCTCCGCGCCTCCGAAAACCTTCTCGCGCGGATCGGCGAAGATCCGTCGGAAGTCGTCCCGCATCGGTTCCATCGGGCTGTCTTCCTTTACACCCAGCGGAATCCGTTGCTCAGCGCGCTCATGTCCGGCAACACCGAGCTGCTGGGGCGGTTGAAGAAACACCCCTTGCAGGACCAGGACGCCGTCGTGACCGAGCGGTATCTCAAGACGATGACCGACCAGGGGCTCCTGCGCGACGACCTCCCCCATCTGCTGTTCGCCCTGCGTTCCTCGGCGCTGGGGTTCTACCTGATGGACAACTTCACCACCGACGGCGCCGGGCTCACCCCCGAGGAGAAGGCCGACGCCCTCGCCCACATCATCCGGACGGCGTTCGAGCCGCCGGAGAAACCGTCACCGGCGAACGTGGCCGCCACCGCGGCCGAAGTGACCCAGGCGTTCCAGGACTTGATCTCGACCTATCGCGCCTGGGTCTACCGGCAGGACGGAGCAGTGGAGCCCGTCTGATCCGAGCTCCTTCACCAGGACAAGAAGGGGGCACGACATGACCACCCTCGCCGAAAGCTGGGGAGTCCACGAAGACCAGTTCTGGCTACGGGACGAGTTCCCGGCCGACCCGGTCCGCTTCGAAGAAGAAACCGGCATGTGGAACGTCTACGGACACGCCGAGGCGCTGAAGACCCTGAGTGATCCCAAGGTGTTCTCGTCCGACACCACTCGCCTGCTCCCGCCGGAGATGGCGCCGGACAAGGATTTGTTCATCGACGGCAACCTGCTCCAGATGGATCCGCCGGATCACAAGAAGCTCCGCACCCTGGTGAGTCACGCCTTCACGCCGAAGGTCGTGGCGGACCTCGAATCGCGGATCGCCGCGCTGACGAACGAGTTGCTCGACGCCGTCGACGGGCAGGACTCGATGGAGCTGGTGACCCATCTGGCTTATCCGTTGCCGGTGATCGTCATCGCGGAACTGCTCGGTGTCCCGGCGAGTGACCGCGACCTGTTCAAGCAGTGGGTCGACACGTTGCTGAAGAGCAGCCAGCAGCGGTCGCTGGTCAAACAGACCGAGGAGGACAAGAAGAACTCCGAAGCCTCCGTCGAACAGCTGAAGAACCTGGTGAACTACCTGTCCGAACACGTCGACGACCGGCGGCGCAACCCCCGCGAGGACCTGCTCACCAAACTCGTCGAAGCCGAGGTCGACGGCGAAAAGCTCACCCAGAACGAAGTCGTCAACTTCGCGAACGTGCTGCTGCTGGCCGGCCACATCACCACCACGATGCTGCTCGGGAACACGGTGCTGTGCCTGGATTCCCATCCGGACGAGTACCGGCGTGTCCGAGAGGACCGTTCACTGCTGCCTGCCACGATCGAGGAATCGTTGCGGTTCCTCAGCCCGTTCGCGCTCGTCGCCCGGGCCACGATGACCGAGGTCGAACTGGGCGGCAAGACGATCCCGGCCGACAGCATGCTCGCCGTCTGGGTCGCGGCCGCGAACCGGGATCCGCGGGCGTTCACGGATCCGGGCACCTTCGACCCGGCGCGGGCGCACAACCCGCACCTGGCTTTCGGCCGCGGAGTCCACTTCTGTATCGGGGCGCCGCTGGCCAGGCTCGAAGGCAAGACCGCGCTCGACATCCTGCTGGACCGGTTCCCGGCCCTGCGGACCGATCCGTCCGTGCCGCCGGTGTTCGTCCCCAGCCCGCATATGACCGGGGTGAACGAACTCCACTTGCGGCTGAAGCCCTAGCGGTCGGCGAACCGGGAGGCCAGCGGGACGACGACCCGGGGAATCCGTTTCCCCGGGGTGTACCGCAGCTCCGTGATGTCGCCGTTCGGCACGAGGTAGGTGTCGGCGAATGCCCGGAAGCCACGCATGGCCTCGCTGTCCGGGGTGGTGATCCCGGTCAGCAGTGACCACATCACCGCGCGGATGAAGAGTCCATGCGTGAACACGGCGATCGGTCCGGGTTCCCGTTCTCCCAGCCGTTTCAGGAACTCCTGGGTCCGGCCGAAGAGATCAGCGAAGGATTCCGCGCCGTTCACCGCGTGGTGCGGATCGCCCCGGTCCCAGTAGGCCTCGGTGTACGGCCTGCGGGTCTCGGTGGTGGTGACCTGTCCATGGAGTTCGCCGAGAAAGGTGAACTCCTGGACAGGCCACTCCTCGAGTTCCGCCGCGGGAAACCGCTCGATCGTCGGCAGGGCGGTCTGCCGTGCCCGCAGGTACGGCGACGTCACGATCAACCGGGGTGGCTCTGCCAGCGTCTCCGCGATCTCGACCGCCTGCCGCCTGCCGAGCCCGGTCAGCGGCGAAGCCCCCGGCTCACCACCGGGGAGCCCGGCGTTCGTCTCGCATTCCCCATGCCTGATCAACCACACCCGTGCCACGATCGCCTCCTAGACCCCGTGTGCACCGACCTTCGCACCGAGCGGAGTTGATCGCGACTTCGAGGATGCTCAGCGATCGAACTGACCCGGCTTGCGGCCTTCGCCGGCAGGTCCGCGGTACGCCTGCGCGATGTCCAGCCAGTGATCGGCCAGCGCGCCCTCGGCACGGACGTCGAGGTCGTCGCGGTGACGGCGCCGCGTGACCAGGAGGCAGAAGTCCTCCGCGCTCCCGGTGATCCGCTGTCGCGAGTCCTCCGGCCCGAAGGCCCACAGCTGCCCGGACGGCGAGGTGATCTCGAACCGGAACTCCTGCTCCGGCGGGGTCAGCCCCCGCGCCTCGTAGCCGAATTCCCGGACCCGGACGGCGAAGCCGACGAGGTACGCGAGACGGTCGGTCCGCTGCGGCCGCACTCCGAGCGCGTCCGCGATGTCCTGACCGTGCGCGAACAGTTCCATCATCCCGGCGCAGGCGAGGATGGCCGGCGGCAGCGGGTTGACCAGCCACGGCACGACCTGATCGGCCGGGACGGCGGCGAGTGCCTTGATGCCCGCGTCGCGTTCGGCGCGCCACCGGTCCAGCACGACCTCGTCGGGGTCGCCGAGGTAGTCGTCGAGGGCCGCGTTGACGGCGGCGTCGAATCCGCGCGCCATCGAGGTCTTCGCGAGTTCGACGAACTTCTGCGGCTCGGCCGCGGACAGCCCGGCGATCTTGAAGATGAAGGAAAGGTGAGCGATCTGGTGCTTGACCGACCAGCCGACGGCGGGCGTCGGCGCCGCCCAGCCCGCGTCGTCCAGATCGGCCACCAGAGCGTCGACCTGTTCACCTTCCGCGGTGAGGTCCTTGATCACGTTCCGGAAGTCAGTCACCGTGCCGTCCTCTCGCCGTTTGCACCCTTTCCGATGATGCCGACAAGCCGGGCCCCCGTCTTCTCCTCACGAGCCAGAGGTGATTTCGGGCTTGATCCTGGAGCCGGGTCCAGGTTCTACCCTCGGGACATGCGAACCGACACGTTGACGATGTCCCAGGTGACATCCCGTGCCGGGGTGCGGCCGGACACCGTGCGCTACTACGAGCGCATCGGTCTCCTGCCCGTCCCCGCGCGGACGTCCGGGGCCCACCGGCGCTACGACGAAGAGGTCATCGACAGGTTGCGGTTCATCCGCGGCACCCAGCGGCTCGGCCTGACCCTGACGGAGATCGGCGACCTGCTGAGCGTCCGCGATACCGGCGTCTGTCCCTGTGAACCCGCCGAAACCATGCTGGGACGTCATCTCGCCGAGATCGAAGCGGAGATGGCGCGGCTCGGCGCGCTACGGGTCGAACTCACTTCGCTGCTGTCGGGGATCGCCGCGGAGAAATGCGCCGATCCGCTTCCCGGCGCGTGGTGCCCACCCGGCTGCGAATCGAAGGGAGGAGGTGACTGACCATGCGGATCGACGACTGGTGTGACGGCGACTGCTGCGGCACCGGCTGCTGCTGACCGTCCTCGCGGGACGGCCGGGCGTGACGTCACCCGGCCGGCTCCGCCGAGGTCAGTCCTGCGGGAGCAGCACGGTCTTCCCGATCCGGTCCTTGCAGACTTCGGACGAGTAGGCCATCAGCCCGCCCGCCTGCGCGTCCCGGAACAGCCGCTGGATCGGCGAGGTCCGCAGGAAACCCGAACCGCCACCCGCCTTCAGCGCCAGCTGGGCCATGTCGCGCGCGATGTCGTTCGCGAGCACCTTCGCCGTCATGGTCGCCGGCAGGAACTCCGGCGAATTCCGGTCGGCCAGCCACGCCATGTTCCGGGAGTACATCCGCGCGGCTTCGAGACGCGTGTGCACATCCGCGACTTCGAACTGCAGCCACTGCATCTCGGCGAGCGGCTGCCCGGTCGCGGGGATGACACGGCCGCGCGCGTGCGCGACGAGTGCCTCCGCCGCCGCGTCGGCGATCCCCAGTGACAGGAACGCGAGCCCGGCCCCGATGTGGTTCGGGCGCCGTTCGGTCGAGGACGGGCACCTGCGGTCCTCCCGCAGGAGGGTGCCTTCGAACGAGACGAGCTGGCTGCGACTGGCACGCAGTCCCATCGTGTCCCAGATCGGCACGAAGGTCATCGTGTCGTCCGGCGAGGCGCCGAAGAACGTGGGCACGCCGTCGACCAGCGCGTTGACCAGGAAGTGGTCGGCGACCTCGCAGCCGGAGACGAACCGTTTGGCGCCGGTGAGCCGGAACCCGCCGTCGACGGGCTCGGCGACCTGTTGCGGCATCAGGAACATGTTTCCGCTGCTCGGCTCCGACAGCGCGTTGGCGAACCGTTTGCCGTCGATCAGTTTACCGGCGTGGAACCGCGCCGCTTCGGGCGCCGACAGCTGGACCAGCCCGACGGCCGCGCCGATGTGCATGACCCAGATGCACGCGGTCGACGAGCAGGCGGCGCTGATGATGCGGACGATCTCGCCGTAGGCCCGGTAGCTGAGGTCCTCGCCACCGAACTCCGTGGGCAGAGTCGCCCTGTCGAGCCCGGTCGCGTGCAGCGCGCGGAGGTTGGCGATGGGTAGTTCGGCCGTCTCGTCGAATTCGGCGGCACTCGCGGCGAAGTCTTTCGCGAGTTCTGTGACGGCTTCGATCCAGTGTCGTTCGTGGGCGGGCGGGGCGAACGGATGGGCGGACTCGGTCATGCCCGCATCATGCCGGAATCGTGAAGGCTCCTCGGGCATCAGCCGGAGGCCGGGCCGGCCGCTCCCTGACGGCTCGTGTCGAGCAGTCCCGCCACGACGGTCGCCCAGAGGACCGCGGCGCCGCCGACCCCGGAACCAGCCGCCACGCCGCCGTCCAGCCCGTGATCGCGAGCACGGCCGCCACCACGGCGACACCGCACAGCAAGCCGCTCAGCACCTGGAAACGCCGGGAGCCGAACAACTTCGCGAACGGCAGGAAGTGCAAGCCGACCACGAAGAGCACCCAGGCCGGCACGGCTTCGGGGAGCTCGAAGACCGTTGACAAGACTCTCGCCCCGGCGAAGATCCCCACCAGCATCAGCAGTACGGCGATCCCGTACTGCTTGCCGAACGGGCTCTCTTCGCGGCCGCCACCGGAGGGCAGTCCCGCGCCTCGCCGCGCGGTGAGGACGAGCCAGCCCGCCAGCCCCAGCACCGCGACGACGCCGGCACCGATCAGCGGCGTCGATCCACTAAGGACGGAGGCGGCCCCGAAGAACCACCACCCCGCAACGAATCCCACTCCGAGCGCGGAACTGATCAGCAACGTGATCAAGTGCCCCTTGGTGAACTGTCCGTCCGTCATCGCACGCAGGTCTCCTCCTCCCCCGGGTGGGGCAGTACCCGGGCGGGCGACGGCGTCAGGCGAGTCCGGCGAGAATCCCGGCGACCTCCCGCGGCCGGATCAGGAACCCGACGTGACTGCCGTCGATCGAACGCACGTCGGTCGGGTTGTCCGGGGTGAGCGCGTCGGCCTCCTTGATGAACCGGTCCTGCAACGCGATCGGCATGGACCGGTCCCGGGTGAGCCGGATGTAGGTCCGCGGGATCCGGCCCCAGGTGGCCGCGTCGGCACGCTCTTCACCGGCGTCGAGGCTCTCGTCCGGCTCGAGGGTGTTGAGGTAGGCGAAGAATTCCTGATCGGTGCCGTCTTCGAGCATCGCGGTCTTCAACGCCGCCAGCAAGGCGGGATCGGCGGTGCGCCAGTTCATCCGGAGTGCGCCGAGCGCGGCCGGTTCGGCGACGACGATGCCGCCGACGTCGTTGAGCACGCTGGTCGCGTACTCGGGTCCGGCCATGTACTCGCCGATGGGCGCGTCGACACAGCACCAGGCGGAGATGTAGACCATGCGGTCGATCAGCTCCGGGACCGCGTTGCCCACCCCGGTCAGCGTGAGCCCGCCGCGGCTGTGCCCGACGAGGACGACCGGCCCGTGTACGGCTGCTTCGCGCACGACGCCGACCACGTGCTCGACGGCCGCGGCCAAGGCGACCCCGGCCATGTTCGACGGCGCGGTGGCGAGGGCGCCGAGGTCCTGCGGCGCTTGGTAAGCCGCCTGGAATCCCGCGGCGAAGCCGTGCCCGGGCAGGTCGACGGCCAGGGTGCGGTGGCCGAGCAGGGCGAGCTCGCGTTGCATCGGGGCCCAGGTGAACGAGTTCCCGTTGGAGCCGTGCACGAAGACGTAAGTGGAAGTCACGACTCCATCTTTACATCCGTGCGTTGCCCGCTCAGTCCGCGATGAGCACCTGTCCCGCCCCGTCGAACCGGTAGCCGACACCGCGCACCGTCGTGATCGGTGTCAGCACGGGTTCCAGCTTCCCGCGGATCTTGCGTACGTGGACGTCCACCGTGCGGCCGTTGCCACCGCTGAATCCCCACACCTGAGTCATCAGCGTGAAGCGGTCGAAGACGCGCGCCGGGTGCCGGGTCAGGAACAGCAGGAGATCGAACTCCAGCCGGGTGAACTCCAGCACCTCGCCGCGCAACAGCACCCGCCGCGAATCCGGCTCGATCCGCAGCGGCGGTTCGGTTCGGCCGCGAGCCCGTCGTCCGGCGAGCTCGACGACCTGACCGGAAAGCGTTTCGCCGCCGGGGAAGGTCCGCGCCGTGAGGGTCACACCGACGGTGTCCTCGAAGGACTCGAGCAGGCGCGCGGCGATCGCGGCCGCGTGTTCGGAATCGGTGCTGACCCGCAGCGCCAAGGTCAGTTCGACGGTCGGTTCACCGCTCACCGCGACCGAC
This sequence comes from Amycolatopsis sp. cmx-4-19, assembly GCA_049998115.1. Taxonomy (GTDB): domain Bacteria; phylum Actinomycetota; class Actinomycetes; order Mycobacteriales; family Pseudonocardiaceae; genus Amycolatopsis. The sequence goes on along the minus strand of JAEBEO010000003.1, from coordinate 417,453 downwards.
TGCGTCATCTCACACCACCCGGACCGGATGCCGGACGACGGCGCCGAACAGGTAGCCCTGCGTGTTGTACGGGGCGATGTCCGGCTGGGTGACACCCGTGAGGTCCGTCGCCCGTGCCCGCAGAATGTGGTCGCCGGAAACCTTGGGGTGCCAAGGGAACTCCCAGCGTTGCCAGCCCCGGTCGGCCGCCCGGCCCACCGGCCGCGCCTGCTTCCAGCCGTCGCCGGTGCTGACTTCGATCCGCTTGATGCGCCCGTTGCCCGACCACGACCGGCCGCGCAGCACCTGCCTGCCACCGGCGGCGAACTCGGCGTTCCAGGGCAGTTCGAAGGCGCTCTTGACCACCTGCCGGGTCACGACCGTGCCGTCGGCCGGGTAGTCCGGCCCGAGCAGCCGGTAGTACTGCGTGTTCCACGGCGAGACCAGGGGCGTGTCCGAGACCTCGATACGCCCCAGCCACTTGATCGACGCGATACCGATCCAGGACGGCACCACGAGCCGGACCGGATGTCCGTGGTCCGGCGGCAGCGGCCGTCCGTTCATCTCGTAGGCCAGCAGGACGTCCTGCAACGCCTTCGCGACCGGCAGCGGGCGGCGCACCCTTCCCAGGTCGACCCCGCCGGTGACGTAGCCGGCGTCGAGCCCCTCGGGGAGGACGTCCACCGCGTGCCGCGTCAGCCCGGCCCTGGCCAGCACGGTCGAAAGCCGGACCCCGCGCCAGCGCGCGACGCCGATCGCGCCGAGCTTCCACGTCGTGCCGGACACCGGCTGCCCTTGCTGGCTGGTGAAGTAGCTCCGCCCGTTACCCGCGCACTCGATGGCCGACGTGATCGTCTCGGACGGCAGGCGCAGCAGATCGCGGTGGGTGAACTCGACCGGCCGATCCGCCGTCGGCGCTCCGCGCAACCCGGTGCCGAACAGCTCGAGCCGCCACGTGCCGACGTCGATCGAGGGGGTGGAGGTGTGGTTCCGCACGAAGAACCGGTCGATCGGCGTCAGGTAGCCCTGCCCGCTCATCGCTTCCCAGCGGGTCTCCGCGTTGGTGCCGTAGACCTCGAAGAGCTCCGGCGGCAAGGGTTTCACGATCGGCGCGGCCGCCGACGCCGTCGCCGCCGGCAAAGTGCCGAACGCCGTCAGCGCCAGTGAGCCGCCGGCCGCGAGCCGGAGCATCCCGCGCCGCGACAGTGCCTCCCCTGCCCGCCATTGCGTGATGCGTGTGCGGTCGTAGGTGGCTTCGTCGGTCAGGCCGCTTCCGGTCATGCCTGTCATTGTCGGCAGCGGCCGTCCGCGCGGACCAGTACGTCCACAGAGCGGAACTGGTTGTGTCCAGGGTGGATCTCCGGGTTCCGCCGTCGGCGAGCCCGGAGGACGGTCACCGGCGATTCGGGCGGCCGTCTCCGGGTTCCATTCAGGCGGTGATTCCGGACTCCCCCGCCACGGCATCACAGGACCTCGCCGTACTTCACCCAGATACAAGCCGACGGCCACCCGGGACGGGCACGCCGCGGGTTCGCGGCGGATTGCGCCAGGATGTTCACCGGCAAGCACGCGGGCCTGGCGGTGGCTTGCTGAACCGCGAGTGGCCGAACCTGCGCGCCGGTATCGGCCACGACCTTTCCCGCCGTCCCGCCGCGGCCTTGCGCACGGTCGAGCTGCTCGATTGGTTCTGGATCCGGAGCGGTCACCTCGCCGAGGGCAGGAAGCTGGTCGGCACGGCCATGCGAACCGCGACCGACGCGGCGACGGCGGGTCGGGCACGCGCGCTCTCCGCGGCCGCCAATCTCGCCCATGTCGCCGGCGACATCCCCGAAGGGCGCCGTCTCGGCGACGAGGCATTCGCCATCACCGGCGGGCGCCGACGAAGAGCACCGGATCCTGCACGGCTCCGCGCTCTTCTACCAAGCGGTGGCCAGGCTGCATACCGGCGAGCTCGACGAGGCACGAGCCGCCGCGGGGAAGGCGCTCGCCATCGGCCGGCCGGCGCGGTTGACCCGGTTGGTGCTGGGTGCCGCATGGTTCACGGCGCGGTTCTCGTCGAGTAGGGACACTTTCACTCCGGCGAGGAGACCCTGACCGAGGTCGCCCGGTCGGCCGAGCGGGCGGCCATCGGCTGGCTCAAGGGGTGGGCGAAGTTCGCTCTCGGCAAGTCCCTGCTCCGGCGCGCGAGAACCCCTGACCAACTCGATGACGCCGCCGACGCCGTACAGCGCGCCATCATCCGGTTTTAAGCCGAAGACGACGTCTGTCATGTCCTCTTCACGATGAATGTCACCGTCGAGGTACTGCTGCGCTTCGGCAGGCCTGTCGAAGCGGCCACCTTGGTGGCCGCGATCCTCCACCGCGCCGACCAGCTGGGATTGGCCGGACGAGCGTTCCGAGGCGGGCGAGGGCCCGATGAGACCGAGTTGGCCGAAACGCTCACCCCGGCTCAACACCTCGCCGCGGAAACGGAGGGTGTTCGCCTGAACTGGACGGAAATGATCGAACTCGCCGGCGCGGAGCGGACCTGACGGATGCTGTACGTGCCCCGGACGGGGATCGAACCCGCACTGGGTCGATTTTGGCACGGCAGTGATCGACATTCGTCCTTCATTGCCGTGCCTTCGCATGACCTGCATGATTCGCAAAGGTTAACGAGCGTCGTTGCTCGTTGATCACTACCCGCTGACGTCCATTTCCGGGGGAAAGTCGGGGGTTTGATCTTCGATCTCAACCTACAAGTGGGGGCCTCTTCGTCCATCCCATCGACCTGGCGCCAGCCCGATCGAGTCTGTCAAGGGGGCACCGTTCCCGCCGTCGTGAGCGTACCGCCAAACCGCCCCCTTGACAGGCTCGATAGCCCTCAGGAGGTCGATGGGATGGACGACAGGCACACACGAACGCGACTTCCGCGCTCTCCTCGCCCATCCCGGAGACCTGCCCGTCCGGCGAGGACATTGCCCTTGTTGACGGAACCTCACCGCGGGGCCACGCCGGCACTGCCGTATCCCCTGGTCCACGGCTCGAACCCTTATTGACGGCCCCTTCGACGGGTGGGCCGCTGGCTGGCTTTCCACGGGCGACCGCCGGGGACCGGGCGCCAGCCCGCACGCCCCGGCGGGGCTTGCCCGTGGATCAAACACCCTGGCCAGCGGCCCCGGAGGGGCCGCCTTGAACAAGTAATGAAACTCTGAACACGGCGCTAGAGTCGAGACTGTCCAGGCGAATCCGGCTCGGCGCTTGCAGCACGGAGAATCTCGATCAGTCTTGCTGACTTCTGCTGATAGACGGCTAACAGGTCTAGCGCCCGATGAGCCCGCAACACCGGGTTCGCAGTCTCCTCGACGATCTCAAGATCGAGGTCTCGGGGTTGCACAGCTTCAAGGACCCTAGGTGGAGCACCTCGCCCCCTGGAGATGAGCCCCTGTGATGCAAGCACGTCCAACGCACGTCGAACAGTTGTCTCTGAGACGTTGAATTCCGCCGCGATTTCATCTCGCGTTGGAAGCGGATCGTTGACGCCAAGCAGCCCACTTCGTATCTGACTCTCAAGCTCTTCAGCGATCGCTCGATATCTCGTCAGATCCTCGGCATCGTCCCTTGCTACAGGATGGCTCATGCTGGCCAAGTGTAGAGACGAGATGGACAACATCAGTCCTTATCGATCAAGCCCTCCAGGAGGGCCGCGATTTGGCCCATGCCCTGGTTGATCTTGACGAAAGCTTGGCGCGTCTCTGCCTGATGCTCGACCTGCGTCTCTCGAAGCGCATTGAGTGTGCGGGTGTGAGCGTTCAAGGTCTCCCGGAACTCCGAGACGTCGCGATCAGCGGCTCCAGCTAGTACCCGCGCAGCGGCTGCATCCTGTCGCACTTCTGCCACCTGGCGCTCAAGGATGGTCAGGCGTGCTTCAAGCTCTTCGAGGTCGGCCACCAAACCAGGGTAGCTGAGTCTCCTCCGTTAGCGGGACCCGCTTGCGTATACGAAGTTGTGTATACTGTGCGTTAACATCAGGCGACAGTGACCAGAAGAAGGGAACACCCCCGTGACGGAACCGGCATACGTCACCATTGCAGGTGATTACGCTCGACGTATCCGTGGTGGAAAACTTCCGCCTGGAACTCAGCTACCTAGCTATGCCGAGATTGCCGGGCAAAGCGGAGTCTCTGATATCGTAGTCCGAAAGGCAATTGAGCTTCTTCAAAACCAAGGTCTTGTTCGAACCGTTCGACGCCGTGGCGTTTTTGTCGCGAATCGAACCAATCTGGTTCGGATCTCTCCGGAACGCCAGATGCAAGATCCTGAGACCACTTTTGGCAATGAATCAAATCGAAACGTCAACGTCGACCGTGAAATCTTACATATTCCTGCCACGGACGAAATTGCAGATCTCCTCGCCTTGTCGGCAGGCGATACGATCTCTCATACCATCACCCGAGCGTCGGAAGATGGTCGTCCAATCTCGATCTCTGACACATACCAGCCAGCAAATGTCACGGGTATTTCAACTGCGGTAATTCTTGAAGAGACAATCGCTGACAGACTCCCAGAGCCGACTCATGCGGAGTGGCTTCATGTCGATTCAGGCGATCTTGTAAAGACTGTATATCAGCGGTTTATTGACAACCGGAATCGGGCAGTAATGGTCTCCTTTGTATCTTATCCACGAGATCGATACGATGCATTTGTATTCAAAATGACCCTTGAAGAAGGGTAGCGAACAAGTTATGCCTGAAACTGGTCAACGTGTCATAATTAGACTCGTTGACCAGTTTCAGTTTCGAACCCAAGATTGTGCAACGTCTTTTAGGTTCCACCATGTCACGTATTGTGAGTCATGGGATTCGAGTTTCCATTTAGAGGTTAACGCATTAAAGAACGCATCGTCGCCAGTTTTTCCGCCTTGCAGCTCTCCAACATATATCAAGCTGTCACCGCCTGCCTTCTCAAATTCAGCAAGTGCCCATGAGGCCATCACATCCCCCCACCCCGGCGGCCAACACAGCAGAAGGACACCATTCGATTGACTAGCGCCCCTCCATGAAAGGTCTTTGAGGTCGCCGACGTCGTGCCATGTATCCCGCTGCCCGGGCGCCACCGGAAATGACGCGTTCTGTTTGATTCCTGGCGGTTCGATGTCGTACGCGTCAATCGCAGCTCCTAGCCGCGCCAACTGAGCCGCCCAATATCCACGCCCTGCACCTAGCTCTAGTATCGGCCGGTCATCACAGACACCGATCACCCAATCGAGAGTTTCCGGTGACGGAATTGCGTAGGCGTAAGTGGCTTGTAACATCATTGCAGCGTAGGCAAGCCTACCGCTACCATTAGTGCGACCGCCATTAACGACTCGCCGATGGTCGCACTCAAATACCAGCGGCGAAACAATATCCCAGTATGGATTAACACTGAACGAATCGTTTGCAGTTATGTGGTGGACCAACCTGAGATCAAACTCAGAATCCATCTGCGCGTTGCCCGTTCCCGGCAACTCTGGCGCCATCTCCAAGTAGTCCGCGAGCTTTGGGTACTCAGCTTTAAGTCGCTGCTCGTCACCAAGCAGATCGGCCAATTCCTTGCGACGTTCCGTCGTCAGTGTCAGTTCAACCACGCATCCGATCCTGGCGCATCGGTTCCAAGGTCCGCAACCGGATGACAAGAGGCAGCGGGGGCGCTTCCATGCTGGAGGTCGATACAGACTTGCCCATGTTTGCGCTGGTCACCGGATGGCCATACGCCCAAACGAGTGAATCTAAGCGTCTGCGTATACGTAACTCTTGTGCGTATACGAAGCTACGTATACGTTGGTGTCATCAGCAACGATAACCAACGGAGGACAACATGAGGAACATCCCGGTGAACCTGACGGGCTACCGGCTCACGGTCTCGGAGAACCCGGAGATGAAGATGCGGAAGGTCGATGGTCGGGATGAGACCGTGACGGACCGCGAGGGTAACGCCAAGTTCGTGGTGGCGCTCATGGTGAAGGCGAAGGGCGAGAAGGGCGAGGAGATCCGGGTGACCCTGGATGCCGATCCCGGTGAGGGTTTCTCGGAGGACGACATGACCCGTGTGGAGTTGATCGACCCGCGTGTGACGCCGTACTCGTTCAAGAACGACAGGGGTGAGACCGTCTCGGGTGTGGCGTGGGGTGCGGCTGGCATGAAGCCGCTGTTCTGATCGCGCGTCTCGTGAATTCTGGCAAATAGCCATTCTGCCCGTTCGGGCGCTGAATTCTTCTGATCATTGACAAATACATAGTGAGCCCAACTATGCCAAAAACGCGTCTAATACGGCTACGCGCTTTGGTTTCCGACCTCATTTCGTCGGGGACCGGCGGGCATATCCGTCCTAGATGAAATGAGTCACGAAATGAGTGAGCGCGAAATTTTGGCGGCCCAGCTGGCCGAGTGGCCGTGGCTGCACTTGACCGGAGAGGACGACGCGTGATCACGGCACCGCTGAAGGCTGAAATCGTAGAGGCATACGACCAGGCGATGCAGGACTTGCGTCGTGCTTCGGCTCGACTGGAGGACGTCGCGTCCCTGGTGGAGATCGCTGACCGCGACGGTCGGCTCGCGAACGCTCGAATGCGCGGCGAACTCGGAAACGTGATCGCAGAACTGGGCCCGCTTCGTCGTCGACTGAGTGAGATCGAGACGTACGACGAAGGCAAGGGGAAGCGCAAATGAATGAACGCGTAAGCCTGCTTCTTGGTGCTTATGAGAGCACTTATCGAGGCGTTCGCGAAGTGATCCGGGAACTGGACCAGGCGGTGAGCTTGGCGCGCGGCGTGGACTCTGCTGCGCGACTTCGCACGAACCGCGTGATCGAGGAACTGATCGCAGTCAATCAGGAGATCCACGCTATCGGCAAGAGTATCGAAGAGGTGACGAGTAATGCGTAAGACGACGGTGGACGCTCCGCGGAGCGGTCTTTCTTCGTTCGACCCGCACGGCCCGAAACGGTGCGCCTGAGACCAAGCACGTGTGTTCGGCGAATTTCTGGCTGTCCCCGGCCCGTATCGCGACCTGCACTGTCTGCGGTCGCCAATGGCGAATGTGAGGTCCTGATGGAGACGATTTTCGCGAAGGTGACGTTCTACCCGCTGTGGCTGCTGTTGGTCGGGGCCCTGGTCGTGGCGATGCCGGTTGCCGGGGTGGCTGCCTTGGTCCTCGGGTTGCTGGTGCTGGTCGGGACGCGGGGGACGCGATGACGGGGGCACTTGACCTGTTTGGGGACCCGGTGGAGGAGCCGGTGAAGGCAATGCCGTCGTCCCCGGCGATCAACGATATGGAACTGATCGAGAAGGTACTTCAGGTTGCGGAGAACACCGGTTACGTCCTGGTCGGCCCGTCCGAGCGGCTGTATCGCCTGGTCGACTCGAAGACGATCGAGGTCGCCCCCCGCCATGAAGAGGAGGCCGTGCATCAGCTCCTGTCCGTGAAGTGGCTGACGAAGGGAGGTGTGCACGTCTACACCCACCAGGGCGAGGAGGGGCCGGGTAACTCGGTCCTGGTTCCCAAGACCACCAAGGTGAAGGCCCGTCAGTGGCGCAGTTTGGCGCCGATTCCTTGTTCTCGTAACCGAAAGGCATCGTGATGACGTCGCAGACGATCAACAGGGTCAACAAGGCCCGGTTCGCCGAGTTCGAGTTCGCGCTCGACGAAGTTCGCAAAGCGTTCGACGAGGTCGGCAAGCTCGGCAAGTCCCTGGACGACAAGGGCGCGACGGCGGACCGGTTCGAGGGCTGGCAGGTCCCGAGCAAGGCCGAAGTCCAGGCGGATCTCCGGAAGGCGTCCGGCGCTCTCGACGAACTCCGGGCGGCGGCCCTGGCCCGCAAGGCGGAACTGATCTCGCGCGGCTGGCGCGTCTGACCACCCCTCGATCCGTAGATACTGAAGGAGAAGCCGTTGAGCACCAACCAGATCGACGCGAAGTTGACCGAGCTCGACAACGCCATGAAGAAGCTCCGCACGGCGATGACGAGCCTGTCCAACCGGGTTTCCGGGTGCGGTAAGCAGCACACCGACGCTGCCCGGAAGGTCGCGACCGCGATCACCACCGTGGAGGCCGCGAAGCCGCTGTTCGCCACCGGTTCGAGGAAGAGGCCCGCCGCCCGGCGACGCTGACCGGCTCGACGTAGTAACGACAACCGCATAACGCATGACCGATCCGTCTGGACGTAGTGAGGGCCGTAGACCCCGCGTCCAGTGTTGGGGGCTCTGCGGCCCTCCTGTGTCCATCAAGCACAGGAGATCTACCGATGAAGAGCCCCAAGTCGAAGACCCGCCGTCAGAGCGGGAAGGCCCCGATCCCGGCCCGGTGCGCGGGCTGGATGCTGCGCCACCCTGGCGTCACGGCTATGCCGGCCGTTTTCGGCACGAGCGTGATCGAGCTGGGTCCGGTCACCACCGGCACCGCCGTGGCCGGTCTCGTTGGTGCCGGGCTGTCCTGGCGCTACCTGCACAGGGACTCCTACACAGTGGTGGTGTCCCCGCGGCTTCGTGCCGTTCGCCGCCGCTGGACCCGCTACATCGGCCGGTCCTGGAAAGAGTCCCTGGACTACTGCAACCTCGTGGGACAGAACCGCCGCACCGGGGAACTCCTGGTGCCGCGCCTGTTGCGGGTCTCCGCGCCCACCCCGTCGATCGACGTCCTCAAGGTCAAGTTCGTGAAAGGGCAGTCGCTGCGCGTCTTCCAGGACGTTCAAGACGAACTGGCGGCCTCGCTCGGGGCGGACGTGATCGCGATCGAGAAGACCTCGAAGCCCCGTGTCCTGACGATCACCCTGGTGCACGGCAACCCGTTCGACGACGTGATCCCCCCGGCGGACCTGCCCGGTGAAGTGGATGAGGTCGACCTCAAGGCGATCGAGCTGGGTGACACCGAGTACGGCGAGATCTGGTCCGAACCGCTGCTCGGTCACCACTGGCTGATCTCGGGCGCGACCGGCTCCGGCAAGGGGTCGCTGCTGTGGAATCCGCTGCGGGCGATGGGGCCGATGATCCGGGACCAGATCGCGCGTATCTGGATGATCGACCCCAAGGGCGGTATGGAGACCGAACGCGGGAAGCCGCTGTTCTACCGTCACGCCACCTCCGCCGACGACGACGTGGAGTACGACGACGGCACCGGCCCCGAGGACGTCGATCCGATGCTCGCGGTGCTGTTGGAATACCGGGACCGGATGCGGGAGCGTCAGGCGTATCTGAGGGCGCAGAAGAAGCGCAAGTTCACCCCGTCGCCCGAGACCCCGTTCGAGGTCCTGATGATCGATGAACTGGCGATGCTCACCGCGCTTGGTGGTAGCCGGTCGACGATCAGCCAGGTGAACCGGATTCTCGCGGAGATCCTGACGCAGGGTCGCGCGGCCGGATTCTCGGTCGTTGCCTATGTCCAGGAGCCGACGAAGGACATCGTTCCGGTGCGGGACCTGTTCACCCGCCGGATCTCGCTGCGCACCGGCTCCGCCTCCTATGTGGACATGGTGCTCGGGGAGGACGCGCGGCTCCGTGGTGCTCTCGCCGACGAAATCCCGGAAGAGGGCTGCGAGGGCATCGGCTACCGAACTTCGGAGAAGTCCCGCACCCCGATCCGGGTCCGCGCGGGCTACAGCACCGACGAGGACATCGACGAACTGGTTCGCATGTGCACCCCGCACTTCGACGGCGAAACGACCGGCGTCGTGGTCCCGTTCGCCGCCTGACTGTCCAGAAAGGACACGAGATGACTACGGCACTCGCTCCGCTCGAAGGCGTCGCCAAGCTGGCGGCGATCGCCACACGCATGGTCCGGGAGACCCCCGCCCCCGAACCCTTCTCCATCGATCTGCATCCGGGCACGTTCAGCATCAGCATTCAGCCCGGCGGGGTGAACGACCCGGTGGAGGTGATCGGCGCACTGCTGATCTGGACGCATTCCCTGACCGGGCTGCATGGCGACTGGTGGCATACCAGCGCCGGTCAGCTTCACATCACGCTCCGGGGCCGGGGGCCGTCGGGGACGCGGGTCAAGGTTTACAGCTCCTTCTCGTACAGCCTCGCCCGGCGGCACGTCGATCTCCGTGAGGGAGACCAGGAGACCGTCACCCCGGATGAGCTCTACCGGCTCGCCCTCGAATTGGCTAAGCAGAAGGGAACCGACCAGTGATCACCCTCAAGCTTCTCGGGGTCTGGCTCAAGCTCACCGGCCTCACGGTCCTCGCCGTCATCCTCGAAGGCGTTCTCCTGCGGGGCTTCTGGTGGACCTTCCTCGCGGTCGGCGTGACGTGCCTGGCCTACATCGGACTAACCGTGGGGATCTGGAAGGAGTGGCGCGCCGAACGGAACGGCGCCGGAACCTATCAGATCATCCACTACACCCGCGACTGACCACAAAGGACCTGAAGATGAATGGCGCCAAAGAGTTCGACCTGTACTCGATCCTCGCCGTCACCCACGGACTTCCCTCGAATGCCCTCCAGTACCGGCAGATCCTCGCGCATGTCGTCGGACGAGAGATGCCCGGCGCCGAAATGGCCGCACTCACGGCCGGTCCGGCGTGCAAGGAATGGCTTCGTGAACAGCACCCCCGGCTCAACGAAATCCCGGCTCCGCCCGACTTCCACGGAGACGAACGAGCGATGGACGCGTGGGCGGCTGAGCAGGCCGTCCGGATCGGCGCCGACCGGCTTCCGGTCCTCCCGATCCCGGTGCACCGGGGACCAGGAACCGGGCTCGGTGACTTCCTGGACCGAGTCGAGAACCCGGCGAAAGTCGTGATCATCGACCCCGCCCAACCGGACTTCGGTTTGAGCTCCCTCGACTTCCTGAAAGGACTGTCCAACATGGTGTACGGGCAGACGTTCGCCGAGTTCTACGACGAAGCCCAGCGACGCCTGAAGGTCGCTCTCGATCAGCTCATGACCGCCGCGTGGGGAGCGAGCCGGGACGAACTCCAGCTCAGCGAAGATGGGTTCGCAGATCTGAAGGCACGTCGGATCGAGGCGACCCGGAAGGCGGAAAGCCTCGTCGCGGAAGCCTCCACAGTGCTCAGTCAGGTCAACCCGGACCGGAAGCCCCGCTAGAACTGACCAGAAAGGACAGTCACCATGTCGTCATTCGGAAACACGTTCCGCGACCTGTACAACGAGGTGGCACCGAGAACCGTAGACGCGTTCAACACGCTGGTTCAGTGGGGAGACTGGGCATACAGCCCCGTGGAAGTGGTCCAGCTCAGGCCTGCTCAGCCCGAAACCCTGCGGAGTCAGCGTAACGAAGCCCTACGCAAGGTTGAGAGCCTGCTCGCGGACGCGGTCAAGATTCTTCAGCGTATTGATCCGGCGGACGATCCGAAGAGCGGGGCGGGCCGTGGCTAGCCCGGAACCGGTTCCGGGACCGGACTCCGATGTCTGGCGTTCGGCGGTGTCGACGCTGGAGGACGGGTTGGGGATCTACCCGTTGCGCTCAATCGAGGGCGTGCGGTTCGAGCAGGCTACGGTCACGAACACGGCCGTCTCGGGGACCGCGTCTCTGGTCCTGCTCCGGGTGAGCCAGTCTCCGCCGGGGAAGCCGGATCGGGCATGGGAGCTGGCAATGCCGGCCGAATTCGCCCGGTACCTCGCGGCCCTGCTCGACGCGCAAGCTCGCTACATCCAGACCGCTTCACCGGCAGGCACGGAGTCCTCGCGGAACACGTGAGATCTCCGTCGTGCCACGGGCGCCCCGCCCGTTCACATCAGGAAGGAGGCAACACGATGTTCCGCAAGCCCGATCACGACGACACCCCGGGCCCCTCTCGCCGGGTCCGTGCCCTGGCCGATCAGCTCGACGAAGCTCGCGACGTCCACCGGCTCTCCACCGACCCGATGTTGGGCGCGGTCACGGCGGACCGGTTTCGGGCCTCGATCACCCGCACCATGTGGGTGTTCCTCGCGATCGGGCTCGGGTTCACCACCACCGGCGTGCATGACTTCCTTGCCGGGGACCGCCCGATCACTGACCCGCTGTGGTGGGGCGCCTGGCTGGCTGAACCCGCACTGGCGGGCATCCTGGTGACCCTGCTCCGCTGGGAAGCTTCGATGCTCTCCCACGGCGTCACAACGAACGCGAAACCGGTGCGCTACCTCAAGCGGCTTCTCCTGGGCGCCACGCTGGTAGCGAACGTGTGGGCCGGTCTCGCCCCCGCGCACGGTGAGGTCTCGAAGGGCATGGTGTTCTTCCATCTGGTGATCCCGCTCGTGGTGTTCCTCCTCGCGGAGGTCATGCCGGTCATTCAGCAGACCTGCACCCGCGTCCGCGAACAAGCCCTCGCCACGGTCCCGCCTGAGACCAGCACGAACACCATCAGGGAAGCCGCGGCTTCCCCGGTCGCAATGCCGGCCGGAATCCAGGCCCCGCGACCGGCCGCGAAGACCGGAACGTTCGGCAAGCTCCCCGCGAGCATCCGCACCACGGTCACCAGCATCACCGAGGACGCATACGGTGCTGGCAGGCCCGTCACGGCCGCCGATCTGACCTCCAAGGTCAACCTGCCGGACGCGATGCTCACCACGCTTGTGGAGGAGCTGAACGCCTCCATCAACCACCACCCGGTCACCACCTGACCGGTTCCTCCCGCACCACGCACGTTCGCCGGGCAGTCCTCGGTGAACCTGCCGTGACTGCCCGGCCTTCTTCGTGCCCGCACGAATGGAGAGCCATGATCACCGAGCACGACGGGTCCTCACTGGCTGCCCGCGTCAACCACCAGCTGAGCATGAGCCACGTCCGCGACCGCGTGACCGCGACCGGCGGATGCCTCCAGCCGGTCCACCTGTCCGGCTACCGCGTCGTCACCGACCGCGCGACCGGCCGAACCCTCGACCACCACACCGGGACTGTCTACGCCCCGTGCGGGAACCGCCGCGAATCCGTCTGTCCCGCCTGCTCCGATCGCTACGCCGCCGACGCCTTCCATCTCATCCGCGCCGGAATGACCGGCGGCAAAGCTATCCCCGAGACCGTGGCGGACAAACCACGCCTGTTCATCACCCTCACCGCCCCCAGCTTCGGGGCTGTTCACGGCCGCCGGACCACCAGCACCGGCCGCCGGATCCCGTGCCGCTGTGGGGAATACCACCACGACGCAGACACCCGCGTCGGCACTGCGATCGACCCGGACACCTACGACTATCGGGGCGCCGTGCTCTGGCAGGGCCACACCGGGGACCTGTGGCACCGCTTCACCATCCGCCTTCGCCGCGAGATCGCCCGCGCGGCTGGAATCAAGGTCAGCGACTTCAGCGACCACGCACGGCTCTCTTATGCCAAGGTCGCCGAATACCAAAAGCGCGGCCTGATCCACTTTCACGCCGTGATCCGGCTCGACGGCCCCGACGGCGCCCACGACCCCATCCCCGCATGGGCGGACAACACGCTCATGGAACATGCCCTGCGCGCGGCCGTCGAAACCACCCGGGTTTCCCGCGAACTCCTCCTCGACGGCGAGACCACCGAGCACGTGTTCACCTGGGGTCAGCAGATCGACATCCGGCCGATCCGCCCGGCGCACGCTGACCAGATCGAGGGCGACGACGGCGAGATCAGCGACCGCGCACTTGCCGGATATATCGCCAAATACGCCACCAAGGGCACCAGCACCAGCGAAATCCCGGACCGTCCTATCAGGTCAGAACTCGCGATCGAGCACCTGGACGTCCTGCCGCACCACCGGCGGATGATCGCGACCGCCTGGGAGCTCGGAGCGAGCGAAGATCTCGCGTTCCTCCGGAAGTGGGCGCACATGCTCGGCTTCCGGGGCCACTTTCTCACCAAGTCACAGCGCTACTCGATCACCTTCACCACCATCCGGGGTGACCGCCGCACCCACCAGCACCTCACCACGCTCGAAGCCCTCGGCACCACCCCGGACAGCGTGATCGTCGTCAACCACTGGAACTACACCGGAAACGGCCACAACAACCCGGCTGAACGTGAGATCGCCGAAGCGATCTACGTAGGAAAGCGCCAGCAACGTAAGGACAAACTCGCGAAGGAGAACCAGCCATGAACAAGCCGCTCATGACCGTGGAAGACCTGTCGACTCATCTCAGCGTCCCTGTCGGCACCCTCTACCGGTGGCGCACCACCGGCTACGGGCCAGCAGGGAAAAGGATCGGCAAGCACCTCCGCTACCGCCCGGAAGACGTCGACGCCTGGGTGGCCGAACAAGGGGGCGTGTGATGGCACGGCCACCTCTCGATGTCGGGACACACGGGAAGATCCGTTTCAGCGACACGACCACTGGCGTTCGGGCGCGTGCTAGCTACCGGGGCTTCGACGGGAAGGTGCATGACATTGAGCGCACCGGCCCGACTCGTCCCAAGGCGGAGCGACTGCTGAAGAAGGCGATCAGTGAGGCCCTGAATGCACCCGGCGGTGGCGACATGGATCACAACACGAGGTTCAGCGTGGTCGCCGACAGGTGGATCTCACGGCAGGCTGAGCGGGTCGAGGCGGAGGAGCGAGCACACGGCACGCTGGACAATTATCGAAGCGTCCTCAAGAACCACGTACTTCCCGCGCTCGGTGATCTCCGGTTGCATGAGGTCACTGTGCCACGGTTGGACGCGTTTCTCCCCGCTGTCAAAGCGAAAACGAGTGCTTCCCATGCCCGGACGACGCGCGCCGTGGTGAGCGGCATCCTCGGCTTCGCGGTACGTCAGGGGGCCTTGGGGTCGAACCCGGTCCGAGAGCTTGAGCGGATCGAAGGCGGGAAGCGCAAGAAGCCCCGCGCACTGTCCTCGCTTGAGCGTCGAAGGTGGCTCGAACAGCTCGAAGCTGATCCGAGGGCGGTAGCGAGGGATCTGCCGGACCTGACGCGCTTCATGCTGGCAACCGGCGTGCGGATCGGCGAAGCACTGGCAACCTTCTGGGAAGACGTTGACCTTGACGCGGGAACGGTCGCGATCGACTGGAAGGTGATCCGGATTCGAGGTGTCGGGTTGCGCCGTGTGAAGAAGCTCAAGACCGAATCCGGCGATCGCACGCTACCGCTTCCGTCGTGGGCGGTGTCGGTGCTTCGGGAGCGTCGGCGCCTCGCGGAAGAGGCTGGACGCGGCCCTGCCACCCCCGTGTTCCCGGACACCATCGGCGGGTTGCGCGATCCCTCGAACACCCGGCGGGACCTCCGCGAGGCACGGGGGACGGAAGACTTCGCGTGGGTCAGGTCGCACGTCTTCCGCAAGACAGCGGCCACGGTGCTCGACGAAGCCAAGCTCAGTTCCCGGCAGATCGCCGATCAGCTCGGCCACGCCAGGCCCTCGATCACCCAGGACGTTTACATGGGCAGGACGACGGTCTCTCGGGACAACGCGATTGCCCTGGAAAGTATGTGGATCGACGACGATCAGGCCAATTCCGGGGGTAAACCGGGGGCCGGTCGAGAAGAGCAAGATCAGGCAAGGCCCTGACCTGCATGAATAGTGCCCCGGACGGGGATCGAACCCGCACTGGGTCGATTTTAAGTCGACTGCCTCTGCCAGTTGGGCTACCGGGGCACCGGACAGCCTAAGCGATGTCGCGGGCCGGTGATGACCTAGTTCGACTTTTCGGCTTGGCGGTACTTCGGCCAGTCGTCGCCGACGAGGTCCCAGCCGTCCTGGTGATCGTCGCACTTCTCGCGCAGCACGGCTTGGCGCGTATTTCGTGCCCTGAACGCCGTGAAGGCCTCCTTCCCTACTCTCAAAGTAGGGAAGGAGGCCTTCACGGACCTGCGACTCAGGACTTCGACAGCCTGTCGAACTCCTCGCGCGGGTTGTTGATCTGGCCGAGCGAGATGACCTCGCGCCGGAACAGGCCACCGAGCATCCAGTCGAACAGGATGCGGATCTTGCGGTTCCAGGTCGGCATCGCCTTGAGGTGGTACGCGCGGTGGAAGAGCCAGGCCGGGAAGCCCTTGATCTTCAGGTTCAGCGCGTCGGCGACACCCTTGTGCAGGCCGAGGCTGGCCACCGCGCCCAGGTTCTTGTGGTAGTAGTCCTTCGGTTTGCCGCCGCGGATCACCTTGATGATGTTCTTCGACAGCAGGCGCGCCTGGCGAACGGCGTGCTGCGCGTTCGGCGGGCAGGTCGCGGTCGGGTCCTGCTCGGTCCGCGAGAGGTCCGGCACGGCGGCGTTGTCACCGGCGGCCCAGACGTCGGGGTGCCCGACGACCTGCATCGCGGCGGTGGCCTCGACGCGGCCGCGCTTGTCCAGCGGCAGGTCCGAGCCGGCGAGCACCGGGTTCGCCTTCACACCGGCGGTCCAGATGATCGTGTCGGTGTCGAACTCGGTGCCGTCCGAAAGCACGACGTGACCGTTTTCGAACGACTTCGCCGCTGTCGACAAATAGACTTCGATACCGCGCTTTTCGAGCTGCTCGACGGTGTACACACCGAGCGTCTCGCGCACCTCGGGGAGGATCCGGCCGGCGGCCTCGACGAGCACCCAGCGGATGTCCTCGACCTTGAGGTTCGGGTAGTAGTTCTCCACCGCGAACCGGGTCATGTCCTCGAGCTCGGCGAGCGCCTCGATACCGGCGAACCCGCCGCCGACCACGGTGAACGTCAGGAGGCGCTTGCGCTGCTCGGGGTCGAGCGTGCTGGCGGCCTCGTCCAGCTTCGTCATGACGTGGTTGCGCAGGTAGATCGCCTCGCCGATGGTCTTGAAGGCGATGCCTTCCTCGACCAGGCCGGGGATCGGCAGGATGCGCGCGACGGCGCCGAGGGCGACCACGAGGACGTCGTAGTTCAGCTGCTCGACGTGCCCGTCGGCGGCTTCGACCGTGACGGCCTTGCGCTCGTGCTCGATCTTGGTCACGCGCGCGGTGAGCACGTGGCAGCGCTTGAGCACGCGCCGCAGCGGCACGACCACGTGCCGCGGTTCGATCGCACCGGCCGCCGCCTCGGGCAGGAAGGGGGCGTAGGTCATGTGCGGCTGCGGGTCAACGACCGTCACGGACGCTTCGTTGGCCCGGAGCATCTTCTGAAGCCCGTACGCCGTGTAGAGCCCGACGTACCCACCACCAAGGACGAGGATCCGTGTCGGTTCCGACTTAACACCAGCCATATTTCTATAGTCGCACTCATCCGCTGAGATCGCTCGCGTACCCCATCCCGCTGTGACCAGCGTCGCCACGGTTTCCGCACCGATTCAGTTCAGTCCCGCCACCGAGGTCGCGGCGGCCAGCACGTCGCACACCATGTCCAGCGTGAGACGGCCGGTCTGGACATTGCGCTGCGACACGTGGTAGCACCCGAAGAGGCGCAGATCGCCGAGTCCCGCTTCGGTGCCGTGGCCGAATTTCGGGCGTGGCCTGGGCACCGGCCAGCCCGCCTCGGCGAGCACCGGCAGCAGCGCCTGCCAGCCGAACGCGCCGAGCACCACGACGGCCTTCAGCGTCGGTCTCAGCAACCGGAGCTCTTCGGCGAGCCAGGATCGGCAGGTGTCCCGTTCCTCAGGTGTCGGCTTGTTGGCGGGTGGCGCACAGCGGACCGGGGAGACCATCCGGGTCCCGCGCAGTTCGAGGCCGTCACCGAGGTGGGTCGACGTCGGCTGCGAAGCGACGCCGACCCGGTGAAGCGCCTTGAAGAGAACGTCACCGGACGGGTCACCGGTGAACATGCGACCGGTCCGGTTCGCGCCATGCGCCGACGGGGCGAGGCCGACGATGGCCAGCGAGGCGTCCGGTGGCCCGAAGCCGGGCACCGGCCGTGCCCAGTAGGTGTCACCGGCGAAGGACGCGCGTCTGACCACGGCGATCTCCTCGCGCCACGCGACCAGCCGCGGACAGGCGCGGCAGCCGACGACCTCGGCGTCGAGTTCGGCGATCGAAGGGAACCTCACCTGGCCAGCGCCTCCTTGAGCACGTCACGGGAGAGACGGTCGGCGTGCCGGGTCGTCTCCGGCTGCCGGAACTCCGGACACAACCGCAACACCTGGCGGCACGCGTTGTCCAGGGAGATCTTGTGGCCGACGGAGACGTAAACGGGTTTCACGCCGTCCTGGGTGCGCAGGACCATGCCGACGACCTCACCGTCGTCCACCAGGGGTTCCCTGGCGCCGCGCTCGCGGCCGGGCTCCCCGTGTTCGCCGACGAACCGGGTCTTGCCGACTCCGAGGGTCGGCAGGCCGGTCACGACGCCGACATGGCAGGCCAGCCCGAACCGGCGCGGGTGGGCCAGGCCGTACCCGTCGCAGACCAGGAGATCCGGCGTGTGGTCGAGCGCGCGTAGGGCATCGAGCAGCGACGGCAGCTCACGGAAGGCGAACAGCCCCGGTTCGTACGGGAACGAGACCTCGGAGACGACGGTCCGTTTCTCCACGACGCGGAAATCCGTGACATCGAGGGTGACCGCGGCGGCGACGATCAGGTCGCTGCCTTCGGCGTAGGCGACGTCCAGCCCGGTGACCGTGACGATCTCTTGTGGACAGCGATCCTCGTGTTCGACCAGGCCACGCAGGCTTTCCTGGATTTCGATCGCCTGGCGGGGCGTGTCCGGGCGATCATGAGCCGCGAGGATGTCCACCCGTACAGACTGCCAGTAGGTTGGGATCATGCCGGACACCAATCCCGATTCGAACACCGCGAAGGCCGCCGACGAGAAGGACGCCCCGTCGACGGAAGCCAAGGTCGATCCGATCGACGACCTGGTCACCACGAAGCACACGCTGACGCTGAAGCGCAAGAAGCTCGCGTACACGGCCCGGACCGGGCGGATCGTGCTGCGGAAGGAGGTCGTCACCGACGGCAAGTCCGAGGGGCACCAGCCCAAGGCCGAGGTATTCGTGACCGCCTACACGCTCGACGACGCGGAGCCCGGCTCGCGGCCGGTCACGTTCGCGTTCAACGGCGGGCCCGGCTCGGCGAGCATCTGGCTGCACATGGGCCTGCTCGGCCCGCGACGCGTGCTGTCCGGCGACGTCGACGACCCGGTCGCGCCGCCCTACGGGCTGACCGACAACCAGGAAACCCTGCTGGCGCACAGCGACCTGGTGTTCATCGACCCGGTGTCGACCGGTTACTCGCGCGCCGTGGACGGCGAGAAGGCCAAGGATTACCACGGGTACACGGCCGACATCGAGTCCATCGGCGAGGTCATCCGGCTGTGGGTCTCGCGCGAGCAGCGCTGGCTCTCGCCGAAGTTCCTGGCCGGCGAGTCGTACGGCACGCTGCGGGCGGCGGGGCTGGCGTCGCACCTGCAGGAACGCCACGGGATGTACCTGAACGGGCTGCTGTTGATCTCGTCCGTGCTCGACCTGGGCACGTTGCGGTTCACCGAGGGCAACGACCTGCCGTACACCCTCTACGTGCCGACGTACGCGGCGATCGCGCACTACCACGGCCTGCACGGCGACCGCCCGCTCGACGACGTCCTCGCGGACGCCGAGGACTTCGCGGCCAAGGAACTCCCCTGGGCCCTCGCGCGCGGCGCCCGTCTGTCCACCCAGGACCGCGCCGAAGCCGTGGCGACGCTGGCTTCGCTGACCGGCCTGAGCGAGTCCTATGTGGACCGCGTGAACCTGCGGATCGAGCACGTCCGGTACTTCACGGAGCTGCTGCGGGACAAGGGTCTCGTCGTCGGCCGGATGGACGGCCGGTTCACCACCTGGGAGCCGGACGGCGGCCGCGAGCACATGAGCGACGACCCGTCGATCTCGCGCATCATCGGCTCCTACGCGGCCGGGCTCAACCACTACGTGCGCGCGGAACTGGGCTACGAGAACGACCTGCCCTACGAAGTCCTTTCGATGGACGTGTTCAAAGCCTGGTCGTACTCCGACTTCGAGGGCCGCTCGGTGTCGTCCGTGGACTCGCTCGCCACGGCCATGCGCTCGAATCCGCATCTACGGGTGCATGTCGCGTTCGGCCACTACGACGGCGCGACGCCTTACTTCGCGTCGGAGCACGTACTGGCACGGCTGCAGATTCCCGAGGAGCTGCGGGAGAACATCGACACGGCGTACTACCCGGCCGGGCACATGATGTACGTGCACGAGGAATCCCGGGTCCGGCAGTCCAAGGACCTGGCGAAGTTCATCAAGAACGCTTCGGGGCAGTAGCGAGAGCGAAGGGGGATGTCCTTGCCGCGCAAGGACATTCCCCTTTCGTCAAGTGGAGCGGAGGACCGCCCACGCACGATGCAGCTCGGCGGTGAGCCGGTCGATCTCGCGCCGCTGCTCGGCGACCGTGCAGGCCAGCTGATCCACGTGACCCGCCTGTGCCGCCGCTTCGAACTGCATCTGCAACACCCGGGTGTAGAGCGCGATGCGGTTGTTCTCCATGGCCGCCAACAGTTTCGACGACGTGTACGGCCGCAACGCCTCCTGGAGCGCGTCTCCGCCATCCGGCCGGTACAGGACGCCCATCCCGAACACGGCGGGCACGAGTTCGAACCGCCACGCCGGATGCCGGGCCAGTACGTCTTCGACGGCGGTCAGGACGCCGTTGCGCTCGCCGCCCGCCTGCTTGGCGACGGTGAACGCGCCCAGTCCGACGAAACCGGCCGGGGTGAGGTCGTCGTGCCAGACGGTCGGGCCGTCCTCGCTCACGGGATGCCGGTCTCGCTCGGCCAGCCCGGACGGCTCGTAGTACAGGTCACGCCTGCCCCACGGCCAGAGGACGTCGTGCATCGCGACGACGGCGTCCGGGGCGTGCTCCAGGATCCAGGCCAGTTCCCGTTCGACCACCGCGTAGTTGTGATCGCCGTCGAGTACGTAGAGATCGGCGACCGGCAGCCGCGGCAGGACCTCCGGCGACGGCTCGGTGACCAGGTGCAGCGCGTCGTTCGCCTCGACCGTCGCCCGCACCCGGTCCGTGGGCGCGGGGTCGACGCAGTAGACGGCCGACGCGCCGAGCTCCGCGTAGATCCCGCTGACCTGGCCGGATTCGACGCCGATCTCCACGACCGTCCGGATCTCGCGCCGCGCGAAGACGACCTCGAAGATCTCGCGGAAGACCGACATCGAATGCAGCAGCACCGGCGCGTTCCTGGCCGACCTGGTCTGGGCGTGCGGGTCGTCCCTGGTCCCGCCGACGGCCTCCGTCACTGGTTCCTCAGCCTCCGTACCGCGATCCGGGCGGCACCCGCGGCGAGACCGCCGGGACCGCGTTCACGCAACTCGTTGCGCACCTTCGCGGAGATTCGCTGCGTGCGGCCGGGGGGCGGCATGCGGTGGCCGAACCCGGACCGCGACCGCGGCAGCATAGCGAACGCGACGGTCAACTGGAACGAGCTCACCGGCGCGCCGGCCCGGTCGGCCAGCGGCAGCCAGATCGCCGCCAGCGGCGAATGGAACTCGACCATGTTCGCGCCGAGCCAGGTGCAGTCCTCGTAATGCAGGCGGGAGAAGTCCTCGGTGGTGTTCCACCGCAGTGTCTGAGGGCGGCCGCCCGCGATGAGCCTCGCCTCGATCCAGTCGACCCGGACCAGCGCGGGCCTGCCCGGCACGGCCAGTGAGATCTCCTCGATGCCCGCCGCCTCGACGTCCATCCGCGCGAAGGACAGGCCGTTGTGGTTGATCCGCACGCGACGTTCCGCGCCGTCGAACCACTCGCCCTCGGTGGTGCGGTACCGCACCGACGTCGCCGACGGCTCACCGGCCGGTTCGAACATCGCCGGGTCGATGACACCACTGCGGACGGCGCGGGCCGCCGCGCCCAGATGCGGATCGGACGCCGCCAGGAGCGCGGGCCAGAACGAATCGCGCATCTGCAGGTCGTCGAGGTCGCTCGGCGAGAGGTACGGCACGGCAGGCACGAGGTCCTCGGGAAGGACACGGGTGACCATGTCGGAGCCGAAGTTGTCCTCGTGCTCCCAGTTCCCGAACACCGAGGCCTCCTCGGCGGTCGGCAGCTTCAGCGCGGAGACCAGGATGTTCGCCAGCCGGTCGCGGCCGATGCCGGTCAACGACGGCCAGCTGCCGTCGGACGCGTTCACGTAGCGGTTCCACTGGTGCTGGAAGGCCCGGATGCCGTCCTGGATGGCGGAGCGCTCGGCGTTCTGCGCGTCACTTCCGGCGGCGACGCCGAGCACCGGGGAGCCGTCTTCGGCGAAATCGATGAGCGAGCCGCACAGCGCGTTCACCGACTGCTCGACGACCTCCGGGCTGCGCGCGATGGCCCCGACCACCTCGCGGGGGTGCCCGGCCTGGCCGAGGAAACCTTCGGCGCGAAGGCCGGCGAGCAGCACCTTCTCCGACCGGTCGTCGGTCGCCAGGTAGAGACCGGCGGGTTTGATGTCGATCCCGGCGAGCCGCAGCACCTTGGCGAGCTGGTGCTGGATCGTGCCGCCCCAGCCGAGGTCGACGAGGGTGAGGTCGGGGCGGTCCAGTGCGCCCGCCGCACGCAGTGAGCGGATCAGCCGGTCCCGCGCCGCCGTCGCGGTGACGGCGAGCCGGTTCACCAGGTGCGGGGTCTCGGTCAGCGCGACGGCGAGACTTCCGATGATTTCGTCGTTGTCCAGGACCGTGTCGAGTTCCTGCGCGAGATGCGGCACGTCGCCGACCCGCAGGTGCAGCATCTCCAGCAGCTGCCGGACGGTCAGCTGGTGGCGCTTGCGGACGAATTCGTAGATCGAGTGCCGGTCGGCGCTGTCCAGCGCGGCGATCGAGGTGACCTGCCGCGACAGCCACACCGGTTTCGCCTTGACGTCCCAGCCGCGCGCCCGCGCGGCGTTCTCCACCAGTTCCGCCAGGAGTTCGCCCTCACGCATGGGGCACCAGAGCACCGGGGTGCCTGCCTCGTGCGCCTTGCGGGCGACCCATTCCGCGAACCCGGTCAGCACCGGGCCGGTGACCGACGCGCCGTAGCGCCACGCGAACCGGGTCGACGAGGCGCCGCCGGGAGTGTGCGCCTGCAGCGTCTTCGCCCGGAGGCTGGTGAGGCCGAAATCGCCGTGGACAGGATCGAGATCGGGGGAATACGGCCCGAACGGTTCCTGCGGCTCGCTCTCCCGTTCGAGCATCCGCGACAAGCCCTCGTCGGCCCGTTCGTAGTGCACCGTCCGGATACCGAGCTCGCCCGGGATCTCGATGTCCGCGACCGGGTTGTCACCGACGTGGAGTACCTGTTCCGGCCGGCGGCCGAGATCGGACAGCACGACGTCCCACAGCCCGGACGCCTTGTCCACGCCGTGTTCGTGGGACCGGAAGATCCGGGCGCCCTTGAGCGCCTCCAGTTCGGGGCGGTCCAGCAGGTGGTCCAGCTGTTCCTCGGTGAAGTAGGTGTCGGAGACCAGGGCGATCGGGACGCCGTGCTCCTTCGCCAGCCGGATGACCTCGGCGATGTCGAGGTCGACCTCCGTGAACTCGCGTTCGGCGTCGACCTCGGCACGGACCAGTTCGTCGAGCGTGGCATCGGGGAACAGGTCGAGCGGCATGGCCCGCCAGATGCCGAAGAGGGAGACTTCGCTTCCCAGCGCGTCCTCTCCCGTTCGCGCGTTGCTTTCCGCCGTGATGCGCAGGCGGCGGAAGTCGGCGTCGGAGATCCAGTCCGGGCACTTCCCCGACTTCCGCAGACGCGCCGCCACCAGGCCGAACACATCCGCCGGGCGCGGTGTGCGCCGCCAGAGGATCGTGTCGAAAATGTCGAACGAGACCACGGCGCAGGAGCGATCGGCGATGCGCCGGGCGACCTGCTCGAGTCTCGGGTGACCACCACGAGCGGCGTAGTCCTCAACCATCACAAAACCCCCAGAAAGACTTTCGACCCCATGGCCGGGCTACTTGGTGATCACTCGTCGCATCGCCCCCCGAATGGGTGACGTTACAGCCAAGTGTCCCATCCCTACCGGCATCCGGACGAACCCGCACCCCCCCGGCGTGGGTGGTGCGGGTTCCTCCGCTTCCCGAGGTCGGCCGGGGCCGATCAGCCTCGCAGGTACTGCGAACCGTGCGTGACGGCCGACCAGGCGTCCACGGCACCATGGCCGTAGAAGCCGTTGAACGAGGCGTCGCCGGTGCAGGTCGCGGTGAACGACGCGTCCCGGCCTTCCTTCAGGTAGTCGACCGTCCGCGGCACCGGGCAGGCGATCTCCGAAGCCGTACCTTCGAGCACCCGCTGCACCGCGTCCGGGTTCAGCCCGAAGTCGCCACGCGAGGCCTTGCCGTACTGCGAAACGATGAGCGCGGCGACGCCGGTGGCGTGCGGCGACGCCATCGACGTGCCCTGCAGCCACTGGTAGTAACCGACGCGGCCGTCGGGAGCGGTCGCCTTCTGGATCCCGGCGGTGACCCCGTCGGGCGTGATGTTCCCGGCCGCGTCGATGTTGCCTTCGGCGACGCCGACATTGCGCGGGTAGGTCGAGAGGATCTCGTTCTCGAGCGTGCGGTACCACGGGGTGCCGAAGTAGTCACGGAAATAGCCGCCGGGCGCGGAGACCGAGATCTGCTCGACGCCGTAGTTCGAGTAGTCCGCCTTCGCCTGCGAAGGACCGAAGGACGAGACGCCGATCGTGTGCGGGCCTTCGACGGGCAGCGAGAGGCAGCTCGCGTTGTCGATCGGCCGCGGGTGCGTGCTGTTCGACGGGTAGCCGGGGCTCGCCACGTCCTCCTGCGGGGTGGCGAGGTCACTGTGCTGGTTGCCCAGCGAGACGACCTGGCTGACGCCCTTGCGGTACGCGTAGTTCAGCGCGCGGGTCGTCGCCTCGATGATGGTGCGCTGCTCGGCCTGCTGAGCGGGGGTGTCCGCGGGGTTCGCGGCACAGTTGTACAGCCAGGGATCCGTGTAGAAGCTCATGTTGACGACGTCCACACCGGCGTCGCCGGCGTAGGTGATCGCGTCCACGGTCGACTGCAGGAAGAAGAAGCCCGAGTCCTGCCCGGCGCGGATGTTCACCAGCGTCACGTTCGGCGCGACGCCCGAGACGCCGAAGCCGTTCGCGGCGGCGCCGATGGTGCCTGCCACATGCGTGCCGTGCCCGTTGTCGTCGTGGTCCACCGGGTCGACGCAACTGCGGTATTCACACGGTCCGTCGACGACGGCACCGTTCACGTCGGCGACGATGTCCTTGGTGAAGTTCCGCGACGTCGCGAGGTCGAAGTTCGGTGCGATGTCGGGGTGGCTCGCGTCGACACCGGTGTCGATGATGCCGACCTTCACCCGCTTGTCGCCGGGCTGCTTGGTCCGCGAGAGGTCCGAGCGGACGGATTTGAGGCCCCAGAGCTGATCGTCGAGCGGGTCCATGCCCACGGCCTTCGGCTGCGCCGGCTTCTTCGCCGTCGCGGCGCCGCGGCTCTCCTTCTCGACGAGGTTCGGCTTGACCTTCGCCTTGCCGTTCTTCGGCGCGGTGCCGATCGGCTTCGCCTTGGCCGCACCGAAAACGGACCGGTCGGCGGAAACCCGCTCGGCGAAGCCGTCGGCGGGCGCGGTCGCGGTGATCAAGCCGACAGCGGCGTTGCTGGTCACCACGGTGCCACCGGCGGCGCGGATCGCCTTTTCCACCGAAGCGACACTTTGGCCCTCACGGGCCAGAACGGAGAATTCGGTCGCCGCGCCGGAAAGCCGCGGCTGCGCGGACGCCGTCGGTGCCGCCACGATGGCACCGAACAGCGGTACCGCGAGCGCGACGACAAGAGATCTGGATCTTTTCATTTCCTGCCTCCAAAAGAAACGATTCCTGCAAACTACGTCAGCGACCCTCGCACCTCGACGAAGTCCCTACGAAAGTCAGGGGACGACCGTCTTCTCCTCCGCGAAATGACAGGCGGACAGATGACCGTCGGTCCTCGCGATCAATTCGGGTTCCTGATCAGCGCAAATGTCCCGCGCCTTCCAGCACCGGGTACGGAACCGGCAGCCCGACGGCGGATCCAGCGGACTCGGCACGTCCCCTTCCAGGCGAATCACCTGTCGCCGCCCCCGCAAAGCCGGATCCGCGACGGGGACCGCGGACAGCAGTGCCTGCGTGTACGGATGCGACGGATGTTCGTAGATCTCTTCTTCCGTCCCCATTTCCACGATCTTGCCGAGATACATCACCGCGACCCGCGTGGAAAGGTGACGGACAACGGACAGATCGTGTGCGATGAACACGTAGGAAAGGCCGAATTCCTTCTGCAGTTCACCGAGCAGGTTCATCACCTGTGCCTGGATCGAAACGTCCAGCGCGGAAACCGGTTCGTCGCAGATGATGACCTTCGGCCGCAAAGCCAGCGCCCGCGCGATCCCGATACGCTGCCGCTGCCCGCCGGAGAACTGATGCGGATAACGGTTGATGTGCTCGGGGTTGAGGCCGACGACGTCGAGCAGTTCCCGGACCTTCGCCGCCCGCGATCCCTTCGGCGCCACCTCTGTGTGGATCTCGAAGGGTTCGCCGATGATGTCGCCGACCGTCATCCGCGGGTTCAGCGACGTGTACGGATCCTGGAGGACGATCTGGATCTCGCGCCGCAACTTCCTGAGCTCGGCGCCCCGCAGCGCGAAGATGTCGCGGCCCTCGAAGGTCGCGAGCCCGCCGGTCGGTTCCTCCAGTCGCATCAACACCTGGGCCAAGGTGGACTTACCGCAGCCGGATTCCCCCACCACGCCGAGGGTTTCCCCAGGCAGGAGATCGAAGGAGACGCCGTCGACGGCCTTCACGTGACCGATCGTGCGCTTGAAGAGGATCCCGGCCCGCACCGGGAAGTACTTCACCAGGTTCTCGACCCGCAGAATGGGTTCAGGCACGGCCGCTCACCACCTCGTCGGCGAAGTGACAGGCGCTGACCCTGCCGAAACCAAGACTGTGCAAGGCGGGCCGTTCGGTTTCGCACCGGCTCCGCGCCCGGGGGCAGCGCGGATGGAACGGGCAGCCGGGCGGGATGTTCAGCAGGCTCGGCGGCAGCCCCTTGATCGTTTCCAGTGTCTGTCCCTTGAGATCCAGTCGCGGCAGCGAGGCCATCAGCGCCTCGGTGTAGGGATGCCCCGGCGAGCGGAACAACTCGGTGACGTCGGCCTGTTCGACGATCCGGCCCGCGTACATCACCGCGATCCGGTCGGCGACCTCGGCGACCACCGCCAGGTCGTGCGTGATCAGGATCAGCCCCATCCGCCGTTCGGCCTGGATCTCCGCCAGCAGGTCCATGATCTGGGCCTGCACGGTGACGTCCAGCGCGGTCGTCGGCTCGTCCGCGATCAGCAGGACCGGGTCGAGCGCGAGCGACATCGCGATCATCGCGCGTTGCCGCATCCCGCCGGAGAACTGGTGCGGGTACTCGCGGATCCGCCGGGCGGCGGCCGGGATGCGGACGATGTCGAGAAGTTCGATCGCCCGCTTACGGGCGTCCTTTTTGGACATCCCGAGCCGGACGGTCAGTTGTTCCTCGATCTGGAAGCCCACGGTGAAGACCGGGTTCAGCGCGGAAAGCGCGTCCTGGAAGATCATCGCGATCTCCCCGCCCCGGACCTCACGCCGCCGTTCTTCGGTGGCGGTGAGCAGATCCTCGCCGCGGTACCGCACGGCACCGCCGGTGACGACGGCGGGCGGGCTGTCCAGGATGCCCATCACCGTCTGTGCCGTCACACTCTTGCCCGAACCCGATTCTCCCAGCACGGCGAGGGTTTCCCCGGCGTGCACGGCGTAGTCGACGCCGTTGAGCACGGTCGCGACGCCGTCGGGAGTGCGGAATTCGACGTGCAGGTCCTCGACTTCGAGGAGCAGTTCGTTGTCGTCGGTGGACACAGCGGTCACCGTGCCTTCGGGTCGAGCGCGTCGCGGACCCCGTCACCGAGCATGACGAACGCGAGCACGGTGATGGTGACGAACCCGGCCGGGAACAACAGCATGTGCGGGTTCACCCGGAAGTAGTCCCGCGCGTCGCTGATCATCACGCCCCAGGAGACGACCGGGGGGCGCACGCCGACGCCGAGGTAGGCCAGGGTCGCCTCCGCGCCGATGAACGCGCCGAGCGCGATGGTCCCGTAGACCAGCACCGGCGCGACCGTGTTCGGCAGCAGATGCCGGAACACGATGCGCGGCGTGCTCGCGCCGAGCCCGCGCGCGGCCTTGACGTAGTCGAGTTGCTTGGCCACCAGCGTCGCCGATCGCATGATGCGCATCGCCACCGGCCAGCTCAGCGCGGCGATCGAGAACACCACCTGCACGATGATGGTGACCGCGCCCGGGTTCGTGCCGGGGGCGTTGAACGTCGTGAGGATGACGATCGCGCCGAGCACGAACGGCAGCGCCGCGAAGATGTCGCCGACCCGGGAGAACAGGCTGTCGATGAGCCGTCCGTAGTACCCGGCGATGATCCCGACGATGGAACCGATCAGGATCGTCAGCACCGTCGCGAAGACGCCGACCAGCAACGACGCCCGCGCGCCGTGGATGGTCCGCGCGTAGACGTCGTAACCCTGGTTGTCGTAGCCGAACCAGGCGTCCGCGGACGGTCCTTCGTTGGCGTGGGTCAGGTCGCTGAACCCGGCCGGACGCGAACTGAACAGGTCGGGCGCGATCGCGATGAGCACGATGAGCACGATGATGGCGGCGGAGATGAGGAAGGAGGGCCTGCGGCGCAGCATCCGCCAGGCGTCGCCGCCGAGACTGCGCGGCTTGTGCGCCAGCGCGGAATCGTCGATGGCGCCGGCGGCCGCGATGTCCACCGAGGACACGCCACCGGCCACATTCGGGTCAGTCATAACGGATCCTCGGGTCGAGAACGGCGTAGAGCAGGTCGACGACGAGACTCACCAACAGGTAGACGACCACCAGCAGGACGACGACGCCGGTGACGGTGGCGCCCTCCCGGTTCTGGATACCGCGGAAGATGAGCCCGCCGATGCCGTTGATGTTGAACACGCCTTCGGTGACGATGGCCCCGCCCATGAGCGCGCCGATGTCGGTGCCGATGAAGGTCAGCACCGGGATCACCGAGTTGCGGAGCAGGTGCACGCCGACGACGCGGCTGCGCGGCTGGCCTTTCGCGACGGCCGTGCGGACGTAGTCGGCATGCCGGTTCTCGGCGATGCTCGTCCTGGTCAAGCGGGCGATGTAGGCCATCGACAAACTGCCCAGCGCGATGCCGGGCACGATCAGTTCGCCGATCGTGGCGTCCTCGGAGACGCTCGCGTCGATGATGCCCAGTTCCGAACCCAGGACGATCTGCAGCACGATCGCGGTGACGAACACCGGGATCGAGATCAGGAACGTGGTGGACATCAGCACGAGGTTGTCGAGGAAACCCTTGCCGCGCAATCCGGTCAGGATGCCGGCGGACAGGCCGATGATCGCCTCGATGGCCACCGCGATGAGGGCGAGCCGGACGGTCACCGGATAGGCGTTCCCGATCAGCTCGCCGACCGAGACGCCGTTGAAGGTCTCACCCCAGTCACCGGTGAACAGGTTCCCGAGGTATTCGAAGTACTGGACGAAGATCGAATCGTCGAGGTTGAACTTCGCGGTCATCATCTCGATGTAGGCGGGCGGGCAGGCGACCTGCCCGCATTTGCCGGCGAACGGGTCACCGGGCACGGCCCACACGAGGGCGTAGATGAGGAACGTGGTGCCGAAGAAGACCGGGATCAGTTGGAGCAGCCGACGGAGGATGTACTGGGACATGGGCGTGCCGTCCTGGGATCGCGTGGTGGGAGCCGGGGGTCCGGCCGGTCGTGGGCGGTGTACCTCCCGCCCACGACCGGCTCAACCACGCGATTACTTGGCGGCGACCTCGATGGACGAGTAGTCCGCGAGACGGCCGAAGTCCAGCTTCGCGACCTTCAGGCGGTTCGACTTGCCACCGACGCCCTTCTCCTCCCACACCGGGATCTGCGGCAGGTCCTTCGCGATCAGGTCCTCGGCCTGCTGGTAGAGCTTGATCGCGGCCGCCTTGTCCGCGGTCTGGTCCGCCTGGTTCAGCAGCGCGTCGACGGCCGGGCTGTTGTAGGTCGAGTCGTTCGACGAACCGGAGCTCTTGTAGCGCGGGTTCAGGTAGTTCTCGATCGACGGGTAGTCGGCCGACCAGTCGGAGCGGCCCATGCCGGTCAGCTGCCTGCCGTTGACGATGCTGCGCCACTGGCCGAAGTCGGTCGCCGGGACGAAGTCGCATTCGACGCCGAGCGCGTTCTTGATGCTGTTGCACGCCGCGACCAGCGGTTCCTTACGGCCACCGTCCGCGTTCGAGGCGATCGTCAGCTTGCCGGTGTACCCGGACTTCGCCCAGAACTCCTTGGCCTTCGCCGGGTCGAACTTGCAGAATTCGCAGACACCGGGCCGATATCCCTCGATACCGCGCGAAACATAGCCGTCGGCGGGCGAGTAGGTGTCGTTCATGACGGTCTTGACGATCTGCTCGCGGTCGATGGCCAGCGAGATCGCCTTGCGCAGGTCCAGGTTGTTGTAGCCCGGGACGTAATACGGGATCGCGAGCGCGCTGATGCCGAGCAGGTTTCCTTCGACCAGCCGCGCACCGAGGTCGGTCTTGTACTTGCCGCCTGCCTTCGCCGCGGGCGGGAGCGCCTCCATGAAGTCGAGGCGGTTGCTCAGCAGGTCCTGGTACGCGGTCTCCTGGCTG
This sequence comes from Amycolatopsis sp. cmx-4-19, assembly GCA_049998115.1. GTDB lineage: Bacteria > Actinomycetota > Actinomycetes > Mycobacteriales > Pseudonocardiaceae > Amycolatopsis. Next base: position 386,986 of record JAEBEO010000003.1, on the reverse strand, counting down.
GTGTAGATGCGGACTTCCAGGTCCTTGAACTTGACCTTGTCCTCGCCCTGGTACTCGTCGAAGCGCGTGAGCTTCATGTTCTGGTTGGGCGTGCGCGAAACGAACTTCAGCGGGCCGTTGCCGATCGGGGCCTTGGCGAACGCCTCCGGGTCGGCGAAGAACTTGTCCGGCAGCGGCGCGAAGGCGAGGTAGCCGACCTTGGTGGCGAACACCGAGAACGGGCCCTTGAGGGTGACCTGGAACTCGTAGTCGTTCACGATCTTGAGCCCGGACATCTCCTTGACCGTCGGCTCTTTCGCGCTGATCTCGTCGTAGCCCTGGATCTGCTCGAAGAACGACGCGTTCTGCATGCCGTTCTTGCCGTTCGCGCTGTAGTTCCAGGCGTCGACGAAGTTCTTCGCCTTGACCTCGGTCCCGTCGTGGAACTTCCAGCCCTTTTTGAGTTTGATGTCGAAGACCTTCGAATCGGTCGTGGTGATCGATTCGGCCATCAGGTTGTACGGCTCGGCGGTGTCGGATTTGTAGCCGACCAGCGCCGAGAAGACCGGCTTGAGGGCTTTGGACCCACCGAGTTCGTTGGTGTTGGCGGGAATCAGCGAGTTCTCCGGCTCGGTGCCGTAGACCGAGACCGCCGCGTTGGCGTCGGTGGCGCCGGATCCTTTGTCTTCCTTGGTGGACCCACCACCTCCACAGGCCGTCAGCAGCAGGGCCGCCGTGGCCACCACCGCCGTCGCTCCCCAGAACCCGCGTGAAGCCCGCATGTCCCCTCCAACTCTCGTCGTCGGATAGTCCGGCGGGCGCTGGTCGCGCCCTACCGCCCAGAAGGTGAGACGACGCTATGGGACACGTGAAGGCGATCACAGTGCGTTGGTGTTGCAAATGTGTGACGGTCTCCCGGACCACCCGGTTAGAGCACAACGTTGGTAGGAACGAGGCTCCGCCGAACGGCTCAACCCGGACTGGAGGTCACCACTTGATCACCGAAAGAAATGGCTTCAGATAAGAGAAACCCGGCTGTCAAGCCAGAGACAGCGCGATTCCGTCGAGGATGTCGTGCTCGGAGATCACCAGCTCGTCGGGACCACCGCGCGTGGCGAACTGCTCGGCCAGCACCTGCACGATCACCGAGCCGCCGCCGATCACGTCGACCCGGCCGGGGTGGATCACCGGGTTCGCGGCCCGGGTCGCGTGGTCGGCCCTCAGCAGCGACTGTGCGACACGGTCGATGTCGGCGCGCGAGAGCTTCGAAAGGTGGGTGCGCTCGGAGTCGTACTCGGACAGGCCCTGCGCGACGGCGGTCAGCGTCGTGACCGTCCCGGCGACGCCGATCCAGGTCTTGGCGGTGGACACGTCCACGACGTCGAAGGCCTCGGCGAGGACCTTCGCGGCCAGTTCGCGGGCTTCGGCGATCTCGCCGTCGGTCGGCGGGTCGGACTTCAGCGCGCGTTCGGTGATCCGCACGCAACCGATGTCGACCGACTTCGCCGCGCTGACCTCGGCCTCGCGGCCGTCCCAGGTGCCGACGACGAGTTCGGTCGAACCGCCGCCGACGTCGACCACCACGAAGGGGCCGTCGTCCGGGTCCTGCTCGCCGACGGCGCCGGTGAACGACAGCCGAGCCTCTTCGTCGCCGCTGATGACCTCGGCCTCGGTGCCGAGCACCTCGCGCGTCATCGCGAAGAACTCGTCGCGGTTGCTCGCGTCACGGGTCGCCGACGTCGCGACCATGCGGACCTTCTCGACCCCCTTGCGGCGCGCGGCGACCGTGTAGTCGGCCAGCGCCTCGCGGGTGCGCTCCAAGGCCTCGGGAGCCAGCTTGCCGGTGGCGTCCACGCCCTGGCCGAGGCGGACGATCCGCATCTCGCGGTGCAGGTCGCGCAGGTCGACCGTCCCGTCGTGACGCGGGGTCAGCTCGGCGACGAGCAGGCGGATGGAGTTCGTTCCACAGTCGATCGCGGCAACACGAGGCATACGGCCAGCCTAGTCAATGCGATCAGGTGGTTTCGGCACCCTTGCTGCTCGTCGAGGGCGGCGTCGTGGTCGTGGTGGTCGTCGTCGGCGAAGTACAGGTCGTCGGCGGCGGGGGTGTCGTGGTCGTCGCGCTGGTGGACGAAGTGGGTGCCGTCTGCGTCACGGTGACCGTCGGGCACTGCGGCGGCTTCGAGTTGCTCGTCGGTGGTTTCGACGACGAAGAGTTCGAATTCGTCCCCGGCAGAGTGTTCGACGGCGGCGGTGTCACCGAACCGGGGGGCGTCGAAGGCACTGGAGGCGGCGGAACCGAGGTGGGCGGCGGCGCGGCGGCCGCGTTCGGCGCGCCGACGGGCACCTTGCTGTCCGGCGTCGGCAGCACACCGGTGCGGTAGGCCTCGGCCCAGATGAGCACGGTGTTCACATACGTGTCGGAGTTGTTGTAGCGGAACACCGCCGCGCGCAACTGATCCGGTTTGGACAGATCGAGTCCGCCCGAGCACAGGTACCGGCCGGTGCCCAGCGCCGCGTCGAAGATGTTGTTCGGATCGGACTCGCCGTCGCCGTTCCCGTCGGAGGCGTAGCGCGCCCAGGTCGACGGGATGAACTGCGTCGGGCCGACGGCGCGGTCCCACACCGGGTCGCCGTCGTACTTGCCGCCGTCGGTGTCCGGGATGGCCGCGAACGGTCCGGCGCCGTTGAGCTGCGGGCCGAGAATGGGTTCGAGGGTGTTGCCCTTGGCGTCGACGTAACCGCCGCGCGCGTGGTTGGACTCGATCCGGCCGATACTCGCGATCAAAGCCCAGTCGATATGACAACCGGGCTGTTCGGCGATGAGGATGCCGGCCGCGGCGCGGTACGCGGTGAGCGCGGTGACCGGGATGCCGAGCGGTCCGTCGGGGAGTTCGTCCGCCGGGAGCGGCAGCGGGGTCGGCGAGTTCGGCAGGCTGCCGTCGACGCCGATCTGCTGGACGAGCGGGTTCTTCGGGTCGTAGCCGCCGACGAGGGCGACGTTGCCGGACTGGATCGTGCTCGCCGTCGCGGCCCAGCTGCCGAGGCCGATGACCGCGGCGCAGGCCGGGACGATGGCGAGGACACCCCCGGCCACCGCGGCGATGGTGCGGTGCCGAAGACAGAGTCTCCGGACATGACTTGTCGCCGCGCCTGGCACGTGCCTCACGCGCATACCTCAGAACCCTCCCGGCGGGCCGCACCCAGGCGACCCGTTACTTGCCCACCCCGAAAACCCGCATCTGGTGCACACCCTGCCGCATGCGGTGACCGGTTTCACCCCATCGGGGCTGACCAGTTGGTCGATAAAGGGTGAATTAACCCACCTGGAGGAACTATCTGTGTTCGGGAGGCCGGTGTTACCCCTGGCAGTCGCCGGACGGCCACCCATTCGCTTCGAGCAGCGCGAGGGTCTCGTCCCCGAACGGGTTCACGCCGGGTCCGACGGCGAGCGTGTGCGCGAGGTGGACGTGCAGGCATTTGACGCGGCCGGGCATCCCGCCCGCGCTGACCTCGTGGCCGAGCGAGTCGATCGCGTCGCGTTCGGCGAGGTAGCTCTCGTGGGTCCGCTGGTAGGCGGCCGCCAGCTCGGGGTCCTCCGCGAGCCGGTCGGTCATCTCCTTCATCACCCCGGTCGCCTCGAGCGTGCCCACCAGCGACGTGAGCTTGGAGCACGTCAAGTAATAGAGCGTCGGGAAGGGCGTGCCGTCTTCGAGGCGAGGACTGGTCTGCACGACCGAGGGGTGACCGCTCGGGCAGCGCGCCGCGACGGCACGCAACGCACGGGGTGCCCGGCCGAGCTGTTCCGCGATGATCTCGCGGTCGGCGTCGGTCACAGGCTCATAAGAAGACTTTTCCGTGCTGTTCACGCCGTCAAGGCTAACCGGGGAGCCTCAGCCGCCCGCGACCTGATCCCACAGCTTCTCGTACCAAGAACCTTCGGGCACCGGCTGCTGCCCTTGCGGCTGTCCCTGCTCGGGTGCCTTGTCCTCCGGCAACTGCACGATGTACGGCGTCTCGCCGGGCTTCACGAAACCGAAGCGTTTACGGGCTTCCGCCTCGATCTGGGCGGGGTCGCTCAACTCGGCCTTGCGGCCTTCGAGGTTGGCGACACCCCGCTGCAGTTCGGACTGCAGCTGCTGCTGTTCGGTGACCTCGGACTTCTGGCTGAGGTACGTCCGCAGCGGGACGGCGATGGTGAACGCGAGCGCGCACACCACGATCGCCACCACCGCGGCCCGGCGGGTGGTGGACATGCCGAGCACCTTCGCGGCACCGGATGCCCTCTTCGCCGCCAGGCTGCGGCGCAGCCGGGTTCGGGCGCGGACCTCCGTCGTCGTGGTACGCCGGGCACGCTCCGGCCGGCGGCCCCTGCCGGAGCCGCCGCCGTCCGCGCGCCCGTTGCGACGGGTCCGCGCCCTCCCCCGGTCCGCCATCATCTTTATCGCGCCGACCGCGATCGCGCTGCCGGGACGCGGCGTTCCTCGGCCGAGCCCGGCAAGCACGTGAAGGGCGCCCCGCCATCGCGACGGCGGGGCCTGACGGCCGAAAGGCGCGACTTCACGAGATCGAAAGACACGTCGGGCTCACCCCTCGGCGCTGAACCGCGGGAAGGCGAGGTCTCCGGCGTAGCGTGCCGCGTCGGCGAGGGTCTCCTCGATCCGCAGCAGCTGGTTGTACTTGGCGATCCGCTCGCCGCGCGCCGGGGCACCGGTCTTGATCTGGCCGACACCGGTCGCGACGGCCAGGTCGGCGATGAAGGTGTCCTCGGTCTCGCCGGACCGGTGGCTCATCATCGACTTGTAGCCGTACGAGGTGGCCAGCGAGATCGCGTCGAGGGTCTCCGACAGCGTGCCGATCTGGTTGACCTTCACCAGCAGCGCGTTGGCGGCGCGGCGGGTGATGCCCTCTTCGAGGCGGTCCGGGTTGGTGACGAACAGATCGTCGCCGACGATCTGGACCTTCTCGCCCACCTCGGCGGTCAGCTGGACCCAGCCGTCCCAGTCGTCCTCGCTCAGCGGGTCCTCGATGGACACGAGCGGGTAGTCGCGCAGCAGCTCGGCGTAGTAGGCCGACATCTGCTCGGCGCTCTTCTTCGCGCCTTCGAAGGTGTACGCGCCGTCGGAGAAGAACTCCGTCGCGGCGACGTCGAGCGCGAGCGCGACGTCACGGCCCGGGGCGTATCCGGCCTTCTCGATCGCCTGAAGGATCAGGTCGAGCGCTTCGCGGTTGTTCTTCAGGCTGGGCGCGAAGCCGCCTTCGTCGCCGAGGCCGGTCGCCAGGCCGCGGCCCTTCAGGACCGACTTCAGCGAGTGGTAGACCTCGGTGCCCCAGCGCAGGGCCTCGCGGAACGACTCGGCGCCGATCGGCGCGATCATGAATTCCTGGATGTCCACCTCGGTGTCGGCGTGCGCGCCACCGTTGAGGATGTTCAGCATCGGCACCGGCAGCACGTGCGCGTTCGGCCCGCCGAGGTAGCGGAACAGTTCCAGTTCGGCGGAATCGGCGGCGGCCTTCGCGACGGCGAGCGAAACGCCGAGGATGGCGTTCGCGCCGAGGCGGCCCTTGTCCGGGGTGCCGTCGAGGTCGACCAGTTTCTGGTCGACGATGCGCTGGTCGACGGCGTCGGTGCCGACCAGGTCCGGGCCGATCTCGTCCAGTACGGCCGCGACCGCGCGCTCGACACCCTTGCCGTTGTACCGGCCGGTGTCGCCGTCACGCAGCTCGACGGCTTCGTGTTCGCCGGTGGACGCACCCGACGGGACCGCGGCCCGCGCCAGCGTGCCGTCGTCGAGAGCCACCTCCACTTCGACCGTCGGGTTGCCTCGCGAGTCCAGAATCTCGCGAGCGCCTACCTGCTCGATGAGCGCCACGCCATGCTCCTCATGTGGGTTGTGCCTGCGGTGACGGGGCCCAGCCTAGCCGTCGGCGCCGTTCACTCGGTGGAGGCACGCGCCACATCACGCGGCACCCGTACCTACTCGGCGTCAGGTTCACCGGCACGGACTTCGCGCCACCCCGACGGGAGCTCGACGGTGTCGGAGAACTGCTGCCAGAACGTCCAGCTGTTGCCGCCGATGTCGGACACGGTGAACACGCGGGCGCCGTAGGGCTGGTCCTGGGGCGCGTCGAGGTCGGCGTCGTCGCCGAGGGCGGCGCGGATCCGCTCGTACTGCGCGTCGGCGTCGGCGACGTAGACGATGTTCAGCTGGCCGACCGGCCCGTCGACCCCCTTCGCCGCCCAGTACTCGGGGCCGACCCCGGCCAGCTGGATCTTGGCTCGTCCGGCGCACAAGGTGGCTTGGAACACTTCGCCGGACGCGTCGGCGAAGCGCACTTCCTCGGTGAACCCGAACACTCTGACCAGCCACGCGACCGCGTCGGTCGCGTCGGCGTAGTAGAGGTAGGGCGCGAGTCCGAGGTAGCCCGGCTCGGGCGGTCCGTCATCGGCGCTCTCGGCGTTATCGGCACTGCTCATGGCGGGACAGTCCATCATGACCGTTTCAGCTGCTCGTGAACGGCCCTGCCCCGGGGTAAAGTGGAGCGGACCATGATGGATGCCGAACCCGCCCCCGAACCCGGTCCGGACTCTTCCGGCGAAGCCCGGTTCCGCGCCTTCCGGCAGGCCGAGGCGCTGGTCGAAAGCCGCAGGCCGCTGGACGCCCTCAAGGCACTCCAGCCGTTGCTGGAACACGAAACCGACAAACCGAGCGTGCAGCTGCTGGCGGGGCGCGCCTATTTCCACTCCGCTCAGTTGCGACGGGCCGAGCGCGCCTTCACCCGCGTGCTGGAACTGGACCCGACTGATCATTACGCGCGGTTCGTGCTCGGTCGGACCCTGCAGCGGCTCGGCCGGTTCACCGAGGCGCTCGCGCAGATGCGCATCGCGTCGGCGATGCACCCGATCCCGGAGTACCTGGAAGCGATCAGTGAGGTCAGCGCCCGTATCGCGCTCAGGGATTGACCTGTTCGCGGTGGCAAGGGACCTTTGCCGTCACGTCGACTTGGCGCGCATATGCGCCCGCTCACCCTGCTTCCCGAACAGCACCAGGAGTTCCACCGGCCCCGGTCCCGCGCTGCCGAACCAATGCGGCACCCGCGTGTCGAACTCGGCGGCCTCACCCGGCCCCATCGTGAAGTCGCGGTCGCCGAGCACCGCCCGCAACCGTCCACTGAGGACGTACATCCATTCGTAGCCCTCATGCGTCCGTTGCACCGGCTCGATATCCTCGACCGGGATCAGCAGTTTGAACGCCTGGGGCTGCCCCGGTTGCGCGCTCAGCGACCAGGCGGTGAAGCGGCCGAACCTCTGCGGTTTCATCCGGACCCGGGGGTCGGACGGCTCGGGTTCGCCCACCAGTTCGTCGAGCGGGACCTTGTGCGCTTCGGACAAGGTCAGCAGCAGTTCGAGGGTGGCCTTCCGCGTACCCGATTCGAGCCGCGAAAGCGTGCTGGCCGAGATCCCCGTCGCCTCCGAAAGGGCGGAGAGGGTGGTGCCGCGTTCCTTGCGGAGCTGCTTGAGCCTCGGGCCGACCTCGGAAAGCCGCCGTTCGATGTCCTCCATGCCCCCAGCTTGCCAAACCGGCAATGAACTTTGCCAGACTTCCGCCGGAGTCGGATGCTCGTGACCATGAACAACGAATTCGACGTGGTGATCATCGGTGGTGGCGTCGCGGGGCTCAGCGCGGCCCTGGTCCTCGGCCGGGCCCGGCGCAAGGTAATCGTGATCGACGCGGGCACCCCGCGCAACACGCCCGCCGCGCACGCGCACGGTTTCCTGACCAGGGACGGCATTCCCCCCAAGGAGTTACTCGCGCTGGGTCGTGACGAAGTCCGCGGTTACGGCGTCGAGATCGTCGACGACGTCGTCCACCGGCTGCGGCGGGACAAGGCGGTGGAACTGGCGAGCGGCCGCGTCCTCACCGGGCGCCGGGTCCTGGTGACCACCGGGCTGGCCGACGAACTGCCGGACATCCCCGGTGTGGCCGAACGCTTCGGCACCGACGTGCTGCACTGCCCGTACTGCCACGGCTGGGAAGTGCGCGACAAACGCTTCGGCGTCCTCGCCACCTCCGACAAGGCGGTCCACCAGGCGCTGATCGTCTGGCAGTGGAGCAAGGACCTGACGTTCTTCACCCACACGCGGGAGATCTCGGCCGAAGACCGGGCGACACTGACCGGACTGGGCGTCCGGATCGTCGACGGCAAGGTGTCCGAACTCGCCGTCGAAGACGACCGGCTGGCCGGCGTCCGGCTCGTGAACGGCGAACTCGTCGAGCGCGACGTCGTGTTCGTCGGCCCCCGGTTCGTCCCGCACGACAAGCTCCTCGACCAGGTCGGCTGCGAACGGACCGAAACCGGTTTCGTCGCCGTGGACGACCAGGGCCGCACGAGTGTGGACGGCGTCTGGGCGGCCGGGAACGTCGTCGACCCGATGGCGCAGCTCATCGTCGCGGCGGGTGAGGCCTACAAGCTGGCGGCGACGCTCAACTTCGATCTGGTCACCGAGGATCAGGGCGCGACGCTGGCGTCCGCGTAGGCGTCGGCCGCGCTGAACACTTCCTGGACGTAGGGGACGGCCGGGTTGAACACCCGCATCGATTTCCACCAGCCCGCCGGGGTCGCGACGTCGTCACCCGCGGCACACAAGTAGCGAGCGACGGCGAAAGCGGCGTCGCCGAGGTTCTCCGGGTCCGGCTGTTTCCCGTCGCCGCTCGCCCGGATCGCCTGCTTGGCCCAGACCTCGGGCGTCAGCGTGATCGGGCCGGGCCTGCCCTGCGCCGCCTCGACGTGGGCGATCCCGGCGAGCGTCGCCCACGAGAGGTGACAGCCCGGTTTCTGCCGCCGGAGCCACATCTCGGCCCGGCCGTAAGCGGAAAGATCGGTGACGGCGATCCGCGTCTTCCCCGCCACGCGCCGCGCCCAGGTGTCGAGCTCGGCCTCGTCGGAAACGGTGGGCCGGTCGGGCGGCGCGGCGAGCCCCGCGCGCGGCGTCGCCACCCCCGGCTGCGGTTGCTGGTCCGGAACCGCGAGCGCGGGCTGGGGTTCGGGCTGTTTCGGCGGCTCTTCCCCACCCGGCCGGTTCACCCCGACCGTCATGATCAGCACCACCGCGGTGAGGACGAGCCCACCGGCGAGCGCCAGCCTGGGGATGTACGGGCGCACGGGCGGTCGCGGGAACTCTTCAGGGGCATCGACACTCGACTGGGTGGTTTCGGCCACCCGGCCACCCTACTTCGCCACACCGTGGTGCCATGACCCATTCGGGGGACAGTGCAAGCAGACGGTAAACCTTCCCGCGCGTCGGCGGCGGTCGACCGATTCGTTATGTGATTTCCGCCGGTCGCGTTGACCTGGGCATGCCTTCCGGGAGCCCGTCCGATCTAGGTCCTTTCGGGCGTTTCGTCCATATTCTCTTCCCCTTCCTCAGCTGGACTTTCAGGCAAGGCTTACCTAAAACCATGACGTTCGGATACGACGACCAGGGAGAACGACGTGTGGTTCGCGAGTGCGCTCATCGGGCTGCGTGAAGGCCTGGAAGCCGCGCTCGTCGTCAGCATCCTCGTCGCGTTCCTGGTCAAGACGGAGCGGAAACACGCGCTGCGCTGGGTCTGGCCCGGTGTCGGCGTCGCGATCCTGTTGTCGGTCGCGGTCGGCGCGATCCTGACCTACACCACCGCCCAGCTGTCGTTCGAACACCAGGAACTGCTCGGCGGTTCCCTGTCGATCCTCGCGGTCGCGTTCGTGACGGCGATGATCTTCTGGATGCGCAGAGCGGCGCGGGGCATCGCCGCCGAACTGCGCGGGAAGATGGACGAAGCGCTCGACGTCGGGCCGCTCGCCGTCCTCGTCCTGTCGTTCTTCGCCGTCGGCCGTGAAGGCCTGGAGACGGCGGTGTTCTTCTACTCCACCGTGCAGACCGCGCAGGGCGGGACGACCGAGCCCCTCATCGGTTTCGTCGTCGGCATCCTCGTCGCGGTGGCGCTGGCGTACGCGCTCTACCGCGGCGCCGTCCGGTTCGACCTGGGCAAGTTCTTCACGATCACCGGGGTACTGCTCGTGTTCGTCGCCGCGGGCGTGCTCGGCTACGGCCTGCACGACCTGCAGGAAGCCGCGTTCCTGCCCGGACTGGACACGCTCGCGTTCGACGCCTCGGCCGTCCTGCCGGAAACCAGCTGGTACGGCGCCCTGCTCAAGGGGATCTTCAACTATTCGCAGCAGACCACCGTCCTGCAGGCCGTCGCGTGGGTCGCGTACGTGGTCATCGTGCTGCCGCTTTTCCTCAGGCCCAAGAAGGAGGCCGAGGCGGCTCCCGTCCCGGCCGCGGTTAAGGAGTGACCCCCGTGTCTCGTCGATTCCCGCTCGCCGCGCTCGCCGGCGCCGGCGCCCTGGTGCTCACCGCCTGCGGTGGCGGCGAGGAAACCCCCGCCGCGGCGGGTGGCCCGATCAAGGTCGAGGCGTCGGACAGCGCCTGCGCCGTCTCGGTCACCACCGCGGACGCGGGCAACGTGACCTTCGAGATCACCAACAAGGGCAGCAAGGTCACCGAGTTCTACCTCTACGCCGAGGGCGACCGGATCATGGGCGAGGTCGAGAACATCGCACCGGGCCTGAACCGGCGCCTCATCGTCGAGGTCGGCGAGGCGGGCAAGTACCAGACCGCGTGCAAACCGGGGATGACCGGCGCCGGCATCCGGGGCGATTTCACCGTCAGCGGTGGCGCCGCGAAGCAGGCCGACCCGAATTCGCAGAAGGCGCAGGCGGTCAAGAGCTACGCGGAGTACGTCGCGAACAACACCAAGGCGCTCGAAGAAGAGACCACCAAGTTCGTCGACCTGGTGAAGGCGAAGAAGGTCGACGAGGCGAAGACGGCGTACGCCCGCACGCGCGTCTACTTCGAACGGGTCGAGCCGGTGGCCGAGAAGTTCGGCGACCTCGACCCGAAGATCGACGCCCGTGAGGCCGACCTCGAAGCGGGCCAGAAGTTCACCGGGTTCCACCGGCTGGAGAAGGACCTCTGGGTCACCGGCCCGCAGGCCGACGCCCCGCAGATCGCCGACCAGTTGCTGGCCGACGTCAAGGAACTGGCCACCCGGTCCGCCGCGCTCGAACTGAACGCGCTCGACCTGGCCAACGGCGCCAAGGGCCTGCTCGACGAGATCGCCACCGGCAAGATCACCGGCGAGGAGGAGGCGTTCTCGCACACCGACCTCTCGGACTTCCAGGGCAACCTCGACGGTTCGAAAGCCGCGATCAACTCGCTCCGCCCGCTGTTGCAGGCGAAGGACCCGGCCCTGGTGTCCACTTTGGACAAGGAGTTCGGCACCGTGCAGGCTTTGCTGGACCAGCAGCGCGAAGGGGACGGCTTCAAGCTGTACACCGCGCTGAGCCAGGACCAGATCAAGGAGTTCGCGTCGGCGGTCGACGCGCTGAGCGAGCCGCTGAGCAAGGTCGCGGAGGTCGCGGCGCAATGACCGGCACGGAGCGCACCCGGGTCTCCCGCCGGAAGCTGTTCGGCATGGCGGGAGCGGGTGCCGCTCTCGTCGGTACGGGCGCGGCGGCCGGGATCGGCGCCGAGCGGCTCTTCGGCGAGGGCGAACCCGCGCAGGCGGCCCAGCAGGTCGTCGCGTTCCACGGCGAGCACCAGGCCGGGATCGTCACGCCGGTGCAGGAGAACCTGCACTTCGTCGCGCTGGACGTGACGACGAAGGACCGCGAGAAACTGGTCAAGCTGCTGCGTACGTGGACGGACGCGGCCCGGCGGATGACCGCGGGCCAGGAGGTCGGGACGGGTGGTGCCGTCGGTGGCGCCCCCGCCGCCCCGCCGAGCGACACCGGCGAGGCACTCGACCTGGCGGCGTCGTCGCTGACGCTCACCATCGGCTTCGGCCCCTCGCTGTTCGACGACCGGTTCGGCCTGGCGGCGAAACGCCCGGCCGCGCTGATCGATCTCCCGCTGTTCCCGGCGGACAAACTCGACCCGGCACGCGGTGGCGGTGATGTCTGTATCCAGGCTTGCGCGGACGATCCGCAGGTCGCGGTGCACGCGATCCGGAACCTGGTGCGGCTGGGCTTCGGTGTCACCGAGGTGCGCTGGTCGCAACTCGGGTTCGGCCGGAGTTCGTCGACGTCGCGGGCGCAGGCCACGCCGCGGAACCTGTTCGGGTTCAAGGACGGGACGCGGAACCTCAAGGTCGAGGAGACCGACCTGCTCCGCGACCAGGTGTGGACGACCGCCGAGGACGGCCAGCCGTGGATGGCGGGCGGCACGTTCCTGGTGGCGCGCCGGATCCGGATGCACATCGAGACCTGGGACCGGGAATCGTTGAAGGGTCAGGAAGGCATCGTCGGCCGGACCAAGGGCACGGGTGCGCCGCTGGGCCAGGCCGCCGAGTTCGACGAACCCGATTTCACCGTGGGTGGCACCGGCGGGGAGAAGCTGATCGCGGAGGACTCGCACGTCCGGCTGGCCTCGCACGAAAACCTGAACGGCGCCCGGATCCTGCGGCGCGGCTACAACTTCGTCGACGGTTCCGACGGCGTCGGGCACCTCGAGGCGGGGTTGTTCTTCCTGGCCTTCAACCGGGACACCCGCAAGCAGTTCGTGCCGATGCAACAGGCGCTGTCGTCGAAGGACGCGATGATGGAGTACGTGCAGCACACCGGATCCGCGCATTTCGCCGTGCCTCCGGGCGTACGCGAAGGCGGTTTCTGGGGCGAAGGCCTGTTCGCTTGACCTCCAGCCGGGTCGAGGTCGCACACTCGGTCCCATGTTCAGTGAAGCGGAACTCGACTACCTCGCCACGCAGGGACTCGGACGGCTGGCCACGGCGCAGCCGGACGGGACCCTGCAGATCAGCCCGGTGGGTTACACGTACAACAGCGAGGCACGGACGATCGACATCACCGGTTACGAACTGGCGAAGAGCAGGAAGTTCCGGAACGTGGCCGAGAACGGCCGGGCCGCGTTCGTGGTGGACGACATGCCGTCACAGGACCCGCCACGAATCCGCTGCCTGGAGATCCGCGGCCGCGCCGAAGCGCTGACCGGCACCTTCACCGCCGACGGCCACTTCGACGGCGCGGTGATCCGGATCCACCCGTCGCGGATCATCAGCCTCGGCGTCGACGACCCGGACCACGATCCGCTGGACCTCGTTCCGCACAACCGGAACGTGTGAGGGTCGGGAAAGGTCCCCAGAGGGCGGATTCCGTCCTCTGGGGACCGCTCACGGCCCAGGGTCAGCGGCGGGCACCGAAGACCACGTAAGTCCCGAAGCCTGCCACGGCGAACACCACGGCGGTCCACAGGGCGGCGGCCACGTCACCGGGCTGGAAGAGCCAAGTCGCCGCCTGGCCCACGGTGTCCGTACCCGCCGAGGTGAGCATGACCGCGAACGCGACCACGAGCGCGAACAGTGGCAACGTCCACCCGAAGGCACCGCCGAACAGCACCGCCGCGATCCCGGTGAGACCGAGCAATCCGGCCGCGTTCCGCACGATGACCTCCACCGGAACCCGCTCCGTCTCCCACAACCGCGGCAGGAGCACGGCTCCGACGCCGAGGCCGCCGATCAGCAGCAGATGCAGGCCGCGACGGGGAATCCACCGGATCGCGGCGGTCCGGTCGAGATCGACGTCCTGGCCGCTCAGGCCGGTGGTCAGCACCGCGACCGCCACCGCGAGCGCCAGCGAAACCGGGATCTGCGACCAGCGGTCCCTGGCCAGGAACCACAGCGCGGCCATGCTCACCACCAGCGCCGCGAACGACGCGGGCAGGGCGCGTGAGCGCGCGTACAGCACCGCCCACCTCATCGGGCTCCCCCGAGGAGGATGTCGAGCTGGTTGCCCTGGCACGTCAGGCCTGCCTGCCGCAGCGCGATGATCCGCGAACGCTGCACGTCGGGCGGCAAAGCACGGAATGTCTCCCATTTCCGCACGACCTCGGCCTTCTTCTCCTCGCCCAGCCAACCCCCCGTCGGCATCTTCCACTCGCCGAGGAACCAGCTCGCCGTGATCGACCGCGCGGCGAGGTCGTCCAAGTAGTCCACAGTGCCGGTGTGGAGGGTGAAGCAGCTCGGTGTCCCGGCCCCGGCGACCAGTGCCCACGTCGTGTCGTTCGTTTCGATGGTCGAGCGGAGAGACCAATCCAGGAGATCGACGGAGACGGTGTCGGCGGCACGCGGCGGCACCTCGTCGTAGCCCACCCGCCGGTCCAACACCGTGACCTTGACCGGCGCGTCCGGCAGTGTTCCCAAGAGCCGCAACGCTTCCTTACCGGGCCCGGCGACACCGGCGAGCTCGGACTCCAGCATGCGGGGGACGCAGACCGGGCCGTCGCAGACCATCGCCGTCGCGCGGGAGTCGACGGTCTTGGCCTCGGCGAAGGTCGCGGGCAGGATCGGCATCGCGATCGCGGTCGCCACCAGCGCGGGAACGACGGCGAGTGCCTTCGCCCGTGCGGAGCGGACCGCCAGCAGGAGGAACCCGGTCGCGGCCAGCCCGGCGAGCCAGATCCCCTGTCCGAGATCCATCCGGCTCGCGGTGGTGAGGAACGGATCGTTGATCACGTCCATCGCGGGAGAAAGCAAAGAGACCCGTGAAGGGAGCGCACCCACGAGCACACTGCCCTCCGACCCGGCGATCTGGAACACGAGCACGGTCACGAGCGCGACGACGGCCACCGCGGGCGCGGTCAGCGGATGCGGCAGCAACCGGCCGATCCCCAGCCCGATCCCCGCCCCCGCGAGCATCGCGAGCACGCCGACCACGACGATCGGCAGCCAGCCGAAGGTGAAGAACGCGCCGTTGAAGATCACCTGGACGGCGCCGACGGCGAAGATCAGCAAGTAGCCCAGCACCAGCAGGCCGCCCAGCGCACCGGCGAGTTTCGCGGCCCGGTGCCAGCCTGGCCGCGGCATCGTGGCCAGGAGTTCGACCATGCCGGACCGGCTGTCACGCATGCCTTGGATGGCACCGGCGCCGATCGCGATCGGCCACAGGAACACCAGCAGGAACCGGCTCCACTCCGCGGCGAGTACCCAGTTCTCGCCCCAGGCGAGCGGTGCCTTCGTCCACGGCCCGCTGAACGAGTACAGGAACCCGAACGCGACGACGAGGATCGCGAGTGTGGCCCAAGGGGCGATGGACCGACGGAGTTCGGTCCGCAGGATGCGCGTGTTCACCAGTTCCCCTTCCCCGGCTCGTGCCCCAGCAGCGCCGAGTAGCCGCGCTCGATCGGGCTGTCGCCGACGTACTCCTGGCTTCCGGCGGCGGCCAGTTCGTCCGGAGTGCCCTGGAAGACGAGCTTGCCGTTTTCGAACAGGACGACGTCGGTGCAGGCTGTCGCGACGTCCTCGACGAGGTGCGTCGAGACGACGACGCAGGCTTCCCTGCCCAATTCCTGCATGAGGTCCCGGAACCGCACGCGCTGCGCGGGGTCGAGTCCGGCGGTCGGCTCGTCCAGCAGGAGGACGTCCGGATCGTTCACGATCGCCTGCGCGATCCCGACCCGCCGCACCATGCCGCCCGACAGCGTCTTCATCCTGTCGTCCGCGCGATCGGCGAGGCCGACCCGCTCGATCGAACGCTGCACCGCGCCCGGGATGTCCTCTTGGGACATTTCCTTGAGCCAGGCGATGTACTCGACGAACTCGCGAACGGTGAATCGCTTGTAGAAACCGAAATTCTGCGGCAGGTAGCCGATCCGGCGGCGGAGGCGGCGCTGATCGGTGAGTCCCCCGACGGATTCACCGAGCACCGCCAGCCCTCCCTCCGCCGGCCGGAGCACCGTCGCCAGTGCCCGGATCAGCGTGGTCTTCCCCGCCCCGTTCGGGCCGAGCAGACCGTGCACCCCCGTGCCCAGTTCCAGGTCGAGCCCGTTCACGGCGAACTTGCGTTTGCCGACCCGGACCTTCAGCCCCTCCGCTTTGATCTGCCACGCGTAGGTCGTCGGTGCGACCTCCGCGGCCCCGACAGCACGCATCATGTTCTCCCCTTCGTTCATCGTTCGGATCCGGCGAGCAGTCCGAAGACGCTCCGCCGGAGTACCACCACGACCGCGGTCAGCGCGAAGATCGCGCCCCACAGCGGAAGCAGCCGGGGTTCGAGCGCGGTGGCATGCCCCTGCGAAGCCACCGCGGGTGCCAAGATCACCGCCACCCACACCCCGGCGAGGACGTAGGCCGCCCGCACCACCCCGATCAGCCCGCCGAGTGCGAGCGTCCCGGTGGTGAAGGCCAGGCTCGGCAGGAGACCGAGCCCGAATCCACCGCCGCCGAGCCAGCCCGAGAGGGCCTGTATCGGCAAGACGACGGCGAGCACCGCCGTCGTCCGGCGCAGCACCAGGTAGAGCCCGGCCCTCGGCATGGAAGTGACGAGTTCGTACGCGGGATCGAGACCCTTGGCCCACGACACCGCGACCCCCAGGACCGGCAACAGCGGTGAGAAGAGCTGGACGAACGAGTAGCCCTCGCTCCCGGTGAATCCGATCCGGTCCAGCAGGAAACCGAGCGCGGGGATCAGGACGATCATCACCAGCCACGGCAGCGTCACCGGCGTCACCCAGGTGTGCAGCCGCCCCGCCCACCGGCTTCGCGCCGGCCCCGGTCCCGCTTCGGCCATTTTCGGGCCGAGCCCGGCCCAGACGTCGTCCACCAGCCCAGACACCGCGGGCACGCTGAGCACGGAAAGCCGTTCCCGGCATCCCGCACACGCTTCGAGATGGGCTTCGACCGCCCAGACCTCGTCACCGGCCAAGCCGTCGTCCCCGCGGACGTAACCGGCGAGGAGCTGTCCGGACACGTGTTCCTTGTTCACGACAGCGCCTCCCGCATCGCGATCCGAGCCCGCCTGGCGCGGGTCTTGACTGTTCCTTCCGGCAGGTCGAGCAGCACCGCGGTCTCGCGGACGGTCAACCCGTCGAGCACCATGGCCTGCAGGACCAGAAGTAGTTCGGGGGCGAGGCGGCGCAGCGCGTCGCCGACGTGGTCGCCGACCGCGCCGGCCAGCGCCTCGTCCTCGGCGGCGGGCGCGACGGCGGTTTCCGCGACCGGCAGCGGCTGCGCGTACTTGGCCCGGCGGCGGAAGGCGTCGACGAGCCGTCTCGCGGCGATCGTCCACAACCAGCCGACGGCGCTCCCGCCGACGGCCGAACCGGCGAACGCCCCCGCGGCGCGCCACACCGCGAGGTAGGTCTCCTGCATCACCTCGGCGACGATCTGCTCGTCGGCGCAGCGACGTCGCAGGCGTACGGCCAGCCACGGCGACGTGCGGCGATAGAGCTCCTCGAACGCCGCGCGGTCCCCTTTGGCCGTCCGGCGGACGAGCTGCTCTTCGTCCGGTTCCGTTCCCTTCACATCCGGCAAGACGCCCGGATCGCGGAAACGGTTCTCACTCGATTGTGCGCCGCGTCACAGTGACGGGGCGCTCGGCCAGAACTTGCGCCAGCCGTCGGCCTCCAGCGTCGTCGGTTCGAGACCGGCTTCGCGAGCTGCCTGTTCGGCTTCTCGGATGTTCTGGGCGAACTGCTTCGCGACGGCGCGGAGCGCGCCTTCGGGATCGAGCCCGGCGCGGCGGGCGGTGGCGGCGAGGCGGAACAGCTGAGCCGCCGCTTCGGAACCTTCGGGGAACAGGTCGAGCGGAATGCCTGCCCGGCCACTGCGCTGCCCGAGCTTCCCGGCCAGCGCCGCGGCGGGCTGACCGAGCGCGACACCATCCACAAGGGACTGGCGGCGTTTCTCGGCCTGCTTCAGCTCTTCCCACTTGAGGTTCTGATGGTCGACGCTCTCCACCCGCGGGGCGCCGGCGAACACGTATGGGTGACGCCCGACGAGTTTCGCGACGAGTTCCGACGCGACCTCGTCGATCCCGAACGGATCGGCCGCGTCCTCGGTGGCGACGCGTGCGTGGAACAGGACCTGGAGCAAGACGTCGCCTAGTTCCTCGCGCAACGCGGCGCGGTCGTTCTCTTCGATCGCGTCGAGGAGTTCGTAGGTCTCCTCGACGAGGTACTGGCGCAGCGACTCGTGGGTCTGGACGGCGTCCCACGGGCACCCGCCCGGCGAACGGAGCCGGTCCATCACCTCGGCGGCCTCGACCAGCGGCGGGACCGGGGCTTCGATCACCCGTGCGCCCGCGCTGATCAGCGACGCGGCCTTCGGTTCCTTCCGCGAACCAGCGACGAGCACGACGTCGGCCACCTGCTCGTCACCGAGCGCCGGAACGCCGAAAACGGCGGGATCGACGTCCGAAGCCGTGTACACGGCTTCGCTGCTTCGCAGGATCGGGAGCGCCGCGGCGGGCAGTGTCGCGCCGCGGGCGATCACGACGACCGCAGTGGTCACCGCTGCTGCGGGGTGGCACCGTGCACAGGCAGCACGATGCCTTTCTTCGACGACTCGTTGGGCGCGAGGTCCATGCCCACGACATCCCACACGCCGTAGCGCGGGTTCACCTTGAGGTCGATCTGGTCGAGGTACGGCTGGAGGAAGCGGATACCGACCTTGACCAGCTGCTGAGCGGTCGGCGGCGCCTCCTGGTCGACCGAGACCGGCTTCTCGGCGGCGCGCTCGCGCACGGCGACCACGAGCCACTCCGGCCGTTCCGGTGTCGGCTGGAACGCCGTGACGGTGTTGACCGGGCTGCCGAACATGACGGTCGACGCGAACGCGGCCGACTGCGCGGCCGCCGCCTTGTCCCCGAGACCGGCCCGCTGGGAGTCGCCCTGCGCCTCCTGCGCCACGGCCTTCGCGGCGGCGTCCGGCGACGCGGCGATCTGACGGGCCTTCTCGAACGCCTGCTCGCGCAGCGCGGCCGGGTCGGCCGTGGTGCCTTCGGGCGCGGTGACCGCCAGATGGTCGACGGTGACGACGAGCTTGTCGATGTACTTCATCGCGAGCTGGGTCTGCAGCGCGGCGTCGACCAGGGCGTCGCGGTGATCCCGCACGCGTGCGACGAGCTGCTGGACGTTGGTCTCGACATCGCCCTGCTGCGGGACCGCCATCGGCGCCGCCAGCGGATCTTTCCGCAACGCGGTCGCGACGAGGGACTCGTCGACCCGGACTCCCTCGCGCTGGGCGGCACGCCCGGTGAGCTCGTGGAGGATCTCCTGGCGCACGATCTCGCGGCCGACCAGGTCGAGCTTGTGCTCCTTGGCGAGCTGCTGCCCGTACGGGTGTTCGCGGACGGCCTTGTCGATCATCTGCTGCACGCGATCCACCGAAACGGACTTGCCGTCGACGATCACCGCCGCACCGACCTGCCCCGGTCCGGCGTCGCAGCCGGCGAGGAGGAGAGAACCGGCAACAAGCCCGACCAGCGCACGACGACGCCCCATGATCCGCATCACAGCGCCTACCCTCTCATACCGGCCCCGGCGAGAGAACCACATCGCCGCCTTGTCTCCGGACGGACCCCGAGGCGACGGGGCGCCGTGTCCCGCATTCGGTGCGTGCCGATGCCGAGCGGGCGGCCGAGTCCCGCTCGGCGATCCTCACGACTCACGCGACGGGTGCCGGTGCCTTCATCAGATTCGTCAGCAGTTTCGCGCACCAGTCCAGCAGTTCCTCGTCCCGCAGCACCGGCGCGCCGATGCGGCCACCGGCCGCGCCCTCGGTCGGCTTCGGCACGGAAACCGTGTTCGTCACGGCTTTGAAGAGAGCCTTGGGGTACAGGCGCTTCAGCCGCACCAGCTGCGAATCCGCCAACGGCAGCGGCGCGAACCGGATCGACGTGCCCTGGACGGCGACCTCGGTGACCCCCGCCGCGCGGCAGGTGTGCCGGAAGGCGGCGACCGCGAGCAGTCGCCGCACGGGCGCGGGTGGCTGGCCGTAGCGGTCGACGAGTTCTTCGCGCACCGCGTCGAGCCCGGCCTGGTCCGGCGCGGCCGCGATCTTGCGGTACGCCTCCAGCCGCAGCCGCTCGCCCGGGACGTAGTCGTGCGGGATGTGCGCGTCCACCGGCAGATCGACGCGGACGTCGGCGAGCTCTTCGTCCTCCGCCGTGTCGGCGCCCGCGTGCCGCCGGAACGCGTCGACGGCCTCGCCGACGAGCCGCACGTACAGGTCGAAACCGACGCCCGCGATATGCCCGGACTGTTCCGCGCCGAGGATGTTGCCCGCGCCGCGGATCTCCAGGTCCTTCATCGCGACGGCCATACCCGCGCCGAGCTCGGTGTTCTGCGCGATGGTCGCGAGCCGGTCGTGCGCGGTCTCGGTGAGCGGCGCCTCCGGCGGGTACAGGAAGTACGCGTAGCCGCGCTCGCGACCACGCCCGACCCGGCCGCGCAGCTGGTGCAGCTGCGCGAGCCCCAGCAGGTCACCGCGTTCCACCAGCAGCGTGTTGGCGTTCGAGATGTCCAGCCCGGTCTCGACGATCGTGGTGCAGACGAGCACGTCGTACTCGTTCTCCCAGAAACCCTGGATGATCTTTTCGAGTTTGTCCTCGTTCATCTGCCCGTGCGCGGTGACGACCCGCGCCTCCGGCACCATCTCGCGAATACGCTTCGCGGCCTTCTCGATCGAGGAAACCCTGTTGTGCACGTAGAACACCTGGCCGTCGCGCAGCAGTTCGCGGCGGATCGCGGCGCCGACCTGCTTGTCGTCGTACGCGCCGACGTAGGTCAGGATCGGATGCCTGTCCTCGGGCGGGGTCAGGATCGTGGACATCTCGCGGATCCCGGCGAGCGACATCTCCAGCGTCCGGGGGATCGGCGTCGCCGACATCGTCAGGACGTCGACGTGCGTCCGCAGCGCCTTGATGTGTTCCTTGTGCTCGACGCCGAACCGCTGCTCCTCGTCGACGATCACCAGCCCGAGGTCCTTGTACCGGATCCCGGTCTGCAGCAGGCGATGCGTGCCGATCACGACGTCGACGTCGCCGGAGGACAGCTGCTCCAGGATCGCGTCGGACTCGACCTTGTTCGTGAACCGGGAAAGGCCCCGGATCTTCACCGGGAACGAGCTCATCCGCTCGGTGAAGGTGTTGAGGTGCTGCTGCGCGAGCAGCGTCGTCGGCACCAGCACCGCGACCTGCTTGCCGTCCTGCACCGCCTTGAACGCCGCGCGCACCGCGATCTCGGTCTTGCCGTAGCCGACGTCGCCGCAGATGACGCGGTCCATCGGGACGCCGCGTTCCATATCCGCCTTGACCTCGTCGATCGCGGCGAGCTGGTCGTTGGTCTCGGTGAACGGGAAGGCGTCTTCGAGTTCGTCCTGCCACGGGGTGTCCTGGCCGAACGCGTGCCCGGGGGCGGCCTGCCGCGCGGCGTAGAGCTGCACCAGCTCGGCGGCGATCTCCTTGACCGCTTTCTTCGCCTTGGCCTTGGTGTTCTTCCAGTCGGACCCGCCGAGCTTGTTCAGCGTCGGCAGCTCACCGCCGACGTAGCGGGAGACCTCGTCGAGCTGGTCGGTGGGCACGAACAGCCGGTCCCCCGGATGCCCGCGTTTGGAGGAGGCGTACTCCAGCAACAGGTATTCACGGGTGGCGCCGGCGACGGTGCGCTGCACCATCTCGACGAACCGCCCGATGCCGTGCTGGTCGTGCACGACGTAGTCGCCCGTCTTGAGGGCGAGCGGGTCGACGGCGTTGCGGCGCCGCGACGGCATCTTCGTGCTGAAGTCCTTTGTGGACGTCCCGGCACCGGAACCGCGGCCGGTGAGGTCCGACTCGGACAGCACCACCAGCGCGCGTTCCGGCGAGACGAACCCGTCCGAAAGGCCGCCGCAGGTCACCGTCACCACGCCCGCCGTGAGCGGCACGGTGAGACCTTCCACCAGCGAGGCGGGGACGTCGCCCGCCGACAGCTGTTCGACGGCGCGGGTCGCGGTGCCGTGGCCCGCGACGACGAGCACGGCCGTCCCTCCCCCGGCGGTGTGCGCACGCAGATCGGTCGTCGCTCGCTCCACCTCGCCCCGGTACGCGGGCGCGGCCTCGACCGAGACGCGGTAGACGTCGGGGTCGTCACTGGCCAGCTGCGTCAGCGTCCACCAGGGACGCTTCGTCTCCTGAGCGTGCTTCGCGATCTCCGCGAGGTTCCGGTACGCCGACGCGCCGAGGTCGATCGGCGCCTGGCCGCCCGCCGCGGCCGTGGTCCAGGACGCTTCGAGGAACTCCTGCCCGGTGCGGACCAGGTCGGCCGCGCGGGCGCGGATCTTCTCCGGATCGGCCACCAGCACGTGCGTGCCCTCGGGCATCGCGTCGGTGAGCAGCTCCAGTTCGTCCTCGCACAGCACCGGGATGAGCGCTTCCATCCCTTCGACGGGGATCCCGCCGGACAGTTTGGTGAGCATCTCGGTGAGCTGCGCGTCGGCCTCGTACGTCGTCGCCAGCTCCGCGGCCTTCGCGCGCACCGGCTCGGTGAGCAGCAGCTCACGGCACGGCGGCGCGCTGACGTGCCGGATCTCCCCCGGCAGCGACCGCTGGTCCGACACCGCGAACGCGCGGATCTCGCTGACCTCGTCACCCCAGAACTCGACCCGCACCGGATGCTGCGCCGTCGGGCCGAACAGGTCGAGGATGCCGCCGCGCACGGCGAACTCGCCGCGCTTCTCGACCATGTCCACCCGCGTGTAGGCCAGCTCGACCATCCGCTCCAGCAGCCCTTCGAAGCTCTGCTCCTCGCCGACGACCAGGTCGATCGGCGCGAGCGAACCGAGCCCTGGCGCCATCGGCTGGATGAGGCTGCGGACGGTCGCGACGACGACACGCAGGTTGTCGGCACCCGTCTTGAGCCGGTGCAGCACCTCCAGCCGCCGCCCGACGGTGTCCGCGCGCGGGGACAGCCGCTCGTGCGGCAGCGTCTCCCACGACGGGAAGTCGGCGACGGCGTCCTCGCCGAGGAACGACTTGAGCGACGCCGTCAGTTCGTCGGCCTCGCGGCCGGTGGCGGTCACCGCGAGCACGGGGCGGCCGGCGCCCTCGTCCGCGGCGAGGGCGCCCGCGACCAGTTGCCTGGTCGCGATCGCGCCCTGCAGTTCGAGCAAGGGGGCGCCGGCCCGTTCGACGACCCCGCGAAGGGCCGGATCGGGAAGGATGGCTTGAAGGAGTCCGGACAATGGAGCGTTTGTCACCGTCCCAGCCTACGTGGGGCCACCGACAGTTCGCCGCGCGATTACCCGGGCAGTGCCTCGACCACCTTCGGAAGCTGCTCGTCGAATTCGGCCGGTTCCTGCGTGGCGATGCGGATCAGCACGTGTTCGGCACCCGCGTCCGTGTATTCGCGAAGCCTCTCTGCGACCTCTTCGCGAGTGCCCGCGATCTGCAGCTGGATCTTCTCGACGAAGTCCAGCGGGACGCCGTAGTTCCGCTGTGCGTAGTCCTCCAGCCGCGCACGCGCGCGGACCGGGTCGTCCTCGATGAGCACCGTCGCGAACAACGCGGGTGTCACCGGGCGTACGGCACTTTCGCGGATCTTCGCGAGGCCGTCGGCGTAGTCGGTGACATCGGACGGGTACGGCAGCCAGCCGTCGTAAAGGCGTCCCGTTCGCTTTAGCGCGCCTGGGGTGAACGCGGCGAGCCAGACCGGCGGGCCGCCGGGGCGGTGCGGCTCCGGGTACTCCGGAAGAGTGTCGTAGTGCAGCACCTCGCCGTGGAACGGGCCGCTCTTGCCACTCCACACGTGCCGCCACAACGCGACGATGTCGTCGAGCCGGGCGCGACGGCGCTCCCACGGGACGCGGGTGAAGGCGAACTCCGGTTCGCTGCGCCCGGCGAACCCCGCCCCCACACCGAGCGTGATCCGGCCCTGGCTGAGCAGATCGAGGGAAAGGATCGCGTTCGCGGAAAGGACCGGGTCCCGCAAGGACGGAAGCAACGCCGCGGTGCCGAGCGTGACCCGTTCGGTTCTGGCGGCGAACGCGCCGAGCAAGGTCAGTGGATCGATAGGCGCCTTCGCGAGGGTGTCGCCGACCCAGACCGAGTCGAGACCGAGGCGTTCGGCTTCGACCGCGATGGCGACCATTTCCGGGGCGGTGCGCCCGGCATCGAGGATGGACCGGTAAGTGGGGACGACCAGGCCGAATTTCATGCCACGAGCATCGCCGCGGCGGGGAATCGTCTCAATTCCTTCGAGGGAATGGCGGTACCACCGGCGCCTCGGCCAAGATGGCGACCATGGTTTCCGGATTCGGCCCCGCGCTCAAGGGCTGGCGCGAGCGGCGGCGGCTTTCCCAGCTGGAACTGGCGCTCCGGGCCGGGACCACCCAACGGCACGTGAGTTTCCTGGAAGGCGGCCGGTCGATCCCCGGCCGCGGCCTGGTACTGCGCGTCGCCGAATCACTCGAACTCCCGCTCCGCGAACGCAACGGCCTGCTGCTCGCGGCCGGTTTCGCGCCGAGCTTCCCGGAAACCTCGCTGGACGACCCCGGCCTGCGACCGGTCCTCGAAGGGATGCGGCGGCTGCTCGAAGGGCACCGGCCGTACCCGGCGATCGTGGTGGACCGCTACGGCGTCCTCGTCGCCCACAACGAGGCACTCGACCTGCTCTTCGAGGACGTCGCGCCGGAACTGCTCGAAGAACCGGTCAACACCCTGCGGCTCGCGCTGCATCCGAACGGGATGGCGCCGCGCGTGCGGAACCTCGCCGACTGGGCCCGGCACATTCTCGAACGGCTGGCACAGGAGATCGCGCACGCGCCCGACGAGCGGCTGACCGCGTTGCTGGCCGAACTCGAGGGTTACGTCCCCGAGCCCGGCCCACCCGGACCGGACCATCTCGGGTTCGCCGTCCCGATGCGCCTGTCCACTTCGGCGGGCGAACTACGGCTGATCACGGCCATCACGACGTTCGCGACGGCCGCCGACGTCACGGTGTCCGAGCTGAAACTGGAGACCTTCCTTCCCGCCGACGCCGCGACAGCGGAGATCCTGACGCGCTGACCGGGTGGCGTCCACGCTGCGGTGTGGTGCGCGCGGATGGTCGGGCACGATGGCATGCTGATGCCATGCGCTCTATCGCCGTCGTCGCGTTCACTTCCCTGTCCTTGCTGGTCACGGCCTGTTCCGGGGCGTCGAGCGAAACGGTGCAGAGCGCCCCGCCGGTCACCTCGAAGCCCGCCGCCAAGAGCTTGAAGGTCGAGCAGGTGACCGCCGGTCTCGAACACGGCTGGGACGTCGGCTTCCTGCCGGACGGCAAGATCCTCGTCACCCAGCGCCCCGGGAAGCTGGCACTGATCGACAACGGCGCGAAGCGCGATGTCGCCGCCGACTTCGCCGACGTCCACGTACGCGGCGAAGGCGGCCTGATGGGGATGGTGATCAGCAAGGACTTCGCGACGTCGCGCGAGTTCATCACGTGCCAGACCCACAAGGAGGGCGACAACGCCGTCGACATCCGGCTGGTCACCTGGAAGCTGTCCGAGGACGGCGCGAGCGCCACGAAGGTCAAGGATCTGCTGACCGGGCTGCCGGTGAACCCGAGCGGCAGGCATTCGGGCTGCCGTCCGACGCTGGCCGCGGACGGCGCACTGCTCGTCGGCACCGGCGACACGGCGCGCCCGGCCTTCCCGCAGGACCGCACGAGCCTCGGCGGCAAGGTGCTCCGCATCGACGCGAAGACCGGGAACCCGTTGCCGGACAACCCCTTCATCTCTTCGGCGAATCCGAACGAACAGCGCGTGTTCACCTACGGGCACCGCAACGTCCAGGGCGTCACGGTCCGGCCGGGCACCGGGCAGGTGTTCACCGCCGAGCACGGCCCCACCATCGACGACGAGGTCAACCTGGAACGCGCCGGCGCGAACTACGGCTGGGACCCGTCGAAGGGCGGCACCGAAACCCAGTACGACGAAGGCGTCCCGATGACGGACACGCAGCGGTTCCCGGCCGCCGTCCGTCCTTTGTGGACGACCGGTGAGATCACCGAGGCGATCTGCGGCGCCGCGTTCCTCACCGGAGCACAGTGGGGCACGCTCGAAGGCTCGCTCGCCGTGACCGCGCTCAAGGGACAGAAGATGATGCTGTTCCGCCTCGACGACGCCGGCGCCGTCACCGAAGTGACGCTGCCACCGGAGTTCGACGACAAGTTCGGCAGGCTGCGCGCCGTCCGCACCGCGCCTGACGGGGCCCTCTACGTCACGACCTCGGAAGGCGAGGACGACAAACTGCTGCGCGTCACACCCGGCGCCTAGCGCCCGAGGTACGCGCCACCGTTGACGTGGACGACCTGGCCGGTGACGTGCCGCGCGGTCGGGCTCGCCAGGAAGGCCACCACTTCGGCGACGTCCTCGGGCTCGCCGGCGCGTTTCGTCAGCGTGTTGCCGACGAGCCACGCCCGGCGCTCGTCGGAGAGCTTGCCGCGGAAGAACTCGGTGTCCCCGACCAGCCCGGGCGCGACGATGTTCGCGGTGATCCCGCGTGGCCCGAGTTCCCTTGCCACATCGGCGTTCCATGCCTCCAGCGCGGCCTTGGCGGCGCCGTAGGAACCGGCGCCGGTGCGGGCCGCGATCGAGCCGATGCTGACGATCCGCGCGCCATCGGCGAGCCGGTCGCGCAGGGCGCGGGTGACCAGCACGGCGCTGAACACGTTGGCGTCCAGGTTGGCCTGCCAGCTCGCGGCGAACGACTTCAGGTCGGCTCCGGGCCCGGCCTGGAAATCCGTGTTCCCGCCCGCGTTGTTGACCAGGACGTCGACGCGCCCCGGCAAATCCGCGAGCGCGCGCTCGACCGCGTCCGGATCGGCCGCGTCGAACGGAACCGGATTCGCACCCAGCAACGTGGCCGCTTCGCCGAGGACCTGCTCGCGGCGGCCGGTGATCGTCACCCGATCACCCCGCGCGGCGAACGCCGCCGCGATCGCGTAGCCGATACCCGTGCCGCCGCCGGTGATCACGATTTCCCTGTGCTGCCCCATCCTCCCAGGATAGGCACACTAGGCTCACCCGCATGACGAAGATCGACCCGGCGACGACCGCACTCGTCCTGATCGACCTCCAGACGCGGATCGTCGCGCTGGAGACCGTCCCCCTCGAAGGCACCGAAGTCGTCTCGAACGCCGTCCTGCTGCGTGAGGCGTTCGGCGGTGCCGGTTCGCCGATCGTCCACGTGCGGACGCACCGGCCGAACGTGGACGAGCAGCCGCCCGGCAGTGAACTGGTCGCGGAACTGACGCCCCGCGACGGCGAGCACCTGATCACCAAGCGCACGATGGGCGCGTTCCACGGCACCGGACTCGACGAGCTCCTGCGCGGGCTCGGCGTGAAGACACTGGTGTTCGGCGGGATCGCCACCGAGTACGGCGTCGAATCGACGCTGCGCGTGGCGAGCGACCACGATTACGAGACCATTGCCGTTTCGGACGCGATGGCCGGCATCGCCGCGATCTCCCACGAATCGGCGATCACGAAGGTGTTCCCGCGGCTGGGTGAAGTGCTCACGACCGCCGAGACCGCCGCCGCGCTGGGCTGAGCCGTGATCGACAAGATCGCTTGGCTGCACCTGCGGGACGGCCGCGTCCTCGGCGCCCGCTCGCGCGGCAAGTCCGCCTTCTACCTGCCCGGCGGGAAACGCGAAGCAGGCGAAACCGACACGGAGACGCTCGTCCGCGAGATCCGCGAGGAACTGACCGTCGAGATCGACCCGGCGAGCGTCGCGCCCGTCGGCGTCTTCGAGGCACAGGCGGACGGGTACGCACCGGGGATCGTGGTCCGGACGGCCTGCTACACCGCCGGGTACACCGGAACGCTCGCGGCCAGCAGCGAGATCGACGAGATCGCCTGGCTCGCTTACGCCGACAGGGAACGGCTCTCCGCGGCGGGGAAGATCATCTTCGACCACCTGCGGGGAACCGGCCTCCTGCGCTGACGACAGCTACTTGAGCTTGTCCAGGCACAGCACCCTCGACTGGGGGAGCCCGCCACCGGACCGCTGCCACGCGATCTTTTCGTCGGTCGACGGCACCTGGGTGCACACCGTGCTGTCGTCGACGAGGTACGCCGTGCTCTTCTCGATGGCGAGGACCTTGTATCCGGCGCTCGCGCAGTCCACCTTCGTGAGCTTCTTCGCCTGGACCACATCAGAGGGAAGGCAGTCACCGACGACCGGCGGCCGGTCACCCGGGTTCTTCAGGTCCTCCAGGCAGAGCAGGATGCCGTCGGCGGCGCCCTTCCTCCCCTGGAAGAAGTACGCGTCGGTGGTCGGATAGTCGTCGCAGTCCGACCCACCTGAGAGCTTGAGCCCGATTTCCGACTTCTTGTCCTGTTTCCCGACGACTTTGAAGTTCGCGTCGGGTTGTCCGCATTCGGCGTTCTTGACGCTGTCCGCGTTGTCGACGTCACCAGTGAGGCAGGCACCGACTTCGGTGCTCGACGCGGTGAACGGATTCGCGACGAGCACCGCGACCAGGACGACGACACCCAAGACGCCGAGGCGGATGACGGGCTTCAGCCACGTCTTCTTCCTCGGCACCAGCTGTTCCACGGCGGGAGCAGGGTAGTTTTCCATGGTGATCCCCCAGCTTGATGATCTCTTCGGGGGACCTACCGCTCACCGCTCGGGAAACGTTACCGCCGCGCGACGAAGGTCTCAGTACAGCCGAAGCTTCGGCTTGTGCTCCAAATTGGACAGACCGTTCCAGGCCAGGTTGACCAGATGCGCGGCGACCTCGTCACGTTTCGGTTTCCGCGCGTCGAGCCACCACTGCCCGGTCAGCGCGACCATCCCGACGAGTGCCTGCGCGTACAGCGCGGCCAGCTTCTCGTCGTAGCCCCTCGCGGCGAACTGCTGCGCGAGGATGTGCTCGACCTGGCTGGCGATGTCGTTCAGCACCGTGGAGAACGTGCCCGTCGAACTCGCGACCGGCGAATCCCGCACCAGGATGCGGAAGCCGTCGTGCGAATCCTCGACGTAGGAGAGCAACGCGATCGCCGCCTGCTCCAGCATCACCCTCGGGTGTCCACCGTGGAGGGTGGAGACCATCCGGTCCAGGAGCAGTTGCGTCTCGCGGTCGACGACGACGGCGTAAATGCCTTCCTTGCCACCGAAGTGCTCGTAGACCACCGGTTTGGAGACGTTCGCCCGATGCGCGATCTCCTCGATGGAAGTGCCCTCGAAACCCTTCTCCGCGAAAAGGGCCCTGGCGACGGTGAGGAGTTGCTGCCTGCGCTCGGTTCCCGTCATCCGCACCCGGGCCACCGGGGCGACAGGACGCGCCCCGGTGACCGCTTCACGTTTGGTTCGCCGTCTCCCCGCCATTGCAGAAGACTAACGTGGCCTCGCTATTTGCTTTCGGCGGCGATGCGGGCGAGGCGCTGCGGGGTCGGCCAGCGCACGTCATAGGCCCAGCCGAACTTCTCGAAGATCCAGATGAGCCGCGCGGAAAGATCGATCTGGCCGCGCTGCACACCGTGCCGGGCCGAGGTCGGGTCGGCGTGGTGCAGGTTGTGCCACGACTCGCCGAAGGAGAAGATCGCCAGCGGCCAGAAGTTGGCCGATTTGTCGCGGGCGGCGAACGGACGCTCACCGATCAGGTGACAGACCGAGTTGACCGACCAGGTGACGTGGTGCAGCACGCAGACGCGCACCAGCCCGGCCCAGAAGAACGCCGTCACGGCGCCCCAGAACGACCAGGTGATCAGGCCGCCGAGCAGCGCGGGCAGCGTCAGGGTGAGCAGGCTCCACAGCCAGAACAGCTCGTCGACCTTCTTGATGGCCGGGTCCTTCACCAGGTCCGGCGCGAAACGCTCCGCGTTGGTCTGGTCGCGTTCGAACAGCCAGCCCATGTGCGCGTGCCAGAAACCCTTGGCGATGGCGAGCGGCGAGGTCCCGAACAGCCACGGCGAATGCGGGTCGCCGTCGCGGTCGGAGAAGGCGTGGTGGCGCCGGTGGTCGGCGACCCAGGTGATCACCGGGCCCTGGACGGCCATGCTGCCGGCGATCGCCATCGCGACGCGCAGCCACGGCTTGGCCTTGAACGAGCCGTGCGTGAAGTAACGGTGGTACGAGACGGTGATACCGAGTCCGCTGATCGCGTAGAAGACGACGAACAGTCCGACGTCGACCCAGTTCAGTCCCCAGCCCCAGGCGAACGGGACGGCCGCGAGCAGCGCGACGAGCGGGAAGACGACCCCGAGGTAGACCGAGAGCTGCACGCCGCTCGATCGCTTTCCGTCGATTACCGGCTTGGGGCCCTTCGCGGGCTTCTGGGAACGGTCGAGGGTAGCCGTCATGCAGTCACTTCTTTTCTACGCGCGACCCCTTGAGGGTTTCCCTAAGGGTGTCCTTACCTACGATGCCGTAAGTTACGGTACAGGAGGTTTCGTCCCGTGTGGAGTGCTCACGACTGTGAGACAACCCCCGGGCGCGCGTGGACGTCTTCGACATGGCTATTCTGACCAGGATCGATCCGCCGTAGTGTAATCGGCAGCACTTCAGATTTTGGTTCTGACAGTTCAGGTTCGAATCCTGGCGGCGGAGCAGACGAACAGATGACCAGCGGCGTTTTCAACGGTGGGGGTGTGTGCGGCTGACCGAGGACGCGATCGACCCGACGACCAGCAGCAGGCGGCCGGCGCTTGCGGAGATGTCCGACGCCTGGCTGTACGGTCGCGCGCGCGAACTCGGAGCGGCCATCCAGCGTGTCGGCTTCACCGAACAGCTGGACATCATCACCAGCCTCGACGAACTCCTCGACGAGACGCAGCGCCGCGGCGAACCACTGCTGGTCGCCCAGCTGTTGCGCTACTCGGCGGTGGCCAGGCTGATCACCCGCGGCCTCGCCGCCGAAGCCGAACCCAGGCTCGACGAAATGCTCGCGCACACCAGGCGTCACGGCCTCGCGCTGATGCGCGCCGACGCGCACGCGCTGCGCGGACGCCGTCTGGTGATCGCCAAGCAGGAGGACGCCGCCCTCACCGAGATCGCCAGGGCACTGGCCATTCTCGACGACTCCGCGGTCCCGGACCGTCAGGTCGGCAGGCGCAGCTGGGACCGGATGCTGTCCACGACCCTGGTCGACTGCTGGCTCGTGCTGAACCAGCTGGGCGTCTACGAGGCGGCCGAGGAGGCCATCGCCCGTGCCGCACAGGCGATCCGCGACAGCGCGAGCCCGCACGAGATCGCGCTTCAACTGATCAACCGGGTCAAGATGCTGCTCGGCTGGGGCCTGCGGCTCGAACGCATCGAGCGCTACGACGAAGGCGCGGACAAGTTCCGCACCGCCGCGTCGATGGCGCAGGCCGCGGAAGGCCCGTTCACCGAGTCGCTGTTCCCGCGCAAGAAGGACATGCCCGCGATCGACCAGGTCGGTGTGCTCGCCGCGGCGGCCGCGCTGGCCTCACCCGATTCGTCGCATATCGAACGGCTGTCCTCGCTGCTCGACCCGGAACTGATGTTCCCGCACGAACGCGAGATCATCGCCATCTCGCTGGCCCGCTGCCTGGACAACTCCGGCCGCCGCGAAGACGCGCTGCAGGTGCTCAAAGAGGTCCGCGAGGACAATGAGGACGGCTCGCTGCCGTCGATGCGGCTGAACCTCGCCCGCGAACTGGCCAGGCTCGACACCTCCCCGGACTACGCGTCCGGGGCGAGCCAGTCGCTGATCGACTACGCGACGATCCTGGAAGCGGAGATGTGGTCGCTGCGGGAATCGCAGATCGCCACGCTCAACGCGCGCCGCGAACACGAACGGCTGTCCGCCGAGCACGGCGCGATCACCCAGCAGGCCCTGCAGGACCCGCTCACCGGGCTGCCGAACCGGCGCGCGCTCGACGAGAAGCTGCGTTCGCTGGCGTCGACCGCGGACGCCCAGCCGCTCGCCGTCGCACTGGTGGACCTCGACGGTTTCAAGGACGTCAACGACAAGCAGTCGCACGCCGAGGGTGACAACGTGCTCCGTGTCATCGCGAGCACGCTGCGCGACGCCCTCCGCGGCGACGACGTCGTCGCGCGGTACGGCGGCGACGAGTTCATCGTGCTTCTACCTGGGGCTCCTGCCTCCGCGGCGAAGCAGGCGCTCGGTCGTTCTGTGAATGCCGTCGCATCTTTGCCACTCCATCTTTCGCACGGTGTCACCCTCTCCGTGGGGCTCGTTTCGCTTCGGCCGCAGGAGCGGGCCGAACAGGTCCTCGCCCGCGCCGACGCGGCCATGTACCAGGCGAAACGCGGTGGCGGGAACCAGGTGTCGTCGGTCAATTCGATGGCCATCGATCCGATGACCGGATGGCCCGGCGAGGATGCTCCGACCGACCCCGCGTGGGACGCCGAGCAGCCCCCGTAGGATCAATGCCCGACAACCACCGTTGGTGAAATGTTGGGAGCGCCGTGACCGGCCCGCTGAGCACGTTGATCCTCGCCGCGGGTGAGGGCACCCGCATGCGTTCGTCCACTCCGAAGGTGCTGCACCCGATCGCCGGCCGCTCGCTGGTCGAGCACGCGGTCCGGGCCGCCGCGGGGCTGAGCCCGGAACATCTCGTCGTGGTCGTCGGCCACGGCCGCGACACGGTCGGCGCGCAGCTGGACCGGGTCGGCGAGGCGCTCGGGCGCGAGGTCGTCACCGCCGTCCAGGAAGAGCAGAAGGGCACCGGGCACGCCGTCTCGTGCGCGCTCGCGGCACTGCCCGGCGGGCTGACCGGCACCGTCATCGTCAGCTACGGCGACGTCCCGCTGCTCGACACCGAAACGCTCGCTTCCCTGGTCACCGAGCACACCGCCACCGGCAACGCGGTCACCGTGCTGACCGCGATCGTCGCGGACCCGACCGGTTACGGCCGGATCGTGCGCGACGGGAACGGCGTCGTCACCTCGATCATCGAGCAGAAGGACGCCACCCTCGAAGAGCGCGAAATCTCCGAAATCAACTCCGGCGTCTACGCGTTCGACGCTTCGGTGCTGGTCGACGGGCTTTCGAAGCTTTCGACGGACAACGCGCAGGGCGAGCTCTATCTCACCGACGTCCTCGGCATCGCCCGCGGCGACGGCAAGGGCGTCGGCGCGCTGGTCATCGACGACCCGTGGGTGACCGAAGGCGTCAACGACCGCGTCCAGCTCTCCGTGCTCGGCGCCGAACTGAACCGCCGGATCGTCCGCGGCTGGCAGCGGGCGGGTGTCACCGTGGTCGACCCGTCGAGCACTTGGATCGACGCGGGTGTGACCCTTTCCCGCGACGTCGTCATCGAGCCCGGCGTGCAGCTGAAGGGGTCGACTTCGGTCGGCGAAGGCGCGCAGATCGGGCCGGACAGCACGCTGGAGAACGTCTCCGTCGGCGCGGGCGCGTCGGTGGTGCGGACGCACGGTTCCGATTCGGAACTGGGCGACGGTGTCAAGGTCGGCCCGTTCACCTACCTGCGTCCCGGCACCAGACTCGGGACCAAGGCCAAGCTCGGCGCGTTCGTCGAAACGAAGAAGGCGGACATCGGCGCCGGGACGAAGGTGCCGCACCTGACCTACGTCGGCGACGCGACCATCGGCGAGAACAGCAACATCGGGTGTTCCAGCGTCTTCGTCAACTATGACGGCGTGAACAAGCACCACACCACGATCGGCTCCCAGGTGCGGCTCGGCGCGGACAACACGTTCGTCGCCCCGGTGACCATCGGCGACGGCGCTTACAGTGGTGCGGGCACCGTGATCAGGCAAGACGTGCCCCCGGGTGCGCTCGCCGTGTCGACCGGGCCGCAACGCAACATCGAAGACTGGGTGACCCGGCGCAGGCCGGGCACACCCGCGGCGGAAGCAGCTTCCGCCGCGAAGCAGGACACCACCGCCGTGTCCGATTCAAATAAGGGAAACGACGGGGAGTCGCCAGCATGAGTTCGAAGTCCGGCACACCGAAGAAGAACCTGATGCTCTTCTCCGGGCGCGCACACCCGGAGCTCGCCGAAGAGGTGGCCAAGCACCTCAACGTGACGGTCGTCCCGCAGACCGCGCACAACTTCGCCAACGGGGAGATCTTCGTCCGGTTCAACGAATCGGTGCGCGGGACCGACGCGTTCGTGATCCAGAGCCACCCGGCGCCCATCAACGAATGGGTGATGGAGCAGCTGATCATGGTGGACGCCCTCAAGCGGGCGAGTGCCAAGCGGATCACCGTGATCATGCCGTTCTACCCGTACGCGCGGCAGGACAAGAAGCACAAGGGCCGCGAGCCGATCTCCGCGCGCCTGATCGCGGACCTGTTCAAGACCGCGGGCGCCGACCGGATCATGACGGTCGACCTGCACACCGCGCAGATCCAGGGCTTCTTCGACGGCCCGGTCGACCACCTGCTCGCGCAGAACGTGCTGGCCGCGCACATCAACAAGACCTACCAGGGCGAGAACATCACCGTCGTCTCCCCGGACTCGGGCCGCGTGCGGCTGGCCGAGAAGTGGGCGGCTCAGCTGGGTGACCGGCCGATCGCCTTCATCCACAAGACCCGCGACCCGGACAAGCCGAACCAGGCCGTCGCCAACCGCGTCGTCGGCAAGGTCCGCGGACAGCTGTGCGTGCTGATCGACGACATGATCGACACCGGCGGCACGATCGTCAAGGCCACCGAGGCCCTGCTCGACGAAGGCGCGTCCGACGTCGTCATCGCCTCGACCCACGGCATCCTGTCCGACCCCGCCACCGAGCGGCTGTCGCAGTGCAAGGCACGCGAGGTGATCGTCACCAACACGCTGCCGATCCCGGAAGAGAAGCGCTTCCCGGGCCTCACCGTGCTGTCCATCGCGCCGTTGCTGGCGCAGGCCATCCAGCAGGTCTTCGAGGACGGGTCGGTCACGTCTCTCTTCGACGGCAACGCCTGATCGGAACAGCAAGGGACCTTTGCTGCCACTTCCTTTTGGAAAGTAGCAGCAAAGGTCCCTTGCTGCGTTTTCGGCTCCGCGCGAAACCGGGCGCGCCGGCCTGTCCGACATGGCTAAGTTGCCGTTCATGGGGAAATTCAAGTTCGGTGTCAACCTGTGGGGCGCCGAGAACCGTGCGGACTGGACAGCGAAGTGCCTCCGCGTCGAGGCACTCGGGTACGACGTCATTTCCGTGCCCGATCACCTGGGCCCGGGACGGAACGCGCCGTTTCCGGCGTTGACCATGGCCGCCGCGGTGACCCAGCGACCGCGCGTAGGCACCCTCGTCTCCAACGTACCCTTCTACAACTTCGCGCTCTTCGCCCGCGACGTCTCGACAACGGTGAAGATGACCGGTGACCGTCTCGACCTCGGCCTCGGCTCCGGCCACATGAAGTCGGAATTCGACGGTGCCGGACTGCCCTGGATTCCGGCCAAGGAGCGCATCGAGTACCTCACCGAGAGCCTCGACCACCTGCGCGAACACTTCACCGAGGAAAAGGTCACGCCTCCGCCGTTGCTCCTTGCGGGCAACAGCGACGGCGTGCTCTCCCTCGCCGCACGGCACGCCGACATCACCGGGTTCGCGGGTCTCCGCCAAGCGCCCGAAAAACCGCCGGGCAGCTTCCTCCTCGACGACGCGGAGCGAATGGACGAACGCGTCGCCTTCTTCCGCTCACGAGCGAACGGCCGCGATCCCGAACTGAACATGCTCGTCCAGCGGGTCGTCGTCACCGAAGACCGTCGCGCGGCCGCCGAGGCTTGGCACGGAGAGGATCCGGACGGCCTCGACGTCGACACCCTGCTCGAAACACCGCAACTGCTGTTCGGGACCGTCGACGAAATCGTCCGGCAACTGCACGAACGTCGCGAGCGGTACGGCTTCTCCTACATCACGGTGTTCGAACCGATGCTGGAAACGTTCGCGCCGATCGTGAAGACGCTGTCCGGTCAGTAGGCGACGCAGAAGCGCTGGCGACGGCGCGCCGGCTTGTCGATCTCGTCGACGAACGCGATCGCGTAGTCGGCGCCACTGATCTTCGACTTGCCGTTCTCGTCGGTCAGCAGGACGTCGCTTCCGAGCCGGAAGTCCCCGGTCCGCTCGCCCTCGGCCCATGCGCCGAACTCGGCGGCCGGGCTGAGGTAGAACCAGTCGATGTCCTCAGGAAGCGCGCGGAACGCTTCGAGCACCTTCGCGTGGGACCCGGCCTCGCCCTTGTACTCGTCCGGGAACTCGGGGGTGTCGATCAGCCGTGGCCCGCCTTCGGCGACGTGCAGGCTACCGGCCCCGCCGACCACGCCGATCCGTGCCCCGTTGTCCTTCGCGACCTGGGCGATCGAGGGCACCGCCTCGAGCAGTCCGCTCTGCCCGTGAACCGCGATCACCAGGACGTCGGCGCCCTGGGCGACGTCGGCGAGGAAGGCCTCGTCATACAGCGATCCCGCCCGAGTCCCTTCGCCTTCGGCGTTCCTCGACACCACCACGACCTCGTGGCCGCGACCCCGCGCCTCGGCGGTGATCTTCCCGCCCGCGTACCCGGTTCCTCCGAACACAACCAACTTCGCCATCGTGTCTCCTCATCATCGACTGGAACGCCGATGGTAAGAACGCAAGATCGGCTACTTCAACGTACGCAACGCACCTCGAGGTGAGCGTGCAGGTCAGCCGCCCAGCGTGGCGAACTCGGACTTGAGCTTCTCGCGCACACCGTTGACGTCGACCGGTGCCCGGACCTCCCCACGCGCCGCTGGCTTCGCCT
This sequence comes from Amycolatopsis sp. cmx-4-19, assembly GCA_049998115.1. Lineage (GTDB taxonomy): Bacteria > Actinomycetota > Actinomycetes > Mycobacteriales > Pseudonocardiaceae > Amycolatopsis. The sequence goes on along the minus strand of JAEBEO010000003.1, from coordinate 350,490 downwards.
GAACCTGGTAGCTGGCGTTCCGATTCGGAAGTTTGAACTTGACCTCACAGGCCATGCTCGTCGTGGTGTCCGGAGCCGCGTTGGCGTCCGCCGTGCAACTCTGGGCACCGAGGGACTGGGCGGTGAACTCCACGGTCAACGTCAGGCGTACGGGCGTCCCTCTCATGCCCCCGATGACCGTGTTGGCGACGTCGATGGTCGCCCGGCAGGTCCCGACGAAGTCCGTGCAGTCCAGTTTGTCGTTGACCACGCTGACGCTGACCTGGGTAAGCGCGTCGAACGGCTGCCCGACCCCGCCGATCGCGCCGTCCAGGTCGGTCTGAAGCTGCTTGAGCGCGTCGCCTGCCAGCGGCTCGACCCGCATCTCGGCGCCGAGGGTCTTCCCGCCCGCCGCGTCGACGAGGGACGGCGCGAAACTGATCACCCGGTGCGGCGCCGCGGTGGTCACCCGCAGCGTCCCGAGCCCGCTCCCGACGTCGTAGACCTCGGTCCCGTCGGGCAGCTTCGACCGGATCGGGTCGGCCAGCCGGTTCATCCCGGCCACCGCGGTCCGGAGCGTCGACGCCGCCTTGCGCGGGTTGAGTACCTCGACGGCGTTCACCGGAAGGTCGGTGCTGTCCGTGCGGACCCAGCTCGTGCCGTACTGCTCGCTGTTGCCGAGCCCGTGCGCCTTCCAGTACTCCGGTGTCGCCGAAAGATAGAGCTGGTTGTCGGCCGACACGACCTGGATGGTCTGGCCGTCGACCGGCAGCGCACCGTGCGCGCTCCCGTTGCGTGTGATCCGGAAGAGCAGTTCGGCGAGTTGGCCCGCGGCGTCCTTGATGGTCGTTTTGTAGACGACGGCAGGTGCCTGTTCAAGCGCCTTCAACGCGCTCTCGACGGCGCCCCGCTGCTCCGCGCGCCGGTCCACTCGTTGCTGCTCGGTGGGTGAGATCCCGGCCGCGCCGTCGATCGCGACGTCGCAGCCGGCCACGAGGCAGCACACCGCGGCAACCGCGCCGATCGTCCACCGTCGTGCCGGCATTCCCGCCCCCTGAGTCTCGTTTGCAGGAGATCACACCTTAGAAAAGGGGTCACGCACCACCGCATTCGCGGGTTCCCGGAGCAGCTGTCACCGACTTGTCACCTGACCGGGCCCACCCGGCGGGACCCCGGCACGATCGCTTGGTCTACACTTTCCCGGTCTCGGCGAGGCGGGTTCCGTGAGCACCTGGTGCCCGACGTGATCGACGCGGCGGCTTGAGTGGCCACACGCGGTCGAGCACGCCTGTGGAATTCGCCGCCGAACACCAGAACCGCCCCGAACCATCCCCACCTCAGCATGCTTTCGCTGAACATGTTGGTGAATTGAAGGAGTGCTACACCGTGTCCGAGGTACGTCTGTCCGTCGAGCCCCGCACCGAATTCGGCAAGGGTGCCGCGCGCCGCACGCGTCGCGCCGGCAAGATCCCCGCGGTGCTGTACGGGCACGGCTCGGACCCGCGCCACTACGCCCTGCCCGCCATCGAGTTCGCCCGCGTCGTGCGCGAGAACGGCAGCAACGCCGTCATCACCCTCGACCTCGAGGGCAAGAGCGAGCTGGCGTTGACGAAGACCATCGTCGTCCACCCGCTGAAGAACTACATCGAGCACGTCGACCTGCTGGTCGTCATCCGCGGCGAGAAGGTCACCGTCGACATCCCGGTCGTCGTCACCGGCACCGCGGGCCCGGGCACCCTGGTCACCACCGACCTCGACTCCCTCCAGATCGAGGTCGAGGCGCTGCACATCCCCGAGCAGGTCGAGCTCTCGGTCGAGGGCGTCGCCGCGGGCACCCAGATCCTCGCCTCGCAGGTCACCCTGCCGAAGGGCGCCACCCTGGTCACCGACGCCGACGCGCTGGTCGTCGCCGTCAACGAGGCGCCGTCCGAGGCCTCGCTCGAGGGCGAAGAGGGCGGTGCCGAGGCGGTGGAGACCCCCGCCGAGGACGCCGAATAAAGTCACTCGTGTGACCGAAGCAGTACTTCCCGGGGCCGGCGAGCAGATCCTGCTCGCCGGCCTCGGCAATCCCGGGCCCCAGTACGCAGGCAACCGGCACAACGTCGGCTTCATGGTGCTCGACGAGCTCGCCCGCCGCGTCGGTGGCAAGTTCAAAGCCCACAAGAGCGGCGCCGAGGTCCTCGAAGGCAGGCTCGCCGGGCAGCGAGTGGTCCTGGCCAAGCCACGCTCGTACATGAATCTCTCAGGCGGCCCTGTCGTAGGCGCGGCCAGGTTCTACAAGATCCCACCAGCCGGTGTCGTGGTCGTTCACGATGAGCTCGACGTCGATTTCGGCGCGCTCAAGATGAAGCTGGGCGGCGGCGACAACGGCCACAACGGCCTCCGCTCGATCACCAAATCGCTCGGCACCAAGGACTACTACCGCATCCGTTTCGGCGTCGGTCGTCCTCCTGGACGGCAGGATCCGGCGGATTTCGTGTTGAAGGACTTCTCGCCGGTCGAACGCAAAGAACTCGCTTTCGAGATCGATCGTTGTGCCGACGCGGTTGAAGCGCTCATCAGCACCGGGCTCGTCGCAGCGCAGAACACCTTCCACGCTGGGTGAATCGATCACATGACAGTGCGTTACATCTTGTCACCCGAAGGCGTTCACCACGTCCCTGATCGAGTCGTGGGATAGCACGAGCCCTTCCGGGGAACTCTCAAACCAGTTAGGACGGAATGCGGAGATCGCATTCCCCACCGAAACCGGAGAGAGTTTCATGTCGTTTACGGCCGAAGACATCACCGGCGCAACTTTTCCCAACGCTCCGATCGGGCGGCGTGGATACGCCAAGCACGAGGTCGACGCGTTCCTGGAGCGGATCGCGGACACGATCGCGGACCGGGACGACCTGACGGCGGCCGAGGTCCACCACGTCGTGTTCTCCCGGCCGTTGATCGGGAAACGCGGCTACGACGAACGCGAAGTCGACGATTTCCTCGACAAGATCGAAGAACAGCTCGTCCACCGGACCGGTCAGCACGTGCTCGCTGTCCCCGGCGCGCGTGGAGAGGACGAGGCGACAGCCGAACGCGCCGTTCCGGACCGTGGTCCTGTCGAGTTCCTTCAGGAGCGGTAGTGCCCGTCACCGCGTTCGAGGTGAGAGCCCGGCAGTTCGACCGGGCGCCGATCGGCGCGCGGGGTTATTACGAACCCGCGGTCGACGCCTTCCTCGAACGGGTCGCGGCGACACTCGACGGCGACGACAACCTCACGGTTTCCGACGTCCACAACGTGGCATTCGCCAAGGCGCCGCTTTCGAAACGTGGCTATGACCCATCCGACGTCGACGCGTTCCTCCGTGACGTCGAAAGCACGTTGGCCGGCATCTCGCAGTCCGCCAGCTACTACGTAGCACCGGCCTTGGAACACTCCCACGCCCGTAAGCCGCTCTGGCGGCGTCGCTGACCTGCGGGAGGCGCTGCGAGTAGGGCCGGGCCGCAGGGTCCGGCCCCACTCGCGTCAGGCGGTCGTCGCGTTCTTGGCGATCTTGTCCGCGAACTGGGTGGCGGTGGCGGCCCGCTTCACCTTGCCCGACGGCGTCTTGGGAAGGCTCCCCGCCGGAAGCACGACGACCGCGAACGGACGCATGTCGACCGCGTCGCGCACCTTGGCCGCGACCTCCTTCGCCAGCGCCTTCTCTATATCGGGGTCCCCGGCCAGTTTCGATTCGAGGACCACGGCGAACCGCTCCCGGCGGCTGCCCGCGTCGATCCGCACAGCCACGGCGTTCCCAGCCCGGACTCCTTCGACCGACGTCGCCGCTCGTTCGATATCGGTCGGGTACAGGTTCCGGCCGCCCATGATGATGACGTCCTTGCGGCGGCCACAGATCACGATCATACCGTCGACCAGGTACCCGAGGTCGCCGGTGAGCAGCCAGCCGTTCTGGTCCTGTGTCGCGAGCGGACCGTCCATCGTCAGGTATCCGGGCGTCACGGCCTCACCACGCAGGCGGATCTCCCCTACCTGGCGGTCACCGAGCACTGTGCCCTTGTCATCGACGATCTCGGCCGAGAGCCCGTCAAGCGGCGGCCCGAGAATCGCGAAGGAGCGGACGCCGTCGGTCCCGCGCCGCGGATCGCCCTCGGGCACGGGCACCGCGCGGTTGTCCGCTTCGAGCGCGTCGGCTTCGACGACGTCCAGGGTCAGTCCGGTGAACAACGGCGCGAACGAAACCGCGAGAGTCGCCTCAGCCATGCCATAAGCCGGGAAAACGCATTCGGCGGGCATCTTGAACCGCGCCCCGGCCTCGACGAACGTTTGTACAGCGGTCTCGTCGATCGGTTCGGCGCCGTTCAGCGCGATCCTGAGCTTCGAGAGGTCGTAGGCGTTGTCGTCCTCGACACGCGCCATCCGCCTGCCCACGATCGCGTAGGCGAAGTTCGGCGCGGCCGTGGTCGTCCCGTTGTACTTGCTGATCAGCTGCGGCCAGATCAACGGACCCGAGAGGAACTCGAGCGGGGTGATCTTGACCAGTTCGACGCCGAACGTCATCGGGACCGTCAGGAACCCGACCATCCCCATGTCGTGGAAGGTGGGCAGCCACGAAACCATCACATCGACGTCGAAATCGAACTCGGCGCGGTCGACCATCGCCTTGACGTTCGAGTACAGGTTTCCGTAAGTGATCTGAACGGCCTTTGGATCAGCCGTCGACCCGCTGGTCAGCTGCAGGAGCGCGGTGTCGGATTCGGCCGTGGGCACGGCCTCCTCCAGCGGTTCGGCTTCGAGCAGTTCGGTGATCACCTGGAAAGCGATGCCGTGTTCGGTGAGCACCGGCGCCAGCTGATCGAACGGCTCACCGAGCAGAACCAGACCGGAACCGATCATCCGCAGCACACGGACGGTGTCCTCGGCCCATTCCGCGAGATCGGTGCGCTGAGTGGGCTGGTGCAGCATTGTCACACTGCCACCGGCCAGCCACACGGCCTGCACCGTAGGGGCGATCAAGGACGGCGCCGCCGCGAGGACCGCCACCGCCTTGCCCGGCTCCAGTCCTCCGGCAACCAGGCCCCCGGCGACCCTCTTGGCCTGCTCGTGAATCTCGGCCCAGGTACGCCGAACCGGCTCCTTGGGCTCCCCCGTGACCATTCCTCGCTGCTGACCTCGCCCCGCCGCAGTAGCGACGAGCGTGTCCACGAACCGACTCATGGGCGTCACACTACTGTCCGCCCTGGAACAGCTGCTCGCCGTCGAGTTAACTCACTCAGCCGCTTCGGAGGTCTCGAGCCATTGGGCCTCGACCTCCTCTTTCTCCGTTTCGACGGACTTCAGTTCGGTGTTGAGCTCGATGAGCTTCGTCGGATCGGTCGCCGCCGTGAGCAACGCCCCGTGCAGCTTCTGCTCCTTGGCGTGCAACTGGTCGAGCTTGCGTTCGAGCCGGGACAGTTCCTTCCGCGCAGCTCGCTGATCCGCAGCGCTCTTCTTGGTCTCGCCTGCCTGGCTGTTGCCCGCCTTCCGATCGCTGCCGGCCTTCTCCAGGCTCTTGGTCCGCCGTTCGAGGTACTCCTCGATGCCGCCGGGCAGATCAGTCACCCGCCCGTCGCCGAACAAGGCGACGATCTTGTCGCAAACGCGTTCCACCAGGTACCGATCGTGCGAAACGACGACGAGACTGCCCGGCCACGAATCGAGCAGGTCCTCCAGCTGTTGCAGGGTGTCGATGTCCAGGTCGTTCGTCGGCTCGTCGAGCAGCAGTACGTTCGGCTCGGCCATCAGAAGCCTGCACAGTTGCAGGCGGCGCCGTTCACCACCGGAAAGGTCTTCGACCGGTGTCCACTGCCGCGCTGCGGGGAACCCAAGCTTCTCCGCCAGTTGCGACGCGGAAAGCTCCTGCTTGCCGAACACGACCCGTCCGGAGATTTCCTCGATCGCCTGCAGAACACGCAAGTCGCCCGGAAGGTCGTCGAGTTCCTGCCGCAGGTGCGCGAGGCTGACCGTCTTCCCCTGGATGCGGCGGCCGGTCACGGGCTCCGTGTCGCCGCCGAGCAGCTTGAGCAGCGTCGTCTTCCCCGACCCGTTTACGCCGACCAGCCCGATCCGGTCGCCGGGCCCGATCCGCCAGGTGACGTGATCGAGCAGCGTGCGGTCGCCGGCGATCAGGCTGGCATCCTCGACTTCCAGCACGGTCTTCCCCAGCCTCCGCCGGGCGAATGCCTGCAGCTCGACCGAATCACGCGGCTCCGGCACATCGGAGATCAGAGCCTCGGCCGCCTCCACGCGGTAGCGTGGCTTCGAGGTCCTGGCCTGCGGTCCGCGACGCAACCAGGCGAGCTCCTTACGCGCCAGGTTCTGTCGCTTCTCCTCGGCCGTCGCCGCCAGCCTTGCCCGTTCGGCCCGCGCGAAGATCCAATCCGCGTACCCACCTTCGTACTGCTCGACGCGACCGTTGGCGACCTCCCAGGTCACACTCGCGACCGTGTCGAGGAACCACCGGTCGTGGGTGACGACCACGACCGCGATCTTGCGGTTGAGCAAGTGATCCGCCAGCCAGCGCACACCTTCGACGTCGAGGTGGTTGGTCGGCTCGTCGAGGACCACGAGATCCAGTTCACCGGTGAGGGCCGCGGCCAGCGCGACACGGCGGCGCTCCCCGCCGGACAGGTTCGCCGTCGGCGTCTCGACCCCGAGCGCGGTCATCCCCAGACCATCCATGATGGATCGGACTCGCGCGTCAGCGGCCCATTCGTGCTCCGCCCCGTAGCGCTCCAGCACGACGTCGCCAATCGTGCTGCCGCCAGGAAGTTCGGTCCGTTGAGTGACGACGGCCATCCGCAAGCCGCGGACTTGGCTCACGCGCCCCGAATCCGGCTCGCTGATCCCCGCGAGAACCTCCAGCAGCGTCGTCTTCCCGCCTCCGTTGAGACCGACGACACCGATGCGCTGCCCCTCGGCCACGCCGAGCGAAACACCGTCGAGCAGCGGGCGCACCCCGTAGGACTTGCTCACCGACTCCAGGTTGACCAAGTTGGCCATTCCTCAGCCGATCCTTTCCAAAAAGCTTGCGACACAATGAAATTAGTCGATGTCCATTACGGACATCCTCACGCGTGCACTCGCGGCGGCGTCGGCCGCGGCGCGTCGTCCCCGCCGACCAGACGGGCACCGGGAACCGGACCCTGCGCGACCCGCACCGTGCGACACACACCCGCACCGGACAACTCTGCCGCGACCTCGACCGCTGACTGCGCGTCTGCGCACAGAAAAGCACAGGTCGGGCCCGACCCGGACACGGTGCCCGCGAGCGCGCCCGCGTTCACCCCGGCCCTCAACGTGCGACGCAGCCCAGGACGCAGGGAAACAGCTGCCGCCTGCAGATCATTACCCAAGAGCAGCGCCAGCTGCCGCGGGTCACCGGATGCCAACGCTTCGACCACCGGAGTGTGCGAACCGATCCGCGGCGGGCTGCCCTCTTCACGCAACCTGTCCAGTTCGCCGAACACTCGCGGGGTCGAAAGACCACGCTGGTCGAACGCCAGAACCCAGTGGAACGTATGCCTCGACAAAACCGGCACCAGCTGCTCGCCGCGGCCGGTCCCCAACGCAGTCCCGCCGTAAAGCGCGAAGGGAACATCGCTGCCGAGCTTGGCTGCGATGCCTGCCAGTTCGTCCCGAGAGATGTCGAGCTTCCAAAGCGACGCGAGCCCCACCAGGGTGGCAGCCGCATCGGCGCTGCCTCCAGCCATCCCGCCGGCCACCGGGATGCCTTTACGAAGCACCACACGGACCTTGGATTCGCCGTCCGCCTTGCCGACGTGGGCCGCCAGCGCCTGTGCCGCCCTCCAAGCGAGGTTGTTGGCACCGGTCGGTACGGAACCTTCACCCTCGCCATAGACCTCGACGCCAGGCTCCTCGGTGACCGCGACGGTCACCTCGTCAGTCAACGAAAGCGCCTGGAACACAGTCACCAGTTCGTGGTAGCCGTCCGGGCGTACGTCACCGACCGCCAGGTGAAGGTTGACCTTGGCGGGAACCCTGACGGTGACTGGGGGCGGTACGACAGCGAGCACGGCTCAAGCCTACGTGGCCGCTCCACTTATGCCGCCACCAGGAGAAAGGTGAACGGGACGAGTCAGACACGAACGGGCCGCCCCGGACGGTTTTCGTCCTGAGCGGCCCGTTCATGAGGAATCAGGCAGCGACACCCTGCGGTCCACGGACCGGGTGGGTCACGTGGCCGCCGCGCTCCGCAATCCACGCGAGCGCCGCATCCGCGTGCTCACCGCGCACACCGAGCCGGAATCGGCCGACAGGGGTGTCACCGATCCGAGTCAAGCCGCCGCCGATGGTGGCGAGTTCGACGTCGAAGCGACCGGCCGCCTCCGGCAGAAGTGCCCCGACCGACGCGAAGCCGACCAGTACGACGTCCACCGCGCGGTCGTACTTCGAAACCTGCGCCCTGCTGGTCTCGATCGTGGGCAGGAGTGCCTGTGCGGTCCGGCTGTTCGGGTCGGACACCAGGTCGAGCACGGTTCCCCGTTCGATCACCGCGCCGGCTTCCAGTACCGCGACGTCATCGCAGACGCGGCGAACCACACTGGCGTCGGGCGTGGTGAGCAGCACGGTGACCCCGAGTTCGGCGCGCGCACGGTCGAGCACGGTCAGGACCGCTCCGGACTCCTCAGGCCGCACACCTGCGGTCGGGTCATCGGCCAGGAGCACTGACGGCCCGGCGGCCAGAGCCTTGGCGATGGCCACCCGTCGCAGCTGCCCCTCGGACAGTTCACCCGGCCGCTGGCCAGCACGCTGAGTGAGTCCGACCAGGTCGAGCAGGTTGGCGACTCGATTCCGGCGCTGTGGCCCGTCCAGTCCGAGCTGCTCGAGCGGCGAGGCGACGTTGCCGGCGATGGTGCGCTCGGCGAGCAGCTCCGGTTTGGTGCTCACGACGCCGACCTGCCGACGGATCTCCCGCAGGCGGCGGCCGTCGAGGGTCCCCGTGTTGAGGCCGTCGAGGCGAACCACGCCTCGGTCAGGACGCTCCTGAAGCCCGATGCAACGAGCGAGGGTCGACTTGCCGGAGCCGGCCGGACCAACGACTCCGAACAGCGAGCCTGCCTGGATGTCCACGCTGACGTCGCGCAGTGCGACGACGGGATGCCCGTTGAGGGGAAAGGATTTGGACAGGTTTTCGACAGTGATCACGAAGGGCTCCATGCAAATGGGGCGCTGCTTCTTTCGAGCGCGCCAACCGTCACCGAGTAACCGTCCGGAACGAACGGTTTTCAGAAGAAAGAGGAAGGACTCAGGCAGTAACGGTGGAGCGTCGACACGCACTTACCGAGCGGCGACCTTCGTCGACGACACGTCGCCTGGTCAGCAGGAGCGGGTGGGTGACCCTGTTCATTAGGCACAGCCTCCATCGGTCCTGGCGGTAGCACCTGCCCTGTGGAGGGTGGTTGCTGCGACTTCGGCGAGCCAGGTCTCTCAGTCGCTCGGGATGGCTCACTGAGTAAAACCGATCCCACTGGATGAAAGCAAGCACATAGGCACAGATCACACGTCTGGTCGCGTCCATGATACAGGATCCAGTGACCATATTATGGGAACCCAGCGTGGTTTCGAGTTCACATCAAGGCCACTACCTGCACAGGCAGGTCGAAACGATGAACGTCGAGACGAGGAATTATGCCGTCGTGCTGACCTCAGCCAACACTCGCGTCCGTACGGCGCCGACCACGATCATCACCACGTTATGGAACAAATTCTCCTCGCGTCACGACTTGGCTGTCCCAACGCGGTAAGCCGTGACTTCGGGCGATCAGTCGGTCGCGGCGGCGATACGAGCGAACTGGTGAACGTCCAGTTGCTCCCCGCGGGTTTTGGGGTCGATTCCCGCCTTCGCCAGCAACTCGCCGGCGCGCTCAGCCGAACCGGCCCAGGTTGCCAACGCCGCTCGTAACGTCTTCCGCCGCTGCGAGAAGGCCGCATCAACGACCGCAAACAGCCGTTCACGGCTTACACCTGTCACGACGGCCTCACCACGTTCGAAGGCCACCAGTGCGGAGTCCACGTTCGGCACGGGCCAGAACACCGCTCGAGGCACCGCGGCGACCTTGCGCGCCTTCCCGTACCACGCGAGCTTGACGCTGGGCACGCCATAAGTTCGGCTTCCTGGCCCAGCCGCCATCCGGTCGGCCACTTCAGTCTGGACCATCACGAGCCCGCTGGTCAACGACGGCAACTCGGCGAGCAGATGAAGCACGACAGGAACAGCGACGTTGTACGGCAGGTTCGCGACAAGCGCCGACGGCTGTTCAGGCAAATCCGTCGCCGCTACCCGAAGCGCGTCTGCCTCGACGACCGTCAGCCTTTCGGCTCCCCCGCGCTCGGCCACCGTATCCGGCAGCCGCCCGGCAAGCACGGGATCGATCTCGACGGCGACGACTTTGGCGCCGGTCGCGAGCAGCCCGAGTGTCAGAGAACCAAGACCGGGCCCGACTTCCAGTACGACATCGCCTTCGCCGACCCCTGAGAGGTCGACGATGCGACGCACGGTGTTGGGATCGTGCACGAAGTTCTGGCCGAGCTTCTTGGTCGGACGTACGTCCAGCTCGGCCGCCAGCGCCCTGATCTCCGCAGGCCCGAGCAGTTCAGTCACCCGACGATCGTAGCCAGCCTCGGTAAGCCACGATTGACCGGTGGACGACGTCGTGCTCGAAGGTGCCAAGGTCCGGCTGCGCGACTGACGGCCGTCCGACCTCGCACCGCTCCGCGACCTGCTCGATCCACGCGACCATGGCATGAAACCAACGGTCCGTACTTCGGCCGCCGACCGCCGCGGATGTCGATTGCCAAGCCCTTCGACGCGCCACACCCAAAGCCCGGCCTGGCCGATCCTCGCACCAGCCTCGCGGTATCCGATTCGCACAACGGCCGAGTGAGCGGCCAGACCAGCTGGTACTGGGAAAGTGAACAGACCGACTGGCGGCGACTGGGCTGGCCATCTACGACAAGCGCTACCTCGAGCGGCGGATTCGGCACCGAAGCCTTGCGCCTGCAGACGACCTATTTGTTCTCCCGCACCGGCATCCTCCGACTGGATTTCGCACATTCTCAAACAATCCGGCGATGATCGCCGTCTGCCGGCAACCGGGCTTTGTCGAAGAAGGCAGATTCCGGCGCGCCCGGCGCTGGTCTGTTGGCGTGCACGACGCCGTCGTTTACGGAGTGCTGCACAAGGAGTGGGACCAGATGAACGGACAGGACAAAGTGGATTCGCCGCTCAGGCATCCCCCTTCACGCCGAGCACCCTGGGACCAGGTTGGCTCCATCCAGCCAGAGTTGGCGGCAACATCCCTACGGCGTAACCGGTCCGGACGCATGTACTACTGCCGAGTGATCGGTGCGAGATACCCCCGCCGCAGCGTGATCATGATTCACCTCATCGATACCGTGCATAAGTTCGAACCTGCCCTGACAATCAAGGTGTGACCAGCAAAAACGCTTCCAAGCCCTTCCCGTTGAACCTGCCGGAAGGTGATCCCGATCTGCTTCTCGACGAGCTGCAGACACGACTACGCGAAGGGCGACGCCTGTTCGCCGAAGTCGGCCAGATCCTGGCCGAGATCGAATCACGTGGTGTCCGAGAACTCTTCGGCCACAACTCGATCGCCGTCTTCTATGAGCATGCGGCCCGGGTTTCTCGAGCCGAAGCGAGGAAGGTGACCGCTAGAGCCCTGGCTCTCAACTCGAGACGTGAGCGCGACGGCACCTCGACTCCGTCCGTCGCGCCTTTGACCGGAGCCGCGGCCACCAAAGGCTTGCTGGCCGACGGTGGCATCGACCGCATCGTCACCGTCATGAGGAGGCTGCCAGAACACGTCTCCGCAAGCACACGGGCCGATGCTGAGAAGACCTTGGTCGATCTAGCCAGCGTTGCGAGGCCTCGCGACGTCACGATCGCCGGAAACGACCTGATCGGACGCCACGACCCAGATGCGAACAACGCCGACGAATCCAAGTCGAAAGGCCCTCGACGCGTGTTCTGGTTGCGCCAGAAACGTACCGGCCGCTGGGACGTGCGCGGCGACCTCGATTCCGTAACAGGCGCCCGCCTGAACGCGCTCCTGGTGCCGCTCGCACATGGGGTGCCGAATGGGGAGGCCGATCAGCGCACACCGGCCGAGAGACGCGGCGATGCGTTCGCGGAGATCGTCGATCTCGCGGACAGCGGCCCGGACATTCCGTTGCCTCGGCAGAGCCCAGAACGGAACGCTGAGCAGTCTCGACCGGCAGAGCCGACGGGTAACCCGCCACGCCAAGCAAAAGACAGGCAATCAGGGCGACGAGATCAGAGCCAGCGCCGTGGCACTGTCGGCGGGCACGTGGATCACGTCACCGACCGATCCCGAGACGTGGCGCATACACGTCCCGCGCGGTGGTGGTCCCGCCTGTCGAGACCAAGGACCAGCCCGCAACCCTCGGCAGCGCGGGGCAAAGACCTCGTCCCACCCTCCAGCGAGAACGCCACACGTCCTGAACTGCCCAAAACGGCCTGAAGGCCACCTTGTGGGCTCAACCCACGCGGTGACCTTCAGGAAAGAGAATTGGTCTGGCGGTCAGGCCTTCTTGCCACAGTGCGGCCAAGCGCCGTAGCCACCGCGGTCGTCACGGACCTTCTCGGCGACGGCGATCTGCTGAGCCTTGCTGGCCTGGTGCGGGTAGGAGGCGTACTGCGAGCCGCCGTAAGCGTCCCAGGTGCTCTTGTTGAACTGCAGGCCACCGTAATAGCCGTTGCCGGTGTTGGCGGCCCAGTTACCAGTCGACTCGCACTGCGCGATGCGATCCCACGCCCCGGCGTCGCCGATGACCGGGTCGGCCGGCTTCTTGGTACCGACCTTGACAATCTTGGGCTTGGCCTCGGTGGTGACCTCTTCTGAGACCTTCTCGCGGCCGACTTCCTTGCCGTTGCGCTGGGTGACCTTGTAGGTCACGGTCTTCTTCCCCGGGGTGCCTGGGTCTTCGACCTTGGTCTTGCCCTTTTCGAGCTCCGGGTCATCGACCTTCTGCTCAGGCGGAGCGATTTCCTCGTTCTGCTTGACCATGGTGACGCCGGTCCGGCTGATGTGGACCTCGGCGCCGTCGACCAGCTTGACGTCGAGACCGCCGACAGCTTCGTCGTCCGGGCCGAGAGTCATGCGTACCTCACCAAGGAATTCCTTGGTGGTGACGGCGTTGGTCTGAACCTTGCGCGGCTCGTTCGCGCCGTCATAGACGGTGAGGTTCTTGAGGGTCTTGACCTCGACAGTGGCGCCTTCGAGCGGAAGCTCGCCGCTCTGCGGCATGGAGGTCCAAGTGCCGGACTTCGCGAGATCGGAGCGGCCAAGCTGGCTCAGGGCCTCGCTGAGGTTGGTCGCGCGAACCCAGGACTCCTGCCCCACGCCGTCGACGACCAGGTTCAGCTTGCGGCCGCGCTCCAGCTTGATGACGCCGCCATCGCCGACTTCGGCCTGGGGCGACGGGGAGAGCGAGTCGTGCGCGCCGATCGAGAGGCCTGCGTCTTCGAGGACCTCCCCGACCGTGTCGCCGAAGCTGTGAACGGTTCGCTGCTGGCCATCGATATCGAGCGTGACGCTCTTGTTCATCGCCATCGCGGCCGCGCCGCCACCACCGAGGGTGAGCAGGACCGCCATGACGGTGCCTTTGAGGAACCGCTTCTTCCACACGCGGGTCGCGCTGGAGATGATCTCGTCCTTGGTCGCGACCTTCATCGGCGCGCCAGCGGTGCGGTCCTCAGCCACCTCGTCCGGAATGACGATCGGCGGAAGCATGGTGGTCTCGGCGCTGATGAGGCGGATCAGCTCGTCGACATCGACGTCGATCTCGGCCATCAAGGTGTCGGCATCGGGGCCGAGCGCGGCCAGGACGTCCTGGTGCGTGATGCGCGGGTCGTCGGAGTAGTCCAGCTCGCCGTAGTGAGTGTCGCGGTCGAGCACGGCAACCGAGCCGGTGGAAGCGAAGGTGTTCGTCTCAACGCCAAGGCGCGAGGCATCCTGCCTACTGCTACCAGTCACTGGGTCGTTCCCTTTCCCAAGACGTCAAAGAGCTCGACAACCGCTCCACAACGTCCTTCGTCTCGATGCACTCGTTGGCGCACCTCTAGAAGTCCGACACCCGCAGCCAGCGCCATCGTCACGGTTCCAGGCCGTACCGCTCCTGGTTCCGCTTCCCCGACGTGCACTGACGTGACTGTGGGCGTAACAGCCGGCAACCGCATTTGCGAGTACCGACCGGCACGATCACGGGACAGTAACGAACCTCGCCGGGTTGCGCAAACACCGCCCGGAGTGTCGTGACGTTGGTCACTCATCAGAGTGGACCATTGCTGATCACTAATGTCGCAGTCCGTTCAACTGGGGGTGACTGTCGGCAAGCGAAAGACCCGCTCGGCGGTCATCCGGACCGATTCGGCCACCTCGTGCACCGCCTCGCCCCTGAACGAGGCGAGATGACGAACGGTATAGGCGGCGCAGAAGGGCTCGTTCGGGCGCCCACGGAACGGATGGGGGGTCAGAAACGGCGCGTCCGTCTCGACGAGGTACTGCCCGGCTGGAACGACCCGTGCCGCCTCATGGAGCCCGCGGGCGTTGCGGAAACTGACCGTCCCGGCAAACGACAGTACGTATCCCGCGTCGATGCATCGACGGGCGATGTGTTCGTCTCCCGAGAAACAGTGGAAGACGACCTGCTGGGGCGCGCCCTCCTCTTCGAGGATGCGAAGGACGTCTTCGTGGGCGTCTCGATCATGGATCATCAGCGGCTTGCCGATCCGTTTGGCGAGGTCGATATGCCACCGGAAGGCGTCCTGCTGAGCGTCATGGGGCGAGTAGTCCCAGTAGTAGTCGAGACCGGTCTCGCCGACCGCGACCACTCTGGACTCTTTCGCGAGACGCTCCACTTCGGACCTCTCGGATTCACCGAAATCCTTGGTGCGCGTGGGATGAATCGCCACGGCGGCCCAGACCCTGTCATCCCATGTCGACGCTTGAGCTGCCCATCGAGCGGCCGCGAGATCGTCCGCGACGGTGACCACCCTTGAGACGCCGGCGCGTTCGGCGCGATCGACCATGGCGGTCACATCCGCCGCGGTGACCGCGCCGCACGCGTCGAGGTGGGTGTGCGCGTCCACCACCGAGACCGGCAGCCTGTCCGGAATCGGTGGTAGTTCCTTCTTTTCCACACCCATCAGCTGATCACTTCGAGATCGGCGCCCATTCGGGACCGGTCTCTCCTAGCTCGGGGTCCAGCTTGGCGAACAGCGGGGTCGGCTTCTCGAGCGGCTTGCCGACCTCGATCGGCACGGACTTCCAACGTGCCTGTTCGGTCTGGTAGTCCCCGGTGATGATGGGGTTGATCCGGCCGGGGATGTCGAGGTCCTCGACTTCCTGCAGTTCGGGCTGGGCCGCCCAGATGCCGGAACCACCGAGTGCCTCGTGCACCTTTTGGGCCGAGTGGGGCAGAAAGGGGGTCAGCAGCGTGTTGGCGTCCGAAACGACCTGCAGCGCGGTGTGGAGGACGCTGTCGCGGCGAGCGGTGTCGTCCTTGAGCTTCCAGGGCTCCTGGTCCGAAAGGTATCGGTTCGCCGCGGTGACGACGCGCATCGCTTCACTCGCCGCCGCCTTGAACCGGGACCGCTGGAGGTGGGCACCCGCGGTGTCGAAGGCTTTGCGCGAGAGCGCCTTGAGGTCCTCGTCGGCCGCTGTCGGGGCGTCCGGGCGCGGGATGGCGCCGACGTTCTTGTGGGCCATCGAAATGGACCGGTTGACGAGGTTGCCCCATTCGTTGGCCAGCTCGAAGTTCGTCCGGCGGACGAACTCGTCCCAGGTGAAGTCGGTGTCCTGGGTCTCGGGACCGGCGACCGAGATGAAGTAGCGCAGGGTGTCCGGCCCAAATTCGCGCAGGAAGTCGTGGACGTAGATGACAGTGCCGCGCGAGGTCGAGAACTTCGAGCCGCTCATCGTGAGGAACTCGCTGGAGACGATCTCGTCGGGCAGGTGCAGCTTGCCGTACTTGCCGGGCTCGCCGCCGCGGTCGCCCTCGCCGTTGTGGCCGAAGAGCAGGGCTGGCCAGATCTGGGCGTGGAAGGTGATGTTGTCCTTGCCCATGAAGTAGTAGGAACGGGCGTCCGGGTTGTTCCACCACTCCTGCCAGGCATCCGGGTTACCGGAACGGCGTGCCCATTCGACGCTCGCCGAGAAGTAGCCGATGACCGCGTCGAACCAGACGTAGAAGCGCTTCATCGGCTGGTCGCGCCAGCCCTCCAGCGGGATCTTCACGCCCCAGTCGAGGTCGCGGGTGATCGGCCGCGGCCGCATGTCGTCGATCAGGTTCTTGGTGAAATTGAGGACGTTGGGGCGCCAGTCGGTCTTACTGGACAGCCATTTGCCCAGGGTGTCGACGAACGCGGTCAGGTCGAGGAAGTAGTGCTCGGTCTCGACGAACTTCGGCGTTTCGCCGTTGATCCGCGACTTCGGGTTGATCAGCTCGGCGGCGTCGAGCTGGTTGCCGCAGTTGTCGCACTGGTCACCCCGCGCGCCGTCGTAGCCGCAGATCGGGCAGGTGCCTTCGATGTAGCGGTCGGGCAGGGTGCGGCCGGTCGAGGGGCTGATCGCGCCCCGCGTGGTCTTGGGGACCACGTAGCCGTTGCGATGCAGCGCGAGGAAGATCTGCTGCGTGACATCGGCGTGGTTGCCCGTGGTGGTCCGGGTGAACAGGTCGTAGGTGAGACCGAGTCCCTGCAGGTCCTGGCCGATCTGACGGGTGTACTTGTCGGCCGTCTGCTGGGAGGTCAGGCCTTCGTTGTCAGCCTGGACGGTGATCGGGGTGCCGTGCTCGTCGGTGCCGGACACCATGAGCACCCGGTTGCCGGCCATTCGCTGGTAGCGGGAGAAGACGTCGGACGGGACGCCGAATCCGGAGACGTGGCCGATGTGGCGGGGGCCGTTGGCGTAGGGCCAGGCCACCGCAGTCAACACTGGGGTGCTCATGCTTGTTTAGCCTACGGACGTCGTCTAAGGCATTGTTGTCCGGGAGAGGATCGGAGGCCTCGGTGTCCGCCACGCGTCTGCTGGTGCTGGGTGTCGTGCGCATGTATGGGAAGGCACACGGCTACCAGGTCCGGCGCGAGCTTCTCTCGTGGGCGGCCGACAAATGGGGCAACGTCCAGCCGGGGTCGATCTATCACGCGTTGAAGAAGATGACCTCTGAAGGTCTGCTGGAACAGGTCGATGACACAGAGACGGGCGGCGGACCTGACCGGATCGCGTACACGCTGACCGAAGACGGGGAGACCGAGTTCCTCGTCCAACTCGGCCGGGCACTCTCGAGTGACGACGCGACCGGATACACGCTTTCGGCCGCGGTCACGTTCATGCCGAGCTTGCCCCGCCCCCAGGTTCTCGCCCTGCTGAAACAGCAGTTGGCGAATATGGAAGCGCATGCTCACTCGACCCACTACGCGCGCGAGCACTCGATCGATCTGGGGAAGCCGCCGCACGTGAGCGAGCTGTACCGCTTGTGGAGCGCCCATGCCGAGGCGAACGTGTCCTGGATGCGGGACCTGATCGGCCGACTCGAAGGGGGCGAGTACGTGATGTCGGGCGAAGGGGAAGAGGAAGCCGCCTTCGGCGAACCTCCCCGGTAATCAAACTTGACTACGGAACGACTCCTGGGGCACAGTGCATCATCCAGCTAGTCAAGTTTGACTAGCTGGGCCTCAGAAAGGGGTATTCATGATCAAGGCACGCGGCCTTGAGCGGCGGTTCCGCCGCAAGGGCCGCAACGGGGGCGAGGTCCACGCCGTCAAGGGCGTCGATCTTGATGTCTCGGCCGGGGAACTGGTCGGCTTCCTCGGACCGAACGGGGCCGGCAAGACCACGACCCTGCGCATGCTGACCACGCTTCTCAAGCCCACCGCGGGTGAAGCGACGGTCGGCGGCTGCGATCTACTCGCCGACCCGCTGGGGGTGCGTCGGCGAATCGGCTACGTCGCTCAGGGTGGTGGCACGGCGCCGGAAAGCAAGGTCGCCGAAGAGATCGAGTTCCAGGGACGGCTGTACCGGATGAGCAAGGCGGACGCGCTCGCGCGCGGGGCCACGCTCGCCGAGCAACTGGACCTCGCCGGGCTCGACCAGCGGGCGACCAAGACTCTTTCGGGCGGGCAGCGCCGTCGTCTCGACATCGCGCTCGGGCTGATCCACTCGCCAGGGCTCGTCTTCCTCGACGAGCCGTCGACAGGGCTCGACCCGCAGAGCCGCGCGAACCTGTGGGACCACATCCGCAGGCTCCGCGACGAGCAGGGCGTCACGGTCTTCCTGACCACGCACTATCTCGACGAGGCCGACGCGCTTTCCGACCGGCTGATCGTCATCGACGACGGGCGGATCGTCGCCGAGGGAACGCCGGATGCCCTGAAAGCAAGGGTGTCCGGAGACAGCGTCGTCATCGGGATTTCACCGGAGTCGGCCGCCGAGACGGCGGAGGTCGCGGGCAGGCTCGAAGGGGCGCACGAAATGACCGTCACGGACGGCACGGTGCGCTTCCGGGTTCCGCGCGGGGACACCGCGATGCCCGAATTGCTGCGTGCGCTGGACGCCCGGGGCATCACGATCACGTCGATGCAGGTGCACCGCCCGACACTCGACGACGTTTTCCTGACATTGACGGGCCGTAGCCTGCGTGACGCGGAAGAGGGCGCACCTCTCGACGCTCCGGAAAAGGAGGCGACCCATGTTGCATGACACCTGGTTGATCTTCCGCCGGGACATACTCGCGGCGTTGCGCAACCCGACATGGATCATGATCGGGATCATGCAGCCGCTGCTCTACCTGTTCTTTTTCGGACCGCTGCTGGTGAAGTCGCTCAACGCAGTGGGTCTGTCCGATGTGGACGGCTGGATGATCTTCACTCCGGCGATCATCGCGCAGCTCGCGCTGTTCGGCAGTTCCTTCGTCGGCTTCGGCCTCCTCGCGGAATTCCGTTCCGGTGTGGTCGAACGAATACGCGTCACCCCGGTGAGCCGGGTGGCGCTGTTGCTGGGCAAGGTGCTCGCCAACGCGGTGCAGACGGTCGTCCAGGCGTTGATCATCATCGCGCTGGCGTATCTGGTCTTCGATCTGAACGCCCCGCTCGGCGGCATCGTGCTCAGCCTGGTGATCGTCTTCCTCCTGTCAATCACCTTGGCGTCGTGCTCCTACGCGCTGGCACTGACCCTCAAGAGTGAAGACGCGTTCCCGGCTTTGCTCAACGCGGTTCTCATGCCACTGCTGCTGCTTTCCGGAATCCTCATCCCGATCACCGCGGGGTCGGCACCGGATTGGCTGTACACGATTTCCCGCATCAATCCCTTCCGGCACGTGGTGGATGTCGAGCGGAACAGCTTCCGCGGAGACTTCTCGATGGACGCGCTGTTCACCGGGAGTGTCGTGGTGCTGGTGATGGCGGTGCTGGCCATCTGGTGGGGCTCGCGAACGTTCCAACGCGAAAACGCCTGAGACACGCTGAACCGAAAGGTCACCTTGCGGCCGCTCCTCGGACGTAGGGTGACCTTTCGGGCGTACTGGGGCGAATTTCGAAGGCGAGTGACTTTGATCGATCCGGAAGGTGAGCACGGCGTCACCCTGTCCCACCGGGAGACGGTGACGGACTGGGCGGCGGTGCGTGGCGCCGACATCCGGTTCGCGTCGGTCACCGTCAGCGAGAACACCAACTGGCGGGACGTCGTCGCGGAACGCAATCTGGCGGGTGCCCAGCACGCCGGTATCCACACAGGCGCCCGGCACTACGCGCGTCCTGGTGCCGTCCATGATCAGGCCGACCATTTCGTCCGGACGGCGAGCGCGCTCGGCGCCTTCGCGCCCGGTTCGCTCGCGCCGGCGCTCGAAGTGGAGGCACCCAGCGTCGACGACCGGTTCATCAAGGCGTGGATCAAGCATGTCAGGCATGCGGCCCGCGTCGAACGGGTCCTGGTGTACGCCGGGCTCGAGTGCTGGACGAACCGGCTGCACCCGGACAAGTGGGCGGACAGTGAAGTGGTGTTGTGGCTGGTCAGGCACAACGAGATCCCCGGAAGGCCGGGGTGGTTCCACTCCCGGCTCGGGCTGCATCAGCATGGCTTCGGCACCGGGTTGCCCGGAGTGGCGGGGCCGATCGCGCAGGACGCCGTGGTCTATCCCTTCACGCTCTCGGACGTGCTCCTGTAGGGATCCACCGTGACGGCGGGTGTGCACCACGTCACCGCCTTGCGGCGGACGTGGTCGCGGATATCACTTTCCGATCGGCGCGGGTTGCCTTTTCGCCTGGCCGGGCGGCGACAATGTCGCGTGCGGTTGATGTGCCGGAGGCTGCGGACGGACGTCACGCCCGAGCGGGCGCTGGCGACGCTCGGCGTACGCGCCCGGACACTCGGCCTCGCGCCGCCGGCGGCGCTGTGCGGGGAGTGGTTCTCCTCGCGCGCGGTCATCGCGTTGAGTGCCTCGCTGACACCCGTTCGAGACGTGGCCGAGGCGTTCGCCATTCCCACTCGCCTGCCACAGGTTCGCGATGCGACGCCTGGAGCTGTCGGCGGTGGGTGGTTCGGTTACCTGGGTTACGACCTCACAGACCCCTCGGGCCGTTCGGGCGGCCTTCCTCCGGCGGCTTGGGGCTGGGTCGACCGGGTACTCCGGTGGGACGCGGACGGTTCGTGGTGGTTCGAGGCGCTGCTCGCCGACGGCGCCCCGGATCCGATCGGCGAAGTGTCCTCTATGGAGACCTTGCTGACCCGGCTTCCCGAGTCGGCGCCGTGGAACTCAGGTCCGCTGTCGCGTCCGCTGCCGTCGGAGCACTACGACGCGGTCAAGGCGTGTGTGCACGCGATCGAGGCGGGCGAGTTGTTCCAGGCGAACATCTGCGCTCGCTTCACCGGGAAATTCGACGGCGATCCGATCTCGTTGTTCACCGAAGGTGTCCACCGCCTGCGAGCCCGGCGGGCGGCGTTCCTCGCCGGGGACTGGGGCTCGGTCGTCTCCTTCTCCCCCGAACTTTTCCTCGCCAGGCAAGGGCAGCGGGTCCGGTCGACACCGATCAAGGGCACTTTGCCGCGGCGGAACGCCGCTGACGAGCACCTCGCGCAGCGACTGCGGGAATCCACCAAGGACGTCGCGGAGAACGTGATGATCACCGATCTCGTCCGCAACGACCTCGGACGGGTGTGCGCCACCGGCAGCGTCGTCGTTCCGGAACTGCTCAAGGTCCGGCCCGCGCCCGGGGTCTGGCACCTCGAGTCCACCGTGGAGGGATTGCTCGCCGAGGGGATCGACGACGCGGATCTGCTCGCGGCCACGTTCCCGCCGGGTTCGGTGACCGGTGCGCCGAAGGTCCGGGCGCTGGACCTGATCGCCGAACTGGAGCCGACGGGACGCGGCGTCTACACCGGCGCGATCGGGCTCGCTTCGCCGATCGCCGGTCTGGAACTGAACGTCGCGATCAGAACCTTCGAAATCCACGACGGCACGATCGCGCTGGGAGTCGGCGGCGGGATCACCGCCGACTCCGACAGCGAAGCGGAATGGCAGGAATGCCTCCACAAGTCCGCGCCGCTGGAACGGCTGCTCGGCTGAGCTACTTGGCGGGGTCCAGCAGGAGCTTGCCCGTCGTGCCACGCGAACGCAGGGCCTCGTGGGCGGCGCGCGCGTCGGACAGCGCGTACTCGCCGCCCGCGACGGCGCGGACCTGACCGGCGAGCGCCAGCGAGAAGAGTTCGTCGAGTGCCCGGCCGAAGACGTTTCCGGGAAGTTTGAACACGTGTGGCAGCCACATCCCGGACACGGTGGTGCTGTGCACGAGGAGATTGCGGGCTTCGATCGGCTTCGGCTGCTTGCGGCTGGCCATGCCGTAGAACGCGAGCCGCCCGAACGGCGCGAGTGCCGCGATGCTTTGGTCGGTGACCGTCCCGCCGGTCATGTCGAGAACGATGTCGACGCGTTTGCCGCCGTTCGCTTCGCGAAGCGCTTCGGTCATGTCGTCGGCACGGGAATCAATGGCGACGTCGGCGCCGAGTTCGAGGGCGAGTGCGCGTTTCTCGTCGCTACTGGCGGTCGCGATGACCCGGCCCGCGCCCCACGCCTTCGCGAGCTGGACGGCGATGGAACCGACCCCACCCGCCGCCGCGTGCACGACGACGGATTCGCCGGCCTCGAGGTGCGTGTTCTTGCGCAGCAGCAGGTGGGCTGTGGTGCCCTGGACGATGAAGGAGAGCGCGGTCAGGTCGTCGATGCCGTCGGGCACGTCGAAGCTGGTGACCGTCTCCGCCACCGCGCGCTCGGCGTAACCGCCGCCGCCGTTGAGCAGCGCGACGACCCGCTTGCCCTCGGCGGTGCGGCCGACGACCTCGCCCCCGGGCACGAGCGGAAGCTTGCTGGGCGCGAGGTAGGAGTTCTCGGCCTGATGCGTGTCGGCGTAGTTGACACCGACCCGGTCGACTTCGATGAGCAGCTGACCGGGGCCGGGTACGGGATCAGGCAGGTCGACGAGGTTGAGCACCTCGGGTCCGCCGAATTCGGTCACCTGTACTGCACGCATTCGCATCCTCCTCGTCGAGTGAGACATTCTTGCATATGTCTCATAGGTGAGACATTGCGTGATATGTTTCACTCATCGAAACCCCACTCGAACGCCAGCTGACCGCACCGCGCCCGGATGCCCTGCGCGCGTTCACGATCGCGCGCGCCTGGTTCCTCGACGGCCGCCGGGTGGACATGCGCGACCTCGCGGGCGAGCTGGGGATCAGCCGCGCCACGCTGCACCGCTGGGTCGGCGGGCGGGACCAGTTGCTGGGCGAGATCCTGTGGTCGATGACCGTCGAGGTCTTCGAGGCGCGCTCTCCGGGCAAGCTCGGGCGGGGCGCGGAGGGGATTGCGGAGCTCATCGGCACGTTCGTCCGGACCGTGAACGGCTCGAAGCCGTTTCGGGAGTTCCTGCGCAACGAGCCCGAGCGGGCGCTGCGGATCCTGACGACGAAGGCCAGCGTGGTGCAGAGCCGGGCGATCGCGAAAATGCGCGTCTTCCTGGAAGAAGAGGTCGCGGCCGGACTGCTCACCCCGCCGTTGCCGGTCGAGGACCTGGCCTACCTGCTGGTGCGGATCAGTGAGTCGTTCATCTACACGGACGTCATCACCGGCGCCGAGCCCGATGCCGCGAAGGCATACGTCGCGGCGACGGCCCTGTTGACTTAGGGACTTATTTACGGGACGCGAGGACGGCGTCGTAGAGCTCCTTCTTGGACACTCCTGTGGCTTCGGCGACCTCGGCGGCGGCTGACTTGAGACGTTCACCCGCGGCGACCCGCGACGAGACTTCCGAAACCAGGTCCGCAACGCTCACCGAACGCGGAGGCGCACCCGCGAGAACGACGGTGATCTCGCCTTTGACCCCTTCGGCGGCCCAGGCGGCTAGGTCCGGGAGAGTGCCGCGTTTGATCTCTTCGTACGTTTTGGTCAGCTCGCGGCAGACAGCGGCGCGGCGATCGGTCCCGAGAACCTCGGCGGCGTCGGCGAGAGTGCTCGCCAGGCGGTGGGGCGATTCGAAGAACACGACGGTGCGGGGCTCGTCCTTCAGCGAACCGAGCCACTTCGCACGTTCGCCGGGTTTGCGCGGAGCGAACCCTTCGAAACAGAACCGGTCGCAGGGGAGGCCCGACAGCGCGAGTGCGGTGGTCACCGCGGACGGGCCCGGCAGGCAGGTCATCGGCACGTCCGCTTCGACGCAGGCGGCCACCAAGCGGAAGCCGGGGTCCGAGACGCTCGGCATCCCGGCGTCGGTCACCAGCACCACCGTCTCGCCCGCTTGCAGCGATTCCAGCAACTTCGGCAGGCGGGCGGTCTCGACATCCTCGTAGAAGCTGACGACGCGCCCCGTCGGCGCGACGTCGAGCGCGGCGGTGAGAGAACGCAGGCGCCTGGTGTCCTCCGCAGCGATCACATCGGCTGTGGCGAGGGCTTCGGAAAGGCGTGGCGAAGCGTCGCGGACGTCTCCGAGCGGGGTGGCTGCGAGCACGAGGCGTCCTTCGGTCATTTCCGAAGGTTAACCGGTTCCCGGATCCGGACACCGAGTTCACTCTCGCGCCCGTAGGATCAGGCCCCGTGACCGCGCTGCTGACCCGTGACGACGAGAGCATGCGGCCTGATCCGGTCGACACGCTCCGACCACCGAGCGACCGGGAGGCCACCCTCCTCGGCCGCGGCATGCCGACCGACCGCCTGCGCGGCTGGGTCGTCACGCTGGTGCTGACCTTGATCGGTGCCTTCGTCCGGATCCAGAACCTGGGCACGCCCACGGACAAGGGCACCCCCGTCTTCGACGAGAAGCACTACGTCCCGCAGGCGTGGCAGATACTGCGCAACGGCGGTTACGAAGACAATTACGGCTACGAACTGATCGTGCACCCGCCGCTGGCGAAGGACCTCATCGCGCTCGGCGAGTGGCTCTTGGGCTACAACGCCTGGGGCTGGCGGATCATGCCGGCGCTGGCGGGCACGCTGATCGTGTTCCTCACCATCCGGGTCGCGCGACGGCTGACCCGTTCGACACTGCTCGGCGCGGTCGCCGGGATCCTGGTGATCAGCGACGGCGTGCTGCACCTGCAGTCACGGATGGGCAT
The DNA here is from genome assembly GCA_049998115.1 of Amycolatopsis sp. cmx-4-19. GTDB lineage: Bacteria > Actinomycetota > Actinomycetes > Mycobacteriales > Pseudonocardiaceae > Amycolatopsis. The sequence continues at coordinate 325,830 of JAEBEO010000003.1, read as the reverse complement.
GCTCGACATCTTCATCGCGATGTTCGTGCTCGCCGCGTTCGCCTGCGTGCTGTGCGACCGCGACCAGGTGCGGCAGCGGCTGGCCGTGGCCGTCCGCGAGGGCTGGGTCGACGAGTCCCGGTTCGGCCCGAAGCTGGGCTTCCGGTGGTGGCGGTTCGCCGGCGGGCTGATGATCGGCCTGACCTTCGGGGTCAAGTGGTCGGCGCTGTACTACATCGCCGCGTTCGGACTGCTCACCGTGTTCTTCGACGTCGCGGCCCGCCGCGCCGCCGGAGTGCGGCGCCCGTGGGTGGGTACGCTGCGCCGCGACGTGCTGCCCGCGTTGTGGGCGATCGTCGTGATCCCGATCCTGGTGTACCTCGCCTGCTACTGGGCCTGGTTCGCGAGTGAGACCGCGACCGATCGCAACTACGTGGCGATCAAGGACCTCGATCCGGGCTTCTGGGCGTGGATGCCGCCCGCGCTGCGGTCGCTCGGCAACTACTCGATGAACGTCCTCGACTTCCACGCGAACCTCGTCACGCCCAAGGACAAGCCCCACCCGTGGGAATCGAAGCCGTGGACCTGGCCGATGGGGCTGCGGCCGATGCTCTACGCCTACGCGGGCGGCAGCGACGCGACCGGCTGCGGCGAGTCGACCTGCGTGCGCGCGACGATGCTGATCGGGACGCCGGCGATGTGGTGGCTGGCCCTGCCGATGCTGGGCTGGAGCCTGTGGCGGTCGTTCTTCCGCGCGGACTGGCGGTACGCGGCCGTGCTCGTCGGCTACTTCGCCGGCTACCTGCCCTGGTTCACCAACCTCGACCGGCAGATGTACTACTTCTACGCGACGCCGCTGGCGCCGTTCCTCGTACTCGGGTTGACGCTGATACTCGGCCAGATCCTCGGCAGCGCGAAACGCGGGTTCGAACGCCGGGGCACCGGCATGCTCGTCGTCGCTCTCTACGTGGGGCTGGTCGTGGCCAATTTCGCCTGGTTGTGGCCGATCCTCAACGGCAACGCGATCACGAACGAGCACTGGAACGCCGAGCTGTGGCTTCCGTCCTGGAAGTGACCGGACCGGGTTGACCCAAGACCCAGCGAGACACCTGAAAGCGGCTTAGACTCCTGTCCGAATTGAGGATCTGGGGGTCCAAACATGTCTCGTTGGCCGTATTTCGTGGCTATTGCCTTGCTGCTCACCGGGTGTTCGAGCGCCGTCGACGGAAAGGCCTTCCGTGAGGGTTCGGCACCCGCCGCGAGCAGCGGCGAATCGAAGTATCCGCGGTACGACCCGCCTGCGGACGGGTCGGGGTTCAGTGATCAGGTGCTCGATCAGCCGCTGGCCCTGCCCGCGAAACAGGGCGAAGAGGGCTGCGACTGGCTGGGTTCGATCGAGTCCGATCTGCGGCCGCTCGGTCTGGTGAGCACCAAAGGCGTGCTCAGCGGCTGCCAGTTCGTGTTCCCGAACAACAAGGGCGCGCAGGTGCACGCCTACAGCCCGTACAGCTGGATCACGCAGGACGCCGCGCTGATGGAGCCGGTGGAGATCGCCGGGATCGAAGGGCGGACCTACGCCTTCGACAAGGAACCGGTCACTTTCTGCTCGGTGAACATGGACGTCCGCGCCTACGCCTCGATCGCCGTCGACGCCTACGACGTCGACAACGACGAAGCCGGGGTTCGTGCCGAGCACTGCGAGCTGGCGAAGAAGGTCGCCGAAGTGGTGTTGAAGAAGTTCGTTCCGCTCGCCGGCGGGAAGCCGGCGCCGAGCACCGTCCAGGAACCGCCCGCGGACGCGTTGAAGAACGCGGACGTCTGCGAGGTCGTCAAGTTCACGCACGCGAACTACGCCGGCGTCAACGCGGGCCGTGAAGGTGCGTTGAAGGGCGAGAGCACACTGGGGCCGACCTGCACTCATGAAGTGCCGTACGCGAAGGTCGTCGGCATGTACACGACCGGGACGGGCGGGCTCGAAGCCGTCCCGGCCAAACAAGGCGCGGACGTGCGGAACGGGAAGTTCGGCACGTTGAGGGCCAGGTTCGAGCAGACCGAGGAGACCTGCGCCCTGAGCGTCCAGCTCGGCAACGGTCAGGTCGTGCAGGTCGACTTCGTCGGCAAGAAGAAGGAAGCGATGAGCCGGACCTGTGTCTCCGCTCAGCTCGTCCTGTCGGTTTCCGTGCTGTCTCTGATCACTGGGGAATCTTGACGCGGGCACGGGCGTAGACCCCGGCCGCGACCAGTGCGGTGATCGCGACGATGCAGACGAGCGACACCGCCGACGGCCGCAGCCGCGGGTCCGGCAGCTGCAGAAGCAAGGCGAACACCGGGGACAGGGTCGTGATCAGCGCCGCGGTGATCGGTTCGGTGTGCCGGACGCCGACCTGGAACAGGTACATCGGCAAGGCCACCCCGATCACCGCGAGCACGGCCGACGGCACGAACGCCTCACCGAGCCGGGGCGTTTCGTCGAAGGCGGCAAAGGTCCAGCCGATCGCGAGGATCAGCCAGAACCGTGTGGCAAGTACCGAGCGCGGGCTGAGCCCGGCGTCGCTGAGCCGCTTCGAGAACATCATGTTGCCGGTGGACGCGAGCCCGCACACGAGCGTGAGAACGATGCCGAGGACGACTTCGGCGCCGGGGCGGACGCCGACGCCGCTGTGTCCGGCGAGCGACGCCCAGACCAGCACGACGAGCAGTCCGCAGATCCCGATCGCCGTGCTGGTCTCCACGCGCAGGACCGCGCTGCCACGCCGGAGGAACGAACCCAGCAACACCGTCAGCGCAGGGCCGATCGCCAGGCTGATCACGTTGACGATGGCGGGCTCGAGGAACTTGAGCGCGTACAACATGCTCAGCCAGGTGACCGCGGTGGTGACGTTGATGGCGAGGACGTCGGCGCGCTGCTCGCGGAACGGGCGCAAGGCGGACGGCAGCCCTCGCCTCACGACGTCGGCGCCGAAGAAGAAGGCCGCCGCGAGACTGAGCGAAATCGCCGCGACGCTGAGCGGGCTGAAAGTCTGGACCTGGTTGCCGGCGTAGACGTCGAGTGTCGCGGTGAACACCGCGAACGCCACCAGAGGCACCAGACCGGAGCGCGCGGCAGTCACCATCTCTCCCCCAAGTTGCATGTACGTACATCCAATGCAGATGCATGCAGATATTTTCAGCGGAGCAGTTACCCGTCAAGGTCGGATTTTCCGATTCGACTGTGACACTTGGGTCTTGGTTGTTACTCTCCCCTGGTCAGCAGCAGTACGACAGGGGGCATCATGACGATCCGACCGCTCGGAGCGGCTTGCGCGGCCGCGGCGCTGTTCTTGATCGCGGGATGCGAAGAGCAGACTCCGGGGACCGCGGCGCCGCAGTCTTCGACAGTTCCGAGCACCTCGGTGGTGCCGAGCAGCAGCTCGAGCGAACCTACGCCGACCGCGAGCGCTTCGCGTCCTTCGGCGACGACGGCGTCGGTGGTCACCACGCCCACCACGGGTGGCGTGGTGGCGCACACGCCGGACGGGGCGGCGAGCGTGATGGAGGAGTATCACCACGCGCTGGGCGAGAAGGACGTCGACACCGTCTGCCGGATCACCGCGCCTGCCTTCAACGGCGGGATGAAGGAGTGCCGCACCCTCACCCCGATGCAGTTCGGGATGCTCTCGGCGGACGACCTCAGGAAACTGAAGCTCACCCGTGTCGACCGGGCGAAGGTGCAGAGCAAGGGGCCGGACAAGGTCGTCGTTCCCCCGGGTGCGATCTCACCGCAGATGGCGATGATGGCAGCCGATCCCAAAACCTTCACCATGGCGTGGCGCGACGGGTCCTGGGTCGTCGTCGACTGAGCGGCCGGAACGACGGGAAGGGACCTTTGCTATCACTCTCTTTTGGAGAGTGACAGCAAAGGTCCCTTGCTCTCTTTTCGCAGGTCAGCGCGGGTGGCGCTGAGGCTGCGGCTGGTGACGCGTCTGCGGTTGCTGCTGCGGGGGCGGCGTATGGCGGCGCGGCACGATCTGGGTGACCGGGCCGTCCGGCGACTTGCCGGCGCGGGCAAGCCAGCCCTCGACGTCGCGCCGCACGGCGGTGAGCGTCGGACGGCGGCGCGGCTCCTGGTCGAGCGACGCGATGAGGATCCGGGCGTGGGCGCTGCGGTTCGGCAGCTTCGACACCGGTTCGGCGCGGGCGGCGGCCATGAGCGCGGCCATCGGGGTCTCCCTGGTCCCGCGCGGAGGCTGGCCGGACAGCGCGTAGCTGACCGTCGCGGCCAGCTGCCAGGCGTCCGACGCCGGGCTCGCCGGAGAACCCATCGCCTGCTCAGGGGCCACGAAATCCGGTGTGCCGATCATCATCCCGGTCGCGGTCATCTTCGAGTCACCCTGACTGCGGGCGATACCGAAGTCGATGAGGTGGGCGAGCCCGTTGCGGTCCAGGATGATGTTCGACGGCTTGAGGTCCCGGTGCAGCACACCCTTTTCGTGCGCCGCGGCGAGCGCGCCTGCCATGGTCGACCAGAGCCGTCCGGCGGCGATGTCGTCGAGCGGGCCCTGGGTGTCCACGATCTCGGACAGGGAGCGCCCTTCCAGGTACTCCATCACCAGCGCGAGCCCGTCGGGCTCCTCGGCGAGGTCGTAGACACGGACGCAGTTGGGGTGGTTCACCACCGCCAGCGCACGGGCCTCGCGCTGCATCCGCTCCTCGGTGTCGCGGTCCGGCGCGTGCGCGATCTTCAGCGCGACCGTGCGGTTCAGCTGGGTGTCGATCGCTTCCCAGACGGTGCCGAAGCCACCATGACCGAGCCGTCGGACGCGCTTGTAGCGGCTGCCGCCGGAAGTGCGGGAACCCGGGGGCGCCGGGACCGGACCGGGTACCGCGGCCAGGGCGGGTGGTTCGGGCGTCTGCGCCAGCGCCGTCGCCGGGTACTGCTTGGGCGGGGGCGGCAACTGCTGCTGCGGTTTCGGGGCGGGCGGCTCCGGCCGGTACGGCTCGACCTGCGGCCGGGGCTGCGGCTCCGGCCGGTTGATGACCGACCACGGCGGCGGCCCGACCAGTGCGACCGGGATCAGGCCCAGGACGCTCAGCGGCAGGAAGCCGAGCCAGAAGTGCACCGCGGTGTTCGCGCCCATGCCGACGCTGGCCAGCACCATCAGCACGAACGGGATCCAGAAGAACCGCGAAGGCCACTTCGGGCCGCGGCGGAACGCGGTCCGCGCCTGCAGCATCACGAACAGCAGTGAAAGCGCGGGCAGGCCGACCAGCAGGATCAGGTAGAAGATGTAGCTCAGCTGCATCCCGTTCGGATAGAACAGGACCTCGTACACGTTCTGGCCTCGGCCGAGGTACTCGCTCTGCGTGCCGACCAGCGGGCTGTAGTCGCTGTTGAACGTCGACAGGTCTTGGGCGGAGAACCCGGAGTCACCACCGGATTTCGACGACGCGGCCTCTTGGAAGACCTGCGAAACACTGGTGGCGAGCAGCCACGGCAGCAGGAAGACGGCGACGACGCCGATCCCGCCGAAGACGGACAAGGTCACCACGTCGTAGCGATTGCCGGTGCCTTTGCGGATGATCGCGACGACCATCGCTCCCAGTGCGGGCAGCAGCGCGACCAGCGCTCCCGCGGTGCTCGTCGCCCACACCCAGTCACCAGGCCAGATACCCGGCCCGAACAGGCCGTGCGCGAACGAAAGCAGCGCGCTCGCTAGTCCCATGGACCCTGCCCCCCTCGCTAGTCGAGTCCGTTTCCGGCGGTTTCCCCCCGGTCCAGCTTAGGACGCTCCACCGCCACGCAGGGTTGCCGGGTTATATCCCGTGTCTCCAGATGATCGGTGTGACGCGTTCCGCGTCGACCTGCCAGCGCGGCTTGCGCCGGACGAACACGACCGCGGCAAGCACGCCGCTGCCGAGCACGCCCGCGGCCACGACCACCGGAATGTTCCCGGCCAGCGCGCCGAACACGACGACGGTGAGCCCGGCTACCACCACGAGAACCGCCAGCAGGACGGAAAGGTTACGGTTTCGCCACACCCACTCCTCGCCCGCCTCGAGTTCCGCCTGGAGCTTCCGCGCCGACGACTGGACGGCTTCACCCCCCGCGCCGAGCGCGATCAGCCTCCGCGCCGCGTACGAGCAGAACTCACGCTGCCGGGTGGAGGTGAACACCGGCACCCGGTCCCGTGTGAGGCTGCGGACTTCGACGGACAGGACGGCGAGCGCGTCCACGAGGCGTTCCTTCACCTCGGTGTCCCCCGGATCCGCCATCAGTTCCGCCTCGAGCCGGGAAACTTCCGCCAGCCGGTCTCCCGGTGTCCCGTCCATCCGCGCTCCTTTCGAAACACAGTCATCCGACCGGTAAATCATGCTACGCTCTGTGCCCGTTTGAATACCTGCTTCTCGTTCGCACCGTGCCTGGGGAGGCCACGAATGTCGGCGAGCAACGCACGGTTCGCGCTTGTCGCGGCCGCGGCAAACTTGACCTTGTGCGCGCTCGTCGGCGTCACTTTGCTGATCACGAGAGCGAAAGAGCCGCCGCCCGCGGCGGCCGCGGTGTCGCGACCGGACAGCTCCGCGCCGTCGACGTCATCCCCGCGGGAAACGACGTCACCCACCAGTACGGCGAGCTCGGGGGCGCGGCAGGACCTCGAACCGGCGAGCGGGGGCGGCGGTTTGCGGACCGTCGTGCCCCGGGGCTGGTCGTCGGCGCCGATCCCGAACCAGCCGGGTTCCGTCCAGGCCACCGATCCCGCGAGAGCGAGTCATTACGTCCGTTTCGGCGGCTATTCCGCTTCCGGCGAGATCCAGCGGTTTCGGGAGACGGCGGAACGGGAGACGAAAACCCGGCTCCCCGGCCTTCTCCGGCTCCGGCTCGAACCGCGCACCGTCCGCGGTTTCGAAGCGGTGGACTGGGAATTCACCTGGGACGGAAGGGAAGGGCAACAGCGGCGTGTCCGGTCGGTCTATTGGCGCTCCGGCGGGACGGAGTACTTCGTCTACGTTTCTTCACCCGCTTCCGAGTGGGCGGAGATGGAACCGTTCCTGACGGCGATGCTCGACAACTCGAAACCCTGAGCCCACCACGGAGTCCGGATGACGAACTGGGCCGCCGTCGCGGCTTCCCACCATGTCCCGCCCGACGACAGCACGCGGTACCTCGCCGCGGCGACCCATCTCGACTCGGCGTACGCGGACGACGCCATCCGTGAGTACCTCGTCGAGCCGACGCGGCCCGTGCCGCCGTCTCCGGGGTTCGACGCGCCCACCGTGCTCGCCGAGGCCATCTCCGCGCGTTCACGCCGGAAGTACCGGGACGGCATGCTCGGGGTGCTCGCCCTGGTCTTCCTGTACTTCTCGATCGGGTCCCCGCTGTTCTACACTTGGGTGATCCTCGCGGTCCTGCTGTCGATCCGGACGATCTGGCGGAAGATGCGGACGGGTCGCCGCGGTGCGCTGATCCGCGGCTTCGGCCGGTTGTTCGTGCTGCTCCTGGTGTTCCTCGTTCCGCTGATCTACGCGTTTCAGGGCATCCTCAACGAGGACTTGAGTCCCGAGACCTACGCCATGGGCCCGACTTCGACGTCGGATTCGGCGGCCCTCATCGGTGCGATCGCCGCGGCACTGATGCTGCTGATCGTGATCTCCGACCGAATCGTCGTGTGGCGGCTGCTGACCCTGCGCTACGGCCGCCGGGCGCGGAGCCGCCCGTTCAGCGGTGGTTCGCTCGACGAACGCCCGTCGATCGCCGTCGCCCCGTCCCGGCTTCGCACGGAACTGAACCGTCACCGCCACGACAGGCACGTCGCCGGCGGGGACGGTGTGGTGCCGCTGGTCGTCTACCGCGGCTACAACCCGTTCGTCGGTGCCGGGGTCGCGCGACAGCCGTGGTCGATGGTGCTGCCGCTGGAAAGGCTCGACGAGAGCACCAAACCGGACGGTTCCCCGTTCGACGACCTCAGCACCGTGGTCTTCTACCGGCGGATCCGAGAAGCCATGCAGGTCCTGAAGCAAAGCGAAGCGCTGTCACCGGACAGGCGGCTGCGAGAGCTGCGGATCACCGACGTCGTCTACGCCTCCGCCGACGAGCTGATCGACCACGCGAACGAACCGGTCGCCCTGCCCTATCTGCCGCGCCACGACGGCCCGCCGTCCTACCTGCTCCCCGCCGAAGAGGCCGAACGCGTGCGGCGCCAGCCGAGGGAATGGGCCCGCCATTACCTCACCTTCCAGGTCGAGACCTGGGACAGGGACTTGATGATGTCGGCGTTCCTGCACGCCGCCGTCGACAGCAGCACGCTCTATCTCGAGTGGACGCCTTACGTGCTGCCTCCGATCCGCGACGAATACCGCGTCGTCGACCGGATGATCCTGAACTACCGCACGCCGGTCGGGCAGGGCGTCCTGCGCTGGCTCAAACTGCCGGTCACCACGCCGGGCCGGGTCTGGCACGCGATGCGGACGATCCGGCCGCTGCCGCACGACCACAACACGCCGAACCCCAGCCGCTACGGCTCGGCGGACACGTTGCGCGAACTCGCCGCGGCGGAGGAGGTCCGCGACTACTTCCAGCTCGTCGACGTCGAGCGGTACGAAAAGATCCTGGAGAGCAGGCTGGTCCCGGCGATCAGCCAGGTCCTGCGGGACAGCGGCTACTCGCCCGCCCAGTTCGAGCGTCAGGCGGCGACGGTGGTCAACAACGACATCACCATCACGGGGACCAACAACGCGCCCATCGTGACCGGCGGCGTGAACCAGGGAACGATCTCCGGTGGCACCGTCGGGCCGTCGAGGAAAGAGGAGAAATGACCAGGGAGCCCGCCAACCGGATCGACATCACCGGGGTCAGCAACGCGCCGATCGTCACCGGCGGCGAGAACACCGGCACCATCAGCGGCGGAACGATCCACTACGGAGCCACCCCCGAGCAGGTCGGCGATCTCGTCGCGCTCTTGGCCCGGCTGCGGGCCGAGGTCGGCCGAAGCGACGTCGCGAAGCGTGAAGTCGTCGAAGACAACCTCGACGACCTGACCGAGGACGTGCGGAACCCGGAGGGCGCCGACTCGGCGGTCGCACTGAGCCGCTGGGAGAAGGTGAAGAAATTGCTGTCCGGGGCGTCCGACTTCACCGAACTGATCGGCAAGATCTCGGAGAACGTCTCCCGGCTCTTCACCTGAGCGGCGTTCGCGCCCGGTGCGGTCCATGATGGAGCCCGTACCCGAGCGCGAAGGAGCATTCGATGTACGCCGAGTCCTACCAGCGGAGTCTCGAAGACCCGGAGGGCTTCTGGCTCGAAGCCGCGCGGGCGATCGACTGGACCCGCCCGTCGACGCGGGCCCTCGACGCGTCGAACGCACCCTTCTACCGCTGGTTCCCGGACGGGGAGCTGAACACGGCCTTCAACGCGCTCGACCGGCACGTGCGGGACGGCCGCGGCGAGCGGACGGCGTTGATCTGGGACTCGCCGGTGACCGGTTCCGTGCGCCGGTTCACGTACGCGGAACTGCTGGACGAAGTCGCCCGGTTCGCCGGCGCGCTCGCCTCCCTCGGTGTGGAGAAAGGCGACCGCGTCATCGTGTACCTGCCGATGGTGCCCGAAGCGGCGATCGCGATGCTGGCCTGCGCCCGGCTCGGCGCGGTGCACTCGGTGGTGTTCGGCGGGTTCGCGCCCAAGGAACTCGCGGCGCGGATCGAGGACGCGAAACCCAAGGTCATCGTGGCCGCGTCGTGCGGGATCGAACCGGCTCGGGTCGTCGAGTACAAGCCGATCATCGACGAGGCGCTCGCGAGCACTGCCCACCAGCCGGACAAGGTCGTCGTGCTGCAGCGGGAGCGTGCCCGCGCCGAACTGGGCGAACGCGACGTCGACTGGGCCGAACTGGTCGCGAAGGCCTCCCCCGCCGAGCCGGTGCCGGTGGCGGCGACGGACCCGCTGTACATCCTGTACACCTCCGGGACCACGGGGAAGCCGAAGGGCGTCGTGCGCGACACCGGCGGGCACGCGGTCGCGCTGGCCTGGTCGATGGGCGCGCTCTACGACGTCCATCCGGGCGACGTGTGGTGGACGGCGTCGGACGTCGGCTGGGTCGTCGGCCATTCCTACATCGTGTACGCGCCGCTGCTCATCGGGGCCGCTTCGCTCATGTACGAGGGCAAGCCCGTGGGGACGCCCGACGCGGGCGCGTTCTGGCGCGTGATCGCGGATCACGGGGTGAAGGCGCTGTTCACCGCGCCGACCGCGTTGCGGGCGATCAAGAAGGTCGACCCGGACGCGAAGGAACTCCCGAAGTACGACCTGAGCCGGTTCGAGACGTTGTTCCTGGCGGGTGAGCGGCTCGATCCGGAGACGTATCACTGGGCGCGCGAGAAGCTCGGCACGCCGGTGATGGATCACTGGTGGCAGACCGAGACGGGCTGGCCGATCGCGGCGAACCCTCGGGGGCTGGAGCCGATGCCGGTCAAACCCGGTTCCGCGACGAAGCCGGTCCCGGGATGGGACGTGCGGGTCCTGGGCCAGGCCGGCGAGCCGCTCCCGGCCGGGAAGGAGGGCGCGATCGCCATCAAGCTGCCCCTGCCGCCGGGTTCGCTGCCGACGCTGTGGGAGGACGACGAGCGGTATCGCGAGGCGTACCTTTCGCGGTACGAGGGCTACTACCTGACGGGTGACTCCGGGTACGTCGACGAAGACGGTTACCTGTTCGTCATGGGCCGCACCGACGACGTCATCAACGTCGCCGGGCACCGCCTTTCGACCGGTTCGATCGAGGCGGTGCTGGCTTCGCACCCCGCCGTCGCCGAGTGCGCGGTGATCGGGGTCCGGGACCAGCTCAAGGGCCAGTTGCCGCGCGGGTTCGTGGTGCTCAAGTCGGGGGCCGAGACCGGCGCCGACGTCCTGAAGACCGAACTGGTCGCGCTGGTGCGCCACGACATCGGCCCGGTGGCGGCGTTCCGTGACGTGTCCATTGTGGACGCTTTGCCGAAGACGAGGTCCGGGAAGATCCTGCGCAAGACGATGCGCGGCATAGCCGACGGCCGCGACGAAGCGGTGCCCTCGACCATCGAAGACGCGAGTGTCCTCGATGCCTTGAAAGCGGTGTTGCGCGGCGAGTGACCGGTGATCGGTACGCCTTCCTAGTCCGATCGGGTGTTGTCGGCTTTGCCCTATTGGTCTATACCTCTAGAGGAAGAGAGTCTCCAGTTCCCCGACCGGAGGTGCTCCATGAGTCAACGCCTGTCCAGAACCGTGCTCGGTGTGGCCGTCCTGGGTCTCGTGACCTTCGGGCTGCCCGCGACGGCGAGCGCGGACCCCGCGGCGGCACAGCACGCGAAGGCCGAACGGACCGTGACCGACGTCGTCCCCGTGCCGGTCGACGCGAAAGCCGATCCCCGTGCCGATTTCCGGCTCGGCCCGGCGACCGTCATCCGCACCGACCGCGACGGCAAACAGGTCGCGGACTACCTGGCGGGCCTGCTGCGGCCCGCCACCGGCTACCGGCTGCCCGTCGTCAGCGGCCACCGCGGCGGCGGACCCGCCATCTCCCTCGAAACCGGGCACGCGGACAGCCGCGTGGGCACCGAGGGCTACCAGCTCAAGGTGTCCTCCTCCGGCGTGACGCTGAGGGCGAACACCGACGAAGGACTGTTCCTCGGCGTCCAGACACTGCGCCAGCTGTTCCCCTCGGCGATCGACGCGAAGACCGTCCAGCGCCGCTCGTGGGTGGTTTCGGGCGGCACCGTGCTCGACTACCCGCGCTTCGGCTACCGCGGCGCGATGCTCGACGTCGCGCGGCATTTCTTCACGCCGGCGCAGGTCAAGCTCTACATCGACCAGATCGCGCAGTACAAGATCAACACCCTCCACCTGCACCTGAGCGACGACCAGGGCTGGCGGATCGAGATCAAGAGCTGGCCGAAGCTCGCGACCGTGGGCGGCCAGACGGCCGTCGGCGGCGCACCCGGCGGGTACTACACCCAGGAGCAGTACAAGGACCTGGTGCGCTACGCGGCTTCGCGGCACATCACGATCGTTCCCGAGATCGACATGCCGGGGCACACCAACGCGGCCCAGCACTCCTACGCCGAACTGAACTGCGACGGTGTGGCGGTACCGCCGCGGACGGACATCGAGGTCGGCTACAGCTCGCTGTGCATCGGCAAGGACATCACCTACAAGTTCGTCGACGACGTCGTTCGCGAACTGGCCGCGATCACCCCCGGGAAGTACATCAACATCGGCGGCGACGAGGCGCACTCGACCACCCCGGCGGACTACCAGGCCTTCGCCAAGAAGGTGCAGCCGATCGTCGCGAAGCACGGCAAGCTGATCACCGGCTGGCACGACATCGCGAAGACGGCTCCGCCGGTTTCGGCCGTCCCGCAATTCTGGGGAACGACCGGCACCGACGCCAACGTCGCCGCCGCGGCGGCGCGGGGCAACAAGATCCTGATGTCGCCGGCGAACAAGGCGTACCTGGACATGAAGTACAACCCGCAGACGCCGCTCGGCCTGGACTGGGCGGCGTTGATCGAGGTCAAGGACGGTTACGACTGGGACCCGGCGACATACCTGCAGGGCGTGACGGAGAAGAACGTGATCGGTGTCGAAGCCCCGCTGTGGTCGGAAACGCTGATCACCAGTGACAACATCGAATTCATGGCCTTCCCGAGGCTGCCGGGGCACGCCGAGATCGGCTGGTCCCCGAAGGCTTCCCGGACCTGGGACGCTTACCGGCTCCGGCTGGCGAAGCAGGGCCCGCGGTGGGTTCAGCAGGGCATCGACTTCTACCGGTCCGCGCAGGTCGACTGGAAGTAGCCCGCGGACGGCGTGAAAGGCCCCTTCATCGCGGATTTCGCGATGAAGGGGCCTTTCACGTCACTTCACAGCGATGTCGAGGCGGGCGGTGATGGCGGCCCGGGCGAGGGTGTACGGCCGGGTGCCGCCGAACATGACCGAGTCGGCGTTCGCGGCCCGGCCGAGGGCGTGCAGTTCGAAGGCGAGCTGTTCCACGTCGACGGACTCGCGCAGGTGGCCCGCCTTCCGCGCCCCCACGACGGTGGTCCGGATGAACTCGGCGAAATTCCGGCTCGCGTTCGCGACCGCGTCGTGGACCCGGCCCGTCCGCGCGTCGTACTCGGCGCCGGTGTTGAAGAAGAAGCAGCCGCCCGGGAACACCCGTCGCTCCGAGTACTCCAGCCAGTTCGCGCACAGGGCCCGCAGCCGGGCGATGCCCTGGTCGATCTCCAACGTCGGGGCGACCACGTTCTCGGTGAAGATCGCGCTTGCCGTCTCGACGGCCGCGAGCTGCAGTTCCTCCTTGGAACCGAACAACGCGAACACACCCGATTTGCTCAGTTCGAGTTCGGTGGCGAGCCTGCCGAGGGACAACCCGTCGAGCCCTTCGACGGAAGCGATGTCGACGGCGCGCCGCAGCACGATCCGCCTCGTCGCGTCGCCTCGGGCCACCCGGCCGTCAACCGGCATTCCGTTCCTCCCACCGCCGCTTCGCCGATTCCAGGCCGTCACGGTACTGCCGGGAGAGCGCCGGGGCCGCCAGGACCCGGTCCAGGAGCGACCGGTACGCGGTCCGCCGCCGCTCGTCCAGCTGGGCGACGTTGGTGTACGACGCGACGTACACCTCCGCGATCGTCGGGCTCACCGCATCGCGTTCTTCGAGCTTCAAGCGACCGGACGTGGGCACCTCACCCGTCCGGAGCACACGCAGGTACCAGCCGCTGCGCCCGGAATCGATCATGGCCGGGATGACGTCCTTGCGCCCGGTCTTCATCGCGAGCTTGAAACACGGCGTCCGCGGCTGGGTGACCTGGACCAGGGCGTCACCCCAGGACCAGACGTCGCCGATACGCACGTCGTACTCGTCGGCTCCCCCGACCGACAGGTTCTCCCCGAAATCACCCGCGACGGCCGGGAAACCGTCCGCCGCCCAGGCGGCGTAGTGCGCGGCGGGGTAGACGTAGACCGCTTTGTCGGTCCCGCCGTGCACCGTGCGATCCGCCTGGTCGTCACCGGCCAGGTTGACCTCGTCCAGTTCCAGTGACGGTGCGTCCACCCGGGTCTTCGCAATGGCGCTGTACACCGGGATGTCGCGTTTCACGCCCAGCACCGAAGGCCGCCCGACGAAGACTTCGTTCAGTTCGAGTGTGCTCACACACCAAAGATAGCACGATCGTTCGTATATTAGTGTCGGTCAGGTCGTCGCCAAAGCGATAGCAAAGGTCCCCTGCTACCCCCGAAGTAGACAGCGTCTACACGAGTTTGATAGACAGTGTCCACAAGGTGAACTCGGGGTTACGGAGATCTGGATGGGCTATCAACGTTTCGTCGCGCTCGGCGACAGCTGCGCCGAAGGGCTGGCGGATCCGCATCCGGACGGCGGCCACTACCGCGGCTGGGCCGACTTCGTCGCGGGACGCCTCGCCCAGGACGAGCCCGGTTTCCGCTACGCCAACCTCGCCGTCCGAGGACGGCGGCTCGACCAGATCCACGCCGAGCAGACCCCGGCGGCGAGCAGGCTCGCCCCCGATCTGATCGCGCTGTTCGGCGGCGGCAACGACGTGATGAGCCGCGGCTGGGACGCGCGCACGGTCGCCCGCCGCGTCGACACCGCCATCCGCGCCTGCACCGGGATCGCGCCCGTCGTCGTCACCTTCACCCTCAGCGACATCTCCCACCGCATGCCGATGGGGCACCGCATGCGCCCGCGCATCATCGCGCTGAACGACGCCGTGCGCGAAGCGTCCGTCAGCTACGGCGCGACGCTCGTCGACCTCTGGCCGGACCACGCCGCGCACGATTCCCGTTATTTCGGCCCGGACCGGCTGCACCTGTCCGAACCGGGCCACCGGCGCCTCGCCGGGCACGTGCTCGGCGGACTCGGCGTCACCCACGACCCGGCCTGGCTCGAACCGCTCGCGGGCGCCGACACCCGCCCCGGGCTGAGCGCGGACCTGCGCTGGATGACCCGCGAGGTCCTCCCGGTCGCGGTCACCCGGTTCCGCAACCGGCTCGTCGGCCGCCAGCCGGGCGACGGCTTCCTGCCGAAACGCCCCGATCTCCTCCCGGTCCCCGGAGAAACCCAGGCATGGGCGCCCGAACCCGCCTGATCGACACCGCGGCGAACCTGCTGGCCGAAGAAGGCGTCGGTGCGGTGACGCTACGCGGGATCGCCAAGGCGGCCGGCGTCTCGCACGGGGCGCCGCTGCGGCATTTCACCGGCCGCGCGGCTCTGCTCTCCGCCGTCGCCACCCGCGGCTACGCCGCACTGCTCGACCGCGGCACCGGCCTGCCGGACGGGACCCCGCGCGAACGGCTGATCGCGGCCTGCCACAGCTATCTCGACTTCGCGCTGGCCAACCCGGCGATGTTCGAGCTGATGTCCCGGCGTGACCTCGTCGACTCCGACGATCCCGAACTCACCCGGGTGAGCAGCGCGGTGTTCGACTTCTTCGCCGCGCTCGTGGCCGAAGTCCAAGGCGACGCGTGGCATCCCACGACCGATCCGCGGCTGCTCGCGTCCTCGGTGTGGGCGTCGCTGCACGGTCTCGCCCAGCTGTGGCTTTGGGGCGGGCTCGCGGGCGCGTCCTTCGCGCCGTCGCCGGAAAGCGCGCTGGCCGTCACCCTCGACGCCTATCTCGGCTGAACGTTTCGGCTCGGCGAAGAGGCGTCCCGCTTCGGATACCCCTCCCAAAAGGCCCTCTTACCCGAAGTGGGTCATCCTCTTCGCCGAGTTGGGGGAATGGAATGTCCATCCTGCTCCGACGTTAACCGGACGGATCACCCAGCGGAATCACCCCGAGTCGGAAGTCATCGTAAACCTTTGCGGTATATCGCGGCAGCGAATACCGCAGTAGTTGCAGGAATTGGGTCCCTTAACGCTCCGACGGTAGCTTTCGGACGTGCTGTCCCTCGCTCAGCCGTTTCAGCGCCTTCGCGCACGGCCCCTGCTGCTCGACTGCCTCATCGCAGCGGCCTCGGCCACCCTCCTCGCGCTGGGCGCGGCGCCTCGTGGCGGCTCGTTCGGCGACCCGGTCCCGGCCGGGGGCGTCGCCCTCGCCGTCCTGATCGCGCTCCCGCTGGTCCTGCGCCGCCGTCATCCGATCGTGGTTCTGCTCGCCTCGGTTTCGCTCATGACCGTCTTCACCGCTCTGGGTTACCGGGCCACGCTGGGTGAACCCGCGGCCTTCATCGCGGCGTACACGGTGTGGGCACGGTATCCGCCCGCGAAGGCGGCGGTGCCGACCGTCGCGTGGGTCGTCCTGTTCGAACTGGGCCTCGTGCTCGGGGACACGCCGTCCTTCGTGGTCGAGACGACCCGGCTGCTCGCGCAGTGCGCGGGCACGATCATCGTCGGACGGCTCGGCTACCTCCGCGCGGACAGGATGGTGGAACGCGCCGTCCGCGCCGAACGCGAGATCCGGCTGGAGGCGGAGCAGGCCGTCGTCGAGGAACGCATCCGCATCGCCCATGAGCTGCACGACGTGGTCTCGCACCACATTTCGGTGATCGCGGTGCAGGCCAACCTCGCGCGCTACGTCTTCGAGTCCTCGCCGGGCACCGCGCGCACCGCGCTGGACACCATCGCCGGGACGACGACGGAGGCACTCGACGAACTGCGGCGCCTGCTCGGCGTCCTGCGCCCGCCGCAGCGCGAAACCCACGAGTACTGTCCGCAGCCCGGCCTCGCCGACCTTCCCGCGCTGATCACGCGCGTGCGCGAAGCCGGGCTCACGGTGAAGACGAAGGCCCTCGGCGAGCCTCGGCGGCTTCCGCCTGGCCAGCAGCTGTGCACCTACCGCATCGCCCAGGAAGCTCTTACCAATGTGCTGAAACACGCCGAGAAGGCGTGCGCGGAACTCACTCTCGAATACGGTGAGGAAGCGCTCGTGCTCCGCGTCCGCAATTCCGCTTCCGACGAGGCGCCACCGCCCGACCCGGCGGGACAAGGCCTCATCGGAATGCGGGAACGGGCGAGAATGTACGGTGGTTCGATCGCGATGGGATCGGCCGGATCCGGCGGTTTCTCGATCGAACTGACCCTTCCCTATCTCCCCCAGGAGCGAGCCCGGTGACGAGTGTGCTGGTGGTCGACGACCAGGATCTCGTGCGGGCGGGCTTCGTCGCCCTGCTCGACGCCGTTCCTGACGTGCGCGTCGCGGGCGAAGCGCGAAACGGGCTCGAAGCCGTCCAGAAGGCACTCGCGCTGCGGCCGGACGTGATCCTGATGGACATCCGGCTGCCCGGACTCGACGGCGTCAAGGCGACCGAACGGATCCTCGCGCAGGCCGGGCCGGACAAACCGAGTGTGCTCATGCTGACGGTGTTCGACCTCGACGAGTACGTCTACACCGCGTTGCGCGCGGGCGCGGCGGGCTTCCTGCTCAAGGACAGTCCGCCGGAGACGCTGATCGCGGCCATCCACGCCGTCGCGCGCGGCGACATGCTGTTCGGCCCGACCATCACCCGGCGGCTGGTCGAGGCCTTCACCCAGGGCCCGCCCGAAAAACCGGTGGCACCGCCCGCGTTGTCCGCGCTGACCGAACGCGAACTCGAGGTGCTGCGTTTCGTCGGCACCGGCGTGACGAACGCCGTCATCGCGCGGAACCTGCTGGTCAGCGAGGCCACGGTCAAAACGCATCTGAACCGGCTGATGACGAAACTCGGGATCTCCAGCCGGGCACAGGCCGTGGTGGTCGCCTACGAAACGGGTCTGGTGCGGCCGCGCGGTTCCTGAACGAGCCGCTCGAAGTCCTTGCCCAGCAAGGCTTTCGCGGCGTACCAGCCACCCATCCCGTGCACCCCCGGCCCCGGCGCCGTCGCGGCCGAGCAGAGGTAGACGCCGCCAAGCGGGGTCCGGTGCGTATTCCAGCGCGGCACCGGCCGTCCCAGCACCTGCCGCAGGTCCACCGCGCCGGTGGCGACGTCACCGCCGGGGTAGTTCGCGTTGTACGCCTCCAGTTCCGGCGCCGTGAGGCACCGGCTCGCCAGGATCGTGTCGGAGAAGCCCGGCGCGAACCGTTCGATCCGGCGCCGGACGATCTCGGTGACGTCACGCGGATCGCCGTGGGGCACATGGCAATACGCCCACACCGGCCGCTTCCCCGGCAACCCGCGCGACGGGTCGAGTGTCATCGGATCGGAGACGAGCAGGTAGCGATCGTCCGGGGCCTCTCCCCGCGCGACGGCGTTTACGGCGGCGAAGACCTCGTCGCGAGTGCCGCCGAGATGGACGGTGCCCGCCTTGCCGACCTCGGGCATCGCCCAGGGAACCGGTTCGGACACCAGGAAATCGACCTTCGCCACACCCGGTCCGTATCGGTAGGACTCCAGTGCCTTCCGATAACGCGGCGGCATCAGGTCGCCCGCGATGTCGAGGAACCCGCGCGGGGCGATGTCGAGGATCACCGCACGCGACTTCGCCAGCTGCCGAAGGTCCGTGACGCGGCTGCCGGTGTGGATCCGCCCGCCGTGCGCGCGGACGTCGGCGGCGAGCGCTTCGGTGATGACCTGGCTGCCGCCGCGGGCGATCGGCCAGCCGGTCGAGTGCGCCAGGTGGCCGAGCAGCAGGGTCGCGCCGGCGGCGGCGAGCGAGGGCTGGCGGCCCAGCACGTGCGCGGCGACGCCGGCGAGCATCGCGGGCGCTTCCGGGCCGGTGAACAGGCGGCGATCCAGTCCGGAGGCGAGGGTCAGCATCCGGGCGGGCAGGAGCGCGGCGGCCCGCGGATCACGCGGTGGACGGCGGAGGTCGCCGAGCAGGAGATCGGCCACTTCGCGGCTGCGTTCCGCCAGCGGGCCCATCAGGCGTCGCCATCGGGGGCCGTCCGCGCCGAGTGCGTCACAGGTCCGGTCGAGGTCTTCGTACGCGAGTCCGGCACGGCCGCCGTCGAGCGGATGCGCGTACGCGATCTCCGGCCGCAGGAGTTCGACACCGTGCCCGGCGAGGCCGAACCAGCGGAAGAACGGGGACGCCGCGGCCAGCGGATGCCCGGTGGCGCAGACGTCGTGACGGACGTCGCCGTCGAACAGCGCCGCGGTCCGCGTTCCGCCGCCGATCGCCGCTTCCGCCTCGTGGACCTCGACCGCCAGCCCCGCCCTGGCCAGCAGGACCGCCGCCGCGAGCCCGTTCGGACCGGAACCGACCACCGACACGTCGCCAGACATGCCACCCCCTTGCCGGGGTCCGAACATCTGATCGAATATTGTCGGACCCCTCTCCTAGATTGATCCGCACCAACCCAATCAGGAAGGGGGGCCATGCCCGACCACGACACGCTGCTCGCGCGCGTCCGGAAACTCCTCGCCAAGGCGGAGGACCCGGCGGTCACCGAGGCCGAAGCCGAGTCGTACAACACCAAGGCCGCCGAGCTGATCGCCCGGTACGGCATCGATCAGGCGCTGCTGGCCGCGTCCGGCGCGACCATCGACGAGATCACCCAGGTCACGATCCCGCTCGACAACCCGTACAGCCGGGACAAGGCGGGCCTGCTCACGAACATCGCGCATCCCCTGCGCTGCCGGGCGCTGCTGCACCGGCTCGGCCAGTCGGTCACCGCGGTGACCGTGTTCGGCTTCCGCTCCGACCTGGAGCGCGTCGAGTTGCTGTACACGAGCCTGCTGCTGCAGGCGACCACGCAGCTGACCAGGGTCCGGCCGGAGAACCGGGTGTTCGCGGGCGAATCACTGGCCGCGTACCGGCGCACCTGGCTGCACGGGTTCTCCGGCGCGGTCTTCGAACGGCTCCGCCGCAGCGAGGACACCGCGGCCCGCACGCATACCGCCGCCGCGGGCCAGCGCCCGGCGGAACTGGTGGTCCAGGACCGGACCGCGATGGTCCAGCACGCCTATGACGAACAGTACGGCGACCTGCGCTCGGCACCGCCGAGGCGCCTGTCCGGCAGCGGCTACCTCGACGGGCATTCCGCCGGGGAGCGCGCCAACCTCAACACCACCGGCCTCACCGGACGGCGCCGCGCGCTGCCGGTGCGCTGACCGGTCCTCCGACGTGAAAGAGCACCACCCGTGAAACCCCCTCGTGAGAGCAGATGTCCTCGGGTCTACTGAGGACATGATCGTGATCGAAGACCTGTCCACCCGGCCTGATCTGCGCGTGCCCGCGCTCGGCCTCGGTGGAGCAGGCGGTGAATTCCTCCAGCAAGACCGCACGGGTCTGCTGGCGAAGTCGTCCCATCTCGCCGCACGCTGGCCGGAGTACTTCCTCGTACTGCTGGAAGACGGCGTCCCGGTGGCCAGGGCGGCTGCCGTCCCGGTCGCGTTCCCGACGGCCGAGCGCCCGGAACTGCCCGACCACGGCTGGGACGAAGCCCTGATCTGGGCCGCCGAAGACGTACTGGACGACCGTGAGACGAACACGCTGATCGCACTCGAAGTGATGGTCGCGCCAGGTCGCCGCGGTGGCGGCCTGGCCACAAAAGCCTTGGGAGCGCTGAAGAAGCGCGCCTCGGAGACGGGTATGCGCACCCTCGTCGTGCCGGTCCGCCCGGCCGGGAAGGAGAACGAACCGGAACTGTCCTTCGAGGACTACGTCGCCCGCCGCCGCCCGGACGGGCTGCCCGAGGATCCGTGGCTGCGCACGCACGAGCGGATCGGCGCGCGGTTCGTGAAGGTGGCGCCGTTCGCGATGACGGTCACGGGCACCTTCGCCCAGTGGCGGACGTGGACCGGTGTCGCACTCCGGGACGGCCTGACGACCGTGCCGGGCGGGATCGCGCCGGTGCTCGCCTCCTCGGCACTGGACCTCGGTGTCTACGTGGAACCGAACATCTGGCTGGAACACCTGGTAGCCGGGCCGAGCACCTGCTAGATTTCTTTGGCATGTGCAGGTTGTCGCTATGACCGCCACCGGACCTTCCGGCGACGAGCTGCTGCGGCTGCTGGGGACACTGGCGAATCCGCACCGGCTGCGGATCGTCGCGGCGCTCCGTGCGGAGCGCGCGTATGTCAGTCAGCTGGCGCGAGAACTCGGCATCAGCCGGGCTCTTCTGCAGCTCCACCTGCGGAAACTGGAAGCGGCCGGGCTCGTGTCGGCCACTCTCGAACTGTCGGAGGACGGGAAGGCGATGAAGTTCTACGAGGTGAAACCGTTCCTGGTCGAGGTGAGCCCGGACGCCATCGCCACCGCGGTACCGACGCTGAGCACCTCAACACCGGGCACACCGGACGTCGAACAGGGGGAACGACCGTGAAGTGGCATCAATGGCAGGAAGTCGCCGGGCTGGTCGGCATCTTCGTGTTCCTCACCGTGGTGATCACGGTGGTCGTCTGGCAGTTCGGCGCGACCATCCGGGCCAGGGGCGCGCTCGCGCGCGAGCAGGAATACCGCAGGCTCGCCGAAAAGGCCGTCCAGGCGCAGGAGGAGACCGAACGCAAACTCACCGAACTCGACGGCCGCCTCGCCGATCTCCAGAAGAGCGTCGGCTCGGTCGAGCGGATCCTCGAGGAGGTCGACTGAGCGGCCGGTGAAAGACCCTGGGCCGCCGAGCGGCAACTCGACGGCCCAGGAAAGAAGAAGCAAAAACCTCGCCCGAGGCATCTCACTCCTTCACGCAAAGGACTGTAGTTCATGCTGCCCGAAAACAACTCGCGCGCACCGGTGACCGAGCGGATCGCCGCCTGGTCCGTGCGGCACCGAGCGCTCACCCTCGTCGGCTGGGCCGCCCTGGTGGTCCTCGCCCTGCTTTCCGGGATGCTGCTGGACGGCGAAAGCCGGCACAGTACCGATCCCGGCGAATCCGGCCGCGCGCAGACCGCGTTGAACGCGCAGAGCACCTTCGATCCGTTACGCGAGAACGTGCTCGTCCAGGCGAAGGAACCCGGCTCGCCGCCGTTCACCGCGAACGACGCGCTGCGCGTGGCGACCGGCGACCTGGTCGCCACCCTCATCCGGTCCGGCGCGGCCGCGGACGTCCGCTCCCCGCTGGCGGCCGACGGCGCCGAGCGGATCTCGCGAGACGGCATGTCCGGTCTCGTCGGGTTTTCGATCGCCGGTGGGGAGGAGGACATCCGCCCGAACTTCGAGATCGCGACGGCGCTGGTGGAGCAGGTGGCCGCCCGGCATCCGTCGGTCCGGCTGGGGCTGTCCGGCGACCTGAGCCTCTCCTCGGTGGTGGACAAGGGCATCCGGGAGGACGTCAAGCGGTCGGAGTTCCTTTCCCTGCCGATGACCCTGGTGATCCTGCTGATCGTGTTCGGCTCGATGATCGCCGCGTCGGTCCCGTTGCTGCTGGCGGGGACGAGTGTCGCGGCGACCTTCGGGTTCCTGTCCGTCGTGGACGACCTGACCCCGGTCAACAGCGCGACGACGGTGATCACCCTGCTCATCGGGATGGCGGTCGGCGTCGACTACTCGCTGTTCTTCCTGCGGCGGCAACGGGAAGAACGCGCGCGAGGGCACGGCGCCGACGCCGCGATCCGGATCTCGGCGAGGACGTCCGGGCATGTCGTGGTCGTCTCCGGGGTCACGGTCGTCCTGTGCGTGAGCGGGCTGGTGTTCACCGGTCTCGACAACTTCCACGGGCTGGCGATCAGCACCGCGTTCGTCGTGGGACTCGCCGTGCTCGGTGCCGTCACGGTGCTGCCCGCGCTGCTCTCGCTGCTGGGTGACAAGGTCGACCGCGGCCGGATCCCCTGGCTGGGCAAGCGGCGCACGACCGCGGGGAACTCCCGGTTCTGGACCGCGACCGCCCGCGCGGTCACCCGGCGGCCCGCACTGTGGGGCGGGCTCGCGACGGCGCTGCTGATCCTGCTCACACTGCCCGCGCTCGGGATGCGCCTGCAGGATCCGACACCGGCGGAGAGCCTGCCGCGCTCGACGCCGACGATCGACGCCGCCGTGCGCACCCAGGAGGCGTTCCCCGGCGTGGTCTACCCCGCGACAGTGGTGCTGACGGCGGAAAACGGCGGCCCGGTCGACAGTCCGGCACTGCGGTCGGCGATCGCCGGCCTCGACCGGCGGATCGGCGAAACCGGTGGGGCGCTGAACAAGCCCCTCACCATCGCGAACGTCGACGACGCGGTGGTCGTCCGGGTCCCGTTGTCCGGCGCGGGCCGCGACCCGCGGGCCGACGCCGCGCTGGCGAAACTGCGCACCGAGGTACTGCCGTCGACCGTCGGCCGGGTCGACGGCGTCGAGTACGCCGTGTCCGGCCGCACGGCGAACGCGCGCGACTTCGCCGACCGGGTCGTCGAGCGGATGCCGCTGGTCTTCGGTTTCGTCCTGCTGGCCGCGTTCGTGTTGCTGCTGCTGGCTTTCCGGTCCGTGGCGGTGGCACTCGTGTCGATTCTGCTCAACCTGCTGTCGATCGGCGCGGCCTACGGTGTGCTCACCTGGATCTTCCAGGACGGGCATTTCGCGTCACTGCTGGGATTCACCCCGTACGGCGGGGTCGTCGGCTGGCTGCCGATGTTCATGTTCGTCCTGTTGCTCGGGCTGAGCATGGACTACCACATCTTCATCCTCAGCCGGATCCGCGAACGCCGGGCCGACGGCGCCGTCGCCGCGATCGTCCGCGGCACCGGCACCAGCGCGGGGGTGGTGAGCAGCGCGGCGGTGATCATGGTCGGCGTGTTCAGCGTCTTCATCACGCTGAGCGCGATCGAGTACAAGATGATGGGGGTCGGGATGGCGGTCGCGGTGCTGATCGACGCCACGCTCGTCCGCGGTGTGCTGCTGCCGGCGTATCTGGCACTGCTCGGCGAGCGGGTCTGGCGGCCCGCCGGTAAACCCGTGGCACCCGGACGCGTACCGGAACTATCGTCGCCGAATGCCTGACGCGCTCTTCGCCCACGCCCGGCTCGCCCCGATCTACGACGCCTTCGACAGCCCTCGCGACGACCTGGACCACTACCTCGCCATCATCGGCGAGCTGGGAGCGAAGAGAGTGCTCGACGTCGGCTGCGGGACGGGCTGCCTGGGCGTCCTGCTGGCCGACCGGGATATCGAGGTCGTGGGGGTCGACCCGGCCGAAGCGTCGCTGGGGGTCGCGAAGGCCAAGGACCCGGAAGGGAAGATCACCTGGATCCACGGTGACGCGAAGACGGTGGGCGCCCTCGGCGCCGATGTCGCCGTGATGACCGCCAACGTGGCCCAGGTCTTCCTGACCGACGACGAATGGGACCGGACTCTCGAAGGCATCCACACCGCGCTGGCGCCGGGCGGGCACCTGGTCTTCGAGATCCGGCGTCCCGGTTATCGCGCGTGGGAGGGCTGGGCCGCCGACACCGGGCACGACACCATCGACGTCCCCGGCGTCGGCGAGGTCGAGCAGTGGCGCGAGGTCACCGAGGTGAACCTCCCGTTCGTCTCGTTCCGCTACAGCTACCGGTTCCCCGACGGCGAGGTCGTCATTTCGGACTCGACCCTGTGGTTCCGCGAACGGGACGACCTGGAGGCGTTGCTGACGCGGCACGGCTTCCGCGTCCTGGACGTCCGTGACGCCCCCGACCGCCCAGGACGCGAGTACGTGTTCATCGCGCAGCGAACGACCTGAATCGTCCGCTCCCGGGTATCGTGTGACCCCACGTCCTGAGGAGTTGATCGTGGCGAAGTCCCTCGCGCTGTTCGTTCACGGGCTTTTTTCCAGCGAAGCCACTTGGGGCTCGATGAAGGGGCTGCTCGCCGCGGACACCGAGTTGGCCGCTGACTACGACTTCGACACTTTCGGTTATTCCTCACCGAAACTGCGGGTGAACCCGGCTCGCCGGATCCCGGACTTCAGCGTGCTGGCGGATCGCCTCGCCGGTGTTCTCGAAGCCAAGCACGGGAAGTACGAGCGCGTCGTCCTGGTCGCGCACAGCCAGGGCGGGCTGATCGTGCTCCGTTTCCTGATGCGCCAGCTCGCCGAGGGCAAGGGCGGCAGGCTCGCCCGTATCCGGCGGATCGTGCTGTTCGCCTGTCCCAACAACGGATCCGAGTTCATGCTGACCCTGCGGCGTTCGCTGCTCGGCCGGCACGCGCAGGAACGGGAACTGCGCCCGCTCGCGGAATCGGTGGTCGAGACCCAGCGCCGCGTGCTCGCCGACGTCGTCTACGCGCCGCACCTCGACGACCACCGCTGCCCGATCCCGGTCGTCTGCTACGCGGGCGACACCGACAACATCGTCTGGGCCTCGTCCGCCAAGAGCGTGTTCCCGGAAGTCGGTGTGCTGCAAGGAGATCACTCCACGATCATCCAGCCGGACAGCGTTTCCCACCAGTCGTTCCTGGTACTGCGCGAGGCCCTGGTCACCGCGCTCACGGAGCCGATGCCGTCTCCCCCGAAACGGAAGACCGGCATGGCCTCGTCGGAAAGCGACGACTACCACTCCGAAATGACACTGCACGGTCCGGTGATGGTCGACGTCGGAGGCGGTTCGGGCACACCGATCCCCATCGCCGTCCGGTCCGGGCCGGTGGACCAGATCTCCGATGTGGACATCGTCTGCACGTCCGAGAACATCTACATGCAGATGGCGATGACCTTCAAGCCGTCGGTTTCGGGCAGGCTGCGCCGCGCGGCCGCGAAACGGGGGCCCGCCGGGGAGATCCTCGAAGACACCGCCGCGGCCGAACTCGACGACTGGATGCGCGAAAACGGCCGGTTCGGCCTGCCCGTCGAACCGGGAACGGTGGCCGCCACCTCGTCGGGGGCCCTGATCAAGCGCGGCGTCCAGCGGATCTACCACGCCGCGATCGGGATCCCCGTCCTCGGCACCGACCGCTTCGAGGTGAACCCGCTCTCGGTCGCGCAGGCCGTGCACAACGTCTTCGAACTCGCCCGGCACGAGCGCGACGAAGACGGTCTGGAACTGCGCTCGGTCCTGCTCCCGCTGTTCGGCGCCGGGCTCGGCGGCCTGGACCCCGCCATCTGCTTCGAATGGATGTGGCGCGCCCTGCGGCAGGAACTGCGTGCGGACGACGCGTGGGAGGTCCACATCTCGACCTGGACGAAGACCGAGACGGAGACGATCCTCGCCGCCGTCCAATCGCACGCCAGGGAACCCGGCGGGCTCCCCTGAGTCAGAGGACCTCGCCGTCCGGGACGGTCTTGGGGCCGACGATCTTGACCTCGCCCCGCACCACCACGTCCTTCCCGAACGTGACGTCGCCTTCGACGTCGAGGCTCGTGCACTCCTTCAACGACGGGGCGTGCGGGATACGGGCGTCGAAGTCCTGCAGCAGCTTGAAACAGTCCTTGCTCAGCGACACCACCGGCGGGGTCGTGGTGAACTCCGGGATCATCTCCCCGCTCGGGTCCAGCACGTACGCGTCCGACCGGACGACGAGCAGGTCGTCGGTGGTCTTGACCGGCGCGAACCGGGTCCGCGGGATCTCGATGGCCTGGGCGCCCTCGACCGAGGCGACCGCCGCGCCCATCGCCGTTTCGAGCTGGATCACCGGCGTGCTGCCGGGATCGGTCGGGTCGACGGTCTTGCGGTTCACGATCAGCGGGAGCACCGGCGCGGCCGGGTCGGCGTCCTGCAGCTCCTTCAGGCGCTGGAGGTCGAACCAGATGTTGTTCGTGTTGAAGTAGCGCCATTTGGCCACGTCGCCGAACGAGTCGTCGCCCTCGGGGACCTGGGCGGACTCACGCAGGACGATCCGGCCGTCGCGCCGGGCCAGATGCCCGCCCTTGCGGTCGGCGGGCGTGCCGAGGACGGTCTCCATCGCGAACGGGATGTCCCGGTCGGCGAGCCAGGCCGCGATCCGGGCGTCGGGCACGGCGCCCAGGTTGTCGGCGTTGGACACGAAGCACCAGCGGATGCCCTCGGCCAGCAGCAGGTCGCGCATCCCGCTGACGGCGAGCGCGATGTAGATGTCGCCGTGGCCCGGCGGGCACCATTCGAGTTCCGGGTTCGCCTGCCAGTCCACCGGCTGGAAGTCGTCCGCGGCGATCTTCGGTTCGCGCCCCTGCAGGAAGTCGGCCGGGATGACGTCGTCCGCCAGGCCGGGATAGCTCTTCAGCAGGTCGA
Source organism: Amycolatopsis sp. cmx-4-19 (assembly GCA_049998115.1). Taxonomy (GTDB): domain Bacteria; phylum Actinomycetota; class Actinomycetes; order Mycobacteriales; family Pseudonocardiaceae; genus Amycolatopsis. Next base: position 298,889 of record JAEBEO010000003.1, on the reverse strand, counting down.
GCGAGGGCTCACGCGTGCCGGCCGAGTTCATCAGGATGAGCGGCAGCCGGGCCTTGTGGGTCTCACGGACCGAGAGCACCTGCATCGCGATGACGTCGAGGAACGTTTTGCCCGGTTTGATTTCGAGCAGCGATTTCGGGCCGGTGAGGCCCATGCTGGTGCCGAGGCCGCCGTTCAGCTTGAGTACCGCTGTCCGGTCCAGCACATAACGGGAAACCTCGGCATCCGGCTCAGGCAGGTCCACCAGCCGGCTGATCTCTTCGAGCGGTTCGAGTTCCGAACCCGGCAATTCACCGGCACCGTCCTCGGACAGTTGCTCGAGACGCCGTCGCAGTGCCGCCAACTCCATGGCATGCGCTCCCGCGGAACGCATTTTCGACAGCGTATTCGTGAAACGATCAGGCAAGCTCATTGTGACCTTTCTGAACACTGCTCCGGCACGTTAGTGTATCCGACACGGGTGCGGCACAGACCCGGCCCACCGCGGTACACCGGCCGCGATGACCGAAGGCGGCGCGCATGTCGGCAGACCTTCCCCGCGGACCACTCGACCTCACCGCGAAGCTTTACCAGGAATTCGCTCACCGGCAAGTCTCCCTGGCGGCCGCCGGCGAGCAGCCGCCCGCGCCGCTGGTGGTGGAGCTGGACCCCACCTCGTTCTGCGACCTCGCCTGCCCCGAATGCATCAGCGGGCAGCTGCTGAACAGCGGCCGGTTCTCCGGCGAACGGCTGACCGGCCTGGCGGGCGAACTCGTCGAGGCCGGGGTCGAGGCGGTGATCCTCATCGGCGGCGGTGAGCCTTTGCTGCATTCGGCGATCGGGAAGGTGATCACCCTCCTGCGCGAGGGCGGGATAAGCGTCGGCATCACCACGAACGGCACCATGATCGAGCGGCATATCGACGTCCTCGCGGAGCGAGTGGACTGGACGAGGGTTTCGGTCGACGCGGCGACGGCGGAGACCTATGGCCGATTCCGGCCGGGCCGCGGCGGCCGGAACCGATTCGCCGAAGTCGTGCGGAACATGGAACTGCTCGCCTCCCGGAAAAAGGGGAAGCTCGGTTATTCTTTTCTCGTCATGGGACGGCAGTCGTCGGGCGAAAGCAATGTGAGCGAGATCGCCGCGGCGGCCGAACTCGCGAAACGGATCGGCTGCGACTACTTCGAAGTCAAACCCGAATACGATATGGAACATTTCATTCTCGGCCGTGATCCGGCCCTGCTGGAGGTCCTGTCCGGACAGCTCGACCGGATCCGCGAACTCGACGACGAGGGGTTCAAGGTGCTGAGCCCCGCCACGCTCGGCGTGGTCGGCGGCGACGGCGGCACCGCCGTCGAGGTGAAGGACTACACCGCCTGCCCGGTCGCCGATCTCCGCACCCTGATCACCACCTCCGGCGCCTACTTCTGTCCTTACCACCGGGGAAATCCGGCGGCGCGGTACGGGGATCCCGGGACCGAGTCGTTCGCCGGGATGTGGAACGGTGAACGCCGCCGGCAGGTACGCGAAAGCGTCCGGCCCGACGAACACTGCCGCTTCCACTGCATCCGTCACGGCTCCAACCTGGCCCTGTTCGGGATGCGTGACCAGCCCTTCGAACCGGTCCCCGACTACGACCCCTTCCTGTGACGGAGTTCCGACTGTGCGTACGACGACCCCGCTGATCTCCCGAGCGGCCGACGGCAAGGAGACCGTCAAACCCGACGGCACCGCGGTCCGCTACCACCTGTTCCCCGAATACGAGATCCACTGGAACGAACTGCCCGACGGTGTCGTCCAGCAATGGCATCACCACGACACGATCGAGGAAACCGTGTACGTGGTCGCCGGCCGGATGTTGTTGCGCTGGCGGGAGGACGGCCGGGAGTGCGTGGAGGAACTGGGCGTCGGTGACGTCGCGCGGCTGGGTACCGCGCCGCATACGTGGGAGAACAAATCCGGCGAGGTGGTCCGGTTCATCGTTTTCAAGCTGGTGCTGGACGGCGTCGACAAGCGGGAGATCTTCCGAAATGACAAACAGCTCGACTGAACCGCCGAGATCCGCGCCCGCCCGGATCTGCCTGGCGGGCGAAGACCTGGACTGGCTCGGCGGCTCGACGCTCCAGGCCGCGATCGATCTCCGGATCCGCTGCGTGCTCACGCTGTCCCCGCGTCCTTCCGGTTTCGAGGTCCGCGCTTCGGGCACGCTCACCGCCCGGGCCGCCTCCGCCGACGTCTGGACACCGGCCGACGGGCCCTGGGCCGACCTCGCCCGGCTCGCCGTGACCTTCCACCACGGCCGGGACGACGACCGGTGGCCGAGCCGCCTGGAGATCGTGTCGGCGATCCCGCCCGGCGCGGGGCTGGCCAGCAGCGCGGCGCTGTGCGTGGCCACCTTGGCGATCTCCGCGGACTGGGCCGTCCCCGGCGAGCCGATCGACGCGGGCCTGGTCGTGGAACGCGGGCTCGCGGGCCGGGACGTCGGCCCGATGGATTACGTGCCCTGTACCGCGGGCGGTGTCGTGCGGGTCTTCTGCCGCGAAGGGCGAATCGAGTCCGTCGGGCAGCTGGAATGGCCCGACGACCTGGCGATCGTCGTCGTGGACACCCGGCGCACGCGGGACACCAGCGAGGTCATCCGGTGGAAACGGGCGCGAAGCCAAGCCGGGGACCCGGCGATCGCCGCGTACGTCCGCCGGACCACCGAAGTCGTCGAGACGCTGAGCGCGCTGCTCGCGGACGACGCGCCGGATCCGGCCGCGATCGGCGAAGCACTCGACGCGGCGCAGAGCACCCTTCGGGACGACATGGGTGTCAGTGACGACGTGACCGACGAATGCTTGGAAGCGCTGGCGAGGCAGGGCGCGCTGGGCGCGAAGATCACCGGGACCGGGAAGGGCGGCTGCGTCTTCGGCGTCTTTCGCGGGCCCGACGCCGCGGACGCCGTGCGTGCGCTGCTCGCCGAAGGCTTCGCGGCGACCTTGACGAAGGTGTCCAAGGCCGGGGTGCTGCCGGACTAGGCCGTGCCGTCAGGGCCGCCTGGGCGCGAAGACCGCGAACATGACTTGCAGGACAAGGCCTAACCCACCGGCCGCGGCGCCGTCCCCTGGTCCGGGGTCAGCACGCCGGTCATCCGGACGTCGTGCGGTTCCGCGGGCAACGCGCGCACGAGTTCGGCATCCCGGACCACGGCGATCAGCGCGGTGCCCGGCGAGGCGAACCCGAGCGACCGGTCGTAGTACCCGGCGCCGCGGCCGAGCCGGACCCCGTCGTCGTCGACGGCGAGCGCGGGGACCAGGATCAGGTCCGCCGTCCCCAGCGCGTCGGCGCCGAACCGGCGGCCCGTCGGTTCGAGCAGTCCGCGCAGACGTCCCGGGCCGAGTGTCGACGGGCCTTCGTAGGCGGCCCAGCCCAACGGTCCCGGCTCGTCCGGGACGATCGGCAGCAATACGCGTTTGCCCTGGTCCAGAAGTTGATCAAGAAGCTCCGGCGAGCCCGGTTCGGTCCCGAACGGGACGTACGCGCAGATGACCTCACCCGGCAGCAGGGCTGCCTTGGCGGCCAGCGACCCCGCCTCCCGCGCCCGCTCATCCGGAACCAGCGAACGTCGTTCGGCGGTTATCCGGGAACGCCACTCCGCTTTGCTCAGGTGTTCATTGCCGGGCTTGACCACGTGGTCAGGTTAGGCTTCACGCCTATGACAGGCGCAGCGACCACCCCGGCGGCACGGACCACGAGGAGCTTGCCCGATCGGGCGATTTCCGCGGCTTCGGACCGCATCACCCCTGGTAACGGTGGTGAACTTCAGTTCACCGACGGGCCTTCCTCGCGTGCCTGGTCGAACGAACGGATCGAGATCCCCCAGTCATGACGGAGCCCATCGCCGAAGCGGCCGAGACCGAAGACGCGGGACAGTTCCGTTCCGTCGAGGATCAGATCGCGCTGACCCTGGACGCCGCGGTACGCCCGCGCCCGGTCCGGGTCGCCATCTCCGAGGCCCAAGGCCTCCTGTGCGCCGAAGAGGTCGTCGCCGAACACGCGCTGCCCGGTTTCGACCAGGCCGCCGTCGACGGCTACGCGGTCCGAAGCGTCGACGTCCGCTCCGCCGGACAAGAGCCGGTGCAGCTACCCGTCGTCGGCGAGATCGCCGCCGGTTCGCGGCAGCCTCGACGGCTGCAGCCGGGCCAGGCCGTGCGCGTCGATACCGGCGCGCCGCTGCCCACACTGGCCGACGCCGTCGTCCCGACCGCCTACACCGACGGCCACCAAGCCAAGGTCACCGTGCACAAATCGGTGCCGTCCGCCGGTTACGTGCGCCGGACCGGCGAGGACGTCCAGATCGGCGACGTCGCCGTGCGCAAGGGCGACACCATCGGCTCGGCGCAGGTCGGCCTGCTCGCCGCGGTCGGCCGGGCGAAGGTACTGGTCTACCCGCGACCGCGGGTTTCGATCGTGTCCGTCGGCGACGAACTGGTCGACATCGACCGCACCCCGTCGGTCGGGCAGGTCTACGACGTCAACTCCTACGCGCTGTCCGCGGCCGCGCGGGACGCGGGCGCCGAGGTGAGCCGCGTGGGCATCGTGCCCGGCGACCCGAAACGGCTGCGCGAGATCGTCGAAGGCAGGCTGCTGATGTCGGAGATCGTCGTCGTCGCGGGCGGGGCCGGCGGGAGCGCGGGCGACGAGGTGCACGCGGCGCTGTCCGATCTCGGCCACATCGACATGACGCGGGTCGCCATGCATCCCGGTTCGGTGCAGGGTTTCGGCAGGCTCGGCCCCGATTCCGTGCCGACCTTCCTGATCCCCGGCAACCCGATGAGCGCGCTCGTCGTCTTCGAGGTGCTGGTGCGGCCCCTGATCCGGGCCGCGCGCGGCACCCGCAACCCGCATCGCCGCATCGTCGGCGCGCGGCTGCTCTCCCCGATCACCTCGACCAAGGGCCGCAAGGGTTTCCTGCGCGGGCAGCTGCTGCGCGACGAGGGCAACGGCGAGTACCTGGTGCAGCCCCTCGGCACCTCGGGCGCGCACTTGCTCGCGTCTCTGGCCGAGGCGAACTGCCTGATCAACATCGACGAAGACCTCACCGAGGTCGCCGCGGGCGAGCAGGTCAAGGTGACCTTCCTGGCCCAGCGGGCGTAATGGGCGCACCGATTTCCGGCGTCGCGTACCCCATCGAAAGCAGGCATCCGGGCTGGCCCGCGAAACTCGGGCCGATCCGGGTGCCTGCCGGGACACTCGCCGTCCGGCCGGTCCGGCTGCGCGACGGTGGCGAGTGGAGCCGCGTCCGGCTGCGCGACCGCGAACACCTCGAAATGTGGGAACCGACCGGCATCGGACCGTGGCCCGACCGCAACGCGTTCTGGTCGTGGCCGTCGCAATGGCTCGCGTTACGCGGCCTCGGCCGGCGCGGGCAGTGTCTTCCGTTCACCATCACGGTGGATGGACGCTTCGCCGGGCAGATCACTGTGGGTAATGTCATCCGGGCGTCACTCCGGTCGGCCTGGATCGGCTACTGGGTGTCATCGGACATCGTCCGCGGCGGCGTCGCGACCGGCGCCGTCGCCCTGGTCACCGACCACGTCTTCGCCTTCGCCGGCCTGCACCGGCTCGAAGCGACCGTCCGCCCCGAAAACAGCGCCAGCCTGCGGGTTCTCACCAAAGCGGGGTTCCGGAAAGAGGGCCTTTTCGAACGCTACCTCGACGTCGCGGGCGGTTGGCGGGACCATTTCTGCTACGCCGTCACCAAGGAGGAGACCGGTGACGGACTGGTCTCCCGGCTGGTCGCGAAGGGGCTCGCGGAACGGGTCTGACCCCGGTTACCGGGCCGTACCAGTGACCGCGTTACCACAAGCTGTGAGATTCACCTAATTTGGTGAGGCATTTTCCGTGATCGAAACCGGCGAGTCTGCGCGGCGTGTGTGACTGTTGTGGCTAGCGTGACTACAGCAGTGGATCGGGGGAGGTGACGGGAGATGCCCAGTTCGGTGATCATCGTCGCGCTCGCAGCGGCATGGCTCGTCGTTCTCGTGCCCATGGTCGCCCGCAAGCGCCAGCAGGTCGCGCGGACGGCGGACTCGGCCCTGGCGGCGCGAGTAGTGCGGAGCGGGAGCACACGCCAAGAGGGACCGGAGGAGTTCGCCATGGCGGAGAGCACGGAACCATCGGTAGAGGACGACCTGGCCGAACTCGAGGCGGAACTCGACGCCGACCTCGACGAGGAGGAAGAGGAGGCCGAACCGCTTCCCCAACCCTCGCGCGAGCCCCGCACCGAAAGAGAACGCCAAGCCGCCGGCTACCGGCCCGGACGAGGCGGCTTCGACCCCGAAGCGGCCGACATCGCCGCACGCGCCAAGTACGCGTTCCGGCAACGGGTCGTCATCGCGCTGCTGGTGTTCGCCGTCGCCACCGCGGTCGTCGCCGGATTCCTGACGCCGATGGTCTGGTGGGCCCACGGCATCACCGACGCCGTCCTCGTCGGCTACCTCGCGTACCTGCGCCGTCAGGTCCGCATCGAGAACGAGATCCGGCAACGCCGCCTCGCCCGCTACAACAGCACCCGTGCCCCGCGCCGCCCCGCGATCGACGACTCCGAAGAGTCTCACGAAGACGTCGAGGTCGCCGCCGCCGCCGAACGCCCCGACATCGTGGAGCGCAAACCGTCCCCGATGTCCCGCATCCGGCGGCAAGCCGTCGTCGTCGACCTCGACGACGAGGACCCCGCCTTCCACGAGCTCGACGAGCCCGGGACCAGGCCTTTTCGCCGGGCCTCCGGAGAGTGACCCCCCGTTTCGAGGTTCCATGAGCCACTGATAGGCTCATGGAGCTTCAAACGAGGAACAAGGGGCTGTAGCGCAGTTGGTAGCGCGTCTCGTTCGCATCGAGAAGGTCAGGGGTTCGATTCCCCTCAGCTCCACAGCAGCTCAAAGGCCCTTCCCAGGGAATCGGGAAGGGTTTTTGCTACCCGTCCGAGTGCCCGAACTGGCCGACGTACCGCTGGCGGCGCACACCGTGGTCGAGAGCGAGATCATCTATCTGGCTTCCGCCTGTCGATAACGCGTCATGGTCTTCGGCGAGAGCCATGTCGCTTCCCCGCGGCCATGGGGGTGGCCTCGGCACTCATGGATTCGCGATCTCGGACAGTGTCGCCGTTCGTTCCCAGGTACCCGATCTATGCCAAGGATCACGTCATGCTCCTTGGCCACGAGAGTCCATGGGTCTGCGAGCCGCTAGCCATCGAGTAGGCGACCGGCAGTTTCGTTGAGGGACATCGCAGCAGCCAGCTCCACTGCGTCCCTGTCATTCGAGTGCCGATTCCGGGATGTGCAGCACTACACCTTCGTTTTCTCTCTCTTCCACGTCGATCGATTCAAGCTCCTCTCCTGACCAATCGAGCAATGGGCCGAGCTTCCAGTCTTCTTCATGGTCATCTTTAAGGACGATCAGGCGGTCTGACCGGCCGTCCTCATCGGCGATGGTGCGCCATCGGACGCCGAGATGTGGCCCGCATCGGGTCACTTCCATCCAGAACGATGTCCAATCCATAGGTGCCGCACGTGGCAACTGCGCGAACAGGTTTTTCCAGTCCGGCTTCGTGCCGACAGCGTGCGAGGAGTTCAGCTTGAAGAGTTTCGCCCTCGGCGAGGCCGTCCAACCGGGCGACAGCGCCTCGCTGAGTGACTGCGCTGACATCACGTACAGCCACTGGCCGAACCACGGCGATCCGACCCGCCGTCGCCACCATTCCGGCGGCGCCGCGGTTGTCGAAGAGGGCGCGGCGGGCACTGTTCCCGACGAGGATGTCAGCTGCCCTGCCCAATGTGGTAGCGGGAACACGTAATAGACAGGCAGAGGTGGACCGACCGGCGGGTTGAGATAGCGATCCAGCTGGCGGGTATCAATCGACAGCGTATGGGCGGCTCCTTTCGCCTCGGTAGTCTTCAGTTCGAGGGCCAATGTCTTGCCTGGCCCCTGCGCGGCGAGATGCGGCAGTGCGGCCAAGATGTCCTCGCCGGACGTGGGCCACCACATCGCCCCGTTCGGAAACCGGTTCGACAAGTAGATGCTCGCCCAGTGCTCCAGCGTTTTCTCCGGAATGGAACGCATGAGACCTCGACCTGCCCGTTCGATGCCAACCTCGCGGATGCCGGATTCTTCAGTCGTCGCCGTCGCCTGGAATCGACTGAACCCGGCCTGACAACACTCGCAGAGGCCGCGCACCGGGGCAACCGGCGAGCTGGAACCTCATCGATATCCGAGTGTTGTTCGGCACCGGCTTGGACTCGGGCAAGGGACCCTGCATCCAGGTGACAAGATTGTCAACGACGGATTCCCTTACCTGCTACGAACAATTCTCCCCAATGACGACATTCGAGCTATAGATCGACGATTTCCGTGGGCGAGAGCGCCGTTGTCACCCGACAGATATCAAACCCACTTCAATGCACCTTTCGGGCAAGCGGGCACCAGAGCGATCCAGGAGCACGAGCGGGACGGCGAGCAGAGCCAGGCCGGCGCCGATCCACGACACCGCGGTCACCGGAGCGCCGAGATTCGGCACCCCGGCGGCGAACAGCGGCGTGAGGCTGATCCCCAGCTGGAAAGCCGACACCGTGGTGGCACCGGCGAGCGTCGGTGCGGACGAGGCGATGGCGAACACCCGCCCGTAGAGAGCCGGGTTCAGGACGAAGGCCGCGATCCCCAGCAGGAACACCAAAGGCACGACGACCCACACAGAGGCAGCGAAAAGAGCCAGCAGCAGAGAGAACAACGAGATGCCGAGAACCCCACCGAGTAGCGCGTGGTGCGGAAGACGGTCGGAGATGCGGCCGCCGAGGGACAAACCGGCGAACGCGCCGATCCCGAACAGGGCGAGCACGGCGGGAATCCAGACAGCAGGCAAAAAGGTGACGTCTGCCAGCAAGGCCGCCAGGTGGTTGAAGGACACCATGTAGGCGGCGGTGCTCAGGATCGTGATGGCGAAGACGACCCATAGCCGCCGCGAGCGCATCGCGCGCAACTCGCCGGAAAGGCTCGGAGCCGGAGACGACGTGGTGGGCAGGCCGACGGCGCAGCCGAAAACACCCGAGAGGGTCAGCGTGACGACACCCCAGAAGCCGCCTGTCCAACCCGTGAAGTGGCTGAGCAGGGTGCCCGCCGGGCCACCGGCCACCATCGCGACGCTGAGCCCGGCGACGACGACGCCCGAGGCGCGGGCGTTGCGGTCGGGGGTCACCAGGCCGATCGCGGTTACGGAGGCGACGGCGAAGAAGCCTGCGTAGGCGAGGCCCGCGACGAATCGGGTGATCAGCAGGATCAGGTGGTCGTCGGCGATCAGGCCGGTCGCGATGGCGGCGGCGAACACGAGTTGCGTGACCATGAGCGCGGTCCGGCGAGGCCATTTCAAACTGAGGACGGCGAACGGTGGGCCGCCCAGGACGACGCCGAGGGCGAACGCGGTGATGAGGGTGCCCGCGGCGGGCAGGGAGACGCCGAGGTCGGTGGCGACCGCGGGCAGGACCCCGGCCATCAGGAACTCGGCGCTGCCCATCGCGAAGAGGCTGAAGGCGAGCAGGTAGACGCCGGCGGGGAGCCGGTTCGGAGTGGTCATGGGGCCAGCATTCGCAGCGTTTGGCCGTTTCGGCAAAGAACTTTGCCGAAACCGGGACGAGGTGCTGTCCTGGCCTCATGGATCCCACCGTCACCGCCGCGATCGAGCTGGTCGCGCCCCGGCTTCGCCGCGCCCGCGAAAAGAAGGGGAAGACGCTGGTGGAGCTCAGCCGCGCCACCGGAATCTCCACCAGCACGCTGTCCCGTCTCGAGTCCGGACAGCGCAGACCGAGCCTCGAACTCCTGCTGCCGGTGATCGCCGCGCTGGGTTTGCGCGTCGACGAGGTCGTGTCCTCGCCGCGGGTGCTCGAATCCCCCGGGGACGGCCGGGTGCTCGTCCCGCTCAGCCGGCATCAGGGCGGGCCCCGCGCGTACAAGATGACGATCCCGGCCGCCGACGACGAACCCCGGCCGCGGGCGCACACCGGGCACGAGTGGCTCTACGTGCTGCGGGGCAGGCTCCGGCTCGTCCTCGGTGACCGGGACGTCGTGCTGGGTCCCGGCGAGGCCGCCGACTTCGACTGCCGGACGCCGCATTGGTTCGGCACCACCGGCCGCGGCCGGGTCGAAGTGCTCAGCCTCTTCGGGAGCCGGGGCGAGCGGATCCACGTCCGTGCCCGCACCCGGTAGTGCTCAGACGCGCTGCTGGATACGCAGCAGGTTGCCCGCCGGGTCGCGGACGGCACCGTCGCGGATGCCGTAGGGCTGGTCGGTCGGCTCTTGGATGATGTCGGCGCCGGCCTCCGCGAGGTGCTTGAAGGTGCCGTCGAGGTCGTCGGAGGACAGCAGCATGCCCGCGTAGGTGCCCTTCGCCATCATCTCGACGATGACGCGGCGTTCGTCGTCGGTGATACCGGGGTCGATGGCGGGCGGGTGCAGCACGATCGACACCTCGGGCTGCCCGGGCGGGCCGACGGTGAGCCACCTCATCCCTTCGTAGCCGACGTCGTTGCGGAGCTCGAAGCCCAGGGTGTCGCGGTAGAAGCCGAGGGCGGCTTCGGGGTCGTCCTGCGGGAGGAAACTCGCGTGAATGCTGATGTCCATGGCGGTTACGCTAGGTGAGGCCGGAATCCGGCGCTTCTCGATTCCTGATCGGTCAGGTCACCGGCGTGTCGATACGGGTGCGCACTGCCAGGAGGCACGCGGGGACGGCGACGAAGGTGACGAACACGAAGACCACTCCGTAGACGACGGCGCCGGAGTACTCGACGGCCGTCCCGATGTTGAACAGCGCGCCCGCCGCGCCGATCATCACGACACTGCCGAGGCCCTGCGACACCTGCATGGCGGCCGAATACCGGCCCTGGTCCTCCGGCGGGCAGTGGTCGAAGGCCAGCACGGTGAGGCTCGGCATCACCAGGCCCATGCCGAAACCGGCGACGATCAGCGCGGCGCTCGCGGTCAGCGGCGGCACGAAGCCGAACACGCCGAAGATCGCGATCAGGCTGGAGCCGGCGATCACCGTCGACCCGAGCAGCACCAGTCTGTGCCTCGGCACCTCGGCCCAGGGATGGCCCTGCAGCCAGGCCGCGCCCGCCCACAGCAGCGTCGCCCCGGTGAAGGAGACACCGGCGACGGTCACCGAGATCTGCCGCTGGTTGATCAGCATCAGCGGGATGTAGGACTCGAGCGTGAAGTAGATGCCCGCGCTCAGCCCGCGCAGCAGGATCGCGGCCGGGATGCCCTTGACCGCCCGCAGCGTCCCCTCCGGCAGCAACCGCGGGACGCTGATCACCAGCGCGATCACGCCGACGGCGGCGAAGGCCAGATGCAGCGGGTCCAGACCCGAAGCGCCGAAGTGCAGGATCCCCGCGGCCACCGCGACTATGGCCGCGGCCCGCACGAGGCCGGGTGGCGTCGACCGCTCCTCGTCGGCCACCGGGCTGAGCCGCCGGAGGAACCCGAGCGGGATCAGCGAGGCGACCGACACCAGGATCGCGAGGCCGAAGAACACCCATCGCCACGAGAGCAGCTCGGTCACCGTCCCGGCGATCGCCGGGCCGATCATCGACGGCACGATCCAACAGGTGCTCATCAGAGAGAGCGCCTTCGGCCGCAGCTTCCGCGGATACGACTGCGCGATGGTGACGTTGAGACCGACGACCACGACACTGCTCGCGAAACCCTGCACACAGCGCCCGGCGATCAGCTGCCACATCGTCCCCGCGGTCCCCGCCAGCAGCAGTCCGGCCAGGAACAGGCCCAGTCCGAGGATCAGCAGCAGCCGGGGACCGCGTTTGTCGGCGATCTCCCCCGCCAGCACACTGCCGAACAGGCTCATCGTGACGAACCCGCCCAGCGCCAGCGCGTACACGTGGAGCCCGTCGAGCTGGCCGACCGCCACCGGCAGGGTGGTGACCAGCGCCAGCGCGGCGAACCCTTCGAGGAACATCACGCAGGCGAAGCCGATCGTGCTCGCCCGGTACTCCTTGGCGAAGATGCTCGCCTTCGCCGGCGTGACTTCCTCGTCCGTCAGCGGCGCGGCGGTCATTCGATCGAGGTCATGATCGTCATGGTCAGGGACTCCAAGGTGCCCTGGACGCCCTCGGCCGAGTTCCGCACGGCGTCCAGGAACCGTTCGAGCTGTTCGGGGCTGAACCCGGACAACGGGGCCAGCGACGGGTCGATGTTCACAGCGCACCTCGGGCTTCGACGGATTTGATCTGCGGTTTGGCCGCCGGGTCGAGGAATTCCCGCATCCGCGCGAGGAGCAGCAGCGCGTCCTCGCGTTTGGTGTCGGGTGCCCCGTCGGCGAAGAACGCGGCGATCCTGGCGTGTTCGTCCGCCGGGAGTTCCCGGCGCAGCAACATGAGCACGGTCCGGTTGACGCGCTGCGGGAAGTACAGCTCCTTGGCGATCTCGAGGAACCGCTCCCCCGTCTCCGGGGCGAACGCGCCCTGCTCGATACCGGCGGCGACGGCGAACCGGGTGTTGACCATCGGTTCGGACAACGCGGAAAGGTTCTCCTCGTCGTAGGTGACGGCGACCTCGTCGTCGGCGTCGATCCGGCCGGAGAAGTACTCCTCGTAGATCTTGCCGACGCCGACCATGCCGAACGGCGAGCATTCCGCCGCCCGCAAGGCACCCATACTCGACGAACCGAACATCGTGACGCCGCGGTCCATCGCTTCGAGCACCTCCTTCGGCGAGATGCACAGGCTCTGCAGGAAGCGGCCGTCCACGATGCCGATGGCCTCCGGCGGCTCCGGCCGGGCCAGCAGTTCGGCGAGGTCGCCCCGTTTGACCGGCGGCAGGAACTCGACGTCGAGTTCGGCCGACGCCGACTCCAGGTCGATGCTCGGGCCGATGAAAACCACTGCGCGCATGACGGATCTCCTAAGCGGGCTTGGAAAGTTCGGTGGCGCGCTTGCGGGCCGACAGTTCGGCCAGCGCGTTGTTCCAGACCGTCGCCCCGCGCGGGCCGATCTTGCAGTGGTCGACGGCCCACGATTCGAGCCGCGGCACGATCACCCGCACGACGCTGACCGGGATCCCCGGCGGCGAAAGGTCGACGGCGAGCGCGCGTTCGATGCCCGCGGCGCGGATCCGGTCGAGGATCAGCCGGATGTCGGTCATCACGTCGTCGGTGGTCCACGACGGGATCTCGTCGAACGCGACCTGTTTGCGCATCGGCTGCCAGGCCCACGCGCCCTTGTCGATCGTCGCCGACCGCTGGACGTGGTTCTGGTACTTCGACACGTTCTCGGTCGGGAGCCGGATGTCCTCGCGCATCGCCTGGATGTCGACGGCGCGGCCCTGCGCGCATTCGGTGATGGCGCGGATGAGGGCGACGTTCGCGTCCGGGTGCGTACCGAACCCGCCGTGTCCCTGCGACGTCGTCGGGCCGAGGTCCTCCGAAGTGGCCGCGAGGAAACTCGGGATCTCCAGATCCGAGGTGATGTGCACGATCCGCATCTTCAGCCCCGCGTCGTGGAACTTGTCCACCAGGGACTTCGCCAGCGGCGGCAGCGTTTCGAGGTCCACGTGCGGGTGCAGCTCACGCAGGTACGACGTGACGTGCTCGGGCTGCGGCTCGACGAAGATGCCCTTCTCCAGCACCTGCGCGAGCTGGCTGCTCACGAGTTCGGCGTTGGTCATCGAATCGCGCTCGATCAGTTCGGTGAGCGCGTGGCAGATGGCCTCTTCGAGGCTGTTGCCGGACGCCAGGCCGTTGGTGGAAAGCACCTTGTAGCAAGGGGGTTCGTGGAACTTCAGCCCGTAGACGGCGGATGCCTGCGGGATGAGGATGGTCTCGGAGTTCATCAGGTCGTACGCCTCGACCCACGAGATCGGCTGGTCGTCGCGGTAGTGCGCGGACAGCTCGGCGTTGTTCTCGCGCGGGTCCAGCACGACGCGGCCTTCGGCGACCAGTTCCTGGTAGGACGCGATGACCTGCGGCCGCACCGGGAGGGCCGCGGAGAACCGTTCGATCGCTTCCATCGCCGCCGACGTCTTGGCGTCGATGTTCCGCAGGCCCTTGCCGTTGTAGACCGAGATGATGTCGTTGGAGCGGGGCGCGATGGCGTTGTAGACCGGGATGCCGACCCGGTCGAGCCAGGTGATCTCCGCGACCCGGGTGACCCCCGCGCGCCGCAGATGCGGCTCGATCCGCGCGTAGGTCTGCTCGGCGGTGAACTCCCGGTGCACCCCGCCGCCCCCGACCTTCGGCACGCTTTTCCTGAGTTTCATCGCACTCCCTCGTATCCGGCGTTCGCTGGGACGGCTTCGGCGAGCAGCCGCGCCCAGGCCTCGGTTTCGCGCCCCGGATCCACCGAGGCGCGGCGGGCGGCGCATTGCCGCCTCAACTGCGTGTAGAGCCCGTCGCGGTCGTGTTCGGCGGCATCGAGCACGGCGGTCAGGGCGCTTGTGTCCCCGACGGGGAAGTAGCCGGCGTAGTCCTCGCCGAGCAGTCCGACCGAACCCGGGATGCGGGTGGAGACGATCGGCACGCCGGCGGCGAGTGCTTCGGTGACCACGTTCGCGCCGCCTTCGTGCAGGGATGTGAGCACCAGCAGACGGCTGCGGGCGAGCACGGCGAGTGCTTCGGGCCGCGGTAACGGGCCGAGCCACGAATAGCGCGGGTTCTCCGCCGACTCGGCACGCAGGCGGTCACCGATGTCGTCCTCGCGCACCCCGCCGACATGCGTCACGGTGATCCGGGACGACGACGGGAGCCCGCGCACCGCCTCGCTCAGCCGCAGCGGATCCTTGACCGGCCTGGCGTGCGCCAGGAACGCGACCTCGAACCGGTCCGGGTCCGGGGCCTCGCCGTCGATCGTCGGCATGGACTGCGTGATCACCCTGGTGCGGCTCCGCAAGGCGACCGGGAGCTGCAGAAGTCCTCGGGGCTGAAGGACGACGATCCGTGCGGCGCGTTCGAGCAGTGCCAGGTCGACCCCGCCGGCGACCAGATCCGGGTAGAGGTCGGTACCGGTCAGCGCGACCACGATCGGCGCTTCCGGCCGATCGGCGCCGAAGGCCCGGATCGCCGCTTCGCTCTTGCGGGCGTGCAACGCGACGAGCAGGTCGTACCGCCCGCCGTCGTAGTCCTGGACCACGCGGACCTCGTGGCCGAGATCCCGCAGCAGACGCGCCCAGCGGCGGGCGGTGACGCCATTGCCGTAGTCGCTGGCTTCGGGGACGGGCCCCGCGACGAGAATCCTCATCGGACCCGGTCCGTGTCGTAGGCCAGCCATTTCCCGAAGGCGCGGACGGCTTCGTCGGCCGGGATCGTCGCCGTCCAGCCGAGCTCCGCCGCGGCGAGGCCCAGTTTCAGCACGGGTGTGTCCGACGGCGAGGTGACGTTCTCGGTCGGAACAGACCGGACCGAAGCACAGACGACCTTCGCCAGCTCACTCCCGGTGAGCGTGGCCGTCGCGATGTCGTACACCGGCGCGACCGGCGCCCCGGTCAGCACCGCGTCGATCGCGCTCGCCACGTCGCGGACGTCGGTGAACTGGTGGACGCGATCGGGATCGACGGGCAGGGCCCGGCGCGTCCATGCCAGTTCGATCCAGTGCGCCACCAGGGAATCCGGCGGGGTGTGCGGGCCGATCGGCGTCGCGAACCGCAGCACGTGCTCACGCGGGCCGACGTCGACGATGGCGCAGAAGACGTCACCCGGGTCGGTGACGTCGCCGAGGTGGACGAGCCTGGCCGACTCGGGGACCCTCGCGCTGTCGACGATGTCGTGACCCAGCTCGGCCAGCAATTCCGTCAGGTACTCGGTGAGGGTGCCGCCGGGACCGGTGATCGCGACCGACAGGCCGGTCCCCCTGCGTGGACGGCGAGGGAGGCGCGCCCGGTCGCGGCCCGCGGCGAACCCCCGCACGGCGACGTCGTGGTGCGAGCGCGTGATCGCCTCGATTTCGGACGCGAGGAACCGGTCGCAGACGCCGCCCGGGCCGATGGTCGCGAGCGCCTGGTCGAGGGCGGCGCTGCTGTGTTCCACTGTGGACAGACCCATGGTGAACGCGGTCAACCAGGTCTGCCACGCCGTCTCGGACAGGTCCGGGCCGCGCTCGAAATCGGTTCTGCACTCCTGCGGCGAAATCCCCGATCGCCGCAGGAGCCGTTCGGTGCCGAGATACTCCCAATGGCCGTCGCCGCGCACCGCGCATTCCGACGTCACATGTTTGTGGAAGGGAATCACCTCGTGCTCGGCGATCTTCCCGCCCGCGGTCGCGGGCGCCACGCCGGAGAAACAGGCGGAACGCCGCAGTCCGTGCGCGTCGTTGCCCGCGACACTGGGCAGGCCGGAATGCTCGACGGTGTTCGGCACGGCGAGGCGAATCGGCACCTCCAGTGCTTTGAGATACCGGAACATCAGCACGTCACACGGCCACTCGTCGCCATTCCGGACCGCGTAGCCCGCATAACCGCGGGCGATTTCGGCGGGCAGCATCAACGCGAGACAGGGCGCGTACTCGTTGACCGCCGTCGCCCAGTCCGCTCCCGCCGCGGCGGCCATCCGCACGGCCGCGCCGTTGCGGGAGTTCCAGTTGGCGTAGAAGGCGATCGCGTCGTGCGGCAGCCGTTCGGCCGCCTTCCTCGCGTGCTCGAAGAACCCGTCGGCGAGCTGGACGTCGTCCTGCAGCACGAGAAAGTGCGTCGCGTCGTCGGGAACGCTGCTCCACGCCCGTTTCGTGGTACGCCACGCCGTCGGCGGGCCGTCCGGTTCGGGGTCCAGCACCACCCGCATCGCGCCCCCGGGATCGAGGCGCGCGAGTGCTTCCGCCGCTTCCGCGCGGCTGGGATGCGCCATGACGGCGCCACTGAACCGTATCTCGGTCATCGAGTACCACCGCCGTCTTTTCCACGCACCGGAAAAGTGTGGCAGTGCTCATACAACACGCTCTTCTCCCATGCTGCGAATGGGATGGGATGGTGAAGTTCTCCTCGATTGCCACCCTTTTCGTCACCCGGCCGGGATGACGATTTCACGGGTAATCTCGGGACGAGGACACGGAACGAGGAGAATGGGCGGAAAGATGACGGATATCCTGTTCGTATGCGTGCACAACGCGAGCAGATCGCAGATGGCCGCCGCACTGCTGAAGCATCACGGGTTCGGCAGGGTGACCGTGCGGTCCGCGGGCTGCGACCCGGCGGAGCGGATCAACCCCCTGGTCGCGGGCGCGCTGGCGGAATGGGACGTCGACATCACGGGCGAGGTGCCGAGCCGGGTCACTTATGAGGACGTGGCGGCGGCCGACATCGTGATCACCATGGGCTGCAAGACGTATCCGGTCGCCGAAGGCCCCCGTTACCTCGAGTGGATCGTGCCCGACCCGGACACCGGAGGGGTGATCGGCATCCGTCCGCTGCGGGACGACATGGACCGCCGGGTCCGCGAACTCTTGGCGTCCCTTGTGGACAGTCCGGCACACGTCTAGCGAAAACACGAAAGGCCCCTTTCCCCCGGCGGGCGGGAAAGGGGCCTTTCGCGTGGCTTCGATCAGGCCTTGACGCCCTGGACGATCAGCCGTTTGGCGCGCTTGTCGTACGGGGCGCCGTCGAAACCGCCGTAAGCCTCGATGTCGGTGAAGCCGGCGTCCTCGAACAGGCGGCGCAGTTCCGCGGCGCTGTAGATATAGGACTGGATGTGCGCCGAGCGGGCGGTGTCGCCGTCGACCAGCGTCCAGTCGGTGCGCAGCTTCGTCCAGTCGTCGAGGACACTGTGCCGCATGTACGCGATGCCTTCGGGCTGCGGGAAAGCGTGCGTGCGCCCGATGTTCTTCGCGACGATCTCCTTGCCGTACACCTCCAGCAGCAGCTTGCCGCCCGGCGCCAGGCTCGTGTGCGCGTTGGTCAGCACCTGGAGGTTCTTCGCGGCGTCGTCGAAGTAACCGAACGACGTGTACATGTTCAGCACGACGTCGAAACCGCCGGGACGGACGAATTCGAGCATGTCGCCCTGCACCAGTTCGGCCGGGACGCCCGCGTCGGCGGCGGCCTGCTTGGCGCGGTCCAGGACGGGGGCGTTGAGGTCCACACCGGTCACCTGGTAGCCCTTGCGGGCGAGCGGCACGACGAACCTGCCCGGCCCGCAGCACAGGTCGAGCACCCGGGAACCGGCCGGGAAGGCCAGCAAGGGCGACTCCCGCACGAGTTCGTCCGCCTCCACCGTCAGCCGCTGCGGCCACATCAGCTCGGAAAAGCCCGACCACAGGCCATCGTCGGAGTACCAGGTCATTTTCGTCCTCCCTAAAGGCACGATCAGGCGATACGATCGATTCTCTGCCGCCCCGTACGCCGAAGCCTCTTCTCGACTGCGCGCGCAAAAAGAGACCGCACGACGGGAGAAGATTTCCCGCCCTTGATCGGCGATCATGAAGTCTTCACGTCGTGGTCGTGGCCTGGTCACTGTTCGTGGTGATCCGCGGGCGACACAATGAAGGGCAAACGGACCATCGGCGACCCTGTGGGTCCGTCGGCGAAGGCGCCAGGCCGCCCCAGAGATGTCCGGCGCGAAACCAGAAAGGTTCAATCATGGCAAAGGTCCGCGACGGGGATCCAGCGATCGAAGCGTCCGGGTTGACGAAAGTGTACGGCGAAAAACGCGCGCTCGACGGGCTCGACCTCACCGTCCCCGCGGGAACGGTGTACGGCGTCCTCGGCCCGAACGGTGCCGGGAAGACGACGTCGGTCAAGGTGCTCGCGACGCTGCTGCGTCCCGACGGAGGACAGGCCAAGGTCTTCGGTCACGACGTGGTGCGTGAATCGGACGCCGTCCGCGCGCGGGTGAGCCTCACGGGTCAGTACGCCTCGGTGGACGACGACCTGACGGGCACGGAGAACCTGATCCTGCTGTGCCGTCTGCTCGGCCACGGCAAGGCGGCGTCGCGGGCGCGCACCGAGCAGCTTCTGGACGCCTTCGGGCTGACCGAGGCCGCCGGTCGCCAGGTGAAGAACTACTCCGGCGGTATGCGGCGGCGGCTCGACATCGCGGCCAGCATCGTGAACACGCCGGATCTGCTCTTCCTGGACGAGCCCACCACCGGTCTCGACCCCCGCAGCCGCAACCAGGTCTGGGACATCATCCGCGCGGTCGTCAAACGCGGCACCACGGTGTTGCTGACCACGCAGTACCTCGACGAGGCCGACCAGCTCGCCAGCCGCATCGCGGTCGTCGACCACGGCAAGGTCATCGCCGAGGGCACGCCGGGCAAGCTGAAGGCGTCGATCGGCGTCGGCGCGATCCACCTGCGCCTGCGGCACGCGAACCAGCGGACCGACGCGCAGAGCGTGCTCGCGCGTTTCCTCGAGCAGCCCACGCTTTCGGAGCACGACGAGGTCCTGGTCAGCGCCCGCATCCCGGGTGTGGACGGCGACGCCGGCATGGCCGAATGGGCTTCCAAGGCCCTGCACGAGCTTTCGCAGCGGGACATCGTCGTCGACGAATTCTCGCTCGGACAGCCGAGTCTCGATGAAGTGTTCCTGGCACTGACCGACCGCCCCGCCGGTCCGGCCTCGGAGCACGCCGCCAAGGAGGGGGCGAACCGATGACTTCCACCATCAAGCCGACCGAAACGACCGAAGCTGCCGAGGAAACGCGGCCCGCCGACGTCGACGCGCTCGACGCGGTGCTGGCGTCGGTCGACCGGCCCAAGCGCCCGAGCGCGCTGTCCGCCTCGCTCACCTTCGGGTGGCGGGCCGCGCTGAAGATCAAGCACCTGCCCGAGCAGCTGTTCGACGTCACGGGCTTCCCGATCATCATGACCGTGATGTTCACGTACCTCTTCGGAGGCGCCATCGGCGGTTCGACCGAGGCGTACCTGGACTACCTGCTCCCGGGCATCCTCGCGATCACCGTCGTGATGATCACGATGTACACCGGTGTCGCGGTGAACAGCGACATCTCGAAAGGTGTCTTCGACCGTTTCCGGACGCTGCCGATCTGGCGCCCAGCCACGATCGTCGGCTACCTGCTCGGCGACTTCCTGCGCTACCTCATCGGTTGCGTCGTCATCATCGGCGTCGGCCTGATCATGGGCTACAACCTGGGCAGTGTCGCCGGCACCGTCGGCGCGGTGGCCCTGCTGCTGGTGTTCTCGTTCTCGCTCTCGTGGATCTGGACGTTCCTCGGCCTTTCCATGCGGTCCGAGAAGACCGTGATGAGTGTCAGCATGGTCGCGCTGTTCCCGCTGACCTTCCTGTCCAACGTGTTCGTGCAGCCCTCCACCATGCCGGGCTGGCTCGAAGCCGCGGTCAGCTGGAACCCGATCACCCACCTGGTCACCGCGATGCGGGGCCTGATGAGCGGCAGCCCCGCCGCGGGCGAGATCATCTGGGTGCTGGTCGCCAGTGCCGTGCTGATCGCCGGCTTCGGTTCGGCCACCATGTGGGCCTACAAGCGGAAGTAATGCTTCGCCACGAATACCGATGACCGTGTGGGCGACCCGATTCTCCGAGTCGCCCACACGGTCGTGACCGTCAAAGGAGAAATGAATGAAGTACATGGTCCTCCTCTACTCGCACCCCGAGCCCTGGGGCCACCCGGTCGAGGAATTCACCCCGGAGTTCTCCGGACTGCCCGAGGGTGAGCGCAAGAAGCACTTCGAGGCATTCGAGGCACTGCTCGGCCGTTTGCACGAAAACGGCGAGCTGGTCGGCGGGGAGGCACTCGGCGACCCCGCCAAAGCGAGCCTGTACGCCGTCGAAGGCGGCGAGACGAAGAAGAGCGAAGGCCCGTACTCGGCGACGAAGGACCACCTCGCCGGCTTCTTCCTGATCGAGGCCAAGGACCAGGCGCGGGCCGACGAGATCGCCGAGGAGTTCGCGGCACCCGGGCAGAGCGTCGAGCTGCGGCCGATCTGGACCGGCGGCGAATAACCGACGCGAAAGGGCCGGGCCGAGTCACCTCGGCCCGGCCCTTTTCGGTGCTCCGATCAGGAAATCCGCTTGGTCAGGTGCACGGTGACCTTGTCGCCGATCTCCTTCTGGATGACCTTCCGGAACGGCTTGCGCAGCGGCATCATGTGGACGCCGCCGCCGATCGGCAGCATGCTCGCCTCGTAGTCGTGGCCGTCCACGGTGCCACTGACCTTGACGGCCTTGCCGGTGCCGAAGAACTCGGCGGAGTCCGGCATGTTCACACACGGCCAGCCGCTGTTGCCGTCCGGGATGACCTCGGCTTCGAACGTCACGTCGATTACATGGGGTGCTGTCTTGTCAGCCATAATCTCAGATCTTCCTCGTCGTAGTTCATGCGGTTCAGTGCGGTTTCGCGCCCGAGTGGAGAATCAAATCCGCAGCCTTTTCGGCGATGGCGATGACCGGGGCGTTGGTATTGCCCCGCACGATCGTCGGCATGACGGAAGCGTCCACGACACGAAGTGATTCTATTCCAAGAACCCGCAATTGCGCATCCACGACCCTGCCCATGCCACAGGTACCCACCGGATGGTGGCCGGTCAGCACGTTGTGCCGGGTGAAAGCGAGCAGATCGGCCTCCCGGTCGGAGGCGGGCGCGGCGATGGCGTCGAGTGTGTAGGGCTTGAGCGCGACCTGCCTGGACAGCTCCAGGCCGATACGCACCCCCTCGACGGCCATCGCGAGGTCGGCCGGGTCGGCGAGGTAGTTCTGGACGATCTTCGGTTTGGCGGTGGGTTCGGGGCTGAACAGGGTCACGCTCCCGCGGGTGCGGGGCTTCGCCACGGAGGCGCCGAACGAAAGCGCGTGCCGTGACGGCGGCGAGAGGAAGCCGTCGGAGATCATCAACGGCATGCAGATGAACTGCAGATCCGGCAGGTCGCCGGTGGTCGCGACGAACCCGCCGGTCTCCGGGCCACCCGAGGTGAGGAAACCGGTCGCGTCGCGTTCGTACTGGGCGGCGTGCTCGGGCTCGCCGGCGGCGAGCAGGCTCACCGGCCGGTCGTGCCCGAAGCTCAGCCAGACATGCGGGTGGTCCTGCAGCTGCCTGCCGACGTCGGGCAGGTCGGCGACGACCGGGAGCCCGAACGCGCGGAGGTGGTCGGCGGGGCCGATCCCCGAATGCATCAGGATCTTCGGCGAGTTGTAGGTTCCGGCACTGATGACGACTTCGCGTTCGGCGCGGATCTCGATGATCTCGTCGAGCCGGTTGCCGACGATGCCGACCGCCCGGCCGTTCTCGACGAGGACCCGGTGCACCTCGAGATCGGTTTCCACGGTGAGGTTCGGGCGATCCAGCGCGGGCCGCAGGAACTCCGAGGAAGTGCTGGCCCGGCGGCCGTCGCGTTGCATGACCTGGAACTCGCCGAAGCCCTCCTGTGAGACACCGTTGAAGTCGGGGTTGTGCCGGAAACCCGCCTCGATCGCGGCGTCGGTGAACGCGGCGGAACTGGGGTTGCCGGTCCGCCCGTCACTGACCGGCAACAGGCCGCCGACGCCGTGGAACTCGTCCTCACCGCGCTCGTTGTCCTCGGAACGGCGGAAATACGGGAGTATCCCGGCGAAATCCCAGCCGGGCTGACCCCATTCGTCGAAGTCTGCGCGGTTGCCGCGCACGTAGGCGCCGCCGTTCACCGCGCTGCCGCCGCCGACCACCCTGGCCTGTGGCAAGTAGACGCGCCGCCCGTCGGCGTGCGGTTCCTGGTGGGTGTCGAAGTCCCAGTCGTGGCGTGTCTTGAAGAACTTCCCGCCGGCGACGGGAACCCGGAAGTTCGGGTGATCATCGGACGACCCGGCTTCCACGAGAACCACCGTGACGGACGGGTCCGCGCTCAATCGGTTAGCGAGGACACAACCGGACGCACCGGCTCCAACCACGACAAAATCGACCATAACGGGAATTTAGCAAGATCGACGGGGCCCCGGTTTCTTCTGGCTTGCGGCAAGATCTCCTGAATCCTGCGGCAATCAGCGAGAAGACCGGTGCGGCCACCTCCCCTAGCGTGGTGCGTGTCTGCTGCCGAAATCCGCGGAGGGAACGCCGAAATGACCATCGCTACCGAGGCGCAAGGGCGCGCGGAGTTCGCGGCCACGCTTCAGGCCCTGGACCGCAAGCACCTCATCCACCCGCACCAGAACCCGACCCGGACCGAGCGCAATATTTTCGTCCGTGGCAGGGGATCCGTGGTATGGGACGCCGAAGACGTCCCGTTCATCGACGGGATGGCCGGTGGCAACTGGGTCGTCGCCGTCGGTCACGGCCGCCGTGAACTGGCCGAGGTCGCGGCCGCGCAGGCGGAGAAACTGGAGTATTTCTCGCTGTGGCGCGAATACTCGAACGAGCCCGCGATCCGGCTCGCGGCCCGTCTCGCCGAACTCGCCCCGGCCGGGATGGACAAGATCCACTTCACCAGCGGCGGTTCGGACGGCACCGAAGCCGCGCTGAAGATCGCGCGGCGCTACCACTTCGAGCGTGGCGACACCGGGCGCACCTGGTTCATCGGGCGGCAGTTCGGTTACCACGGGACGACTTTCGCCGGTGCCGCGGTCAGCGGCATGGACGACATGCACTTCGGCGCCGGCGAGGTGCTGCCGCACGTCACCAAGGTCAGCCCGCCGATGGTGTCCCACCCGGAGATGTTCGGCGGTCAGGACCCGACCGATTTCCTGCTCCAGGAACTGGAAGCGGAGATCGTCCGCGTCGGGCCGGAGAAGATCGCCGCGATGATCGGCGAGCCGGTGATGGGCGGCGGCGGCGTCATCGTGCCACCGGAGGACTACTGGCCGCGGATCCGCACGCTGCTGAGCGAATACGGCATCCTGCTGATCGCCGACGAGGTCATCACCGGCTTCGGCCGCACCGGCGAGTGGTTCGCTTCGGCGCACTACGACCCGGACATCATCATCACCGCCAAGGGGATCTCCAGCGGTTACGCGCCGCTCGGCGCGGTGCTGATGCGGAACGAGATCGGCGAGACCATGGTCGGCAACCCCGAAAAGTTCTTCTTCCACGGGCTGACCTACTCGGGCCACCCGCTCGGGACCGCGCTGGCGCTGGCGAATATCGACATCCTCGAACGCGAGCACATCCTCGGCCAGGCCAAGAAGATCGAGAGCTGGTTCACCGAGGGCCTCGCCGGGATCCGGGACCTCCCGATCGTGCACGACGTCCGCGTGCACGGCGCCATGGTCGGCATCGAACTGACCACCGACCCCGCCACCGGGGAGCCGATGCCGTTCGACCGCATGGTCTCCCTCGTCGACGACCTGCGCGGCAAGCACCGCGTGCTGACCCGCGACTACGGTCCCACTCTCGTCGTCGGCCCGCCGCTCGTGCTCGAACAGGAGCAGGCGGCCGAGATCTCCGCCGCCATCACCGACGTGCTTTCGCGATCGATCGTCCGCTGAGCTGTTTCCGGAAAGGCTGTGTCATGACCCCGTTCAAAGTGGACATCCCGCAGGAAGCCATCGACGACCTGCGCAGACGGCTCGACGACACCCGTTGGCCCACCGAGACCCCCGACGTCGGATGGACCCGCGGCGTGCCGCAGTCCTACCTGAAGGAACTCGTCGAGTACTGGCGCACCGAGTACGACTGGCGCGCCACGGAAGCCAAGATCAACCAGTTCCCGCAGTCGATCACGAACATCGACGGCGCGAACATCCACTACCTGCACGTGCGGTCGCCCGAGCCGGACGCCACGCCGATGGTGATGACCACCGGGTGGCCCAGCTCGATCGTCGAGTACCTGGACCTCATCGGCCCGCTGACCGACCCGCGGTCCCACGGCGGCGACCCGAAGGACGCCTACCACCTCGTCATCCCGACGTTGCCGGGCTTCGGGTTCTCCACACCGCTGACGCAGCACGGGTGGACCGTCCCCCGGATGTCGGAGATCTGGGGCAGGCTCATGGCCGAGATCGGCTATGAGAAGTACATCGTGCAGGGTGCGGACTGGGGCTCGTTCATCTCCATCATCCTCGCCGCGATGAAGCCGCAGAACGTACTCGCCGCGCACGTGAACTTCCTCGTCACCCCGCCCGCCGACGCGAGCGACCTCGAAGGCCTCAGCGAGGAGGAACTCGAACTGCTCGGCCCGTACATGTACCCCGCGCCGGGCTACATGGTCCAGCACGCGACGCGGCCGCAGACGCTGAACTACAGCCTCAGCGACTCACCGGTCGGGCAGCTCGCCTGGTACATCGAGAAGTTCCACGGCTGGTCGGGCGCCGTCGACTCGCCGGAAGAGGTCTTCGACCGGGACGACCTGCTCGCCAACGTGACGCTGTACTGGCTCACCGGTTCCGCTGGCAACGCGGCGCACTTCTACTGCGACAACGCGCAGTTCACCCGGACGTCGGCGACCCCGCATCCGGAACTGGCCGTCGCGGACCCGCGGTTCGAGGAGTACCGGAACTTCGTCGCCCCCCTGCCGCCGATCTCGACGCCGATCGGGATCGCCGCGTACAAGTACGACATCATGGAGCCGATCCGCACCTACGTGGACCGGGCGTTCTCCGACGTCGTGCAGTGGCGCCGTCTCGACCGCGGCGGGCACTTCCCCGGCCTGGAGGCGCCGGACCTCTTCCTCGACGACCTCCGGAAGTTCAAGCAGGCCTTGCGGGAAAGGGGTTTGGATCGTGGCTGATCAGGCCAACATCGAGAACGTCGACTACGCGAACCGCGACCTCCCGATCGAGAAGGTGACGTCCGCGGACGGCACCACCATCGCCTACGAGAAGTCGGGCAGCGGGCCGCCGGTGATCATCATCGGCGGCGGCCTGAACGAAAAGGCGATGCACGCCGAACTCGCCGAGGGTCTTTCCGAGAACTTCACGGTGTACAACTACGACCGCCGCGCGCGGGGCGACAGCGACGACAAACGCGTCGGACAGTACACAGTGGACATCGAGATCGAGGACCTGGCCGCGGTGATCGAGGCCGCCGGCGGCACCGCCAACGTCTTCGCGAACTGCACCGGCTCGATGATCGCCGTCCCGGCGGCCGCCCGCGGTGTCCCGATGACCAAACTGGCCATGTACGAACCGCCGTACAGCGGCCCGAAGGTCCCGCCCGGCTACACCGAACAACTCATGGAGCTGCTCGCACAGGACCGGATCAAGGACGCCGTGTCCCTGTTCCTGAAATGGGACGCGCTGTTCACCGAGGACGAGATCGAGTTCTTCTCGACGCACCCGATCTGGCCGGCGTTCGAGGCGATGGCGCATTCGATGCCGTACGACTCGATCCTGTCCGACGACGCGGACCACGTCCCGACCGGGGAACTGGGTGCGATCACCGTGCCGAGCCTCGTGCTCGGCGGGAACAAGAGTCCACAGTGGATGAAGGACATGTGCCAGGCCGTCGCCGACGGGATCCCGCGGGGCGAGTATGTCACCATGGACACCGCCGGGCACCTGATGGACGACACACTGGGTGCGGAACTGCTGACGAAGTTCTTCCGCTGAGGTGAGCGGGGATGCCGCGGTGAGGCGTGGGTCCGGTGGGTCGTGAGTGGTAAGTGTCGTTAGAACGTCACTTACCACTCACGACCACCCCGACCCACTCGGTACCGTCGGCCCCGGCTCCTCCTGTCCCTCCTCTTACGCCGCCCTCTCTTCGCTCCCCGCAGCGCGCGCAGGTGGCCTTCCGCGCGCCGGTCGCGTCCCAGCCCTCTCGGACGAGAATGGCGCGGACCTCGGCCGCCACCTCGCAGGGCGAGTCTCGGACGTCTTGCCAGCCGTAGACGAGCCTGGCCCGCCCGGCCAGCTCCGCCGCGTTGTCACGGCGGCGATCTCGGAAAGCGACGCCCGGCATGGAGTGCGTGGCGCGGCCGTCGAGCCTGACCGTCACCGCGGCACGGTGCGAGTCGTAGGTCACGTCTTCCCAGAGTGTCTTGCCGTCCACCTCGACCGAACTTTGACGGCTTCCGCGCGGTAGTCCGTGTTCATCTTCGACGCGCTCCTGATAAGCCACTTCGAGCGCCGACATGAGCCCGCCGCCGACAAGTGCGAGGCCGTACCGGATGGCCGGCCGGTAACGGAACGGTGGCCGGACGGCTACGCACACCTGCATCGCGGTCACGGAGATCCTGGTCCAGCCGAGCAGGTCGACGATGGTGTTCGTCGCCAGATGCGGGGTCCGTTGCGCGGTGGCCAGATCGACGATCGTGTCCGTGACTCTGGTCCGCGGCGGGTGCGTTCCGGCGGCGATGTGGGGCAGCGCGCGGGAACGGTGCACGATGACCAACGGTGCCTGCGAGATCGCGGAAAAGGTATACGGCACAGTGATTTCGACAGGTCCCTCGATGATCGGGAGAATTCCCCATTCCTCGGCGGCCGTCCGATGGCTCAAGATCGAGTAGCCGCCTCCGTAAAGCAGCGCCGCGTGGATTTTGGCGGGGCGATTCAGTTCTCCGGTGAAGGTCGCGTAGACCCGGGGAAGGACCCGCTGCCAGCGCCCGCCGGCGAGATTGGCCCTGATATCCGACATGGTGTGGCCGTAGGCGCGTAATTGCCCCCTCGAGACGATTCCCTGTTGCTCGTTCAAGAGGACCGGCCAGCTCGGCCGTTGCTCCTCCGGGATGGATTCAGGTGACCAGCGTCTGTTCAGGGGCACCCTTCGACCATGGCCGCTGAAGGCCGACCTCAGGGCACCCCGGACGGATCTGTGGATAACCGGGTGCCAGGGCGGGGCGGCTGTGGATAACCGGGTCGGGGTGGTCGTGAGTGGTAAGTGACGTTCTAACGTCACTTACCACTCACGACCACCCCGGCCCACGCCTCACCGCCGCTTGGGTCACGTTGGGGGCACTCACTTGCGACGCCGAGGACGGTTTCGCCCACTGTCGCGGGGATTTCGGCGGTCTTCCCGCCGGCGGTCACGGTCAGCACCGGCCCCGGACGCCGCGACGGCCGCACGGGGAGGGCGCCCTGGAACAGTTCGAAGTGGACGTTCTCGTCCGGGACGTCCTTGTCGGCGAGTGTCCGGCGGGCCATGTCGACCAGGTCGCGCGGTCCGCACAGGAACCAGTCGTCGACCTTCGCCGGGTGCAGCCGCGCCTGCAGCAGCGCCCGCAGGCGGGTGCCGTCCAAGCGGCCGCGCTGGTAGCGCTCGTGCGAGATCGCCAGCGCTTCGCCGACGGTGTCGAACGGCTTCCCGATGCGCTGGGTGCGCAGGTCCGGGTCGCGTTCGTCGGTCCGGTAGTGCACGACGTGCAGCCGTCCGGCCAGCCGCGCGGCGAGGGCGCCGAGTTCGGCGGCGAACATCGTGCCGGCGCCGGAGGTGTTGACGTACAGCAAGGTCGCCTTGCTGTGGGGTTCGTTCAGCAGCGTCGTGGTCAGGATGGACAGGATCGGCGTGATCCCGCTGCCCGCGGCGAGCGCGACATAGCGGCCGGTGCGCCCGTCCTCCGGGGCCAGCGTGAACGTGCCGTCCGGCGGCAGTACCTCCAGGACGTCGTCCGCCGCCAGCTCGGTGGTGGCGAACGTCGAGAACGCGCCGCCGATCTGGTGCCTGATCGCGATCCGCAGGATCCCCGAGTCCGGCGTCGAGCAGATCGAGTAGGCGCGCCGCACCTCTTCACCGTCGACCTCCGCGCGAATGACGAGGTGCTGCCCGGGGGTGAACCGGAACGTCTCCCTCAGCCGCTCGGGCACGTCGAAGGTCACCGTGACGGCGCCTTCGCAGAGCGGCCGGACCTCGGCGACCCGCAGTGAGTGGAACCGCCTCGGCTCACGGGGTTGCGGGGGAAGTGGCGGCTCTTCGTCGAACGAGCCGGTCAGCTGACGCCATTCGCGGTACTCCGACGAGGTCAGCCCGCGGCCCCACGCCGTGGCGATCGGGACGTCCCTGGCCAGATAAGCGTCGCGGTTGTCGTTCCACGCGCGCAGGTAGCGATAGAACGGGATCGCCGGATGGAGATGGTGCACCAGGTGATAGTTCTGGCACAGCATGATCGGCGTCATCAGCCATTCCAGGCCGACCCGGACGCGGGTGGCGCCGAACCGGTCTTCGCGCCGCTCGCCGAGGTCGTGATGCGGGAGCCAGTCGAACCACCAGGCCAGCACGGCGAGCCCGACGCGCTGCGGGAGCAGGTAGACCACCAGCAGTTCCCAGCCGTGGCCGCTCGCGATCAGCCAGGCGAACGCGGCGAGGCTCAGGGTGACGACGGCGGCGGTCTCGATCCGCTCCGCACGCGGCCGCGTGCGCTGCCGCGCCACATAGAAGCGGGCGTACCAGAAGTCGATGGTCAGCCATCGCAGGGGAAGCTGCCACCAGGGGCCGTGCGCGGTCCACGCGTCCGGATCGGTGTGCGCGTCCTCGTTGGTGTTGCGGTGGTGCTCCAGATGGATGTAGCGCACCAGGGGAAAGGAGCCGTAACCCGCCACGAACGGCATCGCGAGCCTGCCGAGCAGTTCGTTGACCCAGGTGAGCTGTCCGGCCGCGTGATGCGTCGACTCGTGCAGCACGGTGAACATCGTGAAGGTGACGAGCGCGTGCAGCGGGATGGTCACCCACAACGGCCCCGCGTCGGTGACCACCAACCAGGTGGCGCCCACCCAGACCATGGCCCCGCCGAGGAACAACAGGACCGTCGGCACCGAGACCACCGGAAGCGGGATCCTCGGGTTGGGCAGACCACGTCTCGGTGGTCTTCCGGCCAGTTCCCCCGTGTCCCCGGACCGGGTAGCGGCGACGGTCATCGATCGGTCCCCTCGGTCGATGCTACCGGGACAAGCTGTCACACCGTAGACAACTGGTACTGAGTTGTAAACTTCACCGTTACGGTGAAACCCCCGGTCACGGCGCCCGATGGTGAAGCGTGGCCCGCATCCGTGTCCAGGACTGAGCCGCTTCGTAACAGAGAAGAACCGAAAGCTGGTCCGATCGGGTGATCTGTGTCCTGTTCGCCGGACGGCGGTTGAAACCTGTGACGAGGGCGAGCACGCGGCGCGAGGGCGCTGGAAAGGCCCCGGACCCGGACCGGCGAGCCGCGGGGCCTAGACTCGGTCGGCCCGGTCTGCAAGGTGACCAGGGCACATCCGCCGTCGAAGACGTGCGGATGCTCAATCACATCGTTTACCGCTCGAGGAGATTACGTTGAAGAGCACCGTCGAGCAGCTCAGCCCGACGCGAGTCAAGATCAATGTCGAGGTGCCGTTCGACGAGCTCAAGCCGAACTTCGACCGCGCCTACCGCAAGATCGCCGAGCAGGTGCGCATCCCCGGCTTCCGCCCGGGCAAGGCGCCGGCTCGCGTGCTGGAAAGCCGGATCGGGCGGGCCCCGGTGCTCGACGAGGTCGTCAACGAGGTCATCCCGGCCAAGTACATGGAGGCCGTGCGCGCGGGCGAGGTCCGCACGCTGGGACAGCCCGAGTTCGAGGTGACCAAGCTCGAAGACCGTGAGGTGCTCGAGTTCACCGCCGAGGTCGACGTGCGTCCGGAGATCTCGCTGCCCGACCTCGACGGCTTCGAGGTCAGTGTCGACGAGGTCGAGCTCACCGACGCCGAGGTCGACGAGCAGCTCGACGAGCTGCGTGCCCGCTTCGGCACCCTGACCGGTGTCGAGCGCGCGGCCGAGAACGGCGACTTCGTCTCGATCGACCTCGCGGCCACCGTCGACGGCCAGGCCGTCGAGGAGGCCTCGACCAGCGGCCTGTCCTACGAGATCGGCTCCGGCCAGCTCGTGGACGGCATCGACGAGGCGATCATCGGCGCGAACGCGGGCGAGACCAAGAGCTTCACCACGAAGCTGGTCGCCGGCGAGTTCACCGGCAAGGACGCCGAGGTCACCGTCACCGTGCAGACCATCAAGCAGCGCGAGCTGCCCGAGGCGGACGACGAGTTCGCCCAGATGGCGAGCGAGTTCGACACGATCGACGAGCTGAAGGGCGACCTTCGCGAGCGCCTGAGCCGCGTCAAGAAGATGCAGCAGGGCGTCCAGGCCCGCGACAAGGTCCTCGAGGAACTGCTCGAGCGCACCGAGGTCGCGATCCCGGAGAAGGTCCTCGAAGCCGAGATCGAGAACCGCAAGCACGACGCGATCCATCCGTTCGACCACGACGAGGCGCAGTTCGCCAAGGCGCTCGAAGCCGAGGGCCGGACTGTCGAAGAGTTCGACACCGAGGTCCGCGAGGAGTCGGAGAAGGCGGTCCGCACCCAGCTGCTGCTGGACAGCATCGCCGACGCCGAGCAGACGTCGGTCAACGACGGCGAGCTCACCGAGCGGATCATCTACCAGGCGCAGCGCTTCGGCGTGAGCCCGGACGAATACGTCCAGCGGGCGCAGCAGTCCGGTCAGCTGACCGCGATCTACGCCGACGTCCGTCGCGGCAAGGCGCTGGCCTCGGTGGTCCGCAAGACCACCGTGACCGACGCTTCGGGCACCGCGGTCGACCTCGACGAGCTGTTCGGCCCCGCAGCCGAGGAGACGCAGGTCACCGAGGAGACCGCGAAGACTGCGGCCGAGTAGGGAATACGCGGTCCTCGCGAAACGGACCGTAAAGCTGTAAGCGAACTTGGGCGGTGTCAGGCATTCTGCACCGCCCAAGTTCGTTAGGGTCGGTTGCAAGATCTTCAGCGGCTGGACACAGCGGCTACAGCATCTGGACACGCAGCATCTGGAAATAACGGCGGTGGCCTAGGCACGGCCACGCCGCCGTCGGCGGAAAAGGCAGGCATACGTGACGCAGCACACGCCCGAGGCGCGGTCCGGCACCGCAGGGCTCAACCTCACCGACTCGGTCTTCGAGCGGTTGCTCCAGGAACGCATCGTCGTCCTCGGCTCCGAGGTCAACGACGAGGTCGCGAACCGGATCACCGCCCAGTTGTTGCTGCTCGACGCAGACGACTCCGAGTCGGACATCCGCTTCTACATCAACTCGCCCGGTGGCTCGGTCACCGCGGGCTTCGCGATCTACGACACCATGCAGCTCATCCGCCCGGACGTCGCGACCTACGCGATGGGCCTGGCCGCGTCGATGGGGCAGTTCCTGCTCTCCTCCGGCACGCCCGGCAAGCGGTACGCGCTGCAGCACGCGCGCATCCTCATGCACCAGCCCTCGGCGGGTGTCGGCGGCACGGCCTCCGACATCGCGATCCAGGCCGAGGTGTTCGGCAAGTGGAAGCAGGAGCTGGCCAAGATCACGGCCGAGCAGACCGGGCAGACGGTCGAGCAGATCGTCAAGGACGGCGACCGCGACCGCTGGTTCACCGCGCAGGAGGCGAAGGACTACGGCTTCGTCGACCAGGTCCTGACGCGCGAGAACCCGCTCCCCACCAGCTGAACCGCGCCGGAACACAGGAGATTTCAATGAGCAACTTCCAGCTTCCGATCGGGTCTCAGGCGCCGGGGATGCAGTCGCGGCTCCAGCTGCCGCAATCGCGGTACGTCCTGCCCTCCTACGTCGAGCGCACGAGCTACGGCGTCAAGGAGTCGAACCCGTACAACAAGCTCTACGAAGAGCGCCAGATCATGCTCGGCGTGCAGATCGACGACGCCTCGGCGAACGACGTCATGGTCCAGCTGCTGCACCTCGAGCACGAGGACCCGGACCGCGACATCACGATCCTCATCAACTCGCCCGGTGGCTCGTTCACCGCGCTGATGGCGATCTACGACACCATGCAGTACGTCCGCCCGGACATCGTGACCATGTGCATCGGCCAGGCCGCCTCGGCCGCCGCGGTGCTGCTGGCCGCCGGTACCCCCGGCAAGCGCTTCTCGCTGCCGAACTCGCGCGTGCTGATCCACCAGCCCGCCACCGAGGGCACCTACGGACAGGTGTCGGACCTGGAGATCCAGGCCAACGAGATCCAGCGGGTGCGGCGCCAGATGGAGGTCATCCTCGCGAAGCACACGAACAAGGACGCGGACGAGGTCAAGAAGGACATCGAGCGCGACAAGATCCTGACGGCCGACGAGGCCAAGACGTACGGGATCGTCGACGAGGTGCTCGAGTACCGCAAGGCCTCGAACAGCTGATCCCGCCGGGCCGGTGCGTGTCGGGAGACGACACGCACCGGAACCCTGGTCTAAGGTCAGCTTCTGGCGTGCTCAGATGTGACGTTGGTTCTCCCGCCGGCGGCATCGGGCGGGTACCGTCAGTGGCAATGTGTGAGGCTCCGAGAGGTCATCCGTGACTGGGGCGGTACGACAGTCAGGCGCGACAGTGCAGGCGCAACGAAAGCGCCGGAGGGGACGAGGTCAACGGCCATGGCACGGATCGGTGACGGCGGCGACCTGCTGAAATGCTCTTTCTGCGGCAAGAGCCAAAAGCAGGTGAAGAAGCTCATCGCCGGCCCCGGGGTCTACATCTGCGATGAGTGCATCGATCTCTGCAACGAGATCATCGAGGAAGAACTGGCGGAGGCCGGTGAGGTCAAGCTCGACGAGCTGCCCAAGCCCGCCGACATCCACGAGTTCCTCGAGCAGTACATCATCGGCCAGGACGACGCGAAGCGGACCCTGGCCGTGGCGGTGTACAACCACTACAAGCGTGTGCAGTCCGACGACAAGGCCGGTCCGAAGGATTCCAAGGACGAGACCGTCGAGCTGGCGAAGTCCAACATCCTGATGCTCGGCCCGACGGGCTGCGGCAAGACCTATCTGGCCCAGACCCTGGCGAAGATGCTGAACGTCCCGTTCGCCATCGCGGACGCCACGGCGCTCACCGAGGCCGGGTATGTGGGCGAGGACGTCGAGAACATCCTGCTCAAGCTGATCCAGGCGGCGGACTACGACGTCAAGCGCGCCGAGACGGGCATCATCTACATCGACGAGGTCGACAAGATCGCCCGGAAGTCGGAGAACCCGTCGATCACCCGCGACGTGTCCGGCGAGGGCGTTCAGCAGGCGCTGCTGAAGATCCTCGAGGGCACCACCGCTTCGGTCCCGCCCCAGGGCGGCCGCAAGCACCCGCATCAGGAATTCATCCAGATCGACACGACGAACGTGCTGTTCATCGTGGCCGGCGCGTTCGCCGGGCTGGAGAAGATCATCAACGAGCGGGTCGGCAAGCGCGGCCTCGGTTTCGGGGCGGAGATCCGCACGAAGGCCGAGATCGACGAGAGCGACGTCTTCACCGACACCATGCCCGAGGATCTGATCAAGTTCGGGTTGATCCCGGAGTTCATCGGCCGCCTCCCGGTCGTGGCGACGGTGACCCACCTGGACAAGGAGTCGCTGGTCAGCATCCTGACCACACCGCGCAACGCATTGGTGAAGCAGTACAAGAAGCTCTTCGAGATGGACAACGTCGAGCTGGAGTTCACCAAGACCGCGCTGGAAGCCATCGCCGACCAGGCCGTGCTTCGCGGTACCGGCGCCCGTGGCCTCCGCGCGATCATGGAAGAGGTCCTGCAGCCGGTCATGTACGACATCCCCAGCCGCGACGACGTCGCGAAGGTCGTCATCACCGAGCAGACCGTCCGCGAGAACGTGAACCCGACGATCGTGGCACGTCAGCCGTCGCGTCGTCGCAGCAGCGAGCGCGGCGAGAAGTCCGCCTAAGCGGCATTCCTCAGGTAGCACAGTCGTCGTCGACGCCCCGGCCGGATCCTTCCGGCCGGGGCGTCGGTTTCTCCGGTCCCGTCCGGCCGGTGACCGGACCGAGATAGGATGCGATGGTGCCGCTGACTTCCACCAAGGACGAGAACGAGGCTCCCGAACTGGCAGCCGCGAGTCCACGCGAGGTCAGGGGACTCGTCGAACTCACCGAACGCATCGTCGTCGGCGCCTATCGCGGGCATCCGTGGATCCCGCGCGCGCTGACCATCGCGCTGGGCGTGCTGGTGGCGACCTGCCTGGTGGCCGGTGTCGTCCGGCTGTCGCCACTGCCCCTGATCCCGCTGCCGTTGTTCACCGTTTCGGCGTACGCGCTCGTCCGGCTCAAGGCCGTGCGAGGCCAGGACGCGAACCGCGCCCTGGTCGCCTGGACCGGCCTGTTCACGGCTGCGACACTCGCCGGATTCTGGTTGATCTCGATGGCGGGTCGCTGGCTCGGCTGAACAGCCCGGAATGTTTTCGCGTTTTTCCTCCGTTAGACGGGTTTCGGATTCGCGCTGAGGGGGTAAGACGAGTCAGTGACAGTCACCGCAGGTCCCTTCTTGCATGTGGGCCTTCTCTATTCCGGTGACTCCGAGTACCTGAACGGTACGGTTCCGTACATCCTGGAAGGCTTGAAACAGGACGAGCCGGTCGCCGTGGCCGTCCCGGACCGGAATCTGAAGCTCATCGAAGAGGCCTTGGGTGATTCGGCCGCCGACGTCGAACTCGTCGACATGACCGAGGCGGGCCGCAACCCGGGCCGCATCCTGCCGGGTGTGCTCCTCGCGTTCGCGGACAACCGGTCCGGCCCGGTCAGGATCATCGGCGAACCGATCTGGGCGGGCCGCACGGCCGTCGAGTACCCGGCGTGCGCGCAGCACGAAGCACTGATCAACTTCGCCTTCACCGGCCGTGAGCTCACCATCCTGTGCCCCTACGACCGGACCCGGCTCGGCGACGGAGTCCTTGCCGACGCCGAACGGACGCATCCGGTGCTCTCGGACGCCGACGGCGACCGCCCGAGCCCCCACTATGCCCCCGACGACGTCGTCGACGAGTACAACCTTCCGCTTCCGGAGCCGACGGTGGTCGACGCGTTCCGGTTCGACCTCTCCCGGCTGGCCGCGGTCCGCCGGTTCACCTCCGAGCGGGCGTGGGCGAACGGTCTCGACCCGGACCGGGTCGAGGACCTCGTGCTCGCGGTGGCGGAACTGTCCGCCAACAGCGTGCTGCATGGTTCGGGGCACGGCGTCGTCCGCGTCTGGCGTGAGGACGGCCACGTGCTGTGCGAGGTCATCGACGAGGGCACGCTGAGCAATCCGCTGGCAGGCCGCCGTCCGGCGTTGCCGGGGCAGATCGGCGGACGCGGTCTCGTACTGGTGAATCAGGTCGCCGACCTGGTCCGGCAGTACCGAAGACCGGGTGCGACGGTCACCAGGATCTACTTCCGCGGCTGAGCCGGTCAGGCGTTCTTCGGGACGTGCTTGCCGAGGAAGGCGACCAGACTCGGTACGACGGTGCGGTTGAAGGTGTCACCGTGCTTGCCACGCGCGGTGTGCGCGACCATGGGCCGGGCCTCGGAGATGAACTTCCGCACCCCGCCGATGAACGGGTCTTCGGTTCCGCACCAGATGCCTGCCGGTACGCCTTTGATCGCCTCGATGTGGCGCAGCGGGTCCATCGAGCCCCAGTCCGCCGCGTCCCGGAAGGCGCTGCGCTTGCTCATCTCCGGCCACGACGTGATCAGCGCGGGCGCGAGCGCGGCGACCGCGGACGGCGGACGACGGCGTTCCAGCCGTCGGCGCGTGTAGAGCAGCGCGCCGAACCCGCCCATCGAGAGCCCGGTGGCGGCGAACGGCAGCCCGTCCCGGCCGCCGAGGCCGCGGGCGGCGAGCCAGCGGGGGACCTCTTCGAGCAGCATCGCCATCGGGTTGTCGCCCGGTTTGTTCTCGTGCCAGTAGTGGTCGCCGCCGTCGACGGCGACGAAGCCGAACGGGGGCACCGCCTTGCGGGCGACCTCGCTGCCGAGCTGTTTGAGCAGTCCGGTGGGGGCCGCGTGCCGCGCGGTGCCGTGGAGGCCGTGCAGCATCAGCGACATCGGCAGGCCCTTGGGCGGGGCCTTGGTCGGCAGCATCAGCACGAGGTCGACCTCGCGGCCGCGGGCTTCGGAGTAGACCCGCTCGACCCGGGGGCTGCCCAGCTGGGTGGCCGGGGTCGGCGACGCGACGCCGAGCGCGCGCTGGAGGGCTTCGCTGAACGGCAGGGCGCCCGTGGCGGTCCCGGCGGCGAGGCCGGCGACACTCAGCCCGGAGGCGCCGGCGATCAGTACGGAACGACGGCTCAGCCACCGGCGTGCCCCCCGCACTCCCGGCAGCGTTCCGTGCCCCTGGTCGTCCTCGTTCACCCGTCCCCGTTCCCCGATGATCTTCTACCAGGTCAGACGTGCGCCGCCGGGTAAAGGTTGCACGTGTCGCCGACCTGTGACCGGGGTATCGCCGGATCAGGTGTCGATGTTTCCTCCTCGGGCGCGCCATGCCTCGATCGAGACCTGTACGGAGCTGGTCGCCGCG
This sequence comes from Amycolatopsis sp. cmx-4-19, assembly GCA_049998115.1. Lineage (GTDB taxonomy): Bacteria > Actinomycetota > Actinomycetes > Mycobacteriales > Pseudonocardiaceae > Amycolatopsis. Next base: position 261,812 of record JAEBEO010000003.1, on the reverse strand, counting down.
TCGAGTGTGTCGCCGAGGCCGACGCCGAGCGTGATCAGCAGGGGAACGAGGATGTGGTCCACACCATGGTCGTCGGTGCCGAAATGGCCCGCGACCTCCAGCGTGATGTACCCGTGCAGGGCACTCCAGAGCTGCGCGGCGACGGCGAACTCCAGGCCGGGACGGAACCTGCCCGCCTCGATCACGCGGGTCGCGGCGCGGAGCAGGTAATTGAAGGCTTCGATGCCCTCTTCGCTGAGGTTCTTCCGGGTCTCTTCGTCGGAGATGTCACCCAGCGCCGCCTTCTGCCCGTTCGGCTGGCTCTGGCCGAACGTCACCGCGTACAGCTGTGGGTTCGACAACACGCTACGCCGGTACATCAGTGCCAGCGTGAGGATGTCCGCCACCGGGTCTTCGGTCTCCCGGACCTTCCCCAGATTCGCCGAAAGCCGCCGGAACCCCTCGCGGGCGACCTCGTCCACCAGTGCGCCCATCCCGCCGAAGTGGGTGTAGACGGCCATGGTCGACGCGCCGATCTCGGCGGCCAGCTTGCGGGCCTGGAGTGCCTCCGGGCCGCCCTCCGCGAGCAGCCGGATCGCCGCTTCGATCAGCTTGGCCTTGACCTCGGCGGCGGCGGGTTTCGGTGACATGGTTGCCAGTATTCCATAACCCTGTTATAAATGTATCCATAACCAAGTTATTCCCTCCGTCGCTAGGGGGCCCGTGATGGGCAACAAGTTCCTCGAGGGCAACTTCGCCCCGGTCAGCCGAGAGCACACGATCACCGAACTGCGCGTCACCGGGCACATCCCGGAGTACCTCGACGGGCGCTACCTGCGGAACGGGCCGAACCCGCTGTCCGAGGTGGACCCGGCGACCTATCACTGGTTCATGGGTGACGGGATGGTCCACGGCGTCCGGCTGCGTGACGGCCGCGCCGAGTGGTACCGCAACCGCTGGGTCCGCAACCCGAGGCTGTCGGAAGAACTCGGCGAGCGCTGGGAGGGCGGCTCGGTCGCCGGGATCGCCTCCATGGGCGCCAACACGAACGTGATCGGCCACGCGGGCAAGACCCTCGCGCTGATCGAGGGTGGCGTCACGAACTTCGAACTGAACGACGAACTCGACACCGTCGGCGCCTGCGACTTCGACGGCACCCTGCCGGGTGGCTACACCGCCCACCCCAAACGCGACCCGGAGACCGGTGAACTCCACGCCGTGTCGTACTTCTTCGGCTGGGGCAACAAGGTCCAGTACTCGGTGATCGACGCCGTCGGCCGTGCGCGGCGCAAGGTGGACATCGAGGTCACCGGCTCGCCGATGATGCACGACTTCTCCCTGACCGAGAAGTACGTCGTGTTCTACGACCTCCCGGTCACCTTCGAGACCGGGCAGGCCGTCGCCGCGTCCGTCCCTGCCTTCCTGCGTACCCCGGCCCAGCTGGTGGTTTCGGCACTGGTGGGCAAGGTGAAGGTGCCGGACCCGCTCAGCGCGCGGCTGCGTCGGCGGGTCAGCGGCAACGCCGGGCTCCCGTACCGCTGGAACCCGAAGTACCCGGCGCGGATCGGTGTCATGCCGCGGGAGGGCGGCAACGGCGACGTCCGCTGGTTCGAGGTCGAGCCCTGCTACGTCTTCCACCCGATGAACGCCTACGACGACGGGGACAGCATCGTGCTCGACGTCGTCCGTCATCCGAAGATGTTCGACAGCGAACTGCGCGGGCCCGCCGAAGGACCGCCGACCCTGGACCGCTGGACGGTCGACCTGACCGTGGGCAAGGTGATCGAGGAACGCCTCGACGACCAGGGGCAGGAGTTCCCGCGCGTGGACGAGCGGCTGGTCGGGCGCCAGCACCGGTTCGGCTACTCGGTGACCACGAGGGACGGATCGGCGTCCGCGGGATCACTGCTCAAGCACGATCTGTGGAACCGGTCGGTCGCTTCGCGGGAATTCGGCGACGGCAGCCAGGTGGGGGAGTTCGTCTTCGTACCGTCCTCTGTGGATTCGGGGGAAGACGAGGGCGTGCTGATGGGATTCGTCTACGACGCCGCGACGCAGAAGAGTGATCTGACCATTTTGGACGCCGGGACGCTGGAGACCGTCGGTGCCGTGCACCTGCCGGACCGCGTGCCCAACGGCTTCCACGGCAACTGGGACCCGACGCTCAGCTGAGGGCGCCCCGGATGCCGGCCTGACCTGACCGGAGGTGTTGCGAAAGCCACTTTCGCAACACTGAAGGTTGCGAAAGTGGCTTTCGCAACGCCGTCTCGTAGGCAGAGGACTCGCCGGGGAGACTGTCCTCAAGGGATACTCAGGACCCGAGCCCCAGCACGCGCTGCTCGCCCGTGTAGAGGTTCATGCTGTCGCCCCGCAGGAAACCGATGAGCGTCATGCCGTTCTCCTCGGCCAGTTCCGCGGCCAGGGACGACGGCGCGGACACCGCCGCCAGCAGGCCGATCCCGGCCATGGCGGCTTTCTGCACCAGTTCGAACGAGGCGCGGCCGGACACCAGCAGCCCGGCGTCCATCGCGGGGATCCGGTCCGCCTGCAACGCCCAGCCGAGGACCTTGTCGACGGCGTTGTGCCTGCCGACGTCCTCGCGGACGACGGCGAGGTTCCCCTCGCCGTCGAACAGGGCGGCCGCGTGCAGCCCGCCGGTGCTGGCGAAGACCTTCTGATGCGTGCGCAGTGTGTCCGGGAGCTTCGCCAGCACCTCGGTGCTCACCTCGAACTCGGACTTCTCCGGTGAAAACCGGCTGCGGAGCTTGACCGCGTCGAGCGCGGCCTTGCCGCAGACGCCGCACGAGGAGGTGGTGTAGAAGTTCCGTTCGACGCCGGTCTCCGGCGGCGCGACGCCTTCGGCCAGCGCGATGTCCAGCACGTTGTAGGTGTTGCGTCCCTGGTCGTCGACGCCGTCGCAGTACCGGGCGACCGCGACGTCCTCACGGGAGCCCAGCACGCCTTCCGACAACAGGAAACCGTGTGCCAGTTCGACGTCGTTGCCGGGGGTTCGCATGGTCACGGCGAGCGCCTTGCCGCCGACGCGGATTTCCAGCGGTTCTTCGGCCGCGAGCGCGTCGGGCCGCCGCACGTCCCGGGTCGCGGAGATCCTCCGGACCGGACGGCGCACCGTCACCCTGCCCACTTGTCCACCCTTCTGACCGCCTCGTTCGACACTCGAATACTGCAACACCGGGCTTTGAGTAATACATTCCCAGTGTTCACCCCCAGAGTACGGAGGCGCCGGATGGCGATCGGCTTCCTGGACCGTTCCCGCATTGTCGCCCCGCCGGGCTGGAGCCGCTGGCTCGTGCCGCCCGCCGCGCTGGCGGTCCACCTGTCGATCGGGCAGGCGTACGCGTGGAGTGTCTTCAAACCCCCGCTGGAGAAGACCCTCGGCCTCACCGGCACGCAGAGCGCCCTCCCGTTCCAGCTCGGCATCGTGATGCTCGGCCTGTCGGCGGCGTTCGGCGGGACGCTGGTCGAGCGCAACGGCCCCCGCTGGGCGATGTTCGTTTCGACGGCCTGCTTCAGCTCGGGTTTCCTGCTCTCCGCGCTCGGCGTGGCGACGTCGCAGTACTGGCTCGTCGTGCTCGGCTGGGGCGGGATCGGCGGCATCGGACTCGGCATCGGCTACATCTCACCGGTGTCGACGCTGATCAAATGGTTCCCGGACCGGCCAGGGATGGCCACCGGCATCGCGATCATGGGTTTCGGCGGCGGCGCGCTGATCGCGTCGCCGTGGTCGACGCAGATGCTGGGCTCGGAGCCGTGGACCGTCGGCACCGTCGCGACGGCCTTCCTCGTCCACGGCCTGGTCTACGCGGTGTTCATGAGCCTCGGCATCCTGCTGATCCGCGTCCCGGCCGAGGACTGGAAGCCGGCTGGCTGGCAGGCGAAGGCGGATCACGGCAACGCCATGATCACCACGGCGAACGTGTCGGCGCGCAACGCCATCAAGACGCCGCAGTTCTGGTGCCTGTGGGTGGTCCTCTGCTTCAACGTGACGGCGGGTATCGGCATCCTGGAGAAGGCGTCGCCGATGATCGCCGACTTCTTCCGCGAGACCTCGACCCCGGTCGGCACCGCCGCCGCGGCCGGATTCGTCGCGCTGCTTTCGCTGACCAACATGCTCGGCCGGTTCGTCTGGTCGTCCACTTCGGACCTGGTGGGACGCAAGAACATCTACCGGCTCTACCTCGGGGCCGGCGCGGCGCTGTACCTGGTGATCGCGCTGACCACCAACGCCTCCAAACTCGTGTTCGTCCTGTGCGCCATGCTGATCCTGTCCTTCTACGGCGGCGGGTTCGCGACCATCCCGGCGTACCTCAAGGACCTCTTCGGCACCTACCAGGTGGGCGCGATCCACGGCAGGCTGCTGACGGCCTGGTCGATGGCGGGCGTGCTCGGCCCGCTCATCGTCAACGCCATCGCCGACTCGCGGCAGTCCGCGGGCAAGGTCGGCCCGGACCTCTACACGACGTCGTTGTTCATCATGATCGGCCTGCTCGTCCTCGGGTTCGTGGCCAACGAACTCGTGCGGCCGGTCGACCCGAAGTTCCACGAGCCTGCCCCGTCCGGCGAGCCCGCGAGGAGTGAGTCCCGATGAGCGAACAGGCTCCCGAGCGCCGCCGCACCGGGCTGATGGTGCTGGCCTGGCTGTGGGTCGCGCTCCCGTTCGCCTACGGCGTCTACGAACTGTTCCGGAAGGTCGTCCAGCTCTTCGGTGGCTGACCCCGCGTAGGGTTCCCCCCGTGGGTGTACTGGTGACCGGGGCGTCACGCGGGATCGGCCGCGCGATCGCCCGGGCTTTCGCGGACAAGGGCGACCGGGTCGCCGTTCACTACGTCGCCAACCAGGAGGAGGCCGAGCGGACGTTCGGCGCCCTCCCGGGTGCCGGTCACGGGCTGGTCCGCGGTGATCTCGCGGACCCCGGGGTGGCGCGGCGGATCGCCGACGAGGCCGAGGCGCTGGTCGGCGGGGTCGACGTCCTGGTGAACAACGCCGCCGTCGCACCGTCGTCGGCGACGGCCCATCCCGTCGCCGAGGTGTCCTATGAGGACTGGCAGCGGGTGTGGCGGCGGATGGTCGACGTCAACGTGCTCGGCACGGCGAACGTGACCTACTGCGTGGCGCGGAACATGCTCGCGCGGGCCGCTCCCGGCCGGGTGGTCAACATCGGCTCGCGGGGCGCTTTCAAGGGTGAACCCGACTTCCCGGCGTACGGGGCGAGCAAGGCCGCGCTGCACTCGCTCGGCCAGTCGCTCGCGGTCGCCCTCGCCCCGCACGGGATCGCCGTGACCTCCGTCGCGCCCGGGTTCACCGCCACGGACCGGGTCGCCGCCAAACTCGACGGCGAGAGCGGCGAGGTCCTGCGCGGGCAGAGCCCGTTCGGCCGGGTCGGCACACCGGAGGAGGTCGCGGCGGCGGTGCTCTACCTCGCCTCGGCCGAAGCGGCGTGGGCGTCCGGCGCGATCCTCGACCTGAACGGGGCCTCGCATCTGCGGATGTGAAGTGGATCACGATTGCAGCATGGAGAACCTTTCGCGCGTCCTAGGGACGTGCACAAGCTGGGTAAGGTCCTTGTCGCCGTCCTCGCGGTGGGCGTTTTCGCCGGGACCGCGTATGGATACTCGACGGTGAGTTCGCTGGACGGCATCACCCGCGAGGACGTGATCGAGTCCCCCGACGCAGGTGAACAACCCGCCGACGGTTCTCTGGACATCCTGCTGGTCGGCCGCGACTCACGGACCGACGAGCACGGTAACCCGCTGTCCGCCGAGATGCTGCGTGAGCTGCGCGTCGGCGCGAACGGCGACGACCTGACCGACACGCTCATCGTGCTCCGCATCCCCAACGGCCAGAAAGCGGTGAAGGCCTTCTCGATCCCGCGCGACTCCTGGGTCGCGGAGCCGGGGACGAAGGACAAGACCAAGATCAACGGCATCTTCGGTCACGCCAAGTTCGCTTCGGCGAGCAAGCAGCGTGAAGCGGGCAAGACCGACAAGGCCGAGATCGACAAGGTGGCGATCACGGCCGCGCGCAAGGCGACCTTGAAGGCGGTCGAGGACCTCACCGGCGTCAAGATCGATCACTTCGCCGAGGTCAACCTGCAGAGCTTCTACGACATCAGCAAGGCCGTCGGCGGGGTCGAGGTGTGCTTGAAGCGGGACACCAGGGACATCAAGTCCGGGGCGAACTTCAAGGCGGGGAAGCAGACGATCCAGGGTGCCGACGCGCTGGCCTTCGTCCGCCAGCGGGAGGACCTGCCCCGCAGCGACCTCGACCGCGTACGCCGCCAGCAGGTGTTCCTCGCCGGGCTGGCGAAGCAGGTGCTCTCCGCCGGGACGCTCGCCAACCCGGCCCGCGTCTCCGAACTGATCGACGCGGTGAAGCGTTCGGTCGTACTCGACGGCTCGTGGGACCTGCTCGACTTCGTCCGGCAGATGCAGGGCGTCTCCGGCGGCGGCATCGCCTTCGAGACGATCCCGATCGTCAACCCCGACTACCGCTACAACCCCAGGCAGCAGCCGACCGCGACCGCGGTGCAGGTGGACCCCGTCGCGGTGCGGGCCTTCGCCGCTTCGCTGATCGGGGCCCAGCCCACTCCTCAGCAGGCGCCCGCCGGTCCCACGGTCGACGTCCTCAACGCCAGCGGTAAGGACGGCCTCGCCGCGCGCGTGTCGGATCTGTTGGGGGAAAAGGGCTTCGGCAAGGGCGAGACGAAGAACGCCGACGCCGTGCGCCGGACCTCCTCGGTCCGGTTCAGCGACGCCGGCGATCGCGCCGCGGAGGTCGCGAAGCTCCTGGGCGGGCTGACCGCCCAGCGGGCCGATTCCGTCCCGGCGGGCCACATTGAGGTCGTCCTCGGTCAGGTCTACAAAGGACCGGGTTCCTCTTCCGGGGGCGGTGGAGCGGCAGGCCAAAGCGAGCAGCCCATCACCTCCGACGACACCGGGTGCATCAACTGAGCGGCCTCATTCCCCCGGCGGGAAGCCGCGCCAGCACCGGGTTCAGGTGCGTCAGCTTCAGCGGGAAGTCCGCCGCGCCGCCGTTCTTCGCGACCGGCACGCAGAGTTGCACGCGTTCTCCCAGCCGGGCCGTCTCCGGCGGCAGTTTCGCGAGGACCGGGTTCAGCTGCGTCGTGGTGACCGTGATCGGCGGCGAAGCAGCGACGGATCGATTTTCGTGACATGACAAGGCCTTTCCCCGAGCATCGTGACGGGGTCTCCCTTCATGGTGCGCGCGGATCTGTCCCGGCTGGAACCGCCAAGCGGGCAGCTCAAGGTGCGGCCAGCGTGCCCGATGCCTCGACGACCACGGGCGCGGGGCCGTCCGGGCGAAGCCGCCGGCGCAACCGCACGAGTTCCGGCAGCGAGGTCTCGCCGGTGATCTCCAGCGCGGCCAGCGGCGGAAGCGGGGCGTCGGCGTCGAGCAGACGCCGGACTTGCCCGGGGTCCAGGGTGAGCACCCGCAGCGAGGAGAGTTCGCCCACGCGCTCCAGTTCGGGGACGTCGAGTTCGGCGAGGTTCAGCTTGACGAGCCGGGGAAAGGCGGTCAGCGAGTCGAAAGCGATCGGATGCTTCACTCCGGTCAGGGAAAGACCCCACAGGGTCGGGTGCCCGGCGAGGTCGACCTCGGCCGCTTCGATACTCGCCGCTTCCAGCGCGGGAAGCCCGCCCAGGTTCGCGACGACGGACTCCGCGCGGTTGACCCGCAGATGCCGCAGTGAGGAAAGCGGCTCCAGGATCGCCAGATCCACCGAACCGGGATCGTTGAGGTACAGCTCCTGGACGAGTTCCGGCTCGACGACCGCGCCGACGTCGGTCGTCTCGGTCATCACCTCGTCATGGGCGCGAGCCGGTTCCTCGTGGAAGGCGGCGTCGGCGATGAGGCGGCGTGACTCGGGGTAGTCCTCGAATTCACCCGCCCGCAGTGCGCGGATCACCTCCTCCAGCATCGCGGTGATCGACGGCGCGACATGGCGGACAGGGCCCCAGACGTTCCGCCCGTACTCGAGAACCTGGCCGCTGGTCCCGTTTTCCGCCGGGTCGAGGTCGACGGCGAGGTGATCGCCACCGTGGTCACTGCCGAAGGTGACCCACCAATCGTTGCGGGACAGGCGTTTCACCCGTCCGGCCGGCGGGGTCTCGAAGACGACGCCGTCCTCGGAGGCGGCTTCCTGCCAGCCGTGGACACCGGGACGGCCTTCGAGGTACTGCGCGACGAGCCTGCCGAGCTGATCGTGGGCGTACCGGCCGAGCAGCCCGCTCTCGTCGTCCCCGTCGGTCACGCGGTAGAGCGCGCGAAGGTCTTCGGGCAGCCGCGCGCCGATCTTTTCCTCGGCCTCGGCGAGCTGCGTTTCGGTGCGGCCGGGTTCCCAGACCGGGGCGTGCCCCTTGATTCCCGTGTACAGGTCGGAGAACTCCGCCGCGAGCGCGGTGACGCGGGCCAGCACGGCCGGGTCCGTCGGGGCGCCGGTCGGCCGGGCGCGTCCGGGCAGCGGCATCCCCGGCAGCGGGTGTCCCGGGTAGCGGAAGTCCCGGTCGAAGACGAGCCAGGCCGGCGACAGGCCCGCGACGTCCGGCGTCGCCAGATAGGAGTACTCGCCGGTGTGGCTCAGCCGGAGTTCGCAGAGCGAGGGCGGCAGCTGCTTGACCTGTTCCCCCAGCACCGTCCAGTCGGGGCTGAGGTACGGCTCGGCGTCGGACGAGGCGTGCACCGTGTAGCCGTCGGCACTGTTCTGCACGCGCAGCACGGCGTCGGTCCACGGTGCGTTCGTGCTGTCCCGCAGCACTTCCGCGAGCGTGCGGGCGATGTCCCCAGGGTTCATGGGGTGGAATGTAGCGGCTCCAGCCGGACGACGATCGCCTTCGACACCGGGGTGTTCGACTTGTCCGCCACCGAATCCAGCGGCACCAAGGCGTTCGCCTCGGGGAAGTACGCGGCGGCGCAGCCCTGTGCCGTCGGGTACGAGACCACACGGAAACTCGGCGCCCGGCGGTCCCCGTCGCGCCATTCCGAGACGAGGTCGACCATCGCGCCGTCGGCCAGCCCGAGCGAGACCAGGTCGTCGGGATTGACCAGCACCACCCGCCGGGCGTCCTCGATGCCGCGGTAACGGTCGGAAAGGCCGTAGATCGTGGTGTTGTACTGGTCGTGGCTGCGCATCGTCTGCAGCAGCAGCCTGCCTTCGGGCACCTCGGGATACTCGAGTTCGGAGACGGTGAAGTTCGCCTTCCCGTTGGCCGTCCCGTTGAACTGGCGGGAATCGCGCGGCGCGTTCGGGAGGACGAACCCGTCGGGCTCGCGGACGCGGGCGTTGTAGTCGTGGCAGCCGGGGACGACCCGCGCGATCCGGTCGCGGACGAGGTCGTAGTCGGCGTGGAAGTCCTGCCACGGCACGGCGTGCCCGGCGCCGAACAGGGCTTCGGCGAGGTGGCAGATGATCGCGACCTCCGACATCAGGTGGTCGCTGGCCGGGGTCAGCCTGCCGCGCGAGGTGTGCACCTGCGACATCGAGTCTTCGACGGTGACGAACTGCTCGCCGCTGGCCTGGGTGTCGCGTTCGGTGCGGCCCAGCGTGGGCAGGATGAGCGCGGTCTTGCCGGGCACGACGTGCGAGCGGTTGAGCTTCGTCGACACGTGCGCGGTGAGCGAGCAGGACTTGAGTGCCCGCTCGGTCAGGACGGTGTCCGGGGTGGCGGAGGCGAAGTTGCCGCCGACGGCGAAGAAGACCTTGCCCTTGCCGTCACGCATGGCGCGGATCGCGGCGACGGTGTCGTAACCGTGCTTACGCGGGACCTTGATGCCGAACTCGTCGTCGAGACCGTCCATGAAGGACTCCGGCATCTTCTCCCAGATGCCCATCGTCCGGTCGCCCTGGACGTTGGAGTGCCCGCGCACCGGGCACAGTCCCGCGCCCGGCTCGCCGATCATGCCGCGCATCAGCGCCAGGTTCGCGACCTCGGAGATCGTCTGCACCGCGTGCTTGTGCTGGGTCAGGCCCATCGCCCAGCAGTAGATGGTCCGCTCGGACGTCGCGATCATCCGCGCCAGCCGCTCGATCTGCTCACGGGGCAGCCCGGTCGCCGCGGCGACCTCGGCCCAGTCGATCTCCTGAAGGTGCTTCGCGTAGTCGTCGAAGCCCTCGGTGGAGGATTCGACGAACGCGCGGTCGACGACCGTGCCCGGCGTCTCCTGCTCCCACCGCAGCAGCAGATGCCCGATCGCCTGGAACAGCGCGAGGTCGCCGCCGAGCCGGATCTGCGCGAACTCGTCCGCCAGCGGCGTGCCCTTGCCGATCACGCCCCGGACGTTCTGCGGGTTCTTGAACCGCATCAGGCCGGCTTCGGGCAGCGGGTTGACCGCGACGATCTGCGCACCGTTGCCCTTGGCCTCCTCCAGGGCGGACAGCATGCGCGGGTGGTTCGTGCCCGGGTTCTGGCCGACGACCACGATCAGGTCGGCCTGGTGGATGTCGACGAGCGTCACCGATCCCTTGCCGATGCCGGTGGTGGCCGCGAGCGCGGCGCCGGAGGACTCGTGGCACATGTTCGAGCAGTCCGGCAGGTTGTTGGTCCCGTAGGAGCGCACGAACAGCTGGTAGAGGAACGCGGCCTCGTTGCTGGTACGGCCGGAGGTGTAGAAAATCGCCTCGTTCGGGTCATCCAGCGCCCGGAGTTCGTCCGCGATCAGGGCGAACGCGTCGTCCCAGGAGATCGGCTCGTAATGCGACGCGCCTTCGCGCACCACGAACGGCTCGGTGATGCGGCCCTGCTGACCGAGCCAGAAGTCGGTCTTGTCCGCCAGCTCGTGGATCGAATGCTTCGCGAAGAACTCGCGGCCGACCCGGCGTTTGGTCGCCTCCTCGGCGACGGCCTTCGCGCCGTTCTCGCAGAATTCGGCGAGCTTGCGGTGCTCCCCGTCGACCTCACGCGGCTCCGGCCAGGCGCATCCGGGACAGTCGAAGCCGTCGCGCTGGTTCAGCAGGCGCAGCGTCTTCACCGTGCGCGCGGCGCCCATCTGCTCCATGCCGCGCTTCAGGGAGACGGCGACCCCGGGGATCCCGGCCGCCCAGCCCTTCGGTTTCCCGACATCGAGCTGGGTTTCGTCAACGTCGTTCGCGGGTGCTTCGCGGGTCATGTCCCCATCGTGCGCCTCGTCGCTCCCGAGCGCGACCGAAGGGTCAGGTGCCGGTGACGATCCGGCTGATCTGCGACTCGTCGTAGGGGAACCACGGGGTCTCGTTGACGCCGCGCTCCTGCACCTGGTTCACCGTCACCGCGATCACGATCAGCACGACCAGGCCGCTGATCGCGGCGATCCCCGGCCACCGGTTCGACCCCGGCTCGCGGTAGCCGCCACCGGACACCCCGGCGGCCTTGCGCTGCTTGCGGCGCTTCTTCTTCAGTTCCTTCTTCGCACCCAGCCAGGCGTCGAGCTCGGCGTGCTTCTGCCAGTTCGGATCGACGAGATCCGGATGGGTCTCGATGCGCCGGTCTTCTTCGTCCATCTGGCCAGGTCCCCCGGTGATCGTGCTTCGCCGCCGAATTCCACCGGCCACCTTACCCGGACGGCCGCCCGTTACGGCCGGTGAGGAACCCGCTGGAGGAGGTTCGTAGACTTGTCAACTGTGACCGAGAACGCCCAGCAGCAGCAGACCGACCTCCCGGGTAACTGGATCCCGGCCGACGAAGAAGCCTCGCTCTACCGGCGCTGGGTGGACGCCGGGTACTTCACGGCCGACCCGACGTCGGACAAGCCGCCGTTCACGGTAGTCATCCCGCCGCCGAACGTGACCGGTTCGCTGCACATCGGGCACGCCTTCGAGCACACCCTCATCGACGCCATCACCCGCTACCACCGCATGCTCGGCGACGAGACGCTGTACCTGCCGGGCATGGACCACGCGAGCATCGCGGTCCACGCCCTGGTCGAGAAGCAGCTCCGCGCCGAGGGCACCAGCCGCCGCGAGTTCGGCCGCGATGCCTTCGTCGAGCGCGTCTGGCAGTGGAAGCAGGAGCACGGCGGCCGCATCCTCGCCCAGATGAAGCGCCTCGGCGAAGGCGTCGACTGGACCCGGGAACGGTTCACCATGGACGACGGGCTGTCCAAGGCCGTCAACACGATCTTCAAGAAGCTCTTCGACGACGGCCTGATCTACCGCGCCGAACGGCTGGTCAACTGGTCGCCGGAGCTGCGGTCGGTGCTGTCCGACGCCGAGGTCAAGCACGAAGAGGTCGAGGGCGAACTCGTCTCCATGCGGTACGGCGACGGCGAGAACGCGATCGTCGTGGCCACCACCCGGATGGAGACGATGCTCGGCGACACCGCCGTCGCGGTCCACCCGGACGACGAGCGCTACACCCACCTCGTCGGCACCGAGGTCGAGCTGCCGCTGACCGGGCGCAAGATCCCGATCGTCGCGGACAAGCACGTCGACCCGGAGTTCGGCACCGGCGCGGTCAAGGTGACGCCCGCGCACGACCCCAACGACTTCGAGATCGGCCAGCGGCACGACCTGCCGATGATCACGATCATGGACGAGCAGGGCCGCATCGACGGCACCGGTACCGAGTTCGACGGCATGGACCGCTTCGAGGCCCGTGTCGCGGTGCGGGAGAAGCTGCGGGAGCAGGGCCGCATCGTCGCCGAGAAGCGTCCGTACCTGCACAGCGTCGGGCATTCGGAGCGGTCGAAGGAGCCGATCGAGCCGCGGCTCTCGCTGCAGTGGTTCGTCAAGGTCGGCCCGCTCGCGAAAGCCGCAGGCGACGCGGTGCGTGACGGCCGGGTGAACGTCCACCCGCCGGAGCTGGAGAAGCGTTACTTCGACTGGGTCGACAACCTGCACGACTGGTGCATCTCGCGTCAGCTGTGGTGGGGCCACCGCATCCCGGTCTGGTACGGCCCGAACGACGAGGTCGTCTGCGTCGGACCGGACGAGGAGCCGCCCTCGGGCGAGGGCTGGACCCAGGACCCGGACGTCCTCGACACCTGGTTCTCGTCGGGCCTGTGGCCGTTCTCGACCCTCGGCTGGCCGGAGAAGACGCCGGATCTGAACAAGTTCTATCCGACGTCGGTGCTGGTCACCGGCTACGACATCCTGTTCTTCTGGGTCGTGCGGATGATGATGTTCGGTCTTTACGCCACCGGCGAGGCGCCGTTCAAGACCATCGCACTGCACGGCATGGTCCGCGACCAGTTCGGCAAGAAGATGTCGAAGACCGCGGGCAACGGCGTCGACCCCATCGAATGGATGGACCGCTACGGCACCGACGCCCTGCGCTTCACCCTCACCCGCGGCGCCAACCCGGGCACCGACGTGCCGATCGGCGAGGAGTGGGTCGCGGGTTCGCGGAACTTCACCACGAAGCTCTGGAACGCCACCAAGTTCGCGATGATGAACGGCGCGGACGCGAACGCCCCGCTCCCGGCGCCCGAGCAGCTCACCGAGGCCGACCGCTGGATCCTCGGCAGGCTCGACACGGTCGTCGGCGAGGTCACCGGCTACCTGGCGGACTACCAGTTCGCCAAGGCCACGGACACGCTCTACCAGTTCACCTGGACCGAGCTGTGCGACTGGTACCTGGAGCTGTCGAAGGTCCAGGTCTTCCAGGGTGACGAAGCCCGTGTGACGGCGACGCGCGCGGTGCTGGGGCACGTGTTCGACACCGTGCTGAAGCTGCTGCACCCGTTCATCCCGTTCATCACCGAGAAGCTGTGGACGGCGCTGACCGGTCGCGAGTCGCTCGTCGTCGCCCCGTGGCCGGTGGCGGACGGCTCCTACGCCGACGCGGTGGCCGACAAGCGGATCGCCGATGTCCGGAAGCTGGTCACCGAGGTTCGCCGGTTCCGTGCCGACCAGGGCCTCAAGCCCAGCCAGAAGGTGGCCGCGCGGCTGACCGGCGACGGGTTCGCCGAGATCACCGGGCACGACGAGCCGATCCGCTCGCTGGTCCGGCTCACCCGGCCCGAGGACGGTTTCGCGCCGAGCGCGTCGATCGAGGTCGGGCTCTCGGCCGGTGTCGTCACCGTCGAACTGGACCTGTCGGGCACGGTCGACGTCGCCGCCGAGCGCAAGCGCCTGCAGAAGGACCTCGGCGCGGCGGAGAAGGAACTGGCGCAGGCCGAGGCCAAGCTCGGCAACCAGGCTTTCATCGACAAGGCGCCGGAGCAGGTGATCGGGAAGATCAAGACCCGCAAGGAGACCGCGGTCGCCGACATCGAGCGCATCAACGCCCGGCTGGCGGCGCTGCCCGCCTCCTGACGACCGCATCGAAGGGGCCTCTCAGCGCGCTGAGAGGCCCCTTCGATGCTTCAGCGGAGTTTCCGGAGGATCACCCCGGCCACGCCCGCCATCCCGGTCCGGTAAGGGTGATAGGCGGCCGCGGCGAACAGTTTCGTGTGCTGCCCGTTGATCCACGCGGCACCCTTCGGCGCGCAGGCGTCATGGCCGGCGGACGGGCCGAACGTGTCCACGAACAAGGACTTGCCGTCGGCGGCGACGGCTTTCTCGATCGCCGAGTTCAACGCCTTCTCGATGTCGTTGAGCCACGCGTAGTCGCCCTCGGCGAACGGCAGGATGTCCGGGCAGTAGCCGGATTCCGGCGCGATCCGCGGGTAGCCGATGACGAGCACGTCGGCCCGCGGCGAGCGGGCGTGGATCCCGGCGAGCACCTGTTCGACGTTCTTGCCGGTCTGGGCGACCTTGGCCTTGATCATGTCGACGCCCTCGACGGTGAACTTGTCCTGGCAGGGGTTCCCGGTCGGATCGCTTGCCCGCAGCGACGGGCAGGTGCCGACGAGCGTGCCGAAGACGCCGTAGTCGTTGCCGCCGATACCGACGGTGATTAGGTCGGTGTTCGCGCGCAGGGCGCTGAACTGCGGCGGGTTGCCGCCGAGGAGCACGCTTTGGCGCCGCGTCATGTTCGTGGTGTCCGCGCCGCCGCAGCTGATGTCGGTGTAGGACCGGACCCGCAGGGCCGAGGCGAGGATCGACGGGTAGTTCCGCGTCGATTTGCCGCAGAAGAGCGGATCGAGCCGGGGGAACGGGATGAGCGGTCCCGAGGTGTAGGAATCACCCAGAGCGACGTAATTCCGGTAGGTCTGCTCGGCGGCGGTGGCCGCCGTGGTGGAGGCGATCAGCAGGACGACGGTCGAGACGGCCGCGAAGAGGACACGTCTGAAGCGCATGGGGACCCCGATCTCAGAACTCCGATGGCCTCTCCAAAATGAACCGGATCCGGTCGGCCCGGCGCCGCCGATCGGGTGATCGGCGGCCGGCTTCACCCGCTTGGGCCGTCACCTCGGATGATCGTCTTCCCGCTTCCGGTATACGAGGAGGTAGCGGTAGAAGAGGAGGTTCCGGACTTCGCTCCCCGGCAGCAGGCGGGCCGCGTCGCGCCGGATCCGGTTCATCGGCGGGAAGGTCTCCTGGACCGGCGCCGACGGCAGCGGGTCGTTCCCGCCGTCGAGCCGCTCACCCGCGTACACGATCGCCCTGGCCAAGGCGTTGATCGGCGACGCCACGACGGTGCGCGCCCAGTCCGCGGGCGTGCTCGGCCTGCCGACCCCCAGCACGGCCAGCACGCCACCCGGGACCAGCGCGTCCCGCAGCTTCGTGACCGTGTCGAACGGCACATGGTGCAGCGAGGCGAGACAGGAGATGAAGTCGTACGCCTCCTCCGGCAGCTTCTCGCTGGTGACGTCGGCCTGCCGGTACGAGATCGTCCCCGGTCCGGGTGAGCCGGCGGCACGGGCGAGGTCGATCATGGGACCGGACCGGTCGATCGCCTCGACGTGCATCCCGGTCGCCGCGAGCCGCCGGGCGAACCGCCCCCCGCCGCAGCCGACGTCCAGTGCCACGCCCGGGCCGGGAGGCAACTGGTCGAGCAGCAGCGGGTGGTAGTGGTGGTTGTGGTTGAACCCCATGCGTCGAGAGTGCCAGGAAAAGCCGCACGTAGACTCGGTGGAGACCGTGAGTAAGGCCAAGAGGAGAGTTCGTGCCGCGAGGTGAAGGCCGGGATTCCGACGATTTCACGGAATCCCCGGACCTGGCAGATCTGGACAGTTTCGCCGGCGTCGACGAATTGGGGGCACGTGCCGCCGATCCGTCCGACGACACCGACCCGGATCTGGACGCCCCCGATGCCGCGTACCAGGCGGGTGGTGGTTCGCGGGCCGGGATCGGCGGGATCGGGCAGCTGGGGGACAACCTCGCGCTCGGCCCCGTGCCGGATCTCCACGTCCCCGAGGACGTCGAACTGCACGAGCTGGACGACCAGGGCGACGAACTCGTCCCCGCCAACCCGAACGGGGATCAGGCGCGCCGGGAACTGCTCGCCGTCGAGGCCGAGCTGAACCTGCGCTGGCCCGAGACGAAGATCGAGCCGTCCCTGACCCGGATCGCGGCGCTGGTCAACCTCATGGGTGAACCGCATCGCGGGTATCCGGTGCTGCACGTCGCCGGCACCAACGGCAAGGGCTCGACCGTGCGGATGATCGACGCGCTGCTGACCCGCATGGGCCTGCGCGTCGGCCGGTACACGAGCCCCCATCTGCAGCTGGTCACCGAGCGGATCGCGCTCGACGGCGCCCCGATCTCGGCCGCCGCGTACGTCGATCTGTACCGCGACGTCGCGCCGTACGTGACCATGGTCGACAACGCGGGCGGACCCGACGCGGTGCCGATGAGCAAGTTCGAGGTGCTCACCGGGATGGCGTTCGCGGCCTTCGCCGACGCGCCCGTCGAGGCCGCGGTCGTCGAGACCGGCTTGGGCGGCTCCTGGGACGCCACCAACGTCGCGGACGGTGACGTCGCCGTCATCACGCCGATCGGCGTCGACCACGTCGAGTACTTCGGCGGCGATCCGGCCAAGGCCGCGGTGGAGAAGGCCGGGATCATCAAGTCCGGCAGCGTCGCCGTCATCGCCGAGCAGGACCCCGAGGTGCAGAAGATCCTGCTGGAACGCGCTGTCGAGGTCGACGCCAGTGTCGCCCGCGCGGGCAGCGAGTTCGGCGTGCTGGAACGCGAGGTCGCCGTCGGCGGGCAGATGCTGAAGCTGCAGGGCCTCGGTGGCGTCTACGACCAGATCTTCCTGCCCCTGCACGGCGCGCACCAGGCGGCCAACGCCGCGCTCGCGCTGGCCGCGGTCGAAGCGTTCTTCGGCGCGGGCAAGGACAAGCAACTGGTCATCGAGGCCGTCCGCGAGGCGTTCGCCGAGGTCGAGACGCCCGGCAGGCTGGAGCGCGTCCGCGCCGCACCGACCGTGCTGCTCGACGCCGCGCACAACCCGCACGGCGCCAAGGCACTCGCCACCACCGTCGCCGAGGAGTTCGCCTTCCGCCGCCTCGCCGCCGTGGTCGGCGTGATGGCGGACAAGGATGTCCGCGGCATCCTGGACGCCCTCGAACCGGTCGTCTCCGAGATCGTCGTCACCAGGAACTCGTCGCCGCGCGCGATGCCGCTCGACGAACTCAACGAAATCGCCCTCTCGATCTTCGGCGAGGATCGCGTCTTCGCCGAACCGAGCCTGGACTCCGCGATCGAAACCGCCATCGGTCTCGTCGAGCAGAGCGACGACCCCGAAGAACCGCTGGCAGGCGGGGGAGTGCTCGTCACCGGGTCGGTCGTGACGGCGGGCGAGGCCAGGACGATGTTCGGTAAGGAGCCGGCGTGACCGACGAGACCCCGAAGCCGCCCGCGAAGGACCCGATGAAGTCCTTTCGCGGCGTGATGGCAGGCTCGCTGATCATGGAGGGCATCACCGTCGCGCTCGCCCTGCCGGTGGTGGCCAAACTCGGTGGCGGCGTCGGCACGGTCACCGGCTGGTCGATGATCGTGATCGCGGTCGCCCTGGTCGTGCTGTGCGGTTTCGTGAAGAAACCCTGGGCCGTGCCCACGGTGCTGGCGCTGCAGGTCGCGCTGATCGCGTTCGCCGTGGCGCTGCCCGCGGTGGCGATCCTCGGCGTGATCTTCCTCGGTTTCTGGCTGTGGCTGCTGTGGCTGCGGCGGGACGTGTCGCGTCGCATGGCCGCCGGGACACTGCCGAGCCAGCAACCCCAGTAGGCGTCGTGGTCCGTGAAGGCCTCCTTGAGGGACTCTGGGTCCCTCAAGGGGGCCTTCACGGAAAGGGCAGAGGGGTAACGGAGTCGTCCTAGCGGTCGTTGGCGGCCGCGACGGCCTGGAAGACCGCCGCCACGAACTCGGCCCTGGAGATCTTGGCCACCTCGCCGGCCAGGTCCGGATGGCAATAGACGCGGAGTTTGGCGAGGTTGCGCGAGTCGTCGCGAAGTGACCCCCACACCGGCGACTCCTCCAGGCCTTCGATGCCGGTCCCCTCGCCCTGCTTCAAGGCTTCTTCCCGCAGGTAGTCCAGCCCGTTTCCCGCCGCGCTGCCGGTTTTCGCCGGGGGGAAGTCGACCAGGATCATCGGATCCCGTTTCGCCAGCTGAGGTGGCCAAGCGTCGCCCAGCTTGGTGACGACGAAGTCCTGCACGGCGTGGTTCACCTGGCGACGGCTCCGCCAGTTGCGCCCGGCCCGGCCGTAGATCTCGGTGACGAGGTACCAGCGATGGCGACCTTCGTGGATCTGGGAAACGACCAGGGCCCGCTTGAAGAGATTCCGCTCCACCAGGGCTTCGGCGAGATTGTGGGCACGTCGCTTTCCCCGGAGGTCGAGCCACTCGATCATGCGTTCACTGTCCTGGTCGAGGAAAGCCGAGCGGGTGCCGCGCTCGGCGAACGGCAGCTCGGTGCCTGCCGGTTCCGAGCCGGAGACGAAAGCGTGCAGGTCATCCCGCAGCCTGCGCTGGTACCCGTCCTCCTGCGAGGTGAGTGCCTGATCGAGCACCTCGAACGCCAAGGCGTTCAGCATCGCCTTGGCGGCCCGGTGGGTGTGATGCCAGTAGACGGAGCCGTACATCGCGTACCGGGCGAAGGCGAGGCTTTCCGCGGCGATCCTGCCCTTTTCGTGGATCCCGATCTTGACCGTCGGGTTCTCCGTGGACGAAGTCGCGATGACGGTGAGCGCCTGGATGAGCTTCTCCACGTCGATCCCGCGCCCATAGGGCAGGCGGAGGTTCTCGGAATCGCGAAGCAGGTAATCGAGTTTGTCCGCGTCGATAGGACCGTCGATGCACGAGTGCAGCACCTGGTTCTTGATCTCCGGTCTCGCCGGGTCCAGCACGCCGGCGACGTCTTCGAGCGAGACCGACCAGCGTTCGTCGGTGGCCGCGCTTTCGCTCCAGCCGATGGCCCGCGCGATCGCGGTGTCCGTCTTGCGCAGGATGCTCAGCGTCCGCCGCTCGTGGCTGAACACGTCTTCGTCGGCTTCCTCCAGATCGTGTGCCAAGGGATAGTGGCCGACGTCGTGCACGAGTGCGGCGACCAGCAGCGCCTCGATGTCCCGGTCGGTGACCAGCTGGCGGAACAGCGGGTTGAACGGGTCGTTGTACAGCGACCGCACATACCGGCACACCATCGCGAACGTGCCGAGGCTGTGTTCGAGCCTGCTGTGGGTGGCCGTCGGATAGATGAAATGGACCAGGCCGAGCTGGGGCAGTTTCCCGAGTTGCCGGACCTCCGGGGCGTCGATGAGCCGCTCCACCCGCTCGGTGAACGGGACCGGTCCGTGGCTCGCCGCCTGGATGGTGTGCTTCTGATAGCGCGATATCTCCGGGACGCGCGCGGTCAGGTTGTGCGTGCCGATCAGTTTGTGCAGATTGTCCAGCGCTTCCTCGACACGGGTGTACGCGGTGGCCGCCGGGATCTTCGCCGGGATCCCGTGGTGACCGGAATCCGACGGCTCGTGCCCGTCCAGCATGCGGCAGGCCATCCAACGGATGTATTGCCGCTCGTAGTCCGTTCTACCCCGGGGATCCTGCCGGTTGGCGACCTCGAGGAGACGGAGGTAGGTCTGGCCGAGGCCGTACAGGTCCCAGACCTGTTTCAGACTGGTGCGTTCGGTCGCCGGGCCGGTATTGCGGTTGTCGTCGACCGTGCTCGTCATCAAGTCGGCGTAGTGGGGATGCATGTAATCCTTGGTTCCCCCGATACTGGTGGTCAGTCCGGTGTCGGTGAGTTTCTTCGCGAATCCGAAATCCGCGACCACCACGTGCCCCTGTGCGTCGACGAACAGGTTGGCCGGCTTCAGATCCAAGTGGACGAAACCGTTCTGGTGCAGGAAAGAGAGCCCTTCGAGGGAGCCGCGGACGATTTCGACGAGCGCCGGCGTGACCTTGCCGGGGTCGGCGAGTTTGAGGAGGAAGACGTCGGCGTCCTGGACGCCCTCCAGGTATTCCATCGCGTAGAACTGGGTCGCCCCGGGGCCCGTCACCTCGCCTTGGAACGTGATCCGGATGATGTTCTGGTGGCGGAGCGTGCGCAACTTGTCCGCCTCCTTCGCCAGCGCCCGGTTCCATTCTCCCTCACCGTCGTGGACCGGCCTGGGGAACTTGATCACCTGCGGCTCGTTGTTCAGCGGGATGAACTCGGCGCGCAACGCGATCCCGCTGCCGCCGAGGTCCAAAGCGGAAGTCAGGGCATAGAGGCTGCCGAACTGATTCGAGAAGGAATCGATACTCGCCCGCAACTTTTCTCGTTCGTAGGTCCACTCGGCGGTGTATCTCTTCGAGAGATAACGGGCTTCGAGCTGGCTCATGAGTTGCTGTAAATCCATGGTTCCTCCTCGAAATACCAGTGTTAGTCGTGGCGGAGGAGAAAAGGGTTACCCTGACCCGTGACGGCAAACGGGTGAGCTTCCTCCCCGTCGTCGGACCGAGCGTTCATCGCCGCGCAAACCGCCGTTGGCCCACCGGCCGTCGCCGCGGGATACAACCGCGCCATGACCGCAACCCACCACAACCGCCGCAAGCTGCTCAAAGCCGGTCTCACCGGCGCCGGGGCCGTCGCCGGCGGCCTGCTGCTCCCCGGAACCGCGACCGCGACACCGGGCGACGCGACCCCGGGTGGCGTGCCGCTGATCGGCCGCGACCGCCCGGTGCTCACCCACGGCGTCCAGTCCGGCGACGTCACCACCGGCTCCGGCATCGTCTGGTCGCGCGCCGACCGGCCCTCGCGGCTGATCGTGGAGGTCGCCAGGGACCCGTCGTTCCGCCACGCGCGCCGCGTACGCGGTCCGGTGATGAGCCCGGAAACCGGCGGCACCGGCAAGGTCCGGGTCGCCGGTCTCCTGCCGGGCACCGAGGTCCACTACCGCGTGACCGCCGAAGCCCTCGACGGCCGGACACGCAGCGAGGCCGTCACCGGCCGGTTCGCCACCGCGCCGTTCGGGCGTTCGGACGTCCGCCTGGTGTGGTCCGGCGACGTCGCGGGGCAGAACTGGGGCATCAACCCGGAACGCGGCGGTATGACGATCTACCGCGCGATGGCCGACCGCCACCCGGATCTGTTCCTGCACTGCGGCGACACGGTGTACGCCGACGCGCCGCTCACCGAAACCGTCGCGCTGCCCGGCGGGCGCGTGTGGCGCAACATCGTCACGCCCGAGAAGGCGAAGGTCGCCGAGACGCTCGACGAGTACCGCGGCCAGTTCGCCTACAACCTGCTCGACGACAACCTCAAGCGCTTCACCGCGAGCGTGCCCTCCCACGTCCAGTGGGACGACCACGAAGTCGTGAACAACTGGTACCCGGGCGAGATCCTCAACGACCGCCCCGAATACACCGAGAAGCGCGTCGACGTCCTCGCCGCCCGCGCGTTCCAGGCGTTCCACGAATGGCATCCGATCGACCGCCGCCAGGCCGTCGACGGCCGCGTGTACCGCAACTTCCGCCACGGTTCGCGTGCCGAGGTCTTCGTGCTGGACATGCGGACCTACAAGGACGCCAACACCGCCGACCAGACCGGACCGGGCCGGATCCTCGGCGACCGGCAGGCGCGCTGGCTCGTCGACGCGCTCGACCGCAGCACGGCCACCTGGAAGATCATCCAGGCCGACCTCCCGATCGGCCTGACCGTCCCGGACGGCAAGGGCATCGAGGGCGTCGCGAACGGACTGCCCGGCGCGCCCGGCGGCCGGGAGACCGAACTTGCCTGGGTACTGCGGGAGATCTCGCGGCGCCGCGTGCGCAACGTCGTCTGGCTGACCGCCGACGTGCACTACACCGCGGCACATCACTACTCGCCGGATCGCGCGTCGTTCACCGACTTCGACCCGTTCTGGGAGTTCGTGTCCGGTCCGCTCAACGCCGGCGCGTTCGGCCCGAACACGCTCGACCCGACGTTCGGCCCGGAAGCGGTGTTCGTGCACGCCCCGCCGGTGGCGAACACCTCGCCCGCGGACGGGTTCCAGCATTTCGGCGAGGTGAACATCGACGGCGCGAGCGGTGCGCTCACGGTCGATCTTCGTGACGCGACGGGTGCTTCGCTGTGGTCGAAGACCCTGCAGCCGCAGCGTCGCTGACCCTTCCGGATAAGCTCCGGGCGAATAGCACGAAACCCACCCAAGGAGAAATACCGTCGTGACTGAACGCACGCTGGTCCTCGTCAAGCCCGATGGCGTCGCGCGCGGCCTCGTCGGCGAGGTCGTCTCGCGCATCGAGCGCAAGGGCCTGAAGCTCGTCGCCCTCGAACTGCGCACCGTCGAGCGCTCGGTCGCCGAGGAGCACTACGCCGAGCACAAGGAGCGCCCGTTCTTCGGCGACCTCCTCGAGTTCATCACCTCGGGCCCGCTGGTCGCGCTCGCCGTCGAGGGCCCCCGCGCCATCGCCGCCTTCCGCCAGCTCGCCGGCGGCACCGACCCGGTCGAGAAGGCCACCCCGGGCACCCTGCGTGGCGACTTCGCCCTGGAGACCCAGTACAACCTGGTGCACGGCTCGGACTCCCCGGAGTCGGCCGAGCGCGAGCTCAAGCTCTGGTTCCCCGAGGTCTGACACACTCGTGGATGACGCGGGCCTCCGCGTCATCCACGGACCTGGGGGATTGTCGATGACACCGGACGAGTACCTGGCACGGTTGCGGGAACTCACCAGCGGTTTCGCGCGGGTGGCCGACACCGGGGACCACGCCGCGCCGGTGCCGTGCTGCGGCGACTGGTGCCTGCGTGACCTCGTCGTCCACCTCGGCAACGTCCACCGCTGGGCGACGGGCATCGTCCGCACCGGTGACCCCGCGCAGCAGATCTTCGAGGCCGAACCGGACGCGGATCTCGCCGCCTGGTATCGCGAAAGCGCGGACGGCCTCATCGAGACGCTGCGCGAGGCCTCCCCGGAGGACGGCGCCTGGAACTTCACCGCTGCCCCCATGCTCAAGGCCTTCTGGTTCCGCCGCCAGGTCCACGAGACCGCGGTGCACCTGCTCGACGCGCATCGCGCGGCCGGGACCGAGTACACCCTCGATCCGTCCCTCGCCGCCGACGGCGTGGACGAGGTCCTCCTCGGCATGCTGCCGAAGGTGAAGCGCTGGCACACCCCGCCCGCGGTCACCGTTCCGTTGCTGCTGAAGACATCCGACACCGGACACGCGTGGTTGATCACGCCCCCGGCCGAGGACGTCCCAGGCTCGAGGCGGGCCGATCCCGCCGAAGCCGCGGAAGCCGTCGTCGAAGCATCGGCGGAAGGGCTGGACTTGCTGCTGTGGCAGCGGGTCGGCCTCGCCGAATCGGGGCTCGAGATCACCGGTGACGTGGCGGCGGCCGAGACCTTCCTCGCCGGGCCTTTCACTCCCTGATCTTCGGCGCCCTACGCCGTTCGGTTCACGTTCACCTCGGAGTCTTCTCCTGGCGGCTCGCGTCCGCTGTGCTGAGCTGAGCCGCCTGTCACTCGATCGTGGGGTATTCCGTGAGAAAATCACGCCTGTTGCTGCTCGCTGCCCTGCTGCCCGGATTGTTCGTCGCCGCACCGGTGCACGCCGATCCGCTGACCGCGCCGCTCGGTCCCGCGCCGGTCGAAGCCGCCCCCGCGGCCTCCTCGGCGAAGGAGGGCCCGTCCGCGTACGCCGTGGCGGCGCCCGACGACGGTCTCGTCACCACCAGCGCGACTTCGCGGGTGGCGCCGGGCCTGAACCTCACCGAGTTCGACCGCTACGACCCGGCGGGCTGGATTCGCGGCGACACCCTCGCCGTCGACCTCACCAGCAAGACGCTCAAGCCGACGTATCTCAGTCCCGGCACGGTTTCCACGCGGACGCCGCTTTCGCAGCAGGTCGCCAGGAGCGGTGCGGTCGCCGGGGTGAACGGCGACTTCTTCGACATCAACGCCACCGGAGCGCCGATCGGCGTCGGCGTCGACGCCGGGAAACTCCAGACGGCACCCGCGCGTGGCCACAACCTCACCGCGTCGATCACCGAGCAGGGCAAGGCGCGGCTCGCGGAGGTGTTCCTCGCCGCTTCGGTCACCCTTCCCGACGGCAAGGTCGTGCCCGCGTCGAACTTCAACAGCCCGGTGCTGGGTGCGGACGCGATCGGCGTCTACACACCGCTGTGGGGCGCGGCGTCGCGGCGGACCTCGGTCGCGGGCGCGCAGCGTGTCGCCGAGATCGAGCTCCGCGACGGCGTCGTCACGCAGGTGCGCCCGCAGCCCGCCGACGGCCCGATCGCTGCCGGGAGCACCGTCCTGCTCGCGCGCGAAGGCGGCGCGGACACGTTGGCGGGCTTGAAGGCCGGCGACAAGGTGGGCGTCTCGTACGCGCCGAAGAGCGACGCGGGCAAGCTGTCGGTTTCGGTCGGCGGCAACATCGTCCTGGTGCGTGACGGTGTGATCCAGCCGGTCGACAACGTCGCCATGCACCCCCGGACCGCGGTCGGGTTCTCCGCCGACGGGACGAAGATGTGGCTGGCCACCGTCGACGGCCGCCAGGCCGACAGCCGCGGCATGACGGAACTGGAGCTCGCGCGTCACCTGAAGTCGCTCGGCGCCGACGACGCCATCAACCTCGACGGAGGCGGTTCCTCGACCCTGCTCGCCCGCGAGGAGGGGGAGCAGGCGCCGCTGGTGCGCAACTCCCCGTCGGATGGCGGGGAACGCTTGGTGCCCAACGGGATCGGCGTCGCGACGGTGCCGGGAAGCGGACGGCTGACCGGGTTCTCGCCGCGACCCGCGCAGGACACCGCCGACGCGACGCGGGTGCTCTCCGGCCTGACGCGGAAACTCGTCGACGGCGCGCACGACGAGACCGGCGCGGCGGTGGCCGCCAAGGCACAGTGGCTCAGCACGAATCCCTTCCGCGGCACGGTGACCAACGGTGTCTTCACCGCGCACGCCGACCGGTTCTCCCCGGACGCGCCCGCGAACGTCGACGTCTACGCGAAGCGCGGCGGTGTCCTGGGCAAGGCGACGCTGAACGTCCTCGGCTCGCCGGTCCGGCTGGGCACGAGCACCGAGCAGGTCGCGCTGTCCGGCGAAGGCGCGAAGAGCACCTTCAAGGTGTTCGGCTACGACGCCGACGGGTACGGCACGTGGATCGAGCCCGACGACGTCAAACTCGACTACGACCCGGCGGTGGTGCGGATCGAGCCGTCCGGCGACGGGTTCGCGGTCACCGCGCTGAAGGCGTCGGGTGCTTCGGCGATCACCGCCACCGCCGCCGGGAAGTCGACGCATCTGGCGGCGTCCGTCGGCACGGAATCCCGTGTGGTGGCGTCTTTGGACGGCCCGGCTGGCTGGACCGCCAGTGTCTTCCCCGCCGTCGTCGGCGCCGCGCTTTCCGCGGCTCCCGGTCGTGAGGGCGGCCGCGGACTGGGGCTGGACTACCGGCTGAACGGGACCAATGCCACGCGCGCGGCCTACGTCAACTCGGCGGCGCCGATCGCGCTGCCGCCGGGGACGCAGCATGTCGGGCTGTGGGTCGACGGCGACGCGAAGGGCGCGTGGCTGCGGGCGGAACTCCGTGACGCCGCGAACGTCCCGTCTGTTGTGGACTTGTCGCTCAGTGTCGACTGGACCGGCTGGCGCTACATCCGTGCGGCGATCCCGGCCGGCCTGCCCGACGGGCAGCGGCTGACGAAGTTCTACGCCGTCGAGAACGTCCCCGATCAGCAGTACGAAGGACGGCTGGTCTTCGACGACCTCACCTTCGAGGTCGCTCCCGCGGCGAGTGTCCCGGCCGATCCGGCGCCGCGTGACCCGGCGCTGATCACCGACGGTGCCGCGACCGGCGGGCTGCGGATCGCCGTGGTCAGCGACGCGCAGTTCACCGCCGACGACCCGAACGGCCCGCTGGTCGCCCAGGCACGGCGGGCGCTGCGCGAGGCGGTCGCGGCGAAACCGGATCTCGTGCTGATCAACGGCGACTTCGTCGACCGCGGCACGGCCGCCGATTTCGTGCTGGCGAAGTCGGTCATCGACGAGGAACTGGTCGGCAAGGCGCCCTGGTACTACGTCCCTGGCAACCACGAAGCCGACGGCGGGCACGGGATCACCGAGTTCCGGGCGGCGTTCGGGGAGACCCACCGTGTCGTCGACGTCGCCGGGATCCGCCTGGTGCTGATGGATTCCTCGCGTGGTTCGCTGCGCGCGGGCGGGTTCGACCAGATCCGGATGCTGCGCGAAGCGCTGGACGGCGCGAAAGCCGACCGGGGGGTCCGCGGCGTGGTCGTCGCGATGCACCATCCGGTCGAGGATCCGAGCCCCACCGGCAACTCCCAGCTGGCCGACCGCAAGGAAGCCTCGATGCTGGCCGGCTGGCTGACCGCGTTCGAACGGGAGTCGGGGAAGCAGGTGGCCGCGATCGCGTCGCACGCCGGTGTGTTCAGTCTGTCGCGGGTGGACGGCGTCCCGTACCTGGTGAACGGCAACTCCGGGAAGTCGCCGGCGGCCGCTCCCGGTGACGGCGGGTTCGTCGGCTGGACGATGGTCCGGTTCGAACCGGGGGACAGGGCGCAGCCGGTGCGGTTCGAGACGCGGCCGAACGTCGACACGCTGGCCGTTTCCGGACCCTCCGCGCTGGCGCGGGGCGAGAAGGCAGGCATCAGGGCGGTGGTGACGCAGGGAGCGCGTCAGGTGCCGGTCTCGTATCCGGTCAGCGCGGACTGGAAGGGCGGCTGGGGTACGTATGTCGCCGACGGGTTCCTGCCCGCGATGCCGTGGGACGTCGCGTCCTTCGATCCGGCGACCGGCGTGCTGACCGCGCTGCGTCCCGGGGTGGCGCGGCTCTCGGTCACCGTCAACGGGGTGACGAAGAACCTCTCGATCACCGTCCGGTAGCGCGGTGAAGGCCCGTTACCGGTGAAATCCGTCGGTAACGGGCCTTCGCGCGTCTCAGGCGGCTTCGTGCGCCTCTTCGACGGTGCCCGGCAGCGCCGGGCCGCGCGGCGGGATGGTGTCGGCCCCGGCCGGGTCGACCTTCCGCACCGAACCGTCGGCCGCGGTCCGCGCGATCGCGAGCATCGACGCCAGGGCGTCCTGGATCTGCGCCTGCTCACGGATCGGGATGGCGCCGAGTTCGATCAGCACGCTGCCGGTGCCCAGCAGTCCGTAGCCGTTGCGTGCGATGCCCTGGTAGTCGCCGCCGGGGTACTGCGAAACGTAGCCGCCGTTGCCGTTGATCGAGCGCCGCACCACGACCGCGATCTGCTTCGCGAAGTCCACATCGGACTGCTTCACCCCGGCGTTCGTCGGCCACAGCGTCGACGCCGTGATCTCCTTGCCGGCGGCGTCCTTGTACCGGCCCTGCATGTGGTAGTCGACCATGATTTCCGGCTTGAAGGAGGCGTTCCGCCGCTGGATCAGGCCCGCTTCGGTGGCCGGGTTGTCCTTCGGCGCGACGGCCGGGTCGTGGTACCGGTTGATGTCGAAGCCCTTGCCCTTCTCGCCGTACTCGGGAGTGGCGTCCGGGGCGTAGTTGTAGCGCCAGTCGCGTTCGAAACCGTCCGGGTTGGCGCGCACGACGATGTCGACGGTCACCTTCGAGAGCAGATCCCGCTGCCAGGAGCCGCGTTCGACGCCGACCTTGCGCAGGAACTTCAGCGCGGCGGGCGTGCCGAGCGGTTCGTCGCCATGCTGCTGGGTGACGTACTGGATCCGCGTCTTGCCGTGGCCGACCCTGGCCGCCCACACCGGGCGGCCCTCGTTGCTGCGGCCGATCCCGCTCACCCGGATCTTGCCGTGGCTCAGCAGGGCCAGCTTGTGCAGTTCGAAGGCCAGCTTGGCGGTGGACGGGCGCGGATCGACGGTCCGGCCGTCCACAGTGGTCTCGACAGCTTGGGCGGCCGGCGCCACGAGCAGCCCGGCGCTGACAAAAACGGACAACAAGGCGATTCGGGACTTGAGACTCATGGTCGGTGAGTATCGACGAACCGGGTCTGTCCAACAAGGGTGGCGATAAAGCGGTCGAAACTTGTCGGTGGCAGCGCCTAGGGTGCCCACCGTGGGTGATTCAGAGCACGAACCGGCGATGGTGCAGGCGAAGGCGTTGGTCAAGCGATTCGGCGACTTCGAGGCCGTACGCGGGATCGACGTCGAGGTCCGCCCCGGGGAGGCGTTCGGCTTCCTCGGGCCCAACGGTGCGGGCAAGTCCTCCACCATGCGGATGATAGCGAGCGTCTCACCCCGCAGCGACGGCGATTTGCGCGTCCTCGGGATGGATCCGGACGTCGAGGGCCCGAAGATCCGGGCCCGGCTCGGCGTGGTGCCGCAGCAGGACAACCTGGACACTGAGCTCACCGTCCGCCAGAACCTGCAGATCTACGGCCGCTACTTCGGGCTCTCCCGGTCGCACGTGCGCGGCAAGGCCGAGGAGCTGATGGAGTTCGCCCAGCTCACCGACCGGGCGGACGCGGAGGTCGATTCGCTCTCCGGCGGGATGAAGCGGCGGCTGACCATCGCGCGGTCCCTGGTCAACGATCCCGAACTGCTCCTGCTCGACGAGCCGACGACGGGACTCGACCCGCAGGCCCGGCATCTGCTGTGGGACAGGCTGTTCCGGCTCAAGGCGGGCGGGACCACGCTGATCATCACCACGCATTACATGGACGAGGCCGAGCAGCTGTGCGACAGGCTGGTCGTGATGGACAACGGCCGCATCGCCGCCGAAGGCTCGCCCGCGGACCTGATCAGCCGGTACTCCACCCGCGAGGTCGTCGAGCTGCGGTTCCCGAACGGCGAGCAGGAGGCCGCGGCCCAGCGCATCGAGGGCCTCGCCGAACGCGTCGAGGTGCTGCCGGACCGCGTCCTGCTCTACACGATGACCGGTGAGGCCACCCTCGAACAGGCGCACGCGCGCGGGCTGCGTCCGCTGTCGAGCCTGGTCCGCCGCAGTTCGCTGGAGGACGTCTTCCTCCGGCTCACCGGCCGGACGCTGGTGGACTGATGACCACAGCGGAGACGAAGCCGTCCACGGGCCGCGTGGTCTCGTCCTGGGCCGGTGCCTGGCTGCGGGTCGAGGGCCACTGGATGTGGTACCGCCGGTATTGGCTGTCCACCTTGTACTCGACCGGCCTGCAACCGGTGCTGTTCCTGGCCGCGATGGGGCTCGGGTTCGGCTCACAGGTCCAGGCGGGCGCCGCGACGAGCGGGTTCTCGTACCTGGAGTACGTCGCCCCCGCGCTGCTCGTCGCCGGTGCGGCGCAGCTGGCGGTGGGGGAGTCCAGCTATCCGGTGCTGTCGGGCTTCAAATGGCAGCAGGACTACGTCGCCGTCACCGCCACCCCGATCACGCCGGGACAGGTGCTCGGCAGCCAGGTCATGTGGGTGAGCCTCCGGCTGGCCCTCGCCGGATCGATCTACGCGGTCATCGCGGCGCTGTTCGGGGCGTGGACGAGTTTCGGCGTGCTCGCGGTCGTCCTGGTCGGCGTGCTCACCGGCGTCGCCTGCGGCACCCCGGTGATGGCGCTGGCCGCGACCACCTACGACGAGGGCACCCGGTTCGGCCTGGTGTTCCGGTTCATCCTGATGCCGATGACGTTGTTCTCCGGCACCTTCTTCCCGATCTCGCAGCTGCCGGACCCGCTGAGGTGGATCGCCTGGATCTCCCCGCTGTGGCACGGGAACGAGATCGCCAGGGCGATCAGCCTCGGCACCGTCGGCCCGCTCGCCACACTGGGGCACCTGGCCTTCCTCGTGGCGCTGGCCGGCGTCGGCTGGGCGCTGGCGCACAAGTACTTCTACCGACGGCTGGTGGTCTGACGTGGCTGTTCTCACCGAGGCGCGGCGACGTGGAGGGCCGAGGCGAGGGGTGCTGCTGCGCATCCTGCCGTCCGCGCTGTACAGCGGCCGGTCCACGGCAGTGCTGGAGCGGACGTTCCTGACCTACTCGCACGCCTGGATGCTGTTCGTGTCCGGCGTCTTCGAGCCGCTGTTCTACCTGATGGCCTTCCAGCTCGGCTTCGGCAAACTCGTCAGCGAGGTCGTCGGCCCCGGCGGCCAGACGATGAGCTACGTCGCCTTCGTCGCGCCCGGGCTGCTCGCGGCTTCGGCGATGAACGGAGCGATCCTCGACTCGACGTACAACCTGTTCTTCAAACTGAAGTACGCCAAGCTCTACGACGCCATGCTCGCCACGCCGATCGGGCCGCTGGACATCGCGCTGGGCGAGGTGGGCTGGTCGGTGCTGCGCGGCGGGATCTACTCGGTCACCTTCCTCGGCGTGATGACCGCGATGGGCCTCGCCGGGTCCTGGTGGGCGATCCTGCTGGTCCCGGCGGCACTGCTGATCGCGATGGCGTTCTCGGCGGTCGGGATCGTGCTGGTGACCTTCCTGCGTTCGGTGTCGCAGTTCGATTACATCCAGCTCGTCCTGATGCCGCTGTTCCTGTTCTCCACGACCTTCTACCCGCTTTCGGTCTACCCCGAGGCGGTCCAGTGGATCGTGAAGGTCTTCCCGCTGTACCACGGCATCGAGCTGATGCGCGGGCTTTCGGTCGGCGTGCTGTCGTGGGGGATGCTCGGGAACGTGGCGTACCTGCTGGCACTGGCGGCCGCCGGGATCTACGCGTCCTCGCGGCGGTTCGGGAAACTGCTGCTGCGTTGAGCGGCGTCACCGCGCCGCGTTCGCCCCGTTCGTCCGCGGCGCGACGGCGGCGGGCGCGTTGACCAGCCCGTGCCCGTAGAAGCCGTTGAACCCCGCGTACCCGCTGCAGTAGGCGTCCTGCGAGCCGTCGCCGGTCAGGTCGTAGTCGGCGGGGCAGGCGATCGGCGTCGCCTGCGCGTCCAGCGTCCGTTTCAACTGGCGGGCGCCGTAGCCGGGATGCGCCGAAGCCATCAGCGCCACCACACCGGCGACGTGCGGCGAAGCCATCGACGTCCCGCACAGCGGCGCGTACCCGCCGGGAACGGTCGAAAGCACGCAATGCCCGGCCTCGCCGCCGGGCGCGGTGACGTCGATCACGCCCAGCCCGTACGAGCTGTACCCCGCCTTGACCCGCTCCTCGCTCACCGAGGACACGGCGACGACGTCCCGCAGGCCGGCGGGCAGTGCCTGGCAGCCCTCGGCCGGGGCCTCGACCCCGGAGCGCGGTGACGGCACCAGGCCGACGGCCTCGTTGGTGGCCGCCGCGACGTTGAGCGTGCCCGCCGACGTCGCGTACTCGACGGCGCGGGCCATGACCTCGTTCACCACGCCCCGCTCGTCGTCGTGCGCGCAGGAGAGCGACCACGGATCGACGGAGTAGCTGCTGTTCGTCACGGTCATTCCCCGCGCGGCCGCCCACATCAGGCCGCAGACGGCCGCTTCGGGGTCGGCGTACCCGCGGTCGTCGATCACCTTCACCGAGGCGATCCGCACACCGGGTGCCACCCCGGTGACACCCTTGCCGTCGTCGGCCGCGGCGATGACCCCCGCGACGTGGGTGCCGTGCGCCGACGTCGTCGCGGCCCAGTTCCGGTCGGGCGCGCCGGTCAGGCAGCCCGCGGACATGTCCGGGTCGAGCGCGGTCGCGAGCTCCGGATGGGTGGGGTCGATGCCGGAGTCGAGGACGCCGACCACGACGTCACGGCTGCCGGGTTCGATTTCGCGGGCCTTGTCGGCGCCGATCGCGCGCATGTCCCACTGTTCGCCGGTGCGGTCGGCCGAGGGCACCTTCACCGGATCCGTCGGTTCGAGCTCGGCACGGGTGGGCGCGGACCTGGCCGGCGTCGTACCGGTGGCCCGCTGCACGGCCAGCCGTCCCGCCTGCGTGCTGAACGCCGCGGCGGGCCGGACCAGCTCGGCGAAGTCCTGGTCGGCGGAGGTCGCCACGGCCACCGCGATCTGCGGGTAGTAGATCGTCGTGGTGCCGCAGCCGTCGGTGATGGCGGTCCTGGCCTCGGCCTCGGAGGTGCCCCGGTCGAAGGCGACGACGTACCGCAAGGTCCGGCCCTCGGGATGGCACGATGGGTCGGCCTCGGCCATCGTGACGGCCGAAAACGAGCCGCAGAGCACCACGAAGGCGCACACGGCCGTTCTCAGGGACCGCCCCAGCAGGGACACCGGACCTCCCACCGGAGAAACAGGGACCACGGGGAGCGCTCCTGCCTGGGCGTCGGCACCCCCGAAGCGGCACGCTAGCCACCCTCGGCCGGGTCGACAAGCTCTCCCGCGAAGTTCGCCCGGCCGGTGGCCGCGGCGCGCCCGGAAGTCAGGCCTGTGGCACCGAGTACACCGGAGTGGGGCCGGGGTGTGGGATACTAGCGGTGGCCGCTGGCCGACGGGCACACGTGAGAGGTGGCGCTCGCGGTCTCGTGGCCCGGTGGTGTGCTGCACATCCTCCACACGCGTCGCCGCCTTTCCGGCGGCTCGACGACGTGGCGGGCGGCCCGATGTCGCGAACGTGGCCAGCGCTCCGCCGAGCAGACCTTCAGCCGTGTGCGGCGCCCGGACAACCCCGGCGCCGTCGCGGTGCCGGGCAAGGATTCCCGCTGCTGGTGACCACCACGGCGGAACGGACAGAAAGGGGCCCCTGCGCGGCCGCGTCGAGCCGGTGAAAGCCTGCCGACGCGCCCGGGGGCGGAGGAGATATATGTCGAACGCGGACACACCCGCCGTCACCGGCGGGAATACCGCCACACCCATCGCAGGTCAGCTGGCCGAACTGCCTCCCCGGATCCGGGTGCACGCCTTGGCCAAGCTCCTGGGGACCAACAGCCGTGAACTGATGGCCAAGCTCGGCGAGCTCGGCGAGACCGTTCGCAGCGCGCAGTCCAGCGTCACCCGCGATGTGGCCATCAAGCTCGCCGAAGCCCTCACCGGCGGCGACGAGCCCGAGACCCCGGAAGCGGCCCCGGTGGCCGAGACTCCGGCGGCACCCGAGGCTCCTGAGCCGCCCGCGGCTCCCGAGCCCAAGGCCAAGCCTGAGGTCAAGGCCGAACCCGTTCCGCAGGTGGAGACGCCTTCGCGGCGCGTGCCGCCCGCGCTGGCCGCCCCGGTGACCCCGGAGCCGCCGCAGCGGGCGACCCGGCCGGCGAAGGCCGCCGTGCACGTCCCGGTGTTCGCCGCGCCGTCGCCGGTGTTCCTGCCGCCGGAACCCGTCACGGCGAAGCCCGTCCGCAAGCCGGAACCGGCCTTCACCGAGACGGACGACAACGCTTCCGACGAGGACGAGACGCAGACCGACCACGCCGACGGCCAGGGCGTCGACGAGGACGGTGACGACGCCAACGGCCGTCGCCGCCGTCGCCGCGGCCGTCGCGGCCGTGGCCGGGGCAAGGGCGGCGACGAGAACTCGGCCGACTCCGAGAACGAAGACGAGCAGCCCGAAGCCCCTCGCGGCCGTCAGCCGCGGGGCAAGGACAAGGACAACTCCAAGGACGCCAAGGACTCCGAGCCCGAAGAGACCGAGGCCGAGAACGACGAAGAGGCGTCCGCCGAGTCCGATTCGGACCATGACGGTGATTCCGACAACGGCAGCAAGCGCCGCCGTCGCCGCCGCCGTCGCAAGGGCGGCGACGACGACACCGTCGAGGCCACTACCGACGACCCGCCCAACACGGTCGTCCACGTGCGTCAGGCCAAGGCCGCCGAGACCGAGCGTCCCGCCCGCGACGAGGTGCGCAGCGTGCGCGGCTCGACCCGGCTGGAGGCCAAGCGCCAGCGCCGCCGCGACGGCCGCGAGGCGGGCCGCCGTCGTGCGCCGATCCTGTCCGAGGCCGAGTTCCTCGCCCGTCGCGAGTCGGTCGAGCGCACCATGGTCGTCGCCGAGAAGGGCGAGTCCACGCAGATCGGCGTGCTCGAGGACGGCGTGCTGTGCGAGCACTTCGTGACCTCGTCGGGCACCGGCTCGATCGTCGGCAACGTCTACCTCGGCCGGGTCCAGAACGTCCTGCCCTCGATGGAGGCCGCCTTCATCGACATCGGCCGCGGCCGCAACGCCGTGCTGTACGCCGGTGAGGTGGACTGGGACGCCGCCGGTCTCGAGGGCAAGGCCCGCAAGATCGAGCAGGCGCTCTCCAGTGGCGACTCCGTGCTGGTCCAGGTCACCAAGGACCCGGTCGGGCACAAGGGCGCCCGCCTGACGACGCAGATCTCGCTGCCGGGCCGGTTCCTGGTGTACGTGCCCGCGGGTGGCGCCACCGGTATTTCCCGGAAGCTGCCGGAGAACGAGCGTCGCCGTCTGAAGGACATCCTCAAGCGCATCGTCCCCGAGGACGCCGGTGTGATCATCCGCACCGCTTCGGAGGGCATCGTCGAGGAGGAGCTGGACCGCGACGTCCGCCGCCTCAAGGCGCAGTGGGACGTCATCAAGGAGAAAGCCGAAGCGGGCGGCACGGGCAAGAAGAGCGGCGCCCCGGTCATGCTCTACGAAGAGCCGGACCTGCTGGTCAAGGTCGTCCGTGACCTGTTCACCGAGGACTTCGCCAAGCTGGAGATCCAGGGCGACAAGGCCTGGGACACCATCTACAACTACGTGCAGCACGTGGCGCCGGACCTGGCTGACCGGGTCAAGCGGTACACGGGCACCGGTTCGGCCTTCGCCGACCACCGCATCGACGAGCAGATCACCAAGGCCCTGGACCGCAAGGTCTGGCTGCCTTCGGGTGGTTACCTGGTCATCGATCGCACCGAGGCGATGACGGTCATCGACGTCAACACCGGCAAGTTCACCGGATCGGGTGGAAACCTCGAAGAGACGGTGACCAGGAACAACCTGGAGTCGGCGGAGGAGATCGTCCGTCAGCTCCGGCTCCGGGACATCGGCGGCATCATCGTCATCGACTTCATCGACATGGTGCTCGAATCCAACCGTGAACTGGTCCTGCGCCGCCTCACCGAATGCCTCGGCCGGGACCGCACCCGGCACCAGGTCGCCGAGGTCACCTCGCTCGGCCTGGTGCAGATGACCCGCAAGAAGATCGGCACCGGACTGCTCGAAGCGTTCTCGACGCCGTGTGAGCACTGCAAGGGCCGGGGTGTGGTCGTCTCGACCGAGCCGCAGCGCACCGGTGGCGGCGGCTCCGGCGGTCCCGGTAATTCCGGTGGCTCCGGTGGCGGCAACGGGCACAACCACGGCGGCAGCGGCGGGGGCGGCTCCAAGGAGCAGCAGCAGGGCTCCCGGCGTTCCCGCGGCCGTGGCAAGGGCGAGGAGCAGCAGCAGAACGAGCCCGCGGCGGCCAAGACCGAAGCTCCGCAGAAACCGGTCCAGCGTGAAGCGGTGGTCTCGGCGGTCCAGGCGGTGGCCAACGCCGCCAAGGTGGCCAAGGGTGAGCATGCTCACGAAGTCACCGAGAACGTCGAGGGTGGTGCGCTCAACGGGCACGCGACGCAGGCGGCTGAGCAGCCCGCTGAGCCGGTGAACGCCGGTGCGGAGCCCGTCGCCGAGGCGACGGTCGAGCAGGCGGCGGAAGCGGCCGCGGAGCCGGTTTCGGAACCGGTCGCCGAGGCACCCGCGACCGAACTCGCCGGTGAACCGGTGACGACTTCGGACGACGAAGCCCCGGCCGTGCGCGAAGAAAAGATCTCCGTCGTCGGGGAATCGGGTCCTGAGCCCGAGGCTCCCGAGATTCCGGTGACTCCTGAGGCCGCTGTGGCGCCTGAGGAGACCGGACCCGAGGTGGAGGTCCCGGCCCCGGCCGGCCGCTCCACCACCCGCCGCCGACCGCGACGGACGGCCTCACGGCCGGCAGGTCCCCCGGTCGAGGCGTCGGAAAAGAGCTAGTGAACACCTAGGGGCACCCCGGTGTGATCGCACCGGGGAGCCCCACGTAACCTGTAGAACGGCCCGCCACCTAGAGCGGGCACCTTGCGCAGACCCAGGACCGCCGAGAGAGATCCGGTGGGCCGGTCACGCAAGCCCCCACCCGTTGTCGAGTAAGCAGGAGACTTCCGTGTCGGCGTACGCGATCGTCAAGACTGGCGGCAAGCAGTACAAGGTGGCCGTCGGCGACGTCGTCGAGGTCGAGAAGCTCGAAGGCGAGCCTGGTACCGAGCACACCTTCCCCGCAGTCCTTTTTGTGGACGGTGGCGACGTCACCACGGACGCCGACGCGCTGG
Source organism: Amycolatopsis sp. cmx-4-19 (assembly GCA_049998115.1). Classification (GTDB taxonomy): domain Bacteria; phylum Actinomycetota; class Actinomycetes; order Mycobacteriales; family Pseudonocardiaceae; genus Amycolatopsis. The sequence continues at coordinate 225,472 of JAEBEO010000003.1, read as the reverse complement.
CGAAGGTTTCGGTCATCGGCAAGGTCGTCGAGCAGACCAAGGGTCCGAAGATCCGGATCCACAAGTTCAAGAACAAGACCGGCTACCACAAGCGTCAGGGTCACCGGCAGAAGCTGACCCGCGTCGAGGTCACCGGCATCTCCAAGTAGGACTTTCTCCGGATCTTCGTCAGAAAGAGGATTGAGCCATGGCTCACAAGAAGGGTGCGTCCAGCTCCCGCAACGGTCGCGATTCGAACGCGCAGCGACTGGGCGTCAAGCGCTACGGCGGCCAGGAAGTCAGTGCGGGCGAGATCCTGATCCGCCAGCGCGGCACCAAGTTCCACCCCGGCGTCAACGTCGGCCGTGGCGGCGACGACACGCTGTTCGCGCTGGCCGCCGGTGCGGTCCAGTTCGGCGAGAAGCGTGGCCGCAAGACGGTCAACATCGTGCCGTCCGAAGCCTGAATTTCGGCTTCAAGCTAGACCTCTGACGAGGGGTGGGCCGGAATATCCGGGTCCACCCCTCGTTTGTTTTATGTATCCCCTGCTCGCGAATGAAAGAGGCAAGTCATGGCGTCCCGTTTCGTGGACCGCGCGGTGATCCATCTGACCGCCGGTGACGGTGGGAACGGCTGCGCCTCGGTGCACCGCGAGAAGTTCAAGCCACTCGGCGGTCCGGACGGCGGCAACGGCGGCAACGGCGGCGACGTGCTGCTGATCGTCGATCCGAACGTCCACACGCTGCTCGACTTCCACTTCCGCCCGCACGCCCGCGCCGGCAACGGCAAGATGGGCCAGGGCGGCAACCGCGCCGGTGCGGCGGGTGACACGCTGGAGATGCGGGTCCCGTCCGGCACCGTCGTGATGACCGAAGACGGCGAGATCCTGGCCGACCTGGTCGGTTCCGAAGCCACCTTCGTCGCCGCTCAGGGCGGCCGCGGCGGCCTCGGGAACGCGTCGCTGGCCTCCAACACGCGCAAGGCGCCCGGATTCGCGCTGCTGGGCGAGCCGGGGGAGAGCCGCAACCTCGTCCTGGAACTGCGTTCGGTCGCCGACGTCGGCCTGCTCGGCTTCCCGTCGGCGGGCAAGTCGTCGCTGATCTCGGTGTTGTCCGCGGCCAAGCCGAAGATCGCCGACTACCCGTTCACCACCCTGGTGCCGAACCTGGGCGTGATCACCGCCGGCTCGACAGTGTTCACGATGGCCGATGTCCCCGGCCTGATCCCCGGCGCGAGCGAGGGCAAGGGCCTCGGCCTCGACTTCCTGCGGCACATCGAGCGGTGCGCGGTGCTGGTGCACGTCGTCGACTGCGCCACCTTCGATCCCGGTCGTGACCCGCTGTCCGACATCGACGCCCTCGAAGAGGAACTCGCCCGGTACACGCCGAGTCTCGGCGGCGACCTCGCCGACCGGCCGCGCGTGGTGGTGCTCAACAAGATCGACGTCCCGGACGCCGCCGAACTCGCCGAGTTCGTGCGCCCGGAACTGGAAGCCCGCGGGCTCAGTGTGTTCGAGATCTCCACGGCGTCCCGCCAGGGTCTGAAGGAACTGACCTACGCGCTCGCCGCCGTGGTCGAGAAGTATCGCGCCGAGCAGCCGGAACCGGAGCCGGAGAAGGTCGTGCTGCGGCCGATGGCCGTCAACGACGCGGGCTTCACCGTCGAGGCCGACCCCGAGGAGGACGGCGCCTTCATCGTGCGCGGTGTCCGCCCGGAGCGGTGGATCCGTCAGACGAGTTTCGGCAACGACGAGGCCGTCGGCTACCTCGCGGACCGGTTGCAGCGGCTCGGCGTCGAAGAGGCGCTGGCCAGGAAGGGTGCCGTTCCGGGCAGCCCGGTCACCATCGGTGACGTCCAGTTCGAATGGGAGCCGTCGACCCCGGCCGGGGTCGCGGTGCACATGTCGGGCCGGGGCACCGATGTCCGGCTGGAGAACAACAGCCGGATCGGTGCCACCGAGCGTAAGGAAGCCCGCCGGGTCCGCCGCGACGGCCCGGACGAGCAGGACGACGAGTGAGTTCCACCCGTGAGGCGATCGCCGCGGCGAAACGCGTGGTCGTCAAGGTCGGCTCGTCCGCGCTGACCACAGCGGGCGACGGGCTCGACGTGGCGCGGCTGGACGCGCTGGTCGACGCGATCGCCGAGCGGGTCTCGCGGGGTACGCAGATCGTGCTGGTGTCCTCGGGAGCCATCGGCGCGGGCCTCGCGCCGCTGACGCTCCGGAGGAGGCCTCGTGACCTCGCCACCCAGCAAGCCGCCGCCAGCGTCGGGCAACTCGCGCTCGCGCACGCCTATGCCGAGTCGTTCGGCCGGTTTTCCCTGACCGTCGGCCAGGTTCTGCTGACCTCGGACGACGTCGTGCGCCGTGCGCACTACCGGAACGCGCAGAACACGTTCACCCGTCTCCTGGCGCTCGGCGCGGTTCCCGTGGTCAACGAGAACGACACCGTGGCCACCGAAGAAATCCGCTTCGGCGACAACGACCGTCTGGCCGCCTTGGTGGCCCACCTGATCGGCGCCGACGCGCTCGTACTTCTGTCCGATGTGGACGGTCTCTACGACGGAGATCCCCGCGACGGCGCGACTCGCAAGATCCCCGAGGTCACCGGGCAGTCCGATGTGGACGGAATCACCGTCGGCATGTCGAGCTCGGGCCTCGGCACCGGCGGCATGGTCTCGAAGCTCGCGGCGGCCCGCACCGCCGCCGGCGCCGGCATCCCCGTGCTGCTGGCCGCCGCCGCCGAGGCCGCCCGCGCCCTCACCACCGCCGAGGTCGGCACCGCTTTCACCGCCGCCGACTCCCGCCTGTCCGCCCGCCGTTTCTGGCTCGGCTACGCCGCCGGCGCGTCCGGCAGACTGCACCTCGACGACGGCGCCGTCACGGCCGTCGTCCGGCGCCGCCGCTCCCTGCTCGCCGCCGGGATCACCGGCGTCGACGGCGACTTCCAAGCGGGCGACGTCGTCGACCTCGTCGACACCCGGGAGCGCACCGTGGCGCGGGGTGTCGTCGCCTTCGACGCCGGCGAACTCCCCGACCTCATCGGCCGTTCCAGCCACGACCTCCCCGTCGAACAGCGCAGGGAGGTCGTGCACGCCGACGACCTCGTCCCGCTGCGCCGCTAGGGCACCAGCCCCGGCGTGGTCGCGATGTCCTGGAGCTGAGGCCCGCTGAGCGGCGGCTCGGGACTTTGTACCGGCAGGCGGGCCCCGTCGCCGGTGTCCATGACGCCACTGTTGTTGGTGATGAGGGTGATCGTGGCGGTCGGCGTGCTGAGCAGGGTCGTGCGGACGATCAGGCCCTCGCCGGTGCGGGAGGTCAGCTCGCGCAGGGTCCCCTCGGCGATTCTCCGTGAGGAGCAGTCGTCCGTCTTGGGGACGTCCGCTGCTTCGCAACTCGCCCTCCCGTAACCGAGCGGCGAGGAAATCCGGAGGTAGACCGAACCCGTGCCGCGGTCGTCACTCACCCGCACACCCAGGTAGTAGAACGTGGGTGTGCCGCCCACCTCGTCAAGCCGGGTGGAGTACACCTGGAACGGGTCCGGCGGCGGGATCTCATCGGGCAGTGTGATCCTTTCGATCCGCACCCCGGACGCGAGCCGGGCCCGTACAGCGGTGCCGATCGCGCAGCTCAGGCGGGCGAGGACCTGTTGTGCGGTCTCGCCGGGCGGTTTCGTCCCGCAAGGGTCTCCCGCGACGGGTTCGGCACGCTGCGGCGCGACGATCGCGAAGGTCACCCCGAGGGCCGCCACCACGGCGAGCGCGGCTCCCGCGATACCGGCCGAGAGGCGACGTCGCCGCGATCGCCGTCCCGCGGCCAGGACGTCCTCTTCGGTAAGCCCGATCGGCGGCTCCGCTTCGGTCACGTACTCCGTCAGCGCGGAGCGGACATCAAGGTCATCCATGACTACTCCTTGCCTGTGGCTGAGGGCAGGGCGGCACGCAGTGCTCCGACCCCGCGAGCGGTCTGGCTTTTGACCGTTCCTTCGGCGACATCGAGCAGTGCGGCGACTTCGGAGATCGAAAGGTCTTCGAGGAAGCGAAGGACGACCATCGCGCGCTGACGCGGTGTCAGGCCGCCGAGCGCTCGTTCGAGGTCGATCCGGTCATGGCTGTCGTAACCCGGTGGCGCCGCCCGATCAGGAGGCTCGGACGTCGTCAGTTCGCGGCCGCGTCTCCGCTGTCCCTTGAGGAAGGCGTTCAGGAGGATCCGGCGCGCGTAGGCGTCGACGGTGTCCGGCCGCACCCACCGCCACCGCCGGTACAACTGGACGAACATCGCCTGTACCAGGTCTTCGGCGCCGTGCCAGTCGCCGCACATCGCGAACGCCAGCCGCCGGAAGCGCTGGACCCGTGCGGCGAAGTACTCGCTGAAGTCGGCGTCTCTCGGCTTCCCCACTCGGTACCTCCCCATGGTCTTTCCCTAACTAGTCAGGGGAGGCCCGAGAGGTTCAAGGGAGCAAGGGACCTTTGCTATCACTTTCGTGGAACGGCGAGGTGGCCGACGAGCCGCGCGAGCTGTTCGCCGTACGCCTCGGCGAACTCGGCGGAGTTCGGATCCTGCCCCGAGACCGCCCGCACGACGCGGGGGAGCGCCAGCGCGGCGCTGGACGCGGCCATGAAGATCAGCAGCAGGAACTCCGGGTCGAGATCTGCGGGAAAGTCGCCCGCGGCTTGGCGCGCCCGGACGTACTCCACCTGGCGCTGGAGGAATCCGCGCTGCCCTTCGACGCCGATCGCGTCGGGGGCGCCGTCGGTCAGGTTCTCCCAGAGGAACAGCTTGGCGAGATCGTGATCGCGAACCCCGGACTGGGCGAAGAAGCGCACTACGTCGGCGAAGGGCATGTCGTGTTCGGAGGCCGCGACGTAGTCGTCGTACATCGTCGCGGTCAGCGCGTTGTACAGGCCTTCCTTGCCGCCGAAGTAGTACGAGATCAGTTGCTTGTTCACGCCCGCCTTCGCGGCGATCTCGCTGACGCGTGCCGCGGCGTACCCCTTCGCGCCGAACTCGGCCTTCGCCGCGTCGAGGAGTTGCGCCTTCGTGCGCTCGGGGTCGCGCTGGCGCTCGACGGGAGCGCGGCGAGGGCTGCGTGGGGCGGCTTCGGACATGAGGTTCACCTTAGCCGCTGACTCCTTCAAACGGCTGGTTGACTTAGTTATCCATCTGGTTGATAGTGGTCGGAGGAGAGAGGAGACCGAATGACCATCAGGATCGCGATCATCGGCGGCGGCACGGGCGGGCTCTGCCTCGCGCAGGGACTGCGCAAGGCGGGCGTCGACGTGTCCGTCCACGAGCGCAGCCGCACCCGGACCGAGCGGCTGCAGGGCTATCGCGTGCACATCAACCCGCACGGTTCGGCCGCGTTGCACGAATGCCTGCCGCCCGAGCTGTGGGAACGGTTCCTGGCCACCACCGGCACCACGAGCGGGGCCTTCACGTTCGTGACCGAGCGGCTGAGGGAGCTCATGGTGATCGACAGCGAGCTCACGGGGAGCCCAGACCCCGCGTCGAACCACCATTCGGTCAGCCGGATCAGCCTGCACCAGGTGCTGTCCGACGGGCTCGACGGGGTTCTGCGGCACGGTAAGGAACTCGTCCGGTACCGGCGGGAAGGCGAGGTGGTCGTCTGCGAGTTCGCCGACGGGACCACGGTCGAGGCCGACCTGGTCATCGGCGCCGATGGGGCCAATTCGCGGGTACGCAGGCAATTCCTGCCGGAGGCCGTCCGCGTGGACACCGGGATCATCGCGATCGCCGGCAAGCATCCGCTGACCGGGGAGGCCCGCAAGCGGTTGCCCGCCCGGCTCACCGACGGTCCGAGCATCGTGATGCCACGGGCGGGCGCGGGCCTGTTCAGCGCCCCGCACGAGCTGAGTGGTGCTGCTTCGGTCAACGACGAGACCCTCGACTACGACCCCGTGCTGTTCGACAACACGTCGAGCTACGTCATGTGGGCCTTCGCGGCCAACAACCGGCGCTATCCCGGCAACGTGTCCTCCATGGACAGTGAAGCGCTGCGGACCCTCGTGCTGGACCTGATCGACGACTGGGATCCCGCGTTCAAGGAACTGGTCGCCAGTTCACCCGCGGGGTCGGTGTCCCGGCTGCCGATCTTCACGTCGAAGCCCGTCGGGCCGTGGCCGCCGAGCAATATCACCCTGCTCGGCGACGCCATCCACAGCATGACGCCGTTCCGCGGTATCGGCGCGAACACCGCGCTCCGGGACGCGCAACTGTTGTGCCGCAATCTCGTCGCGGCGCGCGAGACCGGCGCGGTGCGCACCGCGATCGCCGACTACGAGCAGCGGATGCGGGACTACGGCTTCGCGGCGGTGCGTGACTCGGAGCGCAGCGCGCGCCAGTTCGTGTCGGAGAACCGGGCAAGCCGCACGATGGCGCGGGGGATGTTCCGGTTCTTCCAGGCGGTTCCCCTGTTGAAGCGCAAGGTCTTCGGCGACCACGGCGACTCATAGCCGAGCGTCAGCGTCTTCGACGTGAGCTGGGCCAGGAGAAGCCGTGAGTCACGGACACCGGGGTCTTCCGCGTCCAGCACCGGGCACTGCTCGTAGAGATAAGTGGACAGCTCACGGGGGACGTAGCCGGCTGTCGCCCCGCCGACCGCTTCGGGGAACCGGATCAACGCGAGCGCCGGCGCCCGTTCGACGGGATGGCCGAGCAGGACGCGCGCGCCGGTGAGATCCTGATCCGCCTTCGCCGGCACAGAACGGATCCGCACGTTGGCATACTGCAGGTAGACCGACGTGTTCCTGTTCTTGGAGAGCATCCGTTCCCACGAGCAGACGTAGTCCCGCTCGCGATCACCGGAAAGGTCCGCGTACTTGATCGCGCCGATCCCGGTCGCCTTGGCGACCTCTTCCCTGACCTCGGGGGAGAGGTCGCCGCGGAGGTCCGAAAGCCGGATCGACTCGCGAAATGCTGCATTTGTGGCGACCCGACGACGTAAAGGAGGTCCGTGACGCCGCGTTGTCCCGTCCAGTAGCGCACGGTCGCGAGATCGGTGGCCGCGTAGCCGTGACCACCGTCCCGTTTGCGGGTTACGGAAGCCGTCGGGGAAGACGCAAACGGCGCATCGCTGATCTCGGTCAGCCCGGCGGTTGTAGAAGCTCTCGCCGTAAACGTCGTCGCTCGACAGACTGATCCGAGAAGCCCATAGGCCTGGCTGAAGAGTCTTGTCGATTCGTCGACCGGGTGTCGCCACGACGACAAGGTCTCGTCGTCACCGCTCTGAAGCCGCACCACGCGGTTCCGTGACCGGGTGGCGAACCCTCGTCGGTTTCGAATTTCGATCGGGTCGCTTGGTAGAAGCCGTCGAGGTCGCCGATCGTAAGGACCCGACGTTCGCTCATCGAGCAGGTGCTCGATGAGCATGCCGGACGGCGTTCCCCAGTCATCGAGATGATTGCCCGACATGCGTTTCCTTCGTGACATTCGGACTGCTGTAGTCGATCGCGACCCGTCGCGGCCGCGACGTGACGGCAGCCCCCAGCCGGGCATCACCGTTGAGTGCGCTCGTCCGCTCTTCGAGCCAAGACGAGCGGAGCGTGAAGTCGAGGAAGCCTGGCCCGCTTTGCGACGAGACTCGTACCAGTGCCACCCCGGTACAGCGTCGGCGACGGAGTTTCAGCGCAGGTCGCTGCCCTTGGTCTCCGGCAGGGTCCGGATGACGAAGAACGCGATCGCCGCTCCGACCGCCACGTACCAGAAGAACAGCGTCGACAACCCGGCGTCGGACAGCGCGGTGAGCACCAGGGGAGCGGTGCCGCCGAACAGTGCGACGGTCAGGTTGTACCAGGCGCCGATGCCCAGCCCGCGCAGTTCGGTGGGGAACAGCTCACTCATGATCGCGGGTGCGATCGACGTCATCGCCGTGTACAGGCAGAGCCCGACGCAGAACACCACCAGCAGGCCGGGCAGTCCCGGTCGGACCAAAGTGGACAGTGGCACGATGAGGATCGCGGTCGCCGCCGACCAGACGAGCAGCTGTGGCTTGCGTCCGAAGCGGTCCGACAGGGCACCCAGCGGGTACTGCAGCGCGACGAACAGTGCCGTCGCGATCGACAACGCGAGGAACACGTCGACGTCGTCGGCCTTGCGGGTCTTGACCGCGAAGGACGTCATAGCGCTGAAGAACGTGTAGTAGCAAAGAGTCGACAGCATCGAGAAGCCCACGAGCTGCACCACCGCACGCGGGTGCTCACGCAGGGTCGTGCGTAGCGGGCGCTCGACCCGGCGCGCGGTTGACTTCTTCTCTTCGAAGATCTCGGTCTCGGAGAGGCTGCGCCGCAGCCACAGCCCGATGATGCCGAGGACACCGCCGAGCAGGAACGGGATCCGCCAGCCGTACGCCGTCAAGTCCGCCTTCGACATCGTCCGGGCGAGCACGAAACCAAGGACCGAGGCGATCAGGACGGCGGATCCGGTCGAGATGTAGAAGAAGGCCGAGTACCGTCCGCGACGGGCGGGCGGCGCGATCTCACCCAGGTAGGCCGAAGCGTTGGAGACCTCTCCGCCGAGCGACAATCCCTGCGCCACCCTCGCCAGCAGCAACAGGATCGGGGCCAGCCAGCCGACCTGTTCGAAGGTCGGCAGGAAGCCGATGGCCACCGAACCACCCGCCATCAGCACGATGGTCAGGATCATCGCGGGTTTCCGGCCCTTGATGTCGGCGAAGCGGCCGAGCAGCATCCCGCCGAGCGGCCGGAAGAAGAAGGCCAGCGCGTACGTGGCGAAAGTGTTGATCAACGCCAGGGCTTCGTTGCCCTTCGGGAAGAACTCGCTGGCGAAATAGATGCTGAAGGTCGCGTAGATGGTCCAGTCGAACCACTCCAGCGCGTTTCCGACACTGGCGGCGAAGAGCTTCTTCACCGGGAGCCGATGCCCCAGCCGCTCCGTCGTCGAGTCCGCCATCGGCACCTCCGTACTCGTGCGTGGACGGAACCTTGCCAGAAAGTCGTCGCGCGGGAAAGAACCTGTCGAATGCCGGGTGTCCGGAGGGCTCGACGCTCTCGGCTTACGGCTCCTGGCTCACGAGGTACTGGCGAGCGCGAACGGCAGCACGCTCCGCGCGCCGGCCTGGCGTAGCAGGCGTGCTGACAGCGTCATGGTCCACCCGGTGTCGATCAGGTCGTCGACCAGCAGGATCGGGCCCTCCGCGGCGGCGATCCGGGCGGCAAGGTCTTCGGGAAGGCTGAGCCGCCGCCACAGATCGGCCAGCTGTTGCGCGCTGTTCGCCTGACGCGGGGGTGGGCCCGCCGAGGCGATGGTGCCCAGGTATTCGAGCCGTCCGATCGACGCCAGCTTCGTCGCCAGACTGTGGACGAGTTCCGGCCGCGTCGCGGAGGGCACCTCCACCACCGCGACCGGACGTTCCGTCCACTGCCAGCCCTTGAGGACTTCGATGCACGCTTGGAAGACCGCGTCGGGAAGCTCGGCATCCGCCGCGGTCGGCCCGACGAGTTCACGCAGCCGGGTACCCCAGCCGACGTCGGTCACCCGGCCGACGACCTGGCCGGTCTCGGCCTGTTCACCCGCGGGCAGCCGCCCGGAGAGCGGGACGTCCAGTCCGGCCATCCCCGTCGGCCACATCTTCCGCGGTGCGACCTCGACCCCCGGCCGGCGAAGGCGCTGCCTCGTGGCATCGACGACGTCGTCGGAAATCGTGGTGTCCCACTGCTTCCCGGTGCAGTTGTCGCAGCGGCCGCAGGGCACCGCCTCGGGATCGTCCAGCTGCAGCCGCAGGAACTCCATCCGGCAGCCGGTGGTTTCGAGATAGGCGAGCATCGCGTTCTGTTCGTTGGTCCGCGCCGCGCTGACCCGCGCGTACCGTTCCTTGTCGTAGCGCCATTCCTCGCCGGTGCCCTCCCAGCCACCCTTCACCCGGCGGACCGCGCCGTCGACGTCCAGCACCTTGAGGACCATCTCCAGCCGGGACCGGGACAGTTCGACGAAGGGTTCGAGCGCGGGTGTCGACAGTGGACGATCCGCGTAAGCGAGCGCGTTGAGTACCTGGGTCACCCGCAGCTCGTCCGGGAAGGCGAGTGAACCGAAGTACGCCCAGATGTCCTTGTCCTCGTGGCCGGGCAACAGGATCACCTCGGCGCGATCGACGCCACGACCGGCACGGCCGACCTGCTGGTAGTACGCGATCGGCGACGAAGGGGCGCCGAGGTGGACGACGAATCCCAGGTCCGGCTTGTCGAAGCCCATACCCAGCGCCGAAGTGGCGACCAGGGCCTTGACGTTGTTGCTCAGCAGATCGTCCTCGGCGGCCTGCCGATCCGCCGGATCGGTCTTCCCCGTGTAAGCGGCGACCGGATAGCCGCGCTCGGTGAGCAGTCCGGCGACGTCGTGCGCGGCCGCGACGGTGAGCGTGTAGATGATCCCGGATCCCGGCAGTTCTCCCAGGTGCTCGGCCAGCCAGGCGAGCCGGGCCTGCGACGTCGGCAGCTTGGCGACCGACAGGTGGAGGCTTTCGCGGTCCAGGGTGCCGCGCAGGACGAGGGTGTCGCCGCCGTTGCCGATGCCGAGTTGCTCGGCGACGTCGGTGGCCACGCGGTCGTTCGCGGTCGCGGTGGTGGCGAGTACCGGAACGCCTTCGGGCAGGTCCTTCAGGAGGGTTCGCAGGCGCCGGTAGTCCGGGCGGAAGTCGTGACCCCAGTCCGAGATGCAGTGCGCCTCGTCGACCACGAGCAGACCGGCGCTCGCGGTCAGCTTCGGCAGGACGGTGTCGCGGAAGTCCGGGTTGTTGAGCCGCTCCGGGCTCACCAGCAGGACATCGACCTCGCCCGCCGCGATCGCGGCCTGGACCTGATCCCACTCCTGCGGGTTCGCGGAGTTCATCGTCGCCGCGTGGATGCCCGCCCTCGCCGCCGCGGAGATCTGGTTGCGCATCAGCGCGAGCAGCGGCGAGATGATGACCGTCGGGCCCTCGCCGCGTTCTCGCAGCAGCGCGGTGGCCAGGAAGTAGACCGCGGACTTCCCCCAGCCGGTGCGCTGCACGACGAGTGCGCGACGGCGGTACGCGACCAGCGCCTCGATGGCCGTCCACTGGTCGTCGCGCAGCCGGGCGCCTTCGCCCGCCAGCGCCCGCAGGAGGGTCTCGGCGCGATCCCGCAGAGTCGATGTGTCCACGTCCCCACCTCTACCCCATGGCACCGACGAAGTCGCGACCGGCATGTCGTGAACGGACCGTTCATCCATGAAACCGACTGTAATGTGATCCAGCTCATGCCCGGTCGGAGGGGTCGGCGGCCGGAGCGGGACTGCTCCACCGGTGTATAGGCTCACGACCCATGTCACCACGCAGGATCGGGGTCATGGGCGGCACCTTCGACCCCGTGCACCACGGGCACCTCGTCGCGGCCAGTGAAGTGCAGGCCAGGTTCGCGCTCGACGAGGTCATCTTCGTGCCCACCGGGCAGCCGTGGCAGAAATCCGACCGGGTGGTCACCCGTGCCGAGGACCGCTACCTCATGACGGTGATCGCGACGGCGTCCAATCCCGTCTTCTCCGTCAGCCGCGTCGACATCGACCGCGTCGGCCAGACCTACACCGTCGACACCCTGCGCGATCTGCGCGCGGAGTATCCGGACGATCAGTTGTTCTTCATCACCGGCGCCGACGCGCTCGAGCAGATCCTCACCTGGCGTAACGCCGACGAGCTGTTCGACCTCGCGCATTTCATCGGTGTCACCAGGCCGGGTTACCGGCTCAATTCCCAGCATCTGCCGAGCGGGAAGGTGAGCCTGGTCGAGGTGACCGCGATGGCGATCTCGTCCACCGCCTGCCGCGAGCGGGTCGAAAGCGGGGAGCCCGTCTGGTACCTCGTGCCCGACGGTGTGGTGCGCTACATCGCCAAAAAGGACCTCTATCGCAAAGGCCGGAGTGCCTGACCGGGTACCCTCGTCGGGCGCACCCGCGCGTAAAGACATCTGGTGAGGAGAACTGTGACAGCCACGTCCGAGGCACGAGAGCTGGCCGTAGCGGCCGCCCATGCGGCGGCGGACAAGAAGGCGAGCGACGTGGTCGTGCTGGACGTGTCCGACCAGCTGGTGATCACCGACGCCTTCGTGATCGCGTCCGCACCCAACGAACGCCAGGTCGGCGCGATCGTCGACAACGTCGAGGAGCAGCTACGGCTCGGCGGGCACAAGCCGGTCCGTCGTGAAGGTGCCCGTGAGGGCCGCTGGGTCCTGCTGGACTACGTCGACGTCGTCATCCACGTCCAGCACCAGGAGGAACGCTCCTTCTACGGTCTCGAGCGGCTCTGGAAGGACTGCCCGCGGATCGAGGTCGCCGGTCTGGAGACACCCGCCGAGGAGGACTCCGCCGACGCGCAAGGCGCCTCGTGAGTCCGCGGCGGCTGGTGCTCTGGCGCCATGGCGAGACCGATTACAACGCGGCGGGCCGGATGCAGGGACATCTGGACTCCGCGTTGACGCCGGTCGGCTGGAACCAGGCCCGGTTCGCCGTGCCCGCGCTCGCCAGGTTCTCCCCGGACCTGGTGATCGCTTCGGATCTGCGTCGCGCGACCGACACGGCCACCGTGCTCACGGAGGCCATCGGAGTTCCGCTGCGCATCGACAAGCGTCTTCGGGAAACCCATCTGGGTGAATGGCAGGGCTTCACCGGTCAGCAGGTCGACGAGGCGTACCCCGGCGAACGCGCCCATTGGCGGATCGACGCGACCTGGGCCCCGCCCGGCGGCGAGTCACGGGTGGACGTCGCCGAACGTGCGCTCGAGGTCGTCGTGGACCTCGACCAGCCCAATTCCGCCGCCGGTGACACCGTCCTGCTGGCCACGCACGGGGGCCTGATCATCGCCCTGACCGCGAAGCTGCTCGGCCTGCCGGTGTCGTCGTGGCCGGTGCTGGGCGGGATCGCGAACTGTCACTGGGTCGAGCTGACCCGGCGCGACGGCAACTGGCGGCTGGCCGCCTACAACGCGGGAATCACCGGCTGATCCATGGCCCCGCGGCTGCTCGTGTTCGGCGATTCCCTCAGTTTCCACGGCCCGGACGGTCCCCTCGCCGCCGACGACGCGCGCCTGTGGCCCAACATCGCGGCCGAAGCGCTCGGCGGTGGCGCGGACCTCGTCGCGGGGTTCGGCTGGAACGCCCGTGACGCCTGGTGGTCCCTGACCGGCGATCCGCGGGTCTGGGCCGACCTCCACCATGTGGACGCCGTGGTGCTGGCCATCGGAAGCATGGACACACTGCCTTCGCCGTTGCCCACCTATCTGCGGACCGGGCTGCGCTACCTGCGGCCCGACGAGCTGCGACGGATGGTGCGCAAGGCGTATCTGGTCGCCCAGCCCCGGCTCTCCGTCGCCTTCCGGGGACGTCCGGCTGTCCTGCCGTCCAAGCTGACCGTCCGCTATCTCGACGAGGCCGTCGGAGCCCTGCGGGTGCTGCGACCGGAACTGCCGATCTTCGGCATGCTGCCGTCCGTGCACCGGTCCGACTCGTACGGTCGCGTCCACACCGCCCGTTCCGGTGCCGCCGCGGCCATGGCCGCTTGGGGCCGCCGCGCGAAAGTCCCGCTTCTCGATCTCGAGGCCGTCGTCGGCGAGCACGTGCTGAGCGGCCGCGGGAATCCGGACGGTATGCACTGGGGCTGGGAAGGGCATGCCGCCGTCGGCGCGGAAATGGCCCGCCTGATGGCTCCGGTGCTGCGGCACGCGGCAACGTAGGCTGACTGCCGTGCCGGTCGCCGTAGTCACGGATTCCACCGCCCACCTGCCGGAAGGCTTCGCCGAACGGAACGGGATCCGGGTGGTCCCGCTGCACGTCCTCGTGGACGGCGTCGTCTTCCTCGACGGCGTCGAGATGGGTCCCGCCGCCTTGGCCGAAGCACTCGGGAAGCGCAGCCTCGTGACGACGTCCCGGCCGACCCCTGCCGAATTCGTCAAGGAGTTCCGTGCGGCCTTGGCCGAGGGCGCGGACGCCGTCGTGTCGGTCCACCTGTCCCGGGAGCTGTCCGGGACCTGGGAGGCGGCGGTGCTCGCCGCTCAGGAGGTCGGCCCGGACAAGGTGCGCGTCGTCGATTCGCGGAGTACCGCGATGGGGCTCGGTTTCGCCGCCCTTCGTGCGGCCGGTGCAGCCGCGGACGGCGCCGATCCGGCCGAAGTGGAAGCGGCCGCGGTCGACGCGGTGAGCCGTTCGGAAACCCTCTTCGCCGTCGAAACCCTCGAATACCTGCGGCGCGGCGGGCGGATCGGCGCGGCCGCCGCCCTGCTCGGCACGGCCCTCGCGGTGAAACCCGTGCTTCACATGTCCGAAGGCAGGATCCAGCCGCTGGAGAAGGTCCGGACGATGAATCGCGCGGTGGCGCGGCTGGTCGAACTCGCCGTGAAGGCGGCGGACGGCGGACTCGCCGACATCGCCGTCCACCACCTCGCTTCGCCGGAGCGCGCCGTCGAGCTGGCCAACCGCCTCGAAGAGGCCATCAGCTGCCCGGAAGGCTGCGTGGTGTCGGAGATCGGCGCCGTCATCGGGGCCCACACCGGGCCCGGTGTCCTGGGCGTCGTGATCCAGCGGGCTGGTTAGGGAAACCCGCGACCCTCCCACACGACCCCGACAGAAACCGGGGACCCGGGCTCCGGTCAGGACCGGGTTGTCCACAACACCCCACTTGTCCACAGCCCCGGAATTCACCACTGCCGCCTACCCACCCCCGCTCCGTAACGTCGCTCATGTGTTCGACCAAACCGCCCGTTCGCCGGGCTCCTCCGTCAACGCCAGGCTGGCGTGGCTGGCCGCGCAGCTGTCGCCACCCACCCAGGGCCCGCCCGCGGGCAGGCTCGTACGCCGCTGGGTGCCCGCCCGGTTCACGGCGGACGGGATCCCGGTGAAACGGCGGTGGTTCGCCGTGGCGGCCGTGCTGATCGCGGTGGCCGTGCTCGTGACCGGCGCGATCGCTTTGTTCGGACACCGGCCAGGGGCGGAGACCCCGCCGCCCCTGCCGTCGGCCAAGGCCGCCGGAGACGCCCCCGCCGCGGCGGCCAAGGCACCTCTGGTGGTCAGCGTCGTCGGCCGGGTGCGCACCCCGGGCCTGGTCACGATCCCTCCGGGCGCACGGGTCGCCGATGCCCTCACGGCGGCCGGTGGGGCACAGCCCGGAACGGATCTGACCGGGTTGAACCTGGCCAGGCGGCTCACCGACGGCGAGCAGGTGGCCGTGGGTGTCTCCGGACCCGCCGCGGCGGGTCCGGAGGCGCCGCCGGGGAAGCTCGACCTGAACACGGCCACGGCCGAGCAACTCGACACGTTGCCCGGGGTCGGCGAGGTGATGGCGAAACGCATCGTCGACTGGCGGTCCGGGCACGGCGGGTTCACCACGGTCGAGCAACTCCGTGACGTAGAAGGGATCGGCGAAAGCAAGTTCAAGAAAGTCCGGGAATTGGTGTCCGTCGGATGAACCCGTCCGCCGATCCGTCCGAAGTGGACACCGCGTCGTGGCGAGGTCAAGACCTGCGGCTGATACCGGCCGCGGCGACGGCCTGGCTCGGCACCCTTTCCGGGCTGCTCGGCGGCTGGTGGATCACGATGCTCTGCGGTGCGGCCGCCGTGGTGCTCGCGATCGCCCTCGGAGTCCGCGCCCACCGGACGGCGTCCCGGTGGGTGGCGGGCCTGGGCGCACTGGTGGTCCTCGGAGTGCTCACCGCCGTCCCGGTGGCGCTGCGAATCCGGGCCGCTGAGCAGGACGACCTCCGTGCCGCCGCCGCACGGGGGACCGAGGCCACGATGAGGGTGGTGGTCACCGAGCGGCCACGTCCGGTCCGCGGCGCCGGATACGCCGATCGTCAGGCGGGTACCCGCCTGGTGGTCGTCGCCGCGACGGTGGACGCCGTGGCGGCCGAGGAGCGGGCAGTGGATTCGGCCGGCCGGATCCTCCTGCTCGCTCCCTCCGAGGGGTGGGCGGCCTTGCTGCCCGGGCAGCAGGTCACCGCCTCCGGTCGGCTCGCCCCGGCCAAGGGGACCGAGCTGACGGTCGCGGTCCTTTCCGTCCGGGGCCCGCCGTCCGGCCTCGGACCGGCGCCCTGGTGGCAGCGAGCCGCGGAATCGCTGCGTGCCGGGCTCCGGGAGCTGTGCGCCGTCCTCCCGGAGGAGCAGGCCGGTCTCGTGCCCGGACTGGTCGTGGGGGACACGAGCACCCTGTCCCCGAGGGTCGAGCAGGAGTTCACGGACTCCGGCATGTCCCACCTGATGGCCGTGAGCGGTGGGAACGTGGCGATCGTCTGCGGCTCGATCCTTCTCCTGCTGAGGGCGCTCCGGATCGGTCCGCGGATGTCCGCGGCCGCGGCCGCGGCGGGGCTCGCCGGGTTCGTGGTCCTCGCCGGGCCCGCGCCCAGCGTGCTCCGCGCCGGGGCGATGGGGGCGGTCGGCCTGCTGGCGCTCGCGCTGGGACGGCGGGGTTCGGCGCTGCCCGCGCTGGCCTTCGCGGTGGCCGGGCTCGTCATCGCCGATCCCGCGATGGCAGCCGATTTCGGCTTCGCTCTCTCGGTGTTGGCCACGGCCGGGCTGGTCCTGCTGGCACCGCGCTGGGCCGAGTGGCTGGTCGAGCGCGGTGTGCCGTCCGGTTACGCCGAGGGACTGGCCGTCCCGCTGGCCGCGTTCGTGATGACGGTACCGGTCATCGCGGGCATGGCGGGGACGGTCAGTCTCGTCTCGGTGGTGACCAACGTGCTCGCCGCGCCGGTGGTCGCCCCGGCCACCGTGTTCGGCGTGCTCGCCACCGTCGTCGGACCGTGGTGGCCGTCGGCGGGCAGGGTGCTGGTCCGCCTGACCGAACCCGAGGCGAGCTGGCTGATCACCGTGGCCCGGCACGGCGCCCGGGCACCGGGAGCCGTCGTGGACTGGCCGGGCGGCTGGTGGGGCGGGGTGTTGGCGGCCGGATTGCTCGTCGTGCTGCTGGTCGCCGTCCGGCTCCGCCACGCGCGGATCCTGCTGGCGATCGCCTTGGCAGGCGGTCTGCTCGTCTTCGTCCCGGTGCGGGTACTGGCCCCGGCCTGGCCACCCGCGTCATGGAGTGCCGTCGCCTGTGACGTCGGGCAGGGAGATGCCGTCGTTCTCGCCACGGCGGAGCAAGGGAGGGCGATCGTAATCGACACCGGCCCGGAGCCGGGGCCGGTCGACGAATGTCTGAGCAGGCTCGGCGTGGACCGGGTCCCGTTGATCGTGCTCAGCCACCTGCACGCCGACCACATCGGCGGGCTCGAATCCGTTTTCGAGGGCCGTTCGGTCGGCGCGGTCGCCGTGGGGCCCGGCCGGGCTCCGGCGTGGGCGTGGCAGCAGGTCGCCGACGAGACCGCACGTCGCGGGATTCCCTTGCTGGAATTGGGAATCGGGCAGCGACTGGACTGGCCTGGGCTGTCCCTGGACGTCCTGGGCCCGCGTTATGTCACGCGACGATCAGCGGTCGAACAGGACGGCACGGTGATCAACAACGGTTCGGTAGTCCTGCGGGCCGGGACGCCGGCCGGACGGATGCTGCTCACCGGTGACGTCGAGCTCGCCGCGCAGGCCGATCTCATGGCCGAAGGCGCGGACCTGCACGCCGAGATCCTGAAGGTCCCGCACCACGGAAGCCGTTACACGGCACCGGATTTTCTCAACGCCGTCACGCCACGGATGGCGCTGGTGAGCGTCGGTGCCGGTAACACCTACGGTCACCCGAACAAGTCCACATTGGACAATCTGGCGGCCGTCGGCGCGTCGATCGCCAGGACGGACACGGACGGCGACACCGCTGTCGTCGCCGACGCGCGAGGGCTCGCCTTGGTACGCCGGGGTGAGCCCCGCGGCCCGCCTCGTTCTTGAGACGGGCCGTCGGGAACTCAGATGCCGAGGGCCTCGCGGACCGCGTCGGCCGAGGCGCTGACGGTGGCCTTGGGGCCGACCTTGTCCTCGACGGCATCGAGCGTCTTGAGGCCGTCACCGGTGATCAGCAGGACGATTTCCTCGTCCGGGTTGAGCTTGCCGGTTTCGATGAGCTTCTTGGCCGTCGCCACGGTGACCCCGCCGGCGGTCTCGGTGAAGACGCCTTCGGTGCGCGCGAGCAGCCGGATGCCCTCGACGACCTCTTCGTCGGTGACGTCTTCGATAGAGCCGCCGGTGCGGTTGACCACGTCGAGGACGTAGGGGCCGTCGGCCGGGTTGCCGATCGCCAGCGACCGGGCGATCGTGTCCGGCTTGACCGGCTGGACCACGTCGTGGCCCGCGCGGAACGCGGCCGAGACGGGGGAGCAGCCGGTGGCCTGGGCGCCGAACACCTTGTACGGCGATTCCTCGACGAGGCCGAGCTGGCCGAACTCACGGAAACCCTTGTCCACCTTGGTGAGCTGGGATCCGGAGGCGATCGGCACCACGATCTGCGAGGGAAGCCGCCAGCCGAGCTGCTCGGCGACCTCGAAGGCCAGCGTCTTCGACCCTTCCGAGTAGTAGGGCCGGACGTTCACGTTGACGAACGCCCAGCTCTCCTGCTCGGCGGCGAGTTGGGTGGCGAGCCGGTTCACGTCGTCGTAGTTGCCGTCGACCGCGATCAGGTCGCCGTCGTACACGGCGGTGGTGAGGATCTTGGCGCGTTCGAGGGTCTTCGGGATCAGCACGACCGATCGCCAGCCGGCGCGGGCCGCGGCGGCGGCGACCGCGTTGGCCAGGTTGCCGGTCGAAGGACAGGCGAGCACGTCGAACCCGAATTCGCGGGCGGCCGCCAGCGCGACCGCGACCACGCGGTCCTTGAACGAGTGGGTGGGGTTGCCGGTGTCGTCCTTCACCCAGACCTTCTTGACGCCCAAGGCTTTCGCGAGCCTGTCGGCCTGGATGAGCCGGGTGGCGCCGGGTTCGGTGTTGGGGATCTCCTCGACATTCGAAGGCACCGGGAGGAGCTTCTTGTAGCGCCAGATGTTCTTCGGCCCGGCTTCGATGTCTTCGCGGCGTACGCGGCCGAAGTCGTATGCGACCTCAAGCGGCGAGAAATCTTCCGCGGAGACGAATTCGGGGGCGAGCGGCTGCCGGTGTCCCTCTTCCTTCGACACCAGTTCGACGGCCGGTCCGAGATCCGGGGTCTTGGTGGTGGAGGTCGTGCCGAGGGTTGCGGTCATCGCGAGGTCCTTTCCTCATCTGCCCCGCCGAGGCGGGCCGGAATTGGCACCGTGTTCGTCAGCTATCCCGCGATCGCGGGATGACAGGCTGACGCCGGTTGCCGGGGCTTCATCGGGCCGTTCCCTCTGCCCCTCTGGATGAGCGGTATTCGATTGTCGGCACGCACATGATCGCGTCGCCTCGCTAACACCGTACGACATAGGGCTGGCATGGGGCCACCGTGCCCGCAACACATCACCGGAGAAAGCACACGAGAGGACGAGTGGGAGGATCGTCACCGTGACGACGCAAGGTTCCGCCCCATCGCCGCTGGTCCTGGTCCTCGGTGAGGAAGAGCTGCTGATCGAACGCGCGGTCCGCGCCGCTTCCGACGCGGCCAAAGCGGCCGACCCGACGGCGGATCTCTCCCGGATCCGGGTGTCGGACCTCACAGTTCCCGCACTCGCGGAGATGGTCAGCCCCTCGTTGTTCGCCGAGGGACGGGTCATCGTCCTCGAATCCGCGCACGACATCTCGCAGGAGCTCGCCGACGGGGTCATGGCTTATGTCAAGGCCCCCGCCGAAGGCATCGTGCTCGTCGTCGTGCACAGCGGAGGTGGCCGGAGCAAGGCGGCGAAGGCGCTGCCCGCGGCACTGAAGAAGGCCGGTGCCGAGGTCGTCGAATGCCCGAAACTGACGAAGGCCGCCGAGCGGGAATCGTTTGTCCGCAACGAGGTCCGCCGGGTCGGTGGGAAGATCGACGGCGCTGCCGTGCTCGCACTGATCGACGCCGTCGGCTCGGATCTCCGCGAGTTGTCGTCGGCCGCGACCCAGCTCGTCGCGGACGCCGGGGGAACGGTCGACGAGCAGGCCGTCCGCCGCTACCACCGGGGCCGCGCGGACGTGAACGGGTTCGCCGTCGCCGAGAAGGCCGTCGCGGGGGACCGGACGGCGGCGCTGGAGTCACTGCGCTGGGCGATGCAGTTGGGGGTTCCGCACGTACTGGTCGCGGACGCCCTCGCCGACGCCGTCCGCACCATCGCGCGGGTGTCCGGCGCGGGGCGCGGGAACCCGAACCAGATGGCGGGTGAGCTGGGGATGCCGCCGTGGAAGGTGCGCAAGGCGCAGGGCCAGGCCCGGGGGTGGGGCCAGGACGGTCTCGCCACGGCGATGCGGATCGTCGCCCGGCTCAACGCCGAGGTCAAGGGCGTCGCGGCCGATCCCGAATACGCGCTGGAGCGGGCCGTCCTCGAGGTCGTCGCGGCCCAAGGCGCCGGCCGCTGAACAGACGAAGGAGCCCCGGTGACTCGCGTCGCCGGGGCTCCTTCGAAAGCCGATCAGAGAGAGTTCGCGCGCTTCGCGAGCGCGGACTTCTTGTTGGCGGCCTGGTTGGAGTGCAGAACACCCTTGGTGACGGCCTTGTCCAGTTTCTGGGCCGCGTCCTTCTGCAGTTCCAGGGCCTTGGCCTTGTCACCGGCGTCGGCGGCCTCGCGGAACTTGCGGATCGCGGTCTTCACCGAGGACCGGATCGCCTGGTTGCGCTGACGTGCCTTCTCGTTGGTGGTGATGCGCTTGATCTGCGACTTGATGTTGGCCACGGGGCGCTCCTCTTGTGATCTCTCGGTGGTTTCGCCACCGCGCTGTGACCGGCCCTGCGCGCTCGGAAGCGGCGCGGGTTTCCTCCATGACGGAATGCCACACGGCGACGAAGAGCCAGCTTAACAGCCGTCCCGGGACGGATCACGGCCGCCCCGGATGGCGGCTGCGGTACGGTGAAGATCGTAGTGCCTAGGGTTCCGCCGCCTGCCCGATGCGGGAAACACACAATCAGGGCAGGTGGGTCCGGTCCGAGCGGCACCATCGGCGGGGCCGGAAGCGTCGCCGTTCATCTGACGGGACAAAAGCCTGGAGGACCGGGTTTCCGCATGCGTGGAAACGTGAAAGGTCCGCAGTGAACGCCACCGCTCTGTCCCTCGTCCTCGCCTCCGCCGTGATCCACGCCGGCTGGAACCTGGCCGCCAAACGGATCCGTCGCGGCGGGGCGCGGTTCGTCTGGGCGTACTACAGCCTTTCCGCTGTCCTGCTCATCCCGGTCATGGCGGTTTCGCTGGTCATCGAGCCGCAACGTCCACAATGGACGTGGCTGCTCGCGGCCTCGGTCACCGCGGTGCTGCACGTCACCTATGGGGTCGTCCTCCAGCGTGGGTACGCCGTCGGTGACCTGTCCGTCGTGTATCCACTCGCCCGCGGCACCGGACCGTTGATCTCGGTGCTCGCCGCCGTGGTCCTGCTCGGTGAGCGACCAGGACCGCTCGGCCTGGTGGGGGCGTTCCTCGTGATCGCCGGGGTGCTGGTCATCGGCACCGGGCGGTCCCCGGCGAACGCCGACGCCGCCGACCGCGCGGCTCGCCGCAAGGGTGTGGGGTACGGGCTGCTGACCGGTGTGACGATCGCGGCCTACACCTTGTGGGACGCGCATTCGGTCACCGGTCTCGGTGTCCCGCCGATCGTCTACTTCGGAACCGGCGCGATAGTGCAGAGCGTGCTCATGGCGCCGTACGCGCTGAAGGACCGCGAAGAGGTCTCGTGGCTCTGGCGTGAGCACAAACGCGAAGTCCTCATCGTCGGTCTGTTCTCCCCGTTCGCCTACCTGCTGGTGCTCTACGCCCTCCAGGTCGCGCCGGTGAGCCTCGTCGCACCCGCGCGGGAGCTGAGCATCGTCCTGGGTGGCCTGGCCGCCTGGTTGGTGCTGAGGGAGGCGGACGCCGTCCGCGGGCTGGCCGGGTCGGTGGTGGTGCTGGCGGGCATCACCGCGATTGCGATGGCCTGAACGTATCCGGTAGGGATTGAGTCATGGACGTGCTGAGCAGCAGGGTGCTGATCCACCCGAAGGACCTCGACGTGTCGACGGCGTTCTATCGGGACACCTTGGGCCTGGCGATCGACAAGGAGTTCCCCGGCGGGACGGTGTTCTTCGCCGGGAACGGGTCGATCGAGATCGTCGGGACCGGGAAGACCGGTCCGACTCCCGACGTCGCCCTGTGGCTGCAGGTCCGGGACCTGTCGTCGGCGATCGAGGAGCTCGCCGCCAAGGGCCTGGACCCGGTCCGCGGGGCCCGTCGTGAACCGTGGGGGCTGGACGAGGCGTGGTTCGCGGATCCGGACGGCACCAGGATCGTGCTGGTCGAGGTGCCGCGTGAGCATCCGTTGCGCACCGACCCGCGTTAATTGGCGGGTTTGATCGCGCGCAGCTGAGCGGCGAGGGACGCGCCGAACCCCGGCGGTTCCCAGGTCCAGGTCTGCAGGTCGGTGAAGCCGGCGGCGGCCGCTTCGTCGGCCAGTTCGTGCCGGGACACCGGCAGCCACTTCTCGTGCGACGACAGCAGCAGCCGTCCGCCCGGCCGGAGTACGCGGTACAGCTCGGCGAAGCCGGCGGTCCGGTCGTCCCACAGCTGGACGTTGTTGACGGTCAGGACCACGTCGACGCTCCCGTCCGGCTCGCCGGTGGCGTCGGCGGTCCCTTGTCGCAGCTCCACCGCTTCACCGCATCGGCGGCGGGAGCGGGCGAGCATCTCCGGGGACGGGTCGACGCCGATGGCCCGGCCTGCGCGCTCGGCGGCCGCTTGGAGGCCCACACCTGGGCCGGAGCCCACGACGAGGGTGGCTTCGCCGGACTCGATCGACGCCAGCTCGACGACGCGAAGTTCGGTGGCGGCGTTGCCGTGCGCCATCGCCAGGCCACCGAACCGGCCGAGCAGTCCGCTGGGATGGCCGAACGTCTTTTCGAGCATTTGGGTCAGTGAATTACTCATACTTCGAGGGCACCACAGCCCGCCACGGGCCGCATCGGGGATGACCCCCACTCGCACCCGGAGCGGCATGGGACCATAGAGGTGGCACACCCCGACCTTCGCGAGGAAACCCGTTGACGACGTTCGCCGACACGACCTTCACGCCCCCGGAGCTCATCCGGAACTTCTGCATCATCGCGCACATCGACCACGGCAAGTCGACCCTGGCCGACCGGATGCTGCAGCTCACCGGTGTGGTCGAGGAACGGGCCATGCGTGCGCAGTACCTCGACCGCATGGACATCGAGCGGGAACGCGGGATCACCATCAAGGCGCAGAACGTGCGCCTGCCCTGGAAGGTCGACGGTCAGGACCACGTCCTGCACATGATCGACACCCCCGGCCACGTCGACTTCACCTACGAGGTCTCCCGCGCGCTCGAGGCGTGTGAAGGGGCCGTCCTGCTGGTCGACGCCGCGCAGGGCATCGAGGCGCAGACGCTCGCGAACCTGTACCTCGCGCTGGAGAACAACCTCCAGATCATCCCGGTGCTCAACAAGATCGACCTGCCCTCCGCCGACCCGGACAAGTACGCCGCGGAGATCGCGCACATCATCGGCTGCGAGCCCTCGGACGTGCTGCGGGTGTCGGCGAAGACCGGCGTCGGGGTCGGCGAACTCCTCGACGCGGTCGTGAAGCAGGTCCCCGCCCCGCAGGGTGACGCGGACGCCCCGGCCCGGGCGATGATCTTCGACTCGGTGTACGACACTTACCGGGGCGTCGTGACCTACATCAGGGTCGTCGACGGCAAGATCACCCCGCGCGAGCGGATCAAGATGATGTCCACCGGTGCCACGCACGAGCTGCTGGAAGTCGGGATCATCTCGCCGGAGCCCAAGGCCAGCAAGGGGCTGGGGGTCGGCGAGGTCGGTTACCTGATCACCGGTGTGAAGGACGTGCGCCAGTCGAAGGTCGGTGACACGGTCACCTCCGAGCGCAACGGCGCGAAGGAGGCGCTCGCGGGCTACCGCGAGCCGAAGCCGATGGTCTACTCCGGTCTGTACCCGGTGGACGGTTCGGACTACCCCGAGCTGCGTGAGGCCCTGGACAAGCTCCAGCTCAACGACGCCGCGCTGGACTACGAGCCCGAGACGTCGGTGGCGCTCGGGTTCGGTTTCCGCTGCGGCTTCCTCGGCCTGCTGCACCTGGAGATCACCCGCGACCGGCTGGAGCGTGAGTTCGGTCTCGACCTGATCTCCACCGCGCCGAACGTGGTCTACGACGTCGTGCTGGACGACGGCAAGGAAATCCACGTGACCAACCCCTCGGACTGGCCGACCGGGAACAAGATCGACAAGGTGCTCGAGCCGGTCAGCAAGGTGAGCATCCTGGCGCCGTCGGAGTTCATCGGCACGATCATGGAGCTGTGCCAGAACAAGCGCGGCGTGTTGCTCGGCATGGACTACCTGTCCGAGGACCGGGTCGAGTTGCGGTACAACTTGCCGCTGGGCGAGATCATCTTCGACTTCTTCGACACGCTGAAGTCGCGTACGCGCGGTTACGCGTCGCTGGACTATGAAGAGGCCGGCTCGCAGGCGGCGGACCTGGTCAAGGTGGACATCCTGCTCCAGGGCGAGGGCGTCGACGCGTTCTCCGCGATCGTGCACAAGGACGACGCCTACAACTACGGCAACCGCATGGTGAACCGGCTCCGCGAACTGATCCCGCGGCAGAACTTCGAGGTGCCCATCCAGGCCGCCATCGGTGCTCGCATCATCGCCCGCGAGACCATCCGCGCGATCCGCAAGGACGTGCTCGCGAAGTGCTACGGCGGTGACATCTCGCGTAAGCGCAAGCTGCTGGAAAAGCAGAAGGAAGGCAAGAAGCGGATGAAGACCGTCGGCCGGGTCGAGGTCCCGCAGGAGGCCTTCGTGGCCGCGCTGTCCACAGAGGACAACGGCAAGAAGAAGTAGTCTTCACCGTGTGAAAGGGCCGCCCGGCGTGATGCCGGGCGGCCCTTTCGTGTCAGCGGTTCCCGGTGACACGGTTCGCCGTGACGAAGACGGCGACCCGGCGTTCGGCGGCCATCACGCGGTCGTATTCGTCCCAGTCGTCGTGGGTCCCGGTCGCGGCGATGAAGACGTCGCGCAGCAGCCGGGGGAGTCCGGCGGGGTCGAAGGCGGGATCCGGGTCGTCCGGGCCGATGAGGTGGGTGGCGCCTTGGACCGCCGCCCATTCCCAGCCGCGGCGGAAGGTGATCGTGGCGTGGCCCGCCCGGCGGAACAGGTCGAGCTTCTTCACCCCGCCCATCGCGACGAAACCGATCCCCAGTGCTTGGGTGACCGGGTCTTCGATCACTCCGGCGTTCACCACCGAGGAGTGCACGGTGCCGTCCGCCCGCACCGTCGCGACGGTCGCGAGTCCGTTTTCACGCAAGGAAAGAGTGCGCACGAGATCGAGGTCTGCGGCCATGGACCCACCGTAGCCCGCTCGGCCCGGTGAAGGGGCCGAGCGGGCGGAACGGGACTCAGCAGGTGCCGTCGTCCCGCCAGACGCCCCACTGGCCGGTGGTGCCGGGCTCTTCGCCCTGCGTCCACCACTTCGCGTACCACTTGTGCCCGTTGTGGGAGACGCTCGTGCCGCCGCCGTACTGCGCCGCGCGGTCCCACGCGGGGAGTGAGCAGGTGCCCGGATTGGTGGAACCGGTTTCCCACGGCACCTGGCTCGACGCGTAGTAGCCGATGCCCTGTGCCTGCCAGCGCGGGGCCTGCGCGCCGAGGCGGACCCGGAAGACGTTCCAGTCGTGCGTCGACCACGGCGACCAGCCGAGTTCGGCGTGCGCCGGGAGCCTCGGGAAGGCGAGGTAGTCGATGTTCGCCGGGGTCACCACGGTTTCCGTCCACAGCGGGGATTCGACACCGCGGACAGCCGATTCGGGTACGCCGGTGAGGTAGGCGCCCGGGTTCCAGTTGTAGGCGTCCTGGACCTCGATGTAACCCGCCCACGAAAGCCCGATCGGCGTGCTCGAGTTGTACTTCATGTCCAGGTACGCCTTGTTCGCCGGCGACAGGATCACCTTGCTGCCGCGGGCGACGGCGTTCGAGACCTCCGTGCTGGAGGTCGTCGTGCCCCAGAACTGCGGGGTCGCCGTGGCGGGCAGGGTGGCCTTGCCGATCTCGTGCCAGCCGACGACCTGTTTGCCGGTGGCGGCGACCAGCGGCAGCACGCGGTTCATGAAGGTGCGGTAGTCCGCGTCGGTGGTGGCTTGGGCCTCATCGCCGCCGAGGTGGAAGTACGGGCCGGGTGTCAGCGCGGCGACCTCCCGGATGACGTCGGCGACGAAGGTGTAGGTGATCTCCTTCGGGATGCACAGCGAGCTGTAGCCGACCGCCGTGTCGGTGCGCAGCGGCGGAGCGGTGTTGTTGCAGTTCAGTTCGGCGTACGACGCCTGGGCGGCGTTGGTGTGCCCAGGCATGTCGATCTCCGGGATGACCGTGATGAACCGCGAAGCCGCGTAGTTCACGATCTCGGTGTACTGCGCCTTGGTGTAATACCCGCCGGCACCGCCGCCGACCTGGGTGCTGCCGCCGTAGGTGGTCAGGCGCGGCCAGCTGTCGATCTGGATCCGCCAGCCCTGGTCGTCGGCGAGGTGCAGATGTAAATTGTTGATCTTGTACTGTGCCAGCTGGTCGATGTACCGCTTGACGCTCGCGACCGGGTGGAAATGCCGGGCGACGTCGAGCATCGCGCCTCGGTAGGCGAAGCGCGGGTAGTCCAGGATGGTGGCGCCCGGGATCGTCCAGGGGCCTGCCTGCACTGTCGGACTCTCGACTTTGCCGGGCAACAACTGGCGAAGCGTCTGTACGCCGCCGAAGAGGCCCTGGGCAGTTGTCGCCCGCAGGACGACCGAAGCGGACGTCGAGTTCAGCTGGTAGCCCTGGTCGCCGACACTCGGGTTGGCGCCGGAGAGCAGGAGCGAGATGCCGTCGGCGGGTGCGGCCGATCCGGCGTCGGAGACGGGCAGGGTGAAGCCGGTGGACTTGCGCAGGACTTCGGCGAGGTAGTCGCCGACGGCCTTGGCCGGTGCCGAACCCGCCTGGGTGTAGATCTTCGTGCTCGCGGTCAGGGAGTGATCCGCGCCGGTGACGGCCTGAGCCGAGACCGGGACGGGGACGATCGACTGCAACGCCGGGGTGGCCGCGTCGGCGACCGGTGCGGCTGCGGTGGTGACGCCGACGAGCAGCGCCACCCCGACGACGGCGCGGCCCAGCCGCGCTCTGAAGGTCTTCACCAGGGCCTCCTGGGGACGGGAGAGACGTGACGCGCGTCACGGCTGGATCGATCGTCGCATTTTCCCGACTAAAGGTCTAGACCACCACGGGGGGAGCCGCAGAGTGGCTCGAACGTCACATTCCGTGTCGCCGCGAGAGGACTATCGTCGGATTCGTGTTCGAAGAACTGCGTTTCCCGGTGATCGCGGCTCCGATGGCGGGCGGACCGACCACTCCCGAACTGGTGGCCGCGGTGACCGCGGCGGGCGGATTCGGCTTCCTGGCGGGCGGCTATCTCAGTGCCGAAGCCCTCGCGGACCGGATCGCGAAGACGGCCGGGCTGACCGGTGAGCCGTTCGGCGTGAATCTGTTCGTCCCGGGTGGGGCCTCGGTGGCGGACCTCGGTGGGCACATCGAGCGCTGGCGGGCGGAGGCCGAGCGCTACGGCGTCGAACCCGGTGAGCCGCGATGGGACGACGACGCCTATGCCGCGAAACTGGACCTCGTGCTGGAACGGAGGGTTCCGGTCGTTTCCTTCACCTTCGGCACGCCCTCGTCCGAGGACATCGAACGCCTGCGCGGCAACGGCAGCACAGTGGCGGTCACCGTCACCAGCCCGGCGGAGGCCGATCGGGCCGTGGCGGTCGGCGCCGACGCGCTCGTGGTCCAGGGCTTCGAAGCCGGGGCGCACCGCGGGCTTTTCGCCGACGAACCGGGAGCTGAAGGCGGCGGAGCGCAGTACGGCGTCCTGAGCTTGCTTCGCCTCGTCTCGGCGCGGACTGACCTGCCGCTCGTGGCGACCGGTGGCCTGGTGCATGGTGCCGACGTAGCGGCAGTGCTGGCGGCGGGCGCCGTCGCGGCCCAGCTGGGTACCGCGTTCCTGCGCGCGGACGAGGCCGGGACGCAGCCCGCGCACCGGCAGGCGCTCGCGGACGGCGGCAAGCCGACCGCGTTCACCAGGGCCTTCAGCGGACGTCCGGCCCGGGCGCTGGTCAATCGCGCGGTCGTGGAGTTCTCAGCCGCCGCGCCGTCGGCGTATCCGGAGGTCAACAACCTGACCAAGCCGATCCGCGCGGCGGCGGGGGAGGCGGGGGACCCGGAAGTCATGTCCCTCTACGCGGGGCAGACCTACGAACTCGCGGGCTCCGGTCCGGCGGCGTCGATCGTCGAACGCCTCCGGGCCGAAGCCCGCGACGCCGTTACGCGTTTGAGTCGTCTCCGCTGACCTGCTTCGCGTCGGCGTTGTCCGGGTTCAACGCGGAGTGACGGCGGCTGTAGGCGAAGTAAACGAGCAGGCCGATGCCGAACCAGACCGCGAATCGCAGCCAGGTTTCCGGGTTCAGGAAGGTGATCAGCCAGATCGAGAAGACGATGCCGA
This sequence comes from Amycolatopsis sp. cmx-4-19, assembly GCA_049998115.1. Taxonomy (GTDB): domain Bacteria; phylum Actinomycetota; class Actinomycetes; order Mycobacteriales; family Pseudonocardiaceae; genus Amycolatopsis. The sequence continues at coordinate 196,952 of JAEBEO010000003.1, read as the reverse complement.
TGATCGGCACGATCGGCATGCCCGGGGTCTTGAACGTCCGGGGCAGGTCCGGCTGCTTGTAGCGCAGCACGATGACCGCGACGCAGACGACCACGAACGCGAGCAGGATGCCGATGTTCGTCAGTTCGGCGGCCTCGCCGATGGGCAGCAGGCCTGCGATGAGCGCGGACGCGCCGCCGAGCACCCAGGTCATCCGGTTCGGCACCTTGCGCACCGGATGGGTCTTGCCGAACCACTTGGGCAGCAGGCCGTCGCGGCTCATCGAGTAGCCGACCCGGCTCGCGCCCATGAGGAAGGTGAACAGCACGGTGGTGATACCGATGATCGCGCCGACCGCGATGATGATGCCGAGCCACTTCATCCCGACTCCCGCGAAGGCACTGGAGAAGGCGGCTTCGCTGTCGATGTCCTTGAAGTTGACCATCCCGGTCAGGACCAGGCAGGCCAGCACGTAGAGCACCATCGAGATGGCGAGCGAATACATGATCGCCTTTGGCATGTGCTTCTGTGAGTCGGTCGATTCCTCGGCCGCGGTGGACATGGCGTCGTAACCGAAGACCGCGAAGAACACCGTCGCCGCACCCGTGAACGCGCCGCTGAGGCCGAACGGGAAGAAGTTCGAGTAGTTGTCGGTGTTGATGTGGAAGACGCCGACGACGACCACCAGCAGGACCAGGCCGACCTTGAGGTAGACGAGCAGGGTCTCGAACCGGGCCGCGTTCTTCATGCCCTGGTTGAGGATGAAGGCGATCAGCAGGCAGAGGAGCACGGCGAACAGGTTGATCTTGTAGGACCCGGGTTCGACGCCGGCCTTCTCGGTGCCCGGAGCACCGAGCATCCACGTCGGCAGGTCGATGTTCAGGTAACCGAGTAGCTCGTTGAAGTAGCCGGAGATGCCGATCGCGACCACCGCCACGATCGCGGTGTACTCCAGCAACAGGTCCCAGCCGATGAACCAGCCGACGATCTCGCCCAGCACGGTGTAGCCGTAGGTGTAGGCGGATCCGGCGCGGGGGATCAGCCCGGCGAACTCGGCGTAGGAGAACGCGGCGGCGGCGCTGGCGATACCCGCGATGAGGAACGAGATCAGCACGGCGGGGCCCGCCGTCTCGTGCGCGACCGCGCCGGCCAGGGAGAAGATCCCGGCGCCGATGATGCCGCCGACCCCGATCGCGGTCAGCTGGCGCAGGCCCAGCGTGCGCTGGAGCCCGCCACCGCCGTCACTCAGTTCCTGGATCTGGTCGATCGGTTTGCGGCGGAACATCCCGGATCCCGAGCCCAGGCTGCGCGGTGCGGACATCGTCGTCTCCCAACAGTTCGTGCCTTCCGGACCGGGTCACAGTCCGAAAGGCACCGTACTGGCAGACGGGACATCGCATCTATCCGGCGACGGTGTCCTCGCTCACTTCGGCGGCGACCCGCGAAGCGATCTTCTCCGGCCTGGTCGCGCTCGCCGCGAAGTAGGTCAGCAACTCGGAGATCTCGACAGGGTCGTCCAGCTGCGGGCAGTGGCCCCAATCCTCGCGCACCATGAGCCTGCTGTGCGGGACCAGCGCGTGCAGTTGCCGCCCGGACGCGGCGCTGACCAGTTTGTCCTTGCCGCAGACGACGACCAGGAGCGGGATCCGCACCTCTTCGAGCCGATACGCGTTGGCCAGTTCCTCGACGAGTTGCCGCGCCTGCTCCAGCCGCGTGGTGGTGGACCGGTAGTCCGGGAACAGCGACGTGAAGCGGCGGACCTGGGCGGCGTCCGCGGCGGTGGCGTTCGCGTAGAGCAGCCGGGGTACGAGCTGCTCGGCGACGGCGCGCACGAGGAAACCGGGGATCGGCAGCGGCAGGGCCGAGTACATCCGCAACGGCAGCGGATAGCGGGCCACGGTGCGGATGAGCCAGCTGTCCACGAAACCGGGCGCGGCGATCGACACCACGCCCGCGACCGGCAGCCGCTGGTTCTCCGCGGCGCGCAGGCTCATCGTGCCGCCGAGCGAGTTGCCGGCGAGCACGACCGTGCCGAGCACGGCCTGCTCCTTGATCACGGCGGCGGCGAAGGCGTCCAGCTGCGGCAGCATCGGTCCCGGCCGCAGTGGCTGAGCGTCACCGAAGCCGGGCAGGTCGACCGCGACCGCCGGGATTCCCGCGGCTGCGAGCAGTTCCAGGACGGGGCGCCAGGTGTCGGCGCTGTCGCAGTAGCCGTGGAGCAGCACCAGTCTCGGTGCCGTGGGCTTGGTGTGCCCGCGAGCGGCCGTCCGTTTGCCGAGCACCCTGCGGGGTGCGCGGTCAGCGGATTCCACCGGTTGCGGCCCGACTTCGAGCACGCGGGTGCGGACACCGGCATAGCGCCGGAACGAAACGCGGATCGGGTCGGTTTCGATGGTTGTCCGGCCCCCCGGGTCCGCCGGTTCGGGCCGCTGCGTCGCGGTCATGATTCAAGGTTAACCGCGAAACGTCGGATTTTGGTCGAACTTTGGTCGGGAGAATCTTGCTGAGTCATAACGTTCTTGACACTTGACAAGGCCACAAATTAGGTGCTTGACCTGCATGGGACGCGTGGACGTGCGCAAGCATGCGTGATCGATCGCGTCAGGGGAAGAAAGCACCCCTCTGATCAATGCGTGAATACAACTTTGCCGGAGGTTTCCCCGTCGAGCATGTTCTCAAACCCGGTTTTCGCTTCCGAGAACGGCAATTCCGCACCGATCTGCGGGCGGACGCCAGTGAGCTCCAGATAAGCCAGCAGATCGGTCAGTTCGTCCCTGGTCCCCATCGTCGAACCCGCGATGCGAAGTTGCAGAAAGAATACGCGCTGCAACTCCGCGTGAGCGTCCGGACCGCTGGTGGAACCGGAAACGACAATGATCCCGCCCGGTTTGAGCGACTTCACCGAATGCGACCAGGTCGCCTTCCCGACGGTCTCGAAGACCGCGTCGACCCGCTCGGGCAGCCTCGCCCCGGACTCGAAGGTCTGATGTGCGCCCAGATTCTCCGCCAGCGCACGCTTTTCTTCGCTACGTCCGGTGACCCAAACCCGGAATCCGGCCGCACGCCCGAGTTGCACGAGGGCGGTCGAGACACCGCCGGAGGCGCCTTGGACGAGCATCGTCTGTCCCGGTCGCAGACCGGACTTCACGAACAGCATCCGGTACGCCGTCAGCCAGGCCGTTCCCATGGTCGAGGCTTCGGAGAAGCTCAGGCCCGCCGGCTTCGGCACGACGTTGCGAGCCGGGACGACGACCTGTTCGGCGAAGGAGCCCTGGTACTTCTCGGTCAGCAGGCTGCGCTTCGGGTCGAGGGTGTCGTCGCCCTGCCAGCCCGGGGCGTTGATCACCGAGTGGAGGACGACTTCGGTCCCGTCGTCGAGGGTGCCCGCGCCGTCGCAGCCCAGGATCATCGGGAACTGCTCGGGTTTGATGCCGACACCGCGAAGTGTCCACAGGTCGTGCATGTTGAGGCTGGCGGCCTTGACCTTGACCTTTACCCAGCCTTCGGGCACTTCGGGTTCGGGACGCTCGCCGATCACGAGCGAGTCCAGCGGCTTTTCGGCGTTGGGTGCGGAAGCGTAGACGGCGAACATGTCAGCAACTTACCCGGCCTGAGCGGTGGTGGCAGGGGGTGCGAGCGTAGGCTCACAGTGTGTTCAACGGGCTTGCTGACTGGTGGGACGGCGTCGAGCTGTGGCTCGTGCAGGCCCCGTTCCCCGTGCAGTTCGTGCTGGTCATGGTGGTCGTGGTGCCGCTGTGCCTTGCCGCCGCGTGGGCACTCGACACGGTCTTCGGCAAGGTCGCCCGGCTCTTCGGGGCAGCCCGCGATGCGAACGACCCCGACCGGCCCTCCTAAGCTGGCGCACCATGTTCAACCGTAGGCGGATCACCGCCGCCCTGATCGGCCTGATCGTGCTGGTACTCGCCGGCTGGTTCGTCAAGGACGGCATCAGCGGTGACGACACGAAGAATGCTCCGGCTCCGGCGAGCTCGTCCGCTTCGTCCGCGCCGTCCGGCCAGGCCGCGGCGAGCCGGGTCAAGGGCAAGGTCGCGGGCGAGGAGTCCGGGCTCCCGGTCAAACCGCTCACGGCGCTGCCCGCGCAGGCGACCGATACCTGGCGGCTCATCAAAGCAGGCGGGCCGTACCCGTACCCGCGTAATGACGACGTCCTCTTCCAGAACCGGGAGAAGGTCTTGCCTGCCAAGGACTCCGGCTACTACCGGGAATACACGGTCAAGACGCCGGGCAGCCCGGATCGCGGCGCCAAACGGCTCGTGACCGGCTCGGGCAAGGAGCTGTACTACACCGAGGACCACTACAAGTCCTTCGTCGTAGTGGACACCGAGCGATGAGCGAGGCGGAGAAAGCCTTCACGAGGGGTGCGCATCCGCACCTGATCGAGAGTGGCCGGACGGTCGACAAGGCCTCGACGCTCGACGCGATCGCGGAGGCGCTGTCCTTCCCCGACTACTTCGGGAAGAATCTCGACGCGCTCTACGACTGCCTCACCGATCTGTCCTGGCTGCCGCCGGGCGAACACGTGCTGATCTGGTCCGGTTCCTCGGTGCTCAAGGAGCGCGATCCGAAGGCCTACCTGGCCGTGCGCAGCGTGCTCTCGGACGCGCAGCGGGCGCTGGGGCCGACCGGTGACCGATCGGACTCCCGGCGCCTCACCATCGTCCTGCCCGACTAGCTTTCGGGAACCCAGTTCGGCTTGCGCTTCTGCGCGAAAGCCGTGATGCCCTCCTGGCCCTCTTCGCTCGCGAAGATGCCGGCGGACAGCTTGTTCATGGCCTCGAAGCCTTCGCCCGGGGTGGCCGGACGAGGCTTGCCGAGCAGGTCCTTCGTCGCCGCGAGTGCCTTCGGGCCGCCGAGAGCGAGTGCCTTGACGTAACGGGCGACCTCGTCGTCGAGTTCGGCGGCGGTGACGGCCGAGTTCAGCAGGCCGATCTCGACGGCCCGCTTCGCGTCGAAGGTGTCACCGGTCAGGAACAGCTCGTGCGCGGCGCGGGCGTTGAGCCGCGGCAGTACGGTGAGCGAGATGACGGCCGGGACGACGCCGATCCGGACCTCGGAGAAGGCGAAGGTCGCTTCGTGCACCGCGACGGCGATGTCGGTCGCGGCCACCATGCCGATCCCGCCCGCCCGCGCGGGGCCCGCCAGCTTCGCCACCACCGGCTTGGGGCTGGTCCACAGCTGCTCGAGGATCTTCGGGAACTCGTTGACCCCCTGGTCGCCCGCGCCGGCGCCGCGAGCCTCCTTGAGGTCCATCCCGGCGCAGAACACCGGACCGGTGTGGGTGAGCACGATGACCCGGACCGTGTCGTCGGATTGCGCCTTGTGCAGCGACTCGCTCAGCTCACGACGCAGCTGGGCGGAAAGCGCGTTGCGGTTGTGCCGGGAGTCCAAGGTGATCGTGGCGGTGCCGCCCACCACGTCGTAGTGCACCAGTTCGTCAGCCATGGGCACACCTTCGCACAGCGATGTCGGGCCGGGCAGTGGCCTGCGCCACCCCGGCGAGGTGGCGCGGGCACGGCTCAGCCGATCGTCGTCGCGGAGAACGTCGGGCTCGGGCTCGGGTTGCAGGACGTCGGCGCCCTGGTTCGGCTCGAGGTACTTGCTGCGCAGCGTGGAGAGAGTCGACTAACTCGTCGCAGAAATCTCTGTTCCCCTACGCGGGGCGGCCCGGAACTGGGAGCGGGATTCACCGGAGATCGGCATCAAGCGCCCGGACGGGACGAGTCGGGCTACTCAGGCCGCGAGCCGGGCCGCGGCGACGCCGTAGCGTTCCAGGACGAGCCCGGCGATCCGCGGGTCCGGGCCCAGCGGCCCGGCGACGACCACCGACGGGTCGGCCTCGCGGGCCAGCCGTGCGATCCGGTCCGGCAGCAGGCCCGGCGCCAGGAACCAGCCGGCGACGGCGAGGCGTTCGGCGCCGTTGAGCCGCAGCCGCGCGATGGCGGCGGGAACGTCCGGCTGGGCCGCACTGGCGAAGGCGGGGGTCGCGAGCAGCCCGCGCCGCAGGTGCCAGCGCGTGGTGATCCCGGCGACCGCGTCGTTCGCGGCGACGTTAGACGAGCCGACGCCGGCGAGCAGGACGCCCAGGCCGGGATCGTCCAGGTCGGCGCCCGCCTCGGTGAGCCGGTCCAGCGCGACTGTCTCGATGAGCGGGTCGATGCCGAGTACGGAAGAGACACGCACGCCGAGCCCCGGGCAGTCCGCCGTCACCTCGTCGACGAGCGCGGGCAGGTCCACGCGCGCGTGGTAGGCCACGCCGAGCAGCAGGGGCACCACGACGATTTCACGATGCCCTTCGGCGTACAGGCCGCGCAGGGCATCGGTCAGCAGCGGCTCCGAAAGGTCCAAAAAGGACTCCCGGATGTCCAGTTCCGGTGCCAGGCCACGGGAGACGTCGAGCAGCGTGCGGATGGTCGCGGCGGACCGCGGGTCGCGGCTGCCGTGGGCGACGGCGACCAGTGGCGGAGTGGGGCTCGGGGTCATGCGAACCTTTCGCCGACGAGCCCGGCGGCGAGGGTGTCGCCGTCCTTCGGGTCGATGACCAGGAACGCGCCGGTCCGCGGGCTGACTCCGTAGTCGTCCACGCCGATCGCCTCGGCGAGCCGCAGGGTGACCCGGCCGATGTCGTTGAGTTCCAGCGAATCCGGACCCTCCACGCTGGACAGGGTCTGCTCGTCGAAGCGGGCGCGGAGTTCGCCGACCAGTGCCTGGACCGTCCGGGTGCCGTGTTTCACCAGCACTCGCGCACCCGGCTTGAGTGCTTTCGCCGAGAGCCAGCACAGTGTCGCGGTGATCTCGTCGGTCACCTCGGGCTGCCGGTCGACCGCCGCGATCAGGTCACCACGCGAGATGTCGAGGTCGTCGGCGAGCAGGAGGGTCACCGATGTCCCGGCACCGGCTTCGGCCAGCGGCCCGTCCGCGGTGTCGATGCCCTCCACCCGGCTGCGAAGGCCTTGGGGGAGCACGACGATCTCGTCTCCCGGCCGGACGGTGCCCGCCGCGATCTGCCCGGCGTAACCCCGGTAGTCGGGGTGCTCGGTCGTGCGCGGCCGGATCACGTACTGCACCGGGAACCGGAACGCCGAATCGTGCGGATCCGGTGCCACCGGCACGGTTTCCAGATGCTCCAGCAGGGTCGGACCGGGGTACCACGGGGTCTTGTCCGACTTCTCGGCCACATTGTCGCCCTGCAGTGCCGAAACCGGCACCGCGAGCACGGAACCGCGTTCGTAGCCCAGGGAAGCGGCGTGCTCGGCGAACTCCTCGGCGATCACCGTGAAGGTCGCTTCGTCGTAGTCGACGAGATCGATCTTGTTCACCGCCAGCACCAGATGCGGCACGCCCAGCAGCGCCAGCACCGCGGCGTGGCGGCGGGTCTGCTCGATGACGCCCTTGCGCGCGTCGACCAGCAGCACGGCCAGTTGCGCGGTGGACGCCCCGGTCACCGTGTTCCGGGTGTACTGCACGTGGCCGGGGGTGTCCGCGAGTACGAAACTCCGCCTCGGCGTCGCGAAATACCGGTACGCGACGTCGATCGTGATGCCCTGCTCGCGTTCCGAGCGCAGCCCGTCGACGAGCAGTGACAGGTCCGGTGTGGACAGTCCTTTGTCGACACTGGCGCGGGTGACGGCGTCCAGCTGGTCGGCGAGCACCGACTTCGTGTCGTAGAGGAGCCGTCCGACCAGCGTCGACTTCCCGTCGTCCACACTGCCCGCCGTCGCGAGCCGGAGAAGGCTGGACATCAGAAGTACCCCTCACGTTTGCGGTCTTCCATCGCCGCTTCCGACATCCGGTCGTCGGCACGGGTGGCGCCGCGTTCGGTGAGCCGGGAGGCCGAGACCTCGGCGATGACCTCGTCCACCGTGGCGGCGGTCGATTCGATGGCACCCGTGCACGAGCCGTCGCCGACGGTCCGGTAGCGCACGGTCAGTTCCTTCACGTCCTCACCCGGCCGCGGCCCGCCCCACGGGCCTTCGGCCAGCCACATGCCGTCGCGCTGGTAGACCTCGCGCCGGTGCGCGTAGTAGATCGACGGTAGTTCGACCTTCTCCCGCGCGATGTAGTTCCAGACGTCCGCCTCGGTCCAGTTGGACAACGGGAAGACACGGACCTGCTCGCCGGGGCGGTGCCGCCCGTTGTAGAGGTTCCACAGTTCCGGGCGCTGCCGGCGTGGCTCCCACTGGCCGAAAGCGTTGCGGAGGCTGAAGATCCGCTCCTTGGCGCGGGCGCGTTCCTCGTCGCGGCGCCCGCCGCCGAAGACCGCGTCGAACTTGTTCTCGGCGATCGTGTCGAGCAGCGGCGTGGTCTGCAGCGGGTTGCGCAGCCCGTCGGCGCGCTCTTCGAGCCTGCCGTCGTCGATCCAGTCCTGGACCTTCGCCACGACCAGCCGCAGCCCGTGCTGCTCGACCACGCGGTCGCGGAAGTCGATGACCTCGTCGAAGTTGTGCCCGGTGTCCACGTGCAGCAACGGGAACGGCACCGGCGCGGGCCAGAACGCCTTGATCGCCAGGTGCAGCAGCAGCGTCGAGTCCTTGCCGCCGGAGAACAGGATCACCGGCCGGTCGAACTCGCCCGCCACCTCGCGGAAGATGTGGATGGCCTCGGATTCCAAGGCCGCCAAGTTGTCCTGGGCAGCGTCAGTGGCCGGTTCGAGCGTGGTCATGTCGTCCCTTCTCACCCGTGCAAGCCGCACTCGGTCTTGCCCTGACCCGCCCACCGGCCGCTGCGGGCGTCCTGGCCCGGGGCGACCTTGGCGGTGCACGGCGCGCAGCCGATCGAGAGATAACCGATGGACACCAACGGGTTCTCGAGAATCCGGTGTTCGCTGATGTAGCCGTTGAACTCGTCGTCGGACCACGGCGCGATGGGGTTGATCTTCACCAGCCCGTTGCGGTCGTCCCAGGTGACGATGGGGGTGTTCGCGCGGGTCGGCGCGTCGACGCGGCGGACGCCGGTCACCCACGCCGAGTACCTCGCCAGTGTGTTCCGCAGCGGGACGACCTTGCGGAGCTGGCAGCACAGGTTCGGGTCACGCTCGTGCAGCTTCGGGCCGTACTCCGCGTCCTGCTCGGCGACGCTCTGCGCGGCCTGGGCGTTGACGATCCGTACACCCGGGTAGACCGCCTGCACCGCGTCACGGGTGCCGATGGTCTCCGGGAAGTGGTAGCCGGTCTGCAGGAACAGCACGTCCACGTCCGGTTTGACCTGGGTGGCCAGATCGATGAGGACGGCGTCCTGCATGTTCGAGGCGACGATGAAGTCGTCGCCGAAGGTCTCCGCGGTCCAGCGCAGCGCTTCGGTGGCGGTCGCCTCGGCGAGTTCTTTCGACGCGCGTTCGGCGAGGGTCTTGTAGTCGGCAGTGGCGGTCATCCTTGCGACACCTCCGGAAAGGACAGTCCGAGGAACTTCACGGTGAAGACCCGGCGGCAGCCCGAGCACAGCCAGGAGCCGCCCTCTTCCGGCCGCAGGTCCTCATCGCCACAGAACGGGCAGTGGTACGGGGTCGCTCGTTCGGTCACTGCAGGACGCTTTCTTCGGCCCGCGTGACCCATTGGGCGAACCGTTCGCCGGGTTCACGACCGGCGACGTACGCCCGGACGACCCGCTCGACGTACGCGGTCAGCTCCGACGCGGTCACCTTGTGCCCGCGCAGTTTCCGGCCGAACCCGGCGTCCAGGCCGAGGCCGCCGCCGAGGTGCACCTGGAAGCCTTCGACCTGCTTGCCGTCCTCGTCGGTGACGATCTGGCCCTTGAGCCCGATGTCGGCGGTCTGGATCCGCGCGCAGGAGTTGGGGCAGCCGTTGAGATGCACGGTGACCGGGTGCTCGATCTCGGCCTGGATGTCGGCGAGGCTCTTCTCCAGATCGGTGACCAGCTGGAGCGCGCGGGCCTTGGTCTCGACGATGGCGAGTTTGCAGAACTCCAGCCCGGTGCAGGCCATGATGCCGCGCCGCCACGGGGACGGCTCGGCCTGCAGGCCCAGTCCCGCCAGGTCGCTCTTCAGCCCGTCGACCTCGGCCTCGGGAACGTCGAGGACCACGAGTTTCTGCTGCGGGGTGAGCCGGACGCGGTGCGATCCCGCGCGCTCGGCTGCCTTCGCGACCGCCAGCAGTGTCGCGCCGGAGACGCGGCCCGCGACCGGCGCGGCACCGACGTAGAACTTGCCGTCGGTCTGCGGGTGCACGCCGACGTGGTCGATCTGGGTCGCGGGCACCTCGGGCGCGGGGCCGTCGGTCAGTTTCCGCTTGAGGTATTCGTCTTCCAGCACCTGGCGGAACTTCGCGGCGCCCCAGTCCTTTACGAGGAACTTGATCCGGGCTCGGGCGCGCAGCCGCCGGTAGCCGTAGTCGCGGAAGACGCTGATCACGCCTTCCCAGACGTCGGGGACCTCGTCGAGCGGGACCCAGGCGCCGAGGCGCTGCCCGATCATCGGGTTGGTCGACAGGCCGCCGCCGACCCAGAGGTCGAATCCGGGCCCGTGCTCCGGGTGGTTCACGCCGACGAAGGCGATGTCGTGGATTTCGTGCGCCACGTCCTGCTGGCCCGAGATCGCGGTCTTGAACTTGCGCGGCAGGTTCGAGTAGCGGGGGTCGCCGATATAGCGGCGCTTGATCTCGTCGATCGCGGGTGTGCCGTCGATGATCTCGTCCGCGGCGATGCCGGCGACGGGGGAGCCGAGGATGACCCGCGGGCTGTCGCCGCAGGCCTCCATCGTGGTCATCCCGGCCTTCTCCAGCTTGTCCCAGATCGTCGGGACGTCCTCGACCTGGATCCAGTGGTACTGGATGTTCTGCCGGTCGGTGATGTCGGCGGTATCGCGCGCGTGGGTCTGCGAGATCTCGGCGAGCACGGCCAGCTGGTGGGTGGTCAGCGCGCCGCCGTCGAGCCGGACCCGCAGCATGAAGTAGCGGTCGTCGAGCTCTTCGGGTTCGAGGGTGGCGGTGCGGCCGCCGTCGATCCCGGGCTTGCGCTGGGTGTAGAGCCCGAACCAGCGGAACCGGCCGCGCAGGTCGCCGGGGTCGATCGAGTCGAACCCGCCGCGGGCGTAGATGTTCTCGATCCGCGCGCGCACGTTGAGCGGGTTGTCGTCCTTCTTGGACCGCTCGTTGGGGTTCAGTGGCTCGCGGTACCCCAGCGCCCACTGGCCTTCGCCGCGTTTCTGTTTGACCCGCGGCGTGCGGGCAGGGGTCTCGCGCGTGGGCGACGACATGGGAGTCCTCCGGCAGATCGTGGTGGTGGCGGGGAGTCAGCGGTTCGTCGCACAGAGCGCGCTCGCCACGCGACGGAGATCCACGTGGCGGCGGGCCACGAGGGTGATTCCGGCGCGGGTCATGAGCTCAGCGTGCCACGCGCCCACTATGTGGTCTAGGCCGGTCCGCATGCTGGGAAGAGCGTCCATCGACCTCGTCGGGACGGGTATTCCCCCTGGTCAGCGGCACGTCAAGAGCGGGGTGAAGATCGCTTCCGGGTGATGGTGTGACGCAGAACGCGCACGGATCAGGACGGGAGAACGCGGTCCACGAGAAGCCGGATGACGTCTTCGTCGGAGACGTCGCCGAACACCCCCGGCAGCGTGAGCCGTTCCACGGTGAGCCCGGTCAGCGCGAGGTACATCAGCAGCACCTCGGGACGTCCGCCCGGCATCCCCGCCGCGACGTGCCAGTCGACGCTGAGGTCGATGCCCTCGCGGATCGTCTTGGTCAGCTCGGCCGCCAGTTCCGGGCGCCGGGTGGCTTCGAGGCGGAGTTCCAGCAGGGCGAGGTAGGGCTCGCGATGCGCGGTCAGCCGCCCCATGAGTTCGCCGAGCAGTACGCCGACACGGTCGTGTGAAGGCGTCTCCGCCTGTGGGTTCGCCACGACGTCCGCCGGTGCGGAGACGCGTTCGTGTACGCGGACACCGACCTCGCCGAGCAACTGGTCCCGGTTGCGGAAGTAGTTGGACGTCGTGCCGGGCGGGACGTCCGCCTCGGCGTCCACGGCGCGGTAGGTGAGCCCGCGTGCGCCTTCGCGGGCGAGGACGGTGATGGCCGCGTCGGTCAAAGCCGTCCGGCGCTCCGGGTTCTGCCGCATCGAAAATTCTCCTTGCGTCGTTCAAACCACTACGCATAGAGTACTACAGGTCAAGTGGTTCAAGCGGAAGGAAACACCAGATGCAGATCAGCGGTTTCGGTGCCTGTGTGCTCGTCGACGACATCGCCGAGACGACCGCCTGGTGGAAGCGGCACCTGCAGTTGACGGTGACGATCGAGCTGGACTGGTTCTCCAGCCTCAACGTCGGTGTGCCGGGGTATGAGATGAGCTTCGCCAAGCGCGGGCACCCGGCCACGCCGGAACCTTGGCGGGCGCAGGAGCCCGCCGGGTCGATGATCGGGCTGGTGGTCGCCGATGCGGCCGCCGAGTACGAGCGGCTGCGCGAGGAAGGGGTCAAGATCGTCACCGAAGTGGTGGACGAGGAATTCGGGCAACGGCACTTCCACATCGAGGACCTGAACGGGTTCCTCGTCGACATCATCGAGGTGATCCCGCCGTCCCCGGAATGGCTGGCCGCGAACGGGTTGGCGTAAGTGCCGCCTCGGGGTGAGTGAGGCCGCCGTCGCCGCCGGCTTCGGACTCCGAATCCACCCAGGACGGAGGGGAGGGGTGGTCGCTCCCCGACGACGGTGCGGGCCACCTCGGTCGAGGTGCGCACCGCCGACCGTTGGCCGTGTTCCGTGAAGGCCTCTTTCCCCGGGGAAAGAGGCCTTCACGGAATGAGGGAGACTGGGGTGTGCCCGCACTGTCGTTCGAGAAGGTCAAGCCCGTCGAGTCCGCGCTCCCCGAGAGCGCGCTGGAAGGGCTCGGTACCCGGCCGTTCGGTGTCTACGTGCACGTCCCGTTCTGCGCGACCCGCTGCGGTTACTGCGACTTCAACACCTACACCGCCGGTGAACTGGACAGCGATTCCTCGCCGCAGTCCTGGCTCGAAGGCCTGAAGCGTGAATTCGACCTGGCCGCGCGCGTACTCGGGAAGCCGCCCGCGGTGGACACCGTCTTCGTCGGCGGGGGCACGCCGTCCCTGCTCGGCGCGGACGGGCTCCGCAGTGTCCTGGACGCCGTCCGCGACGCGTTCGGCCTCGCGCCGGACGCCGAGGTGACCACGGAGTCCAATCCGGAGTCCACGTCGCCGGAGTTCTTCGCGGGCATCCGCGACGCCGGGTACAACCGGATCTCGCTCGGGATGCAGTCCGCCGCGCAGCACGTCCTGCGCATCCTCGACCGCGTGCACACCGTCGGCCGACCCGTCGCGGCCGCCGGGGAAGCCCGCGCCGCCGGGTTCGAGCACGTCAACCTCGACGTCATCTACGGCACGCCGGGAGAGCGGGTCGAAGACCTCCAGGCGTCGCTGGACGCGGTGCTCGCCGCGGGCGTCGACCATGTGTCGGCGTACGCGCTGATCGTCGAAGAAGGCACCGCGCTCGCCCGCCGCGTCCGTCGCGGCGAACTGCCCGCGCCGGACGACGACGTCCTCGCCGCCGACTACGAACTCATCGACCGCGTGCTCGCGTCGGCCGGTTTGCGCTGGTACGAGGTGTCGAACTGGGCGACGTCGGAGGAAGCCCGCTGCCGGCACAACATCGGCTACTGGCGCGGTGGCGACTGGTGGGGCGCCGGACCCGGCGCGCACAGCCACGTCGGCGGCGTCCGGTGGTGGAACGTCAAGCACCCCGCCCGGTACGCCGCTTCGCTCGCCGCGGGGGAGTCACCGGCCGCCGGCCGTGAACTGCTGACCGCCGAAGACCGGCATCTGGAACGCGTGATGCTGGAACTCCGCCTGTCCGAAGGACTTCCGCTCTCCGCACTCGACGACGACGGCGTGGCCGAAGCCAGGGCCGCCGCCGCCGAGGGGTTGCTGGAACAGTCCGCTTTGGACGGTCAGGGCCGCGCGGTGCTGACCGATCGCGGGCGGCTGCTGGCCGACGGATTGGTGCGACGCCTCACCTGAGTCACGAACTCGTCAGCCGCGCCAATCCGGTCAGGAACAGATCCAGCGCGAACTCGAACCGTTCCCGCGCGGTCTCCTCGCTGAAGTACTCACCGGAGCCCAGCAGGTTCGGGAACGTGCCCGCCGGGAACGACGTCAGGTAGTCGAACATCTGCTTGCCGCGTTCCTCCTGCACGGTCACGTCGATGTCGCCGTGCTGCCAGCCGGCGCCCTCGTAGGCGTACGCCTTGGTGTAGAGCCACAACGCGTCGGCGGCGAAGAGTGCCTGCTTCAGATCGAGGCCGCCTGCCCGCAGGATCGCGAGCATCGCCTCGGCCTGATGCAGCGCGTTCGCGCCGGTCGGGACCGGGATGGCCCAGGCGATCTTCGCGATACCGGGGAACGCCGTCAGCGCGCGCACGTTTTCCCGCAACAGGTCCTTCGCCTGCTCCATCCACCGATCCGGGTCGGGTACGGGGATCGGGCCGAAGTCGAGGACGTGGTCGACCATCAGCTCGTGGAGCTCTTCCTTGTTCGCGACATGGGCGTAGAGCGACGCCGGACCCGTCTCCAGCGCCTGGGCCACCCGCCGCATGCTCACCGCCTCGATGCCTTCGGCGGCGAGGAGGTCCAGAGCCGTCTTCAGCACGAGCTCTTGGGACAGCACGGGTTTCTCGGCGCGATGCCGGGGCCTGCTCACTTCGTTCGCCTCCTGGTCCGGGGTTCGATCCGGAACTCTACTTGACGCGAACGCTGTTCGTCTGTAGAACGGTGTTCGTGATACGAACGCCGTTCGTCAAACTGGAGGACATCATGACCGGATCCCGTACCGAGGTCCTGGCCGTACTGGGCGGGCTCGCCGACGCGTGGAACGACGGCGACGCGGCCGCGTACGCGCGGTTGTTCACCGAGGACGCCGACTACGTGACGTTTTTCGGGATGAACATGCCGGGCCGCGCGATCATCGAGAGCACTCACCGGTCCCTGTTCGAGGGGCTGCTGAAGGGGTCGAAGCTGGTGGCGCCCGCCGCCGAGCCCAAGATCCGGTTCGTCCGCCCGGACGTCGCGATCGTCGTGTCCGGCGGCGGGTCTTCGCTGGCCGGCGGCAAGCCCGCACCGGGGCGGGAGTCGACGCTGACATACGTGCTCGTGGAGGAATCCGACGGCTGGCGCGTGGCGTCGTTCCAGAACACCCGGGTGAGTGATCCGGCCGCGGGCGCGAAGTGAACCGCGGCTTTGATCGGATGTCGGGAGACCCCATCCGGTCAACCGGCGAGGGGCGTACGCTCGGTTAGGTTCACCTAACCTTGTCGGAAGGAGTCGCGGATGGTCGAGGCGCGGAAGCCGGTGTCGGCGATCCGGTTGCGGGTGTTGCGCACCGAGCGGATCACCCCCCATATGGTCCGGATCGTGGCCGGGGGCGAAGGGATCGCCTCGTTCCGGCCCAACGAATTCACCGACGCGTACGTCAAGGTGCACTTCCGGGTGCCCGGCGTCGACTACCCCGAGCCGTTCGACCTGGCGAGCGTGCGCGCCGAGATGCCGCGTGAGCAGTGGCCGCGGATGCGGTCCTACACCGTCCGTGCGTTCGACCGGGATCTCGGCGAACTCGTGCTCGACTTCGTCCACCACGGTGACGAGGGGGTCGCCGGACCGTGGGCCGCCGCCGCGAAACCGGGCGACGAACTGCTGATCTCCGGTCCCGGCGGGGCGTACGCGCCGGGCGACGAGGCCGACTGGCATCTGCTCGCCGGTGACGAGAGCGCCCTGCCGGCGATCGCCGCTTCCCTCGAGGCGATGACGGCGGGCGTTCCCGCGCACGCCTTCCTCCTCGTGGAGGACGAAGCCGAAGAGCAGGCGCTGACCACCAAGGCCGAAGCGCGGATCACCTGGCTGCACCGGAGCCGGGGCGACGACCTCGCGGCCGCCGTCCGCGCGCTCGACTGGCACGACGGCGTCGTGCAGGCGTTCGTCCACGGGGAGGCCGACGTCGTCCGCGCCCTGCGCCGTCACCTGCTCGACGAGCGTGGCGTACGGCGCGAACTGCTGTCGATCTCCGGATATTGGCGGGCGGGCAAGACCGACGAGGCGTGGCGACTGGAGAAACAAGCCGAGCGGAACGCGTAACCTCGGTCACATGATCGAGCTGAAGGTGGACGTCGACCCGGCCGAGGTGGGTTTCGACGCGGAGCGGCTGAGGCGGATCGACCGGCACTTCGACGGGTACCTGGAGCGCGACCAGCTCCCCGGGTACCTGGCCGTGGTGGCCCGGAACGGGAAGATCGCGCACGTCGCGATGAACGGCCGACGCGACATCGAGGCCGGGCTGCCGGTCGAGGCGGACACGATCTGGCGCGTCTACTCGATGACGAAGCCGGTCACGTCCGTCGCCGCGATGATGCTCGTCGAGGAAGGGCTCGTCGACCTCAACGACCCGATCTCCCGCTGGCTGCCCGAATTCTCGGAACCGAAGGTGTTCACCAGGGGCTCGACCGTCCGGATGGCGACCGAACCCGCCACCGAACCGATCCGGCTCTGGCATCTGCTCACCCACACCTCCGGCCTGACCTACGGGTTCCACCGCACGCATCCGGTCGACGCGACCTACCGCGAGGCGGGCTTCGACTGGGCGATGGCGCCGGGGCTCGACCTGGCCGGGGTCTCCGAGGCGATCGCCAAGCTGCCGTTGCTGTTCCAGCCCGGCAGCGAATGGAACTATTCGGTCGCGACGGACATCCTCGGCAGACTCGTCGAGGTCGTGTCCGGCCAGGCGCTCGACACTTTCTTCGCCGAACGGATCTTCACCCCGCTCGGTATGCGGGAGACCGCGTTCCAGGCCGACCCCGGTGCCCTCGACCGGCTGGCCGCGCTCTACGTGCCCCACCCGAAGACCAAGGTGCCCCTGCGGCACGACGAGATGGGCGCCCTCGGCCGGGTCACGCCGTCGGCCTTCTCGGGCGGCGGAGGACTGGTGTCGACGGCGGGCGACTATCACCGCTTCACCCAGATGCTGGTGCGGGGCGGTGAACTCGACGGCGTCCGGCTCCTCGGCCCGCGCACCGTGCGGCTCATGGCGAGCAACCACCTGCCCGGCGGCGTGGACCTGGAGACCTACGGACGGCCCGCGTTCTCCGAGGCGCCGTACCACGGTTTCGGCTTCGGACTGGGCTTTTCCGTGCTCGAAGACCCGGTGAAGGCCAAGACTCCCGCCAGCGCCGGGGAATTCGCCTGGGGCGGGGCGGCGAGCACCGCGTTCTGGGTCGACCCGGACGAGGACATCACCGTGCTGTTCTTCACGCAGCTGCTGCCGTCGTCGTCCTACCCGATCCGGGTCGAACTGCGTCACCTGGTGTACCAAGCGCTCATCGGCTGAGGGGTCCTCATGCGCCGGATCGTGGTGGTCGGGGCCGGGCAGGCAGGGCTGGTCCTGGCCTTGGGATTGCAGAAGCACGGGTACGCCGTCACCGTGGTCACCGACCGCGACGCCGGCACCCTCCGCGCGGGCGGGCTCATCTCGAACCAATGCGTGTTCGCCCCCGCGTTGCGGCGGGAACGCGCGCTGGGCATCAACTTCTGGGACGGCCGGGCGCCGGAGATCCTCGGCGCCTCGTTCGGGCTGGCCGGGGAGACCGCGGAGCCGGCGATCTCGTGGGAGGCCCGGTTCGACGAGCCCGCGCAGTCGGTGGATCAGCGGGTCAAGGTGTCCACCTGGCTGACCGTTTTCGCCGAGCGCGGCGGTGAGGTGCGGATCGGCAAGGTGACCCCCGACGGGCTGGACGAATACGCCCGCGAGTTCGACCTCGTACTGGTCGCCGCCGGTCGCGGACCGCAGTTCGACAGCCTGTTCCCGCGCGACGACCGGCGCTCGCCGTATCGCGAGCCGCAGCGGACCATCGGGATCACGTACCTGGTTTCCGGACGGGACGGACCACTCCCGACCTACCCGGGCCTGACGTTCGGGCTTTCCCCGGCCGGTGAACTGTTCGGGCTGCCGGTCCTGTCCGTGCGCGGACCCGTCTTCGGCCTCGGCTTCTTCGGCGTGCCGGGCGGACCGCTCGACGTCTGGGACGACGTCACCGATCCCGACCGGCATTTCGACGTCGCGATGACGTTGCTGCGCGAGAGGTTCCCGTGGGTCGTCGAGTCACTCGACGGCGCGAGGCCGAGCGGGCCGCTGGACGCCCTGCGCGGCCGGGTCCTGCCGATCGTGCGCGAACCGGTCGGCACACTGCCGTCGGGGGCGAAGGTGCTGGCGATGGGCGACGCCGCGGTCACCAACGACCCGATCGCCGGACAGGGCGCGAATATGGCGGCGCACGCGGCCGCGGTCTATGAGCGGCGCATCCTCGACCACGGGGATCGTCCGTTCGACGAGGCGTTCCTGCGTGGAACTTTCGCCGAATACTGGGAAAAGGCGCAGCACGCGACCCGGCTGAGCAACGATCTGCTCGCCCCGCCGCCGGATCACGTGCTGGCCACCCTGGAGGCCGCGCGAACGGTGCCCGAGGTGGCGCACCGGTTCGCGCATATCTTCGCCGACCCCGCCGACTACGCCTCCTGGCTGACCGACGCGGAGATCTCGATGAGCTACCTGGCGTCGAAAGGCGCGTGATCCGGGGCGCAGACGGTGTCGCGCGCCGGGAGATGTCCGAAGGTCAGGTAGTCGTCGAGTGCGGCGTCGACGCAGGCACTGCGGTTCGCGGCGCCGTGCCCCCACGCGTCCAGTGTCAGAAGCCGGGCGTTGCCGAGGATGCGTTCCGTCCGCTTCGCGCCGGCGTACGGCGTCTCGGGGTCACCCTTGCCGTTGGCCAGCAACAGGATCGGTGCGGTCGGGCGGTTCCACGGTCCCGTGTAACGCGCCGGGTCCGAGACGGGCCAGAAGGCGCACGGCAGCGACAGATACGTGTCGTAGGAACCGAAGCCGCGGCTTTCACGGTCGGCCGCACGGGCCGCGCGGGGCCAGGCCGCCGGATCACGCGGGTTCGTGGTGTCGGCGCAGATGGTCCCGCCGCCGCCCAACACGGAGTCGAACGGCGTCGCGATGGCCTCCACTGACACAGGGTTCGCCGCTCCCTGAAGGAATTCCGCCAGCGAACGGGAGTTCGCTTCATCGGTCAGCGCCTGGTGGGTACGCCCGATGACGTCCTGGTAGGTGATCGCGCCCGGTGTCGCTTCGAGCTTGTCGAGGAGGGCTTCGTACTTGGCCCGCAGATCCGTGCCGGGTTCGCGGAACGCGCACCGGACGTCGGCCGCGCACGTGTCGAGGAAGGCCTGCACCGCGCGGTCCGCGTCCCGGAAGCCGCCGAGCCTGGTGCTGAACGGGACGTTCGCGTCCTCCGGGCGGTGCCCGGTGGACCAGGCGATCGGATCGTCGACGGCGTCGAGAGCCAAGGCGCCGACACGATGGGGGAACAGGTTGGCGTACACCTCGCCGACGTACGTGCCGTACGAGAGACCGTAGTAACGCAGGCGGGGTTCGCCGACGGCCTCCCGCAGCCTGTCGAGGTCGCGCGCGACGTTCGCCGTCGACAGGTGCCCCAGCAGCGGTCCGGCGTTGCGGCCGCAGGACGCGGTGACCTCGCGGACGTCGGCGAAATGCCGGGTCTCCTGCTCGGAGGTGATCGGGAACTTGCCGAGAATCCGTTTGAGCGGAGCGGTTTCCGCCTCGCTCGTGAAGCACTGGACAGGCGTGCTCGCCCCGACTCCGCGCGGGTCGAAGCCGACGATGTCGAACTGGCGGTGCAGGGACGGCGTCCGGAACTTGGTGAAGCGGCCGGGATTCCCGGGGCCTCCGGGGTTGGTGAAGAGGGTGCCGCGTTTGTTCTTCTGGTCGGTCGCGGGAAGACGGCCGAGTGCGATGGTGATTCGCGGGCCTCGCGGATCCTGATACGACAGCGGGACTTGGAGCTCCGCGCAGTCGTACCCGGCCGGGGAGCCCGCCGGGCAGGCGCCCCAGGCGATGCCTTTCGGGGCCGCGGTGGCCGCGGGCACGATCGCGAGGGCGGTGGTGGTGAGGGTGATCAAAGCGGCGATGCGGATTCTGGTCACCGGCTCAGCGTCCCGCCTCGCGGGCGCGTGATCCCTGGTGCTCACCCCAGGAACGAAGGTGGGGCCCACCCCCCATGGTCGACTTAGGGCGCGCCAGGAGGCTCGCCGCCTGACCCCCCGCCGTTAGTCCTCTACTTGCGGTAGTCGCACGCGCAAGGACCGCAAGTAGAGGACTGACGGCGAGAGTCAGCGGCCGACGATTTCCGCACCGTAGCGCTTGAGGGTCTCTTCGCGCTGATCGTGCATGAGGTACAGCGCGAAGTGGTCGACGCCCAGGGAGGCCAGCTCCGCCAGGCGATCCACGTGCGCCGACGAGGGACCGAGCAGACAGAACCGGTCCACGATCTCGTCCGGGACGAAGTCGGTCGACGGGTTCCCGGCCCGGCCGTGATGCGAGTAGTCGTACCCTTCCCGCGCACGGATGTAGTCGGTCAATTCGCGCGGCACCGGCCCGGAATCGCCGTAGCGCGAGACGAGATCCGCGACGTGGTTCCCGACCATCCCGCCGAACCAGCGCAGCTGTTCCCGCTGATGCGCCAGGTCGTCGCCGGCATACGCGGGTGCCGCGAGGCAGATCGTGATCCCGCCGGGGTCCCGGCCCGCCGCGCGAGCCGCTTCGCGGACGGCGCCGATGGTCCACCGGGCGATCGCCGGATCCGCGCACTGGAGGATGAAGCCGTCGGCGTGCTCGCCGACCGTCTTCAACGCCTTCGGCCCGTATCCGGCCATCCACATTTCCAGCCTGCCGTTGCGGATCCAAGGGATCTGCACAGGCTTGTCCCGCACCAGGACCTCCCGGCCTTCGGCCAGTTCCTTGACCACGTGCATGCAGTCGCGCACGGTGGCCAAAGTGGACGGTGCCATGCCGACGACCCGGTGCGCCGAGTCACCCCGGCCGATGCCGCACACCGTCCGGTTGCCGTACATGTCGTTGAGCGTGGCGAAGGTCGACGCCATCACCGACCAGTCCCGGGTGGCCGGGCTGGTCACCATCGGGCCCACGATCATCGACGACGTCGCCGCGAGGATCTGCGAGTAGATGACGAACGGTTCCTGCCACAGCACGCACGAGTCGAACGTCCAGCCGTAGCGGAAACCCTGGTCTTCGGCGGCCTTCATCATCCGCACCAGGTCGCGTGCGGGCGGGTCGGTCTGCAGAACTATCCCGAAGTCCATGCCCGCCTCAATTCAGGTACTGGTTCAGGTCGCGCGAGAGGAACTTCCCGTGCGTCGTGCTGCCCGAGAAGCCCGACGGCGACACCACCACGCGGCCGCGTGAGAGCACCGTCTCGACCTTGCCGGTGATCTCCAGCCCTTCGTAGGCCGAGTAGTCCACGTTCATGTGGTGCGTCTCGACCGACAGGGTCTGTTTCGCGTTCGGGTCGTAGATGACGATGTCCGCGTCCGAACCCGCCGCGATGACACCCTTGCGCGGGTACAGCCCGAACATCCGCGCCGGGGTGGTCGAGCAGGTCTCGACCCAGCGGCCGAGGGTGAGCTCGCCCGCCACGACACCCTGGTGCAGCAGATCCATCCGGTGCTCGACGCCGGGGATCCCGTTCGGGATCGCGCGGAAGTCGCCGCGGCCGAGTTCCTTCTGGTCCTTGAAGCAGAACGGGCAGTGGTCCGTCGACACCACCGAGAGGTCGTTGGTGCGCAGTCCTCGCCACAGGTCCGCCTGATGTGACTTTTCGCGCAACGGGGGAGAAGCGACGTACTTGGCGCCCTCGAAATCCGGTTTCGCCAAGTCTTCGATGGACAGATAGAGATACTGGGGACACGTCTCCGCGAAGACGTTCTGACCGTCGTCACGCGCCTCCGCGACCGCCGCCAGCGCCTGCGACGCCGAGAGATGCACGATGTACAGCGGCGCCCCGGTCACCTTGGCCAGCTGGATCGCGCGCGAGGTCGCCTCGCCCTCCAGCTCCGGCGGCCGGGTCAGGCCGTGCTGGACCGGGTCGACCTTGCCGGCGGCGAACGCCTGCGCGGCCAGCTGGTCGATCGCGATGCCGTTCTCCGCGTGCATCATGATCGTGGCGCCGATCTCGCGCGCCTTCTGCATGGCCAGCAGGATTTCGCCGTCGGTGGAGTAGAACACGCCCGGGTACGCCATGAACATCTTGAAGCTGCCGACACCGCCGTCGACGCAGGCCTCCATCTCCTTCAACGACGAGTCGTTGACGTCGGACACGATCATGTGGAAGCCGTAGTCGATCGCGCAGTTGCCGTCGGCCTTCTCGTGCCATTTGTCCAGGGTGGACAGGAGTGACGTGCCCTTGGCCTGCACGGCGAAGTCGATGATCGTGGTCGTGCCGCCCCACGCCGCCGCCGTCGTCCCGGTGCCGAAGGTGTCGACGGAATGCGTCCCGCCGAACGGCATCTCCAGATGGGTGTGCGCGTCGATCCCGCCGGGCAGCACGTACTTCCCGGTGGCGTCGATGGTCTCGTCGGCGGGCCCGAGTGTGCCCGGCGCGCCGACCGCCGCGATCGTTTCGCCGTCGACGAGGACGTCCGCGGCGAACGCACCCGCGGTGCCGAGTACCTGCCCGCCGCTGATGAGGGTGGTCATCACGCCTCCGCGAGGGGTCCGTAGCTGTCGGGGCGGCGGTCTCGGTAGAAGGCCCACAGGTCCCGCACCTCGGCGAGCAGACCCATGTCGAGGTCGCGGACGACGATCTCCTCCTCGGTGTCGGAGGCGGCCTCGCCGATCAGCTGGCCGCGCGGGTCCGCGAAGTACGTCTGACCGTAGAAGTCGTTGTCGCCCAGCGGTTCCACGCCGACCCGGTTGATCGTGCCGACGAAGTACTCGTTCGCGACGGCGGCCGCGGGCTGCTCCAGCCGCCACAGGTACTCCGACAGGCCGCGGCTGGTCGCCGACGGGTTGAACACGATCTTCGCCCCGGCCAGGCCCAGCGCGCGCCAGCCCTCCGGGAAGTGCCGCTCGTAGCAGATGTAGACGCCGATACGGCCGACGGCGGTGTCGAACACCGGGTAGCCCATGTTCCCCGGCCGGAAGTAGAACTTCTCCCAGAACCCCTTCACCTGCGGGATGTGGTTCTTGCGGTGCTTGCCGAGGTAGGTCCCGTCGGCGTCGATCACCGCGGCGGTGTTGTAGTACACGCCGGGCTGCTCGACTTCGTACATCGGGACGACGAGCACGACGCCGTGGCGTTCGGCGACCTCCTGCATGAGTTTCGTCGTGGGCCCGTCGGGGATGCCCTCGGTGTAGGAGTAGTAGTCGGTGTCCTGCACCTGGCAGAAATAGGGGCCGTAGAACAACTCTTGCAGGCAGATGACCTGCGCCCCCTGCGACGCGGCCTTGCCGATGGCTTCGACCGCGGCTCCGATCATCGACTCCTTGTCACCCGTCCACCGCTGCTGGATCAATCCGGCTCGGACCACGTCGCTCACTGGCTTCCTCCTCGATTTCGGCGGTGCGGTTGCGTTCGGGCAGGGACAGCAGCAGGTAGACGACGAAGGCGCCCGCCAGTCCGACGACCCAGTTGTAGTCGTAGAGCGGCTTCAGGAACGGGATGAGCCCGTCGGCGGGGAACGGTCCGCCGTACGCCCCGCCGACCGAGAGCACGGCGCCGACGAGCGTCGCGACCAGCGCGCGCCAGTTCCAGCCGCCGTTGAACCAGTAGATCCCGCGTTCGGTGTAGAGATCGCGCAGGTTCAGCTTGGTGCGGTTGACGACCCAGTAGCCCGCGACGAGCACGCCGGCGATGGCGCCGAGCAGGCCGCCGTAGAAGCCGAGCCAGGCGAAGATGTAGATGTTCGGGTCGGAGTAGAGCCGCCAAGGCTGGATGACGATCCCGATGATCCCGGTGATCAGCCCGCCGACGGCGAAGGTGATCTTCTTCGGGAAGGCGTTGGAGAAGTCGTAGGACGGGCTGACCACGTTGGCCGCGAGGTTCGCCGACACCGTCGCCAGCACCAGCGCGATCAACGCGACCACGACGACGACCGGGGAGTCGAACCGGTCGGCCAGTTTCGCCGGGTCCCAGATCTGCTCGCCGTAGAGGACACTGCCGCCCGAGGTGGTCAGGATCGCCACGATCGCGATGAACGTCATCGTGGTCGGCAGGCCGAGGAGCTGCCCGCGGACCTGCTTGCCCTGGCTGCCGCCGAAGCGGGTGAAGTCCGGCATGTTGAGCGAAAGCGTCGACCAGAACGCGATCATCGCCATCAGCGACGGCGCGAACACCTTCCAGAAGTCCGGGCCCCAGCCCAGTTTCCCGGGCTCCGCCAGGATCGGGCCGAGCCCGCCCGCCTTGACCAGCACGTAGCCCAGCAGGATCAGGAAGCCGACCGAGACCAGCGGCGCCGTCCAGTTCTCGAACCGGCGGACCGCCTCCATCCCGCGCCAGATGATGAGCATCTGGAACAGCCAGAACAATCCGAACGAAAGCCACAGCGTCCAGTGCTGGCCGAGGACGACGGTGGAGTCCTTCCAGGCGGGACCCGCCAGCCGCCCGACGATGATGTAGATCGCCTCGCCACCCACCCAGGTCTGGATGCCGAACCAGCCGCAGGCGATGAACGCGCGCAGCAACGCGGCGAGGTTCGCGCCGCGCATCCCGAAGAAGGCGCGGGCGAACACCGGGAACGGGATGCCGTACTTCGTCCCGGCGTGACTGTTCAGCAGCATCGGGACCAGCACGACCAGGTTGCCGATGGTGATCGTGAGCAGCGCCTGCACCCAGTCCATCCCGAGCGCGATCAGCGACGCCGCGAGCGCGTACGACGGGATGTTGTGCGCCATGCCCATCCAGAGCGCGAAATACGTGTAGGTGGTCCAGGTCCGTTTCTCGACCGGGACCGGGGCGAGTTCCTCGTTGTAGAAGCGGCTGTCCTTCAAGGACTCGGCCTCGCCGAGTTCGACCCGGCCATCAGGATGCACGAGCTGGGTTCCGCGTGCCGTCGGCTCCATTGCGGAATCGTGCTCGCCCGTGCGGCGGGGTGGGACTGGCAGACTGTTCACTGTTGGTGGCGTCGAAACGCAGACTGTCGATTGCGTTCGACGGCCCCGGGGTGCATGACCTGCGTCACATACAAGGACGTAGTAATCCGGCAAACCGGCTGAAACATCTCCACAGGATCTCCACAGCTCACCCGGACGGTCTCCACGGCCGGTGCTTACAGTCATCCCCATGGAACTGGGAGGACGCCGGGTGCTCGTCGTCGAGGACGACGTGACGATCGCCGAAGCCATCGGAGCACGGCTTCGCGCGGAGGGCTTCACCGTCGACCTGGTGCACGACGGCCCTTCCGGGGTCGAGACGGACGCCGAGCGGGAGCCGGACCTGGTGGTGCTCGACGTGATGCTGCCCGGGTTCGACGGACTGGAGGTCTGCCGCCGGATCCAGGCCCGGCGTCCGGTCCCGGTGCTGATGCTGACCGCCCGTTCGGACGAGACGGACATGCTCATCGGCCTCGGGGTCGGCGCCGACGATTACCTGACGAAGCCGTTCTCCCTGCGCGTGCTTTCGGCGAGGGTCCACGCCCTGCTGCGCCGCGTCGAGAGGTCCGCCCGCACGGACGTGAGCGAATCGGGCACCAAGATCGTGCTCGGCGACCTCGAAATCGACGTCGAAGAGCGGCGCGTCACGCGGGCGGGCACCCCGGCCCAGCTGACGCCGATCGAGTTCGACCTCCTCGTCCACTTCGCGAAACGCCCGAGGGCGGTGCAGCCGAGGGAACGGCTGCTGAGCGAGGTCTGGGACTGGGACGTCGCGGGCACCGGCTCGGGCACCCGCGCGGTCGACAGCCATATCAAGGCGCTGCGCCGCAAACTGGGCGCGGACCTCATCCGGACGGTGCACGGTGTCGGGTACGCGCTGGAGGTCGGATCGTGAAGCTGCGCCCGTTCCTCGGCCGGATCGTCGACGCGCTCCCGAGACCGCTCGACCCGGTCCGCTCGATCAAGCTCAAGCTCGCGATCCTGCTGGTGTCCTCGGGCGGTATCGCGTTCGCCTTCTTCAACTGGCAGATCGGCTGGCTGCCGCCGCGCACCACGATGGCGGCGATGGTGCTGGCCGTGGTCACCTCGCAGATCCTGGCGCACGGGATGACGCGGCCGCTGCGCGAGATGACCGCCGCCGCCCGCGCGATGGCCAAGGGCGACTACACGCGCCGGATCCGGGCGACCGCGCGGGACGAGGTCGGCGAACTCGCACACGCCTTCAACCAGATGGCCGCCGACCTCGACGCGTCCGATCAGCGGCGGCGCGAACTGATCGCGAACGTCTCCCACGAACTCCGCACGCCGATCACGGCGCTGAACGGTGTGCTGGAGAACCTGGTCGACGGGGTCGCCGAACCCGATCCGGCGACGCTGAAGACCGCGCTGCAGCAGACCGAACGGCTCGGCAGGCTGGTGTCGGAACTCCTCGACCTCTCCCGGATCGACGCCGGCGCGTTCCCGTTGCAGCTGGAGGAATTCGACCTCGAACTGCTCCTGGACGACGTCGCCGCGGAGGCCGGGGTGACCGCCGCCGCGACCGGCCGCGGCGTCCGGTTCGCCGTCGACGTCCAGCCACCCGGCGCGATGGCCGTCGCCGACCGCGGGAGGCTCTACCAGGTCGTGGTGAACCTGCTCGACAACGCCGTCCGGCACGGGCCGTCCGGGGGAGAGGTCCGGGTGCGGGCCGAAG
Organism: Amycolatopsis sp. cmx-4-19; assembly: GCA_049998115.1. Classification (GTDB taxonomy): domain Bacteria; phylum Actinomycetota; class Actinomycetes; order Mycobacteriales; family Pseudonocardiaceae; genus Amycolatopsis. The sequence continues at coordinate 170,291 of JAEBEO010000003.1, read as the reverse complement.
CGCGGGATGCCGACGTCGTCATCGAGGTCGAGGACGAAGGCCCCGGGATCCCGCCGGGGGAGCGGGACAGCGTGTTCGAACGGTTCACCCGCGGCGAGCGGGCAGGCGGCGGGGGCACCGGCCTCGGTCTCGCGATCGCCCGCTGGGTGGTCGACCTGCACGACGGCAGCATCGCCGTCGTGACCCCCGCAGACCGGGCGGGCTGTGTCATCCGCGTCGTCATCCCGGTTCCTTGGTGAGGTGGAGCGACGGGTGTGTCCCGTGCAGCCGGCGGACGGCGCGGGACCCCCTTTGACGCTCCTTCGCTAGTTCCTTGTCCGTTTCTTTCTTGGCCTCACACACCCCGCGATATGTGCTTTCGCAAATGGAGGATTCGATGAGCGAAGAACAAGAGGAAAAGCAGGCGCACGCGTCGCCGCCGGTGACCGCGACGGACACGTTGCCCCCGGCGCCCCCGGTGCCGGTTCCGGTGCTGACGCGGCCGGTGACACCGCCGAAGTCGGCCATCGTCCCGCTGCCCGGTTCGGTGCTGCCGTCGGCGGTCACGGCCGGGCTGATCACCGCCGTCGCGCTGCCGCTGGACCGTCCCGGTGTCGGCTGGTTCCTCGCGGGGCTCGCCTTCGGGGTGGCCGTCTACTTCGCCGACAAGCGGGCCCGCGGCGACGCCCGGCCGCATTTCGGCCTGGCCGGCGCGTTGTGGGCGGCGACGGCCCTCGGCCTGCTCGCCGTCGGCGCGTTCCGCGCCTCGGAATGGCTGAACGTGCTGTGCATCCTGGCCGCCTGCGTCGCGGGATCGTTCGCGGTGCTCGGAAGGCGCACCGTGAACACGATCTTCTACGACGTCGTCGCGGTTCCGATCGAGGCGATGCTTTCGCTCCCGTGGATCGGGCGCGGGCTCGTGAAACTCGGCAAGAAGCCGGGAAACCGCGCCAGGCCGCGGTTCCTGGTCCCGGTGCTGGCGAGCGCCGTGCTGCTGCTCGTGTTCGTCCCGCTGTTGCGCGGCGCGGACGCCGCGTTCGCGAGCGTCGTCGACTCGGTGCTCCCCGAACTGAACCCGGGCACGTTCGTCCGATGGGGTTTCCTGTTCGTGGTGGCCGCGTTCGCCGTCACCGGAGCGTGCTACCTGCTGGCGGCGCCGCCGTTGCCCGCGGACGACGACGCGCCCCGCAAACGGCTCGCGCATCGGCTCGAATGGACGCTGCCGCTCGGTGTGCTGGTGTTCCTGTTCGCGAGTTTCGTCGCGATTCGCCTGGTCGTGTTGTTCGGCGGTACCGGGTACGTACTCCGGATGAGTGGCCTGACCGCGGCCGGATACGCCAGGAGCGGTTTCTGGCAGCTGTCCGCCATCACCGTGCTGACCCTGCTGCTGGTCGCGGCGGCGCTGCGGTGGGCGCCGAAGTCGTCGGCGGCCGATCGCGGCTGGCAGCGTGGCCTGCTCGGCGTGCTGAGCGTGCTCAGCCTGGTGCTGGTCGCGTCGGCGTTGAGTCGCATGTGGACATATCAGCAGGCGTACGGGTTCACCGTGCTGCGGCTGCTGGTCGAGGTCTGCGAACTCTGGATCGGCCTGATCTTCTTGCTGGTCCTCGCTTCGCTGATCCCGCTGTGTTCGGCGTGGCTGCCGCGCGCGGCCATCGGTGCCGCCGCCGCGGCGCTGCTCGCGCTGGCCGTCCTGGACCCGGAGCGGTTCATCGCCGACCGCAACATCGACCGGATCGCGGACGGCAGGAAGCTCGACACCGGTTACCTGGCGGGGTTTTCCGCCGACGTCGTCCCGGCGGCGGAGCGGCTGCCGAAGCCGCTGCGGTCCTGTGTGCTCAGACCGGTCGTGATGCGGATCTCGGAAGATGATTGGCGGGAAGGGAACCTGAGCCGGTCCCTCGCGCGTCAGACCCCCGTCGCCACAGCGGGTGTGCCCGAGTGCTCGTACCCGGTCCGCCGCTGAGCCGTGGCACCACGGCCTTGATCGCCCTCCTGGGGGTGAGGGCGATCAAGGCGGTGGTGAACGGCGGCCGCCGGGCCACCGAGGGGGAGGCCCGGCGGTCACCTGATCCTGGCGGTCAGAAGGTGAAGACCCCCGCCGACTCGTTGTCGGCGACGCAGCGGTTGGCGTACGAGGTGCGGTAGGTGACCGGCTCACCACGCCATTTGCCGATCACGGAGACGTCCACCGGGGCGTACTCCAGGGTGCAGGCCCGCGGTTCCACCCGGATCCTGTCGAACTTTCCGTCCACTTCGGACAGTCTGTCGCAGGCGTCACCACGCTTCGGGTGTGATCCCCCGGTGGGCTCGCAGGTGAGCGAGACACTGCCGATCCGGCCCCGTGAATCGTGGCTGGTCAGCTGGAACATGGACGCGGCGGGTTGCGCCGGGGCCATACATGCCAGTGCGAGCACGCAGGCGCCAATCGGTTCGAAGATAGCCATATCAACCCTATCGGCTGGCGTGACCCGGTGACTGTGTTCCACGCTTGGGTGAGATTTACTCACTCGGACGTGTGGTCGTTGTCCGCTCGGATGTCGTGGGCGAGCAAAGCGACGTAGAGGGACAGCATCGATTCCGGATCTTCCAGCCGCACCCCGAGTACCTGTTCGATCCGGGCCAGCTGCTGGTAGTAGGCGGTGCGGGAGGTGTGCGCGGCGGTCGCGGCCGCCGATTTGTTGCCGCCGTGTTCGCAGTAGTGCCGCAGTGCCTGCAGCAGCCTGCTGCCCTGGGCGGCGTCGCGGCTCAGCAGCGGCCCGAGTTCCCGCGCGGCGAACGCGGTGAGCCGTTCGTCCCCGGCCAGCAGGTGCAGCAGTCCGCGCAGCCGGACGTCGTCGAGGCGGTGGACCACCCGTTCGGCGTTCTCGGTCAGCGCGGCGGCGGCGACCTGGGCGGCCTCGACGAGCGTCCGGCGCGCTTCGGCGGGCCCGGCACCCGTGGTGCCCACCGCGACCACGGCGGGCGCGCTGGAGCGGGCCTCGTGGACGTCGCCGGCGAGCCGGTGCAGGACGGCGTCGACGTTGGCCTCCGGCGACACCGCGATCAGCGCGCGCACGAGGGTGTCGTCGGCGGCCACCAGCGCGGACACCTTGGCGCGCCGGGCGGCGAGCGCGGTCGCCTCGGCGAGTTCCCGCAGCAGCACCGGCGTCGATTGCGCGGTCCGCGTGGTCACGGTGATCCGGGGGCGTACGGCGACCCCCACCAGCAGCCGTCCCGTCAGCGGGACGCCCAGCGCGGAGGCCCGCGCGGTCAGTTCGGCGGGGGGCACCGGATTCGCCAGGAGCTCGGTCAGGATCGCGCGATGGGCCTGCCGTTCGAGGCTGTCGGTGTCCTTGGCGACCAGCCGGTGCACCGCCAGCGCGGACGCCGCGCGTTCGGCGACCACCACATGCCGGTGCGGTGGCGGATCCCCGCAGACGACGACCAGCCGTCCCCAGTCGTGCCCGCGCGCGCCGACCACGGTGACCAGCCAGCCCGCGCCGGCGTGGAACCCGGTCCGTTCGCCGACCTGCACCGGCCGCGACCGCGACGGCCAGCCGGGCAGCAGTTCGCCGGGGTCGGTGCCCGCGGTGTCGTAGGCGAGGACTTCGTGCGCAAGCGTCTCCAGCACGACGGGATGTTCGGTGAGCCGGGCGACCTCGCGCAGGATGTCGGCCGGTTCCGCGCCGGCGACCGTCAGCGCGGTGAACGTCTCGTGGACCCGTTCCGCCGCGCGGAGTTCGTCGACCTGGGCGTCGACGATCAGCCCGTTCACCGCCTCGGTGACCGACACGAAGCGCGTTTCCCTCGACAGCGTGACCAGCGGGACGCTGTGCTTGTCCGCGGCGTCGACCAGTCCGGACGGCAGCTTGTCACTCCAATGACGGACCAGTTCGACCACGATCCCGGCCACCCCGACCCCGGCCAGGTCGGCGACGTAGCGGGCGAGCGCGGCACCGTCGTCCGGCAGCGCGACCCCGGTGGTGAGCACGAGCTCCCCGCCCCGCAGCAGCGGCGCGATGTCCGCGACCTCGGCGACGTGCGCCCAGCGGACCGGCGCGTCCAGCCCCGCCGCACCCGCCACCACATGGGGTCTGCCCTGGCGCAGCACCGGCAGCGCGAGCACCTCGGCGACGGTCGGGTACATCGGCCTCCCACCTGGTCGGAACGCAGGAGACAGACTGTACGGCCGGGACCGGGAGTCCGTACACGTTGCCGATGGCGTCGGTGTGGCGCGCGCACCCAGACTCGACCGGAGCAGGCACCCGGCGATCAGGAGGACGGAACCCGTGACCGACCGCATCGACCATTGGATAGACGGCAAAGCCTTCGAGGGCTCGGGCGATCGCTCCGGTGAGGTCTTCGACCCGGCCACCGGGCAGGTGCGCGCGAAGGTCGCCTTCGCCGGCCAGGACGACGTCGAAGCCGCTGTCGCCGCCGCGTCCCGGGCACTGCCGGGCTGGCGCGGGACGTCGCTGGCCGGGCGCACGCGGGTGCTGTTCGCCTTCCGCGAGCTGCTTTCCGCGCGCCGCGACGAGCTGACGAAGATCGTCACCAGCGAGCACGGCAAGGTCGAATCCGACGCGGCGGGCGAGATCGCGCGCGCCATCGAGAACGTCGAGTACGCGTGCGGCGCGGCGCAGCTGCTCAAGGGCGGCTTCAGCGAGAACGCCTCCACCGGCGTCGACGTCTACTCGATCGCGCAGCCGCTGGGTGTAGTCGGCGTGATCTCGCCGTTCAACTTCCCCGCGATGGTCCCGTTGTGGTTCGTGCCGAACGCGCTGGCGTGCGGCAACACCGTCGTGCTCAAGCCGAGCGAGAAGGACCCGTCGGCGGCCGTGTTCATCGCGGAACTGCTCACCGAGGCGGGCTTGCCCGACGGCGTCCTCAACGTCCTGCACGGGGACAAGGTCGCCGTCGACGGGCTGCTGGAACACCGCGACGTCAAGGCGATCTCGTTCGTCGGGTCCACGCCGATCGCGAAGTACGTCTACGAAACCGGTACCAGGAACGGGAAACGGGTGCAGGCGCTCGGCGGGGCGAAGAACCACATGGTCGTCCTCCCGGACGCCGACCTCGACCTCGCCGCCGACGCCGCGGTCTCCGCGGGCTTCGGCTCGGCGGGGGAGCGGTGCATGGCGGTGTCGGTCGTGGTCGCCGTCGACCCGGTCGGCGACGAACTCGTCGCGAAGATCGCCGAGCGGATCACGAATCTGCGCGTCGGCGACGGCAGGCGGCCGACGTCGGAAATGGGCCCGCTGGTGACCGCCGCGCACCACGAACGCGTCGAGTCCTATGTGGAGGCGGGTGTCGACGCGGGTGCCCGGCTCGTCGTCGACGGCCGCGGCGTCGAGGTCGACGGCGAGGACGGCGGCTTCTGGCTCGGCCCGACGCTGTTCGACCACGTCACGCCGGAGATGTCGGTGTACACCGACGAGATCTTCGGCCCGGTGCTCACGGTCGCGCGGGCCGAGGGGTACGACGCGGCGCTGGACCTGATCAACGCGAACCCCTACGGCAACGGCACCGCGATCTTCACCAACGACGGGCGGGCCGCGCGGCGGTTCCAGAACGAGGTCGAGGTCGGGATGGTCGGCGTGAACGTGCCGATCCCGGTGCCGGTCGGGTACTACTCGTTCGGCGGGTGGAAGGACTCGCTGTTCGGGGACAGCCACGCCTACGGCCCGGAGGGGTTCCACTTCTTCACGCGGACGAAGGTCGTGACGTCGCGGTGGCCGGATCCCTCGCAGGGCGGGGTGAACCTCGGGTTCCCGCGCAACAGCTGACGCGTCCAGGGCTCGTGAGTGGGACCTACGGTCTGGTACGCGGGTGTTGTGAAGGGCACTTTCGCAGTTGCCAGCCATGCCCACTCACGAGCCCCGAAACCTGGCCTTCGCCACCGCCCAGGGCGCAGGGTGGACGGAGTCAGCCAGGGAAACCTCAGGAGGCCTCATGTCCGCACACCGCTCCGGAACGTTCGCACTCGGCGGTGACCTGCCCGTCGTCCGCCTGGGGTACGGGACGATGCAGCTCACGGGCCCCGGAGTCTGGGGTGACCCGAAGGACCCCGAAGAGGCCGTACGCGTGCTTCGTCGCGCGGTCGAGCTCGGGGTCACACTGATCGACAGCGCCGATTCCTACGGTCCGTTCGTCACCGATCACCTCATCAAGAAGGCGCTGCACCCGTACACCGACGATCTCGTCATCGCCACGAAGGTCGGCCTCAGCAGGCAGGGACCGGACATGTGGACGCCGATCGGGCGGCCCGAGTACCTGCGCCAGCAGGTCGAGCTGAACCTCCGCCACCTCGGCGTCGAGCGGATCGATCTGCTGCAGCTGCACCGCATCGACCCGGCGGTGCCGGTGGCGGACCAGGTCGGCGTGCTCGCCGAACTCGCACGCGAAGGCAAGATCCGGCACGTCGGGCTGTCCGAGGTCAGCGTGTCCGACCTGGTCGAAGCCCAGAAGACGGCGTCGATCGTGTCCGTGCAGAACCTGTTCAACCTGGGTAACCGCCAGGCCGAGGCGCTGCTCGACCACGCCACCGAACACGGCATCGGTTTCCTCCCCTGGTACCCGCTGGCCACCGGCGGGCTCGCGGGCGAGAACAGCCCGCTGACCGCGCTGGCGAAGGAACACGGTGTCTCGCCGTCGCAGCTCGCGCTGGCGTGGCTGCTCAAGCGCTCACCGGTCGTGCTGCCCATCCCGGGGACGTCGTCGGTCGCGCACCTGGAGGACAACGTCGCCGCCGCCGGGATCGAGCTCACCGACGCCGAGTTCGACGCGCTGTCCGCCGCCGTGAGCTGAGGAGATCGGGGCGCTTTCCCCTCATCGCATGCGGGGAAAGCGTCCTACGGCTCCCCGGGCACTATGCCTTCCGTAAACTCGTTGTGGGGACGAGCCGAGGGAGGTGCCGGTGGCCAACGCGGAAGAGCGCCGCTTCGAAGTGCTGCGCGCGATCGTCGCCGACTACGTGTCCAACCAGGAGCCCGTCGGTTCCAAGGCGATCGTCGACCGGCACAACCTCGGGGTGTCCAGCGCCACCGTGCGCAACGACATGGCCGCGCTGGAAGAAGAGGGCTACATCACACAGCCCCACACCAGCGCGGGCCGGATCCCGACCGACAAGGGATACCGGCTGTTCGTCGACCGGATCGCCGAGGTCAAACCGCTGAGCACGGCCGAACGCCGGGCCATCACGGCCTTCCTCGACAGCGGCACCGACGTCGACGACGTCCTGCGCCGCTCGGTGCGCCTGCTCGCGCAGCTGACCAGGCAGGTCGCGGTCATCCAGTACCCGATGATGACCAACTCCGCGGTCCGTCACCTGGAAGTGGTCCCGCTCACCCCGGCCCGGCTGATGCTGGTGCTGATCACCGACTCCGGCCGCGTCGACCAGCGCACGGTCGACCTCGGGGACGTCATCACCGAGGAGAACGTCGGCAGGCTGCGCACGGTCCTGAACGGCGCGCTCGCCGGGCGCCGCCTGTCCGAGGCCGCGGCGGCGGTCGCCGAACTGCCCGAAAAGGCGCCGGGCGAACTGCGTGACAACCTCACCCGGGTCTGTACCGTGCTGGTGGAATCGCTGGTGGAGCACCCCGAAGAGCGGCTGGTGCTCGGCGGCACGGCGAACCTCACACGCAACGTCTCCGACTTCCCGGGATCACTGCGTCAGGTACTGGAGGCACTGGAGGAGCAGGTCATCGTGCTCAAGCTCCTCGCGGCCGCCCGGAACCCCGGTGCGATCACCGTGCGCATCGGTGAGGAAAATGAGGACGAGCAGATGCGCAGCACCTCGGTGGTGTCCATCGGCTACGGCATGGACGACCTGCTGCTGGGCGGGATGGGCGTCGTCGGGCCGACCAGGATGGACTACCCGAACACCATCGCCGCGGTGCGCGCGGTGGCGAACTACGTGGGGCAGATCCTCTCCGGCCGCTGAGCGGCGTTGAGGTCGAAGTCAGAAGGAGAAGGCGAAGACGGTGGCGAGGGACTATTACGGGATTCTCGGGATTGCGAAGAACGCGTCGGATCAGGAGATCAAGCGCGCCTACCGCAAGCTGGCCCGTGAACTGCACCCCGATGTCAACCCGTCGGAGGACGCGCAGCACCGCTTCGGCGAGGTGACCACCGCGTACGAGGTGCTGTCGGACCCGCAGAAGCGCAAGGTCGTCGACCTCGGCGGAGACCCGATGGACTCGGGCGCCCGGGGCGGTGGCGGCGGCGACCCGTTCTCCGGGTTCGGCGGTCTCGGCGACATCATGGACGCTTTCTTCGGCGCCGCCGGTGGCGGCGGAGGCCGTGGCCGCGGCCCGCGCAGCCGCGTGCAGCCCGGCTCCGACGCGCTCATCCGCCTCGGCCTGACGCTGGAGGACTGCGCGACCGGTGTCGACCGCGAGATCACCGTCGACACCGCCATCGTCTGCGACCTGTGCCGCGGCGCCGGCGCGGCCGAAGGCACCGGCACCAAGACCTGCGACACCTGTGGCGGCGCCGGCGAGGTCCAGTCCGTCCAGCGGTCGTTCCTCGGCCAGGTCGTCACCGCCCGCCCCTGCCCGGTCTGCCGCGGCTTCGGCGAGGTCATCCCCGACCCCTGCCGTCAGTGCGGCGGCGACGGCCGCGTCCGCTCACGCCGCAACGTCACCGCGAAGATCCCGCCGGGCGTCGGCGACGGCATGCGCATCCGGCTCTCCGGCCAGGGCGAGGTCGGCCCCGGCGGCGGCCCCGCTGGCGACCTCTACGTCGAGATCGACGAGGCACCGCACGAGGTGTTCGTCCGGCAGGGCAACGACCTGCACTGCAACTTCCGCATCCCGATGACCACCGCCGCCCTCGGTGCCACGGTGCCCATCGAGACGCTCATCGACGGCGACTACGAACTCGACATCGAGCCGGGCACCCAGCCCGCCACCGAACTCGTGCTCACCGCCAAGGGCATGCCGCGCCTGCGGTCCTCCGGCCGCGTCGACGGCCGCGGCGACCTGCACGTCCACATCGACGTCGTGGTGCCCACCAAACTCGACGAAGCCCAGCGCGACCTGCTCGTCGAACTCGCCCAGCAGCGCGGCGAGGACGTCCCTTCGCTCTCCTCCAACGGAAACAAGGGCGGGCTGTTCTCCAAACTGCGTGCCAAGAACCACCGGTGACCCGTGCCCGAGACGACACTGCCGGTCTTCCTCACCGACACGCTGCCCACCTCCGGGCGCACCACGCTCGACGGTGAGGAAGCCCGGCACGCCGCCACCGTCCGGCGGCTGCGTGTCGGCGAACGCCTGATGCTTTCCGACGGCCAAGGCGGCATGGCGCGCTGCGTCGTCGACGCCGTCCAGGCCGGTCGCGACGCGGCACTCACCCTCACCGTCGAAGAACACCGGACCGAGGAACCCCCGGCCCTGCGCGTCCTCGTCGCACAGGCACTCGCCAAAGGCGACCGCGGCGAACTCGCCGTCGAACTCGCCACCGAAGCCGGCGCCGACGCGATCATCCCCTGGCGCGCCGCCCGCAGTGTCGCTCGCTGGGAAGAAGGAACCCGCGGCGAAAAAGCACTCGGCCGTTGGCGCACCACCGCCCGCGCCGCCGCCAAACAAGCCCGCCGCGCCCACCTCCCCGAAGTCGCCGAACCCGTCGGAACCCGCGAACTCGCCGGACTCGTCCAGACCGTTTCCCGCGCCCTCGTCCTCGAATCCGGCATCACCACCCGCCTCACCGAGACCGAACTCCCGAAGCACGGCGACCTCCTCCTCATCGTCGGCCCCGAAGGCGGCATCACCGACGAAGAACTCGCCACCCTCACCGAAGCCGGCGCAACCGCCATCCGGTTGGGCCCCACCGTTTTACGCACCTCCACCGCCGCAGCCGTCGCACTCGGCGCGCTAGGAGTTCTCACCGACCGCTGGACGTGAAAAAACACCCCACAATTTTGCGGCGAGTTATGGCGCGATCACGCAAACAGCCGTTACTCTCGTTAACTGACGCGCAACACACGGTTTCGGCGCGCCACTGGGGAGAAGAGCCCGGTCGCGCGCGTGAATCCCCGCCGGGCACCTCCCCCCTCGGTCCGGCGGAGCCGCGGCGGCGGTGGAGCGACCCCCAGGCTCCACCGCGCCGCGGCGTCTTCATTTAGGGGGGCTTCGCGTTGCTACGCCCCCAAATTTCGCGCCGCGGCGTGGTTCCGCGTGTCTGCCCGGGGGCAGACCTCCCACGGTGCGGTCGGCGGTTGGCAGGGCGAGGCGTGCGTAGCGGGGCGAAGTGTGCGTAGCGGGGCGAAGTGCGGTGGGGCGTCTGGTTGCGGTCGTGAGTGGTAAGGACGGTTAGAGCCAACCGTGTCTTGGGTGTCTACGTCGGGTTGTCGGTCAGGCACGTTGCGAAAGTGGCTTTCGCAACATCTGCGCGGGTGAGCGAGGGCAGCGGCGGTGGGGCAGCGGTCGGGTGGGTCGTGAGTGGTAAGGGTCGTTAGAACCGCCCTCACCACTCACGACCCGCGCGAGGGGTCGGCAGGCGGGGGATAGGGTGGGGGGATGAGTGACGCGGAGACGTTGTTCGAGCGGATCATCGCGGGGGAGATCCCGTCCGAGAAGGTGTACGAGGACGCGACGACGTATGCGTTCCGGGACATAGCGCCGCAGGCGCGGGTCCACGTGCTCGTGGTGCCGAAGAAGCGGTACCGCACGGTGGCCGAGCTGGCCGCGGCCGACCCGCAAGTTCTCGCCGACATCGCCTTGACGGCTCGTAAGGTGGCGGAGATCGAGGGGATCGCGGAGTCCGGGTACCGGGTGGTGTTCAACACCGACGGTGACGCCGGCCAGACCGTCTTCCACGTGCACGCGCATGTGCTCGGCGGCGAGCAGCTGGGGCATTTCGGCCGCTGAAGCGCGCCGCCCGGATAAACCGGACTGCGTGCCGCCTCCCCCAACCAGTAGCATCGACGTGTCAGTGTCGTTGAAAATCGCAGCGTAAGCGCAGGAAGTAGGCCCGAGGCCACGTGGCCGGAACCGTACCGGGTGAAGCCGCCCGACCCGACGTTCCCACGGACGTCGCACCGAAGGCCGACGAGGCCACCGTCACCGAAGCGGCCCAATCCCGATTCCCCATCCCTGACGCCGCCGCGCTCAGCCTGCTCGGGTCGAGGGACGAAAACCTCCGCGTGGCCGAGGAACTCCTCGCCGCCGATGTCCACGTCCGGGGCAACGAGGTCACCCTGACCGGTACTCCGGCCGACGTCGCCTTCGCGGAGCGTGTCTTCGCCGAACTCGTGACACTCGCCGGTCGCGGCCAGCAGGTCGACCCGGCCTCCGTCCGCCGCACCGTCGGCATGCTCTCCACCGGTGACTCCGAGTCGCCCGCCGAAGTGCTGAGCATGAACATCATCTCCCGCCGCGGCAAGACGATCCGGCCCAAGACGCTCAACCAGAAGCGCTACGTCGACGCCATCGACAAGCACACCATCGTGTTCGGCATCGGCCCCGCCGGTACCGGCAAGACGTACCTCGCGATGGCCAAGGCCGTCCAGGCGCTCCAGGCGAAGCAGGTCACCCGCATCGTGCTGACCCGCCCGGCCGTCGAAGCGGGCGAGCGTCTCGGTTACCTCCCGGGCACGCTCAACGAGAAGATCGACCCGTACCTGCGCCCGCTGTACGACGCGCTGCACGACATGGTCGAGCCCGAGTCGATCCCGCGGCTGATGCAGGCGGGCACCATCGAGATCGCGCCGCTCGCGTACATGCGCGGCCGCACCCTCAACGACGCCTTCATCATTCTCGACGAGGCGCAGAACACCACGCCGGAACAGATGAAGATGTTCCTCACCCGGCTCGGGTTCGGCGCCAAGATCGTCGTCACCGGCGACGTCACCCAGGTCGACCTCCCCACCGGCCAGAAGAGCGGCCTGCGGGTGGTCAGGGACATCCTCGAAGGCGTCGACGACCTGCACTTCGCCCAGCTCACCAGCCAGGACGTGGTGCGGCACAAGCTCGTCGGCGACATCGTCGACGCGTACGAGAAGTGGCAGGCGGTGCAGGACAGCCAGGACCAGGGCCGTCAGAACCAGGGCAGCTGGAAAGGGCAACGCCGTTCATGAGCATCGAGATCGCCAATGAATCGGGCGTGAACGTCGACGAGACCTCGATCGTGTCGGCCGCCCGCTTCGCGCTCGACAAGATGGAGGTCAGCCCGCTCGCCGAGCTGTCCATCCTTCTCGTCACCCTCGAGGTGATGGAAGACCTGCACGAACGGTGGATGGACCTGCCGGGTCCCACCGACGTCATGGCCTTTCCCATGGACGAGCTCGACTCCTCGCGCCGCCCCGACGCGCCCGACGCCTCGCCTGCCCTGCTGGGCGACATCGTGCTCTGCCCGGCGTTCGCGAAAGACCAGGCCAAGACCGCAGGCCACGGGCTGATGGACGAGCTGCACCTGCTCACCACGCACGGCGTACTGCACCTGCTCGGCTACGACCACGCCGAGCCCGTGGAGGAACGCGAGATGTTCGGCCTGCAGAAGCGGATCCTCGGCGAGTTCCAGGCGGCCGTGGCCGCGGTGGACCGGCGCGACGCGCAGCGCACCGCGGACGACCGGCTCCTCGGCACGGCGGGCCTCGACACCGTCCCCGCCGAAGAGCCCCCCGCCTAGCCATGGGCAGTCCGACGGCACTGCTGGTCATCGCCATCGCGTTGATCCTGCTCGCCGGGGTGTTCGCGGCCGCCGACGCGGCGGTCAGCACGGTCTCCAAGGCCCGTGCCGACGGCCTCGTCCGGCTCGGCCGCCCCGGTGCCCGGCAGCTCGCGCTGGTCATCACCGAACGCCGTCGCCACATCAACCTGATCCTGTTGCTGCGGATGGCCTGCGAGCTGACCGCCACCGTGCTGGTCACCGTCGACATCCTCGGCTGGATCCGGCCGCTGTGGCTCGCCGTCGTCGTCGCGGGTGGCGTGATGGTCGTGGTGAGCTACGTGCTCATCGGCGTCGGCCCGCGCACCCTCGGCCGTCAGCACCCGTATCGCATCGGGCTGGTCGTCGCGGGCCCGGTCCGCGTGCTCGGCTCCATCCTCGGCCCCCTGAGCAGGCTGCTGATCGTCTTCGGTAACGCCATCACCCCGGGCCGCGGTTTCCGCGAAGGCCCGTTCACCTCCGAAGTCGAGCTGCGCGAGCTGGTCGACCTCGCGCAGGAACGCGGCGTCGTCGAGGAATCCGAACGCGAGATGATCCACTCGGTGTTCGAACTCGGTGACACCGTCGCGCGCGAGGTGATGGTGCCGCGGACCGAGATCGTCTGGATCGAGCACGAGAAGACCGTGCGCCAGGCGCTCGCGCTGGCCCTGCGCACCGGGTTCACCCGGCTGCCGGTGATCGGCGAATCCGTCGACGACGTCTCCGGCGTGGTCAACATCAAGGACCTCATGCAGGCCTACATGGCCGAGGGTGGCCAGCAGCGCCGGGTCGAGGAACTGATGAACCCGGCGAGTTTCGTCCCGGATTCGAAGCGGCTCGACGAGCTGCTCAAGGAGATGCAGGTCTCGCACAACCACATGGCGATCGCGGTCGACGAATACGGCGGCACCGCCGGCCTGCTGACCATCGAAGACATCCTCGAGGAGATCGTCGGCGAGATCACCGACGAATCCGACACCGAAGAACGTCCCGAGGTCGAAGAACTCGAGAGCGGCGCGGTCCGCGTCTCGTCCCGGCTCTCGATCGACGATCTCGGCGAACTGTTCGGGATCGACCTCGAAGACCACGACGTGGAGACCGTGGGCGGGCTCCTCGCGGAGCGACTCGGTAGGGTCCCGCTGCCGGGGGCCGAAGCCGAGGTCGCCGGACTTCGGCTGTTCGCCGAAGGCGGTAAGGACCGGCGCGGGCGGATGCGGATCACCACGGTGGTCGTCCACCCCGCCGACGCGGACGCGGTGAACGACGCTGCCCAGGGCAGGCGTCGCACCCGGGTCCCGCAGCCCGATGAAAGTGACAGGAGTGTCGAACATGCCTGAGCTGGACGCCGAGGACCAGAAGCTGGTGACGCTGGCCCGGTCCGCGCGAGCCCGCACCCAGGCCGCCGAAGGCGCCGCGCTCCGCGATTCCGACGGCCGGACCTACGCGGCGAGCACGGTCGACCAGCCGTCGTTCAAGCTCACCGCGTTGCAGGCAGCCGTCGCCGCCGCCGTTTCGAGCGGAGCCGAAGGAATCGAGGCCGCCGTCGTGGTCAGCGCCGAAGGCCTGCTCAAGGAGGCCTCCGTGCACGCTGTTCGCGACATCGCCGAAAAGGCGCCCATTTATCTCGCAGATCCCAGTGGCAAGGTGCTGAACTGATGTCCGAGCCGCATCGTTCCGGTTTCGCCTGTTTCGTCGGGCGGCCCAACGCGGGAAAGTCCACGCTGACCAACGCGCTCGTCGGCAGCAAGGTGGCGATCACCTCCAGCAAACCGCAGACCACCCGGCACGCCATCCGCGGCATCGTCCACCGCGACGACGCGCAGCTGGTGATCATCGACACCCCGGGCCTGCACCGGCCGAGGACACTGCTCGGCGAGCGGCTCAACGACATCGTCCACTCGACATGGTCCGAAGTGGACGTCGTCGGGCTTTGCGTGCCCGCCAACGAAAAGGTCGGTCCCGGTGACCGGTTCATCGCCGCGGAACTGAAGAAGATCGCGAAGCGCACCCCGGTGATCGGCGTCGTCACCAAGACGGATCTCGTGAAACCCGAGCAGGTCGCCGAGCAACTGCTGGCCCTGCAGGAGGTGATGGAGTTCACCGACCTCATCCCGGTGTCCGCTGTGGACGGTTTCCAGGTCGGCTCGCTCGCGGACCTGCTGGTGCGGCACCTTCCCGAAGGCCCGCAGCTGTACCCGGGTGGCGAACTCACCGACGAGCCCGAGCAGACCCTGGTCGCCGAGCTGATCCGCGAGGCCGCGCTGGAAGGTGTCCGGGACGAACTCCCGCACTCGATCGCCGTGACCGTCGAGGAAATGCTGCCACACGAGGGCAGGGACGACATGATCGACGTGCACGCGTTCCTCTATGTGGAACGACCGAGCCAGAAGGGCATCATCCTGGGGCACAAGGGTGAGCGGCTCAAGGACGTCGGCGCGCGCGCCCGGCAGCAGATCGAGGGGCTTCTCGGTTCGAAGGTGTACCTCGACCTGCACATCAAAGTCGCCAAAGAGTGGCAGCGCGACCCCCGTCAGTTGCGACGGCTGGGTTTCTGACTGCTTTTGCCTGAACGGTATGTCTCGATTCGGTCGCGGACACCCGTTGATGGTGTGGAACCGGACGGCGAACCCTAGAGTCTCACTCCTCGACTCCGGAGATCGCTGATCGGGCGGCGGCGTCCGGGTCCAGTTCGACAGCTCATTCGTGAAGGGAAAGCGGTAAATGACCGACAACCAGGGCCTGCCCAACTACTCCGGCGACCCTCAGGGCGGTAGCGGCTTCAACAACCCGGGGCCGCCGCCCAACAACAACCTGGTGTGGGCGATCCTCACCACGATCCTGTGCTGCCTCCCCTTCGGTATCGTCTCGATCGTCAAGGCGAACCAGGTGAACACCCTCTGGGCGCAGGGTCAGCCCGCCGCCGCGCAGGAGGCCGCCAACGCCGCCAAGAAGTGGGCCATCATCGCCGCGATCGTCGGTGTCGTGGTCGCCATCCTCTACTTCGTGCTGGTGGTCGCTCTCGGCGTCTTCTCGGCTGGGGTCGACGTGAACAGCTACCGCTGATAGCGGCAACCGAGGGGGAGACCTCATGACCGACCAATACCCGAACTACCCGCCTCCCGGCGGGCCACCACCGCAGCAGCCGTATTACGGCGGTATGCCGAATTACGGTCCCCCGCCGGACAACAACCTGGTGTGGGCCATCCTCTGCACGGTGTTGTGCTGCTTGCCGCTGGGTATCGTCGCGATCGTGAAGTCGAGCCAGGTGCAGTCGTTGTGGGCGCAGGGCTTCCAAGCCGAAGCCCAGAAGGCCGCAGACGACGCGAAGAAGTGGTCGATGTGGGGAGCGATCGTCACCGGCGGCTTCTTCGTGCTGTACATCATCTTCATCGTGGTGATGGTCATCATCGGGGCGTCGGCGGGAAGTTTCACGCCGTGACGACGTCCGTCTACACGGGATTCCCGGCGCGCGGGTTCAAAGCCAAGGCCCGCGCGCTGGGACCGCCCCTGGCCATCGCCGCCGGCGCCGGGCTCGGCTGCGTCGTCCTCTGGCTGGGTGATCCCACCACTCCGGGCGGGCCGCTTCCGGTCTGTCCCACCAAATCCCTGCTCGGCATCGCCTGCCCCGGCTGCGGTGGCATGCGCATGGTCTACAGCGCGCTGCACGGCGACATCCCCGCCGCACTGCACTACAACGCGGTTTCGTTCGTGATCCTGCTGCTGCTCGTCTGGAGCACCGCCGCGTGGGCGGTCGGCCGGTACCGCGGCCGCGCGGTGAACAGCTGGCTGCACTGGCGCTGGACACCGATCGCCTTCGGCGTCGTGTTCGTCGTCTGGTTCGTGATCCGTAACCTGCCTTTCGCCCCGTTCACCTCGCTCTACGTGTGACCGAGTACGCTCCCGCGCACCGGTCTGGCCGGCATGTGCCCATGCCGTACATTCAGGCCGGGTCGCCGCACGAGGTCCCGTGCGGCAGGGGCGAGGAACCAGCGAGGGGATTTCGATGACCACTCCCTACGGCCAGCAGCCGCCGGGACAGCAGCCGGGGCAACCGCCCTCGCCGTTCGGTCAGCAGCCCCCGCAGTCTCCCGCCGGTGACCAGCCCTCACCGTTCGGCCAGCCGCAGTCCTCGCCGTTCGGGCAGCCGGGCGGGCAGTCCCCGTTCGGTCAGCAACCCCAGGCGCAGCAACCCTTCGGACAGCAGCCGCAGCCCTCGCCCTTCGGCACGCCGCAGGCACCGTTCGGACAGCCGCCCGGCCCTCGGCGGGACTACGCCCACTGGGGCCTGCGGGCCGGGGCGACCCTCATCGACTTCGGTCCGATCGTCGTACTCCCGATCATCGGTGTCGTCATCGCCACGAACGTGTCCTCGGTCATCGGCGGCATCATCGCCGGGATCGGCTACGTCGCGGCGTTCGGCTGGACGCTCTACAACCGGTGGATCCGGATGGGGAACACCGGCCAGTCGCTCGGCAAGAAGATCCTGAAGATCAAACTCGTCCGCGAGGCCGACGGGCAGCCCATCGGCCCGCTGATGGCCTTCGTCCGCGACCTGTGCCACAACCTCGACGGCTGGGTCTTCGGCCTCGGCTACCTCTGGCCGTTGTGGGACGACAAGAACCAGACGTTCGCGGACAAGATCCTCGGTACCGTCGTGGTCCCGGATGACGCCGTCCCCGCTGCCGCGCCGTTCGGCCAGTCCGCGGGCTTCCCCGCGCCGCCGCAGCAGCCTTTCGGCGCGCAGCCGCAGCCAGGCCAGTTCGGGCAGCAGCCGCAGTCACCCTTCGGGCAGCCGCAGCCGTTCGGCAGGCAGGCGCCCCAGCAGCCCCAGCCGAGCCCGTTCGGGCAGCAGCCGCAGGGAACCGCCGTGCCGCCGACGGAGTCCCGGACCGAACCGGGCTTCGGCGAGGCCGAGCCGACACAGGTGCTTCGCCCCGGCTCGCCCCGGCAGGCGCCGTCCGGGTTCGACGAAGCCGAGCCGACGCAGAAGATCACACCGGACCAGCCGAGGCAGCGGCTGCCCGGTGCGAATGGGCCGAACCAGCAGCAGTAGCACCGGACCGGCGGGATCCACCCGCCGGAAAGCACGACAAAAGTGGGGAACCGATGACGAACCCGTACGGCCAGCAGCCCGGCTACGGCCAGCAGCAGCCCTATGGCCAGCAGCCTCAGCCCGGATACGGTCCGCCGTCCGGCGCCACGCCTTCGCCGTACGGCCAGCCGTCGGGAGCCAACCCGATGCCCTACGGCCAGCCGGCCCCGTACGGCCAGCCCGCGCCGTATGGCCAGCCTTCGCCCTACGGTGGCGGTGGGCCGGGCATGCCCGGTGGCGGCGACATCAACTCGATCCCCGACTACAAGGGCTGGGCGATCGGCTGCATCTTCCTCTGCTGGATCGTCGCGATCTTCGCGATCATGAAGTCCAACGAGGTCAACACCTACAAGATGCAGGGCAACTACGCCGCCGCCATGGACGCGTCGAAGTCGACGAAGACCATGTGCATGATCGCCTCGATCATCGGCGGCGTCGGCTGCCTCTTCTCCATCCTCTGGATCATCCTGGCCGTCGCGACCGCGTTCTAGCCGTCGCCGCAAGACAAGAACAACGAGGAAGACTTCGATGACCAACCCTTACGGCCAGCAGCAGCCCTACGGCCAGCAGCCTCAGCCCGGCTATGGTCCCCCGTCCGGCGGCATGCCCGCCCCCTACGGTCAGCCGGCCCCGTACGGCCAGCCCGCTTACGGCGGTATGCCGCCGGGTGGTGGCGGCGACATCAACGCCATCAAGGACTACAAGGGCTGGGCGATCGGCTGCATCTTCCTCTTCTGGATCATCGCGATCTTCGCGATCATGAAGTCCAACGAGGTCAACACCTACAAGATGCAGGGCAACTACATGATGGCGGAGCAGGCGTCGAAGTCGACGAAGACGCTCTGCCTGATCGCCACCATCATCGGTGGCATCGGCTGCCTGCTCACGATCGTCTGGATCGTCTTCGCCGTCATCCTCGCGGCGTCGGCGACCACCTACAGCTCCTGCTACGGCAGCTACTGCTGATTTCGGGGCGCACCGCCCCGATGTCGGTCCCAGGTGGGACGATGTCGGGGTGGTGAACCTCTATCGCGACACCGGGGTGGTGTTGCGGACGCACAAGCTGGGTGAGGCCGACCGGATCGTCACCCTGCTCACGCGGCGGCACGGCAAGGTCCGTGCGGTCGCGAAAGGCGTGCGTCGGACGTCGTCGCGCTTCGGGGCCCGGCTGGAGCCGTTCGGGCACGTCGACGTCCAGTTCTACACCGGCCGTTCCCTCGACGTGATCACCCAGGTCGAGACGGTCGACGCCTTCGCGCTGCCGCTGGTGGCGGACTACCAGCGCTACACGGCCGCGAGCGCCATCGCCGAGACGGCGGACCGGCTGTCCGCCGAAGAGGGCGAGCCCGTACTCAAGCTGTACATGCTCGTCGTCGGGGCGCTGCGCGCGCTGGCGGGCGGCGAACGCGACAGTTCCCTCGTCCTCGACGCCTTCTTCCTGCGTGCCATGGCCTACGCGGGCTGGGCGCCGGCGATCACCGAATGCGCCCGCTGCGGCCTGCCGGGGCCGCACAAGGCGTTCAGCGTGTCCGCGGGCGGTTCGATGTGCCCCGACTGCCGCGTCCCCGGCTGCGTGCACCCCTCGCACGAGGTCCTGACGCTGCTCGCGGCACTCCTGCACGGCGAGTGGACGGTGGCCGAGGCTTCGCAGCCGGTGCCGAGACGGGACGCGTCCGGCCTGGTCGCGGCCCATCTGCAGTGGCATCTGGAGCGTCAGCTGCGGTCACTGCCGCTGGTGGAGAGGCGTGCGCGGGAGACGACCACCCCGGCGCAGTAGGGTCGCAGGCACAGGTTCACTCGATCAGGAGGCTCGCAGGTGCTGCGCAGGGGACGCGAGAACAAAGCGTCACAATTCGAACTTCGCGCGCCGGAGCCGCACCCGTCCGGTGCCCGGCCGCCGGAGATCCCCCGGGAACTGCTCCCGAAGCATGTGGCGCTGGTGATGGACGGCAACGGCCGCTGGGCCAACCAGCGCGGCCTGCCGCGCATCGAGGGCCACAAACGCGGTGAAGCGGTGATGATCGACGTCGCCAGCGGTGCCGTGGAGCTGGGCGTCAAATGGCTTTCGGTGTACGCGTTCTCCACCGAGAACTGGAAGCGGAGCCCGGAAGAGGTCCGTTTCCTGATGGGCTTCAACCGCGACACCATCCGCCGCCAGGTCGACTACCTCGGTTCGATCGGCGTCCGCATCCGCTGGGCGGGCCGCCGCCCGAAGCTGTGGGCGAGCGTCATCAAGGAACTGCAGGTCGCCGAGGAGAAGACCAAGGACAACACGGCGCTGAACATGACCATGTGTGTCAACTACGGCGGCCGTGCCGAACTGGCCGACGCGATGCGCCGGATCGCCCAGGACGTGGCCGACGGGAAACTCAACCCGGACAAGGTCACCGAGAAGACCATCGAGAAGTACCTGTACCAGCCCGACATGCCGGACGTGGACCTGTTCCTGCGGCCGTCGGGGGAGCAGCGGACGTCGAACTTCCTGCTCTGGCAGTCCGCCTACGCCGAGATGGTCTACCAGGACACGCTCTTCCCCGACTTCGACCGCACCCACCTGTGGCGGGCGTGCCTCGAGTTCGCGAAACGGGACAGGCGCTTCGGCGGCGCCATCGACAAGGCTTCTGAAGGGACCGCATGACCACCGAAGCAGCGGACACGGCGGCCTTGCTGACCTCCGCACGAGAAGCCCTCGAACGCTATCTCGAAGTCCACGTCGACGACGACGGCGCACTGACCTTCTCCCACGCGGACGTCCCCTGTGTCATCCAGGCGACCCGCCTGGCCGAGGGGCTGACCGTGCTGAGCCTGACCTGCGTCGTCGCCTGGGACCTGCCGGACGACCCGGCGATCGCGGCCTCGGCGGCGGAACGCGCCGGGCAGGGCCTGTTCGGGACGCTCGGCGTCGTGCGCTCGGAAAAGGGCATCGACATCACGCTGAGGTACGCGTTCCCGGCCGAGGGAATGGAACCCTCGCCGCTCGGGACGCTGCTCATGCTGGTCGTTTCGACCGCTTCGCAGCTGCGCACCGACCTGCTCGGCACCACGCCCGGGGACTGACCTCCCCCGCACCAGCGTCACCTGGCATCATTCCGGGTATGGAAACCATTTCCAGGAGCGCCCCGGAGAAGAAGCCTGCCCGGCGCTTCAAGATCACCTCGATCGAGGTGCTCTGCGCGATCCTGCTGGTCGCGATCCTCGGGCAGAGCTGGCTCCAGCAGGTGTTCGACGTGCCCGCGCTGCGGACCGGCTCGACGGTCTTCGTCGCCGTCTGCGTACAGGCGCTGCCGTTCCTGGTGCTCGGGGTGCTGATCAGCGGCGCGATCGCGGCGTTCGTCCCCGCGCGGGTGCTGGAGAAGGTGCTCCCTCGCCGAGCGGGCGCGGCCGTCGGGGTCGCGGGGCTGGCCGGGGTCGCCCTGCCGGGGTGTGAATGCGCCTCGGTGCCCGTGGCGCGACGGCTGATCGGCCAGGGCGTCGCGCCCGCCGCCGCGCTGACGTTCCTGCTGGCCGCGCCCGCGGTGAACCCGGTGGTGCTGGTCGCCACGGCCGTCGCGTTCCCCGGGAACCCGGAGATGGTGTTCGCGCGGTTCGCCGGTTCGCTCGCCACCGCGATGGTGATGGGCTGGCTGTGGGCGAAATGGGGCAGACTCGACTGGATCGCGGAGCGCGCGCGGCGGCGTCTTCCCGAGGTCCAGCACGGTTCACGCTGGAGGACCTTCGCCGAGACAGCGCGCGGTGACCTGGTCGAAGCCGGTGGTTTCCTCGTGCTCGGCGCGATGATCGCGGCCGCGATGAACGTGCTCGTGCCCGCCAGCTGGTTCGGCGTGCTGGGGGAGCAGATCGTGCTCGGGGTGCTGGTGATGGCCGTGCTCGCCGTCGTGCTGGCCCTGTGCAGCGAGGCCGACGCCTTCGTCGCCGCGTCGCTGACCGCGATGCCGCTGCTGCCGAAACTGGTGTTCCTCGTGGTGGGCCCGGCCATCGACGTCAAGCTGTTCGCCCTGCAGACCGGCACTTTCGGCAAGTCGTTCGCGCTGCGGTTCGCGCCGGTGACGTTCGTCGTCGCGCTGTCCTGCGCCGTCGTCTCGGGCGTGCTCATCCTCGGAGGTGGCGCGTGAAGCGCGAGACACAGAACATCCTGCTGATCCTGCTGGGCGGGGCGCTGCTGAAGATCACCGTCAACGGCGATTACCTGCGCTACGTCAAACCCGCGCAGCAGCCGTGGATCATCGCCGGTGGTGCGGTGATGGTCGCGCTGGGCGCCGTCGCGATCGTCCGCGACCTGCTGGCCGCGCGAGCCGCCGCGGCCTCGGACATCCACACGCACGAACACGACACGCGTTCGGCGTGGCTGCTGATGGTGCCGGTGCTGGCCGTCTTCCTCGTCGCGCCGCCCGCGCTGGGCGCCGACTCGGTGACCCGCACCGAGGCCAGGGCACCGCAGAGCGCCTCGGCGAGCAACTCCGCTGCCTTCCCGCCCCTGCCCGCCGGGGACGTGGTGCCGCTGGAGGTCAACGAATTCGTCAGCCGGGCAGGCTGGGACAAGAGCGGGACGCTGAACGGGCGCACGGTGAAGCTGTCCGGCTTCGTCGTGCACGACGAGGGCGCCACGATGCTGGCCCGAATGGTCATCGGCTGCTGCGCGGCCGACGCCTTCCCGATCACCGTACGGCTGGTGGGGGAGGGCGTGTCGGGGTTCGCCAACGACACCTGGCTGGAGGTCACCGGCGTGGTCGTCCCGGGGACGGCCATGCGGGAGAACAGCTACATGCCGGACTTCACGCTCACCACGGTGCGGCAGGTCGCGGCGCCGAAGGACCCCTACGAGTACTGACCGGAGGGGGTCAGTGGTTCGCGCAGGTCCCGACGATCTCCACGGTGTGACTGATGTCGGAGAACCCGTGCTCCGAGGCGATCTTCTCGGCCCACCGCTCGACGGCGGGGCCCTCCACCTCGACGGTGCTGCCGCACAGGCGGCACACCAGGTGATGGTGGTGATGCGACGAGCAGCGCCGGTAGATGGCCTCGCCGGTGTCGGTGCGCAGGACGTCGATCTCGCCCGCCTCCGACAGCGACTGCAGTGTCCGGTACACCGTGGTGAGCCCGATCCCGTCGCCGCGTTTGCGCAGCTCGTCGTGCAGTTCCTGGGCGGAACGGAAGTCGTCGATCTCCTTGAGCAGATCGACCACGGCGGCCCGCTGTTTCGTCGACCGGCGTCCCGGCACCGGCGCGGAACTGGTGGCTGTCGTGGGACTCATGCTCACTTCCCCTCCTGAACGTGGGCTACGGCATCCACCACGATATGCGCAAGGTGATCGTCGACCAGCCGGTACACCACCTCACGGCCGCGTCGCTCACCCTGTACGACACCCGCCGTCTTCAGCACCCGCAGGTGCTGGCTGATCAGCGGCTGCGCGACGTCGAGGGTGTCTACCAGTTCGTGCACGCACCGGTCGGCGCTGCGCAGCTGCAGCACGATGGCGATCCGCACGGGAGCGGCGAGCGCCCGGAGCAGGTCACCGGCGTCGGTGAGGACGCCGGCCGAGGCCGACACCGCGGGTTCGGCGGGGGGACGGGCCGTCGAATGCGGCCCGGGGTCCTCCGTGAAGCCAGGGGCGGCTGAGTCCGGGGTCACCGTAGCCATCGCCGCCTCCATGTCCATCATGATTTCCGAAGTCATTGCCAGTAACAGTCGGCTCCATCTTAGTGTTCCCGCCCCAGGTGGTCTGTTCGCCGACCGGGCGACCACTCGGCGGTGACGTTACTGCTCCGTTCGGGTGACTTCGCAAAGAAATGACCGTTCCACTTCGCATGTGGTCGCTGACGGTGCAAGGTTGGCGCGGGGCGTTTCGTCGCTTCTCGTACGCTGACGACCGCGCTCGGAGAGCACGGAGAGGCAGTGGGGAGACATGACTCGTTTCGTGACGAAGCTGGCCGCCGCGACGGCGGCCGCGGCTTTGGTGTCGATTCCGGGGCTCGCCTCGGCGCAGACGACGCAGGCCGTCAACGAGAAGACCGGGCCCGTGTCGTTCGCGAACGTGGCTTCGGTCCGCATCGGGAACTCGGGTTCGCTGATCACCGAGACCCAGCGTTCGCCACTGACCCCGGGCCAGTCGAAACTCTCCCCGGATCGCACCATGGTCCCCCGTGACGAGGGCGAGCGGAAGACGTTCGGCGGCAACTGGGACGTCAACCTGGGCCGCTACGGCGCGGCCACGAATCCGTATCCGGGCGGCGTCGCCAGCCGCGATCACAACGTGGTCGCCGCGCTGCAGCAGACCACCGTCCCGACAGCGGTCGCGGAGAGCAACTACGCCCTGATCGACAACGGGCGCGGCGGCGCGAAACCCGCCGACAACACCGTGCTGGTGCTGGAAGGCGCGAAGAGCGCGGTGGACTGCTCCTCGCCGGGCAAACCGACGTCGTCGACGAGCGTGGGCAAGATCTGGGTGCGCGACGAGAACGGCGCGCTCAAGCAGTCCGGCGCTTCGGGTGTCGAGGTCAAGGGCCTCAAGCTCGGCCCCCCGTCGAGCGTCCAGAACGAGAACGTCGGCAAGGACAAGACCAGCTCCGATCTGACCGTGTCCCGGGTGACCGCCTTCGACCAGCTCATCCGGCAGGACGGCTGGCGCAACGGCGACGTCACCGCGGCCGCCGGCTGGAAACTGGAGATCGTCACGCACGTGCGTGACGCGGCGGGCAAGGAGCTGCGCGAGGCCCGCACGTCGATCGTGCTCGGCGGGGTGAGCTGCTCGATCCCGAAGAACTTCGTGGCGAAGCCCGCGGGCGGCACCGGACCGGGTGCGGCACCCGAGCAGCCCGCCGTCCCGGGGACCGTGCCCGCGGGCGGGATCCCGCCGCAGACCGCCGACTCGACCCGCACCGTGGTCGGGCTCGGGCTGCTGGGGGCAGGCATCGTGATCGGCGTCGCGGCCCTGCTGCTCCACCGCCGTCGCAAAGCCGTCCCGATGCGGGACAGGTAGCCGTTCCCGTGCGGGACTGGCTGGCGGGAGTCTCCGCCGTCGTGTCCGCGCTCGCCATCGCCGCGGGCGTGATCGTGCTGACCTGGGTACCGCCCGAACCGTCGGTGTCGTACGCCGAACCCGCCGTCATACCGGGGGAGGACGGCGCGCCCTTGGCGCTGCCCGCCGACAGTGCGACGCGCGGGCAACGGCCCGGAACCATCCGCCTGCCCGAAGGCGGGCTGGCGAAGCTCGTCCGCTCGGAGGTCAACGCCGACGGCGTCCTCCCGATCCCGCGCGGTCTCCGGGACGCGGCGTGGTGGGGCGCGCGGCTCGGCGCCGAATCCGGGACCGCGCTGATCTCGGGCCACGTGAACTGGGCCGGTGCCCCAGGGCCGTTCGACGAGCTGTGGCGGATGCGGGAAGGCCAGGAAGTGACCGTCAGCGACGCGGCGGGCGGGATCTGGATCTACCGCGTGCGCGAAGTCGTCACCGTGCATAAGCACGACCTGCCCGCGCGGGCGGCGAAGCTGTTCGCCCAGCACGGGCCGCATCGGCTGGTGCTGGTCACCTGCGGCGGCGACTACCTCGGCGGGACCGACGGCTACCGGGACAACCGGGTCGTCGTCGCGACCCCCGTCTCGGGCCCTCCCGCCTGACCCCGCCCCGCGTTTGGTCCTCTGGTTGCGGTAGTTGCCCGCGCAAGGACCGCGATCAGAGGACCAAACGCGGGAAGTGGGTGCAACCCGGGTGAGCTCGCATCGCGTGTCTACCGACACCGGCCGTTCCGGCGGCGTGAAGCGAGCAAGGAGTAATACCCGATGGTGGGACAGTTCGACGACGGTGCGACGAGTGGGGAGCAGCCGAAGAAGCGCTCCAAGCTGGGATGGATCCTCGCATGCGCGGGAGTCTTCGTGGTGGCGGCCGTGGTCGCGGTGCTCGTGTTCACCGGAAAGAGTGATCCGGTCGTCGCCGCCCAGGGCCAGGCGAACTCGTCGGCGGCGGCAACAGAGGTCCCCGCGGTGCCCGCCGACACGGGCCAGTCGCCCGGCACGGTCAAACTGCCCGGCGGCGGCACGGCGAAGCTGATCCGCAAGGAACTGACCGCCGACGGGACCCTCCCCATCCCCGAGGGACTCGACGAAGCCACCTGGTGGGGCGCGAAACTGGGTGCCGAGCAGGGCGCCTCCCTGCTTTCCGGGCATGTGAACTGGAAGGGCAAGAAAGGCCCGTTCGACGAACTGTGGCGGCTCAAGACCGGCCAGGAGGTCAGTCTCGTCGACACCGACGGCGGCAAGTGGGTCTACAAGATCGGCGAGATCGTCACCGTGCACAAGACGAAGCTGGCCGAACAGGCGGAGAAACTGTTCGGGCCGGACGGTCCGCACCGGCTGGTGCTGGTCACCTGTGGTGGCGAGTACGTCGGCGGGACCGACGGTTACGAGGACAACCGCGTCGTCACCGCGTCCTTGGTCAGCCGCCCCTGACCCGTTCCAACCTCGCCGGAGGTGGTGCGGGGACGGGCGGTTAGTCTTGTCGTTCTAGTCCGATACCCGTCCCCGCATGCTTCGGAGCGTGGAGTGCCCGCCAACACCATTGAGACCGTCGTCAGCCTGTGTAAGCGTCGAGGCTTCGTTTTCCCGTGTGGAGAGATCTACGGCGGTACCAAGTCGGCGTGGGACTACGGGCCCCTCGGTGTCGAACTCAAGGACAACATCAAGCGCCAGTGGTGGAAGACCGTCGTGCAGAGCCGGGACGACGTCGTCGGCCTCGACTCCTCGGTCATCCTGCCGCGCCAGGTCTGGAGCGCGTCGGGTCACCTCGACGTCTTCACCGACCCGCTGATCGAATGTCTCTCCTGTCACAAGCGTTTCCGCGCCGATCAGCTCGCCGAGGACTTCGCCGCGCGTACGGGCAAGGAGACCTCGGAGGACGACCTGTCCGAGGTCCCGTGCCCGAACTGCGGCAATCGGGGCGAGTACACCGCGCCGCGTGACTTCAACATGATGCTGAAGACCTACCTCGGCCCGGTCGAGTCCGAGGAGGGCGTGCACTACCTCCGTCCGGAGACCGCGCAGGGCATCTTCATCAACTTCCTCAACGTGCAGACCACCGCGCGGAAGAAGCCGCCGTTCGGCATCGGCCAGATCGGCAAGTCGTTCCGCAACGAGATCACGCCGGGCAACTTCATCTTCCGCACGCGCGAGTTCGAGCAGATGGAGATGGAGTTCTTCGTCGAGCCGGGCGAGGACGAGACCTGGCACCAGTACTGGATCGACGCGCGCACCGACTGGTACAAGGACCTCGGCATCAAGCCGGAGAACCTGCGTCTTTACGAGCACCCGAAGGAAAAACTCTCCCACTACTCGAAGCGCACCGTCGACATCGAGTACCGGTTCGCGTTCAACGCGGGCCAGGAATGGGGCGAGCTCGAGGGCATCGCGAACCGCACCGACTACGACCTGACGACGCACTCGAACCACTCCGGCGTCGACCTGTCGTTCTTCGACCAGGCTTCGAAGCAGCGGTTCCGCCCGTTCGTCATCGAACCCGCCGCCGGTGTCGGCCGGTCGATGATGGCATTCCTGGTCGACGCGTACCACGAGGACGAGGTCCCCAACGCCAAGGGCGGCGTCGACAAACGCGCCGTGCTGAAGCTGGACTACCGGCTCGCGCCGTACAAGGTCGCCGTGCTTCCGTTGTCCCGCAACGCCGATCTCACGCCGAAGGCACGCGACGTCGCGGCGACGCTGCGGAAGCACTGGAACGTCGACTTCGACGACGCCGGTTCGATCGGTAAGCGGTACCGGCGCCAGGAAGAGATCGGGACGCCGTTCTGCGTCACCGTCGACTTCGACACGCTGGACGACCTCGCGGTGACCGTGCGCGAGCGCGACACCATGGCGCAGGAGCGGGTCGCGATCGACAAGCTCGAGGCCTACCTGGCGAGCCGCCTGATCGGCTGCTGACGCCCCTCCGGGTGGTCGTGAGTGGTAAGTGGTGTTAGAACGACACTTGCCACTCACGACCACCTCGACCAGTGTCGGCCCGGGCCCTTCGCGAGTGGCAGTGCGGTGGGCACGGCGCGGCGGCCCACCCACCCCTGACAACTGTCACCCTCAGGTCGTGACGCGCGGCCCACGGCAAGAGTGCCCCGTCGCGACAAGCTCTGGGCATGCGAGAACAAGACATCACCGCCGGGGCGGCGGTCAGGCTTTCCGGCCTGCGTAAGCATTACGGCGACGTCCACGCCGTCGACGGTCTCGACCTCACGATCGCGCCGGGCGAGGTGGTCGCGTTGCTCGGCCCCAACGGCGCCGGCAAGTCCACCACGGTCGACATGATCCTCGGGCTCACGAAACCCGACAGCGGCACCGTGACCGTCTTCGGACGCGAGCCGGGTGACGCGGTCGGCGACGGGATGATCGGCGCGATGCTGCAGGGCGGCGCGCTCGTCGAGGATCTCACCGTCGTCGAGACGGTCGGTATGGTCGCGGCGCTGCACCGCAAGCCGATGCCCGTACGCGAGGCGTTGCGCCGTGCCGGGATCGAGGACATCGCGAACCGGCGTGCCACCAGGCTTTCCGGCGGCCAGAAGCAGCGCGTGCGGTTCGCGGTCGCGCTGGTGAGCGACCCGGACCTGCTGATCCTCGACGAGCCGACCGCCGCGATGGACGTCGGGACGCGCCGCGAGTTCTGGAAGTCCATGTACGAGTACACGAACTCCGGTCGCACGGTCCTGTTCGCGACCCACTATCTCGAAGAGGCCGAGGAGTTCGCCGACCGTGTCGTGCTGATGCGGTCGGGGCGGGTGGTCGCGGACGGTTCGGTCGCGCAGGTCCGTGCGCTGGCAGGGGGACGCACGGTCCGCGCGGTGGTGCCCGCGACGGCGGAGCCGGTGATCGCGGGGCTGCCCGCGATCACCGGTTTCGAATTCCGCGGCGACCGCGTCGCGATCTCCAGTTCCGATTCCGACACCACGCTCCGCGCGCTGATGACCGAAGTGCCCGAAGCGCACGACATCGAGATCAGCGCCGTCGGCCTCGAAGGCGCCTTCCTGTCCCTGACGACCGACAACACCGAGGAACCCGTCCGATGAACCCGACCTTTCTCAAGATCGAGATCGTCCGCACCTTCCGTTCGACGCGGTTCGTGCTCTTCGCGATCGCCTTCCCGGTACTGATGTTCCTGTTGCAGGCCAACGTCTTCGGCTCCGGCAACGTGAACATCTCCGGCGTGATCATGGTCAACATGATGGCCTTCGGCACCTTCTCCGCCGCGATGACGAGCGGCGCGAAACTGGCCATCGAACGCTCCTCGGGCTGGCAACGGCAGCTGCGGCTGACCCCGCTGACCGGCACCGGCTACCTCGGCGGCAAGGCCCTCTCGGCGATGCTCGTCGCGCTTCCGTCGCTGCTCGTCGTCCCGCTGGTCGGAGTCCTGTTCCAGGGCGTCCAACTCGACGTCGCCGGCTGGCTGCGGCTGGTGCTCGGCATCTGGCTCGGCGCGATCCCGCTGGTACTCCTCGGCCTGTTGCTCGGCCAGTTCGGCACGCCGGAGTCGATGCAGCCGATGAACATGATCGTCATGATGGGCATGGGTTTCCTCGGCGGGCTGTGGATCCCGATCGACGGGATGCCGTCGTGGATGGCCGATGTCGCCCAGGTGACGCCGACGTACTGGCTGATCCAGCTGGTCCGCCCGGTCGTCACCGACCATCTCACGGTGAGCTTCCCGGCGGCGGTCGGTGTGCTCGCGGCGTGGACGGCGGTGCTCGGGGTGCTGGTAATCAGGCGTTACCGTAAGGACAGTGCGCGGGTCTGAGAAGGGTGAACCAGTGGACGACTACCCGGGCAGGGTGAAGACGGGTCTGGACACCCGCGAGAACTGGTGGTCGGACATGCCGCCGCGGACCGGCCGGGGACCCCGGCCGGCGCGGTGGGTCGTGGTCGGCATCACGTTCGTCCTGCCGCTGCTCATCCCGGCCGGGCACAACCTGTTCACCTCCGGCGACACCGGGCGGAACCTGCTGATCGTCGCCCTCCTGCTCGCCTACGCCGCCTGCTACGTGTCGTTCCCCCTGATCCTGCG
Source organism: Amycolatopsis sp. cmx-4-19 (assembly GCA_049998115.1). Lineage (GTDB taxonomy): Bacteria > Actinomycetota > Actinomycetes > Mycobacteriales > Pseudonocardiaceae > Amycolatopsis. The sequence goes on along the minus strand of JAEBEO010000003.1, from coordinate 140,549 downwards.
GCCTTCCCGCCGTCGGACGACGTACGCCTTCTCGGCGCTGATGCTGCTGATCGGGCTCGCCCTGACCTTCCTGTCCGAGAACAACCCGTATGTCCTGATCTACGCGACGGCGGTGCTGGCCTTCACCCTGCCGCCCGCCTGGGCCCTGATCCTCGACGGCGGGGCGCTGCTGCTGGTGCTGGGTGTCCAGTTGCTGGTCGGGAAAGAGGACTTCGGCGATCTGGTGGCGGTCGTTTCCATCACGGCGGCGATGTTCTTCATGGCGAACCTGGTCCGCGCGGTGCGGAAACTGGAGGCGGCGAACCAGGAGATCGCGACGCTCGCGGTGGCGGGGGAACGCGAACGCCTGGCGCGGGACCTGCACGACATCCTCGGCCACAGCCTCACCACCATCACGGTGAAGGCCGGGCTGGCCCGCCGGATGCTGGAGAGCGGCAAGGACGACGCCCGCGCGATCCAGGAGATCCGCGAGGTCGAAGGGCTGAGCCGCAGCGCGCTCTCGGACATCCGCGCCACCGTGTCCGAGTACCGCGAGGTGTCGCTTTCGGCGGAACTCGTCGGGGCGCGGGCGGCGTTGCGGGCGGCCGAGATCGACGCCGACCTGCCGCACGCGGTGGACAACGTCGATCCCGCCCTGCAACGGACCTTCGGTTACGTGCTGCGGGAAGCGGTCACCAACGTCCTCCGGCATTCCGCGGCGAAGCGGGTGAAGGTCCGCTTCGGCAAGACCTGGCTGGAGATCGAAGACGACGGCCAGGGCGGGGAGACGGTGTCCGGGAACGGGCTGCGCGGGCTCACCGAACGACTGGCCGCGGTCGGCGGGACCTTGACCGCCACCGCGCCGGATGGGGGAGGATGGCTCGTCCGGGCGGACGTACCGGAGAACACCGTGCGGAGCGACCCGCGTGCGCCGCTCGCCGAACCCGCTGGAGGCTGCGCGTGATCCGGGTCCTGCTCGCCGACGACCAGGCGATGGTGCGCGGCGCACTGGCCACGGTGCTCGGTCTCGAAACCGACATCGAGGTGGTCGCCCAGATCGGGTCGGGCGACGAAGTCCTCGCCACCGCCAAGGAGACCGGCCCGGACGTCGCCCTGCTCGACGTCCAGATGCCGGGCAAGGACGGCCTCGAAGCCGCCGCCGAACTGCACGGCGCGCTGCCGTCGTGCCGGATCATCATCTGCACCACCTTCGGCAGGCCCGGTTACCTCGCGCGGGCGATGGCGGCCGGCGCGGCGGGATTCGTGGTCAAGGACGCGCCGCCGGAGCAGCTCGTCGACGCGGTCCGGAGAGTCCACAGTGGACTCCGGGTGGTCGATCCCGCGCTCGCCGCCGAATCCCTCGCCACCGGTGCGAGCCCGCTCACCGGCCGCGAGCACGACGTCCTCGAAGCGGCGAAGGACGGCAGCACGGTGGCCGACATCGCCCGTGCGCTGCACCTTTCCGAAGGCACCGTCCGCAACCATCTTTCGGCCGCGATCGGCAAGACCGGGGCGCGGACCCGGGCCGAAGCGGTGCGGCTCGCGGAAGACCACGGCTGGCTCTGAGACCGACACCCGGCTCTGCGAGAATCACGCCCGTGAGTACCGCCGAACCGACCTCGCCCACCCTCGCGAACCGGGTGCGCCGGCTCGTGGCGGGTGTGCTGCTGGTCGTCACCGCGGTGATCGGCGGGACGGCGTTCCGCGTCTGGCAGGTCGCGCGGGACGACGTGCGCGACCAGGCCGACGTCATCGTGGTGCTCGGCGCCGCCCAGTACAACGGCAGGCCGTCGGAGGTCTTCGAGTCGCGGCTGGCCAAGGCGAAGACGCTCTACGACCAAGGCGTCGCCAAGACGATCGTCACCGCGGGAGGCAAACGCGCCGACGACAACTTCACCGAGGGCCAGGCGGGCGCGCTGTGGTTGCGCAAACGCGGTGTTCCCGCGTCGGCGACCCTCCCGGTCGGCGAGGGCAGCGACACCCTGCGGAGCCTGAAGGCGGTCGCGGAGCAGGTACAGAAGCGGGGCTGGAAGACCGCCGTGCTGGTCAGCGATCCGTGGCATTCCTTCCGCGCCCGGACCATGGCCGACGACTTCGGGCTGGACGCCTGGACGTCGCCCACCCACCGAGGCCCGATCGTGCAGACCCGGGAGACGCAGGCGCACTACATCGTCCGCGAGACCGGCGCGCTGCTGTACTACCGGCTCACGAAGTCCCCGGCCGACGCTTTGTTCGGTACCGGCGAGGTCTAGGCCGCTCCCGGTAAGTGTCGGTGGTCGCGCTTAAGCTGGCCTGGTGAGCGACACCTACACCAGGGCCGACAGGGCGCGCCTGCTGCCCGAGCGGCCCAAGGGCGCGGCGCTGGAGGGCGCCGAGGACGGGCGGAGTGCCTTCGCCCGTGATCGCGCGCGCGTCCTGCACTCGGCCGCCCTGCGGCGGCTGGCAGGCAAGACGCAGGTGGTCGGGCCGGGTGAAGGTGCCGAGGTCAGCGGCGTGCCGCGCACCCGGCTGACGCATTCGCTGGAGGTCGCGCAGATCGGCAGGGGGATCGCGGACGAACTGGGCGCCGATCCGGATCTGGTGGACACCGCCGGGCTCGCGCACGACATCGGGCATCCGCCGTTCGGGCACAACGGCGAGCGCGCGCTGAACGACGTCGCGCGGCCGTGCGGCGGGTTCGAGGGCAACGCGCAGACACTGCGGATCCTGACCAGGCTGGAGCCCAAGATCCTGCTCGAAGGCGGGGTCGTCGGCGGGCTCAACCTCACCCGCGCGTGCCTCGACGCCTCCACGAAGTACCCCTGGCAGCGAGGAGAGGGCAATCCGAAGTACGGCGTCTACGCCGATGACGCCGAGGTGTTCGCCTGGGTCCGCGAAGGGGCGCCGGAGCGGCGTACGTGTCTCGAAGCGCAGATCATGGACTGGTCCGATGACGTCGCGTACTCGGTGCACGACGTCGAGGACGGGGTACTGGCCGGCCGGATCTCGTTGCAGGTCTTGGCCGATTCCGAGGAACGCGCGGCGGTGGCCGAGGCGGCGCGGCGATTTTCCGATCAGTCGCAGTCCACTTTGGAGGGTGCGGCCAAGGAACTCCTCGATTTGCCCGTGGTCGCCGAACTCATCCGGCCGGGGCTCGACGGATCACTCAAGGCGCAGGTCGCCTTGAAGCGGCTGACGAGCGAACTGGTCGGCCGGTTCGCGACGGCGGTCGTCGGCGCGACGCGGGCGGTGCACGGCGAGGGTCCGCTGAGCCGGTACGCCGCGCAGCTGGTCGTCCCGGAGCAGGTCGCGGCCGAGGTCGCGTTGTTCAAGGCGCTCGCGCTGCGGTACGTGATGAGCGACAGGCGGCGGCTGGCGATGCAGGACGGCCAGCGCCAGAGCGTCGCCGAGCTGGTCGAGGCGCTGTGCCGCCGTGCTCCGGAAGCGCTGGACGGCCTGTTCCTGCCCGCCTGGGAAGCGGCCCCGGACGACGCGGCCCGCCTGCGCGTGGTCGTCGATCAGGTGGCGTCGCTCACCGACGCGCAGGCCTACGCGTGGCACGCCTGGCACACCGGACGGCACGGCTGAGGGGAAGGGGGAGTTCATCGACAGGAGACGGACCGGCCCGTCCACGGTACGGTCTGCGGCATGGGCGCCGTCGAAAGCCACCTCCGGTTTGGTCTGGACCTCTATGGGGTGCTGGCGAGCCGCGCGGAGAACGCGTGCTTCTCGCCGTACTCGATCGCGAGCGCGCTCGGCCTGGTGACCCAGGCCGCCAGGGGGAAGACCAGAGACGAGCTGATCGAGCTCCTCGGTGACCCGGAAGAGCTCGCCGACCTGCTGGGCAAGGCCTCGTCACTGCTCGACGACGGCCCTGAACTCGCGGTCGCGAACACACTCTGGGCCTGGGACGGCTTACCGCTCGAAGACTCCTTCCGTGCGGAACTGGCCACCTGGCCGGGCGGCAAGGTGGCGAGCGCGCCGTTCGGGGACGACCCGGAGGCCGCCCGGCGGCTGATCAACGCCGACGTCGCCGAGGCCACCCGTGACCTGATCCCCGAACTGCTCCAGCCGGGAACGGTCGCGCCGGACACCGTCGCCGCCATCGTCAACGCGCTGTATCTCAAAACCGCGTGGACCAACCCGTTCTCGCGTGACAACACCGCGCCCGCGGACTTCCACGCGCCGTCCGGCACCCGTACCGTGCCGACGATGTGGCTCGAAAAACAGCTCGACCACACCCACGAGGACGGCTGGCAGGTCGTCCGCCTCGGCGCCGAGGGCGGGGTGGAGGCGATCGTCCTGCTGCCCGACGGCGAACTCGACGACGCCGAGCTCGACGCCGGGAAACTGGCGACCCTGCTGGAGAACACCCGCTCCAAGACGCTGTCGTTGTCGCTGCCGAAACTCGATCTGGACGTCGCCAGCCCGCTGACGGCCAGACTCCAGGACCTCGGCGTGCGGACCATGTTCACCGCGCGCGCCGACCTCACCGGGCTCGCCGACGACGACCGGCTCGAAGTGTCCGAAGTCCTCCACCAGTCCGTGCTCCGCGTCGACGAGGAAGGCCTCGAAGGCGCGGCCGCGACAGCGGTGCTGATGCGGCTGACGTCGATCATGGTCGACGAACCGCTCGAAGTCGCCGTCGATCGCCCCTTCCTCCTGCTCGTGCGGCATGCCACGACGGGTGTGATCTACTTTCTCGCCCGCGTTGTCGAGCCGTGAGGATGGTCAGTGAGTCTTTTCCAGGCTGAGGCGGCGGCCGTGGAGGCCGAGGAGATTCCCACGAGACCCCGTCGATTCACCGCTGTCGACGCCGCCGTCATGGGCGGCTTCCTGCTGTTCGCGTTCCTGCTCTACAACGGGCTCTGGCTCGACCTCGAAAAGGGCTATCTCTGGAACAGCGCGTCGGACCAGAACCTGTGGGAGTGGTTCTTCTCCGTCACCGCGGACAACGTGCTGCACCTGAACAACCCGCTCACGTCGCATTTCCAGAACCACCCGCTCGGCGTCAACCTGATGGCCAACACGGCCATGCTCGGCCTCGGCATCCCGCTGACGCCGGTGACCCTCGTCTTCGGGCCGACGGTCACCTGGGCCATCGCGCTCACCGGCGGTCTCGCCGGCACGGCGGCGGCCTGGTACTGGGTCTTCTCGCGGCATCTGGTCACCCACCGGGTCGGCGCGGCCATCGGCGGCGCGTTCATCGGTTTCGCCCCGCCGATGATCTCGCACGGCAACGCGCATCCGAACTTCGTCGCGTGGTTCGTGCTGCCGTTCATCGCACTGCTGGTGTTCAAGATCGCCCGCGGTGAGCGTCCGGTCCGCAACGGGATCTACCTCGGCCTGCTGGCCGCGTACCAGATCTTCCTCGGCGAAGAGCCGCTGCTGATCTTCGCGATGGCGTTCGCGATCTTCGCCGTCGCCTACTTCGCGACGAACCATCGCGAGTTCCGGCCGATGGCGAAACCGCTGGGGATCGGGGTCGGCATCGGCGTCCTCGTGGCGCTGGTGCTGTGCGCGTTCCCGCTGTGGTGGCAGTTCTTCGGCCCGCAGAGCTACCAGGCGATCGAACACGGTCCCGTCGGCAACGACACGGCCGCGTTCACCCGGTTCGCGACGCAGTCGGTCGCCGGGCAGCCGCAGGCCGCGGCCGACGTGTCGATGAACCGCACCGAGGAGAACGCGTTCTTCGGCTGGCCCCTGATCGTGCTGATGGTGATCATCACCGTCTGGCTGTGGCGCGAGGTGTTCGCGCGGGCACTGGCGATCTCGATGTTCGTGATGGCCTGGCTTTCCCTTGGCGTGCAACTGATCATGGTGCACGAGGAGACCGGTATCCCCGGCCCGTGGAAGCTGCTTTCGGAACTGCCGCTGTTCGAGTCGCTGCTGGAATCGCGGCTGGCGATGGGCTGCATCCCGCTGATCGGCGCCCTGCTGGCACTGGCGACCGAACGCGTCCACACGGCCGCGTCGAAGCTGCCCGAAGTGCCGGGGGAGCGGCGATTCCCCTTGCGGCTGCTGTGGATCGGCGTCGTCATCGCCGTGTTGCTGCCCGTGGCGCCGACACAACTGGTCGTCAAACAGCGGCCGCCGACGCCGAAGTTCCTCGCCGACGGCACCTGGCGGACCTACGTCGCGGCAGGGGGCACCGTGGTGCCCGTGCCGTTGCCGAGTTCCGGCGAATCCGAGCCGCTGCACTGGCAGATCGACGCCGGGCTGGGGTACTCGATGCCGGAGGGCTACTTCGTCGGACCGAGCGGGCCGGACGACAAGCGCGGCCGCTACGGCGCCATCCAGCGGCCGACGTCGATCATCTTCGACCAGATCAAGCAGACCGGTGTCCCGGCGACCATCACGGAGTCGCAGCGGGTGCAGGCGCTGGAAGACCTGCGGTACTGGAACGCCGACGTGCTCGTGCTGATCCCGCGCGAACACCAGGACGCCTTCCGGGCCACCGTGGACCTGCTGCTGCGGAAGCCCGCCGAGTTCGTCGACGGCGTCTGGGTCTGGGACGTGCGGACGATCACCCCCTGACGCGGTTAGTCCTCTGGATGCGGTCGATGCACGCGCCACTACCGCAACCAGAGGACTGAACGCGGGGGCGTGGTTCACGTCACCTCCGGTCGTGTCACGTGCGCGTGGGCCACCTCGTCCACCCTCTGACCGCAACCGCACGAGGAGGACCCCATGCCGCGCATTCCCGCCGTCAAGACCGCCGACGCCGGCTTCCTGCTGAAGCTGTTCTACAAGTTCGCCGGGAAGCGTTTCGGCGCCGTGCCCGAGCCGATGGCGGTCGCGGCGCACCATCCCGGCCTGTTCAAGGCGAGCGGCCTGCACGAACTGCTGGTCGAGAAGGCGAGCAAGAGCGTGCCGCCGAACGTGCGCGAGCTGGCCGTCTACCGGGTCGCGACCCGGCTCGGCTGCTCGTGGTGCATCGATTTCGGGACCATGCTGCAGCTGCACGACGGCCTCGACATCGAACGGCTGAAGAACATAGACGACTACGCGAAGTCATCCGCGTTCACCGGCCAGGAGCGGCTCGCGCTCGCGTACGCCGACGCGATGACCGCGAGCCCGGTGACCGTCACCGACGATCAGGTCGCCGCACTGGAACGCGAGTTCGGGCGCAAGGGTGTCATCGAGCTGACCTACCAGATCGCGCTCGAGAACATGCGGGCCCGGATGAACAGCGCGCTCGACATCACCGCGCAGGGCTTCACGTCGGGCGACGCCTGCCGGGTCCCGCTGCCCTGACCACCCCCGCGTTTAGTCCTCTAGATGCGGTACTTGCCCGTGCATCTACCGCCAGTAGAGGACTGAACGCGGTCAGGGGGTGACGCGGGAGCGCGCGGTGGTGAGCTTGTCCGGGTTCGCGACGTCGTAGATCGCGACGATCTTCCCGTCCCGGATGACGAACGCGTCGACGTGCTCGTCGAGTGCCCGGTAGCCGTCCGACGCGGGCTGCGGCGGGATGTAGAGGCCGAGGTCGCCGTTGACCAGCGCGGGGCGGGCCTGCTCGATCCCGGCCGGGTCGTACATCCGCATGAGCCCCTGGAACAGCCGGGTGACCTTGTCGAAACCCGAGACCGTGTGCACCGCCGTGCGCGCCTTGCCGCCGCCGTCGCCGACGAGGACGACGTCGGGGTGCAGCACCTCGGCGACCGCCTTGATGTCGCCGGTGAGCATCGCGGTCATGAACTTCTCGATGATCCGCTGCTGGTCGGCCAGGGCCGTCCGGGGTGGCGGGTCGGCGTCGGCGAGCGCGCGGCGTCCGCGTGAACCGTGCTGACGCGCGGCCTCCGTGGTGCAGCCCAGGATCTCGGCGATCTCGGCGAACGGCACCGCGAACGCGTCGTGCAGGACGAACGCCACGCGCTGCTCCGGGGTCAGCCGGTCGAGGACGACCATGGCCGCCATCCGCATCCCGTCGTCGCGGACGGCGATGGTCAGCGGATCCTCCGACGGCGGTGTGCTCAGCGGGCCGAGCACCGGTTCGGGCAGCCATTCGCCGACGTACCGCTCGCGGCGCACCACCGCCGACCGCAGCCGATCCAGGCAGATCCGGCTGACGACCGTGGTGAGCCAGCCCTTGTGGTCCTCGATCGCGGATCGGCGGCGCTCGTCGAGACCACTCAGCCGCAGCCACGACTCCTGGACGGCGTCCTCGGCGTCGGACAGCGCGCCCGTGAGCCGGTACGCGACCGACACCAGATGCGGGCGCAGCGCGGCGAAGTTCCCGGCGAGTTCGTCCAGAGCGGTACTCATTCCCCGAGTGTGCCGCACCGGGCTCATCGGACACGGCCTAGAGTGGGGGCGTGGCAGGACGGATTCGGGAGAGCGACATCGCGGAGGTGCGCGAGCGCAACCGGATCGACGAGGTCATCGGCGACTACGTGGCCCTCCGCAGCGCCGGAGGTGGCAGCCTGAAAGGGCTTTGCCCCTTCCACAACGAGAAGACCCCGTCGTTCAACGTGCGCCCCACCCACGGCACCTTCCACTGCTTCGGCTGCGGCGAGGGCGGGGACGTGATCAAGTTCATTCAGAAGATGGACCTGATCTCGTTCGTGGAGGCCGTCGAGCGGCTCGCGGACCGCGCGGGGTTCCGGCTGACCTACGAAGGCGGCGGCGGCAGCGTCCAGCGCGATCGCGGCACCCGGGCACGGCTGATCGAGGCGCACCGCGCGGCACAGGAGTTCTACGCCGAGCAGTTGCTGACGCCGGACGCGCGCACGGCCCGTGACTTCCTTTCCGAGCGTGGTTTCGACGCGGCCGCGGCACAGACGTTCGGCTGCGGCTACGCGCCGGCGGGCTGGGACAAGCTCACCAAGCACCTGCTCAACCGCGGCTTCGAGGTCAAGGAACTGCTCACCGCCGGGCTGGTCAAGGAAGGCCAGCGCGGGCCGATGGACCGGTTCAACCGGCGGCTGCTCTGGCCCATCCGCGACGTCGGCAACGAGGTCGTCGGGTTCGGCGCGCGGCGCCTGTACGACGACGACCGCGTCTCGGCGAAGTACCTGAACACCGCCGAATCGCCGATCTACAAGAAGTCGCAGGTGATGTTCGGCCTCGACCTGGCCAAACGCGAGATCGCGAAACGGCACCAGGTCGTCGTGGTCGAGGGCTACACCGACGTGATGGCGATGCACGCCGCCGGGGTGCCGACGGCCGTCGCGTCCTCGGGGACGGCGTTCGGCGAAGACCACATGAAGGTCCTCCGGCGGCTGATGATGGACGACGACGCCTTCCGCGGTGAAGTGATCTTCACCTTCGACGGTGACGAAGCCGGGCAGAAGGCGGCGCTGAAGGCCTTCGAAGGCGAGCAGACCTTCGCCGGGCAGACGTACATCGCGGTCGCCCCCGACGGGATGGACCCCTGCGAACTGCGGCTCGCGAAGGGCGACACCGCCGTCCGCGATCTGGTCGCGCGCCGGATCCCGCTGTTCGAATTCGCGATCAAGAGCATGCTGAAGTCGTTCGACCTCGACTCCGTCGACGGGCAGGTCGCGGCCCTGCAGAAGACCGTTCCCATGGTCGCGGGCATCAAGGACCGCGCCAGCCGGGACGGCTACGCGTCGAAGCTCGCCTGGTGGGTCGGCTGGCAGGACGCCGCCCAGGTGGTGAACCGGGTCCGCGGCAGTGCCGGGGCCACGGCGAAACGGTCCTCCACCGTCGAGGTCCGGCGGCCCGCCCAGGCGGCCACCGCCACCATCGAAGAGGACCTGCCGAGGCCCGCGCCCGGCGATCCTCGGTTCATCGCCCAGCGTGAAGCACTCAAGGCGGCGTTGCAGCAGCCGATGCTCGCCGGGGCGGAGTACGACGCGCTCCCCGAGGACGCGTTCACTCATCCGGTGTACATCGCCCTCCACAAGGCGCTGCTGGCCGCCGGGGGAGCGGGTTCCGGGCTGACCGGGCCCGCCCTGATCGACGCCGCGGCTCCGCACTGTCCACAAGGGACGGTGCGGCGGGTGCTCAGCGAGCTTTCGGTGGAACCGTTGCGCGCCAAGGGCGAAGTCGATTCGCGCTATATCTCCACGCAGCTCGCGGCGGTGCAGGAGAGCCTGGTCGGCCGCCAGATCAACGAGATCAAGTCGAAGCTCCAGCGGCTTTCCCCGGTCGAGGCGCCGGACGACTACCGCGCACTGTTCGGCGACCTCGTCGCACTGGAGCAGTACCGGAAGGCGCTGAAGGAACAGGCCATCGGCGGAATGGACTGAGGCAATGGGCTGGCTGAGGCACCTGCTGGGCGATCGGGTCCCGGCGGATTTCGCGGGCACGCTGGACGACGGCGAGCACGTCGTCGGGAGTGCGCCGGTCGAGGGCGGCGGGTATCTGCTCGTCACGCAGCTCGGCCTGTGGGTCCCCGCCGACGCGGGTCCCCGCCGGGTCGGCTGGCATCTGGTGGGCAAGGCCGCGTGGTCCGACGGGGTGTTCACGCTGACCGAGTCCGAGGAGACCGGAGTCGCGGGCAAGGCCGTGCTGCTGGCCGACAAGGCCCCGGTCCGGTTCGCGCTCGCCCGGCCCGGCAAGGTCCCGTTCCTGGTGCGCGAGCGGGTCGACGGCTCGGTGCGGGAGCGGCACCGCAAGGACCTCGGGACCGGGGGAGCGTGGTTCGTCGAGCGCAAGGTCCCCGGCCGCGACGGCACGGTGCTGCAGGTGCGGCCCGACCCGGGCACCGACGTCGACTTGGTCAAGGCGATCGCCGAGGAAGCGGCGGAGAAACTGGCGCAGCCCCGCGGCTAGCAGTACGCTCGTACTGTATCGCTGGGAGGCGGCATGTGGGATCCGGTCAAGTACCTCGACTACGCCGACCTGCGGGCCCGGCCGTTCCACGACCTCGTCGGGCGGATACCGGCCGGGAAACCCCGACGCGTCGTCGACCTGGGCTGCGGACCCGGGAACCTGACCGCCGGTCTGGCGGAACGCTGGCCGGACGCGATCATCGAGGCGAGTGACAGTTCACCCGAAATGGTCGAAGCCGCGCGCTCGCGAGGTGTCGACGCGCGGGTCCTCGACGTCACCGATTGGGTGCCCGAACCGGACACCGACGTGGTCATCTCGAACGCCGTGCTCCAGTGGGTCCCGGAGCACCGCGTCCTGCTACGCCACTGGGTGGACCGGCTGCCGTCGGGAGCGACGCTCGCGTTCCAGGTCCCGGGCAACTTCGACGCGCCCTCGCACTCGCTGGTCCGGGAACTCGCGCGCACCGAGGAGTGGGCCTCGCGCCTCGCCGACGTCGTGCTGCGGGAGAACGAGGCCGTCGACAGCCCGTCGGGTTACGGGAACCTGCTCGCCGACTCCGGATGCGCCGTCGACGCCTGGGAGACGACGTACCTGCAGCGGCTGTCCGGAGAGGACGCCGTCCTCGCGTGGATCACCGGCACCTCGCTCCGGCCGGTCGAGGAGGCGCTGTCCGGCGCAGACTGGGACCACTTCCGGGCGCAGATCGCCCGCAAGCTCGACGAGGCCTACCCACCGCGTTCCGACGGGACGACCTGGTTCGAGTTCCGTCGCGTCTTCGTGGTCGCCGTCGTCCCCTGATCGCACGTGCTGAAGGGGCCCTTCACCGCGGAAAGGCCCCCTCGGCACGTTCAGGACGTCAGGTCAGCGCTGAGTCCGCCCGAACTTCTCACCGACCTTGGCACGGGCGACCCCGGCTGCGCCCTGCACCATGGGGTGGTCGGCGATCCTGCGGTAGGTCCGCACGATCTGCTCGTACCGCCCCCGGCCGGCCTTCGCGCCCAACACATAGCCCGCGGCCGCACCCAGCAGGAACATCTTCATCCGAGTCATCGCCTCCGTTCGATCTTGCTCCGGCTGTCATTGTCCCTCAAAAATCGACTTTGACGAGGTCGCTCCGAAACTGGGGGGTGGGTGTGCGGGCGCCGGGGGCCATCGGCTAAAGTTCTCTCATCGGTCGGAGCGATCCGGCCGGTGCGAAGCACAATCCCCTGTAGCTCAACTGGCAGAGCATTCGGCTGTTAACCGGAGGGTTCTTGGTTCGAGTCCAAGCGGGGGAGCACAAGCCCAGGCCTGATGGCCTGGGCTTCTTCGTGTCCGGGGTCCGGAGGCGATTCGCTGTGGATTTCGACGCCTGTCCGGTGCCGGCCTGTCGCAGCGCTCGCCCAAGCCATCCCCGGCGTACCAGCCGGGCGCGATGTTTCTGGGTCCGGCAAGGGGCGAACGCGGTTAGCAGGTCGAAGACGGGCTTGGTACGCGCCCCGTCCGCGCCGCCGCGGAACTCGGACCTCGGTCGGTGGCACTCGTCCGGGGCGCCTCGATCCTGCGGGGTGTGGTCGTGGTCGGCCAGGGCAGCGGCGGTGGCGCGTTACTAGACTCGGGTGCTCAAGGACCGGCGGGAAGGGGACTGGGGTGTCCGACGTCATCCGTATTCTTGTCATCGGCCTTGGCAGTGGCGTTGTCGCCTGGGGAATCGGCGTGATGGTGCAGCGGCGCCGGGCCCGTCGTCTGCAAAGTGCCGACCGGCTCGAGTGCAGTGTCCGGGTGGCCGTCGGCACGCACGGGGGGTTGAGTGACAAGTGGTGGGCCGGTGAGGCCATGTTGTCGCCCGGCAGGATCCGGTTCGCTCGTTTCAGAGGTGGCCTTCGGTTCATGCGGAAGACCGCGATCGACATCGATGTCGACAAGATCGAGGCAAGCGAGCGCCGCAACCCTACCGTCCGCGAGGCGTTGTCATTGAATCCCGACACAGAGGTGGTCCGGCTGGAGACGTCCACGGCGACGTTGGAATGGGCAGTGCTCGACCGCCAGCTGGACTGGGCTCTCGACCATCTGTCACCACCAGCGAACCGCGGCTGACCGGGCCCTGCGGGCTGAACCGGGGGTTCGTCACGGTCTGGACGTCTCCGGCGAAAATCCGCCTTGGTCATCGGCGGCCCAGTCTTCGGTGGCGTCGATGTCGCCGGTGCGCCACAGGGTGATCGTGTATTGCTCGGTCAGTGGTGTCGCGTCGATCAGGGCTTCGAAATCGTCGGATGACGTGCGCTGGTGGAGTATTTCGTGGCGGCGTGCGTCGGCGTTGTCGCGGCCGTGGTGCTCGACGGTGACGGCATAGGTTCCGGGTTCGAGGTAGATGGCGATGCCGCCGCCGATGGGGGAGCCGAGCGCGAGTTGTCCGCTGGGGCATTCCAGGCGCAGCTGGGCAGCGTCAGGGGCCGTGTACGGGTCGGCGTCCCAGATGGTGGCGGTGACACCGACGGGGAGAAGGTCTTGCGCGACGGTGATGACAAGGGTGTAGCCGTCCGAGGCGGCGACGTCCCGTGCGGCCTCCTCCAGGACGCCGAAGGCTCCTGGCCCAGCGTCGTTGTCCTGGTCGCTGAGGAAGATCAGCCGATAATCGGGAACGAAGATCAACCGGTGGGTGGCGAGCAGGGTGGCCGGGTGGTCCTGGGGCATGCCGGTGATTGTGACGTGTCCTTGGTGGGGCGGCGTGATCCGTGCCAGTTTCCCGGTTGCTCGACGGGGGATGAGGTGTTCTTCTTCTCCTCGGGCGGAGTCGAGAGAACTGGACACGCAAGGACCTCGGTACCGAGCGGATCAACGTCTTCATCGGCTTTCCGCTCGGTGGGCTGCTGTCCTTGGCGATCATGGCGTGCGCCGCGGTCGTGTTCGAGCCCGCCTCGGTCAAGGTCGACGCGATCACCCAGACGACGTTGCCGGTCGGGCTGGCCCTGGGCAAGCTGGGTCTGGCGGTCGTCATCCTCGGTGTCTTCGCCGCGACCTTCGGGGCGGCGCTGGAGACAGGGCTGTCGTCGGGTTACACCATCGCCCAGTACTTCGGCTGGGAGTGGGGCAAGCGCGTCGCGCCGCGCCGGGCCGCCCGGTTCCACACCGTCGTGCTGGTCAGCGTCGTACTGGGAGCCGCGTTGCTGTTGACGACGATCGATCCGCAGGCGCACGGCGGTCCGGTCGGTCTGCAGGAGCTGCGCCCAAGCCATGACCCGAGGACGGCGTTTGAGCACACCGGCGAGGAAGGTGGGCGCCAAGACTCGCACCACGACGCGAAGAGTGTCCATTATGGAGGCGTTCACAGTGGATTCCGGCCGAGTGGTTGCTTTCAGCGCTTTCTCCGAGGGAACGGCGCGGGGTCCTCGTCGTGTCGTCATGGCTTCGGCCTACCCGTTATCGGAGGCCGGAAATCGGTATCCGCGACTGATCACCCGGACCGGGATTATCCTGTCGGCATGCTCAGGCTCGGCTTTCCGGTGATCGGTGTTTCGGATCTCCCGCGAGCGGTGGCGTTCTGGACCGCCGCGTTGAATCTCGTGGCCAGTGACGAATGGGCCAGGGAGGACTGGCGGACCCTGGTCCACCCCGACGGTTCCGGGCGCGTGTTGGGCCTGATGTCCAGTGGTTCGCCGATCGAGCCGTATCCGCGGATCCACCTCGACCTGCTCGTGGACACCGCCGCCGAGCAAGAAGCCGAAGTCGCGCGTCTCAAGGAACTCGGTGCCCGAGACGTCGGCTGGGACAGGTATCCGCCCAAGCCCGACTTCGTCGTGCTCGCCGACCCGGACGGCAACCGCTTCTGCGTCGTCGATCTCAGCAACGCACCTTCGGGCGGCTGACCCACGTCGCAAATGCCCGATTGAGGCGGCACGGCAGCGGGTACCCGTACCCATGGCGGAGGGAAGCGGAAGAAAGATCGTGGTCAGCGGCGCCACCGGGGTGGGTGAGCGACCGTGAACGAGACGGGACTACTGCACACCCTGACCAAGGTGGTCACCACTCTGGACAGCACGTCTGTGCGGTTCGCCCTCGCCGGCGGTCTCGCCGTCTACGCGAGAGGCGGGCCGCCTTCCGAGCACGACGTCGACATCTTCCTCAAACACGAAGACATTCCCGAGGCGGCGGAAGCCCTGGAGGCCGCGGGGCTGAGGCGCGTGCACCCGCCCGAGGACTGGCTCACCAAGGTCTACGACGGCGACTGCCTGGTCGACCTGATCTTCCGGCCGAACCACCGCCCGGTGACCGACGAGATGTTGGACCGCGCGTCGCTGATGCGGGTCGGGGCGACGGCGGCGCCGGTGCTCAACGGCACCGACCTACTCGTCGACAAGGTCCTCGTGCTCAGCCCGCACCGGTGCGATTTCGGCCCCTTGCTGCGGATCGCCCGCGATCTCCGTGAACAGGTCGACTGGCACCGGGTGGCCGAAGAGACTTCCGAATCGCCGTACGCGTGGTCGTTCCTGACCTTGCTCGCGGCACTGTCCATCATCGACGGGAAGGAGCTCCCGATGCCCGCGGAAGCACCTCAGTACCTGGTCGCCAGGCTGACCAAGGCACTGGCGGAGGACCCCAGGACCGCCGAACTCGGCGTGCACGTCACCGTGCGTGGCGACCACGTCCGGCTCAGTGGCGAGGTGGCCTGCGCGAACCGCAAGGCCGATCTCGAAGCCGTCGTCTGCGAACACGTCGCGGCCGAACTGGTGCACAACGACGTCCGGCTCGCCGATGTGCGCGAGCCGGCGCGTGCCGAGGAGATCCGGTGATCCGGGTCGCCGCGGTCGGGGACGTCCATCTCGGCGAGGACAACCGGGGCCTGTTGCGGCCGACACTGGACAACATCGCCGAACACGCCGACGTGCTGCTGCTCGCCGGTGACCTCACCCGGCACGGCACCGTCGAGGAGGCAAGGGTGGTGGCCGACGAGTTCGCCGGACTCGACGTCCCGGTTGTGTCGGTACTGGGCAACCACGACTACCACTCCGACGCGGCCGAAGCGGTCAGCGGCTTGCTGGAGGAAAGCGGGATCACCGTCCTCGAGGGCTCAGCCACCACGGTCAAACTCGACGGCGGCACACTCGGCGTCGCGGGGGTGAAGGGTTTCGGCGGCGGGTTCGCGGGCAAATGCGCGAGCCGTTTCGGCGAACGTGAGATGAAGGACTTCGTCGAGCACACCATGGCGGCGGCCAGGCGGCTGCGGACCGCGCTGGAAGGGCTCGAACAAGAGGGCGCCGATGTGATCGTCGCGCTGACGCACTACTCGCCGATTCCCGGGACGCTGCACGGTGAACCGCCGGAGATTCACCCGTTCCTCGGGTCGTACCTCCTGTGCGAGCCGATCGACGACGCCCAGGTCGCCCTCGCGGTGCACGGGCACGCGCACTACGGCAGCGAACAGGGGGTGAGTCCGGGAGGTGTCCCCGTTCGGAACGTCGCCCAGCCGGTGATCCGGGCCGCGTACGCGACGTACATCCTCGAACCGGCGAAGGTATCGGCGTGAGGGAACGATTCCAGGGGCCATCGAGTATTCGGTGACCGGTTGTCGTTCTCATCCACCGGGGTGAGGGCCCGGGTGAGGTCGATCGTCACGGTGTCGCCGGTGTGTGCGAGCGGATCCCGTGATGGCTGGGCGTGGCTTGCTGGTCCGGCAGGGCTTCGCGTCATCTTCGACATCGCGTATGACCTGGGTCTCGGCGGCTGTTTAAGGTAGGGGAATGCTGGTCGACACGCTTCTCGCCGGCGTGCTCGTCGTGTTGATGGTGGCTGGGGTCGATCCGGCCGCGTCCCTGCTCGCCTCGGTCTTGGCGGCCTTGTCGGCGGCACCCATCGCGGTACGCCGCAGCGCTCCGGTGGCCGCGCTGGTGGTGTCCGGTCTCGCCTACGCGGGGTCGGCGTTGCTCGGTTACAGCGACTCGAAGACCTCGGGGATCGGTGTCCTCGTCGGGGTCTTCAGTGTGGCCATGTACCGGTCGCGGCGGGTCGCGGCGGGCGGCTGGCTGTTCGGTGCCGCGGTGCTCGCCGTCGACTACGTCGTCGTATCGGACGGTGTGCCGTGGACCGATGTCGGCTTGGTGCTGCTGCAACTGACGGCCGCGTGGGCGCTGGGCGAGAGCACGCGCAACTGGTCGAGGAGGGCAGAGCGGGCACGTCAGGTGGTGCTCGACGAGCGCAGGCGGATCGCCCGCGAGCTGCACGATGTCGTGGCGCACCACATGTCCGTCGTCTCGCTGCAGGCGGGTGTGGCCGAGTACGTGTTCGACTCCGACAGGGCCACGGCCAAGCAGGCACTGACCGACATCGGTGGAGCGGCCCGCGAGGCGCTCGGGGAAATGCGGCGGTTGCTCGACGTGCTGCGAACCGATGACGAGGACACCGACTACGCGCCGCAACCGGGGTTGGCCGATCTCGACGCGCTGATCGCCCGTGTCCGGGACGCGGGCCTCGAACTCGACTACGAGATCACCGGGGCCGCGTCCC
Organism: Amycolatopsis sp. cmx-4-19; assembly: GCA_049998115.1. Lineage (GTDB taxonomy): Bacteria > Actinomycetota > Actinomycetes > Mycobacteriales > Pseudonocardiaceae > Amycolatopsis. Next base: position 123,368 of record JAEBEO010000003.1, on the reverse strand, counting down.
CGTTGCCCGCCGGGCCGGACCTGTGCGCGTACCGGGTCGCGCAGGAGTCGTTGACCAATGTGCTCAACCACGCGGGTGGCTCGGCCGCCCGGCTGACCGTGGACTACGGGGAGACCATGCTGACGCTGACCGTGACCGACGACGGATCCGGGTCGGGCGCCCACCGATCGGCCGGTGGGCCCGGGCGGCGCGGAATCGTCGGCATGCGGGAACGCGCCGAACTCTACGGCGGCGTGCTTGCCGCCGGGCCTCGGCCGGAGGGTGGGTTCTCGGTGACGGTCAGGTTGCCACTGTGACCATCCGTGTACTTGTCGCCGACGACCAGCCGCTCATCAGGGCCGGGCTGGTGTCGCTGTGCAACGCCGCGCCGGGCTTGACGATCGTGGGCGACGCGGCCGACGGCGAGCAGGCCATCGCGCTCGCCGGGAGCACCGCGCCCGACGTGATCCTGATGGACATCCGGATGCCCGGCGTGGACGGCATCGTCGCCACTCGTCGGATCCTGGCCGGCGCCCCTGATCCGGCGCCGAGAGTGATCGTGCTGACCACCTTCGACCTCGACGAGTACGTCTACGCCGCACTGGCCGCGGGTGCCGCGGGCTTCCTGCTCAAGGACGCCCCGCCCGCCCGGATCATCGGCGCGATCCAGACCATTGCGGCCGGTGACATCCTGCTCGCGCCGCAGATCACCCATCGGCTGATCGAGGCCTACGCCAGGCGTCACCGCTCGCCCACCCCGGGGCACCCGCGGCTGACCGCGCTCACCGCGCGGGAGACGGAGGTGCTGCGGCTGATCGGTACCGGGTCGAGCAACGCCGAAATCGCGGATGGCCTCGCGCTCAGCGAGGCGACGGTGAAAACCCACGTCAAGAGGATCATGGGCAAGCTGCGGCTGTCCAGCCGCGCCCAAGCGGTGGTGGCCGCCTACGAGAGCGGTCTGGTGGTGCCCGGCAGGCCTGCCGGACGCTGACACAAAGCACGTCATCTGCCGGGATGAGCCGTCTCAGGGTTTCCCCCTACCCCGCCGGGAGTCCGCGGTTCAGACCTCGTGGCGACGCGTTCTGAGCCTTCTGCTTGACAGTGTTCGTGGTGACAAAGCCACACGATCACTGGAGGTTCCCTTGCGCTCGACCAGGATGAGACGGGCCGTTGCCGCCACCGCGGCGGCGGCGAGCATCGCGGTGGGCGTTCCGGCGGCGGCCACGGCCGCGGAGCCGTCCGGGTACGCCGGTAGGCAGCAGCTCGAGCGGGCGCTCGATCGGCTCGTCGCGGACGGCTCCCCTCCGGGCGGGCAGGTCGTGGTGACCGAGTGGGGCAGCAGCCGGGAAGTGGCCCGCGGCGCCGGTGATCTTCGCACCGGGAAGCCCTTCCCGCGTGAGTCGCGAATCCGGATCGGCAGCAACACCAAGACGTTCGTGGCCGCGGTCGTCCTGCAGCTGGTGGCCGAGGGGAAGGTCGACCTCGACGCGCCGATCGAGCGGTACCTGCCCGGCGTCGTCCGGGGCGAGGGCAACGACGGCAACCGGATCTCCGTCCGGCAGCTCCTGCAGCACACCAGCGGCCTGCCCGACTACGTGCGGGTGACCGACATCTACGCCAACCGGTGGACGTCCGTCGAGGCCGGTGAACTGATCAAGGCAGCGATGACGCTCAAGCCCGACTTCGCGCCCGGTACCGGGTGGGAGTACTCGAACACGAACTACATCTTGGCGGGCCTGCTCGTCGACAAGGTCACCGGCACGCCCGTCAGCACCGAGATCACGCGGCGGATCATCACGCCGCTGCGGCTGAAGAACACCTACTACCCGCGCCCGGGCGACACCGGGATCAAGGGACCGCACCCGCGCGGCTACGACACGACCGAGGCGGGCGCGCTCATCGACTACACCGAGCAGAACCCGTCCTGGGGAGGCGCCGCGGGCGCGATGATCAGCACCGGCGAGGACCTCAACCGGTTCTTCACCGCGTTGCTGGCCGGCCATGTGGTCCCGCCTGCTCAGCTGGCCGAGATGAAACGCACCGTGGCGTCGGCCGAGCATCCGGGCGGATACGGCCTCGGGCTCATCCGCTATCTCACCTCCTGTGGCAAGGACCTGTGGGGTCACGGCGGCAGCATCCCCGGGTTCCGCACGCGCGGCGGCGTCACCACCGACGGCCGCGCGGTGAACGTCACCGTCAACCAGCTCGTGCCGGAGCAGAACGCGTCCGCCGATGTCTTCGAGGTCGTCGACGTCGCCGTCTGCCGAACGCGTCCGTGACCAAGAAACCTGACTTTCCCGTTACACCGAAACTCGAAGGAGAAAGCACCATGAGCACCATTCGTATCGGACGTCGAGTCCTGATGGCGACCGCCGCCCTCACCGCGGCGGCGGTACTCGCCCCGGCCGCCGCACACGCGGCACCGGACAACGGCCGCCAGAACCCGGTCAGCGCGCTGCAGCGTATTTCCCATCCGCTGCGCTCGACCGAGCCGGGGCGCCACACCGCCGACCTGCGCGCGCTCGGCGACATGGTCGCCGACGCCAAGGTCGTCGGACTCGGCGAGGCGACCCACGGCTCCCACGAATTCTTCACCATGAAGGAACGCGTCTTCCGCTACCTGGTCGAAGAAAAAGGGTTCACCGGTTTCGCGCTGGAACAAGGCTGGCCGGAAGGCCTCGCCATCAACGAATACCTCCAGACGGGCAAGGGCGACATCCGCGCGCTCACCAAGACCGCCATGGCAGGCTCACCGTGGGAACGCGAAGAATTCCTGCACCTGTTCGAATGGATGCGCTCCTACAACCGCGACCACCCCGGGCGCCCCGTCCACTTCGTCGGGGACGACGTCGGCACCCGCCTGTCGAACAGCTTCTTCGCCAAGGTCACCGACTACGTCCAGCGAAAGCAGCCACACCTGCTGGCGCGGATCAACGGGCTGTACACCGGCCTGCGTCCGATCGACGACGAAGCCACCTATCTGAAAAAGCCGTTCACCGAGCGCAAATCCTTGGCGGAAAACGCGGAAAAGGCGTTGAAGACGCTCAGCGAAATCAAGGACGTGGACTCACTCGTCCTGCAGTACGCCCGTTCGATCGCCCAGACCGCACGCTACTACGCGGTCGATGTGACCGACCCGGCCGCGATCCCGGCCATGCAACTCGGCCGCGATCGTGCCATGGCCGACAACGTGGCCTGGTGGCAGCGACGCACCGGCGGCAAGGTGCTGGTGTCCGCCCACAACGGCCACGTCGCCAAGGTAACCCCCGCGACCGAGTTGTACCCCAAGGTGCAGGGCGACTTCCTCCGCGAGATGTACGGCAGGCACTACGTCACCATCGGAATGAGCTTCAACGAAGGCTCGTTCCTGTCGAGGAACAACGGCAGCCCGTGGCAGAAGTTCAAGGTCGGCGCCCCGGAGAAGGACTCCAACGAGGCCACGCTGGACAAGGTCCGCTACGACGACTTCTACTTCGACGCCCGCACCGCGCCGGCCTCGGCGCGTGCCTGGCTCGACGGCAGCCGTCCGACCCGCTCCATCGGCATCCAGTTCCCGATGGATCCCCTCAAGGTGTCACTCGGCCGCTCCTACGACATCGTCGTCCACCTTCACGACGTCACCGAAGCCGACGTCTTGCGCTGAACAGACGACAACCGGCCTCGTGGTCGCGGGGACCCGGCGGGGCTATCGATCGAAATAAATACGCAAAGGTGAAATGTCGATATGGTGAAGACAAGGAAGGCCGCGACGCTGCCTGTCATTCATGTTGCCGAGTTGTGGCCGACCGGTGACATTGCGACAGGTGAAGCCTTCGTCACCCCGAAGCAGGGCGCTTGCACTGTAGCCGACACCTGCGGCTCGAATGACGACTCCAGGTCGAGGGTGTTCTGGGAGTGGGAAGACGGCGAGAATGGCCATTACCACGGGCACTGGGACACCGGGGAGATCATCGACGACAGAAATAATTGCCGGAGGGAAGTCGAGTACGACTATCCGGGCTCCGGCAGGCATATCGACCGGATTGATTCATCCGGTACCTACTCCGGTACGCACGGCATCAGGTTTTACCTGTGCCTGAGGTTGTGATCGGCAGCGCTGGGCCGTCGTCGTCGTCCTGCTCGTCGAAGTGGCGATGACTATCTTGCCGATTTCGGGCATGGCGACGACGACGGTGCCGTCGACCTGAAGAGGGGACCTGCCACCGGCCACAGGCGAACGTCGAGCCTGGGGAGCAGGACTGCGTTCGTACCGAGTGAGTTCGGCGCCGCGGCCGCCCCCGTCCAACGTCGAGTGGCAGAAGAACACGGCCTACGGATCAGGCGCGGAGGTCGCCTGATCGCCATCACGTGGCGATGCCGGTTGGGCGACCGACGTGATGCTGGAGTGGCCGGCCAAGGCCCGTGCGACGGACTCCGATCGCGCACCCCTGTGGATGTGGCGGACGGGGGCTGGGACACGGGGCACGCGGACCTGCTGAGCTTCCTGCCGTGGTGCCCCACCAGGGAAGGCCGCTTGTCGCGCGGCCCAGCCTTGTGCGCTCGAGCCGCCGCATCCAGTATCGAAGTGGACCTCGGGCAGCCGCGGACCACCTTGCACGGCATTCGAGCAGAGAAACGTATCTATCATTCAGGCGCGGAATATGCGCTGATCCTCCGGAAACCACAAGTGATCGCTGTGGCAGCTTCGTCCTCCGATTTCCGAGCAGTCGACCTTCGCTGTCTGTGCGGTTTCCGGGGTACTTGATCATTGGTCCGATGTGGACGGGTTGGATGGGCTCGGGTCGGCTGATCAGTGAGGGTTGGCAAAATGGTCGTATGAGTCAGACGCTGCGGTTGGCCGTCGCGCAGAGCACGGTGCCAGATGATCCGTCGGATCGGGATGTTCTTCGTCGGAGCGGAACGGAGATCCGATCTTTGATGCGGGAGGCGAGTGGCGCGGGTGCCCGGTTGGTGCAGTTCCCGGAGGGGGCGATCACCTACCCCGAGAAGTATGTAGTGGCCGGGGATGGTGACAGGGGGTTGTGTGAGGCGGATTGGTCGCGTGTGGCTTGGGATGTGATGAGGGAAGAGGCGGAGGCGATCGCGGACCTCGCCGGTGTGCTCGGGATCTGGACGGTGTTCGGTTCGATCCATCGGTTGTCCGGGGCAAACCGTCCGCACAACAGTCTGTATGTGGTCTCCGATCGGGGCGAGTTGGTCGGCCGCTATGACAAGCGGTATCTATCGCACAGCGAGATCAGCCACATGTACGCGCCCGGGGTGGCGCCGCTGGTCTTCGAGGTCGATGGCTTCCGGTTCGGCTGTGTGCTCTGTATCGAGGTCAACTTCCCCGAGTTGTTCGCCGAGTACGAGAGTCTCGACGTCGATTGTGTGCTGGTGTCGGTGATGGTCGACGATCTGCCGAGGTCGGTTGTGGCCCAGGCGTACGGCACTCTTTACAACTACTGGGTCGCCTACTCGGTGCCGGCTCAGTTCAGCGCGACGGTTCCAGCTGGCGTTGTCGCACCCGGTGGGCGATGGATTGAACGCGCTGGCAGCGACGGTCGGCCCGGCCTCGCCGTCGCAGAGCTCGATCGCGACGCACCGGACACGGACATCGACGTGGCAGTGCGGCTCGCGCGGCCCTGGCGGCGGACTGCCAGAGCAGGACTTTACGAACCCTATGTTGTGCGGGGGGATCCGCGAAGCGACACGCGCACCGCGTTCTGAACTGATTCTTGTTCCGGGCGACGGCATTCAAGCTCCCTCCGCCCTGCGAATTCCGTGGTAATCGATCACCGTTGGGGAGGATTTCTTCGTAGTAGTTGCCCGCTGCTTCGACCTCGTCGACATTATCCGCACCATAATTCGCGGAGTGGACTCTCTGCCTCCGGGCAGCCGCCCCGCCCGGCACTCCTGAAGATCATCGCATTGCACGGCCTCCTTGGCCTGTTGCCGTGGAGTGCCGCGGTGACCTCGCATGGACAATCACCTGGGCCGTTTGATCAAGAAGATACGGCTGAATGGTTTAGCGTGCCTTGATGTTGCCGTCTAAGCAGGACTGGGCTCTTCGAGTGATCTTTTGGCTGCCTGATGCCTGTGTGCGAGGGACTGCGTTAGCGTCCTGGGCACGTCCAGGGGGTCGTGCGGCTTCCGTCGAGGGTGGACGCAGGGGAAGGTTCTCATTGATAAAATCAAATCTGGGCGGAGCTTTGCGCCGTGCGGCGGTCGACCTCGAGAAAAACAGAAGGTCAGGGATGTTTTCCCGGGTACTCGTCACCACGGCGACCGTTGTTGCGGCTCTGACTTGTCTTACCTCCGGGGCCGCGGCGGCTGCTCCCGAAGAGTTATCACTTTCCAAGGTTGTTCCGGCGACTCCAACCGAGTTGGGCGCCTTCCTTGGCCGAACTGTCGAGTCCAACACCTTTGTGCTCCGGCCCATGTCGAACTCGAATCAGTGTCTCGATGTCTACGCCAACGGCCAAGGCCCGTGGGTGCAGGCTTGGAACTGTAATGGCCAAGCGAACCAGCAATGGTATTTCGTGTGGTACGAGAGCACCCACAACTGGGAGGTCCGCAGCGCGGATACGTGGTGTGTCGACAGCCGTAACGGCCGTGGTGAGTCGCTGGAACATCAGCCCTGCACCGGTACCGCCAACCAGCGGTTCAACGTCTATCCGATCGACTCGGCACTGGTGTTCGAGAGCGCCACACGCCCGAATCAGGTGTGGGACGTCTACGACCAAGGTAGGGGCACCATGGTGCAACTATGGGACTACAATCGCACACCGAATCAACGGTGGAAGAATTCTTGATTCCCCATCTGTCAGAGACCAGGCATGGAGTCGCACCCGGCTGACTATACCGCTGAAGCGTGCACTGAAACTATCGAGCTGGCTTTGTAAGGAGATCGGTCAATCATGAGATCCCGAACCGCACAGAGACTTATCTTACGCGGGATATCCCTATCCGCTATCTCCGCACTGGTGGCAACAATTCCGGCCGCCGTGGTCCAGGCCGCTGAGGCAGTGCCTGGGCCAGCCGATGCGGGGGTGTCGATTCCGGCATCGGCGTGGGTGCCGCCCGCGCAGGTGAACCACACCCCCACCGGTGGTGCGCCCCCGGCGATCCTGTGGCAGGGGCCCGGTAGCCAAGGTCAGGTGGCACCTGATGCGCTGCGAGCCGAGGCGGTGACCTGTTCCTCCGGGGTCGCCACCGGGATCATGAAGCAGTATCCGCTGGAGCGTTTCCCGGTCTCGGACCGGTCCGAACTCGCGGTGAACACCGCCAACGGCAACGTCGTGATCAATGCCAGCGACCTGACGGTGAAAGGCACCGGGCAGAATCTGTCGCTCAACCATGTCTACAACAGCAAGCTCGCCGACGGTGGAGCGCTGGGTACCGGATGGTCGCTGAACACCGGTCGAGATGTCGGCCTGACCTTCGAGGGCGACAACGTGGTTCTGCACGGCGACAGCACGTACTGCGCGACGTTCACCAAGAACGCTTCCGGCGGGTACAAACCGGCTCCCGGGGCCGGAGCGGAACTCGCGAAGCTCGACGGTGGCACGTACGCGCTGACCTTCAACGGTTCCAACGAGAAATGGTTGTTCAACGCACACGGATGGCTGCTGTCGCAGGCCGACCGCAACGGCAACAGCACCACGCCTCGCTATCACGGCAACGGCACGCTCGCGTCGATCACCGATTCCCAGGGACGGGTCACCACCTTCGCCTATGACGGTGCTCAGCAGTTGACCGCGATCACCGACCACACAGGCACCACCGCGGCGAGCTACGTCTACGACTCCACGGGCAAGCTGAGCAGCTACACCGACCGTGCGGGCAACCAGACCACGCTGCAGTACGACGCCGCGAACAACCTCAGCGCCTTCACCGACCCGAACAGGGGCAAGACCCAACTGTTCTACGATTCGTCCGATCGGGTCATCGACGTACGGGTTCCCGGCCAGGCGGGCCCGCTGACCACCTTGTTCGCCTACGGCGACAAGCAGACCACCGAAACCGACGCCAATACCAACAAGATCACCTACAAGTTCGACGACCAGGGCCGCCAGACAGAGGCCGTCGACGCGCTCGGCCACTCCCAGAAGACGACCTGGACCGCCAACAGCGATGTCCAGGTGACCACGGACGGGCTCACCAACAACACCACCCGCAGCTACGACAGCCTCAACAATCTGATCGGCACCGAACTGCCGACCGGCGCCAAGAACGCCATCGGCTACACCAAATCCGGGCAGCCGCACCTGCCCACCTCGGCCAAAGACCCCCAGGGCAACGAAGTCACCCGCGACTACGACAGCGCGGGCAATCTCACCAAGGTGCGTTCCACCGGGTTGAACGCCGACCTGCAGGTCCTCACCTACAACCATCCCCAGGGCACCGTGGCCTCCAGCGCGGACGGCAACGGGCAGGTCACCACCTTCGGCTACGACGCCTCGGGCAACCTGACCTCGATGGACCCGTCCGGCCCGATCCAGCCCACCCGCTACGGCTACGATTCGCTGTCACGGGTCACCAGCATCACCGACGGCAACGGTGTGCGCCTCGACTACGGCTATGACAAACTCGACCGCGTGGTCGCAGTCAGCCGCAACGGGCAAGCCTCACAGTCCAACACCTACGACGCGATCGGCAACCTGACCGCCCGTCGGTTCGGTGCGGTGACCACCTCGTTCCAGTGGGCGAAAACCCCGGCGGCCAGCCAGCCGATCCAAGTCAAACGTAGCGAAGGCACCTCGGTGGAGACTGTCGGCTACACCTACGACAAGGTCGGCAACCTCAAAACCCTGACCGACGCGGGCGGCACCACCACCTACACCTATGACGCCGCGGACCGGCTCACCACGCTGGCCGATCCGTTCGAACAGAGCACCACCTTCGGCTATGACGACGCCGACCGCCGTACCCGCAGCAACTTCGCCGGTGGCACGGTGCAGTACACCGGATACGACAGGAGTGGCCGTCAAACCAGCATCACGGTCAACAAAACGGGCGAAATCCCGCTTCTGCGCCACACCTACAATTACACCAAACCCGGCGGCGGGGACAGCGACAAACTGCAGGCCAAGAACATCAACGGAGACACCACCGCCTACACCTACGACAGCCTCGGACGGCTCACCAAAGCCGGCAACAGCACCTTCGCCCATGACAACGCCGGCAATATGACCAACCTGGCCGGCACCCCGTTCACCATCAACGCCGCCAACCAGTCCACCACGGCAGGCAACGACAAACTGGCCTTCGACGGCGCCGGGAACCTGACCGGCAACTCCGCGGGAAGCACCAGCCACACCTACAGCCCCACCAACCAACTCACCCGCACCACCACCGGCGGACAACAGGTGCTCTCCGCCGGCTACGACACCGTCGACCAGACCCAACGCCGCACCATCACCGAAGCCGTCAACGGCACCAGCACCACCCACGTCTTCGGCGAAACCGCACTCGGCACCACCCAGGTGACCGACAACGGAGCCCGCACCAGCTACACCCGCGACCCCGACGGCACCCTCATCACCCAGAAAACCGCCGCCGGAGCCCACCACAACCTCATCACCGACTACCAGGGCAGCGTCCTCGGCCTGATCGACAGCAACGGGGACATGGCCGCCACCTACACCTACAGCCCCTACGGGACCGTCACCGCCACCGGCCCAGCCGCAAACCAGAATCACTTCCGCTGGATCGGCACCTACCAACTCGGCGGCGGCCAGAACCTGACTGGCTACCGTTACTACAACCCCACCTGGGGCCGTTTCACCCAACCCGACCCCACCGGCCAAGAACCCAACCCGTACAACTATGCCCAAGGGGACCCGGTCAACTACAGCGACCCCAACGGCGATACGTTGCTGGGCATGATCGGCAAATTGGTCGTGGCAACGGGAGCAGCTGTTGTCGGCGGTGCTGCCGTGGTGGCTGGTTGCACGGTCGGCTCTGTCACTGTCGTTGGTTGTGCCGCCGGAATCGGTGCTGGAGTAGCAGCCGTCGGGACAGGCCTGACAGCTATCAATGACGCAGATAAAGAATATCAAGAATACAAAGGCAAGAAATGAAGTAATAAGCGACAACAAGGGGACCCCATGGATCGAAGGATTTTACGTACATTAATATTGATCACTGGGGCGATCTTATTGCTATTCGCGCTGGTATTTATCGCATTGCAACTGTATCCACAGCTCGGTGATACGCTGGATCTAGTCTCGGGAAGAATGATTTTCGTCGGAGCTGCGGTCTTCGTAACCGCGGGAATACTGCTGCTTCGCAAGAAGCAGAAGTGACGGCTCCGGCCCCGATGTATGTTTCCTTCGGGGCCGGAGCGGTCGAGGGTATAGCTGAAACGTTCTGCATCTACTCGTTGATGCAGCGCTCGCCGGCGGCGAGCCACGTCAATCGAACACGAGGAGAATCAGACGCGATGAGCAAATCCACCAGCCTGGTCTTCCTGGTCGTCTCAGGAATCTTGCTCATCACCCTCGTCGTGCTGGCTGTCGTTTGGCCTGCCCCTCTCACTACCGTCATGGCGGCGGTTCTCGCACTGTTATTCGCCTACTCTGCTTTTTCCGTGAAGCGCAGATGGGGAAAACTACGGTAGTCACACAATGGGGAACGATGACGGAGAGCGCGGCCTGGTGAGGGAGCCACCGGCGGTAGCCTGACCGGCAGCGCCTCCGGTGTCGGACGCGCTGTGAGAAGTCTTGGGCGCTTGAGTAGTGGTTCTTCCACTTCGGACCCTCCAGGTCGACATAGACCAAGACCGCACCTGGGGCGTCTCCGCAGCACCTGATCAAATGATCAAGCACACCCGGAAGTGTTCAAGTTCGAGCGGAAACTCCAAGAGAGATCACTGTGCGGGTCGTGTGACAGCCCATGTTGCCCGCAGGCGTAGTTGATCGCGGTCATCGCTCGGCCTAGGTCGTGCTTCCGGACAGCTGCCCGTATCCCTTCGGTGGGGTTGTCCCTACCGCAAGAACACCAGCATGCCGGATCGACCACGAACTGCCCTGCCCACAAGATGGAGGCATCCAAAAAGGACAGTCAAAGCGAAGGAGTACCGCGGTGTTCGAGAAGAAATCCACGCGTCGGTGGGCGACGGGAGCGGCTACCGTGGTGGCTGCGGCGACTGTGGCGTCGGTACTGGCCGGCGGGACCGCCAATGCGATCGTGGGTGGGAACACCGCACAGGAGCAGTACTCGTTCATGGCATCGATCCCGGAGAAGGTGCAGGGCGCCGAGACGTACGGGGTGTGCGGTGCTTCGCTGATCGATTCGCAGTGGCTGATCACCGCGGCCCATTGCGTGGACACGAACCTGGTCGAGGCGCCCACCACGGTGCGCATCGGCAGCAACTCCCGCAGCTCCGGCGGCACCGTCCGCCGGATCGTCAAAACGGTCACCCACCCCGACTATCGGCTCATCGGCGACCGGCCCTACAACCAGAACGACCTCGCACTGGTCAAGCTCGACCGGCCGGTGGCCGGAAAGTCCATCCGCGTCGCTCCGTTCGCCGGACTGCCCGGTACACCCACCCGCCTGATCGGCTTCGGCACTGTCGTCGACACCACCGACCTCGACAAGGCCGTTTTCCCGGAACGGCTGCAGCAGCTCGACACCCGCCTCGGTGCGACCTCCGAATGCGGTCCCGGCTACGCGGGTCCGACGCGGTTGTGCACCATCAGCCGGAAGCCCGGCGCCATGGCGTGCGTCGGTGACTCCGGCGGTCCTCAGGTTCGCCGGGACGTCTTCGGCCGGTGGCAGTTGATCGGCGTCACCTCCGGCCCCGGCAACCAGCGGGCGACCTGCGCCGACGGCCCCGGCCTCTACACCGACCTCACCGCGTACCGCGGTTGGCTCAACCGGACGATGTTCGCCGACTGACGCCGATCAGAGGCTCAAATTGTGCTGTACAGGTGCCGCGGCCCGCGCTCCACGTCCGGTGTCGATCGGTAGTACGAGGTCACGACCGCTTTTCCGGCGGTGCTCACCGCGGACGGACTCCGACGGACATGGCCGTTAACCTCGCGAGACTAGCCCGGACGGGGCTTTGCCCGCACCGTCGGTGGCGACGTCGCCGAGGTCGTTCAGGTCCAGCGCTTGGACGTCCGGGTTACGTGCGAGCACTGCTCGTCGCCGCAATCGTGAACAGAGAGCACGTCGCAAAGACGGGAAATAGGACTGTTCACGGGGAGGGAGTCACTTGAACGTCCTTCCCGTGAACGTACGCTAGTCCTCTTCGGTCCATTCCAAGCACGTAGGCCGTTCGTCGGTCTCCAAGAACTCGACCAGTGCACGTTCGAACTCGGTCAGCGGGACCGCTGTCCCGGCGGAGAAGCTGCCACCGCTGGAGGTGTACAGCTCGGGCGCGTCCGGGTCGCCGACGGCCTCGAAAGAGCCGCCCCCGGCCTGAGCGTAATAGACGTATGCACGCGTCTTCGAATCGTCAAGCTGGAATGTGAGGTGCCGACGCTCGCCAGCTTCGCCCTCCGGGCGTACTAAGACCTCTTCTGCCCGCTGCGGTTTGATCTCGGCCAAGAACCGGGGAACGTCGCTCGCCTCGGCCAGGGTGGAGCTGTGTTCGTCGGCGGTGAAATCCGGCTTGTAAACCAGCCAGTCGGCACGCAAAGTCATCAGCGGTCTTTCTTCGGGTAGGTGACTCTTTGCCCGTCTTTCTCAATGACGGTGAGAATCTTTCCGGTTCCAGTCAGCAAATCATCCAGAAGATCATCGCAGTACTTGCGACCAGGCGCACGGGCAAGCCGCCCGCACACCGGACGATCCATGACGATCACGCGATGATCAGTGTCACCACTCAGGAGCATATCCACGGCTACCTTGACCTCAACATGTCGCGCAAGTCGCTTATACAAGTCGAAATCTTGAGGATAGGCGGCTTCGAGATGGTCCACGGCTTGCTGATAGAGATCCGGGTTGGCGCTCTGGGCAGCGTTGCCGCTGTCGACAGACGCGGCCTTGTTGCCACGCTGCGGGACCCATCCGCGCGCCTTCCTGCTGGTTCCCCTTGAGGCGAAGGCGAGCTGACTACTGAGTGAGTGAATCGAAAAATTCGGCGAGAGAGTTCGCCTGTGGGGACCGCAATTGCCGGTAGATCTCCCAAGCCTCTCGCGGCCGGTCGGCTCCTTCGCAGACGTCGTCGTTTTCGACGAGGCAATGACCGAGTCCCTCCAGGCGGTCGCTTACCGCGGGAGGGAACCGGTCTCCAGTGCCAGTTTCCATGCCTGCCGGTAGGCGTGGCGTGGATCGCGTCGGGCAGGCGGGAGCGGTCCGACCGTCCCAGGTCGTCGAGGACCTCGGCCTGACCGTTCCGGTCGCCGGTTTCGCCATGGATGGTGTCCAGGGCCTGCCGCGCGCCCTGCGGCGTGGTCAGGTCAGCGCGCCGGATCGGATCGCGTAGGCCACGGCGTGCGTCCGGTTCACGAGCCCGAGCCGCCGGATGGCGGTGCGCAGCACGTTCTTGACCGTCCGCTCCGAGCACGAAAGTTTTGACGCGATCTCGTCGGTGCGCAGTCCCTCGGCGACCAGGCGGCTCATGTCGACCTCGCGTGGACCCGTGACACGAACCCATAGCCGCGAACGTCGTCGAACTTGATTACCGTACCCGTAGCCACGCGCATTCCACATTCCCCAGGCAATCCTGGAAGGCTACCGCGTCCGTCGCGGACGGCCGATCGATTCTTCCTCACGAGGTAAGGAATCCTGCCCGAAAGTCCCGCCGGGAAGGTGGCTTATGTCCGCTGGGCCAAGGGGATCGCCGCCGCTGCGCGCGAGCGATCAGCCCGTCAGGTCCGCTTGCGGCTCGCGATCTCGTCGGAGAGCCGCCGCACGTGAGCGGGGTCCGCGTCCCGGGCAAGGGAGACGTAGTGGTCCATGACGGCAGGCCGGTAGCGCACGGGCAACGTCTGTCCCGGGGCGAGCCGGGTGAGTTCGGTGATCGTGAGGTCTTCGTCCGCGACACCGCGGAACGAGATGCCGCCGGCGGTCTCCACGTCGAGCATCAGGACCACGCGCGGACTGCCGTCGCTGCTGACCTCCCGCCAGTCGACGAGAACGCCGAGCGCGAGCGCCCCCGTGCGCAGTTCCGCGTTGCGCTTCCACGCGTCACTGCTCAGGAGCGGGTTCGGGGCGATGCCCGGGAAGGCGGGCCCGACGCCGAGCGATTCCCGGCTCAGGTCGGGCCTGAGCCGCGCCATCAGATCGTCGAGCTTCTTCTTCGAACCGAACATCCCGACCCCTCCCTCACGCCGGTGCCGGAATCTCGGCCTGGCGGTTCGCCCCTCGCCGCGATTGTACGTCGCCCTCCTGGGGCTCGGTCACCACAGCTAGGTGCGCGCCAGCCGGGACCGGCGGATGCCGTACCCGAAGTACAGCAGCAGGCCGAGTGCCATCCAGCCGCCGAAAACGACCCAGGTGGCGCTGTCGAGGCTGAGCATCATGTAGCCGCAGCACAGCACCCCGAGGATCGGCGTCACGGGGGAGAACGGCACGCGGAACGTGCGCGGTGCCCCCGGTTGCCGTCGCCGAAGCAGCAGGACGGCGATGTTCACCAGCCCGAAGGCGAAGAGTGTGCCGATGCTGGTGGCGTCGGCCAGTTTCCCGAGCGGGATGAACGCGGCCAGCGTCGCGACGAAGCCGGAGACCACCAGGGTGTTGATCCGCGGTGTGCCGCTTTTGGGGTCCACTTTGGACAGTGATGCCGGGACGAGGCCGTCGCGGGACATCGAGTACAGGATGCGTGTCTGTCCGTAGAGGACGGTCAGGACCACGCTGGAGATCGCCACGATCGCGCCGACGGCGAGCAGCGCGGCCCACAGCGGATTGCCGGACACGGCGCCGAGTACATGCGACAGCGCCGCTTCCTGGCCGTCGAACTGCTGCCACGGCAGCGCACCCACCGCGGCCACGGCGACGAGGCAGTACAGCACGGTGACGATGGCCAGCGAGAGCAGGATCGCGCGCGGCAGGTCCCGCTGCGGGTTCTCCGCCTCCTCGCCCGCGGTCGACGCCGCGTCGAAGCCGATGTAGGAGAAGAAGAGTTTGGCGCCACCGGCGCTCAACCCGGCCAGGCCGAGCGGCAGGAACGGCGTGAAGTTCGCCGCCCGGACGGCGGTGAACGCGATCGCGCAGAACAGCACCAGCGTGCCGATCTTGATCACGACCATGATCGTGTTGGCCCGCGCGCTCTCCTTCGCGCCGGACAGCAGCAGGACCATGGCGAGCAGGACGACGGCGATGGCCGGGACGTTGACGATCCCGCCCGAGCCCGGTGGCTGGCTCAGCGCGTCCGGGATGGCGAAGCCGAAGGTCAGCCGGAGCAGTTCGTTGAGGTACTGCCCCCAGCCGACGGCCACCGACGCCACCGAGACGCCGTATTCGAGGACGAGGCACCAGCCGCAGACCCAGGCGACCAGTTCGCCGAGGGTGGCGTAAGTGTAGGAATACGACGAACCGGACAGCGGGATCATGCCGGCGAGTTCAGCGTAGGAGAGCGCCGAGAACAGCGCGGTGACGCCGGCGAGCACGAACGACAGCACGACGGCGGGGCCCGCCACGGGTACCGCCTCGCCGAGTACCACGAAGATCCCGCTGCCCAGGGTCGCGCCGATGCTGAGCGTGGTCAGCTGCCCGAGACCGAGGGAGCGCTTCAACGTGCCCTGATCACTTTCGGCGATCAGGTCGGCGACCGGTTTGCGTCGCGTCGTCGCGGCTCGCAGATTCATGCCGACGACCGTATCTGCCGCCTTCGGCACGCGGCGCAGGTGATCCCGGCTGGCGATCCGGCGCGGCGACGCCGGTGCGGGGCAACAGATCCCCGGTCACTGATCTCGGCGCGGACAGGCATTCCGCTCGGTCAGGACGACAGGGCAGGGGACGCGATCGCTTCGGCGCAGCTCAGCACCGCGTCCGACGGCATCTCGCCGCCGGTGAGCCGAAGGTGGGCCTCGCCCCAGACCCGGACCCCTTCGACGACCGGCAGGACCGTGGTCCCGTAGGGCGTGAGCCGGTAGAGGACGCGTGCCGGGACCGGTCCCGTCTCCACGCGCTCGACGAGTCCGTCGGCTTCGAGTTCGCGCAGCTGTTCGGCCAGCACCTTGGGTGTGATCGGCGTGCCCCGTCGGCGGAGCCCGGCGAAATGGGACTCCCCGTTGGCGAGCCAGTAGAGCAGCGTCAGCTTCCACTTCCCGCCGATCGCGGCGAACGCCGCCGCCATCGGGCAGCCGGGCAGCGGGTTGGGGCGCGAGGGGTTACCTGCGGGTGCCTTCTTGTCCATGGCCGGGCTCCACTCGGATAGTCGGACCATGACCGTGCCATACAGACGAATACTCGTCGCCAAGATTTCGGCCCTGTTCCTGATCGCGACGGCGGCTTCCGGTGCCGCGTCGCCGTCGGCCGCGGACAGTCAGCGGGACTTCGACTGGGAAGTCGGGACCTGGCACTCCTCGGTGCGGGTCCTCGCGGAACCGCTCTCGGAATCCGCGGACCGGTGGCTCCAGTTCTCGGGCACCAGCACCGTGCGGCCGCTGCTGGACCGGCGGGCGAACGTCCTCGAATTCGAGGTCTCGGGCCCGGACGGACGTATCGACGCCCTCAACATGCGGCTGTACGAACCGCAGGCGCGGCGGTGGAGCCTGACCTTCGTCAACATCCGCGACGGCCTGCTCACCCCGGCGGTGTACGGCGGGTTCCGGAACGGGGTGGGCAAGTTCTCCGGCGACGACCAGCTCGGCGGCCGTCCGATCAAGGTGCGCTTCCTCATCTTCCGCCCGAGCGCGGACGAGGCGCGGTTCGAGCAGGCGTTCTCCGCCGACGGCGGTACGACGTGGGAGACGAACTGGCTGGCGGTGGACCGGCGGATCCGGCGGTAAACTTTAAAACCGATCGGTCGCGTTTATAGTATGGTCGGTCGGGTGACGAGTGAGGGGCGGCCGGACGGCCGCCGGGTGCGCGGGCGGCGCACGAGGGAAGCGGTGCTCGACGCGGCGGTGGCGCTGGCCTCGGTGCACGGCCTGCACGGGTTGTCGTTCGGGCTGCTCGCCGAGCATCTCGGCACCAGCAAATCCGGGTTGTTCGCGCATTGGAAGGACAAGGAACAGCTACAGCTCGACACGATCGACCGGGCTCGCGAACAGTGGACCCGCGAGGTCATGGCACCGGCGTCGCTCGTGCCGCCCGGCGTGCGGCGGGTGTTCGCGCTCCACGAGGCGCGGCTGCGGTTCTACGCGGACGACGTCCTGCCCGGCGGCTGCTTCTTCCTCGCCGCGCAGACCGAATTCGACGACCGGCCCGGTGCCGTCCGCGCGAAGACCGCGGAATCCCTCGAGGTCTGGCTGCGGTTCATCCGGTCGGTGATCGAAGAGGCGATCTCACTGGGGGAACTCGCCGACCGGGTGGACGCCGGTCAGCTCGCCTACGAAATCGACGCCCTCGGCGAATCCGCGGTGATCCACTCCCGGTTGTCCGACCGGGAGGCGGCCTTCGCCCACGCGCGCCGTGCCGTGCTCGACCGCCTGCGCGCCTGCGCCACCGATCCCGCCGTACTCCCGGAGGCCTGAACCATGCTCAGAACCGGCTGGAAACCCGGCCCCGCCGAGGCACGCGGGCAGGTGCTCGTCAGCGTCACCGATTTCGCCTCGGACAGGTTGCTCGACCTGCCCGGCATCTACCGCGCCAGCACCCGGCTCTCCGCGCTCTGGCCGGATCTCGACGGCGCCGTCGCGCATCTGGTCTGGGTGGACATCCGACGGCGCCGGTCCGGTTCGGTCTCCCTGTGGCGGGACGAGCGCGCCATGCGGGCCTTCGTCGGCCTGCCCGTCCACGTGGACATCATGCGGGCGTACCGGGGGAGGGGCACGCTTCGGTCCACCACCTGGGCGATGGACGATCCCGAGTTGTCCGCCGTCTGGCGTGCGGCCTCGGCGTTCCTCCGGGGACGCGGGCAACGACGCGGGACCGGGCAGACTGGCGGACCATGACCTACCGGACCTGGATGCGGTACTTCACACCGTCCGCCGCGCATCGGCGGCTGGGTCTGGTCTGCCTGGGCGTCGGTCTTCAGCACGGGGTCCTGCCCGCGGTGGGGCCGCGCGTACTCGATCACCACGTCGCCGTCGTGGTGTCGAAAGGGCGCGGATGGTTCGCCGTCGCGGGCGGGGACCGGCAGGAGGTCGTCGCCCCGGCATTGCTGTGGCTCGTCCCCGGCGTCGGGCATCATTACGCGCCGGATCAGGCGCAGGGCTGGGAAGAGTGCTTCGTCGATTTCGACGGCGAAGCGGTGGACGCCTACGCGGAACTCGGGTACGTCACACCCGCCTCGCCGGTGGTGCCGTTGGGTGACGTGACGGTCGTCCGCGACATCGTGAGCCGGATCGTGCGCTGCGCGCGAGGTGGCGGCCCGCTGGCGCAGGTCGACGCGTCGGCGGCGGTGCACCAGCTGCTGGTGGCGCTGCGGCGTGCCCGTGCCGACAGCACTCCCAGCGGTGGCTCGCTGCTGGACGCGCTGGCACGGGACGCACTGCTGCCGATCAGCGTCGCCGAGATCGCGGCCCGGCGCGGCATGACGCTGCCCGAACTGCGGGCGGCGGTGCGCCGCAGCACCGAGTCGGGGCTGAAGGAGCACTTGCTGACTCTTCGCCTCAACCGCGCGAAGGAACTCCTGGCCACCACGCGGATGCCGGTCCACGGCGTCGCGCAAGCCGTCGGCTACGAGGACGCCGCCTACTTCAGCCGCCTGTTCACCCGCCGGGTGGGACTCACGCCCGGCCGCTTCCGCGAGTCCCGCGTCCAAGCCGTCCCGGGTGGCTGGAGCTCCCAGGTGCCCGCTCCCGACGACCCGCCCCTGGTGCCGGAATGACGTTGGACTTCCGCGCGGCCGCGCTTGGACTTTCCGCCTGCCGCGCGCAATAACTGCATGAACAACGCTCGAAGTTGAGTGAACACGTTGACTTGCGTGCAGTTACGTTCATAGCATCGGCGACCGCCCCGCCAACCTGTGGTGCGGGTCACCTTTGGGAGAGAGTCATGCGGACCCTGCCTCTTCTCGGCGCCGCCGCGCTGGCCGCGGCGGCGACCCTGGTGGTGCCGGCGTCGTCCGGCGCCGCGCCGCCGGACGCGACGTACACCGTCACGGTCGACGCGAAGAAGTCCTTCAGCCCGACCACCGACACGCCCGCCAGTGCCTACCTCGACAAGGACGGCACGTTCTACTTCCAGCAGGCGGCCGCGCTCTACGGCGCGAACCAGCCGCGCGAGTGGGAGTTCTACAGCGGGCGCGACTTCGACAGCTTCACCAAGAACCCGGTCAGCGACGCGGTGAACCCGGCCGATCCCGCCGACCGCAACAACGACACGACCTGGCGCTGCAACAACAGCCCCACCGGCAAGGAGTCCACCGACCCGCCGGCCGGATCGGGCTACTCGCAACGCAACTTCTGCGACCTCGTCGGCGTCTGGGTGGACCCGGACACCGGCGACTGGTACGGCCTGATCCACAACGAGTTCACGCCGGAACCGTTCGGCGCCTACTCGTTCTCCCACTACGACGCGATCGACTGGGCGGTCTCGAAGGACCAGGGCAAGACCTGGGCCATCAAGGACCACGCGATCACCTCGCACCACAGCACGAAACGCGGTGACACGACGGCCTTCCCGAACCAGACCTTCGACTACGGCGACGGCGATCCGCGCCTGTTCGTGGACACGGCGTCCGGCTATTTCTACGTCTACTACGGCTCGCGCATCGTGCCGAAGGCGGGCGCGGGCGGCCCGATGACGGGACTGGCGCACGTCGCCCGCGCGCCGATCGCGGGCAAGATGGCGACCGGCTCGTGGCAGAAGTGGTTCGACGGCGGCTGGAGCGAGGCCGGTGTCGGCGGCCGCGAGAGCAACATGGTGCCCGTCTCGAAGGCCGGGGACACCGGATACACGCCCGTCGCGGACGACTACGACCCCGCCAACACCGGCAACGTCAGCCAGCAGATCGCGGCGGGACAACTGCCGCGCAAGGCCGATCTGTTCAT
Source organism: Amycolatopsis sp. cmx-4-19 (assembly GCA_049998115.1). Taxonomy (GTDB): domain Bacteria; phylum Actinomycetota; class Actinomycetes; order Mycobacteriales; family Pseudonocardiaceae; genus Amycolatopsis. Next base: position 103,350 of record JAEBEO010000003.1, on the reverse strand, counting down.
CATGAACATCGCCTACAACGCCCACCTCGGGCTCTACATCGGCGCGCCGGAAGCCGTCGACAGCGTGGTGCCCCAGCGTTATTACGCGACCGACGACCTGACGACGCAGAAGTGGCGGCTGATCGGCGACACCGGCACCTACACGAACCAGTCCTGGTACCGCTGGTTCGTCGACGCCGCGAACAAGACGAACTCCACCATCATCGGCAAGCAGTTCCGGTCCTACTGCGCGGTGGCGTGCTCGAACGACGCGGGCGGTGAGTACACCACCCAGACCATCACCTCGTCGGCGCCCGCACCGTCCCCTGTGGACACTTCACGCAAGTATCGCATCGGCCTCGGCGACGGCCGCGTGCTCGCGCAAGCAACCGGGAGCGCGACGACGTCGGTCGCGGCGACGACCGGCTCCGACCGCGAGGCATGGCAGTTCTCGGCCAACGGCGACGGCTCGTACCGGATCGCCAACGCCGCCACGGGCCAGTCCCTCGGCGTCGACGCCGTCCAGCAGGGCCGGGCGTGGGGTGCGAAACCCATGGTGACCTCCGCCGCCACCGTCGGGCAGCAGTGGTTCGTCATTCCCGGCAAGAACGGCACTTTCCGGCTGGTCAACCGTTACAGCGGGCTCGTGCTCGGCCTTTCCGGCACCGCTTCACGCCGGGCCGAGACCACACCGCTGCGGTCGTGGACCGACACCAGTGGCAGCCCCGTCGGCGGCGGCCGGACCGCGGCCGAGCAGACCCTGAAGTTCACCGACGCCGGCGTGGGCACCCTCGACGGGATCCACACCCTCGCCGCGTCCGGCAAGAATCTCGACGATCCGGACTCGTCCACCGCCGCCGGAACCCCGCTGGTCACCTGGTCGCCGAACCAGGGCGCCAACCAGAAGTGGCGGTTCGCCCGGCAAGCCGACGGTTCCTACACCCTGACCAACGCGCATTCGAAGCTCTGCGCCGATGTCGAGGGCGGCTCCACCGCGGCGGGCACGCGGGTCGTCCAATGGACGTGCACCGGCGGGACCAACCAGCGCTGGACGGTGGCGAAACAAGCCGACGGCACCTACAAGATCGCCAGTGTCCGATCCGGGCTGCTGGTGACGACCGCGTCCACTTCGGACGGTGCGGGCATTACCCAGCGGTCGGACAACGGTTCCGCGCTTCAGCGGTGGGTTGTCGGCTGACGGCTCGTCGCCCCCTCGGAGCCGGGGACCGGGTGGATTTCGGGCGCGTTGGACGATCCGGAATCCACCCGGTCCCCGATTCCGGGGCGGTTCACCCGGGCTCACCCGGCTCTTGCTCACCCATCTCAGCAGGTCGCCGGAAGCGCCGGAGCACCACGACCACCGCTGCGGCGAGCAGCAGGAACCCGAGTCCGCCCAGGACCCACGGTTGCCAGAGCACCCCGGTACGCCCGTAAAGGGTGGCGACGTCACCCTCGCCCGGGTCCCCGGTGATGTCGCGCGGAGCGTAGATCACGTCGTCCGATTCGAGGATGTCGTTGTTTTCGACGAACTCGTCCAGGCTGCGGTAGGAAGCGCCCTCGCGGTCGATCACGCGGTCGGGGGCCAGGAAGAGGGTGATCAGTTCGAGCTTTCCGTCGCCGTGCTTGACCAGGACGGCCCGGGCGACGACCTTGTCGGTGCTCGCACCCGCACGCCGGAGTTCAGCGGTGACGGCCGGGGTGAGGTCGCAGCCGGTCTTGAAGAGGGTGGCGCGGGGGCTGCCGCTGTTGCTGCCCGGTTCGGTGCAGGGAAAGGGGGTCAGCAGTCTCGACTTCAGCTGATCGATCGAATACCGGGAGGCGAGGTTGGCCATCCGGTCTTCACCCGAACCGCCACCGCCGGGGAACCGGTCGTTCTCGACGTCGGTCGAGCGCACGTATTCGCCGAGCAGGTTGGGTTTGGGAACCGGCTCTTCGCTCGTGCTGCACGCCGAAGTGGCCAGGATGAGCCCGGCGGCCACGAAGGCTCCAATGCGCATGCGGCGAGCGTAGGTTTTCCGGCCGGGACCGGTCCCGACACGCCTCAGGTCCGGCTCACCGCGAGAGCGGCGGCCAGTAACGCGACCGCGAACAGTACGTAGGAAACGAACAACCCGCCGTCGGCCGAGCTCAAGGTGCCGCCGATGGCGCGGCCCACGAGTTGCCCGACACCCTCGGCGGTGATGACCGCGGTGGCCAGTTCCGCTGCCGTGAAGCCACTCGCGTCCGCGGTGGTGGCCCTGATGTACAGGCCGGGGTAGGCGAGCCCGACGCCGATCCCGCCGACGGCCCACGCGGCGAGTACCACACCGAACGATCCACCCGTGGCGAGCTCGATCGCCAGGAACGCTGTGCCGATGGCGGTGATGCCCAGTCCCACCGCGGGGAGTCTCCGTGCCGGGCCGAAGCGGGCGGCCACCAGGCTCGTCACCGCCCAACCGAGCGGAGCGGCGCTCAGGACGATCGCCGCCTGCCCGAGGTTCATCCCGAACCCGCTCGTCAGCAGCACGGTGATCAGGCTGTCCGCGCCGAAATAGCCGACCGCGAACAACACCATCGCGCCGAGCGCGGCGGGCGTCCCCGGGCGCAGGCGCGCGGTTCCCGCGGGCAGGATCGCGATCATGCCGGTCGCGGTGATCGCCGCGCCGACGAGCGCGAGCGGCCACCAGCCCGCGCTCAGCACGACACCCGCCGCGCCCAGCGGGACCAGCAACGTCCGGCCGAGCGGCCGTGGCGCGGCCTCGGCGGGCGTGTCGTCGCGGATCACCCGCACGACCAGTAGCCGTCCCAAGAGGACGAACGGAACCGGGACGAGCAGGGTCCAGCGCCAGCCCACGAGATGTTCCAGGCCCAGCGTCGCGGCCGGGCCCGCCAGCGCGGGCACGATCCACATCGCCGACGACGCCGCGACCACCCGGATGCGCAGCCGGTCGTCGAGGTGCCGGATCGCGGAACTGATGCCGAACACCGCGAGAAGCCCACTGGCCGACCCGCTGGAGAACTGTCCCAATGCGAACATCCAGGCCGCCCGCGCGGTCGCGGACAGGACGAGCCCGCCCAGCTAGACGAGCATCCCGATGGCCAGGGTGCCGCGCGTGCCGAGCCGTCGCAGCACCCGGCTCGCCAGCGGGAGGGCGACGAACAACCCCAGGGACGTGCCGGCGATCAGGAGCCCGAGGGAGTTCCTCGCGTCGAGATCGACGGCGACGACCGGCAGCAGGGTGGAGCCGACGAAACCGGTGACGGCGGCCGCGAACTCGAGCGCGACGATCCCGGCCGCGAGGGACAGCGAGCCCTTGCTCACGTATAGAGCTCCCGGTCGTACGAATTGATCTGCACCCACACCCCGTCCGGGTCCCGCACGCGCAGCGAGTGGCCGAAGCCCTCATCGGTCGGCGGTCCCGGCTCGAATCCGGCCGCCCGCAGGCGTGCCGCGACGTCTTCCAGCGGTTCGTCGGCCTCGAAAGCCAGCTCGCAGCGCCCCGCCTCCTCGGTGGATCCCCGGTGCAGGGCCAATACGCCGCCCTCAGCGGGCATTTCGATCCAGCCACCGGGCCGCGAGACCGGCCCGACCGGCAGGCCGAGTGCCTGGTAGAACCGGGTCATCGCCGCGACATCCGAGCTGTAGCGGATCGGCATCACTCGCATCACGGAGACTCCTCGCTGGCGTGGCTCTGGCGCAGGTAGTCCTCCAGGACGCGCTCGACGAACGCGGAGAGCGACTCGTCCGCGTCGACGGACGCGTGCTTCACCCGTCTGATCAGGGCATTCGGCAGGTAGACGTTGAATTGCCGTTTGGCGTCCGAGGACATGCTCACATGCTAGCAAATGAGCATGACGGCATGTCTGCCTTCTCCACGCCGCCACCGATCTCGCGGCCGGCCCGAAGGCCGGCCGCGTCGCGGCCCGGTTCACGAATCGAGGAGGGCCGGGTCAGTTCAGCTTGCGAGTGTCGGCGGGGAGGCCTCCACCGGCGTAGACGTCCTCGGCGAGCTTCGCCAGGGCGGTGAGGGCGACGTTCTGGCTCCACGGGCCGTAGGAAACCCGGGAGACGCCGAGTTCCCGCGCGGTGGCCAGCGGGATCGAGCCGGGGACGCCGATCAGGTTGACCTTGCGCTCGCCCAGTGCCTCGACGAGCTTGCCGACCTGGGCCTCGTCGAGCTTTCCGGGGACGAAGAAGTTCGACGCGCCCGCGTCGAGGTACGCGCGGCCGCGGGTGATCGCCTCGGCCAGCACCTCTTCGGGGTCGCGGTCACCGGCCTTGACGAACGCGTCGGTGCGGGCGTTGACCACGAAGTCGACTCCGGCGGACTGTGCCGCGGCGACGGCGGCCTCGACGGCCTTCACCGACTCGCTCAGCGGCTTCATCTGGTCTTCGAGGTTGCAGCCGACAGCGCCGGCCTCGATCGCCCTGGCGACAGTGCCGCCCGGGTCGCCGTAGCCCGCTTCCAGATCGGCGGTGACCGGCAGATCGCCCGCCGTCCGCACGATCAGGGCGACCTCGGCGATCATCAGGTCGCGCGGGATCTTCTCGCCGTCGGGATAGCCGCGGGCGGCGGCGATGCCGTGGCTCGGGGTGGCGAGCGCCTGGGTGCCGGGTGTCTCGGCGACGACCTTCGCGGTGATCGCGTCCCAGACGTTGACGACGAGCAGCAATTCGGGGGCGGCGTGCAGCTCCTGCAGCCGGACGGCCTTGTCAGCGGTGGAAACCATGCTCCCAATCTATCGAGTCCGCGGTCGGGAAGTCAGCGCGCCGAGCGTTCCGGCAGGTCCGTTCCCGGCGCCACGGATTCCGCTACCGGTAAGGGAATCGCTGTCAGGATCAGGCCGAGTACGAGATGGGGCAACGAGGGCGGCGTTGTCCGCCCTGAGGATCCGGCCGGATGCCGGAGCTGGAATGCCTTCCGCGGTCGGGTTTTCGTCACCGCGCGGTCAACGGACACCACCGGTCTGATCACAGGACGGGATTCTTGTTACGCCCCGGGGCCGGGCCGCGATGTACCGATGTCACTTTCGAGTGGAGGTCTCGTGGAGCTAACCATCAACGCCGGCGGCGACGAACAAGCGCTGAAAGAGTTCTATAGCTGGCTTCGCGACGACGTCGACGTGGCCAGGTCCGCGACCATCAGCACCGCGGGGTCCCGGGAATCGGGGCGGATGGGTGCCTTCGAGGTCATCTGCATGTCCATCGGTTCCCTGACCGGGCTGGCCAACCTCGGCCTCGCCTGGGGCAATTTCCTCCGCACCCGCGAGGAAACACCCCCGTTCACCATCACCATCGAAGGTGAGCTGACGGCCGGACAACGCGCCATGCTCCGGAACCTGGACCTGCCGCTGGGGAGCCCCGAGGAGGAGTGACCACGGAATTCGCGAGCCGTGCTGATCGCGGGCCGCGGTTCGCAAGTCCGGCACTTTCCCGTTACACGGCAAGGCGATCGCGTTGCCGTGTAACCGATGGAGTGCCGGGCAGCGCCCGATGGCGCGAGTGACGGTGCGCGTCAGTGCCTGTCGGAAGGGGCCGTGACGTCGAGGCGTACGGAGTCGTTGTCCTTCACGACGAACACCTTCGACCTTCCCCGCTGCCACTGCTGGGAGACGAGGACGAAGCGGTTGTTGCTGTACACGAGCAGACGCAAGCCGTCATAGCGATAGTGGAAGTCCTGTCCGGGTGACGCGTCATAACCGAGGCTGACGCCGGTGCCGCCGATGTCGAGCGCACGCGTGCTGTGCAGCCGGATTTCCGGTCGCGTCAGCAGCGCTTGCGCGTCGTTGGCGGCGACGGTCCGGCCGACGTGCCCGGCATACCGCTCCACGACGAGCAGAAGCCCGACAAGGCTGAGACCGATCAGGGCGACTGAAAGAAGGCGGCTTCCGGACGCGCGCGTGGTCCGCGATCGCCTGAGGTGGTTGGCGTAGCCCAGGATGCCCGCTCCGGCGAAAATCGCGAGTGGAGGCCACGCGGCCGCGGGCCACTCCGGCGCGCTGTTCATCAGCACCCCCAGGACACCCGCGACAAGTAGTGCGTCGCCGACCAGCGGCGCCGCCCGGAGAACCCGCTCGGCCGGCCTTCGGTGACGGTCCAGGGCACGGACGAAATGTCGATCGACGACGAAGAAGACGATCGTGCCGAGCAGGAAGACCAGCAGGGGACGGACAAGGGAGTTCAAGCTCCGCAGCAGGTAGTCGCTCGGAGCGAGGCCGAGGAGGGTGATGTCCAGTCCGAAGTAGTCCGCCGTGGCGTTGGCACGGATCCAGCCGATCCGGTAGAGGAGCGCGACCAGGATCGTCGTCTGGGAGACGATCGCCACGATGATCGGCCAGGCCTTGGCCCGGGTTTCGGGGGCCTTCAGCCGGGTCGGGTTCCTCAGCCCGGCGACACGGAGTTTCCTGGCCATCAGCAGTAACACCACCAGGACTCGACGATGGAGTAGCCCTGAGGCACGGGGGGTGGCGAGGAGCGGGGTGGTGGAGTTTTCGGCGCTGGTTCGTCGCTCTCCACGGGAACAGGGACGAACCGATCCTGGGCCGGCGGCTCGACCCGGGGTGGTTTGGAGCCGGTGGGTGCAGGTGTCTTGTCTCGATGATCGACGGAATCCGTTGACGAGGGGGTGATCCGCACCGGAATGGGCGCTGGAGAAGGCGTGGGCGACGGTTTCGGCACTGCCGGGGCCGCGGGCGGTGACGGCCGATGTTCCGGCTGGCGGGGAGGTTCCGGGGCGCCGCAGGCGGAGAGAAGTGCGATCAAGGCGGACGCTAGAACAAGCAAAGATCGGTTCAACACCTGCATACAGGAGCAGACTTCGGCCGCCTGGATACGAAGAAACGGTCCCGTTCACCGGTAAGTATGAAGGGTAGCCGCAAACAGGTAACAAAAGACGACGCCGTCAAGCCCCGCTTCCCAGCCACCGCAGCGTTTCCAGTGCCACCGCCACATCCACCGCGTTTTCCGCCAACGGCCGCGGAAGCAACTCGTCGGCCCGCGCCAGACGGCGGATGACGGTGTTCCGGTGCGTGTAGAGCCGTTCCGCGGTCCGCGTCGTGTTGCCGAGTTCGTGCACGTAGGTCCGGACGGTCTCGCGCGTGTCGGCGTCGGCGGTCCGGAGTTCGCCGAGCGTGTCGGCGAGGAACTCGTCCGCCTGCGCCGGATCGACGGTGAGCAGCGCGAGCAGCTGGATGTCCTGGTACCGCGCGATCTGCTGCGGCGACGTGAGCCGCGCGAGCATCCGCTGGGTGGCGGCGGCGTCGAGGTGGCTGCGGCGGAAGCCGTCGATGCCGCTGCCGGGCCGCCCCAATGCCACCCGGACGTCGGGGTGCGGAGCCAGCTCTGGGGCGAGCCGGTCCGCGCGCGGCGAGGTCCGGCCGGGCAGCCAGACCCACAGGGCGGCGGCGCTGGCGACGACGGTCAGCCGGTGTGACGCGTCGCTTGCCCGCATCAACGTTTCGGCGGCGGTTTCCAGCTGTTGCGACGACGGCGTGGCCGAACCGCTCCACACGATCGCGGCCGTATGCGGACCGGCGAGGGGGTAGCCGAGCTGGGCTTCGGCCCTCGAACGGCTGATGGGGGCGCCTTCCAGCAGCAGGGTGACCGTGGCGCGCCGTTCGGCGTGGGCGCCGCGGGTCAGTTCCGTGCGTTCGGCGGCCATCCGTTCGGACACGGCGGCCACGGTGTCCTCGATGAACGTGGTGATGGACAGCGACGACACGTCCAGGAGTTCACGGAGCAGCACGGGGTCGGAAGTGAGGTCGAAACAGATCTCGATCCACCGGCGCCACGCGACGCTCTGTGCCCGCCGGTAGGCGTCGAGACCGCCGGAGTCGAAGCCCCGGCGCACCATGTCGCGGGCGCCGTCGAGCACTTCCTGGTTCAGGTTGGCCGACACCCGCCTGCCCGGATGCTGCACGTTCGCGGCCGCCCAGTGCAGCAGATTCGCCAGGTTCGCGCGTTTGGTCCCTTCGGTGAGCACGGGGTCCTCGGCGACGGCGCGCATGCTGCCCCCGCCGAGCGACGCCGCGTGCAGCTCCTCGATCCATTCGGCGCGCGGATGCAGGACGATCTCGGCCCCGCGGCGGAACAGCTCCCGCGCTTCGGGGGACAATCCAGGCCACGGCGCTGCGGCACTTTGCACCATCGGTCCATGATGATGGTGCGGATAGTGCTAGCGCAATCCCTCGGCGCACCCGCATCGTGGAGGGAACCGAGACGAGGCTGGAGTACCGCATGACGACGAGCACACCCGTCGAGCACCTCGACGTGGTCATCATCGGTGCCGGGGTTTCCGGGATCGGGGCCGCGCGCTACCTGAAGACCGAGGTCCCCGGCAAGAATTTCGCCATCCTGGAGGCCCGCGGTGCCTCGGGCGGCACCTGGGACCTGTTCCGCTACCCGGGTATCCGGTCGGACTCCGACCTCCACACCTTCGGCTACGAGTTCAAGCCATGGCGGGACAAGCAGTCCATCGCCGACGCGCCGCGGATCCTGTCGTACCTGCGTGAGACGGTCGCCGAGAACGGCCTCGAACCCAGCATCCGCTATCACCACAAACTGCTCTCGGCCGCCTGGTCCAGCGAAGAGGCTCACTGGCTGCTCGAAATCGAGCGCACCGACACCGGTGAGCGCACCCGGCTGAGCGCGGGCTGGCTGTTCAACGCGGGTGGCTACTACCGCTACGACGAGGGCTTCACACCGGACTTCGAGGGCCGTGACCGGTTCACCGGCACGATCGTGCACCCGCAGCACTGGCCGGAAGACCTCGACTACGACGGCAAGCGCGTCCTCGTGATCGGCAGCGGCGCCACCGCCGTCACCCTGATCCCGGCGATGGCACGGGCAGCGGCACACGTGACCATGCTGCAGCGCACCCCGACCTACGTCATGCCGGTACCGCGCGAGGACAAGATCGCGAACGTCCTGCGCAAACTCCTCGGCGACGAGCGCGCGTACGCGCTCACCCGCCGCAAGAACATCCGCAAGGGCCTCGCGGTGTGGCAGTTCTGCCAGAAGTTCCCCAAGACCGCCCGTTCGCTCATCCGGTACGTCAACAAGAAGCAGCTGCCCAAGGACTATCCGGTCGACGAGCACTTCAACCCGCCGTACGACCCGTGGGACCAGCGGCTGTGCGCGGTGCCCGGCGGCGACCTGTTCGCCGCCATACGCAGGGGTGACGCCGACGTCGTCACCGACAAGATCGCGACCTTCACCGAGAAGGGTGTCCTGCTGGAGTCCGGTCGGGAACTGGAGGCGGACATCATCGTCACCGCCACCGGGCTGAACCTCCAGGTGTTCGGCGGCGCCGCCCTCAGCGTCGACGGCAAACCGGTGATCCTGCCGGAAACCGTCGCCTACAAGGGAATGATGCTCTCGGACGTGCCGAACGCCGCGTTCGCGATCGGCTACACGAACTCGTCGTGGACACTCAAGATCGGCTTGCTGTGCGAGCATTTCTGCCGCCTGATCGCGCATATGGACAAGAACGGATACGACGTCTGCCGCCCCGTTCTCGCCGACCCGGACATGCCGACGAAGCCGTTCCTGGACTTCGCCGCCGGATACGTCCAGCGCGCCCTCGATCAGCTTCCGCGCCAGGGTGACCGCATGCCGTGGCTGACCTCGATGAGCTACCACTCCGACATCAAGCTGTTGCGCGCGGACGACCTCACCGACCCCGAACTGCACTTCTCCCGGGTGAGGGTCCGGGAAGTGGTGGGCTCGTGACCGACAGTTTCGCCGACCTGCCCGGCGGGCCGCGGATCTGCTACCGCGAGGACGGTCCCGTCGACGGCACGCCTCTGGTGCTGATCGCCGGGCTGGGCCTCGACCTCACGTCGTGGCCGCGGCCGATGGTCGAGGGGTTCACCGGCCGAGGCTTCCGCGTGATCCGGTTCGACAACCGGGACGCGGGCTGTTCCGATCGCGTCGAGGCACCGAATCCGGGCAAGGTGCGGCAACTGCTGGCGCGTCCCCTGCCCGGCGCCTACGACCTCGGCGACCTGGCCGCGGACACCGTCGGCCTGCTGGATCACCTGGGCATCGGCGAGGCGCATCTGGTCGGCATGTCGATGGGCGGGATGATCGCCCAGACCGTCGCCGCCCGGAATCCCGGCCGCGTCCTGACGCTCACGTCGATCTTCTCCACCACCGGGCATCGCCGGGTCGGGCAGCCGGCGCGGTCGACGTTGCTGCGCATGGCGAGGCGGCCCGCCCGGACGGTCGGGGAATCGGTGACCGGGCATCTGGCGATGACGGGACACCTCGGTTCCGCTGCGTTCCCGCTGGACAAGGACGTCGAAACCGCCTGGGCCACCGGCTTGTGGGAACGCGCCGGAGGACGGCGCGCCCGCAGCGGTATCGCCCGCCAGATCGGCGCGATCCAGGCCAGCGGCGATCGCACCGCGGAACTCGCCCGCATCACCTGCCCGACGCTCGTCGTCCACGGGGACTCCGACCGCATGGTCCACCACAGCGGCGGGCGGGCCACCGCCGACGCCGTCCGCGGTGCCCGGTTCGTCGAAATCCCCGGTATGGGCCACCACATCGCCCCGGACCTCGTCGACCGGCTCGTCGAACTCACCGCCGGCCTGGCCTCGGACCTGACAGGAGAAACCCGATGAGCGCCGTTCGCGGGAAGGTCGCCGTCGTCACCGGCGCCGGTTCCGGAATCGGCAGGCAGCTCGCGGCGGAACTCGCGCGGCGCGGCGCCCGGCTGGCAGTGTCCGATGTGGACGAAGCGGGACTGGCCGAGACCGTCGCCGAGGTCGAAGCCCTCGGCGCGGAAGTGCGGGGTGCCGCGCTGGACGTCAGCGACCGGGCGGCCGTCCAGGAGTACGCGGCGACGGTCGCCACCCAGTTCGGTGTGGTGCACCAGATCTACCACAACGCGGGGATCGCCGGTGGCGGACAGACCGTCCTCGACGCCGAGTGGGAACTCTACGACCGGACGCTCGCGGTCAACCTCTTCGGCGTCATCAACGGCACCAAGGCCTTTCTGCCGCATCTGATCGACTCCGGCGACGGCCAGGTCGTCAACGTCTCCAGCCTCAACGGCTTCATGGCCCAGCCGACGCTCAGCGCCTACTGCGCCGGCAAATTCGGTGTCCGCGGGTTCACCGAGGCCCTGCGTACCGAGATGATCGCGGGCAGACATCCGGTACGGGTGACGGTCGTCCACCCCGGCGGGGTCAAGACCGGCATCGCGTCTTCGGCGTTGAAGGAGGCGCGGGCCCGCGGGATCGAGCCCACCGCCGAACAGCTGGAGCGGGTCCGGATGTACAACGAGAAGCTGCTGAAGATGCCCGCCTGCCAGGCCGCCCGCATCATCGTCGACGGTGTCGTGGCAGGGAAACCGCGGGTGCTCGTCGGGAACGACGCGAAACTGGTCGACAGGCTCGTCCGGCTGTTTCCGCGCCGCTACCCGAAGCTGATCGTCGAGTTCGAACGGCGGCGGTTCGCCCGCAACTGATCAGGGACGAGGGATGCCCTGGTGCCCGAACAAGCCGAGAAGCCACGTGTAGCGGAGGGCTTCGCGTGCTTGCCCGTAGGCGTCCTCGGTGCCGTTCCAGATGGCCTGGGTGAGCAGTTCGATCGTGGCGGCGACGACCGTGCGCGCGGTGAACGGCGGGGGTGCCGGTAGCGCGGGATCGGTGGCGCGAACCCATTTCGCCGTCCGGTCGAACACGGCTTCCCCGGCTCGCAACGTTTTCTCGCGTGCTTCGAGCCCGGCGTCACCGAGGGCGTAGATCTCCAGCAGGACGGCGCGGACGGCCGCGGGGCGCTCGTGCACGTAGTCGACGAGGAACTCGCAGCACGCCGTGATCGCTTCCAGCGGGTTCGAGGCTTCGGCGGCCACGGCGACGCCCTGCGCGATGAAGTCGGTGGTGAGCTCGCGGTAGGCGGTGAGGAAGGCGTCCTGCTTGCCGTCGAACTGTTCGTAGAACGAGGTCCGGGACACGCCCGCGGTGGCGGTGATGTGGCCGACCGTGGTGGCGACATACCCGCGCTGTCCGGCGCTCTCCAGCACGGCGTCGATCAACCGGGCGCGCTGCGTGCCGGCGACCTCGTCGCGGCTGAGGTTGTGCGGCCCCTTCGGCAGTTTGCGGTGCTCCGGGAGGACGGTGCGGTCGGGCTCGGTCACGTGCGCCACGGTACCTGTCCGTGAAGGCCTCCTTCCCTACCTTGAGCGTAGGGAAGGAGGCCTTCACGGACCGGGGGATCAGCCGACCGGGACCTCCGGGGCAAGGGAGTTGCCGGGCGCGATCTTCCCGCAGGTGGACGGCGCCTTCTTGCCGGCGAACCGGTCGTTGAGCCAGAGGATCGCCTGCGGTGCCCAGGCGACGGCCGCCCCGACGTGGCTCAACGTGTTGTACTGGTCGTATTTGATCGACTTGTTGCCGGTGTCGCAGTACTGCCGCGCGAGTGAACGCACGTCACCCGCGACCATCACGCCGTCACCGGTCCCGATACCCGGCAGGTTGCCGAACGTGCCTTCCAAGGCGCCGTTGTTCCCCTGCGCGATGAACGCGGGAATGGTGGGCGTCGGCGCGGAACCGATGTTGACCCTGTTCACGGCTTCGACGTACGGCAGCACCGTGTTCGGGTTCGCGTATTCCGGCTTCACGAACTTCTCCCACGTCAGGCCGGGATAACGGCCGAGGGCGTCGGCGATCGACGCGTTCTCCATCTCCTTGAGCACCTGCAAACCGTAGGAATTCGCGTACGGCTTGAGATCGATGGCGAAGGAACGCGCGACCCCGATGAGCGCCATCGGGATGACGCCGGTCCAAGCGAGGCTTCCGTTGACGTACTTGAGGTTGTGCGACGGCTTGACGAGTACGCCGCCCTCGGTGAAGCCGACGAGATTCTTGTTGACCTCCGGCGCGTAATCCGGTGCGAGCGCGGCCGCCCAGCCGGTCGCGATGGCGCCACCCGAATACCCGAGGAGCCCGAACCTCGTCTTGTCGTTCATTCCCGTTTCCGGCGCCCGCGTCGCGGCGCGGATCGAGTCCAGGGTGTTCGTCCCGTATTCCGGCCCGGCCGCGAAGTTCGCGTCCTGGCCTTCGGTGTCGGGAATGACGACGTTGTAGCCCTGCAGCAGGGAAGGAGCGATGAGAAGGGTCTCCGCGTTCGCGATCAGGCCACCGAGTGAGACGTCACCGGCGATCGCCCGCGACGGCCCGTGCTCGGGATTGAGCGAATCGTAGAACGACTGGTACGAAACGGCTTTGGTGCTGTCGCCGGTGAGGCTGCGCAGCACGGAAGTGACGTTGGCGGACGGCTTTCCCAGCGCGTCGGTGGTCCGGTAGAGCAGTTGGGTCACCTTGAGCGGCGTGCTGATACCGAGGACGTGGTAATTCAGCGTCCGGGTTTTGAGTACGGTTCCGGGGCTGTAGGAAGACAGCGGTTCGCTGCCGTCGTAGCGGTAGAAGGAATCGGTCCTTGGCGCGGCGGAAGCGGCGGGCGCGGCGACGAAAGCGACGAGTGCGGCGATCGCGACGGCCAGCAGGCGAGCGGGTTTCCGGGTCATGACTCCCCTTTGAATCATGAGGTGGAGCACGTTTGGATGCTCGGAACCTACCAGCCGGTAACTGATGGTGTACAGGGTCGTACACCATTTGTCGTCACGAATTCGAGATCGCTTTCCCGGTGAACCGGTCCGGTTTGGACGGAGTCCAGCGCGTGGGGGAGAGCGTTGTGATCCGGCACAAAACCGGGGAACGCAAAGCGGGGCCGGTCCGCAATGGACCGGCCCCGCTGGCTTCGTGCGGTCCTACGCCGCGCTACGGCGACGACGGACCAGCAGCACCATCAGCGCACCCACGCCGAGGAGCGAGCCGCCGATGATCAGCGGCAGGGTCGCGGACGCGCCGGTGTTCGCCAGCTCGTTGCCGCCACCGGACTCGGCGCCACCGGGGGTGGCGGGGGCCGGGGCCTCGGAGGTGGCGGGCGCGCCACCCTGCTTCCAGCTCGCGGTCGCGTTCGCGGCGACCGAGGTCTTCTCGGACTCCGCGACGATCAGGGACTGGGCGGGGACCTTGTCGTAGTTCTCGCCCACGAACAGCCTGCCGGTGTCGAGGTGGCCGCTGACCTTCAGCGCGAAGGTGCCCGAGCCGTCCTTGGCGTCCTTGGGGACGTCGATGAAGACCTTGGTGCCGTCCTTGACGTCGGCCGACTTGATCTCCTTGCCGTCGGCGTCGGTGACCTTGACGCCCTCGGGCAGCTTGCTGGCCAGCTCCGTGATGTCACCGCTGGTGGCGATGCTGAACGGGCCGATCCGGGTGCCGGTGGCGCCGGTGGCCTTGGCCGGGCCGATGTCGAGGGTCGGCTTCGGCTGCTTGCCGATGCCGGTGTTGTCCTTGCCGGTCAGGTAGTCGTAGAGGGCCAGCACGTCGGCGGCCTCTCCGGCGCCACCGCCGCGCAGCGGGTTGCCCCGGTCCAGGTTCTTGCCGTCACTGAAGTGCCACACCGCGGCCTGCGTCGCGGTGACGGCCTCCTCGACGGAAAGCCCGCCGTTGAGCTTGACGTCCTTCTTGCCGAGCGTGCCCTCGAGGACCTTCACGGCCGCCGCCGGGTAGCCGTTGTGCAGCACCCAGTTGAGCTTGTCGCTGTTCTTGGTGAACGGCGAGGAGGCGACCGGGTACTTGTTCCACGGCCGCTCGATCATGTCCTGATCGGTCCGCATGCCGACCTCGACCTGCACGCAGTACATCTTGAGCTTGCTGCCGTCGGACAGCTTCAGCGTGAACAGCACCGTGCTCGCGTGCTTGCCGCCTTCGAAGTTGACGCCGAGCCCGCCGGTGCCGGCGCTTTCGATGACGCGGCCACGCGCCGCGCCGTCGTCGGCGAGGGCGGCCGGAGCGGCCATCGTCAGCGCGACGGCCGCGGAAGCCACCGCGATCCCGCCGCGAACCAGAACTGACCTGCCGTGCATGAGTCTCCCATCCGATTACGGACCACGAATGCCAGATGCCGTTTGCGACCACAGGCCCCGACCGCAACGGCTCGCCCGAACGGGGGATAAGTACTCCCATCGGGCGAGAGCGGAGCATACAGAAGTCGCACGCATGGCTACTCCGGGGTATGACGCGTGCCCGAATTGCCCCGATGGGTGGGTGAACGCCACGAGAACGATCTTGGGCGGGTAGACGACGGGCCGTCGGCGGAAACAAACCCACCGGAAGCTCGCGGATGGAGGTACCGCCGCTGCTCCGGCCACTGTATGAATTGGTCCAGATGAATTGGACCAGACCATTCAGCGGGTGATTGGAGTCCACATGACTCGACGGCACCTTCGCCGGGGGTTGTCCCTGGTGGCCGGGCTCGCCTTGGCGGGCGCCCTCCTTCCGACGGCGAGCAGTGCGGAACCCCGGCAGAACCGGGGTGTCCCGCTCGGTGAGCTGACCGCGACGGCGACCCAGGTCGCGTCCGGGCTGGTGAACCCGACGGCGATCACGGCGCTCAACGACGGGAGCGGCCGGATCCTCGTCGTGGAGAAGAGGGGCGTCGTCCGGGCCTACCATCCCAGGACCGGGCTCGCGGCCAGGCCGTTCCTCGACATCAGCGACAAGGTGAACGGGGCGGACGTCGAACGCGGGTTGCTCGGGCTGGTCATCGCCAAGGACAAGCGCGTCTACGTCGCCTACACCCGCAAGTCCGACAGCGCGGTGACGCTGTCGCGGGTCCGGCCGGACACCGGCGAGGTCACCGAGCTGATCAGCCAGCCGCATACCGAATTCCCCAATCACAACGGCGGCCAGCTGGCGTTCGGGCCGGACGGATACCTGTACTGGGGGATCGGCGACGGGGGCGGCGGGGGCGATCCGCTGGCCAGCGGGCAGCGGCTGGACACGTTGCTCGGCAAGATCCTGCGCGTCGACGTCAACCGCGCGTGCCGTCCGTTGCGTTACTGCGTCCCGGCGTCCAACCCGTTCGTCGGCGTCGCGGGGGCACGGCCGGAGATCTGGTCGTACGGGCTGCGTAACCCGTGGCGGTTCTCCTTCGACCCGGCCGACGGGTCGCTGTGGATCGGCGACGTCGGCCAGGGCCGGTTCGAGGAGGTCGACCACCTCGCCGCGGGCAAGGGCGGCGCGAACTTCGGCTGGTCCTGCAAGGAAGGGCCGGTCGTCTTCGACCAGACGCGGTGCAAGGACGGCGTGACCTACACCGACCCCGTCTTCCACTACGTCTCCGGCGCCGAGGGCTGTGCGGTGATCGGCGGGTACGTCTACCGCGGCAAGAAGTACGCCTCGCTGGCAGGCGGCACCTATCTCGCCACCGACTTCTGCCAGGGCACCGCCTGGGCCGTGCGCAAGAAGACCGACGGCACCTACGAGAGCGCCCGGATCGGCGAGTTCCCGCTCGACGCCACCACGCTGGGCACCGACCAGAACGGCGAGCTGTACCTGGCCGACGAACGTCCCGGCGGCCTGCACAAGATCTCGTTCGCGCGCAAACCCTGAGTTCCCCCGGCCGCGTCCGCCCGGCGCAACCGGAGGTCCGTGAAGGACTCCTTGAGGGACTTAGGGTCCCTCAAGGAGTCCTTCACGGACCGTGGGGCTGACTGGTGATCAGCGAGGCCGGGTTCCATTCCCGCGCCGACGCCGTCCGGTACGCGCTGAGCACACCCGGTCCCGCGCCCTACCGCTACCCGGGCGGACGCGTTTCATCAAGTTTTCATCATTCCTCCCTAGCGTGATGCCGTCTGGTGAAATCAGCGATGGAGGCGACGTGGAGCAAGCATTCCCACCCCCGGGCGGCCAGTGGCCGCAACAGGGCTGGGTCCCCCAACCGGTTCCGGCGCCGCCCGTCCGGAAACCCCGGCGGTGGCTCCTGTTCGGCGGCATCGCCGGACTCGTGGCGGTGCTCCTCGCCGGGCTGACGACGTGGCTGCTGTGGCCTTCGAAAGCGGGCCGTGAGCCCTTCGAGCAGGCCCTCGCCGGGCTCTCCTCGGCGCCGGCGCTCCACCACAACACCGCCGCGGTCGGCGGGATGATCAAGACCGACGTCAAGACCACCGCGTTCGGCGAGACGTCCGGCACGATCTCCTTCCAGGGCCGGAACATCGAGATCCTGGTCGTCGGCGGCAAGGTCTACTTCAAGGCGCCCGACGGCATGCTGCCCGGGTCGCGAGCGGACACCTCGGCGACCGAAGACCTCAAGGACCGCTGGATCACCGGCGAGGAGGCCCTCTTCGGGCCGGTCCTGCAACAGTTCGAGTCGCCCGAGAAGCTCGCGCGACGGTTGCGAGAGGCGCTGGAGAAGGCCGACGAGTTCGACGGCGACCAGAACGAGAAGGTCCGGGACGTCTCCGCGATCAAGGCGAGCACGCCCGCCGGGGACCTGTACGTCTCGAAGGACGCGCCGCACCGCCTGCTCCGCTACTCGGTGAGTGTGCCGGCCGGGATGCCGTCCGTGCCGAAGCTGCCGACGATGCCGGGGCCGGAGTCGCGGCCGCAGATGCCTTCGGGGACCGGGCTCGGTGAGTCCGATGTGGACGCTTTGTCGCCCGAAGAGACCGACGGCGTCTACGAAGTCCTGATGTCGAACACCCGGAAGCTGAGCAGTGCCGTCGACACCGGCGTCCGGTTCGACATGGACGGCGCGGCCACGGTCGCGTGCGGCACCTCGGGCTGCACGGTGACCGCGAACGTGACCAACTCCGCGTCGGCGAACAACGGCGGCAAGGTCACCGGTCAGGTCAACGCCACCATGACGGCGAACGTGACCATCGAGGGCCGCTCGGCAGGCAGCTGCCAGAACTCGGCGAGCCTCCCGATCAACGGCTCCGGTTCGATCAGCTGCGTCAACGGCGGGGCGGGCGGGGTCTTCGCGTCCGTCGAGGCGGAGAAGAAAGCGGACGCGGAAGCCCGGTCGCGGGCGGCGGGCGGGGTACCGATCCAGTATCGGATCGAGAGCCGCGCGGCGGTCTCCGTGCTGGCCAACGCGATCGGCCAGGTCGAGATCACCCGGCTCGTCGACGAACTTTCGGAGCGGCGGTCGAAGCTCGGCGGCAAGTGACCTGACAAGCCGCCCGGATGGAGTCCGTCGAGATTCGTTCCGGAGGCGAAGGGGTTCTTCCTCGACCCCACCGGGACACTCGGATAGTTCCCCGAGACCACATGGCTTTGGGCCCTTGACTTAGCCCCTCGAGAGAATCCTCATCAGGCACTCAGCTTTACGCGGCAGCGGGGCACAAAAAACAGCGCCGGGCGAACGGCTTCGATGCCGCGCGCCCGGCGCTTTCGCGTCCCGGTTTCGTTCGGGTCAGTCTGTTCCGGACTCGATGGCGGCGAGGTCGAGCAGTTCGTCGTCGCCCGAAGCCTTGCCGCGGGAGGCGATCACCTGCGCGCCGCCGGCGTCCATCGCGCCGATCAGCCCGGTCGACGCGGCCTGCGCGGCGCCGATCAGCGTCGGGTGTCCGCCGCCGACCATGCCGAGCCCGGCGTACTGCTCGAGCTTGGCGCGCGAGTCGGCGATGTCGAGGTTGCGCATGGTGAGCTGGCCGATCCGGTCCACCGGGCCGAACGCCGAGTCCTCCGTGCGCTCCATCGACAGCTTGTCCGGGTGGTAGCTGAAGAAGGGGCCGGTGGTGTCGAGGATCGAGTAGTCCTCGCCGCGCCGCAGCCGCAAGGTGACCTCGCCGGTGACGGCCGCGCCGACCCAGCGCTGCAGCGACTCCCGCAGCATCATGGCCTGCGGGTCCAGCCAGCGGCCTTCGTACATCAGCCTGCCGAGGCGGCGGCCCTCGTTGTGGTAGCTGGCGAGGGTGTCCTCGTTGTGGATCGCGTTGACGAGCCGTTCGTACGCCGCGTGCAGCAGCGCCATGCCCGGCGCTTCGTAGATCCCGCGGCTCTTGGCCTCGATGATCCGGTTCTCGATCTGGTCGGACATGCCGAGCCCGTGCCGCCCGCCGATCGCGTTGGCCTCCAGGACCAGGTCGACCGCGGTGGCGAACTCCTTGCCGTTGATCGTCACCGGACGGCCCTGCTCGAAGCCGATCGTGACGTCCTCGGGGGCGATCTCGACAGCGGTGTCCCAGAACCGCACACCCATGATCGGGTTGACGATCTCGATGCCGGTGTCGAGGTGCTCCAGTGACTTGGCCTCGTGGGTCGCGCCCCAGATGTTCGCGTCCGTGGAGTAGGCCTTCTCGGTGCTGTCGCGGTAGGGGAGGTCGTGGGCCTGCAGCCACTCCGACATCTCCTTGCGGCCGCCGAGTTCGCTGACGAACGCCGCGTCCAGCCACGGCTTGTAGATCCGCAGGGACGGGTTCGCGAGCAGGCCGTAGCGGTAGAACCGCTCGATGTCGTTGCCCTTGAAGGTGGAGCCGTCGCCCCAGATCTGGACGTCGTCCTCGAGCATCGCGCGCACCAGCAGCGTGCCGGTGACCGCGCGGCCGAGCGGGGTGGTGTTGAAGTAGGTGCGGCCGCCGTTGCGGATGTGGAAGGCGCCGCAGGCCAGCGCCGCGAGCCCCTCCTCGACCAGCGCGGCCTTGCAGTCGACGGCGCGCGCGATCTCGGCGCCGTAGGCCTGCGCCCGGCCGGGGACCGAGTCGATGTCGGGTTCGTCGTATTGGCCGATGTCGGCGGTGTAGGTGCAAGGCACCGCACCTTTTTCGCGCATCCACGCGACCGCTACCGAGGTGTCGAGGCCGCCGGAGAAGGCGATCCCGACGCGTTCGCCGACAGGCAGAGAGGTGAGTACCTTGGACATGATGGAAGTATATGCATAGTTATGTATGACCATGCAAGCCGGGGGCGCAACTCGGGTGGGTGGTCCAGCGCACGCCCTGAGGTCCGTGAAGGCCTCCTTCCCTACGCTCAAGGTAGGGAAGGAGGCCTTCACGGACCTCGGCCCCCGTAAGTGACCTGCCGTGTCCGGATCGTGACCCGTCTGGGTGGGCAGCCGCCTCGAATGGGGGGTGATCCCCTTTGCGGCCGTCTTGTTTTCCCTTGTGTGAAAAGAAAACCAATCCCCGGCCGGACCGGCGACGAATACCTGGCATGAAGACTTCGCGAGCAAGCCAGGAACGACGCCTCCCGCTGTTCGGGGCGGCGGCGCTCGGTGTGGTGGCGCTTGCCGTGGCCCTCGCCGCCGGTCACCTGGTGGCCGGGTTCATCAGCGCCAACGCCTCGCCGTACCTGGCGGTAGGCAACGGCGCGATCGATCTGACCCCGGTGGAACTCAAGGATTTCGCGGTCCGCACGTTCGGTGTCTACGACAAACTCGTGCTGCTCGGCGGGATGGCCGTGGTCATGGTGCTTGCCGCCGCGGTGGCCGGGGTGGCTTCGCGCCGGTCACCCGTTCCGGGGATCGTGCTGATCGCCGCCTTCGGTCTTCTGGGTGGTTTCGCCGTCTCTCAACGCCCCGACCTCTCCACCGTCGCGCTGCTGGCGCCACTGGCCAGCCTGATCGCCGGGGTCGGCGTCTTCTTCTGGCTGCACCGCCTCGCGACGGCGCGGCTGTCCGTCACGGAAGAGAAAACCGACGTCGAGGACGCTCCGTCCCGCCGGTCGGTGCTGCTGGCCGGCGCCGGTGCCGTGGTGGCCGCGGGCGCGGCCGGGGCGGGCGGGCAGCTCCTCGCCGGGACCCGGGACGCGGAATCCTCACGGGCGGCGATCGGGGCACTCGTGGCGGCGCGCCCCGCGCCGCCGATCCCCGCCGACGCCGATTTCGCCAAGCTGGGCACGCCGACGTTCCTCACCTCGAACCGCGATTTCTACCGCGTGGACACGGCACTGTCCGTGCCGCAGGTCCGGGCCGAGGACTGGAGTCTCCGGCTGCACGGCATGGTGCGCAACGAAAAACGGTTCAGCTACGCCGACATCCGGAACCGCCCGCTGATCGAGCGCACGATCACCATGACGTGCGTGTCCAACGAGGTCGGCGGGACCTACGTGTCCACGGCGAACTTCATCGGCGTCGACCTCGGGGATCTGTTGCGGGAAGCCGAAGTCCTGCCCGGTGCCGAGCAGATCTTCTCCACCAGCGTCGACGGCTGGACCTCCGGCAGCCCGGTCGTCGCCGCGCTCGATCCGGAGCGGGGCGCGATGCTGGCGATCGGGATGAACGGGGAACCACTGCCGGTCGAACACGGTTTCCCCGCCCGGATGGTCATCCCCGGTCTCTACGGCTACGTTTCGGCGACGAAATGGGTCAAGGACCTGGAAATCACGACCTGGAAAGCACGCCGGGCCTACTGGCTCGACCGGGGCTGGGGCGAACAGGCCCCGATCAAGACGCAGTCCAGGATCGACAGTCCGAAAGGATTCGAAACGGTACCCGCCGGCAAGGTCCGGATCTCGGGTGTCGCCTGGGCACAGCGCACCGGGATCGACCGGGTCGAGGTCCGGATCGGCACCGGTGAATGGCGGCCCGCAACACTTTCCCGTGAAGTGGGCCTCAACACCTGGCGGATGTGGTGGACCGAATTCGACCTCCCGGCCGGTAGCCACCAGGTCGTCGTCCGCGCCGTCGACAAATCCGGCTACACGCAGACCGACGCCCGCGCCGGAACCGTTCCGGACGGGGCGACGGGCTGGCATGTCATCAGTTTCACCACGCGGTGATCGGCGTCACTCGAAAGAGTGGCAATCCGGTTCCGCCGCGGTTCCGAATACCCAGTAAGTAACAAGTCCTGAGTCAGGGCTTGTTCGTCCGCAATAAAAATGGAGTGATTTTCAGTGAGCAAGCTTCGCGTCGCAGGAATCGGTTTCACCGCGGTCGCCGCGCTGGCCCTGGCCGCCTGCAGCAGCAACGACACCCCCGCGGCGGGCGGCTCCAGCAGTGCCCCCGCCCCCTCCAGCTCCATGTCCGCCCCGATGTCCAGCGCCGCCTCCGGTGACGGCGTCACCACCAACGCCGACGTCTTCGGCCCGGCCTGTTCGCAGCTGCCGCAGGGCAGCTCGCCCGGTTCGCTGGACTCGATGGGCCCGCAGCCGGTCGCCAGCGCCGCTTCCACCAACCCGCTGCTGACCAAGCTGGTCGCCGCGGTCAAGGCCACCGACCTGGTCGACACGCTCAACAGCCAGCAGGCCATCACCGTGTTCGCCCCGGCGGACCCGGCCTTCGCCGCCCTCGGTGACGCGAAGTTCAACGAGCTCGCGGGCAAGCCCGCCGAGCTGGCCCCGATCCTGCAGTACCACGTCGTCGGCAAGCGTTACGACGCCAAGGGTCTCGAGTCCGCCAAGACGCTGGAGAGCCTGAACACCGCCGGTGGCCCGCTGAAGATCGAGGGCTCGGGCGACAACATGACCGTCAACGGCGCCAAGATCCTGTGTGGCAACATCCCCACCAAGAACGCCACCGTCTTCGTCATCGACAAGGTGATGACCCCCGGTACCAACAAGAACTAATCCCTCCCGCGAAAAAGCGGTGGCCACGCCTTCGGGCGCGGCCACCGCTTTCGTCTTAGGTCAGGGAACCAGCGCGCCCGCGTCCACATCGGTCACGACGAGCCGCAAGGTCGCGTTCTCCCAAGCCGTTCCGGTCAGGACCGCGCGCAGCACCGCACCGGCGGTCTCCGTCAGCGGCGGAATCGGCACGGAAAGCGCGACGACACGGATCTCGACGACGTCCTCGGTGATGTCGACGGCCATCACGTCGACGTCCCACGGCAGGTTCGAGGTGGCCGTGGTGGACGGCGCCGCCGCACGCAGCCCCGGCACGTCGCGGAGCGCGCTGAGCAGCGACGCGGTCAGTTCGGAACGAGCGGTCACAGCAGTCCTCCACGGATTTCGATGTCCAAAACAGCCACCGAGACGGCCGAGGGGGTGAGCCCCGTCGCCTCGGTGACGGCCCGGGTGACCGCGCGCTGGACCGCCTGCGCGGTCGCGGCGGCCTGATCCAGGCCGGAGAGCGAGAGATCGATCTCCACCCGCACCGTCGGCGGATCGTGCTCGATGAACGCACGGACCCCTTCGGTCGGGGCGGGCTCTAGGCCCTTGATCTTCTGCCGCGCGATCCGGGTCAGCGAACCGGCCAGCCCGCGCAGCCCGGGTTCCAGGCGCACCACGCCGGGGACCTTCGCCGCGGCATGCGCGGAAACCGCCGCGACCACCGGCGGGGTGATCACCGTTTCGACCAGCTGTGCGGCCGGTGCCTGAGGCTGCTCACGCGTCATAGAGGTCCTCCACCAGCAGATCGAGCCGGGCAAGGCGGATGCCGATCCTGGCACCCGCCGCCGCCGTGACCCGTTCCCGGACGACGGTCAGCGAATCGCCGTCGAAATCGGCGGGGATCGCGAGACTCAGTTCGACGTCCACGGCGAGTTCGTCTTCGGTCGAGCGCCGGACCCGGCAATGCCGGGCGCGCACGCCGTCGACGGTGTCCGCGGCGAACCGCAGCACGGCCGCGACGGCCTGATCGCTCACCTGGACCTCGCCCGGTTCGGGGCTCGCCAGCGGCACCAGATCCCGGCGGCGCACCTCGGCGCGGACCGCGGACATGATCCGCCCGGCGAGATCCGGGGACGGTTCGGCGTCGTCGTCGGCCAGGTCCTTGGTGAGCCCGCGCAGCACCCGGAGGCTCTCGCGGGTCGTCCGGCAGTGCGGGCAGCCGAGTTCGTGCGCGTCCGCCCGGCCCGCGTCGACCTCGTCGAGCCGTTCCCAGACCTCTTCCACATCACGGCCGCACGGCAGCAGGTAGTCCTGGGTCGCGTGGTTCATCGCCATGGCGCCATCACCTCCGCCAACTGTGCTCGTGCTCGCGCGATGCGTCCGCGCACCGCGGTGGTGGTCGCCCCGATCGCCTTGGCGATCTCTTCGTAGGAGCGGCCGTGGACTTCGCGCAACAGCCAGCAGGCCCGTTGCTCGGCGGTCAGCTGGTCCAGCGCCCCGTTCAACGCCGTCATCTGCGCGGTCGTCTCGGCGACGCGGTCCGGCCGCCCGGCCGGGCCTGCGGACTCCTGCTGCTCCAGTTCGACGTCGGCCACCGGTTTCCTGGCACGGATGACGTTCAGGCACCGGTTGGTCGTCGTCCGGTAGAGCCAGCCGACGAACGCGGCGTCCTCCTGCAGCTGGTCGAGCCGCCGCCAGGCGGTGAGGAACACCTCCTGGACGACGTCCTCGGCGTCCCCCTTGTTGCCGAGCATCCGCAGCGCCAGCCGGTACATCGGACCCTGGAACCGCAGGACGAGCTGCTCGTACGCGCGGATCTCGCCGTCGCGTGCCCGCGCCACCAGGGTCGCGTCGTCCAGCACCGTCTCACCGGCCGCGGGCACGTCACTTCTCGTCGACGTCGTCATTCAGCACACCCTTGCCGTGCCGCCATGCCGAAGCTCCCTTCACGTCACCTGACGTCCGGTGACACCCGTCAGACACGGCTTCCCCGGAAACGTCACGCGGGAAACCCGGTTGTCCGAGGTCCAGCCGACCACGGCCCGCCGGATCGCGCACGCCGAAGTCGGGAGACCACCCGGCGTGGTCAGGACCGGCCGACGAGGGCGGGGTAGTCCTCGAGGGTGATGTCGGTGGCGAACCTGTCGGTCATCCACAGCATCGCGCGCAGCAGGAACGGACGGCGGAACATCTGGTTGCGCAGGTTCATCCGCAGTCTCGTCGGCGGCGCGAGGAACGGGCCGGCATTGGCGCCGCGGGTGATCTTCGCGTAGCCGAGGAGCTTCTGGTCGTACCGCCGGAACGCCACCTCGTGGTCGCCGTTCGCTGCCGCCAGTTCGCCCGCGATGACGTACGCGGCCACGATGGCCAGCCCGGTGCCGAACCCGGCCAGGGTGTTGCCGTAGGCCGAATCGCCGAGGAGCGCCACGCGGCCGGTGGAATAGCGGTCCATCGTGACGCGGCTGATCGAGTCCAGGTAGACCTCGTCCGACCGCTTCACCGCCTCCATCAGTTCGGGCAGCCGCCAGCCGCCGCCGCCGAACGCTTCGGCCAGGATCTCCTTCTGCTGTGCCGTGTCGTAACGGTCGTAGGCGATTTCGGGGGAGGCGAACACGAAGAACGCGGACGCCTTGGGCCCGCCGGTGGCGGCGAGGCGGCCGGGCTCGTTGTACATCAGCGAGGTGCCGCCGGGACCACGGAAGTCGTCGTGCTCGCCGGTTTCGACCAGGGCGTAGTAGTGGCCGAGGTGCTTCACGTAGTCGGCTTCCGGGCCGAACGCCAGCCGTCGCACGGTGGAGTGGATGCCGTCCGCGCCGAAGACGAGGTCGAACCGCCTCGGGACTCCGCGTTCGAACGTGACGTCGACGCCGTCGGCCGTTTCGGTGAGCGAGGCGATCGAGTCGCCGAAGACGTACTCGCAGTCCTGAACAGTGCGTTCGTAGAGGATCTCGGCCAGGTCGCCCCGCCGGATCTCGACGTCGCCGCCGGTGAACTCGCCGGGCATGACGGCGAGCGGCCGCTCCGCGGCGTCGATGATGGTCTGGTCGTGTCCGCCGGTCTGGCGCCGGTGCACCTCGTCGAGCATGCCCATCCGCTCCAGCACGGTGCGGTGGGTGGCGCCCTTGAAGTCGACCGCCTGGCCGCCGGTGCGCAGTTTCGCGGACCGTTCGACGACGGTGACCGCGTAACCCTGGCGGGCGAGCCAGAAGGCGAGGGCGGGACCGGCGATGCTGGCGCCGGAGATGAGGACTGTCCTGTTCGTCATGGTCAGGAGCTTCGCGGCCGTCGTTGACGAAGCGCTGACAGTCCGCTGACCGTCGTCCGTCAGCTCCAGCCGGGCAGGGGGAGGGTGAGCTGCCCGGGGTCGCCCGGCGGCGCTGTCTCGTACCGGGGTGGCGTCGCCGACAAGCCGATCGGGTTACGGGTGAGCCGCACGGACGTGCCGTCGGGGCGGGGGAGGTCGACCGTCGGGTTCAGTCCCAGCCGCTCCGCCAGGGCGAACGCACCCGCGACGTCGTTGACCTCCCCGGCGGGTACCCCGGCCGCGCTCAGGTCCGCGGCCCACTCGGTGGCCGGGCGACGGCCCAGGCGGTCTTCCAGCAGCGTGCGGAGTTCGCCGCGGTGCTCGACCCGTGCGGGATTGGTCGCGAACCGGTCCTGCCCGGCGAGTCCCGGCAGGCCGATGACCTCGCACAGCGCCGCGAACTGCCGGTCGTTGCCGACGGCCAGCGCGATTTCGTGGTCCGCGCAGGGCACGAGCTCGTACGGCGCGATGCTCGGGTGCCGGTTGCCCATCCGCGCCGGGACGGTCCCGCCGGAGGTGTACGCGCTGCCCTGATTGACCAGCGCGGCGAGCAGACTGGACAGCAGGTCGATCTCGACGCGCTGTCCCTCGCCGGTCCGGTCGCGGTGGCGGAGGGCGGCGAGGATGCCGACGCTCGCGAACAGCCCGGCCAGCACGTCGACCAGCGCGACGCCGGCCTTCTGCGGCTCGCCGCCGGGATCGCCGGTGATGCTCATCAGCCCGCCGACGGCCTGGATCAGCAGGTCGTACCCGGGCAGCGCCGCACCGCCGCCGGAGCCGAAGCCCGTGACGGAGCAATAGACCAGCCCGGGATTGGCCGCGCGCAGGGTGCCGGGGCCGAGACCGAGCCGGTCCATCACGCCGGGCCGGAAGTTCTCGACCACGACGTCGGCCTCCAGCGCCAGCGCGCGGGCCCGGTCGAGATCGTCCGGATCGCCGAGGTCCAGCGCCACACTCGTCTTGTTCCGGTTCACCGATTGGAAGTACGTCGCCTGGCCGGACGCGTCGTACGGCGGTCCCCAGCTGCGGGTGTCGTCGCCGGTGCCCGGCCGTTCGACCTTGACCACGGTCGCGCCGAGGTCGGCCAGGAGCATGGTGGCGAACGGGCCGGCCAGCACGCGGGAGAAGTCGAGGACGCGCAGCGGCCCGAGCGCGGTGTCCGGTGTCGGCATGCGCCCGACACTAAGCCGCTGCCCGCCCCGGCACCCTCGAAGCTGTGATCACGGTCACGAAAGACCGGTTTTCCCGATACTTTCTTCTAGGTACCTACTATCCCGGCGAATGTAGCGTCGGTCGCGTCGAGGAAACAGGAACCGAGGAGCGACCATGATCGTGGTGACCGGAGCGACCGGGAATGTCGGACGGCGGCTGGTGGAAACCCTTGCCGTGGCGGGGGAAGAGGTGACGGCGGTGTCGCGCCGGATCTCGGCGGCGGACGTCCCGGACGGGGTGGGACACCGGCGAGCCGACCTCGCGGAGCCGGACGGACCGAGTTCGGTGTTCGCCGGCGCGGACCGGCTTTTCCTTCTGACGTCAGGAGATTTCCTGGCGGCCGGTGGCGATGTCGCGAGCGTCGTCTCGGCGGCACGGGACGCGGGTGTGCGGCGGATCGTGCTGCTGTCTTCCCAGGGCGTCGGGAGCGGGCGGCACGCGCCCGCGTTCGAAGAGGCGGTCAAGGCCTCGAGTCCGGAGTGGACGGTGCTGAGGCCGGGAGGGTTCGCCTCCAACGCTTTCCAGTGGGCGCCGTCGATCCGCGCCGAGCGTGTCGTCGCCGCGCCGTTCGGGGACGTCGCGCTGCCCGTGATCGACCCGGCGGACATCGCCGACGTCGCGGCCGCCGTACTGCGGGAATCCGGCCACGACGGGCGGACCTACGTCCTGACCGGGCCCGAGCCGGTCTCGCCCCGGGACCAGGCGGCGGCGCTCGGCGCGGCGCTGGGGGAGCCGGTGCGGTTCGCCGAGCTGACCGAGGACGAAGCGCGTGCGGCGATGCTGGCCTTCATGCCGCCGGTGGTCGTGGACGCCACGCTCGCCGTCCTCGGCTCGCCGACGGCGGACGAACGGCAGGTGCACCCCGACGTCGAACGGGTACTGGGCCGCCCGGGCCGGACCTTCGGCGAGTGGGTGGCACGGAACGCGGCCGCGTTCAAATGAGCAGGACGCCTCGACCGCACGCGCGCGAAATGCTCGCGGACACCCCGACCCTCCACCGTCCGGGTGAGGTTGTGCTTAGACTGAGGTCTAGTTAAGGGGCCCCACGTGGACCAGCTCACTCTCGGCGTCATTTCCCGCTCACGAAAAGAAAACGAGTGGCGGCTTCCGATCCATCCGCGCCATCTCGAACGGATCGACCCCGAACTCCGGAAGTACATCTATCTCGAACACGGCTACGGCGAGCGGTTCGGCATCCCGGACGAAGACCTGGTGCTCCTCGTCGCCGGCCTGCGGTCACGGGAGTGGCTGATCGCGCACTGCGACATCATCCTCCTGGCGAAACCGCTCGCGGACGATTTGGCCGAACTCCGGCCGGGGCAGATCCTGTGGGGCTGGCCGCACTGCGTCCAGGACGACGAGCTCACCCAGCTGGCCATCGACCGGAAGCTGACGCTCGTCGCCTTCGAAGCGATGAACCACTGGCGCAGCGACGGTTCGTTCGGCCTGCACGTCTTCCACAAGAACAACGAGCTGGCCGGGTATTGCTCGGTGCTGCACGCCTTGCAGCTGATCGGCTCGACCGGCGACTACGGCCGTCGTCTGCGCGCCGTCGTGATCGGTTTCGGGGCGACGGCGCGAGGTTCGGTGACCGCGCTGAACGCCCACGGGATCCATGACGTGCACGTGCTCACCCATCGCGGCGTCACCGCGGTCGGTTCGCCGATCCACTCCGCGAACATCGTGCACCTCGACCACGATCTGAAGGGCCCGGCCGATCTCCGCCGCAGCCACGCGATCACCGAGTCGGGCAAGGTGCTGCTGGCGGACTTCCTCGCGGAACACGACATCGTGGTCAACTGTGTCCTGCAGGACACCAAGGCCCCGCTGACGTTCCTCATCGAGGAGGACCTCGCCGCGTTCAAACCGGGAAGCCTGATCGTCGACGTTTCCTGCGACGAGGGCATGGGTTTCAGCTGGGCGAAGCCGACGACGTTCGGCGAGCCGACGTTCCCGATCGGCGGCGCCACCTACTACGGCGTCGACCACAGCCCGTCCTATCTCTGGGATTCGGCCACCTGGGAGATCAGCGGCGCGTTGCTGCCGCATCTGAAGCGGATGCTCGGCGGCCCTGTCGCTTGGGCCGCCGACGAGACGCTCGACCGGGCCGTCGAGATCAGTGAGGGCACGATCCGGAACACCGACATCCTGTCCTTCCAGCACCGCTCGCCGGAGTACCCGCACGCGCATCTGTAACGCTCGTGTCGCGGCGGCCGACCCAAGCCCTCGGGCCATCCGGGCCCGGCGAGGGAGGGTCAGATGAAGACGAGGGAGAAGGTCGCGCTCGCGGCCGGAGGATTGGCCGTCGCCGCGGCCGCCGGGACGGTGTTCGCCGGGACGTCCGGCGCCGTCGGCCCGTCGCCCGCGCCGAGTGTGCAGGCGGCGGAGACGGCGTGCGTGACCGACGGAGCCGGGATGTGCACCGTGCCGCACGCGCTGGGTGCCGTCCCGGCGGTGGTCGTCGTGTCGGCGAACACGCCGGGACAGTTCAACGCGTACATGCTGAACACGGTGCGGGGGTCGTACACGGCGACGACGTTCCAGGTGCGGGCGATGTTCAATCAGACCACGCCGAAGGTCGGCGGGACGATCTGGTTCAGCTATGCGGCCTACGGCGGTGCGGTTTCGCCGCCGACCACCGCTACGCCATCCAGGACGACCCCGACTCCCACGCAACCGCCTACCACGACACCGACGTATCCGCCCACGCCGACGTATCCGCCCACGTCGGAAACCCCGCCGGGCGGTGGTTCGGGTACGGGCGGCTGACCGTCCACAAGGGACTCACCGGAAATCCGCTACCGGGGCCGGTCGTCCAATTCGTCGTCGAGGATGGCGTCGATACGGAGATCGGCTCGCCGCAGTGCCCGGACGCTCGCCCTCAGTAACAGCCCGGCCCCGATGGCCGCCACCACGCCGAGCCCGATGGCGACGGAATTCGCCACGAGCGCCTCCCTGTACTGACGGGCGAGATACCCCAGGCCCATCCCGATGGTCAGCGTGTCCCCGAGCACGAGTCACCGGATCCGCGGCACTCGGCGTTGGTCCTCGCAACCTAGACGAGCCGGTGCCGCCCCGCGGCGGAAACCAACTGTTTGGCCTAGACGATCGAGGCAGGTGAGCGCTGTGATAACTTGGAGCGAACTGGGACTTCTGTGCGTTAGCAAACCCATGGCGGGGGTTCCGGGACACCCTTGGGGCCGGTAGCTCAGTTGGTTAGAGCAGGGGACTCATAATCCCTTGGCCGTCGGTTCGAGCCCGACCCGGCCCACTGCATCGATATCGCTGTCGACCTGCAGGATGTTGGTCCTTCGGCGGCGATTTCGTCTTGGCGTTGATCGCGGCTGGGCTCCGTTTCGTCTCCGTTTGCTCCGGCGTGCTCTGCGGGGCCGGTCCGTAGTTCTCTGCTTCCACAGCTGGACAAGCTGAGTGCGGTCGCAGGTCGGCTGGGGGTGATCCGTGTACTCGAGTAGAAGGCCAGCGACGTCAACGGTTTCGCCCTCGCGCTGCGCATTTTGGAACGTGCTGGGCGCGCAGCAACGCGAGCTCGTGCTCGACGAGGAACATGTCCACACTCGTGGCCCACACGTCCAGCAGCCCGCCGTCCGGCCAGTCCGAGTGCTGCGTCGCGGGCTCCTTCGCCGGGCCGTGCCACCGCGCGGGCAACGCCCACGCCAGACGCGCTTCGCCAGCGGGTTGAGCCGTCGCCGATGAAACCGGCCGGTCCGCGCTGTTTCGCGATCGTCGTCAACGTCGTGGCGCACGGAACCGTGCGGGATCGGCGTCACGGTCGGCGGATCATCCGGCTGGATCGGCGTGGGGGATGGTGAGGAGGATTTTGCCGACAGTGCCTCGCTCGAGGGCGGTGTGGGCGTCGGCGATCTGTTCCAACGGGAAGTGATGCAGCGGTAGCCCGGCCGGTTCCCCTACTCGCAGGGCGCCCGCTGCCACGGCCGCCGCGACGTCGGTGACCGCGTGGTCCTTGGCCGCGGGCGGCACCGTGTAGACGAAAACGCCCTGCCAGTGCAGGTTGGCCGGCAGCGATTCGAGCACCGGCACAGGCAGGTGCTCTTCCGTGTTGCCCCTCGGAAGCTGATGACACTCGGCCTGGATGGACACTGGGATACCGCTCGAGACGGACCCGCCCAGGCTGGCCGGGGCCTCGACGAGTTGGCGGCGGATCTCGGTGGCAAGTGCGAGTGGCTTGTGACGAACGGCGTCTTGCCGCCGACCTGTCACCCGCAACCGCCAGGTGGCCGAATCGCGCTCCGGCCGTGGACACCGGTCTTCACGCACGGCGACCTGCAGGTCGATCACGTGTTCGTCGACGGCGATGGGATTACGGGCCTCATCGACTGGTTCGAGGCTGGCCAAGGTGATGTCCTGTACGACCTCGCCACCTTGACGCTCGGACACGAGGAACACCTCGCCGACGTTGTCGCCGGCCACGGACCGACATCGACCTCGACGTGATCCGTGCGTGGTGGTCGATGTCGGTGCCTGCTGAATGTTCGCTGGCTGGTCGAGCACGGCTTCGACCCGTTCGCGTCAGCCTATGAGGTCGACATGCTGAGATCCCGGCTGTGAGGCTCCGCGGGCCCCACTACTACACGGGGACGCCAAGAAGTGCCACTACATTGAGAATGACCATGGTGGGTCTTCGATGACAAGACTTGAGGAAAACCAGTCATCGACGATCGACATGCCATCAAAACCGAGAACCTGCACGAGTTTTGTAGGGTCTCGTTTCCGGCGGCCGAATCTCAATGATCTTGGCCAATGTTGGCGGCGTCTGGTGGTGAACCAGCAGTTCCTCGACCCGACAAAGTGCTCAAGTGCAGGGCTCTGGCGATTACGCGGGAAGGCCATCTTCCCTCTCGCCCGGTGAAGCGCGCGGACACCGTGCAAGTCCGATCGAGTGCTGAAGGGCTGTTGTGGGCAGCTGATTTCTGCTGTGGTCGTACGGCGGTTACGGTGGTTCCGCATGGCGGCATTCGACGTGGCCGAGCAACGCTGTGGGATCTGACCCTGACAAGCGTTCGTCGTTCACCTCGGCCGAAGATGGGACACTCACGGGGCAGGGGCCCTGTTCAGATCGGGAGCGGGTGCTCTGGTCCCGCTGGTCCGGCCTGTGGCCGGCGGGACGCCCCGCACCACTCGCCGGATGCATTGCCGAGCACGGATCTTGGGACCTCGGTCAGCACCACCTTCACCGTGGCAGGGTCGGGTAGCGACGGTTCGGCATGGCTTCCCGCGGCGACGATCGCCGTGGCGACTCGTACAGCTTGACGTTCAACGGCTGCGAGACCGTCGTAAAGCGCCGTGCAAGCCTGGGTGGCCGACCAGCCAACGGTAATCGGAGCGCTTCTGGCTACTTAGGACACTGCGAGCATAGCTTGCGCAGGCGCGGATGGCGTCGGGCAGACCTTGTTCGCGACGGGGAGGACGGACCGGCATGTCCGGCGGCCGGCTACATGGACAAAGACCAGACCAGGCAGCGACCCAGTACCCACCCTGCCCGTCTGTGGCCGCGATGATCAACGGCTGTGACACGTCGCGGTGCCCCGGTCAGAGCCCGAATGCCGCACGGCGCCGATTGCCGGTTTGCCGTAGCCGGTGGGTACACGAGGTTGCTTTTGGAGTGGCGGCGAGGTCGGCTGTCGCTTAACCGGCCAGTCACCTGCAGTGCTCAGACCTGGCTGTTCGGGTGGCTATGCATTGGCATCCGAAAGTTATGCGGCACACGCGGGGGAGACGATCGGGTTCAAAGCTCGCGGTAGTGCTCGATGATCCAGCTGGCGACGTGGTGCAGTTTCATGTTGGTGGTCTGGGAGGACTCGACCAGTAGCCGGAAGGCTTGGAGGGGGTCGATGCCGTGTCGGAGCATGAGGATGCCTTTGGCCATGCCGATGGTGTCGCGGTTTTCGACGGCGGCGTGGAGGCGGGCTTCGTTCTGGGCGCCGATCAGGGCGATCGCGGCGTGCGAGGAGAACACGCTGCCGTCTTCTGCGGTCTGGTCGTCGAAGGCGTCGACTTGGCGTGAGTAGAGGTTCAGCGACCCAAGGGTGTGGTCGATGATGAACAGCCGGTAGGCCAGCATGGACCGGATTTCGGTGGCTGCGGCTTCGGGGGTGAACGCGGGCCAGCGGGTTTCGGTGGCGAGGTCGCCGGTGCGGAAGACCTGGCGTTCGGCGATGGCGTCGATGCCAGGGCCTTGGCCGGTGCGGTACTGGATCTCGTCGATCACTCTGACGACTTCGGCGGTGGGGGCGACCGTCCGGATCGGCCGGCGCCGGTCGACGAGGGTGATTCCGGCGTATTCGGCGCCGGGCACGTGGTCCACGGCGGCTTTCACGATCGCGGCCAGCGTCGAGTCGACGTCGGGCTCGGCCTGCAACGTTCGGGCGATGGCGCCGAGGACAGCGCTCAGGCTGTCCTCGGCAGCTCTGACGTTGTCGCTCACCAGCGATTCCTTCCTCTCGTGTGCCGGTAGGCGAATCTCCGGCTTCGTCTTTCGACGGCCGCGAGATCCGCGCACCCGGCTGTCGTGCGGTGTGCACGACGGTGGGACGCGATTGCCAGAGATCGGCACCGGGGGGCCCGGTCAGCCCAGGTCATGCCCTCAGACCTTGATCGTCGGCGCGAGCGACCACTCTATGCGTCGTTTTGTCATCGTTTTCCTGGGTACCACAGGACTGCACGGATCAATCACCGCGACGGGAAGAAACCGGGGGATCACGACACATATGACCGGTCTTCATCCAGACCGAATCCAGCTCGGCTCCACGGGGCCGACCTGGACAGCCGGTGCCGCGGCCCGGCGGCTCGGAATTCCGGCCTCGACCCTGCGCAGCTGGCATCGCCGCTATCGGCTTCCCGTCACTGGCGGAGGTCAGGGTCGTCATCGGCGTTACAACACCGCCGACCTCGCCGCGTTGGAGCGGATGCGGCAGCTGATCGCCGACGGCATGAGCGTCGCCTCCGCTGCCGAGCAGGTCGCCCCGCCTGCTGATCTCGCCACAGACCCGCCTCCTGACGAACTGATCGCCGCCGCCTTACGCCTGGACGCCGACGCGCTGACCGCCGTCCTCGAGGCGTGTATTGCCCGGCAGGGCGTCGCCACTGTCTGGGACCGGTGGTGCCGCCCGGCGCTGACCGCGCTCGGCGGCCACTCAGCCGCCCCCGTGGGCGAGTACGTGAAGGACTGTGTCGACGTGGTCCACCTGCTGTCCTCGGTGATCACCGCGGTGATGCACCGAGTCCGCCCGCCCACACCGGCGTCGACAGGGAGGAAACCGGTCCTGTTGGCGTGCATGCCCGGTGAACGGCACACCCTGCCTTTGGAGGCGCTGCACGCGGCCCTGGCCGAACACGGGATCCCGGCCCGCTACCTCGGCGCCAATCTGCCGATCGCCGCGCTCCGTCAGGCGCTGCACCGCACCACCCAGCCCGCCGCCGCGCTCGTCCTCTGGACACACCGGCCGAACACCCTGCCCGCGGTCATCGGCGATGCCTGCGCCATCCACGGAACCGGTCTGTACCTGGCCGGACCCGGCTGGACATCACCGCCTCCTGCGGACACGACCGTCCTGAACAGCATCACCCACGCACTCACGAGCATCATGCACAGGTAACTCCCTCATGCCGCGAGAGGGGCTCGGCACCGCCGAGCCCCTCTGTGCCGTGGCAAACGAGGACTCCAGCAGCTCAGCGCGCCTTGCGGTGGCGGCGAGTGGCAGGCGGTCGTGATCTGATATCGGCCAGTGCCCACGGCTGCCGGCCGAGTCGCAGGTGGCCCGCGAGGAGGTATCTGATCCCCTTGGGCATGAAGCTGGCGTGGTGAATAGCTTCTGGGATGGGTTCGATGCAGTTCCAGGAACACCCGTCCGGCGCTGGAGGGAGCCGCTCAATGAAGTCTCCCGAAACCGAATTGTCCCCATCGGTGTGCGCGATGAACACGTATTCGTCGTCAACGCCGGTCTTGTCGACGTTGACGAGCGCCCCAATAGTCGTGTAGAGGTTCACCTGCTCTTGGAAGACACGCCGCAATGCGTCCTCGAAAGGCCGGTCGGTCTCGTCAACCCTACGGCCCGGCAGAAGATGCCGATGGGTGTTGTCAGGCAAGTCTTGTCGTAGGGCGAGCAGGTATCCGTTCGGTGCCTTGATGATCGCGCTCAAACGAACAGACATGGACAGCTCCTCCCGCTGGGCCGGCGTGCACGCGCTGACCGGGATGGCGGGCATCGGGAAGACAGCACTGCCTCGCTGACTGTTTGCAGACCCGCACACACACGGCGGCACACACGCGCCGCTGACCGCGCAGGCCGCGCTGGGCGCACTCCTGCGGCAAATCGGGATCGACGGACACCGGATTCCGGATCAGGTCGACCAGAGCGCGGCGATGTGGCGATTGTTGCTGATGGGCCGAGAGGTGCTCGTCGTGCTTGACGATGTCGCCGACGCCGCCAGCTCCGGCCGCTGCTGCCAGGCGGCGGAACGAACTGCCAGTTCCGGCTGTCGGCATGTTGGCGTCGTATGGGATGTCGCGGCTGATCGAGCATGTGCAGCCGTTGAAAGAGGCGCTGGACTGGCTGGCCGGTGATCCAGTCGTTCTCCGAGACCTGGGCGAATGTGGCCGACGAGGGTGAATCCGATCGCCAGGGACCTGACCAGTAACGTGAAACTATGGCATCGTCGGCTGGCAGGTGTGGTCGCCATAGCGGGGGCTGGTGTGTCTGTACAGGCGTAGCTGGCCGTCCGGGCGCGTGACGAACACCGGTGCGTCGTGGGTGCAGTCGATCTCCAGATCCGGAATGCGAGTGGGATCGAACATGACGGTCTGGTCGGCGGACGGCGCACAGGTGAACTGCCTGGCCAGTCCGTCCGGGTTGGCCGTGCCGGTTGGGAGGCCGAGGCAGAGCCGGGATTTGTTGTTACGCAGCAACGTGCCGCCTAGTACCGGCTCGACTTCCCACACTTGCTGGGCGCCAATGACCAAAGTCAACACAACTGCTCTGCGGTGTTCGAAAAACGATCAAGGTCGAACTCGCCTACGACCTCGCGGGCTACGCCTTGGCTGTGAAGATCCTGGGCGAGTTCCCGTTCACCGTCTGTGACAAGGATGGCGGAGAGCGCGGTGATTGTTGCGCTCTCCGCCATCCTTGTCAGCCGTTGCTATGGCAGCTTTTCCCACCTGCGCTTCACGGAGATGGCGGAGTACGCGACCAGCAATGTGAGAACACCTGCTAGGGCGATGGTCGGAGTGGTGGGCCAGACGATCGCCAGCACGATGAGGGTGATGAGCAGAATTCCGGATACGACCAGGAAAACCATGCTCGTGGTTTTGCTCATCGTGTTCGTTTCTCCTTGTGTTCGTCGATGTAGCTAGCTACAGCTGATCACTGTATTGCTAAGGGCGGTCACGGTGGCGACCGTCGACCCGACCGCCAGTCCTGCCGTGATCCCCGCGGTCGCGGCGCTCGTGACGTAGACGGCTGTGGTCCCCAACAGGCCGATGATGGAGGTCATGCCGGCCTTGGCGCAGCCAGACGTCACGGCGCCGGTGGGATCTGTGCGGTTGATGGGGTCGCCTTGGGCGTAGGCGTAGTCATGCGGTTCCTGGCCGGTGGGGTCGGTCTGGGTGAAGCGGGCGTAGGCGGGGTTGTAGTGGCGGTATCCGGTCAGTGAGATTCCGGAGGCGAGCTGGTAGGTGCCGATCCAGCGGAGCCGGTTGGCCTCGGCGCCCGAGCCGAGGACGTTGGTGGCGGTGGTGGCGCCGTAGGGGGTGTAGTCGTAGCGGGCGGTCAGCTGGCCGGTGTCGTTGACCAGGGCGAGGACGCTGCCTTGGTTGTCGGTGATCGCGTTGTGGTGTTTCCCGGAGGTGTTGGTGACGGCGGTCAGTTTTCCGTCGGTGTCGTGGGTGTAGGTGGTGGTCGCGCCGTTGACGACGGTGCGGGAGACGCCGATGGCGGTGCGGGTGAAGGCGTGGCTAGTGGTGGTGCCGCCGGTGGTTTCGGTGATCGTGTCGGGCTGGGTCTGGTCGAGGGTGTCGTAGGACGCGGTGAACAGGGTGTCCGCGCCGGAGGTGATCGAGGTGAGCTGGTTGGTGGGGCTGTAGCGGGCCTGGCCGCCGGGGGTGGTGGTCGAGAGGTTGCCGTCGCCGTCGTAGGTGGCGGTGGTGGTGTCGACCTTGGTCATCTGGTTGGCGTCGTTGACGGTGTAGGTGCGCCCGTCGCCGGAGGTGAGGTTCCCGGCCAGGTCGTAAGCGTAGCCGCGGGTGCCGGCTTTGGTGAGCCTGCCGAACCCGTCGTAGGTGTTCACGGCAGTGCCGGTGGAGTCGGTGCGGGACTGGATCTGGCTGGTGTCGCTGCCGTCGGCACGGGTGTAGCGGTAGCTGCTGGAGAACAGGGTGCCGCCCGCGGAGTTCTTGACGGTGATGGCTTTCTGCCGCCCGCTGGCGTCGACCTCGATGGTCTGCGTGCTGCCGCCGGGCAGGGACGCCGAGGTGCGGTTGCCGGCGTTGTCGTAGCCGTAGCCGGTGACCTTGCCCGCCTGGTCGGTCAGGGAGGTCAGCTGGTCGGCGGCGTCGTAGCCGTAGAGGGTGCGCCCGCTGGGGTCCTCGACACCGGTGACGTTCCCGGCGCGGTCATGGGAGTAGATCGCCGGCTGGCCGCTCCCGCCCGCGGTGCGGGTGACCCGGGTCAGCAGCTTCCGGTTGTAGGTGCTGGTGAACTCGGCGTGCGCGGTGCGGGCGCTGGTGCGGTTGCCGATGCCATCGAAGTCGTAGGCCGCGAGGCCGGTGCCGTCGGCGGTCGAGACGGCCACGATGTGGTCGAGTTTGTCGTAGCCGTAGTTGACTTTGACGCCGTTGCCGTCGGTCACGCTCGCCACCCGCGACAGGGAGTCGTAGGTGTACGTGGTGGGCTTGAGCGGGGCGGGCGGGGTCACCGTGGTCAGGTTTCCGGCGTTGTCGTAGCCGTAGCGGGTGACGTGGCCGTTGCCGTCGGCCTTGGTCGCGACCAGGCCGGTGGCGGTGTAGGTGTACTTCGCCACGTCGGCGCCGAGACCGTCAGAGCGCACAGTCTTGACGTTGCCGTTGCTGTCGTAGGACTTGGTGACCTTGGTGCCGGAGAAGTCCGACACCTGGGTGGGCAGATGCGGGTGGGCGGTGTCGGTGTAGCCCACCGACGCGGTCGCGGTGGTGGGGAGCTTGCCGCCCTTGAGGTTGTTGAGCGTGTCGTAGTCGTAGGTCACCGAGTTGTTCATGCCGTCGGTCACGCTCGCGACATCACCGTTCGCAGACCACGACTGGGCCCGGGTGTGACCGAGCGCGTCGGTGGCCTTGGTCTGGCGCTGCTTGTCGTCGATGGTGTAAGTGGTCTTGTGACGGTTGGGGTCGGTGACCGTGGTGGTCGTGTCGCCGTAGGCGTAATCGGTGACGCTGGGAACGCCGTCGGAGTTCGGCGCCTTCACCTGCGTCACCCGACCCGACGAGTCGTAGGTCAGGGTGTAGGTCCCGCCCACCGGCGGTGTCACGGACGTGACCTGCCCCATCTCGTCCTGGGTGAAGGTGGTCTTGCCGCCGTCGCGGTTGGTGATACTGGCCAGCCGGCCACCCGGGCCGGGCTCGGTGTAGGCGTAGCCGCCCGCGACCAGGCCCGACGGATCGGTGATCGCGCTGATGCGCCCGTCGGCATTGGTGGCGGCGGTGGTGACCCTGCCCTGGGTGTCGGTGATCGAGGCGAGCGTGCCGTCGGTGGCGTTGTAGCGGTAGGTGAGACTGTGCCCGTTACGGTCGGCCTGCGAGATCAGCCGCCCCGCACCGGTGAACGACCACGTCTCACCCGACGAGTGCTGCGACAGCGTGTACTTGCCATCGGCCAGCTTCACCAGCGTGGCGTGCCCGCCGATCGGAGTGGCATAGCTGCCATCAGGATTCTTCAAGTATTCCGAGCAATACCCCGTCGGATCCTGCACGATGACCCCGACGGTGCTGACCTCGAGCCGGACGTCCGGCCCGCCCGACACCGTCCACCTCGAACCGAACGCACCGATGAAGCCGCTGCTGTTGTGGACCGCGTTCACCGACAGATCCAGCCCCGTGCCCTTCACCGTCAGCGCCCGGTCGGTGATCACGGCGTTGCCGTTGGCCCGGTTGACCAGCAACTCGGTGCGGTCGGAGATCGGATACCGGTCCATCGGGAACCACGACTGAGTACCCAGCCGAGCAAAGGTCGCGCAGGTCACCGACATGATCGACGGCCCCGAACCCGGTCTGGCTTCCGCGGGTCTCTCGGTGACCTGATCGGCCGGGACACCCGTCGGGGTCCGGTTCACCTGCGCCGGCGGCGTCCACGTCACCGGCAATGGCACACCACCGGAGACCTCGCCGGCCACGGCGGGCGACGCCGCCACCGGAACCACGGCCACCAGGACACCGGCGGCGGCCGCGCTGATTGTGCGCAGCACAAAGGGCCGCAACAATTTCCGTCGCATAATAAGGAAAATCTCCCCTCAAAGCCCGAAGGCTTCCCCAGACGGCGGGTTCGCCGCCAGACCAGCCGACGCTAGCGCCTAACGATCATCAATCACAGTGCCAGAAAATCACGACCACTCGAACAGCCCAGCACATTCCACACCGGATGATCCATTCAGCGCATCCGCGAGCGCCGTCTGCCGCCGCTCGACACGATGCCACGCCGGATTCACTTCGTGCTCCCACGCGTCGCCGTGCCCTGGTACCGCACCCGGATGTGGCAGGCGAGCACCAGGGTCGCGGTCTTCGCCTGAGATCGCCGAACGACGAACTCACGGAAGTGTTCGGAAAACGATCGCTTCCCGAACACGCCTTCGTCGGGGATGTGGAGACGTTCCGCCAGGTCGTGAGGTCCGAAAACCCGTTCGTTTACTGGAAGGCTCGATCCAGTTCGGGGCCGGGCGCGATGCGGTCTACGGCGGCGGGAGTAGGTGTCATCGCCCCGTGCCGAATGGGGCGCGGCGAAGGTCATCGCCGCCGAAAACCCGGTGTCGTAGGCGATCCACGGCGCTACCGGGGGGCTCGACCCACGCGCCGGAGGCATGGAAGATCCGCGCGCAGGACCGGTTACCCCTGGGGCGGGGCGGCGGTCATGCGCGCGGATCCAGGCGGCGGGTCGTCAGGCTTTCAGCGCGGGCTCGGTGGCGTCGTTGTTCGTGTTCGGGATGTCGGTCTTGTCCGGGTTGATGGCGAACCGCTTCGGCGCCTCGCATACTCGAACCGCGTACCCGTCGGTGACCAGCTTCTCCAGGGCGTTGTTGACCGCGCTGCCCGAACGGCCGAGGTTCTTGCCGATTTTGGCGGGCCCGAAGTCCTCGCCCGGGTGTTCGGTCAGGTACTCCTCCACGATGGCTCGCAGTCCACCCTTGGGCAGTCGGTCCTTGTCCGGGCGGGCGGTGTCGGTGGTGTCGGTGACCGCAGGCGGTTCCGCCGAAGACGGCTCGGTCCCGGTCGTGCTGCCGGTCGGATCCCGGGTGCGGTGTCGGGTACCGGGCTGGTCTCGTTCTCGACGTCGCTGGCAGCTATTGGACCGACCTTGTCGTTGGTGGTGTCCTGCGCTGCCGTGGTGTCCGGTCGCGTGTCCTCGGTGCCGGGTGTGGCATTACGGTCCGACGGGGCGAGCGCCCACGTGTCGGGATTGCGCGGGCCGTCTTCGGCGGTCCGGATCGCGGTGCCGTCGCGCCCCCCAGCGGGCCAGGATCTTCGCGGCGGTCGAACGGCCGACTCCGGCGGCCATCGCCAGTGCGGCGGTCGTGGAGGCGGGATTGGCGGTCAGCGCCGCCCGCACTTTGTCTTCCGTGGTGGGCGCGTTCTGCGTGCCGGGCGCATCGGACACGGCACGCAGGTGGCGGTCGCTGTCGGTGGCGTCGGGGATCGGGGTGGTGTGGTTCTTGTGGGACATGACGGACTCCATGCGTTAGGTGTGGAATGGGGATGGTCATGCCCCGGCCGGGGCGTTTGGCCCGCCGGTGCGCATCCGGTTGTTCGGGCTACACGTCTATGGACGCTTCGTCACCGCGCCATTGTCAAGCGATCCGTCAAACAAGATATGTGTCTCGTGTGGACAGCACTGCTTGTTGACTAACCGGTGACGTGTTACGTGGCAGCGGCAACCAGCAAAAGAAGCTGTCACTAGTTGTGGTCGCGACGCCACGCGAGGTTTTCCCGGCGGCGGACAAGACGGCGCCTGAGACGCCCGCCGCCCTTGCCGTTGTGGGCGCGGCCGTGTCCGCGCTTGAACCCGTAGGCCCGGTAGTGACCGTCATCGAATGGTCACTATCCACCTTACGGACGCCACGGTCACGACGACAGGCGCTCATATCCGGCATTGCCTTTCCCTTCTCACTTGAGCCGACACTCTCCCCGCGCGAAGCTTTAGCCCAGAGGTTCGCGGTGCGCAGGGTAGGGCTCGGAGTTATCGCCATTGATGCTTCCGTCAAGGACGATTTGTGTGGCCAGCGCCGGCTATCCCTGGCAATGACGCGCAACGGGCGAAACCGTCCGCGCGCGAAAGGGCCCGTCGCCGTAAACCCACTACGGCGCACGGCTCGTGACTGCACCCGTTGTGTCTCGTCAGCGGGGATGATGCCGGGGAATGCCGGTTTGTACGGCATCGCCAACCACACCTCGCCCTTTTGCAACACCGGAAGTACCGCGGCATAGCCGGGAACGGCTGCGTGTAGTCCGTCCATAAGAGACCCATTCCTGTGATGATGCGGTGCGCGACCCGCGCTATGACATGTCCAGGGACGCTCCATAAACGTCGAGATGTCAAGCTGCATATAGGTTTGCCTCGACCCGCGTCGCGATTTCGCCGGATCGGTGGGTGCCCTCGGCTAGCCGCGCGTAGCTATATGTCGTTACGTGTTTGACGTACGTGTCCGCAGGTGTCTCGTGTAGACCTACACACGACTCGGTGAATATGACGCCGCGGATCGAGGCGAAATCTATGCCTGGCTTGACATATGGCTGTTCTGGAGCATCCCTGTGATGCGTCATAGCGTGGTAGTAATCGCGTGTCCCGACGGGTTCCGTCTAAGCAGAACCCACTTCGAGGAAAAAGACGTTGGTCAACGAGGACAGGACTCGGCCGGGTCGTACCGAGCCAGAAGGTGCTCGTGGGCGCAATACTCGCCTGCGCGATGTGGCACCTCTCGTCGCGTTCGACGATTCCGTCCCTGCTGTCCAGGCGACGGAACCCGCCGGATGCCAGCGGGACGACGACGTGGTTCTACGGTTCTCGCCGTCTCGCCAGAGGTCCTCGTCGAGTTCCGACTCTGCGTGGTCTGTCAGGAGGACGACTGCGACCATTGTGCCGGCGAGTAGCGGGCATCC
Source organism: Amycolatopsis sp. cmx-4-19 (assembly GCA_049998115.1). Taxonomy (GTDB): domain Bacteria; phylum Actinomycetota; class Actinomycetes; order Mycobacteriales; family Pseudonocardiaceae; genus Amycolatopsis. Next base: position 61,162 of record JAEBEO010000003.1, on the reverse strand, counting down.
GGCACCGGTGCCCAGCGCGATCCAGCGGCGACTCCATGCCCGCACGGCGACCCCCAAGGTCGGTGACGTTCACCAGGACGTGCCGGGACGACCGAGGTTGCCCGACCGTCCTTGTGGACACCAGAGTTCAAGCCCCACAGCGTGGCTCTGGTGCCCGAACTGGGCGAAAAGTTCGCTGCTCGCCCACCCGTCTCACAAGATGAGGACGAGTGTATCCGGCGGCACCGAGCGCGTTGAGGGGTTGTGTTGGCTGGTGGTAACCCAGCATGGAAGGCGGTCACATGAGTTGCCCTGCGCCCGGCGAGCAGTCACCACGGCGACCTGGGCGCTAGACATTCGCGCTCTACATGAGCAAATGCTCACCCAGCACTCAAGTGCAGGCAGAAATGCTCATGCTCCGGTGGAACGTACAGGAGCTGTCCCTTCCGCTTTGAAATGCTCACTTTGGCGGCTTCCTCCTGTGGCTTCCGCAGTAGTGACCGCCTCTGATGGCGCTATTTTCCGCCGTAGTTGATCGCTGGCTGCGGTGTGGTTGAGGTATCAACGGGCATCCTCGACGATGCCGAGCCGGTCGGCGGCGGCCGGTGTGTCGTGGTGGCTGCGGCGGTGCAGGCAAGATCGCTATCGTCACGGCATGACCGACTTGCCAGAGATCCAGGGGCGCGAGCTTGCCGCGCTTGTCGATGACGTGAGTGCGCTCGACCCGCAACAGTGGCGCTTGACTACCTTGTGCGCTGACTGGGACGTCGAGGAAGTTCTCGCTCACCTCGGCGCGGCCGCGACGACCACTCGGTGGGGATGGATCCGTAGCATGGTCGGAGCCCGGTTCAACCCGGATGTTCACAACCGGCGGCGTGTTGAGGAGTTCCGCGGCGCCACCCCGCAGGAGACGCTCGAACGGTTCCGTCACGTCGGGTCGATCACGCTGCCGGTCAAGTCCTCCCCGGCCGGGCTGGGCGAGGTGATCGTTCATGCTGAGGACATCCGCAAGCCCCTGGGACTGCAGCACACGCCCGATGCCGTCGGACTGCTCGCAGTCGCCCGCTTCTTCGCCACGAGGAATTTCGCGGTCAACAGCAAGACCTTGGTCAAGGACTTGGCTCTGCGGGCAACCGATGGCGACTTCCTGGAAGGCAGCGGCCCCGAGATTCGCGGGCCGCTGTTGTCTCTGGTCATGGTGATGGCGGGCCGTCGTGCGTTCCTGCCTGATCTCAGCGGTGACGGGGTCCCCGAGCTGAGCAGACGACTGGCCTCCTGAACACCACGCCTTGGCTCTACCGGCCCTTGCGGGCTGCGTTTACTTGGACGTGCGTGCTCGCTGCTGCGATGTTGAGTGGTCACGTCGGCGGCTTCTTCCTGCGGCTTCCGTGGTAGTTGACCACTGCCGTGGAGGTCTTCTGCTGTAGTTGATCGCTGGCTTTGGTTCCTCGGGTGGCTGCTGTGGCGAGGTGCTGCTGGGCGTCGGGGTGATCGAGTGCGCGTAGTAGTGCTGTGCCGCGTCGGGTGGGGCGCATGGGCTGGGCGATGGTGGCGCGGTGATAGAGCGCTGTGTCGATGTCGGCTTCGAGGCGTTGGGGCTGCCGGACGAGGGTGGCTTGGCTGATGCGGAGATGTTCGGCCGCGGCGTCGATGGTGGGGAAGGCCACGACGGCGCGGAAGCGGTGAAGGCGTTGCCAGCCATGGAGTCCGCCGTCGACGGCGCGGCGGATGTCGCGGTGCAGGGTTGCGGCGAGTGTGGTGATCATCTGGGGGGTGCCTGGTGACTCCGGCGGTGCGGGAGGGGATACCGTAATCGCCGGCGCAGCGGATGACGGTCATGTCGGTGACGCCGCACTCGGCGGCGATGTCGGGAAAGGACCGTTTCTTGACGAGGTATTTCTCGCGCAACCAAGTGGGGTCTGTCAAACAAACGGTGCAACTCGGGTCGAAGGGAACTACTTGCGTCCGGCGGCCAGGCGGCCGTTGAAGGCGATCTCGAACGCGTTGAGCGCGGGTTTCCAGCGCATGGTCCAGCGTTTGCGTCCGGTGCCGGTCGGGTCCAGGTTCATGATCGCCATGTAGACGCACTTGAGCGCGGTCTGTTCGTTGGGGAAGTGCCCGTGGGCTTTGACGGCGCGGCGGATGCGGGCGTTGACGTTTTCGATGGCGTTGGTGGAGCAGATGACCCGGCGGATCTCCGGATCGAAGGCGAGGAACGGTACGAACTCGGCCCAGGCGTTGTTCCACAACCGCACGATGGCCGGATACCGGCTGCCCCAGGTGTCGGTGAACTCGGCGAACCGCTCGCGTGCGGCGGCCTCCGTGGCCGCGGTGTAGACCGGCTTGAGACCTTGGCGATCGCGTCCCAGTGCTGGCGACCCGTGTAGCGGAAACTGTTGCGCAGCAAGTGGACAACGCAGGTCTGGGTGATCGTCTGTGGCCAGACGGTGGTGATCGCGTCCGGCAGGCCGGTCGATCCGTCGCAGACGACCATGAGCACGTCGGCCACGCCGCGGTTCTTCAGTTCGGTGAGCACGTGCAGCCAGTACTTGGCACCCTCGCCGACCTCACAGGTCACCGCCAACGCAACATAGATCGGCCGGTTGGCCACCTGCCCGTCAGGGATTTTGACGTGGATAGCGTCGATGAAGATCACCGGATACACAGCGTCCAGCGGCCGGTTCTGCCACTCAGCCATGCCCTCGATCACCTTGTCGGTGATGGTGAAGATGGTCTGCCGCGACACCTCGGCACCCTAAACCTCGGCCAGGTGCGCGGAGATCTCACCGGTGGTCAATCCCTTGGCGGCCAAGGAAATCACCATCTCGTCGACACCAGTGAGACGTTTCTGCCGCTTCGCGACGATCTTGGGCTCAAAGCTGGCGTCCCGATCCCGCGGCACGTCGATCACGACCGGGCCGACATCAGCCAGCACGGTCTTCGCGCAGGTGCCGTTGCGCGAGTTATCTGTCCCGCGGCCGGCCGGGTCGTGCTTGTCATAGCCGAGGTGATCTCGGCCTCGAGCGCGGACTCCAGCAACCGCTTGGTCAGCTGCTGCAGCACCCCGCCCTCACCGGTCAGCTTCAGTCCGTTGGCCTTGGCGCGCTCAGCAGCTGCGCGACGAGCTGCTCGTCAAACCATCCATGTCGGTCATCAGGTGCACTTCCATGATCGGGAGTTACACCGCTCGTTTTGCAGTCCCGGCTTTACATGGCAATTCCCACCTGATATGCATGAGTCATGCATGATGAGGCTCGTACGGCCAACTTGCTTGGGGCGGCGTCGCTGGCTCTGAGTGACCTTCTGGTGTCAGCGGTCACAGCGATCGCCGGCATCGGCAGCAGCGGATCGGCGGCCCTGGTCGTGTTGTCGACCGTCCCCGGCCTGAGCGTGACCGAGCTCGGCCGTCGCATCGGTCTGAGCCAGCCAGCGGCCGCCCGCATGGTGGACAGCCTGGACAAGCAGGGGCTCGTGAGTAAGGAATCCACCGAAGGACGGGCGGTGGCCGTGCATCTCACCGACGAGGGCGTGCACGCCGCCCGTAGAGTGCTTGCGTCCCGGAGTGATGCGCTCGTCTCGGTGGTGCGGCACCTCGACGACCACGAGCAGAGCCACTTGGACGATTTGCTGAACAAGTTGTTGGCTGGCCTGTATCGCGAGCCGAACGACGCGGACCGCCTGTGTCGTCTGTGCGACCGGAGTGCCTGCGTGCGCAACTGCGCCACCTGCCCGGTAGGTCAGGCGGATCGGGATCACCGGAGTGATGATGGGTGAGCTGCTTGCGCTGATTTCCGCTCTGTTCTTCGGAGCCACGCATTTCTTGAATGGCCTGCTCGCGCGTCGCCTCGACAGCGCTGCGGTGGCTCTCGTCGGCCAGCTTGGGGGCACCGTAGTGGCGTTCGCTGTCGCTCCTCTGTTCAGCGCTTCCCATGTCTCCGCGAGCGCGGTGGCCTGGGGCGCGCTTTCCGGCTTGGGTACCGGAATCGGTGTCGCGTTCCTTTACCGCGGCATGGGACGTGGACACTTCAGTATCATCGTGCCGTTGAGCGACGTGGCCGCCATCGCGTTGCCCGTCCTGGTCGGCGTCGCCCTCCGGGGCGAACGACCCGGCCTCCTGGCCTGGGTCGGTATCGCCGCTTCCTTGCCCGCACTCTGGTTGATCACCCGCCGCAGCGGGCCGGATGAGAACGGTGGCACGGCCTCCGGCATCTCCGACGGCCTTATCGCCGGAATCGGTTTCGCCCTGCAGTTCATCGCTATCGCCCAAGCCGACGAGGCCGCCGGTCTGTGGCCGCTCGCCGCCAGCCGCGCGGCCTCGGTCCTTTGCCTCTTGCCGCTCATCGTGAGGAAACCTGCAACTCTGCGGGCTTCGGCCCGTTCGATACTGGCGTGTCTCGGCGTCGGCATCCTGGGCACCATGGCCATGACTCTCTACACACTCGCCACGAGAGCACAACTGCTCTCCCTCACAGTTGTGCTGACGGCCCTCTACCCAGCCATCCCAGTCCTGCTCGGCATCATCGTGTTGCGCGAACGCCTCAATCGCATCCAGATCACAGGATTGATATGCGCTGGAGCCGCCATCGCGCTCATCTCGGCACCGTGACCAGGATAATCGAATCCGTACCGGAAAGTCCCATGCTCCCTCGCGATGCGAGCAGCGAGCCGGCTCGCAACAGCGGAGCTGCTCGCACAGGAGAATCCACCAACGTCCACTACGCCCGTGTACTTCTTTGGTCGTCAGCGAAATCGTAGCGGCGGCGGCAAGATTGGTGCAGGTCACATAACCAGCAGCACCGCCGAACCGGCCGCCGTCGGGGCTATCGTTCGCCCCCACCTCGTTGTCATGCGCACAAGGCACTGGTACGCGTCGGGCAGCGAAGCGCGGCGGGCGTGTCCGCTAAGACCCCTGAATTGGAGCAGTCCTCCCAGGCCTCGGCTCCGGGATCAGGGCATGTGCCACCGCCGTTCCGGCGATCAGGTCAGGCTGGCGGCCGTGAGCCGGGCACCCAGCTCGTGGTCCGGGTGTTCCTCCAGCACCGTGAGCGGGCCGCGGAGTCCGCGCCGACGGGCGTGGCCGCGATCGCCGCGTGGGTCGCGCACCTGCCCGCTGTCCGCGGTCGGTCCGGCTAGCTGGCTGTGGCGAACGCGATCAACCGCAGTCTAAGACGGCTGTCGAGGGGGTGGCCGGGGACGACGCTGGAGGTTGCCGCGTGGACGGTGCCGTACGCCGGGCGCTGTACCCGTCGCTTTGGCGCCGGGGTGGCTCAAGCTGGGGTGGTCACGGGCAGACATTCGGCGAGCAGGTCGACGACGTCCTGCCACGCCCGGTCCGCGTGCCGCGCGTGGTAGCCGACGCCTGGCAGCACGGCGTGGTCGACTGTGGGGTGATGGAAGGCGTGCAGGGCACCGCCGTAGACCACGAGGCGCCAGTCGACGCCGGCTTCCTGCATCTCGGCTGTGAACGCCTCTCGTTGCGCGGGCGGCATGATCGGGTCTTCGGACCCGACCCCTGCCCAGACCGGGCAGCGGATGCGCGCCGCTTCGCCCGGTCGCCCGGTGGTCAGTGCGTTGATCGTGCCGATCGCGCGCAGGTCGACGCCATCCCGTCCGAGTTCCAGCGCGATCGCGCCGCCGGTGCCGTATCCGATGGCGGCGATCAGGTCCGGGTCTGTCCGTGGCTCGCGCCGCAGCACGTCGAGAGCGGCGTGGCCGATCTCCCGCATCCGGTCTGGGTCGGCGAGCAAGGGCATCGCGTACGCCAGCATCTCCTCGGGGTCGGAGAACCAGCGCCCGCCGTTGATGTCGAAGGCCAGTGCCACGTATCCCAACTCGGCGAGGGCGTCGGCTCGGCGCCGCTGGAAATCGTTCAGTCCCGGCCCTTCCGGTCCGATCAGGACCGCGGGGCGGCGGTCGGCCCCGGCTGGGAGTGCCAGATGTCCGACCATGGTCAGTCCATCGGCGGGATACTCGACCGTGCGTGTGGTGACCGACATGAAACGGACTCTAATGATCGCCGGGCCCGGCCAGGCGGGTGTTCACCGAGAGCGGAACCGCGTCGCGGTCGCGCTCAGTCCATCGTGGAGTCCGCTGCGCGGAAGGGATCCGGGGAGGCAGGGTCATCGCGTTGATCGTGCTGACACCGCAGATTCTGGCCAGAGATCGGCTGATGCCGCTCGTCGAACCGCTGGCGTTGAGCACCACGGTGGCGATCATCTGCGCGAGCCCGCACGCGCTGCCCGCGGAGAGGTTGACTTCTCTTTTGGGTCAGGCAATGCACTGCAAAAACGGCAACGGACGCAAACAGTTCGGCTTCACCGCCGCTCGCCACACTTCGCGCACTTGTGGTACCCGCAGGAACTCGAGCGGCACACTCCCCGGCTCGCAGCCGCTGACGCGAAACAGTGGTGCATATCCCCGCAGGCCCGGTCGCTGACCAGTTGGCGCAGGTCAGGCAGCGGCGTCCCCAGGCGGCGAACCATGACCCGCATTCCGGGCAGGAACGAGCGGCCACGCCCCGAGAGGTAGCCGTACCCCACCTCCGTGGTCAATACATCTAGCCCGACGTCGCACTGCCGAGTTCCTTCGTGGTGGACTATGCGCGTGTCACCGGTGTGGGCAAGTGCCGTCGCTGTGTTGGGAACGCTCCTTGGTTCCAGCCTGACGTACATCCTCCAACGCTTGACGTTGAAGCGGACCGTGGCCGAGACCCGGAGTGAGAAGCGACGCGAGGAGTTCGTCGACGCCGTTGTCGCGTATGCGTCGGCGGCGACCGCGCTCAGACGGGCTGAGTTTGACAGGGCGAAGAAGCGACTTGAGCGGGCAGTCGATCCGGATAGGGAAAAGCGCGACAGGAGACCTATCGCCTACGTGCCGAGGCGGAGGACGTGATCGAGCGCTTGAGGCTCATCACTGCGGGTTCGGCGAGCATGGAGCAGGTGCGCGCACGCAGCAACGACGCGACCGAAGCTCTGGACAAGGTTGTGGACCGGGCGAACCGTCGTCTCCGGTCCTGAAGGTATTTTGGTCACCGGCCGGGGTGACGACCGCGGACTATCGGTGCATACAGCGCGCGGCGAGCGGGTCGAGGGTTCGCGGGCGCGCAGGGAGACGCGTGTCGCTTGCCGTCGCCGAGGGACCACCGCGTGGCCAGTTGTGGGACCACTGGCGGCGGCGTAGACGTAGAACGAGCTATCACGCTGTTCTTTTGGCTACCGCCGCGCTCCCGAACTCAGGTATGCGGCAGAAGGGGAGTTTCGTGCCCACTGGTCAGTCCGGTTGGGCTGCTGTCGGGCTCGGGGTGTTCAGGGTGGCTTGATGGCTCTGTGCCGGGCGTCCGTGCCTATCCGGTTTCGCCGAAGATCCGTCGGTAGGTGCCGGGTGTGGTGCCGAGGTGGGTCCGGAAGTGGCGACGCAGGTTGACCGCCGAGGCGAGGCCGACCCTGGTGGCGATGGCCTCCACCGGAAGGCTGGTCTGTTCCAGCAGCACCCGTGCCGCGTTGAGGCGCTGGCCGAGCAGCCACTGGCCCGGGCTGGTGCCGACCTGCTCGGTGAACCGCCGGGCGAGGGTCCGACTCGACAGCCCGGCATGTCCGGCGAGCCGGGTGACGGTCAGCGGGGTGCCGAGCCGGGCGGTGGCCCAATCCAGCAGTGGCGCCAATGACTCGTCCACCGTGGCCGAGGCGGGCTGGGTGACGTACTGGAGTTGGCTGCCGTCCCGGCGTGGTGGCAGCACCATGTTTCGGGCGATCCGGGCGGCGTAGGCCGCACCGTGGTCCGAACGGACGAGGTGCAGCAGCAAATCGATGCCGGCACCGGTTCCGGCGCTGGTCGCCACGTCGCCGTGGTCCACGTAGAGCACGTCCGGGTCGACCTGAACCTCGGGGAAGGTGGCGGCGAGCCGACCGGTTTGCCGCCAGTGGGTGGTGGCGCGGCGGCCGTCCAGCAGTCCGGTCCGAGCGAGGACGAACGCCCCCGTGCACAGGGCGACGATCCTCGCCCCTCGCCGATGGGCGGCCCGCAGCGCCTTGATGACGGCCGGCGGCACCGGTGCGCAGGGCGGCTGCCAGCCGGGGATGAGCACGGTGTCGGCCTCCCGCAGGGCCGCCAGCCCGGCGTCGACGAGCATCGCGTAGCCGGCGGTGGTCTGCAGCGGGCCGGGATGCTCGGCGCAGATCCGGAACGTGTAGTGGGCCGGCACATCCTGCCAGACGCTGCCGAAGACCTCGGCGGCGCAAGCGAGCTCGAACGGTGACTGGGGTGGATTGAGCAGGGCGACCACCCGATGGCGGATCATGGCAGAAATATACCCAAGAATGTCTTTTTGGACTCTCGGCGATGAGGTCGGCCCCGGTCACAGTGGTCGTATGGGTGAAACAACGGAAACGGGCGTGACCAGGACCGCAGTCCAGGTCGATGGCGAATCGGCCAGCTACCTGACCGCAGGGCAGCACGGCCCGACGGTGTTGCTCCTGCACGGGACATATTGGAGTCGCGTGTGGCTTCCGGTGCTGGGCCGCATGGCGGAGGCGGGACTACGGTCCGTCGCGGTCGACCTCCCTGGGCTGGGACGCTCCGGGGGCGAGCTGACCCCGGAAACGGCCACGGTCCCGGCCCTCGCGGAGTGGGTGGTGCGATTCGCGTCCGCGATGGAGCTCTCCGGGCCGATCGCGGTGGCGGGCCATGACATCGGCGGCGCCATCGCCCAGCACCTCCTGGCCCATGATCTGCTGGAGGTGCGTCGCCTGGCCTTGGTCAACTCGGTCGCGTACGATTCCTGGCCGGCGCCTCACGTGGCCCGGTTCCGCGATCCGGTGGTCGCCGCGGCGACCACCGCCGACGAACTCCTCGCCGCCCGCCGTCAGGCCGTGGCATCGGCGTTGGGTGATGCCGCGACCGAGCAGCTGATCGCCGAGTATCTGGAGCCATGGACCGATCCCCGCGTCCGCCGCTCCTGGCTGGCTATGGCGAGCGCGGCCGACAGTCGCTACACCCTCGACCTCGTCCCTGCGCTGCGGCGGTCCACGACGCCCAAGCTGCTGATCTGGGGCGAGGACGACCGCTTCGAGCAGGTGGAGTACGCCGAAAAGTTCGCCTTGGAGACCCCGCGAACCACGCTCATCCGGATCCCGCGAGCGGACCACATCCCTACGGAAAACGCCCCCGGCGAAATCGCCCGCGCACTGACCGACTTCTTCACGGCGTAGAGAATTTTGCGATGTAGCGCCGACACGCGCACATCGGCGCTCCATGACGGTCGGTCGCCATCGCCACGATGGTCCGCACGATGATGCGGGCGACGCTGCGGAAGTCGTGGTGGCCGAGACGAGTCATCAGGTTTTCTTTTGTGCGATGCCGGCGAGGATGACGGATTCACTGGGGTCGTTGAATTGGATGGTGATGTCGTGACTGCTGGCTTCTTCGGGGTGCCAGAGGGGGGTCCAGGTGACGCCGGGTGGGTGGAGGGTGAAGTTGCCGAAGAGGTCGGTGACTTCTTGGTGGGTACGCCAGATCGCGGGGCTGCTGAGGTTGTCGTAGAGGGTTTTGAGGTCGGTGAGCAGTTTGGCTTGGGCGACGGGGACGTTGTGGTTGGTGGCATGGGAGATGGCCAGGTAGGAATTCGGGGGGAGGAGTTCGCGGTAGCGGGCGACGACGCTGGCGCCGATGTCATCGCTGTCGGAGTCGGGGTGCGCTGGGGGTTGCTGAAAATGCAGGACGGCGATGAGTAGCAGCGCGACGGGTTGATCGAGGTCGAGGATGCCGGTATCGGCGATGGCGTCCCAAAGCCGGTCTGTATCGCGCATGTCGGCGTGGATGGCAGTGTGCCGGTTTTCGTCGCCGTGTTCACGCAGGATGCTGCGGGAGTGGGCGACGGCGACGGGCTCGTAGTCGACGTAGACGACCCGAGCTTGTCCGGGGGCGAGGCGATCGGCGATTTCATGGGTGTGGCCCATGGTGGGCAGACCGGATCCGATATCGATGAATTGGCGTATGCCAGCTTTGACGAGGTATCGTACGGCGCGGTGCAGGAACATGCGGTTGGCGAGGGCAATGGACTTGACCAAGGGATAGTCGGCGATCAGCCGGTCGGCGAACTGCCGGTCGATTTCCCAGTTGCTAGTGCCGCCGAGGGCGTAGTCGTAGATTCGCGCCGGGCTCGGGTGTGTGAGATCGACACCGGGCGGGGGGAACTGTTCCTCATTGGATTCGGACACGGAGTGTGTCTCCTTCCAGGTCGTGGTGTCGAAGATGCGTAAGGTAGCCGTTCGGATCAGGTGGGGTGCGGTGGGCGTGCGCACCCGACCGCAGCTTGGCGGAATAGTGCGATTGATTCTTTGGGAGTGAGAGCGCTGTTACGCATGGACTGCCAGGCGTCGAGGTGGTACGGGACTTCTTTCGTGTCGTGGGTGGTGAGGCCGTTGATCGATTCGTTGTAGGCGAAGTCCTGGTCGCTGTCGTCGAACTGAAGCACATGGAAGTCGAGTTCGGCGTACAGTGGCCCGTCTTCGAACGGGACGATCTGGATGGTGACCGACGGGTGTCGTTCGGCCAGGTCGATCATGTGGCGGAGTTGCTCGAGTGCTACCGCTGTTCCGCCGATCTTGCGTGCTCTGCGGAGCCGCTCGACCGCGCTCTCGCTGATGATGAAGTGGTAGTCGCGGTCGGGGTGCTGTTCGAACAGTTTCGTGCGGATTTGCCGTTCGTGGACAGCGTCGTCGACGTCGGAGCGCCCGCTCGCCAGGAACTGGTCGAGCATATAGCTTTCGCACTGCAGCAGTCCCGAGATCCGCTCACCGGTCCAGCTGTAAATCGCCTTCGCCTCCCCTTCCGAGGTGAGGATGTCGCGGAACCAGCCGGGCGTGGCGGCGAGCCGGAACTCCGCCCGTACCCGCCTTGCCTCGGCAGCTTCGTTGAGCGCCTGCATTTTCTCGGCGTCTTCCGAGGTGATCTCAAGTGTGACGATGATCTTTTTCAGTTCTGCCGGCCGGATCTGCAGGGTGGCGCGTTCGATCTTGCTGACGTTCGGTTGTGAGTAGCCGATAGCGTTCCCGAGGTCCTGCTGGGTCAGCCCCTGCACACGCCTCGCGGCGGCGATCATGCGACCGAGTTCACGCTGTTGAGTCGCGACTGAGGGCGGGGGAGCGAAACGAGCCACGAGAGTGTGTCATCCAATCGGCGGTGAAGTACTGCTCAATTGTAGGACACGGTGTGGCCTGAAGTGGCACATCAATTGAGGTCATCAGCCGTGTAGGACTGGTGAAACCACGTGATAACCAGCTGCGGGTTACTCCCTGTGGTTACGTCGGAACTGCCCCGCGTTGGCTGCCTCAAGGAAGCGCTCCCACTCCTCGTCGTCGAAGACCAGGATCGGGGAGTCGGGATTTTTGCTGTCGCGGACGCCTACCAGGCCCCGATTCCCTAGGTTGACCTCGACGCAGGAGCCGGAGTTGGGTCCGCAGAGGTGTGGGCGCTGCCACCCATGATCAGCGAAGGCCCCGTTGACGTCGAAAGGTTCGTAAAGCCTCATCACTGCCCCTCGTCAAGTGTTGTGAAAAGTTGGACTATTCTAGTTCCAGCGTCGGACTTGAATATTCCAAACGCAAGGGCACGGACGGCGATCGGCGGGTTGCATAGCAGCATGTTCACCCGAATGGCCCACGTGTCGAGCGGATTCTTGTGCTTACGCACGAGCGCAGTCATCCAAGCCTTTGCGGGCGCTAACCGACTGTTCGTCGAATTCTGGCGGGTATGTGGCGGTTCTGGCCCGAACTGTCCGATATCGGTCCCCGCGGTTCCCCGGCCGGGCCGATGACTGGCGGGTATCGTCCGTTGCGTCGCGAGCACCGGAAACAGGTAGCCTCTCAGCTCGCTGTGCGGTTCCGGCAAGGCGAGGTATGCATCCCGCTGCTCGCCGAGGAGGTGCAGCGTCGGCCGGACATGGTCCGGCGGTTACTGCTGGTGGCTGGTATCCCGACTTCCCGGTGTGGCGCTGCGTTCGGGAGCATGCGCGGAGACGCAGGACATTGACGTGCGCGCAACGGTGCTACCGCGGTGTCGGGCCGGCGACGGTGTCGAGCTGCTCGTCGACGAGGTCAGGATATTTCGACGCGTTGCCCGCCGCGTCCTGGCTCGGGAAGGATTGGGTATCGGACTTCATCCTGCCTGTTCGACTGAGCGGGACCCTGCTGATTGTTCGACAGTATGAGGCAGGACGAATATCCGTGCGCTGGCTGGGCAGCGCGGCTGTTCCTCCGGAACGTGATAAACAACCGGCTGACGGGATCGTGCTGAACTGAAGTAGGGTCGGTTCCGCGGCGGATGCAGGTGCGGAACCGGCCCCAGCCTTCACCCGGTCAGCTCTTCCGGTCCGTTTCCGAGGTTCGGGCATCGCGTCGGCTGCCTAGTGCAACAGCCAGCAAGACACTGACGATCGTGGTGGGCACCGCGCCGATGCCGGCGAGGACACTTCGTGCACTCAGGACGACTCCGACGAGCAGGAGGGTGAGTAGCACGCTGGCCAGCAGCAATGCCCGCAACGTTCTCGCCGAACTGTCCACGATGTCCCCGATCAGCTCGATCACCGAGGGCACCGGCCGACGATGCGCACCCCGCGCCCGTCGTGACCCAGGGGACGCGACGATGGGCGACTGTCGGCAAAACGTCGGAACGTCATCGGTGATGATGATGGTGACCCGCGTCGGATCCGGGCCCGGTCGGGTGGTCTTCAGCGGCCGAGCCGGGTCGCTATCCCTCTCGCCTGGCTTAGACGGCGGGACAGCCTCTAACATCGGCATGTTGTCAATTCCTTCGTTCACTAGCTGTTGGGCTGGCAACACAGGCGCGACTCCCTTGTCGGAGGGGGTCGCGCCGTTCTGTATCGAGAAGGAAGCGAATCGGCGCCAGAATCAGCTCGAGCTGCCTCTGGCGACATAATGGCACCCCCTGATCTTTGGATGCGCGCGGAAGAAAGAATATGGTTCATAGCTCGTTCGAGTGAACGTTACTGTGAAAATTACTTTTAGTTGTGGTCGGACCTCCAGATTTACGATATGAGGCAACTCGAACGGGTCATGGTGGCGCTGTTGTCGTAACCAAGGATCGAGGACGGACATGCTCGGGGGTGCTTATGCACGTGCATCTACCCATGCAGAGTAGTTGCATGGAGTGCACATTGCGTACGTGCGAGGGAAACCGTGAATATTCCAAGGCATGGCGGAGCCATCGGAGGCACTGGTCCGGGGGCGTGCATGTCTCGTCGGGGGCGTGGGCGCGAATGGGCGCCCGAGACGCGTGGGGCACGCCGGATGCGTCGGCTGTGAACGACTTCGACAAGCTGCTCAGTGCCCGGGGACATTCTCTGGGTCTCTAACCCTCGACGTTGCAGACTGACCACGGGCGTGACAGTCTGCTATCTCGCGCTCTACGCCGTGAACCTGGCTTGGGCGCTGTTCGTCCTCGACCCCATGGTGATGGGTGGCTACCTCCACGCATCGCTCGGCTACGGCGACCTGTTCGTGCTGACCTGGTTCCTCGCGTCGGCGGAGACTGTCGGCGGCGCCCTCGGCACCGGCTGGAATCGGATGAAGCCATCCGCGCGGCCGCGCACTCAAGGCGTGAGCAGGAGCGGCGCGACCGCCTCGCACGCAAACGAACCTGAAGGGCGGACGCCACGCGCCTCCGCGGGTGGTGAAGCGCCATCGGTAGTTCCACCTACCTCGATCTGAGGTCCGGCTGCCGAACCGTGGCTCACAGAGTGCTGGTCGACGCGTCCGCTCGTGCAGTGAGTGCGGCCCGTTTCGTTGAACGTCCGCTTCTGCCGATGAGCGGGCGTTCGGCACTACGGTCGGCCGGTGCCGTGACGGCCGCACGGTGACAGCTTCAATTCGTTCGCGCGCCAGTGAGGCTCGAGCGGATGGTCTGGTTTCGGGGTGATCGGGGCCGTCGAGGCGTTGCTAGCTGTCGTAGGTGGTGGCGGGTGTCGGGGGTTGCGCAGGAGGTCGCGAGCGGCTTGCGGATCGGTAGGTTCTTCGCATGGCTCCTAGATCAGTTTCCCTGCCGCCGCGGCCCATCGTGGTCGGTGACGTTGTCGCCGCGTACTCCGACGCACTTGGCGCGTGGACTGCCGGACAGGTCACCGGCGTCAACGGGGGCTGGAAGAAGGTGGATGTGCTGGACCTGGACTGGTCAGGCCCAGAGCCGAATTCGCTGCCGGACCTGGGTGATCTTACGCCCTTGCGTCTGAGTCATCACAACTGGAAAGACGAGCTGTCTCATTGCCATTTCAACTGGGTTCTTCCGCGTAGCCACAAGGTGATCGGCAACCAGCCGCCGCTGCGAACAGAAGGTTCCAACAGCTACAGCTCCGCGTGGCGGCTCGGGCTACAACTGGCCTTGCAGCGATCCTGGGACGGCGGCAATCACGACTCCTGGTGGACCCGGGCGCCCGAACGTTCAGCGATGAGGATTTCCTCCACGAGGTCGGCGGTCGCCCAGGTCCCGATGGTGAGGTCTATGACATCAAGATCACCGTCGTGGACACCCTCGACTGCTCCCGTCTGGTCTCTGCCTATCCCGGTCTGAAGCGACCGACTCTGCACGGAGAGTTCGGCTCGCTGACTAATGCCGAGAGTCTCAATCAGCTCGCGGCGCTTCAACGGCTCTCCATTTCGAACCTCTTCGGCATGACCAGCATGGACCGGCTCACACCGGAGCGTGTTACCCACCTTGAGAAGCTGTCACTGTTCAGCGTGCCCGCCGAATACGCCATCGCCACGCGAGCCACTTGGCGCAAGGAGATCCCCAACGGAACTGACATGGACATCCGCGCGCCACGAAAGCCGGACTGGGTCGCGGAGAATCGAGACAACCCGCTTCGTGACTGGGATGGGCGCGAGCACATCAGTACCGCTCGCTTCAAGAATGCCGTCGCACAGTACAAAGTCACGCGACGTGCCGTGCTGGCCGAGCTCCGTGCCCCAGAGACGGCCGATCAGCTATCGAGGCTGTTCTCGCTCGGGCGCGAGTACGGCGAGGCCTTCAACCACATGGATAGTCGGAATTCCTTCATCGAAACAGTGGAACGTGAAGACCTGTTCGACGCATTGGCTGGCATCGTGAAGACCGCCGAACAGGAACTCGGTCTCGATCTCGCCTGGGCAGACGAACACCTTGTCAAAGGTCTCGAATCCGTCCGTAACTGGTGAGCCGACCTGGACCTCCGCTCATGCCGCAGAGCGGTTTGTCGCGGCGACCACACGCGATCATGCCGATGACAGCGTGCTCGGCTCGTGCGTATTTGTCTCGCGGTGAGGCGTTCGCTGCGCGAATGCCGATGAGCGGACGTTGGCGTTTCGAGCGGAGAACTTTCGGTCGTCGGATGCCCGGGCCGAAGACCCTGTCGCGGCGGGCTCATACGCTGGTCTGCGTTTCGGCCTCCTCTCAGGCAGTCGCGTGATCTGTGTCTCCGGATGGAGTGCCCCGGTATGCGTCCCGGACGCTGGTCTGATCGCTAAGATCAGGTGATCACTTTGGGGGTGATCGCGTGTTCGAGCGCTATCTGGCCGACTACCGCTATTTCGCGTTGTTCGAATCCCAACGCGCCATGTCCGATGTCGGTAACGCCAAGGGCCTCTACCGCAGCATCGGCTCTGACGACGAGCAGGAGTACCTCGGCCACGGCGTGTGGACGCGAAGCGATGGCCTGTCGAGAACCGGCGACCGGAACTCCTACGAGGACTACCGCGAGGTGAGCGCCGCGGAGCTGGAGTGGCTCAGGCAACTGGCCGACGACCGCGGGCCTGCGAAGCACGAGCGGCGGGACGGGTTCGAAGGCGGCGGCTTCGCGGTGTTCCGGCACGAGGCCGACATGGTCGACCTGCGCTCCGCGTGCGCCGTGGTCGACGAGTTGCTGCCAGAACACCGTTACGCGTTGTCGCTGGCCCCCTTCGAACGGGACAGCCTCGCGGGCATCATCGCTCTGCTGGCGGCACGGCGGCGAGCCGAACAGGTGGAGGGCCACTACCACTTCGCGGAGTTCGAGAGGCTGGACGACGTCGCGGACCTCGACCGCGCGCACGCGCTGATCCGCTGCCCCTCGAGCGGCGACGGCGAGTGGGAGACCTACCTGCAAGGGGGTGGGTGGGTGCGGGGGAAGGAGCCGCAGGCCAGGATTGTGCTGCCGGTCGGCCGCGCCGATCTGGAACGGACCATCCGCGGACGGGAGACCGCCGAGGCCAGGTACTTCGACGTGTGGCACGGCCTCGCCACCAAGGGCGGGTACTACGTCCACGATCTGGTTCGCCGCACCGGATCGGTCGACGAGGCCCCCGATGGGCTCGGCTGGCAGCACACCGATGTGCTCGGGCGGCTGGAGCCCGGCTGGTGGGTGGTGGAGTTCGGCGAGCGGCTATTCCGCACCGCACGCTACGTCGCTGCGATTACGGGGAGATCGCGCGCGATCCGCGGCCGGACCCACGACTACCAAGCAGTCTTCCGCAGAGGGGATGGCGTCTACGATCTCGGCGATGTCCTCTTCCTGGCCAAGCGCCTGCCGAACCCGTATGAACTCGAATACGAGCTGTGGACACCGGACGGCTGGCGGCCGACCAGCAACCTGCTGCTCGAGTACACCACGCTCCCGATCTCCGAAGAGGAGTTCCAGCGGCTGGCAGCGTCCCACCCAGGCGAGCCGAAGACCGACGACCACAGCTCCTGAGACAGTCGTGGTACGAGCGCCAACCCCCTCGACCACGCCACACAGTGGAGCCAACGGAATTCCCTGTGACGCGACCACGCTGCAACGCACTCTCATGCCGCTGATCGGACTTTGGCTTCTGCGCCGATGTGGGTGTCATTGCCATGTTCGTCCGATCCAGTGATTGTGGGCAGATTTCCTCACGAAGCGTAACAACAGAAAGGCTGGCTTCGACTACAGCGAAAGCATGGGCCCGGCGTGGCATTTATCCTGCAAGGTGGTTGTGGGTGAAGCGTTCTTTTGGCTGTGGTCTGTTCATGGTCCTGAGCCTGGTTTCCTCTTTGTGTGTCCCTGCTGCGGCGTCAGCGGATACGGCCGTGGTGACCGACCGGACTTTTCCTTCGACATTCCGTTGGCTTCTTGCCGAGAAGTCTCATGGGGCGACAGTGGTTCAGTCCAGTTGGGGGACCAGGCCTGCTTCGTGGGCGAGGACACCAGCCTGGGTGCGGTTGCGGCAGTCGATCTTCACGAGCATCCGGGACACGTAGCTCTTCACGGTCGCCTCGGAGAGCGACAGTTCGCGTGCGATGTCCGCATTGGACAGTCCGCGGCCGAGGCAGGTCAGCACCTCCAGCTCTCGTCGGTCAGCGCACGCAGTCGGGCCTTGGCGTCCGCGTCTCGTCGTTGTCCCGCCGAGAATGCCGCGACCAGCCGAGCGGTCGCCGTCGGGGACAGCACGGTGTGCCCGGCCGCGGCCACCCGCACCAGCTCGATCAGGTCCTGCGGCGGTGTGGTCTTCAACAGGAAACCCGCCGCGCCGGCGCGTAGAGCCGCGAGTACGTGGCTGTCGGCGTCGAAGGTGGTGAGTGCGACGACCGGGGGCGGCACCGGCAGCGCCGCGATCCGCTCGGTGGCGCCAAGGCCGTCGATGCCGGGGCATCCGCAGGTCCATCAGCACCAGGTCGGGGCGGTGACGGACGACCGCCTCCACGCCCTCCGCGCCGTCGTGCGCCACGGCGACCACCTCGATGTCGCTCACGCCGTCGAGCATCACCCGCAGGTGCGCGCACACCATCAACTCGTCGTCGACGATGACGACTCGGACCACCCGGATCATCTGGTGTCCCCCGTGTCGGCACGTAGGCCGGCAGTATCGCGTCGACTTGGTAACCGCCACCCGGTCTCGGGCCGGTGCGCAGCGTGCCGCCGGTCAGCTCGACCCGCTGCGCGAGCCCGAAGAGCCCGGTGCCGGAACCACTGCCGGCCAACGTGCCGTCCGGTGCCCGGCTGGCCGCGCCGTTGGCGACGCACACGGTGACGCCGTCGGGCCGGTAGGACATCGTCACGGACACCTGCGCACCCGGGGCGTGCTTGCGTGCGTTCGTCAGCGACTCCTGCACCACCCGGTACGCGGTACGCAGGACGGTCGGCGCGATCTGCTCGGGGTCACCGTCGGCGGCGAACGAGACCGTCTCGCCGACCGCACGCGCCTCGACGACCAACGTCCACGGATCGGGTGCGGTTCGTCGCACGGGTTCGCCGGCTGGCTTCGTGTCGGTGTTCCGGAGCACCCCGACCAGGTCCCGCAACTCGGCCAGCGCCTTGGTGCCCGCCTGACGGATGTCCTCGGCCGCGGTGCGTGCGGCGGACCGGTCGATTCGGTGCCCAACGCGCCGGCGTGCAATATCATCAGGGTGAGCTGGTGGGTCACCACGTCGTGCATCTCCTCGGCGAGCCGCCGCCGCTCCTCCGCCCTGGCCTGTTCGGCGAGCAACACCTGCTCATGTTCGGCGCGCTCGGCCCGCTCTCGTAAAGAGTCCACCAACTCCCGGCGAGCCCGCAGGTAGAGCACGACCAGCGCCGCAGCACGGTGTTGACGACACCGAGCGGGGTGATGTCCCAGCTCGGATCCCATGGCTGGGTGCCCAGCCCGGCGAGCAGACCGATCAACACGAGCGCGCGGTGCCGGTGGGTCAGCCGAATCAGGTTCACGATGATCGCCGGCGTGGCGTACGGCAGTGCCGCGTGCGCGGCGGGTTCGACGGGGGTGAACAGGCCAGGCGCGAACTCCTCCGAAGCGAGCATGAGCACCGCGACGGCCAGCGCCCAGGACGCGACCTGCATCGGGAAGCGGGTGAGGAACAGCAGTGACACATCCACCGACAGTTGCAGGAGCAGCGCGGCATGTGGCCCGGCCCAGCCTGTGGTCGGTGGACTCGTGCCGTAGACGAGCAGGTCCAGACCACCGAAGATCACGACCGCGGCCGCCAGCCACAGCAGATCCCACCGGTTCGCCCTCACCCGCCCCACGGTATAGCCGACACGCCCTGATGCCGGGCACCGTGCAACTTTCGTGGACACAGGTGTCCACCTTCTCCGCTTCCGGCACGGCGGCCCACCGCGGTCCACTCGGTGTCATGACGAATACGAGGCATACCAGGCGAACGGCATTGCGCACGGCCGCTGTGGGCGCGGCGGCCGGCGGGCTCACCCTGGCTGGGGGCGGCACGACCGCACAGGCGCGGAACAGAAGGGGTGACACGACGACGTTCGTGATCGTCACCGGGGCGAGCGGCACCCCGGGCGGCATCGACGCGCTGTCCTTGCGCGGGCACCGCACCGTCGGGGTGGACCTGCCAGGGCACCGCGCCACCGACGCCCAGTTCGCCCTCGACTACCAGTGCCCGCAGGACCCGGCCTCGCTGGCGACCCGACCGTCGCCGATGGCGGGCATCGGACTGGACGCCTACAGTGCGGCGGCGATCCGGACGGTCCGCACGGTCGCCCAGTTCGGCCCGGTCATCCTCTACGGCGGCAGCATGGGCGGCGCGACACTGAACCGGGTCGGCAACGCGGTGCCGCATCTCATCGACCGGATCGTCTACGACACCGCGTTCTGCTGCGTGGACCTGGCCAGCCCGGAGGACTACCTGACCACCCCCGAGGGGTCGACGTCCCTGGCCGGCAACCTCGCCGGCCTGGTAGTCGCCGACCCCGCGGCCATCGGCGCGGTGCGGGTCAACTACCGCACCGCCAACCCGGAAACATTGGCCGCGTTGAAAGAGGCGCTGATGACCGACGCCGGCGATGCCGAGTTCTACTCGACGCTCGCCTATCTGCAACCCGACGAATCGCTAACCGTTGGCCGAGAGAACTCCCAGGTTCAGGCGGACACCTGGGGTCATATCCCCCGCACCTACATCCGGCACACCGCGGACCGGATGATCCCCATCGCGCTACAGGACCGAATGATCAGCGAGGCCGATCGCCTGACCCCACACAACCGCTTCGACGTGCACACCGTGAACGCGGGACATGCCGCGACCAGCGAGCAGTTCCGCCAGATCGTCGACATCCTGGACCGCTTGCCGGAGTGCCGCCGTTGAAGTCCGTCACAACGACTGCGCAAAGGACCACGACATAGGCTGTCACGCCGGCGCCCCTTGCCAATCGACAGCACCGAACGCACGCTCATGCCGCTTTGGGGACCTTCGGGCACTGGCCGAGTCAGCCTACGCTGCCCGGCCACCGCAGCCGGCAGGTCCACCTGAAGCCGAGGAAATGTCATGAGTCAAGCCTGATCATGGTGGGGCCCGACTCCGAAAAGGTTTACGAGCCATCGGGCGAAAGCATTTCCTCGCCCCACAGGTCCTTGGCGCACTCGTGCGGCGCTACGGCCGTTTCGACTCTGCTGAGGACGCCGTCCAGGAGGTACTGCTGGTCGCGACGCGGCACTGGCGCGACAACGGTTGAAGCCTTGGAACACGAAGCCGATCACGCGGCGACGCAGGTCGCACACCATGAGCGTCATGGTGCCCGGTTCGACCTCGGGGATACGTTTAAGAGAAGCTGCCCCGGCGCCCCGGCGGACGCGGTCAAGACCCTGACCCGCCTGCTCGTAGCTACCGACGGCTCGGTCATGGCCATCGGCTACCGCCACCGCACCACCAGTGAGCTGGCGTTCTATCGCTGCTACTGGCCCGAACCGGTGCCGTTGCGGGCCCTGGTTCAGGCCGCGCCGACGAACTCCGGGCCGGCGCCACCGGACAATATGTTGCCCCAGGCCCGGCTGTCGAACTCGACCTCGATTTCGGGGTGGATGTTTCCAACCGTAATCGTGACGATCACCGGTTCGTGGCGTGATCTTCCCTGAACGGCGCTAGCACCGAATTCGAACCCGGTTGAGACTGTTCGGGTGTCACAGAAACCACAAGCGGAACCCCCCGGATTCGCCCTGTTCGAAACACTGAAGTATCAAGGTGATCCGCTCGCGGACGCCGTGGTCGCAGACCTGGTGTCCACTGGTAAGACCACAGTGGTGAACGAGGTCCTCGCCCAATTTCGCGACAACGATCAGCCCATCCCCGAAAATCTGCCGGAGTCGGTCCGTCGTTACCTCCTTACTACGGACGACCCGCCGGGCTGGACCGATCTCGATCGGGTGGCCAGCGCGTACGAGTTCTTCGTGGACGACGGCGTGCACATCGCGTCAGTGCTGTCGTTCGGGGCGATGGTGAATTGCTACGCCCAACCGCGGCCCTCACGGGTACTCGCTTTGACCCATCGGCTCAACCAACCGCATCGGAGACTGTCGGAAACCTCGCAGTTCGTCCTCCATCTGATGGGAAACGAACCGTTCGGTGCCGGTGGGAGCTTTGTGCCCACGATCCAGAAGACCCGGTTGATCCACGCCGCAGTGCGTTACTTCATAACCCAATCAGGGGAATGGGACATCGACACGGACGGTGTCCCGTTGTGCCAGCAGGACATGCTGGGAGCATTGCTCATTTTCTCGGTACAGGTCATCGACGGCATGCGCCGGATCGGCATTTCCGTGACTGAACGTGAGGCCGAGGACTATTATTATGTCTGGCGTGTGACGGGCGCGATGCTGGGCATCCCGGCCGAGGCCATGCCCGAGACGCTGTCCGCGGCCCAGGAACTGAACGCCGAACTGGTCGAAGCCAGCTATGGACCGTCGGACGACGGTATCGAACTGACCCGCAGCCTCCTGCGGCTTTACGCGAACATGGTGCCGGGTAAAGCGTTCGACGGTGTGGTGGCCGCGGTGATCCGCCAGGTCGTTGGCCCGAAGGTCGCCGATTGGCTCGACGTGCCGCGATCATCGGGCTGGGGACGCGCGGTCGGCGCCGGCGTGCGGATGATGCGGCTCCTGGAACGCTCGGAGGACCGCAACCGGGCTGCCACGGCGGTACTGGACAAGGCAGGCAGCTTGTTGCTCGGTGGCAGCGTCCGCACTCTGACCAACGGGCAACCGACCGCGCTGACCATCCCGGCGGACCTACGGGAGAAATGGCTCGCCGCAGGTACGTGCCCCGCCACACCTCAGCGAACTTGAGCAAGCACACTGCGGATCCCCGGCCTCACCCTGGAGCACTCGGCCGGGTCGACCGTCTGCCCCGACGGACGCCACCGTGTGGATCACGTCCACCGGTAACGACCGGCCGTGCGGGTTCGAGCCACCGCCTCAGCCCGATCGACCTCCGCGTAGGTCCACAGGTCGCGCAGCACGCGGAATCGCGGATTTACCCGACAAGGCGCCGGCCGCCTCTTCAGCCCCGCCAGGAGAACCATCCTCGAAGCCGACTGGCCACTGTGGACGACAGAGCAGCTCAAGGGCGTCGGACCGAACGTGAGCGCCTTCAACGTCAACTGGCGGATGTGGCCTGGCGCGTCGAGGTCCGGGTCCATCGCGCGGACCAGCATTTCGTGACCTGCGCGCAGACGGTGCTCGCTGGGGGAACCGGCATCCCCGCCTGCTTGACGAGCGCGGACGTACCCCTGATCTCGTTCGGCCGCGCGAGTTCGGCGGCCGCCACACACCAGGCGCGTTCTCGCCGTGAAGCCCGTGGTCGCGGTGGCGGCACGGGCTTCACAGTTGCGGCGAGTGGCGATTCCGATCTATGGGTTCACCGGTACGGATCTCATCGGACGGTGAGAGTGTAGTCCGTTGTTCCGGTGTTGCCGGTGCTGTCCGTTGCGGTGATGGTCAGCTTGTAGGTGCCACGTTGGTAGGGCCCCATGACGGTCATCCGCGAAGTGCCGCCGGGGCCGACGCTCGGCGGGGAGAAGGTCGGGGGCTGAGCAAGGCCGGCGCCGCTGAGGCGGATGGGACCGGAGCCGCCGGCGACGGTGATCGTCGCGTTGGCGTAGCCCCCGGGCGGGACAGTGCCGGTAGTGGACGAGAGGGATGGTTTCGGGCCGGTGGTGTTACCGCCGTCGCCGACCGTGAGCGTGAACTCGGCTGTCCTGGATCCGGAGGTGCCCTTGGCCGTGACGGTGATCTTGTACGTGCCCGGCTGGGTGCTCGCTGACGGCTGCAGGGTCAGTTTGGCCACGTCACCGGATTTGATGCTCGCCGAAGGCTGGAAGGTGGCAGTTGTTCCGACGGGCAAGGTGGACGCGCTCAATTCCAGTTTCTCCGGGCCCTGGTCGCCGACCGTCGTGGTGAGGCTGGTGGAGACGTGCTTTCCGGGTTCGGCCTTGCCGGAGGATGGCGACAACGCCATCGTGAACTTGCCGTCGCCGGGCTGGGTCCCGCCGATCTCGGCACGGGCCCAGTCACCCATCGCGTTGGTCAGGCGGGCCATGATGCTGTAGCGGTCGCAGGCGCTGGAACCCCACGACGAGACGCCGACGACGATGCCGTCCACGATGAACGGACCGCCGCTGTCGCCCGAGCAGTCGGCGGTGCGCCCGTCGTTGTAGCCGGTGCACACCATCAGATCGCCGTTGACCCGGATGTCGAAGACCTGGCAACCGGTGGGGTCGTTTATCGGCATGGTGGTCTTGCGGAGTTCGCCGGAGCCGCCGCCCGCCGACGTCTTGCCGTAGCCGAGAGAGGTACCGGACCTGCCCGGCTGGGTGAGCGTGCTGTCCCCGGAGCCCGCCACCTTGGCCCACTGGCTCTCCGGCACCGGGATGTCGTCGACGGTGGTGACCACCGCGACGTCGTGGCCGGTTCGCCAGCCGCCGGAGCCCGTGTAACCGGGGTGGGTCTTGAACGAGGCGACGGCCGTGCGGAACGTCTCGTCGCCAGGGGTGTTCAAGTCGTCGTCGCCGTAGAAGTAACTCTTGGCGCCGGTGGTGTCGACCATGCAGTGCGCGGCGGTGAGTATCTTGCGCTTGCCGACGACGGAGGCGGTGCAGGACTGTCCCTGCGGACCGCCGCCCCCCACTCGCATGCCCGCGATGACGAACGGATATTCCTTGACGGTGGTGCGTTCCCCGTTGACGATCCGGGTTCCCCAGTCTCCCGTTCGGAGCTGGTCGGTGGGTGTCGCGGCGACACTGACCTCGTCGAGTGGTGCGGCGAGGGCGGTGCCGTGCTGGATCGGCAGCGCCACGGTGGCCAGTGTCAGGGTGAGTGCCAAGGCGAAGCGTGGTGTTCTCATCATTCTCCTTCGAGAAAACAGGGACGGCGACGTCCGTCCACTTCGGTCAGAACGTGATGGCCCAGCCCGTGAGCGTGCCGACGTCGAACCGGTAGGTGTCGCGAACCGAGAGTCGCCACGTGCCGTTCGCGTCCTCACGTGAGGCGTCCACGGTGAAGCTCTGGTGCACACCGCCGGATTCGCCGACGCCGCCCGCGCGCTTGAGCGCATACGACGACCCGCTCGGCCCGAGCAGGTCGATGTCGAGGTCCGCGGTGTAGGTGTGGTCGATGTCGACCCGGACCGGCAACGTCGCCGATGCCTTGCCCGGGCAGGAATCCTGGCTCACGGAGGTGTCCACCGCCGGACCCGCGTCGGGGATGAGCACGTCCTGGTCGTTGCTCCTCATCCCGCATTCGGACGGCGTGCCGCCGCTGATGTCGCCCACGTAGAGCACCTTGTTGGGCGAGTCGGTCCCGGGATTGGTGATCAGGCCGGGGCTGGCGCTTCGTACCAGCGCGTCGCTGACCTGCCGAGGGGTCGCGTCCGGGTTCGCGGACAGATACAGCGCCGCGGCGCCCGCGACATGCGGGGAGGCCATGGATGTACCGCTCCCGGTACGGAACTTTCCGGTGTGGTCACTGGAGTAGATGTTGCCGCCCGGAGCGAAGAGGTCGATGCAGCGACCGTAGTTCCCGCCGCGGGTGCGGTCCTTGTTGAACCAGCCGACGGTGATCGCTTCCGGAACACGCGCAGGGCTGACGCCGCACGCGTCCTGACCGTTGTTCCCCGCGGAGACCGCTACCACGATCCCCTTGGCCACCATGGCTTTGACCTGTTCGTCGCCGACGCCGGCGACGTCCATGCCCAGGCTCATGTTCACCACGGCGGGCCGCACGGCGTTCGTGGCCACCCACTCCATGGCGCTGACGGTGGCCGAGTCCGGGCCGGAGCCTTTGCAGTCCAGCGAACGCACGGCCACGATCTTGGCCTTCTTCGCCACCCCGACGGTCTTGCCCGCGATCGTTCCCGACACATGTGAGCCGTGCCAGTAGCAGTCGCTCGCGTCGGTGTCGTTGTCGAGGACGTCGTAGCCGTGGCTGGCCCTGCCCTCGAACTCGGGGTGCTGGGCGTTGACCCCGGAATCGATGACGTAGGCCGTCACCCCTTCACCTGAGTTCGGGAAGGTGTACCTCTTGTCCAGGGTGGCGGTTCGCTGGTCGATCTGGTCCAGGCCCCACGAAGGCGGGTTCGGCTGCTCGCCCGCCGCCCTGGTGGTGCCGTCCTGGTGTACCGATTTGACCGACGGATCCGCGGCGAGGCGTCGCGCCTGCCGCTCGGTCAGGTTACGGACCGCGAAGCCGTCCAGGGTGACTGAGTACGTGTCGGTCACCTCGCCGCCGTAGCGCCGGCTGAGCGCCGCGGCCTGGCCTTCGGCCGCGGCGCGGGCACCGTTGCCGAGGATCACGATGTACTGCCCTGGGTATGGGTTGCCGGCCTGCGTGACGGCCGCTTCTGCTTGCTGCGCCACAGCTTCACTCGTCGTGGCCGCTACCGCGGCGGCTACGACCGCGACGGTGAGCAAGCTCGAGAACAGTGTTTTCCTGCGCTCTTGCATCGATTCCTCCATCATGCGTTCGAGCGGCCATCGTCAGGGACTGGGGAGATCAGGCCGCTCGGGATTCCACTTTTCGGCGTGAGCGGCGGGGAAACAAGCGTGGTCGAGACCCGTATGAGTACGGAATCGTGTGTGCGCGCCGAATGAGTGTGCTCCGGGGGTTACGCCGCTCCCGGCGGCAGACCTACCCTGTGGGACAGTCCTTTTCGCATGATCACCGGCGGGAGCGAGCATGGAGCACGGCGGCGCGAGACCGCTTCCCGTCAGGTCCGGCTCGGTGCCGATGGTCGGCCGGGACCCGGAATTGGCCGCCCTGCTCGGCGCGGTGGAACACGCGCCATCCGCCGTGTTCGTGGAGGGGCAGGCCGGGGTGGGCAAGACCAGATTGGTCGCCGAGTTCGCCGCGGCCGCCCGTGCCCGGGGCATGCGTGTGGTGATGGGAGCGTGCCAGCCACTGCCCGAGCCGTTCCCGTACGGAGTGCTCTTCGACTGCCTCAGCCAGTGCGGGGATCACTTGGACGACCCCGGCCCGGTGACCGGCGCCCTGCGCGATCACCTGCCCGAACTGGCCCGGCTTCTGCCGCCCGCGCCGCGTGCGCTGGGCGACTCCGAGGCCGAGCGGCATCGGACCTTCCGCGCCGTGCGCGAACTGCTGCGTGCCCTGGGGCCCACCGTGCTCGTACTCGAAGACCTGCATTGGGCGGACGAGGAGACCCGCTGGGTGCTGCGGTTCGTGCTGGCGAGCCCGCCGCCGGAGCTGTCGATCGTGGCGACCTACCGTCGCGAAGACCTGCCGACCGTGGCCCCGCTCGGCTACCCGTCGCACGTCCCGCCCGGCGCCACCGGCGCCACCCTGGTCCTGCGGCCTCTCGGTGCGGTGCAGGTACGCGCCCTGATCGACGCACTCGTGGGCGACGAGGTGACCTCGGAGCGGTTCGCCGAGGTCGTCCTGCGCGAAACGGCTGGGATCCCGTTCGTGATCGAAGAAACCGTTCGGGCGCTGCGCGACCCGATGGTGGACGTCCGTGCGGAGGGTGACCTCGCCCGGCTGGCTCTGGACGGGATCGACGTACCGGTCCTGGTGTCGGACGCGATCAGGGAACGGATGGGGAGCCTGCCCCACGCCGCACGGTCCGTCGCCGAGGCCGCCGCGGTGCTGGGCGTGCCGGAGACGGCCGATGTCCTGTGCGCCGTGGGGGATGAGCCGGAGCTGAAGCACCTCATCGCGCTGACGAAGTCCGGTGTGCTTGTGGAGGAGCCTGCGAACAGGTTCGGTTTCCGGGACAACAGCTCCCGCCGCGCGGTCTGTGCTTCGCTTCCGGGTCCTCGGCGACGGGAATTGCACGAACGCGCCTTGAACGCTCTCTCCGCTCTCGACCGGGTGCCCGTTCATCGCCTGTCCGCGCACGCCAAAGCGGCGGGATCGGCCGGTGAATGGCTGCGGTACAGCGAACTCGCCGCCGAGGCCGCGGAGGAAGCGAAGGACGTGAGCACCGCGGTCGACCTGCTGTCCGAGGTGCTGGCCGATCCGGAGACCAGCGTCGAGGACACGAACCGGCTGGCCGTCAAGCTGTGCGGGTACGCCTTGATGGGGCTGCCCGGGGGAGCGGTGACGGCGCGGGTCGGGGGCCTGCTGTCGGACCCGCGACTCACTCCGGACGTCCGGGGCGAGGTGCACCTCTGGTTCGGGTTGCTGCTGCAGCGTGAGACCGGGGAGGTGGTCCGTGGTGCCGACGAGCTCGCCCGCGCCGTCGACCTGCTCGCCGATCAGCCGGAACGCACCGTGCGCGGGCTGGCGGCCATGGCGGGCCCCTATCTCGGTGACGCCTCGATCGCCGAGCATCAGACCGCTCTCGGCCGGGTGGAAAGGATCATCGACCACTTGCCGACCCAGGCTCTGCGGACCGTACTGCTGGCCACGACGCTCGGTGGACGGCTCATCGTCGGCGACTCCAGCACCTGGGAACGCGTCTCCCAGCTTCCGTCCCCTTCCGACGTGCACGGGCCTGACGAGATCCACCACCTGGCCAGGGCGCACTGCAACGTGGCGGACGCGTGCTCGTGGATCGGGCACTACGCGCGAGCACGGGAGTTCTTGCGCAGCGGGATCGCCTTGGCGGAACGGGTCGCTGCCTCTTACGTCGTCGGCACCGCGGAAGCGACCGCCGTCCGGCTCGACTGGCTCGATGGGCAGTGGGCGGGCCTGGATGAGCGGATCGACCGGTTGGTCGAAACGTACGCGAACCTGCTGCTGACCACCGACCTGAATCTCACCCGGGGCTGGCTGGCGGCCGCCCGCGGCGAATGGGTACGAGCCGGGCGCGCTTTCGTGGCGGCGGGCTCCTACCCGCGCGCCCAGGTGTTCCCCGTAGGGGTTTCGGCGGCGGGGGGTATGGCGGGCATGTTGCTCAGCCAAGGCAAGGTCGCCGCGGCGGAGGAACATGTGGAACGCGGTGCGGGGATGCTGCGGAGCAAGGGCGCCTGGGTGTGGTCGGGCGACCTGGTGCCGCAGGCGGTCGACTTCTACCTGGCCGTGGGTCGCGTCGATGCCGCACGTCGGCTCGTCGCCGAGACCTCCACCGGACTGGTGGGTGTCGACGCCCCGCTGGCGAACGCGGCGCTGATCGGCTGCCGCGCGCGGCTGGCCGCGGTGACGGGCGACCGCGAGGGGGCAGACGAGCTCTACCGGGAGGCGATCGGTCTTCATCACGGCCTTGGCCTGTCTTATCGGGCCATCCAGCTCGCGGAGCAGGCCGGAGACGGCGCCCTCGCCGACGTCACGGTGTTCGAGGCGCTCGCCCAGTCCTACGAGTCACTCGGGGCGACGGTCGACGCCGCCCGCTGCCGCCATCGCATCCGCAGCACCGGTGCGGCCACACCTTCTCGGCGCGGGAGGCGCGGCTACGGCGACGAGCTGTCCCCGCGTGAGCAGGATGTAGCCCGTCTCCTGGCAGGTGGCCACACCAACCGCGAAATCGCCAGGGCCCTGTTCCTGTCCCGTCGCACCGTCGAGGACTACGTGGTCAAGGTTCGCCGCAAACTGAACGCGACCACCCGCCACGACGTGCGCCTCTGAACGCTCGCGCCTGGCCTGACCCAGCTGTCCCGCCGAGGCGTGGGACACCGATGCCGCCGTCGCCCGATGGGTCGCGGGTTTAGCTGATGCGGATGTCGGCGCCAGCGCGTCCGGGACTGACGGTGGGTGCCCGGCTGCCCCGGCCCGCGGCGGAAGGCATGGGAGACGCAGTCCAACGGAGGGCTCGGGGGAGGTCGTGGGCTTGAAGACCTATCGTCACGCCGCGGCTCGCAGGCTCGTGAACCTCGACGAGGTCCGCGAGCGCGCACCAGCCGGTCCGGTCGACCTCGGGAGTCCAGCCATCAGCGACGACAATGCCTGGTCGACACGGCCGCGCTGCGCAGCCGGTCCGGCAGACCAGGCGCGGGCGCCAATTCCAGCAGTCTTGGTTGCAGCGCCGCGCCGAACAGCAGCGGTCGCCCAGGCGGACGACGGTGCCGCGGGGATCGACGCCCAGTTGCACCTGGCGCACCTCCGTCAATCGGTCTGGAGCGACAAGGAAATTCGTTCATAGTTCTTCAGCAGGCGAAGTCAAGGTTTCGGTTGACCACACTGTCTGTGCAGAGTTTGAGCTGGGCAGGTCCAGTCAAGATGACGGCAGGGGAATCTCGCTCTGTCCTTCGAAGGAGGAAGCCCACTTTCTGCAGCGCGCCACTGGAAAGGGGTCTGGTCGGGCCACCCGGTCGCTGGGTACACCGTCTGTTACCTACCGCGGCTGTGTCAACGACTTACGTCACTGGACTCGTCGTCACACTAGATCGGCCGCGTGATCTCGTCTGGACGCAAGGGCAGTCTGAACAAGGTCAAGGGAAGCTCCACAATCGCGTAGACTTCTCGTTCTCCTTCTCCTCCCGTTTTCGACTTCACTTCCATCAAACGCCCGCGGTGCGTTTCGCCATCTTGCCGAAATTCGATGAGGTGGCCGAGGTGGTCGGTTAATTCGCTCTCGATCATCGTGATCATTTCCGCCAATTTTCAGGTGCTATCGGTGAAGTCACCGACGATATGGTCCATGGCGTGTTCTACCGTGGCGGCGATGGTGAGCACGGGATTGACCGCCGCGGCGGAGCCGGGAAGCAAGGCCCCGTCGAGGCAATACAGTCCGCGGTAGCCGTGGAGGCGTCCGTAGAGGTCGGTTGCCTTGCCGAGCACTGCCCCGCCGAGGGGGTGGGCCGAATGCGGGCCGACCGGGTCGATCGTCGCGATCGTCGGAAGCCGGGCGGCGATCTTGCGAACCGTGGCGATGAACCGGCGGCGCGCGGTGATGTCGTTGGTGGCCTCCCATTCCAGGCGAGCGGTGCCGCTCTCGGGCCGGTAGACCCAGTGTCCGAAGCCGTCAGGGAGACCCATCCCCAGTACTAGAAAGAGTCCTCTCGGTGCGGCGATCGGTCCGTGCAACACCGACAGGGCGTGGTCGGGCTCCCAGCCGAAGTACGATGGCGGGCCGGCCTGTGGCTTTCCCCGGCGGACGGAAGAAGTCACCAAGAAGCAGGCCTGGTCACCGTTAGTGCCCCATTGCTTGCCCACGTGTTCGTTCAACCGGGGTAGTTCCCCCCTGTCACGCGCGATGACCAGCAGTCGGGGCGTGTGCACCGCGCCTGCCGCGACGACGACCTGATCGCAGACCAGTACCAACCGCTCGACGACGGCGCCGTCCGGGTCGAGGTGGTCGACGCGGACCCGGTAGTGGCCGTGCTGGTCTTCGGACAGTCCGGTGACCAGGTGGAGGGGGCGGACCTCCGTTCGGCCGGTTGCCTCGGCGCGGGCCAGGTAGGTGCGGTCGACGCTCATCTTGGCGCCGCTGGGGCAGCCGGACAAGGTGTATTTGCCGACGGTGACCGCGGGCGTGGCCCGACCGTCCAGTTCCTTTTCGATCGTTTCGAAATCGAAATTGCCGTCAATCCGCTCGATCCGCAAGCCTGCCGTGTTCAGTGCGTGACTCCACTTTCGCGCGTCCTCATATTGCGGGTAAGCCAGCAGCGATTCGGGAAATGCCTCCCCAAGCATCCGACGGCGGGCTCGTGGGTAGTAGACGGTGTCGAACTCGGCATAATCGAGTCCGGCCGGGAAGACCCGGGAGAACGGGTCCGGGTGGGGCTGCCCCAGTACGCCGCCGTACACGAGAGTGCCACCCCCGACGGCGGCTCCACAGGCCACCGTGAGATTCGGCTGCACCAGCAGCTCCAGCGGACCTGTGTGGCCACGAGCTGCTACAACGGCGCCCGCCATGGCCAACCGGCTGGCCGTGGCCGCGAGACCCGTGCGCGGGCGTGGCGAAGGACGCGGCGTGTGGCCCCACAGCAGCCGTCGGCCCCAGGGTGAGGCGGCGCCGTCGGTGGCGAACGGCCATCGGCGCCCACGTTCCAGGACCACGTTGTCCACGCCGGCTTCGGCCAACCGAAATGCGGCGATACTGCCGCCCACACCAGATCCGATGATCACCGCCCGCACACGTTCTTCCCTGACGGGCTTCGCTTCGGATTTCGAAGATCTGGCCACAGGTCCTCCGCTTTGTTCGCTCCGCCGTTCGTGCGTCGGCCCAGGCGCTGTCGTTCCCGTTGAACTCCGAATTCCAGATTCGACGGATGGCGAGATGACGTCAAGCTTTCCCGGGAGGCAGTTCCGGAGCATTTCGACTCGGTCCAAAGTGCTCCTGTCGGTCCCGTACGGCCTGTGTTCTGGTTGATGGGCGACCCGACCGGGCAAGCCGCCAAGCATGCGAAGTGAGCAGGCACAGTGACGATCACCCCGCAGATCACGCTTCCCGACGCCGGCGCGGCCTCGAAGAGCGACGTGGCGCACTTCGAGGCCGATGAGGTCACGGCACTGGTCGCCGAGATCCGGCGACCGTTACGGCTGCTGACCGATTCCGCGACCGGTCGCCGAGGTGTCCAGTCGATCCCGGCCCCCGGTTCCCCTCAGGTTGGGAGTGGGATGACGACGTCGCTCGGCGTGCTTCCGGCGATCTATCCGGAATGGCTTGGCAGCAGAGAGTTCTGTAGGGCACATCAGGTCCGCTTTCCCTACGTGGTCGGCGAGATGGCCTCCGGGATCGCCACCACGAAGATGGTCGAGGAAGTGGCCCGAGCGGATCTACTGGGTATCTTCGGCGCTGGTGGCCTCCCCGAACGCGCGGTGCGAGCGGCCATCGAGCGCTTGGGTCGAAGTCTGCACGGCCGGGCGAGCTGGGGCGTCAACCTCCTTCATTCCCCTTTCGAACCCGCGGTGGAGGCTCGGACAGCGCGTCTGCTCATCGAGTCGCGTGTACCGGCGGTGTCGGCGTCGGCGTACATGGATCTCACACCTTCTCTCGTCCTGTGCATGGCGCGTGGTTTGCGTACCGACGGCGAAGGAGCCGTACTTCGGCCGCGTCGAGTACTGGCCAAGGTCTCGCGGCCGGAAACCGCCGAACGGTTCATGTCGCCGCCGCCCGCCGCGCTGCTCCGCCGGCTCGTGGAGGACGGCGATCTGTCCGCGGAGGAGGCGGCGCTGGCGGGCCGGATCCCAGTGGTCGCGGACGTCACCGTCGAGGCCGACAGCGGAGGGCACACCGACAACCGCCCCATGGCGGTCGTGCTGCCGGCGATCCGCGCGGTCCGCGACCGGCTCGCCGAAACCGGCTCGCCCGCCGTCCGGATCGGCGCGGCCGGCGGGCTCGGGACTCCCGCGGCCGTCGCCGCCGCGTTCGCCTTGGGCGCAGACTACGTGCTCACCGGTTCGGTGAATCAGGCAGCGGTCGAGTCCGGGTTGTCGGAGGATGGCCGCCGAATGCTCGCCGAAACCGACGTCGTCGACACGGCGATGGCCCCCGCCGCCGACATGTTCGAAATGGGCGCCCAGGTTCAGGTACTGCGGCGCGGGACCATGTTCGCGAGCCGGGCGTCGCTGCTGTACGAGCTGTACAAGGCTCATGGGGCGCTGGAGGAGATCCCCGCCCCACGACGCGTTCTGCTGGAGAAGCAGATCTTCCGGGCACCGCTCGAGACGATCTGGAGGGAGGTCACGCGGTTCTGGGCCGATCGGGATCCGGCGCAGCTGGCACTGGCGGAGCGGGACTCGAAGCATCGGATGGCGCTGGTCTTCCGTTGGTACCTGGGCAAATCCAGCCGGTGGGCGATGGACGGTGACGTCGAGCGCAAGGCGGATTACCAGATTTGGTGCGGCCCGGCGATGGGCGCCTTCAACCGGTGGACGGCGGGCTCCTTCCTCGCCGCGCCCGAACACCGGACGGTGGTGCAGATCGCGCTCAACCTTCTGGAGGGTGCCGCGTTCCTCACCCGGGCACACCAGGCACGGACCTTCGGGCTGCCGATCACGTCCGAAGGCTTCAGTTTCCGCCCCCGGCGGCTCG
This sequence comes from Amycolatopsis sp. cmx-4-19, assembly GCA_049998115.1. Lineage (GTDB taxonomy): Bacteria > Actinomycetota > Actinomycetes > Mycobacteriales > Pseudonocardiaceae > Amycolatopsis. The sequence continues at coordinate 28,051 of JAEBEO010000003.1, read as the reverse complement.
CGGGAAGTGGAGGGATCCGATGAACCGGCCACGCACCTCCGGCGCCCCCCAGCACGAGCCGATCGCCGTGGTGGGGGTCAGCGCGCTGATGCCCGGCTCGGCCGACGTCGATGGGTTCTGGCGCACGGTGGTCCAGGGCCGAGACCTGATCGTCGACGTGCCTCCGACGCATTGGCTGGTCTCCGACTATTACGACCCGGACCCCACGGCCGAGGACAAGACCTACGGGTACCGGGGAGCTTTTCTGGACCCGGTGGACTTCGATCCGCTGGCATACGGGCTGCCACCCAGCGCGCTGCCCGCGACAGACACGTCCCAGCCGCTGACCCTGATCGCGGCGCGGCAGCTCCTCGACGACATCGCGCGGTACGGCCCACCGACGCACGATTCCGAGCGTGTCAGTGTCATCCTCGGCACCGGTGCGCTGGAGCTGATGACCACCATGACCAACCGGATGCAGCGACCGGTATGGGCGAAGGCCCTACGCGAGGCCGGTCTTCCCGCGCACCGGGTGGCGGAGATCTGTGGGCGCATCGCCGAGCACTACGTCCCCTGGCAGGAGGCCACGTTGCCGGGAATGCTCGGCAACGTGGTCGCCGGGCGCGTGGCCAACCGGTTCGATTTCCACGGCACCAACTACGTCACCGACGCGGCGTGCGCGGGGTCGTTCGCAGCGGTGTCCTCGGCGGTCAACGAGCTGCGGCTGCGGCAGGCCGACATGGTAGTCACCGGCGGTGTCGACACGCTCAACGACGCGGTCTGGTTCACCTCCTTCAGCAAGACGCCCGCGCTGTCGCCCACGGGCGACTGCCGCCCCTTCTCCGAGGACTCCGACGGCATGGTCCTCGGCGAAGGTATCGCGCTGTTCGCCCTCAAGAGGCTGGTGGACGCCGAGCGCGACGGCGATGCGGTCTACGCCGTCATCCGCGGTCTGGGCACCTCCTCGGACGGGGCGGGCACGGCCGTCTACACGCCACTGCCCGCCGGCCAGGTACGTGCGCTTCAGCGGGCGTACCAGGCGTCCGGATACACGCCGGACACCGTGGAGCTGATGGAGGCGCACGGCACCGGCACCCTGGCCGGTGACGCGGCCGAAGTGGCGGCGTTGCGTGAAGTGTTCGGCGCGGCCGCCGACTCGCCGGTTCCCTGGTGTGCCTTGGGCTCCGTCAAATCGCAGTTCGGCCACACCAAGTCCGCGGCCGGTGCCGTCGGGCTGCTCAAGGCCGTGCTCGCCCTGCACCACCAGGTACTCCCGCCGACCATCAAGGTGACGCGGCCGAACCCCCGCCTGGGGCTGGACGGCAGTCCGTTCCAGGTCAACACCGCCACCCGGCCCTGGATCCGAGGCTCGTCCCACCCGCGCCGCGCGTCCGTGTCGAGTTTCGGCTTCGGAGGCACCAATTTCCACGTCGCCGTCGAGGAATACGTCCCCCGCGGCGGCGGACACCGGGCCTACCGCACCCGCACGACGCCGTCGGAGCTGGTCGTCCTGACAGCCGCCTCGCCGGAAGGTCTGCTCGACAGCGGTCGCCACGTGGTCGAGGACCGGCGGCCGTTGTTCCTGACGGCTCGCGAATCCCAGGAGAAGCCCGTTCCCGCGACCGGACGGCGGCTCGCGATCGTGGCCGCCGACGCCGATGAACTGCGGCACAAGATGGAACAGGCTTTCGCTCGGCTACGGAGCGCGCCGGAGACGCCCTACAGCACGCCGGACGGGATTCACTACGGCGTCGATCCGACGGTCCACGGTCGCATCGCGTTCCTGTTTCCCGGCCAGGGAAGCCAATATCCGGGTATGGGTGCGGACGTCGCACTGCACGTGTCACCGGCTCATCTGTGCTGGGACCGGGGCGCGGACGTCGAAATGGGGGACCGCCCGCTGCACCAGGTGGTGTTCCCCGCCGCGGCGTTCAGCGACGAGGAAAGGGAAACACAGTCCGCGCGGTTGACGGCCACCGAATGGGCGCAGCCCGCTGTGGCCGCGCACAGCATGGCACTGTTAGCCGTCCTGGACGCCGTGGGACTACGTCCCGACTGCGTCGCCGGGCACAGCCTGGGGGAGCTGAGCGCGCTGCATGCCGCCGGCGTCCTCGACCACGAGGCTCTGCTGCGCCTGACCCGGCGACGCGGTGAACTGTTGCGCGACGCCGCCCGCGAACCCGGCGGCATGCTCGCCGTGCAGGCCTCCGAGCCGGACGTCCGGCAGGCGATCCGCGCGCTGGATGCCCGGGATCTGTGGCTGGCCAACCACAACGCCCCCGACCAGGTAGTGGTTTCCGGTGGCCGCCGCTCCCTCGCCGCGCTGGGCGGGCACCTCGAGGAACGCGGTGTCCCCGCGCGGACGTTGCGCGTGTCCGCGGCCTTCCACAGCCCACTCGTCCAGGACGCGACCCGTCCGCTGCACGACCACGTGCGCCACCTGGCCTTCGCCTCCCCGGCCGTTCCGGTCTACGCCAACGCGGATGCCACCGTGTACCCGTCCACCCGCGCCGAAATCGTCGATCGGATCGTCCGCCAGCTGGTGTCCCCGGTACGGTTCGCCGAGCAGGTGGCCGCGATGTACGACGCCGGTGTACGGACGTTCGTCGAGGTCGGGCCCGGTTCGGTGCTGACCGGCCTCGTCCGCGCGAACCTCGCCGGCCGCGATCACGCGGCGATCGCGCTGGACCAGCGGGGACGAAACGGCCTCACCGCCCTGCACGACGGTCTCGCCAGGCTGATCGCCCGTGGTGTACCGGTGAACCTGGCGCCGTTGTGGCAGGACTACGCCACGGAAAGCCGGCCCGCGCCGTCGATGTCCGCCGCCACGGCACGGATCTCCGGCGCCAACTACGGCAAACCCTATCCGGCCGCCGACGTGGCACCGTCCGGTCCGGATCCGTCGGGGAACACCCCGGTGGATCGGGGCGCCGCGAACTCATCGGAGGTAACACCCACCATGCCGCAACCAGTGCGAGGTTCGATGGAACACAACGGGTCCCGGTCCGCCGTCGACGGGGCCGAATGGCTGGAGGTCCACCGGCTGACCGCCGCGACACATGCCGCCTATCAGCGCGCGGTCGCCGACGTCCACCTGGCCTACCTGTCCGCCGTCGATCGGTCGCTGAACGGGGGAACGACACCGTCCACATCGGACGGAAAGGTCCTTGTTCCGTCCACGTTCGGCGAGACGAAGGGGATCAACAAGAACGGCGCAGACAAGAACGGTGCGAACACCGAGGTGGCGACAGCGAACGGCTCCCGCGGTGACATCCCGGCCGTGCCCGTCGTCCCGCCCATGGAACCGGTGATCATGAAACCGCCGCCCGGGGAAGCCGGTGGAGCAGAGACCGAGGACACTCACCGCCTCGTCGCGGACGTCCCCGACTTCGAGTCCTTCACCGCGCCTTCGTTCGAAGACGGCGAGCCCGCGGCGAACCAGCCGATGCCGGTCGCCCCCGACGGTGGCGCGGAATCGGGTGGCGGCGATTCCGCCGCCGACCACCTCATCGGACTGGCCCTCCAGGTCGTCGCCGACAAGACCGGGTACCCGATCGACATCCTGACCCCGGAGATGAACCTCCAAACCGATCTCGGCGTCGACTCGATCAAACGGGTCGAGGTCCTCTCCGCCCTCCGAGACCGCGTCGAGGGCCTGCCTGCCCTCGACGCGGCGGAATTGGGCCGCCTGCAGACGATCGGGGAGATCGCCGAAAAGCTGACCGCGGGGGTGGGTGGTTGAGCACGGTGACCACCGCGACCGCGGCCACCGGGACGACGCGGATCGAACGGCTCGTGCGCCACACTGTTCGCGAGGTACCGGCCGCGTTGTCCGGCCTGACGCCCGCCGGTCTCGGCCGAGGACGGTTGTTCGTCACCGAGGACGGCGGTGGGGTGGCGGCGGCGCTCGCGGACCGGCTCACCGGCCAGGGCCTCGACGCGGTGGTCACCCGTGAAGTGCCGCCGGAAGCGGACGGCGTCGTGTTCCTCGGTGGGCTGCGCGACGTGAGCTGCCGGGAAGAGGCGGTCGCGATCAACCGGGAGGCCTTCGCCGCGGCCCGGTCGGTAGCCGCCCGCTTCACCCGGCACGGCGGGATGTTCGTCAGCGTCCAGGACACCGGCGGGGATTTCGGCTTGGGCGGAGGTCACGGTGACCGGGCCTGGCTCGGTGGGTTGGCGGCACTGGCCCGCACGGTGGCCAAGGAATGGCCGGAGGCCACCGTCAAGGCGATCGACTGCGAGCGCGCGGATCGCGACCCGCGGGCCGTCGCCACCGCGCTCGCCGAAGAACTGTGCCACGGTGGAATGCTGCCGGAGGTGGGCCTGCGTGCGGACGGGCGGCGCACGACACTGGTGGTCGAGGCCGAACCGGTACCGGTGCCGGTGTCGCGATGGCGGGCGCCGGCCCGGCGGCCGGTCGTCGATTCCGGGTCGGTCATCGTCGCGACGGGCGGGGCCAGGGGGATCACCGCCGCCGCCATGCGCGCCCTCGCGCGGGCTCACCGGCCCCGCATCGTCCTCATCGGACGGACACCGCTGACCGACGAGCCGCCGTGTGCGCGGGCGGCCGCCGACGAGGTGGCCCTCCGGCGTGCGCTCGTGCAGGAGCGGCGTGGCGATGGACGCCCGATGCCGTCACCCGCCGAAGTCGGGGCGCTGGCACGCCGGATCATCGCCGCGCGCGAGGTGCGCCGGACCGTGGCCACGCTGATCGAGGCGGGCAGTGAGGTCCGGTACCTGCCGGTGGACGTCTGTGACGCGAAAGCCCTTGGTGAGGAGCTGTCCCGGGTGCGGGGGGAATGGGGGCCGGTGACCGGCGTCGTGCACGGCGCGGGTGTGCTCGACGATCTGCCGGTCGAGGCGAAGACCGCGGAAGTGTTCGACCGGGTCTTCGACGTCAAGGTCGAAGGCCTGCGTTCGTTGCTGGCCGCCACCGCCGAAGACCCGCTTTCTTTCGTGTACCTGTTCTCCTCGGTGGCCGCGCAGTTCGGCAACGCGGGGCAGAGCGACTACGCCATGGCCAACGAGGTGCTCTTCCACGTGGGGGCGGCCGAATCCACCCGGTGCCCGATGACGGTGATCGGCTGGGGACCGTGGCAGGGCGGGATGGTGACCTCCGAACTGGCGGGGCGTTTCCAAGGCGGCGGTGTCAGCCTGGTACCGGTCGAGGAAGGAGCGCAGGCGGTACTGGCGACGCTGGGAACGACGGTGCCCGGCCGCCGCCTGCTCGTCGCGGCCGACGGCACGCGAGTCCTCCCCGGCAAGAGACGGCGCCGGAAGGTCATGGTCAGCCTGGGGCTGGACGATCGGCCGGAGCTGCGCGATCACACCATCGGCGGGGACATCGTGATACCGGTCGCGCTGACCCTGGATCGGCTGGTCGCCGCCGCCCGCGAGCTGCATCCGTCCCGCCGCGAGCTCGTTCTCGCCGACCTGCGGGTCTTCCGGCGGCTGACGGTGGAGTCCGGCCGGACACGCTTGCTCACCCTGAGCCTGGAAGACCGGGCGGACGGCGTCGACATGAGGATCCTGGACGAGGACGGCCGCCCGTGCCAGGCGGCGCGCACGACGAACGCGCTGCCGGGGGAGATGTACGTCGACTGGTCGCCGCTCATCCGGCCGCTACCGCCCGGGAACACCGACCCCTACGCGAGCGAAGCTCTCTTTCACGGCCCGATGTTCCGCGCCCTCGAGTCGGTTGACGGTATGTCGGCCGAAGGCGCGGACGGGACCGTCACCGGAGTGCGTGAGCGACGGTGGCCCGGCCGGTACCCGCACACCGATCCCGCCGCCGTGGACGCCGCGCTCCAGCTCGGAGTGCTGTGGGCCGAGCTCGTATCGGGCGCGGCGACGCTGCCCATGGCGGTGCGGTCCGTCCGGGTCCACACCCGCGGAGCGCTGTCTCGACCCGCCCGGTGCGCTGTGCGAGCGCGCCACGCCGGGGCCGACCGGACCGTCTGCGACATCGCACTGCTGGATCCCGGTGGACGGGCGCGACTGGAACTGCTCGGCGTCAGCCTGATCCGGCGTCCAGCCTAGGTCGGATCGCGTCCCCCTTTTCCGTCCACCTCGACCGCACGGGAGCCGCCATGTTCGACCCCATCGCCATCGTGGGACGCGGATGTGTGCTTCCCGACGCGCTGAGCCCAGGTGCGCTGTGGGACAACATCATGGCCAAACGGATCTGCCTCGACACCGTTCCCGACGGCTATTGGCGCCTTGACACCCGCCTCGCGGGGGAGCCGTTCGGCCAGAAAGACGGCACCTCGACCGCACCGAGCGAAGTCCCCGCCCTCGGCGGCTACGTCCGCGACTTCGACAAGGTGTGGGATCCCGTCGGCTTCTTCGCCGATCCGGCGGACCTCGAACTCCTCGACCCCCTGGTCCACTGGACGATGCACTGCGGAAGGGAAGCGCTCCGCGAGGCGGGTTTGCCAGGGCCACAGCCGCGAGCCGGACTCGTCCTCGGCGTGCTCGGCTACCCCTCGCACGGGTTGAGCCGGTTCGCCGAACGAGTCTGGGCCCACGCGCTGCCCGATCCCCTGCGCCGGGCGGTGACCGGAAGCGGCGTACACGACCCTCGCAACAGGTTCTCCTGCGGACTGGCCACCCACCTGGCGGCCCGCGCGCTCGGGCTCGGCGGTGACTCCCTGGGGCTGGACGCCGCCTGTGCCTCGTCGTTGTACGCGCTCAAGATCGCCGTGGACCGGCTGCACGACGGCGTCGCCGACGTCATGCTGGCGGCCGCGGTCAACCGCGCCGACGACCTGTTCATCCATGCCGGGTTCGGCGCGCTCGGAGCGATCAGCCGGACCGGGCGGAGCCGCCCGTTCGCCCGTACCGCCGACGGACTGGTGCCCGCGGAGGGTGCCGCCTGCGTGGCACTGATGCGCCTGGCCGACGCCACCCGCGCCGGAATGCCGGTTCTCGCGGTGATCAGGGGTATGGGGCTCACCAACGGTGGACGAGGGGAAGGTCTTCTCGCGCCGTCCCAAGAAGGCCAGGAACGAGCGATCCTCGGCGCCTACCGGGCCGCGGGACTGGATCCCCGCTCGGTGAGCCTGCTGGAATGCCACGCGACGGGAACCAGCCTCGGTGACGCCGTCGAGGTCCGTAGCGCGGCGAAGATCTTCGCCGGAGTCCGGGACCTGCCGGTGGGGTCGGTCAAGTCGAATCTCGGACATCCGGTGACGGTCGCCGGGCTGGCGGCCCTGCTGAAACTCATCGGTGCGATGCACGCCGGTGTGCGCCCGGCCACGCTGGGAGCCGAGGATCCGGCCGAGGCGCTCACTGGAACGGCCCTGCGTCCGCTCGCCGATCACGAGCCGTGGGAGGGTACCCGGCGTGCGGGGTTGAGCACCTTCGGCTTCGGCGGCAACAACGCCCACCTGGTGCTCGACGCGGAGCCCCCGGCGGCGCGGCGGGATTCGTCCGCGCCGGTCTCCGCCGACTCCGGCCGTTACACCGACGAGGTGGCCATCGTCGCCATCGGTGCGCGGGTCGCGACCGGCACCGGTCTCCGGGATTTCACCGCGGGACTCTTCGGACGGAGCGAGCAGACCCCACCGCGGAAGACCGTCGAGACACCGTTGCGGGGGCTGCGATTCCCGCCTGCCGACCTGGAACACGCGCTGGCGCAGCAACTGCTGGTACTGGACGCGGCACGCGAGGCGTTGGCCGGGCAGGACCTGCCGCGTGAGCGCACGATGATCCTGATCGGTATGGGCTGTGACGCCGAGGTGGTTCGCCACCTGGCACGCTGGCGCGTCCCGTCCTGGCTGGCGGAAAGCGGGGCGGGCGAGGAGGCCGTCCGCGAACCGGCCGCGAGGAACGCGTTCGCGCCACCGCTCACCGCGGCCGCCGTGCTCGGGGCCATGCCCAACATCGTCACCAACCGCCTCAACTCGCAGTTCGATCTGGCCGGACCGAGCTTCTCCGTTTTCGCGGAGGAGGCGTCCGGGACGGCGGCACTGGCGATCGGCTGCCGCGCACTGCGCGCGGGTGAGGCCGAGGCGGTGCTGATCGGGGCGGTGGACCTGTCGTGCGAACCGGTGCACGAGGCGGCCCTGCGCGCTCTCGGCCGCGGACGAAAGCCGGGAGACGCCGCGGTGGCGTTGCTCCTGCGCCGCCGCGGCGATGCCGAACGCGACGGCGCGGACGTCATCGCGCTGGTCGACGACGCCGACACCCGCCCCGGACTCACGATCGGACCGCACAGGACCGCCGGCGTCCCCGGTTTCGACCCGGTGGACCGGTTCGGCAGCGCGCACGCCGCGGAGGGGCTCGTGGCGGTCGCCGCCGCGGCCCTGGCGGTCCGGCACCGCGCGATACCCCGCCCGGACGGCCCGGCGGAACCGATGCTGTGCACGCCGGTCGCCGAAGTCACGGTGGCCCCGCTCGGCAGTACCCCCACCAGCGTCCGGGTCCGGGCCGCGGCACCCGCGGCCTGGTCGGAGGGCGGCTACGCGGTACACCTGTTCGGCGGCCGAGATCGGCGCGAGGTGGCCGAGGCGGTGCGCGACGGACACCTCGATGGCGCCGGGCCTTGCCGCCTCGTCGTCGTCGAGAGGCCGGGAGACACGACGGCGGAGCGCGGCGAGGCGGCCTTCAAGTGGCTCGCCGGACAAGGCGAGCGCCCTCCGGCGGTGGCTTTCCGGGAGCGGCCCGCCGGGGGAGAGGTCGCCTTCGTCTACCCCAACGGATCGGCCTGCTACCCGCGGATGGGCCGCGCCCTCATGCTCGCCTTCCCTGATCTGGTGGACGAAATCAGGCAGGGATGCGGCGACCTCACGCGGCTCGCCGAACCTGTGCTCGCCGGTCGTCCTGCCGACCCCGTGCGGAAGAACCTGGCCTCGACCCTCCTCGCTGACCTGCACACCCGGCTCACCAGGGACCTGCTCGCGATCCGGCCCGACGCGATGCTGGGTTACTCCTCCGGGGAGGGGACCGGGGCGATGGCGTTGCGCATCTGGCACGACATCCCGGCGCTCATCTCAGAAGTAGTCGGGGCCGAGTGCTATCGCCACGGGCTCGTCGGCCGTCAGCGGACCGCCCGTCGCGCCTGGCGGCACCTCGGCCTCCCCGACGATCGCTGGGTCAACCTTCTGGTCGCGGCGACGGCAGAACACCTCCAAACGGTTCTTCACGGCGAACCGGCGGTCTTCCTGCTGGCCGTCAACACGCCCGGCCTGTGCGTGATCGGCGGCGCGGCACGGGCCTGCGACGGCGTCGTCCGCCGCCTCGGCGACACGGTCACCGTCTTGCCGCTGGACTACGACATCGCCGCGCACTCCCGTGTCTTGGACGAGGCCCGTCCCGAGCTGCGGCGTCTTTACCACCGCCCGGTGCGCGTCGATCCCGGCTTGCGCTTCTACACGAGCACGACCGCGACCGCCTACGTCCCCACGGCCGATTCGGTGGCGGACGCGGTGGCGTCGGTGACCGTCGACCAGATCGACTTCGCCGCCACCGTGCGCAAAGCCTGGGACGACGGTGTCCGGGTGTTCATCGAGCACGGCCCGCGGAACCTGTGCTCGAACTGGATCTCGACGACGCTGGCCGGCAGGGACCACCTCGCGGTCGCCTTGGACGGCGTCGGAGAGAGCGAGGATTCCCTTGCCGCGCTTGCCCGAACGGTCGCGGAACTCCTCGCCGCGGGAGTGCCCATGGACACGGCGCGGGTGCTGGACCGGCTCGCGTCCGCGCCGCCTTCGGCCAAGGAGCGGCCCCGGGCGCTGGTGACGCCTGCCCACCCACCCCTCGTCACGGCATCGATCGCGCGACCACCCTTCACCGGCCCGCCGGACGAGCACCCTTCGGTGCTCGAGGCCGTGATTCCCGCCCTGTCCCTCGATCGGGCCCAGCTCGAACGCCTGGCCGCCGGCGGGCTGACAGACGTGCTGGGTGCCAGGTTCGCTGCCGTCGAGGAGCGAGCCCGGCACACCCGCCTGCCGTCACCCCCGATGCTGCTCGTCGACAGGGTCCTGGACATCGAGGGTGAGCCCCTCTCGCTGGGAAAGGGCGTCATCCGGACCGAGACCGACTTCCACCGCGACGACTGGTACGTGGACGGATGCGGACGCGTTCCATCAGGGTTGCTGATCGAAGCGGGACAGGCCTACTTGCTCCTGCTCGCCTGGCTCGGCGCCGATCTGCACGTCGGGGAAGGCCGGCGGCCCCGGGTGCTGGGTTGCGACGTGACTTTCCACGGCAGCCCACCCATCGAGGCGACGGCCCAGGTCGAAAGCACCGTCGACGGTCACACCGAGTACGACGGCACGCGACTGTTCTTCTTCCACAATCGGTGTTCGGTCGACGGAGAACCACTCCTCACCGTGGACAACGCGCAGGCGGGCTACTTCTCCGACGAGGAGCTGGCAGCTTCCCCGGGAGTGGACTGGCGACCTGCGGACGTCGATTTGCCTGCTGGACGGTGGTCCCCGCCCGCGGTGACGACCAAGGCCTCCTTCGACCGTGACGACGTCCGGGCTTTCGCCGAGGGCAGACCGGACCGCTGCTTCGGCAAGGGATGGGAGATCACCAGGGCCCACGTCCGGACGCCACGCAGCGGGGACGGCCGCCTGCAGTTGTTGCACCGTGTGCCCGTCTTCGATCCGGCAGGCGGCCCGTGGCAGCGCGGCTACCTGCGTGCCGAGTTCACCGGCAGCTCGCAGGATTGGTTCTTCCCCGGCCACTTCGCGGACGACCCGTGCATGCCGGGAACGCTGATGTTCGAGGCATGTCTGCAGGCGATGGCGTTCTACCTCGCCGGATATGGCTACACCCTGGATCGCGACGGATGGCGTTTCGAGCCGGTTCCCGGCGAGACCTACCGGCTGCGGTGCCGGGGGCAGGTCACCCCGCGTAGCACGTTGCTGAGCTATGAGCTTTTCGTGTCCGAAATCGTCGAAGGCCCGGAGCCGACCTTGTTCGCCGACGTCCTGTGCACGGTCGACGGCGTCAAGGCGTTGCACGTCCGGCGCCTCGGGCTGCGGCTTACGCCCGACTGGCCGCTCACCCACTGGAGCAGGCTCGCCGCGCCGGCGATCCAGCCCACCGGGGAACCTGTGCCCGCGGAGAGTCTCGGTGGCCTGGTGGACGATCGGAACAACCTACCGGCCACTGTGGACAGTGCGCGCATGCGCGCCGATTACCCCGGCCTGCTCGCCACGGCGTGGGGGCCACCCGCGTCGCGGAAGGGTTCACCGGCGATCAGGCTGCCCGGTCCGCCTTACCTGTTCGTTTCCCGCGTCCGGAAGGCCGCCACCACCTCCGGCGGCACCGGCAGCGAGGTCGTCGCCGAATACGAGCTGCCCGGGCACGCCTGGTTCTGGGAACAGAGCGGTTCCGGGACTGCCCCGCTGGCCGTCCTGGCCGAAATCGCGACGCAACCGTGCTCGTGGCTCGTCGGCCATCTCGGCCTCGCCCGCAACGCCGGACCAGGTGCCCGCCTGCGGAACCTCGGTGGAACCCTCATCGTGCACCGCGAACTGCGCGCGTCCGCCGGTCTCGTCCACACGACTGCGCGCCTCGCCGACATCAGGGAGAGCGATGGCGGCACGGTCGGCACCTTCGAAGTGACTTGTCATGTCGGAGAGGAACACTTGCTCACCTTGGAGACCAGGCTCGGCTTGCTACCGGCGGGAAGCACCATCCGGCCCTCGGCCGTGCACCCCTCCCGGCCGGCGGAGTGGCCTGACCCCGGCCGACCGCCGATCGCCCTGCGGACCCGTCCACCCAGGTTGTTCGATCACCGGCTGCGGCTGCCGGGGCCGATGCTGCTCATGCTCGACCGGATCACCGACCACCTGCCCGATGGCGGCGCGGCCCGGCTCGGGGCGATGCGTGCCGAGAAGGACGTCGACCCGGGAGACTGGTTTTTCAAGGCGCACGTCCTCGGGGACCCGATCCTGCCGGGAAGCCTCGCGCTGGAAGCGATGGCTCAGCTGTTACAGCTCAGCCTGCTCGGACAGGTACCGGGCGGAGACCACATCACCCGCTTCGAGACGCCGGCGCTCGGCCGGGAGCTGAGCTGGGCATACCACGGCGAGGTGCTCCCCACCGGCGATCGGGTCTCCTTCGACCTGGAGATCACCGGGACAGGTTCGGACGCCACCGGACGGCACGCCGTCGCCGACGCCCGGATGTATGCCGGGGGGATCTGCGTCTGCCGGGTCGAAGGAATCGGGATGCGCGTGCAGGTGTCGAGTGCGTCGGAACCCAAGCGGTACCTGAACGAAAGGCAAGGCGTGCGGTGAAGGACAACACGATCGGCGAACACCGCGTCTCGGTCCGGGGCCTGTCGACGGCGTACCTCGAAGCGGGGACAGGGCCGGTCATGATCCTGGTGCACGGCAACGTCACCACCTTCCGGACCTGGCGCCGCGTCATCACGGAGTTCCAGGACACCCACCGGGTACTGGCACCGGCGCTGCCCGGTTACGGCGATACCAGCCCGCTGGCGGAGTTGAGCCTCGACAGCCTGGTGTCCTTCCTCGCCGACTTTTTCGACGCCCTGTCCATCGACAAGGCGATCGTCTTGGGTCACTCCGCCGGTGGTCTCGTCGCGGGGGCGTTCGCGCTGGCGTACCCCGAGCGCGTGACCCGGCTGGTGCTCGCGGACTCCGGCGGCCTCGGCCGCGCGGCGGGCCCGTTCCTCATCGCGGGCAGTCTGGTCCCCGAGTGGATGGCGGAACTCGCGAGCGTCGTCTTGCTGCTTCCCGGAAGCGGTATCCCGCGAGCACTGATGGGAGGATTGCAGACCCGGCGGCCCTGGGCGGTGACCTTGCGGGAGTGGCGGGAGCAGATCGAGTCGACGCGCACGCGCACGCTGCTTTCCACCTCCTTCCACGCGGCGCGGCTGGCCACCGGACCGACCGGGCAGCGCCGTGCCTACCGTATCGACGACCGGCTCGGTGAACTGTCGATGCCGACCCTGGTGATCTGGGGGTCGACCGACGAGGTGTACCCGTTCTGGCAGGGGGTGCGCGCCGCGCGGAAGATCCCGCACGGGCGGGCGGTCGTCCTCGTGAGCGGCGGTCACGTCGGCTACCTCGACAGCTTCGTCGACTTTGTCGGCACGCTCGGTCCCTTTGTCCGCGACGAACTCCGAGAACTGTCCCACAAGGACGGAGTGGAGCCACTCGCCGCAGAGGAAGAACGACGATGAACCTGCCCGTCTCCACCGACACCCGGCCTGGTCTCGTGGCCCTGGATCCGAGGTTCGCCGACCCGGCGTGGACGTCGAACCGTTCCCTGCGCACCCTGCGTGACACCTACCTCGCGGCGACCCGGATCGCCGACCGGACCGTGGAAGCTCTTCCGCTGTCCGCTACCGACCGAGAGGTCGCGCGGTGGCTGGTCGGCCTGGTCACCGAGGCCATGGCCCCGGCCAATCTACTGCCCGCCAATCCGGCCGCCCTGCGCAAGGCGGCGCGGACCAGGGGACGCAGCCTTGTCCGGGGCGCCGCGCACCTGCTGTCCGACCTCCGGGACAACCGCGGCTGGCCGTCACTGGTGGACCGGCAGGCGTTCACGATCGGCCGGGACCTGGCCGCCACCCCCGGGAAGGTCGTGTTCCGCAACCACCTCATGGAACTGATCCAGTACGCGCCACGAACCGCGACCGTCCACGCGATCCCGCTTCTCGGCTGTCCGCCCTGGGTCAACAAGTTCTATCTTTCCGACCTCGCTCCCGGCCGCAGCTTCGTGCAGTGGGCCGTCGACCACGGTCACACCGTGTTCATGATCAGCTATCGCAACCCGGACGCGTCTCTCCGGCACGTCGGTTACGACGACTACCTTCGGGACTCCTTGCTTCCCGCCCTCGCCGTCATCCGGGACATCACCGGCGCCGAGGACGTGAACCTGATGGGAGGCTGTCTTGGCGGCCTGCTCGCGCTGATGCTCGCCGCCTGGCTGGACGAGGGGCACCGTCCGCGGCTCCGAAGTATCACCGCGATCAATGCGATGGTGGACTTCACCGAGATCGCCGACCAAGCCGCCACCGGTGTCGTCGGCAGGGTCCTGCGGGGACCCGGTCTCCGGCTCGTGCAAGCCATGACCGCCACGCAGGGGGTCATGAGCGGCCGAAACCTCGAGATGTTCTTTCGCCTGCTCCACTCCGAGGAGCTGATCTGGGCGCGGATGCGGGCAGGCTGGCTGCTGGGCGAGACCGCGCCCGCCTACGACCTCCTGTACTGGAGTTGCGACACGCTCAACGTGCCGCACCGCGCACAGCAGTACCTGCTGCGGAACCTGTGCTTGGAAAACGCTTTCGCCACGGGAACCGCGGAACTGGCGGGACGACGACTCCGGCTCGACCGCGTCGATCAGGACGTATTCCTGGTGGCGGGGCAGGACGACCACCTCGTGCCGTGGACTTCCGCCTACCGGACGGTGGGCCTGCTGCCCGGCGACGTGCGTTTTCACCTGGCTTCCGGCGGCCACAACGCCGCGGCGTTGGCACCCCCCGGCTCGGGCGCGAGCTATTGGACCAGTGAGCACACCGGGCCCGAAGCTTCCGAGTGGCTGGCCGGCGCCACTCGGACGCACGATACCTGGTGGCGGGAATGGGCACGCTGGCTCGCCGAGCGCGCGGGCCCCCAGCGGAGGCCCCCGGCACTGGGCAGCGATCGCCATCCGGCAGGGGAACCGGCGCCGGGCAGCTACGTACTGACCTGATCGGGGAATCGACTACCGAGAGGAGATTGGCGACCGAGCCGCATGCCGGCTTCTTCGCACCGGTTGGACGACAGAGAGGACGATTCCCCATCGCGTTGCCGAGGAATTCCGCGTTCACGGTGCGAAAGGGGCTCGGTTTCGAACCATCCGCACCGGATGGCGACCAGTGCGGCCTCCGTTCTGCTGTGTACGCGAAGCTTACGGAAAACTGCCTGCGTGTAGTTCTTCGTCGTCTTTTCGGTGATTCCGAGTTTCTTCGCGATCTGCCGGTTGGTCCGGCCGAGACAGATCTGTTCCAGCACGGCCATCTGCTGGACGGTCAGCAATTCCGAAATTCTCTTCGATCTTACCGCGTTGTGGTCACCCGTGGTGGTCCAGGGAATTTCCAGCAATCTGTCCGTGATCGCCTCGAGGTCGCGCACCGCTTCGGTATGGTAGTCGAGCAGGCGGTGCAAGAGTTGTTTGGCAACAGCGAGTTCGTCGTTCAGTAAATGAGCCATCTCGTCGGCGACAGTGTGGCCGGTCCGCCCCAGGGGGCTGGATGCGCTCGGGGATATCGGATCGCTACCTACCATGCGTGCCTCCTTGGCGATCGTTCTGCGGACAAGTGGCGCGAAATCGTTCGATCATGAATGTCGGACGGCGCAACCAGTCAAGGTAGTCGACGAATGGCGGACGACGCAAAGGACTGTTCGGGCGAATTTCGCCGGAAATTCCACCTTCCCGCCAGTGGGTCCAAGGTCTTGGATGCTTGTGCGCGGCGTCGCTCACCGTAGCCGTTCCTCGGTTTGCCTTGCGCTGATCTAGGCGGCCGTTGCGGAGATGGGGTGATTCTCGGATCGGCCGATGTGAAGCGTTCGATGATCGAGCCCGAGTGCGTACAATCGTGTTTCAGTGATCTCTGCTCGGGGTTCTTGAAAGATCTTTTCGCCGCGTAGTGGAAAAAGTCCCCGATTTTCGGAAAAGGGGATTCGCCGCGGCTTGTTCGATCTTTGTTTCGGGAGAAGGCGTGACATGAGCGACGCGAAGGGTTCGCCCGTGGCCGCGGTGGTCCCGGTGAGCCGCACCCGGCCCCACTTCGACCGGTCGCAGCTGGAATACCTGGCGACCGGTCGGATCTCGGAGCTGTTCGGGCCGCGGTTCGCGGCGCAGGACCGACGGCGGCGGCAGACCAGGCTGCCCACGCCGCCCATGCTGCTGGTGGACAGGGTCGTCGCGATCGAAGCCCCACCGGCGGTATTGGGAACCGGGGTGATCCGCACCGAGACCGACGTCGCCGCCGACAGCTGGTACCTCGACCCGGCCGGACGGATGCCGACGGGCTTCCTCGTCGAAGCCGGGCAGGCGGATCTGTTGCTGATCAGCTGGATGGGGATCGACCTCGAGATCGGCGACGACCGGGTGTACCGCCTGCTGGGCTGTGAATTGACGTTCCACGGTGACCTCCCGCGACCGGGAGAGACACTGAGCTTCGAGATCCACATCGACGGGCACGCCGAACTCGACGGCGTCCGGCTGATGTTCTTCCACTACGACTGCTTCGCCGGTGACGACCTCCGTCTGACCGTACGCGGAGGGCAAGCGGGTTTCTTCACCGATCGTGAACTCGCGGTCAGCGCCGGGGTTCGGTGGGTTCCCACCGCCCACCCGCCGGAAGACGCGTCGGTGGATCCACCCGCCGTCGCCGGGGCACCGGCCGCTTTCGACACCGACGCCGTCCGGGCCTTCGCTGACGGCGACCTCGCCAGGTGCTTCGGTCCCGGCTGGCGAGCCACCCGCGGTCACGTGCGAACTCCACGTATCGCCGACGGCGATTTGCTGCTCCTGCGCGATGTCCCGGAGTTCGCGCCGGAAGGCGGCCCGTGGGAGCGGGGCTATCTGCGTGCGCGGATGCCGCTCACGGGGGAGGAGTGGTTCTTCTCAGGACACTTCCACCAGGATCCGTGCATGCCGGGGACGCTCATGCTCGAGGGCGGCATCCAGGCGATGGCTTTCTACCTGGCGGCTCTCGGATACACCGTGGGCCGTGACGGTTGGCGTTTTGAACCAGTGCCCGGCCAGCGAAGCCCGCTACGGTGCCGTGCGCAGGTGACGCCGGACGCGCGCCTGCTCACCTATGAGGTGTTCGTCGTCTCGGTGGTGGCGGAACCATTGCCCACGTTGATCGCCGACCTGCTGTGCACCGTCGACGGCATCCCGGCGTTCCACGCGAGCCGGGTCGCGCTCCGGCTCGTCCCGGACTGGCCGCTGGAACACTGGCGCCTTCTCGGCCCCCGCCGCGAGCAGGCCACGGGAGAACCCGTCGCGTTGCCCGCCCTCGCAGGACTTGTCGGATACCGCGATCCCCATCCGGTGGCCCGTGTCGACGGGCTGCGGGCGGACTCCGCCTTGATGCTGGCCTCGGCCTGGGGCAAGCCCTCGACGGCGTTCGGCCCGCAATTCGCCGAATTCGACGGGCCGGTTCGTTGCCCGCGATTGCCGGCTCCGCCGTACCAGTTCATCAGCAGGGTGCTCTCGGTCGAAGGGACCTTCGGCGCGGGGTGCCCGGGCGCCCGGATCACCGCGGAGTACGACGTGCCCGCCGAAGCGTGGTATTTCGAGCAGAACGGCACGCCGACGATGCCGTTCGCCGTGCTGATGGAGGTCGCCCTGCAGCCCTGCGGCTGGCTCGCGGCCCACGTCGGCGGGACCAACCACAGCGCCGACGACCTGTTGTTCCGCAATCTCGACGGGGAGGGCACGGTACTCGGCGAGGTCGTGCCGGGCACGCGGGTGCTGCGTACCGAGGCCGAACTGCTCACGGTGGCCGAACACGACGGGATGATCATCGAATCGTTCGCCATCGAATGCGCTGCCGACGGCGTTCCGTTGTGCACTGTGCAGACGACGTTCGGCTTCTTCCCCTCGGCGGTTTTCGCCGCGCAAGTCGGAATGCCGCCTTCGGCCGAGGAAACCGCTCGATTCCTCGCACCGGACGGTCCGGCAGTGGATTTCCGCGCGGCACGAGGAATCCGTACCGCCCTCGGCCCACCGGGGCCGATGCTGCGAATGCTGGACAGGATCACCGGATATTGGCCCGAGGGTGGTCCGGCGGGGCTGGGACGGCTGCGGGCGGAGAAGGACGTCAATCCCGATGACTGGTATTTCAGGGCGCATTTCTTCCAGGACCCGGTGCAACCCGGCTCGCTGGGAGTCGAGGCGGTCTGCCAGCTGTTGCAGTACTACCTGGTGGTGTCCGGACGGACGTCGGGACTGCCCGGCGCACGCTTCGAGCCGGTGCTGACCGGTGGCCCGATCACCTGGAAGTACCGGGGCCAGGTGATACCGGCCGATCACGTGGTCACCGTCGAGCTGGACGTCACCGAAGCGGGCGCCGACGAGCGTGGCTGCCACGCGATCGGGCGGGCATGGCTGTGGGTGGACGGCCGACGCATCTACTCCCTGCCGAGAATCGGGATGCGGGCCGTGGCTTCGACCGGACATCCCGCCGTCGAGCGGGTCATCGATCCGGCGACCGACCGCTGGCTGGCCGACCACCGTCCGTTGTGGACGGTCCCGGTGCTGCCGCTGATGTCCGTGGTGGACCTGCTCGCGCACGGCACGACCGAGCTGACCGGCTCACCGGTCAGCTCGCTGCGTGAAGTCCAGCTGCATCGGTGGCTGGCCGTGGACGGCCCGGTGCGGACGAGAGTGACGGCGGTGCCAGGAGAAAACCGGGATGAACACGTGGTCACTTTCGCGACCTGGCGGGACACCGAAGTACCCGCACTGTCCAGGTTCGAGACAGTGGCCACCGCGCTCGTGCGTGTCGGGCACGCACTCGGCGGATCTCCTCGCCCCTTCGGTCCCTTGCCCGACACGGAACCCGAGCCGCACCCCTATCGCTCCGGTGCCCTCTTCCACGGCAGGTCGTACCACTACCTCACCGAAAACGAACTCGGTACGACCGGCGCGTCGGGCATCCTGGACGCGGGGGCGGGCACCGTGCCGCCCGGACTGCTGAACCAAGGACTACTCGACGCGGCCCTGCACGTCATCCCCCATCACCGGCCCCGGCACTGGTCGTCCCGGATCGGTGAGGACCAGGTGTCGTTCCCGCACCGGGTCGACGAGCTGGTGTTGTACGAGGCGCTGCCGCACACCGGCCTCGTCCGGGTGGAGGCCCGGTTCGCCGGATTCACCGACGACGAGCACCGGCTGCCGAAAGTCGATCTGCAGCTCATCGTGGACGGTCGTGTCGCGGTGTCGATACGCCTGGTTCTGGTGCTGTTGTCGATGGGGCGCTTGAGCAAGCTGCTGCCGGGGCGGTGGCGGGC
Source organism: Amycolatopsis sp. cmx-4-19 (assembly GCA_049998115.1). Lineage (GTDB taxonomy): Bacteria > Actinomycetota > Actinomycetes > Mycobacteriales > Pseudonocardiaceae > Amycolatopsis. Next base: position 9,074 of record JAEBEO010000003.1, on the reverse strand, counting down.
TTTCGCCCGCGACCGGCGTTACTGCGCAGGTGCCGGGCTCTCGGCCACCGAGGCGGGGCTGACCTCGTTGACCGTCGACGAGGTGAGCGAAGTCGAGTGGCTCCCCGGATTCGTGGCCGACCTCTACGCCCTGCCACTCGGCGCGAGGCCCCAGGACCGCCTGGCCGAGATCGCGATCAAAGACCACGTCGGCCGCCGTACGGGGACGCATCCGTCCGCGGTCATCGTCGCCGGCGACCTGCGCAGCGCCTACCCGCAGGGACGGCCCGGCGAGCGGCACTTCGTCCGGGTCGAGGGAACCCGCGACACCGTCACGGTCCGCAGCGCGGACACGGACTCGCCCAACGGCAGGGCGACCGAGGAAAGGATGGAAACGTGAAGCGCGCGGAATCGCGAGGACGAACGCGGTGGGGCCGGTTCGCCGGCATCTTCGGGACGGCACTGGCCGGAGCGGCATTGCTGCTCTCGGGACTCTCTCAGGGAGCGATCGCGGCGTCGTTCACAGTGTCCGGTGGCATGTTCAAGATCAGCGCGGACAAGCTGACAGGTGAAGGCTTCGTCCAGTACGGCGACGTCGACCAGGGCACCGGTGAAGCCCACATGGTCGCGGTAGGGGCCTTCCGCGAAGTCACCTTGGACAACTTCTGCCAGTCGGTGTTCTTGCCGAAGGTGCCCATCGTCGGGGACGTCACTCTGGTACTCACGTCGGGCGGACCCGGTGGGATGGAGGCCACAGACATCATCATCGGCATCGCGTCGCTCACCGGTGACCTCGTCCTGACCGATACCCAGATCGGTATCGACGCCGCTCGGTTGTCCAAGGGTCCGGAAGCGGCGAAAGGAAGGGCGGGTGCCTTCGGTCTGCAGGCCAGTGGCGCGACGATCGGCCAACTCCGTCAGACAGCCTGGAGTACGAACGCGCAGACCTTGCGGCTGAAGAATCTCGTCCTGTCGTTGAGGGATGGCAAGAATGAATGCTTCTGAGTTCGTCCTCGGCCTCAGGTCGTCCCGATGAGCAGGGATCCGGTCGGGCGGGTCGAAGCGGGGTGGTGCGCCTTCCGCGGCTGGCGACGGCAACGGCCTTTCGCCGCCGGGGTGCTCCTGCTGCCCGCTTCCGTCGCGATAGGACTTCCACCGTACGCCTCCTTCCGGCTGGGTGATCTGGTGCTCTCGATCAGGACCATCGGCGGGGTGTCGGCGCTGCTGATCGCCGCTCTGCTCCTGATCTGCGCGGTGTCGCTGTGGATCAGGCCGCGGTACCGGGTGGCCGCCGGCGTCACCGCGCTCCTCGGTTCCTTGACCGCGCTGGTCAGCAGCAACCTCGGCGGATTCCTGGTAGGCACACTGCTGGGACTCGTCGGTGGGGCACTGGCTCTTTCATGGGCTCCGCCGTCCGCTGATGAGCGGGATGAGGACGAGCCGGACGCGTCTCGGTTCCGGGCCGCCGGGATGGCGATCGTCCTCGGCTGCGCTCTGGTCGTCCCCCCGGCGGCTTCTTCCTCGGCCTCGACCACCGCCGCGCCCTCCGGCCGGGTCTGGGTGCTGACAGCCTCCGTCCTGCGGTTGACCGGACTGCGCTACCACGGAGTGGGCACCACCAGGGTAGGTGACATGACGGTCGAGGTGCTCAGGTTCACGGCCAGCCGCGTCGACATCACCAGCCTGGTCCAGACGAGCGAGCTGCTCGACGGGCACTTGCGCAAGATCGCCGCACCACCCGGAAGCGTCTCGACGGCCACCGGTGAACCGATCGAGCTCCTGACCGTGCGGTTGAAAGGAACCCTGAGCCTGCTCGGCCTCATCGGTCTTCCGGTTGATTTCACTCCGGCGCACCCTCCGCCGCTGGTGTTGCCCAACCTCACCTTCACCGACGTGACTGTGGTCAACACCGACCTCAACCATGCCCGTCTGACCATCCCCGCCGCGAAAATCACCATCACCTGACCGGCTTTCCCTGCGCAGAACGACCCCCAGCTCGTGGTGCGGCAGACAGTTCACTCGTTGTTTTCAGCTGGTGTCATTATTCGTGCCGGCTTCTCCCGCGTCATGATCGCCTCTATCAGTGAGGAGTGAAAATGCTCTCGTCGTCTCTGGACAGTCTCCTGCTTGCCAGGTTTCGGCGAATCCACGCTGCCCGCACCGGCCAGCAGAGTCAGCTAGGCGGGCACAGGGGGCTCGTGGAGCAAGTGAGCCAAGAGCTGACCTGCCATGCGCCGGACGAGATACTCCACATCGAGGTCGCGGTACTCGCCGATTTCTTGGGCCCTGTCGGCAGGTTCACCGGACCCCTCGTGCACCGGTGGCCGCGCATGACCGCGCGGATCATCGCTCGCCTGCTGCGCACCGTGGTCCGCTACATTGTAGGACCGATGCGCTCGGTTGGCGACGCGGTCATCGACGTCCCCCGCTGCGCGTTCCTCGCCGGCGGTGGTCGTGGTGCCTGTGTTGTCGTATGCAAGAAGCCGGTCGAAAGCTATCTACACGGCCACCTTGGTCTGCAGACTGAACTGAACCCCGACTTTGCGAGTGGTAGCTGCCGTCTCGTCGTGGGCACGCATCCGAGACGGTCCACACCGCCGCGCGATGCATAGCGCAGACTGCACAGCCCGCCCCTCGACTGGGTGAACTTGACGCGCGATCACGCTCCGCAGGATCAACGGCAGGACAGGTCTCGGCTCGGCGAGTGGACTGTCGGACCCGACGATCACGAACCTGATCGAGTAGTGGAAGGCCGGACAGGGCGCGCTCGCCGAGCGCGCCCTGTCCGATGTGGCCCAGCTGCCTGTGGCCCGAAGGGACCCGCGTCAACCTCTGCTTGGAAGAACCGCGCTCGTCCGCGCCGGAGCTCGCCTCGATAGTCGCAAACTCGTCGAACGAACCCAGCCGACCCCATGTCGCCTAGAAGATCTTCATCCACAGGTCTCGGCAATCGATCGTGGTGACACGTTCACGATCTGCGCTGGCTGATGCCACTAAAGAACCCGTAGGGCGCATTGAAGTGCGCAAACAGGAACGGTGTGTGACGTTCGGACGAGCACGTCGAGGACGGGGAAGTCGTCGAGGATGACATGGTCGCGTCGGACGATTTGGGTCAGCCAGTCGGTCCGGACGTTCAGGATCGGGTACGGGCGAGTTGGGCACAGAGGCTTCTCCCTGGGTTTGCCGGCACGCCTCGGCGGGTAACACTCGTGAGGTTGCCGGATGGCGCGAGCGGCGAGTGCTGCGCAACGGCCCCCGAAACGTGAGGGGACGATGTGCAAGCACTGGTGCTCAACTGCACGTTGAAGGCGTCTCCGGAGCCGTCGAACACCGACCTGCTGGCCGGGGTCGTGGCCGGGGCTCTGAGGGAACGCGATGTGGAGGTCACCACACTACGTCTGGCGGATCTCGACATTCCTCCCGGTGTCGTGACCGATCTGGGGCGCGGAGACCAGTGGCCGCAGGTCCATACGCAACTGCTGGCTGCGGAGATCCTGGTGGTGGCCACGCCGACGTGGGTCGGACGCCCGTCCTCGATCGCCCAGCGGATGCTGGAACGGATGGACGCGATGATCAGCGAGACCGACCAGGCCGGGCGGCCGGTGGCCTACAACCGGGTTGCGGGCGTGGTGGTGACCGGTAACGAGGACGGCGCCCACCACGTGATCTCCGAGATCGCCGGCGGCCTCGCAGACATCGGCTACACCATTCCCGGCCAAGCCTGGACCTACTGGAACCGGGGACCCGGCCCAGGACCCAGCTACACAGACACCGGCGAGGGCCACGAATGGTCGGCCAAGACCGGGCGGGCGATGGCGGCGAACTTGCACGCGGTCGCCCGCGCCCTGGCCGCCACGCCGATGGACGCCCCACCCGCTTGAGCCCTTGCACCGCAAGGTCAATCCTGGAAGAAGGCAGGATTCCGGTGAACGTCGCAGTCGCGCTCGGTTTGGGATTGGTCACCGGGGCGGTGGGCACGGTGGTGCTCACCGTGTCGGAGGCATGGAGCAACACCTGACCCGCCGGGAGACCTGCACGGTCCCCGGCCAGGTCGGCGCTGTCGGAATACCGTGACGATGAGGCCGCAGCGGCACGGTCAACACCCCGGTGCACTGGATCCACGGTATCGCCCTCGGGGCGCTGGGCGGCCTCGGTGCGGTCGCGAAGACCGCCGTGCACTACGCGCTGGTGTGGGGCGGCGACGTGCTGCTTTACCGCAGCCTGGGCATCGCACCCCGGCCGTGGCAATGGAAAAGGCAGGAACTGGTCACCGACCTGGTCCACAAGGGAATGTATGCCCTCGCCACCGGAATCACCTTCGACTCCTCCACAACGCGTTGACCTGACCACGCGTCGCCCGGGACGCCGAGTCGTGCCGGGCTGATGTAGGTCAGGACTTGGCTGCGGAGCCCCTCACGGTGCTACTCGCGTGCTCGCTGCTTCTCCTTTTGGCGCGGGCGTTACCGGCCACAGTTGTCAGGCCGTCCCACCGGAGCGGCCGCCGTGGGCGAAATTCCAAAAGGCCAGATGGATGCGCGTCACGGTATTGCTGATGGCGGTCACGGTGGCGGCCGGCAGGTGAAGAGTCATTCCGGGCGGAGATGGTCCCCGGTCCGGCGGGCCCGGTCGCTATTCCGGCGCCGATACTCGGCTGATTTCACCTTGGTACCGCAACTGCTCATTCCGCACCAGCGGCGGCGTCCGGAGCGGGACGAGTCAAGGAAGAGCCGACTGCAGTCGGGGTGGTCGCACTCCCGGATCCGGCCCCTTTTCCTGTCTGCCAACAGGGTGATGGCGTCGCGGGCAAGAGTCGAAAGGGCCTGCCGAAGATCGCCTCGGAACTCGACCGTGTCACCCGTCCACTGCGGTATCAGCGGAGGAGACGCCGCCGCGGCGTTGAGAGCGGCGCGGTCCTCAGTCCGGCCGATCCCTCGGCAAAGAAGGTTGACGACTTCGCGCAGGGCGATGGTGCGACGAAGCCCTTCTGTGTCGACGGCGATTCCGGCGCCGAGACCGGCCTGCTCCAGCCAGCAGGTGACGTCGGCGGGGGCTACCAGCAGCTCTCGCGGGCTGTTCCGGTGTCGGACCTGCAGGGTGGTCGTTAGATCCAGGCACGGGCTGCCGCTGAGGAAGGTGAACACGTCACCATATTGACCGGTGACTCGGCCATGTGCCAGTGTTCCCGTCACCTGTTAGTGGGGTGACGGAGGAGAAATGTCCGGTTTGGCCAGGTATCTGACGGCTGCGGTGCTGGTTCGCGGTGCGGACAGCGGCGCCACGGTTGGCCTCGTTCTGCTCGCTGCACACGAGCGTCTGCCTCCGGTCATGGGCGGACTGCTCATCGCCGCGCTCAACGCGCCGCACCTGCTGGGTCCATGGCTGGCGGCGCGGATGGACAAGGCGACACAGCGGCCCCGCCTTCTGGCGGTGGCATATCTGCTCTACGGACTTGCCTTGTCGGCTGGCGCGCTGGCGATCACCCGGTTGCCCGCGATCGTGGCGCTTCTCGCGATCGGGGTGGCTGGATGCTGCGGGCCGTTGCTGACCGGCGGGTTGAGTAGCGTGTTGGACGATCTGGGCGCGAGTAGGCGCAACCAAGGCTGGGATGCGCTCTCCTACGGAATCGGCGGAACCGCGGGCCCCGCCGCGGTCGCGGGACTCGCCGGCCTGACCGGCCCGCTCGCCGCCGTTCTCGGCCTGGCCGCGGCGACTCTCGTCGCGTCCGCGCTGACCTTGACGTTGCCTCTCGGTGACACGCCAGCGCATCGGGGCCCAGTGGGGCTGAGAGCGGGACTGAAGAGCTTGGTGGCTGTGCCGCCACTGCGACGGGTGACGGTGCTGACGCTGCTGTCCGCGGTCCAGTTGGGAGCTTTGCCGGTCGTTGCCGTGGCGCTGGGGCATGAGCTGTACGACACGGCTACCGGGGGCGCGGCGCTGACCGTCGCCTATGGTGCGGGCAGTCTTGCGGGCTCGGCATTGGTGACGGCGTGGCCGTTGCGGGGTGAACCGGAGATCCTGGCGGTGCGGCTGTTCGCCTCCCTGGCCGTGGTCACCGTTCTGTGTGCCTTCACCACGAACTATCCGACGACGGTTGCTGGCTTCGCCGTGCTTGGACTGGTGAACGCGACATCGTTCACCGCCACCCTCACCGCTCGCACCCGGTACGCACCACTAGGCGCCCGGGCACAGGTGTTCGTCGCCAGCGCCGGCTTGAAAGTCGCGATGGCCGCTCTGGGCGCAGCCCTCGCCGGCACCGCGGCCGAACTCGGTGGCCGCGCACTCCTCGTCTGCACGGCCGCGATCACGCTGACGGCGGTAGCCACCGCGTTGCTGGATCGGCGGCTCACTGCCCGGAAGCATCGACGGCGCGAACATGCCCACGTCGTGGCGGAGCCCCGTCAGGAGCGCATATGAGCTGTCGAGAGACCGCCGAGCGGCGCGCCCGATCAGGAAGAACCCTTGAGACTTCCTCTTGCGTTGAGGAAGCAAGAGGTGCCGATAACCGCGAATGAAAGCGCCTGCCAGTCTGGGAATGGGCGATGAACCTTTTCCGGCTGGGTCATGACGCGTCACGGTGGGTTCGTGACGGCCTTGGCAGCAGGTGCGGCTATCAGGTCGGCGGCGACCCGCTCCACAGCGGCGATGAAGTCCATCGGCCGGGATTCTCTGTTTCGAAGCGCCAGACGAGGCCGTACTGGATCGGCGGGGCGTCGCTGATGGGCAAGTATGTGATGTCGGGCCGGAAGTAGTACCGGCGTGCGTCTTCGCTAGCTATGCACACCCCTCTGTTTGCGGCGACCAGGGACATCGCGTCCTGCCAGAACCGGACGCTGTGAGTGTGGCGGAGCGGTCTGCCCTGGGGTGTGTGACGGGAAGAAGTGCTCGCGCTGGTAGTCCGGCGTCCGATCCTCGAACACGATCGTCTTTTCGCCTACCGGATCCTCCAGGGTGATCGCGGTGCGTTCGGCCGAGTCCGGTGACGTGGCGGGGTGTGCACCGCAAAGCGTCGGCGAGCCCGCGCTGGACCAGTTCGCCGCCCGCGCCAGCACATAGAGCACCTCCGCGCGGCTGGCGTGAGTCCGCGTTCGGCCAGGGCGACCCGCATCGCCTCACCCAACCGCGCCGCCAGCTCGAAGGCCTTGTCGAAAGCTCCGACCGGATCCTGCGTCACTTCCACATGGCGCTGTCTGCTCGAAATTGGCGGCGGAAGGAACTGCGACGTCGTCCGGCGTGCGGGAATCAGTCAGGTTACGTCGGTATCTTCAGTCCCATGAGGTACTTCGGCTCCGATGTCGTCACTGTCTCGGACGAGCTCGTCGACGCCTACGTCGACGTCTTCACCGCCCCGCCGTGGGAACACCGGGACCCGGACGAAACCCGGTCGGCGTTTCGGGAGCGGCTGGAGGCAGATGCCCAGCGTCCCGGCTTCCGCGCGATCCTGGCCTTTTCCGACACCGGCGAGGTAGACGGTTTCGTCACCGGCTGGACCACCTCGGCCCCGTTTCGGACCGATCGCGCCTACTCCAAGGTCACCGAGCGGCTCGGCCCCGACCGGGTCGGTGAGCTGCTGGTCGGAGCGTTCGAGATCGACGAACTCGGGGTGCGTTCCCGCGCCCGCGGGACCGGACTCGGACGGCGACTGCTGTCGAATCTCACCGCGACCGCACCCGACGCTCGCGCCTGGCTGCTGACCTGGAATCAAGCCCACGACACGCTCGCCTTCTACCGCCGGATCGGATGGCAAGAACCCGAGCCCCGGCCGGGCAAGGAAACCGACATCGTCGTGTTCCTGTCGCCGGACTGACCTCGTGGTCCATCGCGGTAAGGAAAGGCAGGTCAGGCCGGCGGGCAGCAGAACCGAGTCGAAGAACCGGATAACCTGCTGGACGCTGTCTGCTCGCAGCTGGAAGGTAGTGGTGAGCTGGACGGCGGTGTGGACGAGCAGGGTCAGTCCCAGGTGCGACGCGCGTGGACGAGTCCGGCGAGCGGCTCGCCGGTGAGCCAGCCGCGATCGGGGCGGTGCCCGGTGAATCAGTGATCGCGGCGCGCTTGGCGTCGAATGTCATCGGCGACGACGGCCGCGGTCCTGGCCATCAGCAGTCGTCGGGGCTTCGGTCCGATCCCGGCGAAGACTGCCTCGATCACGCGGTCGACGTATTCGTGCGTCAGCGGTTTCCGGGTGATCAACACCTGGAAATAGAAGGGGCCGGACAGGAGGGCCATCGCCAGGCTCAGGTCGAAGTCGCTGGACAGTTGCCCCTGGTCGCGAGCCTTCCGCAAGCGAGCGATCGTCTTCTCCTCCTGCGGGCCGATAAAACGTTCGTTCAACGCCTCCGCAACTTGCGGGTCCTGCTGGGCCTCGACCAGTAAAGCTTGATACAGCGGTCCCAGCGGCGGTTTGCTCAGCAGATCGACGGCCGCGTAGATCTGCTCGCGCAGGTCGGCTTCGATGTCGCCGGTGTCCGGATAGTTCAGTTCGGACTCGTTCAACGACAGCAGGGAGTCGAGGAACAAAGCGCCCTTGGACGGCCGGGCATGATCACAGCGGATGACGTCGACTTGCTTTTGCCGGCCCTGTCATGATTTCCGTGTAAGCCACGGATGATTTCTTCTCTGATTCTAGTGGAGTGGTAGTCGGTCGGGGAAGAGTGCGGCGAGCGTGTTGAGTGCTTGTTTCCAGCCTCGGGTGCCGGTTCCTGATGGTCCGCCTCGGTTGCTGGTGATGTTGCGGAGTCCGAGGTAGAGCAGTTTTGTCGCGGCGGTGTCGCTGTCGAAATGACCGCGGTTCTTGGTGATTTTCCGGAGTTGGAAGTTGATGTTCTCGATCAGGTTTGTCGTGTAGACGATCCGGCGGAGTTCGGGTGGATAGTCGAGGAATGGGGTGAAGTCGTTCCAGGCGTGTCGCCACACCTGGATCGCGGCCGGGTATTGTGTGCCGAAGTCTTTGCTGAACTGTGTGAGCGCGATCTCGGCCGCCTCGAGTGTCGGCGCGGTGTAGATTTCCCGCATGGCGGCGGCGACTTTCTTGCGGTCACCATAGGAAATGAATCGCATGGCGTTGCGGATCACGTGCACGACGCAGGTTTGGACCACGG
>JAEBEO010000002.1:0-601823 GCA_049998115.1 Amycolatopsis sp. cmx-4-19 | reverse complement strand
ACCGACTCGTCGGCATCCTCCACGGATGCCTCACAACCCACACCCCCTACAACGAACACACCGCCTGGCCCCACCACACCACCATCGCCGCTTGACACACAAAACCCAGGGATGTCTTCACGGACTTCTCAGGCTCGCCACCTTCGCCACATAGGCACCAGCGGCCACAGCGGTGCTCGGGAGGGGTCGCCTCAGACCACGGCGAGCGGCAACGCCGTCGGGTGCACCGGTGACGGAAGGTCCGAGGCGCCGGTGAGGTAGGCGTCGACGGCGCTCGCCACCGAGCGGCCTTCCGCGATCGCCCACACCACCAGCGAGGCACCGCGGTGCGCGTCGCCGCAGACGAACACGCCGGGCGTCTCGGTCTGCCAGTCCGCACCGCACGAGAGCGTGCCGCGTTTGGTCAGCGACAGCCCGAGGCCGTCCAGCAGCGGCATGTGCTCGACACCCTCGAACCCGATCGCGAGCAGCACGAGATCGGCGGGCAGTTCCTCGATCCCGTCGTCGACCGGGATGACCTCCCGGCGGCCGGTTTCGCGGTCCTTCTGGACCTTCACCTGCTGGAGTTCGACGGCACGCACGTTGCCGTTCTCGTCGCCGACGAAGCGTTTGACCGCGACCGCGAACTTGCGTTCGCCCGCCTCTTCGTGCGCCGGGTACGTGCGCAGGATGTACGGCCAGGTCGGCCACGGCGACCGCTCGTCGTCCCTTGTGGACGGTGGCGTCGGGTACTGGTCCAGCTGTGTCACCGAAAGCGCGCCTTGGCGGGTCGCGGTGCCGTACGAGTCGGCGCCGGTGTCGCCGCCGCCGATGATGACGACGTGCTTGCCGGCGGCGTCGACCGGCGACGGGCCGTCGCCCTCGACGTACTTGTTGGCCGGGACCAGGTGTTCCATCGCCAGGTGGATCCCGGACAGCTCGCGTCCGGGCGTCGTCGTGTCGTCGCGGCCGCGCAGCGCGCCCACGGCGAGCACCACGGCGTCGTGGCCGTCCCGCAGTTCCTCGACGGTCAGATCGACGCCGACCTCGCAGCCGGTGACGAACTTCGTACCTTCCTTGCGCAGCTGCGCGAGGCGCCGGTCGAGGACCTTCTTCTCCATCTTGAACTCGGGGATGCCGTACCGCAGCAGGCCGCCGAGCCGGTCGTCCCGTTCGTAGACGGTCACCTCGTGGCCGGCGCGGGTCAGCTGCTGCGCGGCGGCGAGCCCGGCGGGCCCGGAACCGACGACGGCGACCCGCTGTCCCGAGGACACCGCCGAGACCTGCGGCTGCACGTAACCGGCTTCCCAGGACTGGTCGGCGATGGTCTGCTCGACCCGCTTGATCGCCACCGGCCCGCCGGACAGCGGCGAGACCGACAGGACACAGCCCGCCTCGCACGGCGCGGGGCACAGCTTCCCGGTGAACTCGGGGAAGTTGTTGGTCGCGTGGAGCCGGTCGCTGGCCGCGGCCCAGTCGCCGCGGCGCACCAGGTCGTTCCATTCCGGGATCAGGTTGCCCAGCGGGCAGCCGGAACCACCGGAATGACAGAACGGGATGCCGCAGTCCATGCACCGCGAAGCCTGCTTGCGCACCTTTTCGTTGCGCTCGGCGGGTTCGACGTCGGCGTACACCTCGCCCCAGGTGGCGAGACGATCCTGCGTGGGCTTCTTCTTCGGCTCTTCGCGTTCATACTTCAGGAAACCCGTCGGGTCAGCCACGAGCGGCCTCCATGATCGCTTCGTCGACGTCGCGGCCCGCGGCGCGCGCCGCCTTCGCCGCGTCAAGGACACGCTGGTAGTCGCGGGGCATCACCTTGGTGAACGCCGCCGAGCGACGCGGCCAGTCGCCGAGCAGCGACGCTGCCACGGCCGAACGTGTGAGGTCGTGATGTTTCTGCACGGTCTTCTTGAGCCAGGCGAGATCCTCCGACCGGGGGGTCAGGAGGTTCACCATCTCCTCGTTGACCTTGCTCCGGTCGAGATCGAGAACGTAGGCCTCACCGCCGGACATGCCCGCCGCGAGATTGCGCCCGGTCGGGCCGAGCACGACGGCCTGCCCGCCGGTCATGTACTCGAAGGCGTGGTCACCGACGCCCTCGGCGACGACCACCGCGCCGGAGTTGCGCACGCAGAACCGTTCGCCGACCTGGCCACGCAGGAACATCTCCCCGCCGGTGGCCCCGTAGGCGAGCGTGTTCCCGGCGATGGTCTGGCCCTCCGCGGCGAATTTCGCGTCCGGGTGCGGGCGCACGACGATCCGCCCGCCCGAAAGGCCCTTGCCGACGTAGTCGTTCGCGTCGCCGACCATGTCGAGGGTGATGCCGCGCGGCAGGAACGCGCCCAGCGACTGCCCGGCGGACCCGGTCAGCAGCACGTGGATCGTGTCCTCGGGCAGGCCCTCACCGCCGTAGCGGCGGGTGATCTCGGAGCCCAGCAGCGTGCCGACGGTCCGGTTCACGTTCCGCACCGGCAGTTCGATACGCACCCGGTGCGCGTCCTCCAGCGCCGCCTCGGCGAGCTGGATCAGCGTCCGGTCGAGGGCGTGTTCCAGGCCGTGGTCCTGCGTCCGCGTGCGCCGCTTCGCCCCGCCGTACGGGGTCTCCTTCGGCATCTCGAAGATCGGCGACAGGTCGAGCCCGGAGGCCTTCCAGTGCTCGATCGCCTTGTCGGTGTCCAGCATCTCGGCGTGGCCGATCGCCTCGTCGAGCGTGCGGAACCCGAGTGCCGCCAACGTTTCCCGGACCTCCTCGGCGACGAACCGGAAGTAGTTGACGACGTGCTCGGCCTGTCCGGTGTAGCGCTTGCGCAGCTCCGGGCTCTGGGTCGCGACGCCGACCGGGCAGGTGTCGAGGTGGCAGACCCGCATCATGACGCAGCCCTCGACGATCAGCGGCGCCGTCGCGAAGCCGTATTCCTCCGCGCCGAGCAGCGCGGCGACGACGACGTCGCGGCCGGTCTTCATCGCGCCGTCGACCTGCACGGTGATCCGGTCGCGCAAACCGTTGAGCAGCAACGTCTGCTGCGTCTCGGCGAGCCCGATCTCCCACGGCGTCCCCGCGTGCTTGAGCGAGTTCATCGGGGAGGCGCCGGTGCCGCCGTCGTGACCGGAGATCAGCACGACGTCGGCGTGCGCCTTGGACACCCCCGCCGCGACCGTGCCGACACCGAGCGAGGACACCAGCTTCACGTGGATGCGGGCGTTCTCGTTGGCGTTCTTGAGGTCGTGGATCAGCTGGGCCAGATCCTCGATCGAGTAGATGTCGTGGTGCGGCGGCGGCGAGATGAGGCCGACGCCCGGGGTGGAGTGCCGGGTGCGGGCGATCCACGGATAGACCTTGTTGGGCGGCAGCTGCCCGCCCTCGCCCGGCTTCGCGCCCTGCGCCATCTTGATCTGGATGTCGTCGGCGTTGACCAGGTACTCGCTCGTGACGCCGAACCGGCCGCTGGCGACCTGCTTGATCGCGCTGCGCCGCTCCGGGTCGTACAAGCGCTCGGGATCTTCCCCGCCTTCGCCGGTGTTGGACCGGCCACCGATGCGGTTCATCGCGATGGCGAGGGTTTCGTGCGCCTCGGCCGAAATCGAGCCGTAGGACATCGCGCCGGTGTTGAAGCGCTTGAAGATCGCCTCGACGGGCTCGACCTCGTCCAGCGGGACCGGTTCACGCGTGCCCTCGCGGAAGGAGAACAGCCCGCGCAGCGCGCCGCCCTGGCGGTAGAGGCGGTGCACCTCGTCGGAATACCGCTTGTACACCTCTTCCCGGCCGGTCTTCGTCGCGTGCTGCAACAGGAAGACGGTCTCCGGGGTGAACAGGTGCAGTTCGCCCTCGCGGCGGTACGCGTACTCGCCGCCGGTCTCGAGTCCACGATGGACCCGGTCGGTCGGGTTGTCCGGGTACGCGCGGCGGTGCCGCGTGGCGACCTCCTCGGCGAGCACGCCCAAGCCGACACCGCCGAGTTTCGACGACGTCCCGGTGAAGTACTCGTCGAGCAGGTCCTGGCTCAACCCGAAGGATTCGAAGACCTGCGCCGCGGTGTACGCGCCGACGGTCGAGATGCCCATCTTCGACATGATCTTCAGGACGCCCTTGACCAGTGCCTTGACGTAGTTCCGGATCGCCTTGGCCGGCTCGATGCCGGTGACGGCACCGGTCGAGATCATGTCCTCGATGGTCTCGAAGGCCAGGTACGGGTTCACCGCCGCGGCGCCGTAGCCGAGCAGGACGGCGACGTGGTGGACCTCGCGGGCGTCGCCGGTCTCGACGACCAGCGCGACGCGGAGCCTTTCCTTGGTGCGCACCAGGTGGTGGTGCACCGAGGACACCAGCAGCAGCGACGGGATCGGCGCCATGCGGTGATCGGAATCGCGGTCGGACAGCACGAGCGTGCGCGCGCCCGCCGCGATCGCCTCGGAGGCCTCGCGCCGGACCCGTTCGATCGCGGAGGCCAGCGCGTCGGCACCACCGTCCACTTCGTACAGTCCGGAAAGGACACTGCACGCGAAGCCGGGCAGGTCGCCGTCGTCGTTGATGTGGATCAGCTTGGCGAGTTCGTCGTTGTCGATCACCGGATACGGCAGCTGCACGTGGCGGCAGGACGCCGGGCCGGGGGCGAGCAGGTTCCGCTCGGGACCCATGATCCGGCTCATCGAGGTGACGAGCTCTTCGCGGATCGCGTCCAGCGGCGGGTTGGTGACCTGCGCGAAGTTCTGCTTGAAGTAGTCGTAGAGCAGCCGGGACCGCTGGGACAGCACCGCGGGCGGGGTGTCCGAGCCCATGGAGCCGATCGGCTCCATGCCCTTGACCACCATCGGCGCGAGCAGGATCTTCAGCTCTTCCTCGGTGTAGCCGAAGGAAAGCTGACGCCGGAGCACGGAGTCGTGGCTCTGCACGATGTGGTCGCGGTCGGGCAGGTCGGCGATCTGCAGCAGACCGGCGTGCAGCCAGCCCTCGTACGGGAGTTCCTTGGCCAGCTCCGACTTGACCTCTTCGTCGTCGACGATCCGGCCCGCCTCGGTGTCCACCAGGAACATGCGGCCAGGCTTGAGGCGGCCCTTGGCGACGACGTCGGCGGGGGCGACGTCGAGCACACCGGCCTCACTGGCCAGCACGACGCGGTCGTCGGCGGTGCGCCACCAGCGGGCCGGGCGCAGGCCGTTGCGGTCCAGCACCGCACCGACGAGCGTGCCGTCGGTGAAGGTGACACAGGCGGGGCCGTCCCACGGTTCCATCAGACTGGCGTGGAACTGGTAGAACGCACGACGCTGGGCGTTCATCCCGGCGTGGTTCTCCCACGCCTCGGGGATCATCATCAGCACCGCGTGCGGCAGCGACCGTCCGCCGAGGTGCAGCAGTTCCAGCACCTCGTCGAAGGAGGCGGAGTCCGACGCGTCGGCCGAGCAGATCGGGTACAGCCGGGTGAGGTCGCCGGGGAGGAGATCCGATTCGAGCAGCGCCTCACGGGCGCGCATGCGGTTGCGGTTGCCCCGGATGGTGTTGATCTCGCCGTTGTGCGCGACGAACCGGAACGGATGCGCCAGCGGCCACGACGGGAAGGTGTTGGTGGAGAACCGGGAGTGCACGAGCGCGATGGCGCTGGTGAGCCGGGTGTCGGTCAGGTCGGTGAAGAAGAGCGGAAGCTGCCCGGGGGTCAGCATTCCCTTGTAGACGATCGTCCGCGAGGACAGCGAAGGGAAGTAGGTGCCCCGTCCCGCGGTCACGCTCTCGTTCTCGACGCGTTTGCGCAGGCAGAAGGCGAGCCTGTCGAGTTCGAGACCACTGGGACAGCGGCCTTCGGTCTCCGTGCCGGCGACGAACACCATCGCGAAATGGGGCATCACCGACCGCGCCGTCGGGCCGATGCCGGCGCGGTCGGCGTCGACCGGGACCTCGCGCCAGCCGAGGACGTCGAGGCCCTCTTCGGTGGCGATCCGCTCGATCAGGGCGACGGCCTTGCCGCGCTCCTCGGGATCCGAGGGCAGGAAACCGATCCCGGTCGCGTAGGTCTGGTGACCGTCGGCGTCCGCCTCGGGCAGGGTGAAGCCCACCTCCGCACGAAGCAGCCCGTCGGGCAGCTGCACCAGGATGCCCGCGCCGTCACCGCTGGTGGGCTCCGCGCCGGCGGCGCCCCGGTGGTCGAGGTTCGTCAGCGCCGACAGGCCGTCGGTGACGATGCCGTGCGAGCGCCGCCCGCGGACGTCGGCCACCATGGCCACACCGCAGGAGTCCTGTTCGGACTCGGGATCGTAGAGACCCTGTTTGCCGGGAATGGCGGAGAAGATCATGAAGGGACCTCCTTCGTCGTCTGTGCTCAGCGGCCGGACGGGCCGACCGGGGGAATGCGCACGGGACGACGATGGCCCGTTCGTTAGCGCGACTTTAACACCTGGGAAACACCCCGGCATCAGTTCGATGGGCGCGAAATCGCGCCGATGGGTAACGATCTGAATGTCCGGAACGACAGAGTTCCTGATGGGGTCGCGATAGTTTGTTCCGCTAAGTATATGTCCTGTCCGGGCATGTCAAGAGTCTCGGTGAGGCGACCCTAGTCACTCCATGCCCTCTTCGCACGGTGGGTCCGCTTACGCCGTCCGGCCCACTCGGGCGGTTCACGGCAACCCTCGAGCGACAGGTCCCGACGGCCACGAGTTCCCCTTGTCCGGCGGACCAGCGGGTCCTGGCCCCGGGCGTGATCACGCGCGGGGAGCTACTTTTCGGGGTCCGGCTTCGGGTCTTCGGTGGCCTTGTCGACGGCCGAGTCCCGGACCGTGTCCGGGGCCGCGCCGACCTCCGCGTGTTCCTCGTCCTTCGGCGCCTCGTCCGGGGCGGGAGCAGCAGGGTCGGACTCCCGCGGCACGTCCTTGCTCCACAGCGTCTCCGGCAGCTCCCGCGGCCCCCGCTTGGCGGCCAGGACGAAGTAGACGATCGCGGCGGCGAACAGCAGGATCGACGTCCACACGTTGACCCGCAGGCCGAGGATGTGGTTCGCGGTGTCGGTCCGCATGAGCTCGATCCAGAACCGGCCGGCGGTGTAGCCCGCGACGTAGAGCGCGAACACGCGGCCGTGGCCGAGCCGGAACTTCTTGTCCGCCCAGATGATCAGCAGCGCGACGCCGAGGTTCCAGAGGAGTTCGTAGAGGAACGTGGGGTGCACCGGGCTGTCGGGCAGCGGGACGTGCCCGATGGCGACGCCGTTCAGGAAGTCGTCCGGGTCGGTCGGGTTGTAGCGCTGGTAGATCTCCAGGCCCCACGGCAGATCGGTGTGCGCGCCGTAGAGCTCCTGGTTGAAGTAGTTGCCGACCCGGCCGATGGCTTGGGCGATCACGATGCCGGGGGCGAGCGTGTCGGCCATCGCGGGCAGCGGGATGCCCTTGCGGCGGCAGGCGATCAGTGCGCCGACGGCACCGAGCGCGACCGCGCCCCAGATGCCGAGGCCGCCGTCCCAGATCTTCAGCGCGTTGACCGGGTTCTTGCCCTCGCCGAAGTACAGCTGGTTGTCGGTGATGACGTGGTACAGCCGTCCGCCGACCAGGCCGAACGGCACCGCGAAGACGGCGACGTCGATGACGGTGCCCTTCGTGCCGCCTCGGGCGGCCCAGCGCCGTTCCCCCAGCCAGATCGCCACGATGATGCCGGCGATGATGCAGAGCGCGTAGGCACGGAGCGGAACCGGTCCGATATGCCAGACGCCCTGGTCGGGGCTGGGAATGGTCGCGAGGAACGCTGCCGAGGCGGTATTCACGCAGGCCACCGTAGCGCCTCGTCCACGTCTTGGGAGCGTCAGCCCTCGACGGCGGCCAAATAGCCCGCGATCAGCGCCGACGCGACCTGCCCGACTGCTGCGTCCGGGGGAAGGAACACCTCGTCGTGCAGGCTCGGCGCACCGGCGGTCTCGCCGAGCCCGACGAACATCATCAGCCCGCGTGTCACGCCGCAGTAGTGCGCGAAATCGTCGGCGCCGAACGACCGGAAATCGGTGTCCACCCGGACGTCGCCGCGCAGGAGCCGCCGGTGCGCGCGCTGGGCCAGCCCGGCGTCGTTGTGCAGCACCGGCTCGCAGGGGCTGATCTGCAGTTCCGCACTGCAGCCGTGCGCCTTCGCGGTGCCGTGGACGACCTCGGCGAGCCCTTCGAGCGCGCGTTCACGGTCCTCGGCGCGCATCAGGCGCAGCGAGCCGGACGCGCGGGCCTCGTTCGGCACGACGTTCGCCGTCGTCCCGGCCTCGATCCGGCCGACCGAGCAGACCGCGCCGAACACCGGGTCCACCCGGCGGCTCGCGAGCTGCTGCAGGGTGACCACGATCTGGCTGAGCGCGAGGATCGGGTCCCGCAGCAGATGCGGGTACCCGGCGTGCCCGCCCTGGCCGCGCACGACCACGTCGAACTCGTCGGTGGAGGCGTTGACCGGCCCCGGCACCGCCGAGACGACCCCGGCGGGGAGCCGCGGCTGGACATGCGCGCCGATGGCCGCGTCCACCCCGTATTCGCTCAGCAACCCGGACTCCACGATGTCCAGCGCCCCCGACGGCGAGGTCTCCTCCCGCGGCTGCAGGACCGCGAGGATCGGCCGGGGGACCCCGACGAGGGCAGCCGCGCGGCAGGTGGCGACCAGCGCCGCCAGGTGGACGTCGTGCCCGCAGGCGTGCATCAGCGACGTCTCCGACGCCCACGGCGCCCCGGTGCGTTCGGTGACCGGCAGCGCGTCGAGTTCGGCACGGAGCACCACGGCCGGTCCCGGGCCGGTGCCGGGGAACAGCACGGCCCGCCCGGTCTTGGCCACGCGCACGCCCTCGCCAGCGCCCAGTGCTTCGAGGACCACCCGCGCGGTGTCCTCTTCGTCCCCCGAGGCCCGCGGATCGGCGTGCACCCGGTGCCGCAGTGCGATCGCCGACGGCAGCTCCGCCTCGACGGCGGCCTCCCACCGGTCCTGAAGTCCGTCCAGTTCCGTCATGTCCCCTCCAGTCCGTACACCCGTTCGGCGTTGCGGTGCCCCACCAGCGCCGTGATCCGGCGTGCGTCCACTTCGGACAGCACGTCGGCGGCCAGCCCGGCGTACAGGAAGTCCGACAGTCCTTGCCGGAACAACCCGGTGCCGAGGTGGTACAGCTCGGCGAGCCCGAACGCGTCGGTGGAGAACAGCAGCTTCCCGAACGGCACGATCTCCATTGTCTCCGCAATGATCGCGCGCGCACGGTGACCGGCGTTGTGTGTCGCGAGTCCCACGTCGAGGAACACGTGCTCGAAGACCTGCGCGAGATACGCGGCGTTCCGGTGGAAGGGATAGTTGTGCAGCAGCATGATCGGCACCCCGCGTGACCGCGTCGCCCGCAGCAGGCCGGTGAGCAGCAGCGGATCGCAGCGGTGCAGGTCGACGTCGGAGTCGCCGAAGCCGACGTGGAACTGGATCGGCAGGGCCAGGTCGATCCCGCTCCAGACGAGGAACCGGTGCAGGACCTCGTCGGCGAGCCGGACGGGTTCGCCCGCCTCGATCCGGGCGAGCCAGCGGCCCGCCGCCTCCGCGACCTCGACGTCCGACGGCCGCTCCCCCGCCAGTTCCAGTCCGACGCGGTAGGCGGCGATGGACTTGAACCCGACGGCGGTCGTGGCGCGTTTCGCCAGCTCGCCGGTGAAGGCCGCGGCGAATCCGGCGGCGGAGGCGGACCCGATCACCGACTCGGCGACCTGTTCGAGCCGGACGATGTCGCGTACCCGCGCCCCGGACAGCGCCGCGAGCTGCCCGGTCGTGGTCAGCGTGTCCGGCAGGAAACCGCCGTCGAGCAGGAACTCGGCGGTCCCGGTGGCACGCAGGAAGCGCCGGTTGACCTCGGCGGCGCCCAGTTCGGCCCGGCGGGCGAGGTACACCTCGGCCGGGACGTGCGGTGGCAGGTCGAGCATCGGCGCGCAGCGGGCCCGGACGGCGAGCCCGATCAGGGAGTCGAACAACGTCGTGCCGAGCGAGGACACGGTGTCGGCCTCGGTGAGCAGCTGCTCGAACTCGATCCGGCCGAGGTCACCGGTGACGACGCCGTGGCAGTGGTGGTCCACCAGCCGCGTCTCGGCCACGAACGGCAGGAGTCCGGGTCCCGGCATGGTGTGCCCCTTCCTTGGTGCTCGCCAGAGTGGGCCCCACCTTATGACCGGAACGGGCGTGGCAGGGGCCGCCGGATCGGGCCATGCTGGAGCACCATGACCGAGCTGAACCGGGAAGCCCTCGCGAAGCGCGCGACCGAGACGGTGGGCGACCTCCGCGCCCGCGGTGTCGAACTGGTGGCGCTGACCTTCGTCGACAACAGCGGGATCGCCCGGGTCAAGGCGGTACCGCTGGCGAAACTGCCCCACGCGGCCGCCTGGGGGGTCGGCGCCTCGAACTCCTTCGACTTCTTCGGCTCCGACGACGGCATCATCGGCGGCGAGCATTCGCTCGGGCCGGTCGGTGACCTGCGGCTGCATCCCGATCTCGGCGCGCTGACCGTGCTCGCCGGGCAGCCGGGCTGGGCCTGGGCGCCGGTGGCGAGGTTCGACCAGGACGGCGTGCCCCACGCGCAGGACGCGCGCACCCTGCTGGCGACAGCGGTGGACCGGCTAACCCGGGGCGGGCACCACGCGCTGATGAGCTTCGAGATCGAATGGGTGATCACCGGTGCCGACGCCCCGGACGATCCGACGTCGGCCACGGCGAGCCCGGCGTACGGGTACGCGCGGCTTTCCGAACGCGCCGGGTACCTTCGCGAGCTGGTGTCCACTTTGGACGACCAAGGGATCGAGGTGGAGCAGATCCACCCCGAGTACGCCGACGGCCAGTTCGAACTGTCCGTCGCCGCCACCGATCCGGTGCGGGCGGCCGACACAGCCGTCCTGACCAAGGAGACCATCCGCGCGCTCAGCGGCCGTCACGGGCTGAAGGCGTCCTTCTCCCCGAAGTTCGCGCCCGCCGGAGTCGGCAACGGAGGCCATGTGCACCTGAGCGTCTGGGCCGGTGAACGGAACCTTTTCTCTGGCGGGGAAAGGGTCTTCGGCCTGACTCGGGTCGCGGAATCGGTCAGCGCGGGCATCCTGCGGCGGCTGCCCGCGCTGCTCGCGATCGGGGCGCCGTCGGTCGTCAGCTATCTGCGGCTGGAGCCGCACCACTGGGCGGGTGTGTACGCCGCGTGGGGGCTGGAGAACCGGGAAACGCCGCTGCGGCTGGTGCGCGGGGTCGCCGGGAACCGCGATCGGGCGGCGAACCTGGAGGTCAAATGCTTCGACCTGACGGCGAATCCGTATCTGCTCGCGGCGGCGCTGCTGTTCGCCGGGATGGCGGGAGCCGACGAGGAGGCGGCGCTGCCCGAGCCCGTCGACGTCGATCCCGGGACGCTGGGCGAGGACGAGCGGGCCGCCCGGGGAATCGAGCGGCTGCCGACGAAGCTGGCGGAGTCCGTCGCGGCCTTCGAAGCGGACAAGGCCCTGACGACCGCGTTCGGCGCGCCACTGGCGACGACGCTGATGGAGCTGAGGCGGGCGGAGATCGAGCGATTCGCGCTCGCGGGCCCCGAGGAGATCACCGAGGCGCAGCGGTGGCGGCACTGAGCTTGCCCGTCTGCGCGTGAAGGCCCCCTTCCCGCGGCTGAGCCGAGGAAGGGGGCCTCACGCGCGAACGAGGATCAGGCGGGGGCGACGGTCTTCCGCACACCCGCGGCCAGTTCGGCGGACAGCTCGCGGACCGCGTCGAGTCCGCTCGCGGCGGCCGTCACCAGGGCCGAGCCCACGATGACGCCGTCGGCGAATCCGGAGACCTGGGCCGCCTGCGCACCGGAGCGGACGCCCAGCCCGACGCCGATCGGCAGGTCGGTGTGCGCCCGGGTCCGCGCGACCAGGTCCTCGGCGTGCACGCCGACCGCGTCACGGGCGCCTGTCACACCCATCACCGCGGTGGCGTAGACGAAGCCCGAGGTGGCCTCGACGGTCTTCGAGATGCGCTCCTCCGAAGAGGACGGCGCGACCAGGAAGATCCGGTCCAGACCATGCTGCTCGGACGCGGCCATCCAGTCGTCCGCCTCGTCCGGGATCAGGTCCGGGGTGATCATCCCGAGCCCGCCCGCCGCGGCGAGGTCCCGCGCGAAACGGTCGACGCCGTAGCGGCGCACCGGGTTCCAGTACGTCATCACGACGGCCTTGCCGCCGCGTGACGACACCGACTCGACGACCTCGAACAGGTGCTTGAGCTTGAAGCCACCGGTGAGCGCGCTCACCGACGCGGCCTGGATGGTGGGGCCGTCCATCACCGGGTCGGAGTAGGGCACCCCGACCTCGACCAGGTCGGCGCCGCCGTCGACCACCGCGGCCAGCAGGTCCTTGGACCCGTCGACCGTGGGGAAGCCGGCCGGGAGGTAGCCGATCAGGGCGCCGCGGCCCTCCGCACGGGTCTTCGCGAAGACCTCGTCCACTGTGCTCATGCCGCCTCCGCGGGAGAAAGTGCGTCGACGGTGCTCATGCGTTCTCCACCAGGCCGAAGTACTTCGCGGCGGTGTCCATGTCCTTGTCGCCACGACCGGACAGGTTCACGATGATCAGCCCCTCGGGGCCCAGTTCACGGCCGAGCACCAGCGCACCCGCCAGCGCGTGCGCCGACTCGATCGCCGGGATGATGCCCTCGGTGCGCGAAAGCAGCTTGAACGCGTCCATCGCCTCGGCGTCGGTGACCGGCCGGTACTCGGCGCGGCCGCTGTCCTTGAGCCACGAGTGCTCGGGACCGACGCCCGGGTAGTCGAGACCGGCCGAGATCGAGTGCGACTCGACGGTCTGGCCGTCCTCGTCCTGCAGCAGGTACGTCATCGCGCCGTGCAGGTTGCCCGGCGTGCCCTTGGTCAGGGTGGCGCCGTGACGGTTGCCGTCGATGCCCTCGCCACCCGGCTCCAGACCGACGAGCCGGACCTCCGGGTCGTCGATGAAGCCGTGGAAGATCCCGATCGCGTTCGACCCGCCGCCGACGCAGGCCGCGACGGCGTCCGGCAGGCGTCCGGCCTGCTCCAGGATCTGGGCGCGGGCCTCCTCGCCGATGATCTTGTGGAAGTTCCGGACCATCATCGGGAACGGGTACGGGCCCGCCGCCGTGCCGAACAGGTAGTGCGTGGTGTCGGCGTTGGTGACCCAGTCGCGCAGTGCCTCGTTGATCGCGTCCTTGAGCGTGCGCGAACCGGTCTTCACCGGGATGACCTCGGCGCCGAGCAGCTTCATGCGCGCCACGTTCAGCGACTGCCGCTCGGTGTCGACCTCGCCCATGTAGACGACGCATTCGAGATCGAGCAGCGCGCAGGCGGTGGCCGTGGCCACCCCGTGCTGCCCGGCCCCGGTCTCGGCGATGACCCGCTTCTTGCCCATCCGCTTGGTGAGCAACGCCTGGCCCAGCACGTTGTTGATCTTGTGCGAACCGGTGTGGTTCAGATCCTCGCGCTTGAGGAAGATCCGCGCGCCGCCGGCGTGCTCGCCGAAGCGCTTGGCCTCGGTCAGCAGCGACGGGCGGCCCGCGTAGTCACGCAGCAACCGGCGGAACTCGGTGACGAAGGCGGGATCGGTCCGGGCCTTCTCGTACTCGGCCGCGACCTCGTCGACGACGCCGATCAGCGCCTCGGGCATGAACCGCCCGCCGAACGGGCCGTAGTAGCCCCGTTCGTCCGGGTCGTGCTTGCCGTGCGGCTCTTCGGTGTACTCAGTGGTCATCGAGAAGGCCTCGGGCACGCGGGGTGTGATCCGGCGGTGACGAGCTTGACCAAGGCGCCCTTCGGGTCGCCGGAGGCGACGAGCCCTTCGCCCACGAGGACGGCGTCGGCACCGTGACCCGCGTAGGACATCAGGTCACCCGGACCGCGGACACCGGACTCGGCGATCTTGAAGACGTCCATCGGCAGGCCCGGGGCCAGCCTCGAGAAGACGTCCCTGTCGACCTCGAGGGTGTGCAGGTTGCGGGCGTTGACGCCGATCACCTTCGCGCCGGCTTCGAGGGCCTTGTCGGCCTCCTCGGCGTTGTGGATCTCGACCAGCGCCGTCATCCCGAGGGATTCCACCCGGTCCAGCAACGCGATCAGGGCGTTCTGCTCCAGCGCCGCCACGATCAGCAGGACCATGTCCGCACCGTGCAGGCGCGCCTCGTGGACCTGGTACGGGCTGACGATGAAGTCCTTGCGCAGCACCGGGATGTCCACCGCCGCGCGGACCGCGTCGAGGTCGGCGAGCGAGCCGCCGAACTTCCGCTCCTCGGTCAGCACGCTGATCACCCGGGCGCCGCCGTCGGCGTAGTCCTTCGCCAGCGCGGCCGGATCGGGGATCTCGGCCAGGTCGCCCTTGGACGGGCTGCGCCGCTTGACCTCGGCGATCACACCGATCCCGGACTCGCGCAGCGCGGCGAGCACGTCTCGGGGAGGTGCGACCTGGGTCGCCCGCTTCTTCAGTTCGTCGAACGGCAGCGCGGCCTCGCGCACGGCGAGGTCTTCCCGGACGCCGGCGACGATGTCTTCGAGCACGCTCACGCCGACACCCTCACCGCTGTCGTATGCACGGATTCCTTCGCAAGTTCGCTCACAAAAACCTTCCCCTTCCCGCCGAAACGATGCTAACCCCCGCACGAATACGGCCTGGTTCCGGGTATGTCCGTTACTCCGAATGCCAACCGTGTCATCTTTCGCGGCAAAGATCTCCGAAACCGGTGTTTTCCGCGGCCCTCACCGGGTCGCCGTGGGATCTTCGCCTTCGGACAGCGCCTCCCACAGCTCGGTCTCGGGATCCTTGGCGGCCCGTTTCGCCGACGGCGCCGAGTACTTGGCGCCGAGGCGTGGCATCCGGCCGGCGCCCTTGACGGCTGCCAACCCGCCGGCGGCCACGAGAATTCCCCCGAGGATCGCCAGCCCCCTGGCTCCCAGCATCTGGGCGACGGGCAGGCCGTCGGCGAATCCGGTGAACGAGCCGCCGACCACGCCGATCCACACCGCGGCGACGCCCGCCACGGCGAGTACCACTCCGAGTACCCGGCGTGGCCAGCCGCCGGTCGCGATCAGCCCCGCCGTGCCCGCCAGCGCCAGCAGGGCGAGCGGGACCAGCGCGGTCGCCCGTGCCGAACCGATCTCGGTGAACAGCACCGTGCCGCGCACGCCACCGTCACGGAACTCCGCGAACCACACCAGCCGGGAAGACCCCCACAGCGCGACCGCGCCCAGCAGCAGGCCCACCACGGCGATCCACAGTGGACGCTTGGCCCTCTTCGCCGGGACCTCAGACACGGGCGCTGTCACCCGCCGGGTCGAGTTCGTCCGCCGCGATCATCGTCTGCGCCGCCGCGACGGCCGAGAGCACCGTGCGCGCCTTGTTGAGCGACTCGGTGTCCTCGTAGTCCGGTACCGAGTCGGCGACCACGCCGCCACCCGCCTGGACGTACGCGACGCCGTCCTTCATCAGGGCGGTGCGGATGGCGATCGCGGTGTCGGCGTCCCCGGCGAAGTCCAGATACCCGACGACGCCGCCGTAGAGCGCCCTGCGGGTCGGCTCCAGCTCTTCGATCAGCTGCATCGCGCGGACCTTCGGCGCGCCCGAGAGCGTCCCGGCCGGGAAGCAGGCGGTGACCGCGTCGAAGGCCGTCTTGTCGTCGAGGAGCTCGCCGGTGACCGTGGAGACGATGTGCATGACGTGGCTGTAGCGCTCGACGTCGAAGAAGTCGACGACGCGTACGGTGCCCGGCTTGCAGACCTTGCCGAGGTCGTTGCGGCCGAGATCGACGAGCATCAGGTGCTCGGCGCGTTCCTTCTCGTCGGCGAGCAGGTCCTTCGCCAGCTGGGCGTCCTCCTCCGGGTCGGCGCCGCGCCAGCGCGTGCCCGCGATCGGGTGCGTGGTCGCGCGGCCGTCCCGGACGGTGACCAGCGACTCCGGGCTGGACCCGACGATGTCGAAGCCTTCCAGCCGGAGGAGGTACATGTACGGGCTGGGGTTGGACGTGCGCAGCACGCGGTAGACGTCCAGCGCGTCGGCCCGCGTCGCGATCTCGAACCGTTGCGACGGCACGATCTGGAACGCTTCGCCCGCCTTGATCGCCTCGACGGCCTTCTCGACCGCGGCGTGGAACTCCGGCTTGGACCGGCGGCGGAGGAACTCCGGTGCCGGGCGGTCGAAGACGGCGGCGGTGGCCGGGGCCGCGACGTGCAGCTGCCGGGTCATCGCGTTGAGGCGCGCGACCGCGTCGTCGTACGCGGCGTCGACACGCTCCGCCGAGTCGTCCCAGTTGACCGCGTTGGCGATCAGTGTGACCGTGCCCTCGTGGTGGTCGAAGGCGGCGAGGTCGGTCGCCAGGACCATGGTGAGCTCGGGGATGTCGAGGTCGCGCTCGGCGAGCTCGGGAAGCCGTTCGAGCCAGCGGACGGCGTCGTAGCCGATGTAGCCGACCATGCCGCCGGTGAGCGGCGGCATCCCGGGCAGCTGTTCGGTGTGCAGCGCGGCGACGGTCTCGCGGAGCACGGTGAGCGGGTCGCCCTCGGTCGGCAGGCCGACCGGCGGGGTGCCCGTCCAGACGGCCTTGCCGTCACGCACGGTCAGTGCGGCCGGGCTGTCGACGCCGATGAACGACCATCGGCTCCAGGAAGCGCCGTTCTCCGCCGATTCGAACAGGAACGTCCCCGGCCGGTCGGCGGCGAGCTTGCGGTAGACCCCGATGGGGGTCTCACCGTCGGCGAGCACGCGACGGACAACGGGGATGACGCGACGGCCCTCGGCGAGCGCGCGGAACTCGTCGCGCGAAGGGCTGACCGAGCCGAGCCCCGACGGGCTGGCGTTTGCGGCGCTGACCATGTCGCTCATTGTGCAGCCATGGTCGGGCGGGCCCGGGACCGGGGGATGAATTCAAAACTTGTTGAATTTTACCGCGGGTCCGTTCATGATGGCGCCATGGCTGGTGAAGACACTACCGCGCGGCGCCGGGGCCGTCGGCCCGGTGGACAGGACACCCGCACCGCCCTGATCGAGGCGGCACGCGCGGTGTTCGGCGAGAGCGGCTTCGACGGCGCGACCGTCCGCGTGATCGCGACCCGGGCCGGGGTCGACGCGGCGATGGTCAACCACTGGTTCGGCAGCAAGGAAGGCCTCTTCGCCCAAGCCGTCCTCAAGCTCCCGTTCGACCCGCACGAACTGCTCGCCGAACTCACGGACGGACCCGACGACGAGTTCGGCAGGCGCGTCGTGCGTACCTTCCTCACCCGATGGGACGGCGCGGGCGGCGAAGTGTTCCAGGCACTGGTCCGCAGTGTCGCCGGGCACGAACAGGCGGCGCTGGTGCTGCGTAGTTTCTTCCAGAACTTCTTCACGAAGATCATCGGCGAACTGGGCTCGGACCGCGTCGAACTGCGGACGTCACTCTGCGCCTCCCAGCTGGTCGGGATGGGGCTGGTGCGGTACGTCGCGAAGTTCGAGCCGATGGCGACGAGCGAGATCGAGCCCTTGGTGACCGCGATCGCGCCGACGGTGCAGCGGTATCTGACCGGGGACATCGACTGACGTCGTGAGTGTCGTGCTGACGTCACTGGCGGATGCCTGCTCCGGTGCGTGGACACCGGAGCAGGTGTTGCGAAAGCCACTTTCGCAACCATCAACGTTGCGAAAGTGGCTTTCGCGACACCAGCCGCCGATCAGGCAAGGTGTCCGTGTCCGCGTCTCGAGCAGCTTGTAGTCACCTTCGAGATAGACGTCGGCTAGCCAGAGCGCCGACAACCCCAGCGCGCGCAGCTTGAAATGCGACGGTCTTTCGATCAGCGGGACGGCGATGCTCTCGTGGATCGTCGGCGCGACAAGGCTTTCGGGCGCCGAGACTAACCGGGCACGGCCGCGTTTCCGGACAACGAGATCCATCCCGCCCCGGGGCAACCGCGAGTCCCCTTCGGGCGTGCAAGTGAGCAGGACGTCAGCCCGCGAGCAGCACCGCGAGCAGCGCCGGCGTGCCCGGGACCACCTGCACGAAGAAGATCCGCTTGCTCGCCGTCGCCGTCCCGTAGAGCCCGGCCCAAGATCAGCGCGGCGGCCAGGAAACCGTTGTACAGCCCCTGGTTCGCCGCGAGCGGCGCGCTCTCCTTCGCGAATTCCTCGGTGGTGCCGAAGGCGGCGCGGGCACGCGGGGTGGTCCACAGGACCATCTCGAGCACGACGATGTACAGGTGGATCAGGGCGCGATCCCGACCAGGACGTCGGCGACGACGCTCACTCGCTCTTTTCGCTCTCGTCGGCCAGCAGCAGCCGATCGTCGGTGTCGAAGCAGGTGTGCGTGCCGGTGTGACAGGCCGGGCCGGTCTGGTCGACGCGCAGCAGGACGGTGTCGCCGTCGCAGTCGATCCGCACCTCGCGTACGTGCTGGACGTGCCCCGACATCTCGCCCTTGACCCACAGTTCCTTGCGGCTGCGCGAATAGTAGGTCCCGCGCCGGGTGGTGAGGGTGCGTTCCAGCGCCTCGTCGTCCATCCACGCCATCATCAGGACGTCCGACGTGGAGTGTTCGACGACGACGGCGGCGATCAGGCCGTCGGCGTTGCGCTTCAGGCGGTCCGAAAGGGCGGGATCAAGCGTCATTCTTGGCTCCGAGAAGGTGCCGCTTCACCGGCATGGAGTTCAACAGGACCGCCGCGTAGATGTAGCCGGCGAACATGAGGCCGGACGCGATCTTCACCCAGAAGAGTTCCGCCGCCAGCAAGAGGAGCGCGTGCAGCAGGCCGAACAGGAAGCTGACCACGAATCCGGCGAACCGCGCCGAGGGCATCTTCAGCACCAGTCCCGCGACGACGAGCCCGCCGAGGACCACCGCCGTCACCGGCAGCAGGAACGACCGCGCCGTGGAATACGGCGCGAGCATGAGGAACCCGGCCACGACGACGTACGCGAGCCCGAGGCCGAGCAGCAGCGCCGAGACGACCTTGACCTCGGCGGAGGCCTCCCACTTGTTCGGGATCACCGGACCACGACTCCCCCGGCGCGCAGGGCGCCCTTGACCTCGCCGATCTTCAACTGTCCGAAGTGGAACACACTGGCGGCGAGCACCGCGTCCGCGCCCGCCTCGACGGCGGGCAGGAAGTGTCCGAGCGCGCCCGCGCCCCCACTGGCGATCACCGGGACCCGCACGGCCTCGCGCACCCGGGTCAGGAGTTCGAGGTCGAAACCGTTCTTGGTGCCGTCGGCGTCCATCGAGTTGAGCAGGATCTCGCCGACGCCCAGCTCTTCCCCGCGGGCGGCCCATTCGACGGCGTCGATCCCGGTGCCGCGGCGCCCGCCGTGCGTGGTCACCTCGAAGCCGGACGGCGTCGGTTCGGTGCCTTCCGGGACGCGCCGGGCGTCCACCGACAGCACGACGCACTGCGCGCCGAACCGGCGGGACGCCTCGCGCAGGAACTCCGGCCGCGCGATGGCCGCGGTGTTGATGCTCACCTTGTCCGCGCCGGTGCGCAGCAGCCGGTTGACGTCGTCGTTCGTGCGCACGCCGCCCCCGACGGTGAGCGGGATGAACACCTGCTCGGCGGTCCGGCGGACGACGTCGAAAGTGGTCTCGCGGTCCCCGGAGGACGCCGTGACGTCGAGGAACGTGAGCTCGTCGGCGCCCTCGGCGTCATACAGACGGGCGAGCTCGACGGGATCACCGGCGTCGCGCAGGTCGGCGAAGTTGACGCCCTTCACCACCCGGCCCGCGTCGACGTCGAGACACGGGATGACCCTGACTGCGACAGACATGGGGACAAGCGTAGTCAAGGGCGTTCCAAGCTCGCGGATGGCACAGGCGGGGCGACCGTGCGCGGCATCGCGGCCGACGCGGGGGTCCACGCCGCGCTGCCGCACCACTTCCTCGGCACGAAGCAGGCGCTCTTCGCGGCGTCGATGAACCTGCCGTTCGCTCCCGGCGGGATGGTCCCGCCCGTCCTCGAAGGCCCGACGACGGGATCGGCGAGCGTCTCGTCCGCGCGTTCCCCGGTTTCCGGCAGGCCCCGGAGGGCCGCGCGCAGTACCACCTGACCGACGGCGTGCACCGTCCGGACACCCCGCGCGGCTGGCTTTCCGGGTCCGCCGTCGTCCGGTGATCCGGTTCACGGAAAAGTTCCGCTCCCGGTGCATCAGGCGGGCCGGTCCGCGCGTCTCTAGGGTCGAGACCACCGGCTGAGGGGGAAGACGTGCCTGCGACCTTCGACGAGTTCGTCGCGGATCGCCTGGACGGACTCCTGCGCTACGCGACCGTCCTGACCGACGATCCGTACCTGGCGCAGGACATCGTGCAGGAGGTACTGCTGCGCGCTCAGCAACGCTGGCCGAAGATCGACTCACCGCCGACGTACGTCCGCCGGATGGTGACCAACGAGTACCTGTCGTGGCGGCGGCGCCTCGCCCATCGGCTGCTGGTGACGTCCTCCCCGGAAATGCTCGACCTGGTGAGCCCGCCGGTCTCCGATCACACCATCGAGTACGACGAACGCGACGCCATGCTGGCCAGGCTCGCGAAGCTCCCGCGCAAGCAACGTGCCGCGATCGTGCTCCGCTTCTACGAGAACTACTCCGACGAGGAGATCGGCGCGGTTCTCCGCTGCGCGACGTCGACCGTGCGCAGCCAGATCTCGCGCGCGCTCGCGACGCTGCGGGAAACCGGTCCGGCCGCGTCGGTACAGCCCACGGGAGCCCGCAAATGACCCGCCTGAGTGACGAGAACACCGAAACCCTGATCCGCGAGAGCCTCGACCGGCTGGCGACGCGGGCACCGGACGGGCACGAGGTCCGCGAAGTGCTGACGGGCATCGGACGGCGCCAGAAGCGGCCGAGAATGGCGCTGGCCCTGGTCGCGGCGGCGGTCGCGGTCATCGCGCTCGGGGTGCCGCTGGGGCTGAAGGCCTTCACCGCCGTCCCCCCGGCCTCGCCGCCCGACACCGACTGGTCGGTGCTGCCGTACAAGCCGGGCTGGCTGCCTGCCGGGCTCAAGGAGATCCGCCGGGGCGCGAAACCGTCCCCCGCGCCGCAGACCAGGATGTGGGGCGGCGACCTGGGCCATGTCGAGCTGACCAGCACACCGCTGGCCGACCGGGCCGCGCCGTGGTCGATCGCCCCCGCGCCGAACCAGGTCGTCGTGCACGGCAGGATCGGCATGGTCTCCGAGGTCTACGGCACCCAGGGGCTGATGCTGACCTGGTCACCCGACGACACCTATCTGCTGAGCCTGCTGCTGTTCGACATCAAGGACCCGCGCGAGGTCGGCCAGCGGATCGCGGACGAGATGGTCCCGGACGGCCGCGACCGCGTCGCCGGCGAACTGCGGTTCGGCGGGTTGCCCGCCGATCTGGAGTTTTCGGGGGTGAGCACCACCATGACGACCACCGGGGGCGTGACCGAACTCGAAGCCACCCGCGCCGGGCAGCCCGCCGCGGCGGCGGTCGTCAAGGCGTCGCTCGGCGGCCAGCGCCCGGACACGGACGGGGCGGAACCGATCCCCCTCGAGGTCAGGGGCGTCGACGGGCTCTACCTCCCCGCGCGGGAAGGGCGGCTCGGACGGCAGGACGAAACGATCGCCGTCCAGGTCGAAGGCGGCCGGTGGCTCACCGTTTCGGGCAAGCGTGACCGCGCCACCCTGCTCGGCATCGCCGACGGTGTGCAGATCATCCGCGGTGACTACAGCTGGTTCGGAAAGGTCCCGGAATAGTCACGAGCGGGCGGGGGTCGTCGCCGTCCTCGGCATGGCGCCCGGCCTGTTCGTCCCGCGCGGCGACGTTCCGGTGCCGAACCCCTTAAGCTCCCCGCATGGGATCGGAGTTCGAGCGGCTCGCCGCCGAGAAATACGTCGTCCTGACCACCTTCCGCAAGAACGGCACCCCGGTACCGACGCCGGTCTGGGCGGCGGGCGACGGCGGCGAACTGGTGCTCTGGTCCGAACGGAAGGCGGGCAAGGTCAAACGCATCCGCAACAGCGGCCGGGTCGAGGTCCAGGCCTGCGACCTGCGCGGGGAGAACACCCACGGCGACGTCGTCGCGGGCGAGGCACGCCTGCTCGACCACGACCGGACCGAACAGGTGCGCAAGGCGATCGCGCGGAAGTACGGCGTCACCGGGCGGGTGACGATGTTCTTCAGCAAGCTGCGGGGACCGAAGGACCGGACGGTGGGGATCGCGGTCAGGCTGGCCGAGTGACAGGGCTTCATTCTTGACATGATCGAACACGTGTTCGATCATGGAGGCGCTCGATATCCCGCTGCCCACGGTCCTCGGATACCGGATCCGCGGCCGTGGCGCGATAAGATGGAGTGAAGCAGAGGAGGTGGTGGCCATGGCTCGCGCACGCGACGTGGCTGCCGCCGTGCTGACCCACACCGGCCCGCTCACGACGATGAAGCTGCAGAAGCTGCTCTACTACTCGCAGGCGTGGCACCTGGTTTTCCACCACAAGCCGATGTTCGACGAAAAGATCGAGGCTTGGCCCCAAGGCCCGGTCACCCCGTCGATCTTCGCGGGCCACCGTAAGCAGTATCAGGTCACGGGCTGGCCGAGCGGGCAGGCGGATGCGCTGACAGGGGCCGAAAAAAAGACCCTGACATGGGTCATGGGCAAGTACGCCCATTACTCAGCCGAAACCTTGTCGCGGATGACCCATATGGAGTCGCTGTGGCGGGTCGCAAGAGGAATATCCGGCGACAACGAGAAATCGTCCCAGCCCATACCACACGACCAGATGCGGCATTTCTATGCGCGGCAAATCGTCGATGTCGACGTCGCCGTGGCACAGGCAGCGGCGAGTGCGGCGATGGAAGGTATCGATCTCGACGACGACTGGCAGCGCACCCTTCGCGACGTAGCGGTCGATACGCGCAACGCGGACGACCTGGTCGCCGAGGAAATAGAGCGAGCCCGACGGCAGTGACCGATCCGTATAGTCTTCCTGGCGGAAAGTGCCTTCGCAACAAACTCGGCATCGAAGATGCGGAAGTCTTCAAACAGGCCGAAGCCCGCATCGTCAGTATTCGAGATGTCGAACTCGCCCGTCAAACTCTCCCAGGGGAGTACACCCTGGGCCACCTGCAGAGTTTCCACCACGCCCTCTTCAGGGATGTCTACGAGTGGGCCGGCAAGACCCGGACCGTGGACATCTCCAAAGGAGCGTCGAAGTTCTGTTCCTGGAGGTTCGTCGACGAGCAGACATCGGCGGTCCTGGGAAACCTCGAAACCGATGGCTGGTTACTCGGCCTGAAGCGGGACATGTTCCTTGAACGCCTTGCGTGGTACTACTCCGAGTTGAACGCCATGCACCCGTTTCGAAGGCAAGGGACGAACTCTCAGAGCGTTCTTGCGACAACTGTCGGCCGCAGCGGGCTGGCGGCTCGACTGGTCGGCTCTCAACAAGGAAGACAACATCGCCGCGTCGAGTCACAGCCTGCTGACGGCGGAAACGACCGAGCTGGTCAAGGTTTTCGCACCCGTGGTGGTCCGCATGTAGGAAAGGCGCACGTTTCCTGGTGGCGGGTGCGCCGTGGGCGTGTTGCGAAAGTGGCTTTCGCAACACCTGTCCTCGACCACTCACGAGCATCAAGCGTTCTGCAGGGCCCGCAGCCCGGCCGCCAAAGCCGCCGAGTCGTGATCCGGCCCGCAGCCGTCGACCAGGATCAGGTCACCTGGGAGGTGGTCCGCCCGCAGGGGCAGGATCTCCCGGTAGGCGGGCGAGCCGTACCAGTCGCGAGCCGCGTCGAGGCTCGGGAAGCCGATCAGCACCAGCGCCCCCGGCCACTCCCCCTCGACGACCTCGACCTCCGCACCGTGTACGAGGAACTTGCCGCCGAAGGGGTCGAGCGTGGCCTGGATGCGCTCCATGTACTCGAAGACCTCTTCGGCCAGCACTCCGGCGGGGCGAAGGTGGGCGAGTCCGTACGCGGTCATGATGTCCTCCCGGATTTCGTTGCTCTGGAAGGAATCCTGACCGAACACCTGGATGACGTCGATTACCCGGGAGGTAAAGCTCAGAACTCCGCGACGGCCGCGAGCGCCTCGGGCAGGGTGAACGCGCCCGCGTAGAGCGCCTTGCCGACGATGGAGCCTTCGACACCGTCGCGTGCCAGCGCGGCCAGCGCGCGGAGGTCGTCCACACTGGACACGCCGCCGGAGGCGATGACCGGCGCGTCGGTGCGGGCGGCGACCTCGCGGAGCAGGTCGACGTTCGGGCCCTGGAGGGTGCCGTCCTTGCTCACGTCGGTGACGACGTAGCGCTGCGCGCCGTC
Source organism: Amycolatopsis sp. cmx-4-19 (assembly GCA_049998115.1). Lineage (GTDB taxonomy): Bacteria > Actinomycetota > Actinomycetes > Mycobacteriales > Pseudonocardiaceae > Amycolatopsis. The sequence goes on along the minus strand of JAEBEO010000002.1, from coordinate 577,626 downwards.
GCGGTCGAGGCGGTCGAGGACCTCCCAGAGGTCACCGCCGTCCTGCGTCCAGCCGCGGGCGGACAGCCGGTGGCCGGCCTCGGTGATCCGCACGTCGAGCCCGATGGCGACGCGGTCGCCGTAGGACGAGACGACCTTCGCGGTCCATTCCGGGTCCTCCAGGGCGGCGGTCCCCAGGTTGACGCGGCGGGCACCGGTGGCAAGGGCGGCCTCCAGGGAGGCGTCGTCGCGGATGCCGCCGGACAGCTCCACCTGGACGTCCAGCTTCCGGACGACCTCGGCGAGCAGTTCGCGGTTCGAGCCCTTGCCGAACGCGGCGTCGAGGTCGACCAGATGGATCCACTCCGCCCCGTCGCGCTGCCAGGCGAGCGCCGCCTCCAGCGGGCTGCCATAGGAGGTTTCGGTACCGGCCTCGCCCTGGACGAGTCGGACGGCCTGGCCATCGGCCACATCAACGGCGGGAAGGAGCGTGAAAGTCACGCGCACACTCTAAGCGAGGGTGTTCAGCCAGTTGCGCAGCAGGTGGGCGCCCGCGTCGCCGGACTTCTCCGGGTGGAACTGCGTCGCCCACAGCGGCCCGTTCTCGACGGCCGCGACGAAGTCCTGGCCGTGGTTCGACCAGGTGACCTTCGGCTGCTGCCCGGCCAGCCCGGAGTCCAGTTCCCAGGTCCGCGCGGCGTAGGAGTGCACGAAGTAGAACCGCGTGTCCGCGTCGAGCCCGGCGAACAGTTCCGAGTCCTCGGGCGCGCGGACGGTGTTCCAGCCCATGTGGGGCAGGATGTCCGCTTCCAGCCTGTCGACCGTGCCCGGCCATTCACCGGCGCCCGCGGCTTCCTCGCCGTGCTCGACACCGCGTTCGAACAGGATCTGCATCCCGACGCAGATGCCCAGCACGGGACGGCCGCCCGCGAGGCGCTTGCCGATGATCTTCTCCCCCGACACCGAGAGCAGCCCCTCCATACACGCGGAGAAGGCGCCGACACCGGGGACGACCAGGCCGTCGGCTTCGAGCGCGGCATGGGGGTCGGCGGTGACCTCGACGTCCGCGCCGGCGCGCTGAACAGCACGTTCGGCGGATCGGAGATTGCCGGACCCGTAGTCCAGGATCACCACGCGAGGAGTAGCCACGCGCCCCAGGCTAGCGGACCGGGTTTTCCTCCGATTCGCCGTTTCGACGATCACTCGTCTGGGTAGTAACCCCGCCAGAGCACTTCTGGAGGAACGATGCGGGAAGCCGACGAACTGACCGGCCTGTTCCAAGCGTGGCGTGACGACATCGACAGCGTCCCTTTCCCTGCTTTCGCCGAGCCGCTGATCCCGGCGCAGAAGCAGCGTTCGGTACCCGGTCCCGCGACCACGGCGGTGGGCCAGGTGACGAAGACCACCGGATGGTCCGACATCTGACACCCGACTCCGGTCCCGTGTGTGGTTTTCTTTCCTGAAGAGACGCCCCACCGAGCCGACCAGGAGTGACCGCATGAGCAGCAGCCCGGATCCGCGCGACTTCCTCGATCTCGACGCCGAACTCACCGAGGAAGACCGGGCGATGAGGGACGCTGTCCGCGCGTACGCACACGATCAGCTCCTCCCGAACGTCGCCGGGTGGTACGAGTCCGGCGAGCTTCCCGCCGCCGAGCTCGCCAAGGGCTTCGGCAGGCTCGGTCTGCTGGGCATGCACCTGGAGGGTTACGGCTGCGCCGGGACCAGCGCGGTCGCCTACGGCATCGCGTGCCGCGAACTGGAGGCCGTCGATTCCGGGCTGCGCAGCTTCGTCTCCGTCCAGGGCTCGCTGGCGATGTACGCGATCCACCGATGGGGCACCGAGGAGCAGAAGCGGGAGTGGCTGCCGCGGATGGCCGCCGGTGAGGCCCTCGGCTGCTTCGGCCTGACCGAGCCGGACGCGGGCAGCGACCCGGGCAGCATGCGCACCCGCGCCGTGCGCGACGGCTCCGACTGGGTGCTGAGCGGCACGAAGATGTGGATCACCAACGGCACCGTCGCCGACGTCGCGGTCGTCTGGGCGCAGACCGACGAGGGCGTCCGCGGTTTCGTCGTCCCCACGACCCTCCCGGGCTTCACCGCGAACGAGGTCAAGCACAAGCTGTCACTGCGGGCCTCGCTGACGGCCGAACTCGTGCTCGACGGCGTCCGCCTCCCCGATTCGGCGGCGTTCCCCGAGGTCCGGGGCCTGCGCGGACCGCTGTCCTGCCTGAACGAAGCGCGCTACGGGATCCTGTTCGGCGTCGTCGGCGCCGCCCGGTCCTGCTACGAGTCCGCCCTCGAATACACGCTGAGCCGCGAACAGTTCGGCAAGCCGCTCGCCGGTTTCCAGCTGACCCAGCGCAAGCTCGCCGACCTGATCGTCGAGGTCAACCGGGCCGGCCTGGTCGCGCTGCGGATCGGGCGGCTCAAGGACGCCGGGACGCTGCACCACAACCACGTCAGCTTCGGCAAGCTCGCCAACGTCCGGTCCGCGCTGGAGGTCGCGAGGACCGCCCGCGCGATGCTCGGCGCCAACGGGATCTCGCTGGAGTATCCGGTGATGCGGCATATGTCGAATCTGGAGACCGTGCTGACCTACGAGGGCACCGAGGAGATGCACGCGCTCTCGCTCGGCCAGTCGGTCACCGGGCTCGCCGCCTTCCGCTGAGCGCGGAAAACTGTCGGTGCGGACCTCTAGGGTCCGCGCATGACCGATTTCACCGCGTTCCAGTCCGTCGTCGAGCTGCGCCGGTACACGCTGCACCCCGGCCGTCGTGACGAGCTGATCGAACTCTTCGAGCGCGAGTTCGTGGAGACGCAGGAAGCCGCCGGGACGCACCTGTTCGGCATGTTCCGTGAACCGGCCGAGCCGGACAGGTTCGTCTGGCTGCGGGGTTTCCGGGACATGGAGGCCCGGCGGGCGGCGCTGGAGTCGTTCTACTTCGGGCCGGTGTGGCGGGAGCACGGCCCGGCGGCGAACGAGACGATGATCGACGCCTCCGACGTCCTGCTGCTGCGGCCGTCCGGGCCTGGTTTCCCCGCCCCCGGGGTCACCGGCACGGGGGGTTCCCGGGTGGTGGTGACGGTGTGCCACCCGGCCGGGCCGGTGAAGGAATTCTCCGAGTACTTCGCCGACACCGTGGACCCGGCGCTGCGGGAATCCGGGGTGGACACCTTCGGCCACTTCGAGACCGAACCCGCCGAGAACACCTTCCCCCGCCTGCCGGTCCGCGAGAACGAGACGGTGTTCGTCTGGTTCTCCCGGTTCGCGAGCGCCGAAGCCCTGGCCGCGCACCGGGAACAGCTCGACCGGGCCGGTGCGGACCTCGCCGGACGGCTGAAGCGGCCCTGGCAGCAGCTGGAGCTCACGCCGACCCCGCGGTCACGGCTGCGCTGAAAGGAGCTCCAAGAGTCCCTCCGGATGGAGGATCGCCTTACCGTCGAGGACATCCTTCAACGGGAGCCAGTGCACCCGCGCGTTGTCGTCGTCGAGGACGACGCCGACCTCGTCGCGCTCGTAGAACGTCTTGTCGACGAGGTCGGCGGTGAACAGGAACACGATCTCGTGCCCGGGCCGGTCCTCGAAGGTGAACACGTTCTCCAGCACGGCGATCTGCTCGACCCCGCTCAGCTCGGCCTCCAGTTCTTCCCGGAACTCACGGTGGAGCGCTTCGACGGCGGTCTCCCCGAACTCGATCCCGCCGCCGAGCGGACGGTGATAGGTCTCCCCCTTGACGTCGTCACGGCCTTCGAACACGAGCAGATCGTCGCCCCGGCGGATGACCCCGAGCGCGAGCGGGCGGATGGCAGGCATTCCCCGAAGCTAGCGGAGGAATTCCTTGACCGACAAGGCGATCGAACCGGCGTCGAGACCGTGCGCGAGGTCGTGGTCGGCCCTTTCGCCGTAGATCCGCACTTCGGCGTCGCGCCGGACCCCGAGGGCGAGCAACCGGTGCGGTGTCCCGGACAACGCGTCCGACACCGCGTGCGCCGACGTCCCCGCGAGGTACGGCTCGACCAGCACGACGTCGGTGGTGCCCGCGGCCGCGAGGGCCTGGCGCAGTCCGGCGGCGTCGAACGGCCGGATCGTCGAGGTGTAGAGCACGGTCACGTCGAGGTCTGCGGTGGCTTCCCCGACCCGGTCGAGCATCGGCCCGACGGCCACGACGACGCCGTGACGGCCTTCGCGCAAGGTCTGCAGGCCGGGACCCAGATGCGGGTTCGCGTTCTCCTGCGCGGAAAGCCGGAGATAGACGCGCCCGTTGCCCGGGATGGACTCCAGCAGCAACCGGCGCGCTTCCGCGGGATGTCCCGGTACGTGGATCGTCCAGCCGGGCAGGGTGTCGATGAGCGCGACGTCGCCCGGCGCCTGATGCGTCCGGCCCGCCGTGGGCATGTCGTAGGACGCGCCGGAGGACACCAGTACCGCGCCGACGTCCTGATGCCCGAGGTCGAGTTTGACCTGTTCGAAAGCCCGCTCCACGAGAAAAGACGAGAAGGTGTGGACGATCGGGCGCATCCCGGCCAGCGCCAGCCCGCCCGCGGTGCTCATCATCAGCTGTTCGCGGATGCCGACGTTGAGCACGCGGTCCGGATGCCTGCGGGCGGCGAAAGCCAGCTGTGCCGCAGAGATGTCGGCGAGGACGATGGCCACGTTCGGATCGGTGTCGAGGACCTCGGCGGCGGCCTTGAGGAAGGTTTCACGCATGTCCACGGGGTTCAGCCCTTTCGCTCGACGGTCGCGACCACGGCGAGCGGCCGGTCCGGATGGGGGGTGGTGAAGGCGGCGTGGAGCGCTTCGTGGTCGCGGCCGTCGACGGTGCGCGTCGCCCAGCCTTCGACCTCGAACCGGCGCGCGAGCCCGCCCGGCCAGCCGTGGGTGGCCGAGGAGTTGTCGACGACGACGGCGGTCAGCTGCGCCATCCCGGCCCGTGCGGCCACGGCGATGGCCTCCTGGTTGGAGCCCTCGTCGAGTTCGGCGTCGCCGACGAGCGTGACCACCTTGGCGTCGCGGAAACCCTTGGCGCGCAAGCCGTACACGGTGCCGATGGCCAGCGGGAGGCCGTGGCCGAGCGAGCCGCTGGAGATCTCGGCGGCGGGCAGCCGGGCGCGATCGGGATGATGCCCGAGCCGCGATTCAGCCGACGTCCAGTCGGCGAGTTCCTCTTCGCGGAGGAAACCCTTCTTCGTCAGCACCGCGTAGTAGGCCATCGGACCGTGGCCCTTCGAAAGCAGGAAGCGATCGCGGCCCGGGTCGCGGATGGTCTCCGGGCTGATGGCGAGCACGCGGTCGTAGAGCACCCACAGGACGTCCACAGTGGACTCCGCCGCGGCCTGGTGCTTCTCGTCCCCGGTCATCAGCGAGATCAGCCTCGGCAGATCCTCGTAGCCGGTCTTCGTGTCGGTGGTCATGAACCGAGCGTGCAACCTCGACTTAAGTCGAAGTCAAGGCTAGCCTGGCGACGTGACGAGATTGGCTGAACACCTGAGCATCGGACAGGTCGCCGACCGCAGCGGCGTGCCCCATACGGCTTTGCGTTTCTACGAGGACAAAGGGCTGATCAGCTCGGAGCGCTCGGCGGGCAACCAGCGGCGGTACGCCCGTTCGGTGCTGCGCCGGATCGCCTTCATCCGGGCCGCGCAGCGCGTGGGGCTCAGCCTGGACGACATCAGCTCGGCACTGGAGACCCTGCCCCGCGACCACGCGCCCACCAAGGCCGACTGGGCGCGGCTTTCCCGCGGCTGGCAGGACGAGCTGGACGCGCGGATCGACGCGCTGCAGCGTCTGCGCGACAGGCTGACCGGTTGCGTCGGCTGCGGTTGCCTCTCCCTGCGCAGCTGCGGCCTCTACAACGCCGACGACCAGATGTCCCGTTTCGGCCCCGGAGCGGGGAAACTGCGCCCCGCCTCGGAAGGCGGCTTCTGAATTCCCGTCAGCGGTGACGACACGCCCACGGTGAACAGCCCGTTCCACTCGGGCGGATAGCCGGTGTGGTCGACCCGCCGTCCTCGTGCCGCGTGCTTGCCTGCCGCCCGCGGCGCCGATTCGGTCACGAGCGACGGCGGGGGCGGTTGTAGAGCTTGCGGCCGACGGTGAGGAGCGTTTCGCGCAGCGTCTCGTCGTCGAGCGCGGCGACCTCGAACGAGCCGCCGGCGACGGCGAGCCCGGCCAGCAGCACTTGCGCGGTCACGATCGCGGTGACGTCCGGATCCGGGCCGACCAGGATCTCCAGCAGCCGGTTCTTGAAACTTTCCGAGCTGTGCACGGACTTTTCGATCGCGCGGGCGATGCCGGGGTCACTGGAGAACAGCGCGACCAGCGCGCGATGCCGCACCACGAGATCGACGAACCCGTCCAGCAGATGGTCGATCTGCGCGCCGCGGGTGCGCTGGGCGCGCGCGTCGTCGACGATGCCCTCCAGTTCGCGCAGCACGGGCTCGGCGACGGATTCGGTGATCTCCGCCTTCGTCTTGAAGTGGTAGTACACGGCCGCCTTGGTGACCCCCAGCGCGTCCGCGATCATCTGCAGCGAGGTGCCTTCCACGCCGTGTTCGGTGAACAACCGCAGCGCCGTGTTGAGCAACCGCGTCCGGGTGTCCTCCGCGTGGACGACGTCCATGTTCCCTCCTTGATCAGCGGTCGGAGGTTACGTCAAGCGTAGCCGCCGAGCCAAACCAGCACTAGCCGTGCGGCTAGTCACATACTTGCCGATCGGCTTGTAGGCCCCTAGCCGATCGGCTAGCTTGAAATGGACCTGATCGAGTGAACGGGAGACTTCTGTGGCCAGCTTCCTGTACCGCCTCGGCCGGTTCTCGTTCCGGCGCCGGGCACTGGTGGCGGCGGCGTGGGCCGTCGTCCTGGTCGCGCTCGGCGCGGGGGCGCTGACCCTGTCCGGCCAGCTTTCGAACTCGGTGACCATCCCCGGCACCGAGTCGCAGAAAGCGATCGACCAGCTCGCGGACCGCTTCCCGGAGGCGGCCGCCGGTGGCGCGACGGCCCGCGTGGTCATCTCGGCGCCCGACGGCCAGGACATCACCCAGGAGCCGGGGAAGGCCGCCATCACCGGCATCGTGACGAGGCTGAAGGACGCGCCGAAGGTCGCCGGAGTGGTCGACCCGCTCCAGATGCAGGCGATCTCACCCGACAAGCATGTCGCGCTGGCGCAGGTCAGCTATCGCGTGCCGGGCTTCGAACTCACCCACGCCGACCGCGAGGGCCTGATGGCCGCGGCGGATCCCGCGAAGAAGGCCGGGTACACGGTCGATTTCGGCGGTGACGCCGTCCAGGCGATGCCCGCGACGAACGCCACCGAAGGCCTCGGTGTCGCCGTCGCCGCCGTCGTCCTGATCATCACCTTCGGCTCACTGCTCGCGGCCGGGATCCCGCTGCTGACCGCGCTCATCGGCGTCGGCATCGGCATGGCGGGGATCACGACCGCGTCCGGTTTCCTGGAACTGAACACGAACACGCCGGTGCTCGCGCTGATGATCGGCCTCGCCGTCGGCATCGACTACGCGCTCTTCATCGTCTCCCGCTATCGGCACGAACTCGGTATCGGCCGCGCTCCGGAGGAAGCCGCCGGACGCGCCACGGGTACCGCCGGGTCGGCCGTGGTGTTCGCCGGGCTGACCGTGATCATCGCGCTGGCGGGCCTGACCGTCGTCGGCATCCCGTTCCTCGGCGAGATGGGTGTCGCCGCGGCGATCACCGTCGCGATCGCGGTCGTCATCGCGCTCACCCTGCTGCCCGCCATCCTCGGGTTCGCGGGCACCAGACTGGCAGGCGGCAAGATCCGCCTGCGCCGCAAGGAAAGCACGACGACGCACGGCGAGCGCTGGGCCCGGTTCGTGGCCCGCCGCCGGATCCCGGTACTGATCGCCGCGCTCGCCGGCCTCGCGATCGTCGCCATCCCGGCCGCGAGCATGCAGCTCGGCCTGCCGAACGACAGCACCGCCGCGCCCGGCAGCACGCAGCGCGAGGCGTACGACACCGTCGCCCGCAGCTTCGGCGAGGGCGCCAACGGACCGCTGGTGATCGTCGTCGACCTCGCGGGGAGCACCGACCGGCAGGTCGCGCTCCAGCAGGCGACCGCGGGGATCAGCGGGCTCCCCGAGCGCCCGATCGTCACCCCGCCGAAGGTCAACCGCGACGGTGACCTGGCCCTGCTCACCGTCATTCCGAAGAGTGGCCCGAGCAGCACCGCGACCGAAGACCTCGTCAGCGACATCCGCGGGCTGGACGCGGGACTGGGCACGGCCACCGGCGCTTCGCTGGCGGTGACCGGCCAGACCGCGGCGAACATCGACGTCTCGGAGAAGCTCGCCGACGCGATGCTGCCCTACCTCGCGCTGATCGTCGGGCTCGCGTTCCTGCTGCTGATGCTGGTGTTCCGCTCGATCGTGGTCCCGCTGAAGGCGACGCTGGGCTTCCTCGGCTCCGTGGTCGCGACGTTCGGCGCCGTCGTCGCGGTGTTCCAGTGGGGCTGGCTCACCGATCTGCTCGGGGTGAAGACGACCGGGCCGATCATGAGCATGCTGCCGATCCTGCTGATCGGCGTGCTGTTCGGGCTCGCGATGGACTACCAGGTGTTCCTGGTGACGCGGATGCGCGAAGAGTACGTCCACGGCGCCGACCCGCAGCAGGCGATGGTCACCGGCTTCCGGCACGGCTCCCGCGTCGTGGTCGCCGCCGCGCTGATCATGATCAGCGTGTTCGCCGGGTTCGTCCTCGCGGAGTCTTCGCTGATCCAGTCGATCGGGTTCGCGCTCGCGTTCGGGGTGCTGGTGGACGCGTTCGTGATCCGGATGACGATCGTGCCCGCGCTGATGTCGCTGCTCGGACGCGGCGCGTGGTGGCTGCCGAAGTGGCTGGACCGCGTGCTGCCCGATGTCGACGTCGAAGGCGAGAAGCTCACGAAGCAGCTCGACTCGCCTGACGGGCGCGAACTGGTCGACGTCGCCAAGTGAGTACCTGAAGGCCCCTTTCCTCGCACAAGGCGCAAGGAAGGGGCCTTCAGGTACTTCAGAAGTCTTGTCTTACGCCAGCCAGGCGATGGCGCCGCCGATCGCCAGGAGAGCCCCGAGGCCCAGCACGACGGCGATGAACTTGACGCTCTTCCAGGTCGCGTAGACGCCGCCGATCAGGAAGCCGCCCAGCGCGAACAGCAGCACGGCGATGGTCGAGTTGCTCACCTCCGCCACCCTGCCACACGGCCGCTCACCCCAGCCCGCCGGGTTCCGGGGGTCGTGAGTGTTTCGGGTCGTTAGAACGACACTTGCCACTCACGACCCCCGACTAACCGCAGGAGATCAGAGAACGCCCTTCGTGGAGGGGATTCCGCCGGCCCGCGGGTCCGGTTCGGTCGCCGCGCGCAGGGCGCGTGCGACGGCCTTGTACTCGGCCTCCGCGATGTGATGCGGGTCCCGGCCGTGGAGCACGCGCACGTGCAGCGCGATCTGCGCGTGGAACGACAGCGAGTCGAACACGTGCCGCGTCAGCACGAACGGGTAGTTCCCGCCGATGGTGAAGCTGGTGAACTGCTCCGGCTCACCCAGGTGCACGCAATACGGACGCCCGGAGACGTCGATCGCGGCGTGCGCGAGGGTTTCGTCCATGGGGATCCAGGCGTCGCCGAAGCGGCGGATGCCGCTCTTGTCGCCGAGTGCCTGCCGTAGCGCCTGGCCGAGCACGATCGCGGTGTCCTCGACGGTGTGGTGCGCGTCGATGTGCACGTCACCGGTCGCCGCCACCTTGAGGTCGAGCGAACCGTGCACGCCGAACGCGGTGAGCATGTGGTCGTAGAACGGGACACCGGTGTCGATCTCCACCTGCCCCGTGCCGTCCAGGTCGAGCTGGACCGAAATGGACGATTCCCTGGTGGTGCGATCCACCTTGCCGACGCGACTCATCGCGGCACCTCCTTGCTGGCCTCGAGAAAGGCGTCGTTCTCCTCCGGCGTCCCGATGGTCACCCTCAGGTGTCCTTCGATGCCGACGTCCCTGATCAGCACACCGTTGTCCAAATAGGACTTCCAGGTCGCCGGGGCGTCCGCGAACCGTCCGAAGAGGACGAAGTTCGCGTCGCTCGGGACCGGCGTGAATCCCAAGCCCAGCAACGATTCCACCACCCTGTCGCGTTCGGCCGCGAGTCTCGCGACCGACGCGAGGGTGGCGTCCGCGTGCCGCAACGCCGCCCGCGCGGCGGCTTGCGTGAGCTTCGAAAGGTGGTACGGCAGCCGCACGAGCTGCAGTGCGTCGACGATCGCGGGCGCCGCCGCCAGATAACCGAGCCGCCCGCCCGCGAACGCGAACGCCTTGCTCATCGTGCGCGAGACGATGAGCCGGGACGGGTACTCCTCGACGAGTCCGACGGCGCTCGGCTGCGACGAGAACTCCGCGTAAGCCTCGTCCACCACGACGATGCCCGGCGCCGCTTCGAGCAGCCCGCGCAGCTCGCCGAACGGGATCGAGCCGCCGGTCGGGTTGTTCGGGCTGGTCACGAAGACGATGTCCGGACGGCGTTCGCGCACCAGCGCGGCCGCCGTCTCGGTATCCAGCGAGAAATCGGCGCGGCGAGGCACCGGCAGCCAGTCGGTGCGGGTGCCCGCCGAGATGATCGGGTGCATCGAGTACGACGGCTCGAAGCCCAGCGCCGACCGGCCCGGACCGCCGAAGGCCTGGAGGATCTGCTGCAGGATCTCGTTGGATCCGTTGGCGGCCCAGACATTCGACTCCGAGACCAGCACGCCGGTGGACACCGCGAGGTAGTCCGCCAGGTCCTGCCGCAGCGCGACGGCGTCGCGATCCGGGTAGCGGTGCAGCGACGCGGCCTCGGCGCGGACGGCCTCGGCGACGTCGGCCACCAGCGCGTCCGGCGGCGGGTACGGGTTTTCGTTGGTGTTGAGCCGGATCGGCACGTCCAGCTGCGGTGCGCCGTACGGCGTCTTGCCCCGCAGGTCCTCCCGCAGCGGGAGCGCGTCGAGCGTGATCTCCTCGCCGATGGTCATGCCCGCTCCCCCTCGAACCGCGCCGTGATGGCCTCGCCGTGCGCGGGCAGGTCCTCGGCGTCGGCCAGCGCGACGACGCGGCCGGCGATCTCGCGCAGCGCGTCCTCGCTGTAGTCGACGACGTGCACGCCCTTGAGGAAGCTCTGCACCGAAAGGCCGGACGAGTGCCGCGCGAACCCGCCGGTCGGCAGGACGTGGTTCGACCCGGCGCAGTAGTCGCCGAGCGAGACAGGCGCGTACGCCCCGACGAAGATCGCGCCCGCGTTGCGCACCCGGGCCGCCACCGCTCGCGCGTCGGCGGTCTGGATCTCCAGGTGCTCGGCGGCATACGCGTCGACGACGCGGATCCCCTCGTCCACGGTGGATACCAGGATGATGCCGGACTGCTTGCCACCCAGGGCTTCCGCGACGCGCTCGGCGTGCTTGGTCGCGGCGGCGCGGACGCTCACCTCCTTGTCGACCGCGTCGGCGAGTTCCTCGGAAGTGGTCACCAGGACGCTCGCGGCGAGCGGGTCGTGCTCGGCCTGGCTGATCAGGTCGGCGGCGACGTGCACCGGGTCGGCCGTCTCGTCGGCGAGGATCGCGATCTCGGTCGGACCGGCCTCGGAGTCGATGCCGATGATGCCGCGCAGCAGCCGTTTGGCCGCGGTGAGGTAGATGTTGCCGGGCCCGGTGACGATGTCGACCGGCTCCAGCGCGGTACCGTCCGTGTCGGTGCCGCCGTACGCGAACAGCGCGACGGCCTGCGCGCCGCCGACGGCCCACACCTCGTCGACGCCCAGCAGTTCGGCGGCGGCCAGGATCGTCGGGTGCGGGAGACCGCCGAACGCGGCCTGCGGCGGCGAGGCCAGCACGAGGGTGCCGACGCCGGCGATCTGTGCCGGGACGACGTTCATCACCACGGTCGAGGGGTACACGGCGAGCCCGCCCGGCGCGTACAGCCCGACGCGCTCCACCGGGATCCAGCGTTCGGTGACGGTGCCGCCGTCGACGACCTCCGTGGTGACGTCCTGGCGGCGCTGGTCGCCGTGGACCTTCCTGGCGCGGAGGATGGACTCCTCCAGTGCCTCGCGGACGGCCGGGTCCAGGTTCTCCAGCGCACCGGTGAGCTCGGCGGCGGCGACGCGCACGCCCGCCGGACGGACCTTGTCGAACTTCTCGGTGTACTCGAGGACCGCCTCGACGCCGCGATCGCGGACCGCCTCGACCACCGGCCGCACGTGATGCAGCGCCGCGTCCACGTCGTACTCGGCACGCGGGAGCGTGCTCCTGAGTTCGGCAACGGACGGGACCTGTCCACGCAGGTCGGTACGGTTCAGCATGGGTCAAGGGTACGAGGTGGCCCGATCGCCCCGAGCAGGCACACTGGGGTGGTGACCAGCGATCCCACGATGAGGGAGGCCGCCGTGCCGCGGATCGGGTTGTGCCAGCTCACAGCGGCCGAGGATCCCGAAACGAACCTGAAGCTGATTCGCGAAGGCGTGGCGGCCGCGACCGCAGGCGGCGCGCGGATCGTGGTCTTCCCCGAGGCGGCGATGGCGCGCTTCGGCGTCCCGCTGAAACCGCTCGCGCAACCGTTGGACGGACCGTGGGCGTCCACTGTGGCGTCCGTCGCGGAAGAGCACGGTGTCGTGATCGTCGCGGGCATGTTCACGCCGTCCCCCGACGGGCGCGTGCGCAACACCCTGCTCGCCACCGGCGCCGGACATCACCTCGGCTACCACAAGATCCATCTGTACGACGCGTTCGGGTTCGCCGAATCCGACACGGTCGCGCCCGGGACGGCACCCGTCGCCTTCGAGGTCGACGGGGTCACGTTCGGTCTCGCGACCTGTTACGACCTCCGCTTCCCGGAGCTGTTCCGGAAGCTGGCCGACGACGGCGCCGACATCGTGCTGGTACCGGCGTCGTGGGGCGCGGGCGAGGGCAAACGCGAGCAGTGGGAGGTCCTGGTGCGCGCCCGCGCGCTCGACTCCGGCTGCTGGGTGCTCGGCTGCGGGCAGGCCGACCCGGCCGCGAGCGGGACTCGGGTGAATCCGAAGGCGCCGACCGGGATCGGCTTCTCGACGGTGTCCGACGGCTTCGGGCGGGTGCACGCGCAGCTCGGCGCGGGACCGGGGACGGTGGTCGTCGACGTGGATCCGGTGGTCAGCGGGAAGGCCCGTGCGGCGACGGGAGCGCTGGCGAACCGTCGCCTTTAGCGTCCACGGAGCGCTCGAAGCGACGCCGGGCCCGCGATGACACGCGCCAGGTTCGGCGGTTCATGATGATCGCCGGACTTCATTCGGCTCACTGGGGGTTCCATGGACAAGGTCAAGGCACAGTTCGAGGTCCTCGACGAACGGTTCGCCCGCCTCAACGGCGACGAATGGATGCACCGGCTGCACACCGGCTGCCGGTGGACCGAGGGGCCCGCGTACTTCCCGGCGGGCCGGTACCTGGTCTTCAGCGACATCCCGAACGACCGCGTCCTGCGCTGGGACGAGACCACGGGTGCCGTCGGCGTGTTCCGCGAACCCGCCGGGTTCCACAACGGGCATACGGTCGACCGCCTCGGCAGGCTCGTCAGCTGCGAACAGGGTGGCCGCCGGGTGACGCGCACCGAGCACGACGGGACGACCACCGTGCTCGCGGAGACCTACCGGGGCAAGAGGTTCAACAGCCCCAACGACGTCGTCGAATCCTCGGACGGCGCGATCTGGTTCACCGACCCCAGCTACGGGATCGAAAGCGACTACGAAGGGCATCAGGCCGAAAGCGAGATCGGCGCTTGTCACGTCTATCGTGCCGACCCGGTGGACGGCTCCGTGCGGATCGTCGCCGACGACTTCTCGCGCCCGAACGGACTCGCGTTCTCCTTGGACGAGTCACTGCTCTACATCGTCGACACGCGGCAGAAGCCCAGCCACATCAGGGTCTTCTCGGTGTCCGGCGGGACACTCGGCGGTGGCGAGGTCTTCGCGACCTGTGACGCGGGGGTCTTCGACGGCGTACGCCTGGACGCCGACGGCCGGGTGTGGGCGGCCGCGCACGACGGGCTGCACTGCTTCGCGCCGGACGGGACGCGGATCGGGAAGCTGCGGATGCCGGAGGTCTGTTCGAACCTCACGTTCGGCGGGCCGCGGCGGAACGACCTGTTCGTCACGGCGACGAGTTCGGTGTACACGCTGCGGGTGAACTTCTCGGGGCCGCGGCTCCGGTGAGAGGCCGAGTTGGCGTGGTGCGAAAGCGGGAAGCGGCGGTGCCGCTCGCACCGCGTGAAGGCCCCTCCGGTCAGCGCAGCAGTCCCTCGCGGATCGCCACCCGCACGAAACCGGCCCGCCGCCGTTCCCCGGTCTTGTCCCGGATCCGGTCGAGATAGGACCGCACCGTCCGCACGCTGATGTTCAGGATCTCGGCGACGTCGACGTCGCGTTCGCCCGCCGCGACCAGCCGCAGGACCTGCTTTTCCCGTTCGGACAAAACGATCTTGGGTCCGGCGTGCCGGTCTTCGCTGTCCTGGATGATCATCCCGGCGAGCGTCGGGGACACGTACGCGTTGTCCTCGGCGATCGTGCGGATGGCGCGCAGGAGTTCGTCGCCGTCGACGTCCTTGGACAGGAAGCCCTTGGCACCGGCCTGCATGGCGCCCAGCACCTCGGGCTGTTCGGCGTGTGCGGAGACCACGAGCACCTTGTGCCCCATCTGCCCCACTTCCAGCACCGCCGCGGCGTCCTGGACGCCGCGCAGCTTGAGGTCGAGGACGACGACACTGCCCGGCGGCTGCTCCTGGACCGCGAACCGCGCGACCGAGTCGGCGACGGCGCCCAGCGCGATGTCGGGTGCTTCGGTGAGGACACGCGCGACGGCGTCCCGGTACAGCGGATGATCTTCGATCACCCCGACGTTGATCGGCGTGCTGCGTTTCGGCTGCTCGTCTGCGTTCACCGGCGTCCTTCGAATCCGCCCGCGTCGTCGCGGGGCACGACCGGCCGCGACGGGCCGGGCACCTCCGGCGGAGACGCGAGCCCGAGCTGGATGGCCTTGCGGACCAGACCGGCCCGCCTTCTCTCTCCGAGTTTGTCACGGATCCGGTCCAGGTAACCGCGGACCGTCCGGACCCCGATGCCCAGGATGCGGGCGATGTCGACGTCGCGTTCGCCCGCCGCGACCAGCCGCAGGACCTGCTTCTCCCGCGCGGAGAGCGCGACGTCCGGGGCAGGCGCGGGGCGGTCGGCGTTGTCCTTGATGATCATTCCGGCCACCACCGCGGAAACGTAGGCCCGGCCCTGCGCGACCGTCTTGATCGCGATCAGCAGTTCGTCGACGTCCACGTCCTTGGACAGGAAACCCTTGGCACCGGCGGCGATCGCGCCGAGCACCTGTTCGGATTCCGCCTGCGCCGACACCACGAGCACGTGGTGCCCCAGTTCGCACACCTGGAACACGGCCGCCGCGCCGGCGATCCCCGGCAGGCCGAGGTCGAGCAGCACCACGCTGCCCGCGGGCTGCTGGTGGACGTGGAACCGCGCGACCGAGTCGACCACCGCGCCGAGTTCGATGTCCGGCGCCTCGCTGAGCACGCGGACCACCGCGTGCCGGTACAACGGGTGGTCTTCGATCACCGCGACGTTGACGCGGTCCGTCACCGGCCTGTCCTGGATCATCCGCACCGTTCCGCTCACCCCGTCCCACCCGTCACCGACACCGTCCGCCCGGCCAGCGCCGGATCCAGCGCGGGCCCTCGTGGCACCAAGGCCAGCAACCCATTCGGAACCGGCAGCCGTTCGGCTTGGCCGTACCCGAGGGAGGCGAGTGCCTCACTGCTCGCCACCGGGTACTTCAGCCCCGTGTCGGTCACGACGTAGACCGTTCCGGAACCGGATTCCGTCACCACCGCGCCGCCCGACGGAGGCACGAAAACCTCGTCGGCGACCAACGCGTCCGTCCGCGCCGTCACCGGTATCGCCTTCGCACCTTGCGGCAACGGGACCTGTGCGGAGATAACGATTCGAGAACCCTGTGCGCATAGCGTCACGGACTGTCCGGTAACGGGCGCTTTTCGCGGGATCCGGTCCGGATAGTCCGCCGGATCGGCTCCGCCCGCCCTGGGCGCGCCGACCTTCGGCACCGCGGCGACGTCGGCCGCGCGCACCGCGACCGGGGCCGGGACGCCGCTGTAGGCGTCCGCGTTCTCCGGCGTGTTGATCAGCAGGCTCGCCTCGGTCTGGCCGATCGGTTCGAGCCCTTCGGCGCGGACGAGGTAGTACGTCGTCGCGTCGCCGGGCGAGGCCATCGCGTCGACGACGCCGAGCACGGAACCGACCTTCGTCTGGGTGCCGCCGACCTTCGGGCCGGGACGGCCCGCGTCCTCGACCGCGCGGTAGGCCAGGTCGCGTCCGGCCGCGACGGTGCCGATCCAGCGCGAGGACACCGCGATCGCCGGGTAGCCGTCGAACTGCAGTGCGGCGGCGGCGTCCGCGGTGAGCTTGTAGCGGCGCCCCGCCGTCACGAGGAAGCGCTCCCCCTCGGGGACACGGACCACGATGGCCTGGTCCCTCGGCAGGTCGATCCCGGACGCGGGCGCGCCGAGCAGCAGGGTCGTCGCCGGTTCGGCCGAGGCGGGGGCGTCCTGCGTCGTGCGCGAGCAACTGGTCCACTGCGCGCCGACCAGCGCCGCGGCCGCGGGCAGGGAGTCAGGGGCGCCGGGGATGCCGATCTGGGCGCCGCGCGGGGCCTTCGCGAGCTTGTCCGGCGGGACGGTCACCGTGGCGTCGCCGTTGCCACCGGCCAGCAACCGCGCCGAGGCGTAGTTGAGCACGGGATGCAGCGCGCCGTCCTGGCCGAGGATGTACCGGGCGCCGGTGTTCTCCTCGACGATCACCTTGCCGCCGGCCAGCCAGTCCTTACCGCCGGAGGGTTTAAGCAGGCCGATGACGCCGAAGACGGCCGTGACCAGCAGTGCCACGCCGAGGCCGCACAGGGTGCCGATGACCAGCCTGCGGCTCGGGGCCACGGGATGGTTGGCGTCCGCCGAGACCAGTGCCGACACCAGCCTCCTGCGGAGGAACTGGTAGGCCTGGATCTGGTCCCGCTGCGTCCACACGCTCCCGTCCCCCGCCGTTCGTACCCACCCGTCCGAAGGCTCATCACGTTAGGTTCCGCCCACGTTCGCGGTGAGGGTAATTTTTACGCCCCTCCCCCGCGTGGGACGCGATTACCGTCGTGCGCGTGCACGGAGGAGGGGAATTCCTTGTCGGTTGAAGCCCCGGCGCCCGCGACGTCCCGCCAGGCCGCCGAAGTCGGCACCGCGGGTACGGCGCCGCTGCCCTGGCTGTTGCCCGTCCGCCCCTTGCAGGCGGCGCTCTGGGAGATCGCCGGGATCGCCGTCCTGCTGGCCTTCACCGTCGACGGCGTCCCGCGGGCCGCGTGGATCAGCACCACCGCCGCGGCCGCCGTTCTCGTGCTCACGACGTCGATCCGCTTCGCCGGGCGCCACGCCGCGGGCTGGCTGCTCACCTGGGCCGGTTACCGGCTGAAGCGCCGCGACAAGGACAAGGTGCCCGATCCGCTGCACCGGCTGGCCGGTCCCGTCCGGGTGCGCCAGCACGTCGACCGCGCGGGCAACCGCTTCGGTGTCGCCGAGGTCGGCGACGGCTGGAGTGCCATCGTGCGGCTCACCGTCGGCGCCGTCTCGCCCGGCCCGGACGTCCTGGTCGGCATCCTGCGCGAGGCCTACCGCGGCACCGGGATCCCGCTGTCCAGCGCGCAACTGCTGACCTGGACCGTCCCCAATGGACAGTCGGTGCTCCGGATCCGTTGGCTCGCCGTGCGCTACCGCCCCGAGGACGCGCCGATCGCGGCGCTGGCCAGGGGTGGCGGTGAACTGGGCGCGTTGCGGAGCACCGCCTGCGCGGCGCTGGCACTGATGGGCTCGCTGGCCGAAGCGGGCTTCGAAAGCACCGTGCTCGAAGCCGGTGAGGTGGCCGAAGAACTCCGTGTCGCGCTCGGCAGCGGCCAGGACGTGCCGGTGAACGGCTGGCGTTCGTGGGACTGGGGTGGCGCTTCGCAGGTCTGCTACCGGCCGCTGTCCGGGCGGGATCTCGCGCGGACACTGGATCTTCACGTGCCGGGATCGGCGTTCACCGCGACGTCGTACACGCTGGGCCGGACCCCCGGCGGGCGGGAGAAGTCCGAGGTGACCATCCGGGTCGGCGGACGACCGGGGGCGGCGGCGGTGCGGCCCGGCGGGATCGCCGTGACCCCGCTGCACGGACGACACGCGGCGGCGGTCCGGCGGACCCTGCCGCTGGCGCTGGAGGACTGAGGGGACGGTCCGTGGAGGATTCCTTTCCTCTCTGAGGGTAGGGAAGGAGTCCTTCACGGACGTAAACTTCCTCGCCATTGGTCCTCTGGTCGCGGTCCTTTGCACACGCGAGGACCGCAACCAGAGGACCAATGGCACAAGGGGAGAATCAGCCGCGCACGGCCTCGTAGACACCGGCGATCATGCCGACGAACGGGATCAGCGAGAGCAGCACCAGGAACTCGACGATGTCGAGAGTCCGTGCCCAGTAAGGAGACCGGCGTCCCTTCGCGACACGCGTCGCGTAGGTGAGACAGATACCCGCCGCGACGACGACGGCGCAGCCCGCGCCGAACACGAACGAACGCGGCCCGCCCGCGGCGAGCCAGAACCCGGCCGCGGCCAGGGCCGCCGCGCCGAAGCCGATCAGCACGAGACGCTGCGAACGGCCGGCGAACGCACGCGAGCGCAACATCAGCGCCAGGCCCAGCAGCGCGCAGAGCCCCGCTTCCCAGGCCCCGCCGGACGACGCCAGCACGACGCACGCGGAGACCACCGTGAGCCCGAGCGCGACGAGCAGCCCGGTCAGCAACGCCTGCGCGTACGTGGTCCCGCCGACCATGTCCTCGCCGAATGACGGGTTCTCGTCGGCACGGAACGCGTCCATGTCGTCCGGGACCCGGGGCAGCGGGAGCCTCCCGAGCCTCAGCGCCATCATCGGCGCCACCGCGGCCAGCGCCGTCGCCACCACGGCGACCACGGCGGCCGCCGAGACCGCGCGGACGTCGGCCAGCAGGACGATGGCGGTGGTGATCGCGCCGAGCCCGGCCGACACGGTGACCGCGACGAACCACGGCAGCCGGTCCGCCACCGAAACGGCCGCGATCACGCCGTAGACGGTCACGACCGCGAGCCCGGCGGCCAGCGGTCCGGCCGAGAGCGAGAACAGCGGATGCGGCGCCAGGATCGACATCCCGGCCAGCAGTGCCGCGCCGACCCCGGCGAGCGCGCCGGCGGCACCGGCCTGCGCGTCACCGTAGGCGCGGCTGAGCGCACCGCCGCCGAGCACCAGCACCAGCGCGAGCAGGCCGGTCCCGATCGGCGCCAGCACACTGCCGGACGCGGCCGCCTGCACCAGCAGGCCACCGGCGAGCAGCAGCACCACGGACGCGACGATGCCCGCCTTGCGCGCGACCCCCGGCCCCCACCGGCCCGTGCCCGCCTCGGCGACGCTGGCGATCGAGTCGACGACGTCGTCGAACAGCAGCGGACCCCGCGGGCGTTCCCGCGGGGTCAGATGCAGCACCTCCCCGTCGCGCACCTGCGCCGCGGCGACCGTGAGGCCGAGCGCGAGCGGAGCGCCGCCGAGCCTCGACAACACCCATCCCGGATGCTCGGCCGACGCCTGCCCCGAAGCACCCGCGAGCCGCACGAGCTGCGGGACGAGTTCGGCGAACGTGCTCTGCTGCGGCAGCGCCACGTCGACACGCGCCCTCGGTGTCACCACCGTGACGCGCCGGGTGGAGCCCGCGATCGCGGCCGTCATGCTTCGATCGACTTGGCGGACTCGATGACCGGGGCGAATTTGGCGCTGCTGGCCTCGGCCAGTTTCTGCAGCCCGTTGTTGACCGCCTCCAGCACGATCTCCGAGAGGTTGCGCGCGTCGTACTGGCGCAGCGCACGCGGGTCGATGTCGACCGAGGTGAACCGGCCGTCACCGCGCAGCACGACGGTGACCTCGTTCTGCCGCGAGTGCGCCTTGACCTCCATCGCCTCGACCGAACGCTGGATGCGCTGCACCTCTTCGGTCTGCTTGCGGACCTGGTCCAGCAACTCGTCCATATCCGGCATCGCGTAGGGGTCGGTGCTCACGAGTCTTCTCCTTCATCTGCGGTGATATCCCGCCGGACGTGGACACTGCCCACGAACCGCCGGAAGTCGTCGCCGAGGCCTCGGGCCGCCTCGGGCGTCGCGGTGCAGGCGATCTCGAGGATCATCCGGTCGGCCGGGCTCGCGCCGGGCACGGTCAGCTGCACCTGCGTCTGGACGAGATCCTGCCCCTCGCCGGTGCGGACGCGCAGCACCTGCGTCACCCCCGGCGCCATCCCGGTGCCGATCACCTTGCGCCGCACCACTTCGAGCGCGGCCATGGTCCGGCCGAGGCGTTCGACGGCCTCGTCGGCGATGTCGGTGATCTGCGCCTGGTCGGGCCGCTGCCCGACGCTCAGGGTGATGTTGGGGGTGAACTCCCCGGCCGGTCCCGGGTGCACGGCCACGAAGACCGCGCCCTCGGCGCCGACGGAGGCGGGTTCGACCGGCACCCAGCCCTCGGGGATGTCGAAGCCGAGCGGGAGGGAAACCCGGTCCTGCGTCATCGGTTCGCTCATCCCTGTCACCACGTGCCCACGTAGGAGACCGCGTCGTCCCATGCCTCGCCGACGGCGTCGGCCGCCTGGCCCGCCGCGCCGCTGACCGCGTCGACGGCGGCGCCACCGTACTCGCCGACGGTGTCCGCGATCTTCGGCAGGTCGATGTCGATCTTCGCGCCGATCCCGGCACCGAGGCCGAGCGCGACACCCGCCTTGAAGTTGACCTTGATGTGCCCGGCGTCGTAGACGGCCTGGCCGTCGAGCTGCGCGCCGAGTCCATATTGGAGGGTGCCGCTCGCGCCGACGCCGATGCCCGCGACGTCCGCGGCGAGTTCGCCCTCGACCTTACCGCCGACGAAGGCGTTGGCGTGCACGCCGACACCGTGCGCGCCGGCCTGCAGGGAACCGTTCACCTCGCCGCCGACGAACGCGGTCCCCTTGGCGCTGCCCGAAGCGACGCCCCATTCCTTCTTGCCTTCGAGTTCTTCCTTGAAGGCGGCCAGTTCGGCGTGCCCGGACGCCTTGAGGTCCCAGCCCTGCGAGGAGACCTTGGCGTCCCATCCCGGGGTGAAGCCGTCCTGCTCCTGCTTCCACTTGGCATAGGTGATCTCGGTGCTGTTCCAGGCCTTGTCACGCAGGCCTTCCGGCTTCGGCCTGCCGAACGGGGTGTCGCCGGCACGCGGGGCGCGTGTGCCTTCGAGACCGTCCCAGGTGAGCTTCTTCCACCCGGAATTGCCGAACCACGAAGGATGCGACCGCGGCCGCTTGCGGCCGTCGAGTGCTTCACCGTTGAGCCAGTACAGCGGGCCGCGGCCCCATTTGCCGAGTTCGTGCTCGATCCGGCCGGCGCCTTCTGGCGGGAACAGCCGCGCGAGCTCCTCGCTCAGTTCGTCGGCGATCTCCTGTGCGGCCTGCGCGGCGCGTTCGCCGAGCTGCCGGGCGGCGGAGATGAACGCGTTGACCGCGTTCGCGTTCGCCGTCCGCGCCTGGCTGGTGAGCTGCGCGGCGTACTGGTCGAACTGCGCGAGGATCGAGTCCACACAGGACTTCGCGCCCTGCAGGGCCTGCGCGCCCGCCCGCAGCCGGTTCGACTGGTCGGTCAGCTTCGTGCCGATTTCGCCGAGTTCCTGGCTCAGTTTCGCCGCCGCGGTGGAGAACGCGGTGTAGGCGTCCCCCTCCCAGGACGCGTTGAGCGCCTTCGCCGCCTTGCCGATCTCGTCCGCCCGGCCGGAAACCGTCGACGCCCGCTCGCCGCACCGCTGCCCGGCCGCGTTCAGCGCCGACGGGTCACCGGTGACCCGTCGCTGGTACTCGACCACGAGCCGCCGGTAATTCGACAGTATCGAGCTGACGACGCCCGACGCGTCGACCACACCGCTCCCCGACACGGTTACCTGCCCTTGGTCGATGAGTCAGCCACAGCGTTGTCTACGTCGATGTCGATGTGCTGTTCGAAGTGCTTGCCGCCGTAGTTCAGGTCGATGTCGATATCGATGTCCTGCCCGCCCGGCGCCTGCACGGTCGAGCGGCCGGTGCTCAGGTCGGTGGTGATGGTGACCTGGTTCCCGTTGCCCGCCCCCGCACCCGGCAGGGAGCCGTTCGAACCGGGGGCCGACCCGCCGCCTGCCGGTCTGTCCACCGGGATCCAGGAGTCGGCGCCGCCCGGCCAGTTGCCCTGGGCGCCGTTGCCGCCCAGGGCGGGCGGCCGGTACTGGGTGAACGGCGGGGTCTCGCCCGGCGTCGTGCCGCCGCCCGAGCCGCCGGAGCCCGAGCCACCGCCCGCACCGCCACCGGGGCCGCCGACCGCGGCCTGTCCCGCGCCGCTGGCGACCGGACCCGGCGCCTGCGGGTGGGTGACCGGTGTCCCGGAGACGGCCGCGTTGCCCGCCGAACCGTTGCCGGGATCGCTGTGCCCGAACAGTTTCTGGACCTCACCGATGATGGTGGCGATCTGCGTGATCTGGTTCGCGAGGTCGACCACGCCCAGTGCCTTCAGCAGAGCGCCGATCGCGGTGATGAACGCGCGCAGCGAAGCACTGGTGGCGGTGGAAAGCGCGACGGCGGCACCGTAGGTCCACGGATTCGACATCAGGCCCGCGACCGTCGGGTTCACCGCCGAGACCACGGCTTTGTAAGCCGTCTGTGCGGTTTTGATCAGCGTCCCGGCCATGCCGAGCAGCTCGGCGCCCTTCTGCACGACCTGGACGATCTTGGTCAGCGAGTTCAGGGAATCGGTGATCTTCTTCATCGCGGAGTCCGACGCGCCGCCGGACCAGATCTTCTTCAGCTGCTCGGCGGCCTTCGTCACCTCGTTGTACATGGTGAGGAACTCGTTGGCCTTCTTGAGCACCTCGAGTACGTGCTTCGCGATCTGTTCCGGTTGCCCGGTCAGGATCTGCGGCAGGATGGTGATCGGCCCGCCCGAGGACGCCGTGGCGTCCATCGCACTGGAATTCGGGTAAGTCAGCATGGAACCTCGCTCCTCAGGCCGGAAGTCAGACGGACGCCGGGCGGTAGACGCTGACCTTGGCGAGGCCGTTGATGTCCGCGTCGATCAGTCCGTGGTTGTAGAGCTGCCCGCCTTCTCCGGCGATGGCGATGAGCGGTTTGCGGTCGGAGAACAGGAGCGGTTCGACCACGACGACGTCGCCGCTGTGCACCCCGCCCGGCACGTCGCCGAAGTTGCGCGCGGTACCGGCGTAGACCTCGATGACGCCGACCCGAGCCTGGTTGTCGGCGTCACCGGCCAGCCAGTCGTTGAAGTCCGAGACGCCGTGGAACCGCGCGTCGGTGATCGGGTGGTCGCCGAGCTGCCCCAGCCGCGCGTCCCCCAGGTAGCGCAGGACGTTCCCGACCGACGACGGTTCGCCGTTGCTCCCGGCGCTGTCGTTGATGGCCAGCGTCGCCAGTTCTGCCGCGTGCGAGTTCCCCCAGATCGACGAAGACCCCGAACCCGCGCCGCCACCGGGACGGCCGCCGTAGCCGCCCGCGACCGCCTCGTCGGCGGCCTGGTAGGCGTCGGCACTGCTCTTGATGAAGCCGTTGATCTGCTGCAGCAGTTGCAGCAGGGTGCGGACCGCGACCACCTGCTGGCTCTGCATGGCCGTGTTGGCCGCCGCCACCGCGCTGCCGAACGTGGCGAACGACATCGGCTGCAGGACGGTGCGTTCGAGGTCGGCGACGACATTGATGCCCTGCATGATGATGCCGCCCAGGTTCCCGACCGCCGAGCGCATGGCCTCGGGCTCCGCCCGGTACTCGCCCGTGCCGACCATGGTTCTCCTTTTCTCGTTCCCCCACGTCTGCGCCTGTTCCAGCAGCGTAAGTTCGTCACCAGACACGAGCGGACGGCAAAAGTACCCACCGCGGGGGCGGCACGAGTGGCCAGAATGATCGGCAGGATTACCCACAAGCGGCCAGAAAGACCCTGATGAGCGCCACTCGCGACCGCCTGCCGGTCCTGGGCGAGCAGCCCGGTGAAATCGTGCTGCAATCCCCGCCGATGCTGCCGAAGGGCTCCTCCGGCGGAGCCATGCAGCTGCTGATGTTCATGCCGATGATGCTGGGCATGGGCGCCATGTCGTTCGTCTACATCGGACGCGACGGCGGGGTGATGACGTATATCTTCGGCGCGTTGTTCCTCACCGCGATGGTGGGCATGGTGGTGATGTCGCTGGGCCGCGGCGGCGCGGCCAAGAAAGCGCAGATCAACGAGGAGCGCCGGGACTACCAGCGCTACCTGACCGGTCTGCGCGGCCAGGTCCGCGACATCGCGGACAACCAGCGCGCGGCCATGGCGGCACTGCAGCCCGATCCGGCGGATCTCTGGGCGTATGTCGAGTCGGGGAAACTGTGGGACCGCCGCCGGACCGACTCTCAGTTCGGGCAGGTCCGCGTCGGGACCGGGCCGCAGCGGCTCGCGACGCCGTTGAAGGCGCCGCAGACCGTGCCGCTGGAGGACCTCGATCCGGTGTGCTCGACGAACCTCAAGCACTTCATCCGGACCTATTCGACCGTCGACGGGCTCCCGGTCGCGGTGTCGCTGCGTTCGTTCGCGCAGGTCAGCCTGTCCGGTCGGCGTCCCGACACCCTCGGGACGGCGCGGGCGGTGCTGACCCAGCTCGCGACCTTCCATTCGCCGTCGGATCTGCGGATCGTGCTGTGTGTGAAGGACGACCGGCTGCACGACTGGGAATGGGCGAAGTGGCTGCCGCATGTGGCCTCCACCGCCGCGGACGCCGCCGGACCGCGCCGTCTCGTCGACGCCGACTCCGGGAAGCTCGCCGATCTGCTCGGTCCCGACCTCGGTGACCGGCCCGCGTTCAGCAGGAGGCCGGACTCGCGGCTGGAGCAGCCGCATATCGTCGTGATCGTGGACGGCGGGCACACCCTCGCCGACACGCGACTGGTCGCGGAGGAGGGCAGGCTCGGCGTCACCGTGGTCGAGGTCGGCACGGAGCAGCCGCGCGCGGTGTCGTCCGAACGGCTGCTGAGCCTGCACATGAGCCCGGAACAACTCGGGATGGTCGTCGGCGACGGAACCGGACAGCGGCTCGGTTTCCTCGGTGTGCCCGACACGCTGGATCGCGGCGCCGCCGAAGCGCTCGCCCGGATGCTGACGCCGCTGTTCCAGGGATCGGCCGTGGTCAGCGAGGCGCCGATGTCGGCGACGTTCGGGCTGGCGGGGCTGCTCGGCATCGGCGACCCGCGCGACACCGACACCGCGGTCACCTGGGCACCGCGGTCCGCGCGGGACCGGCTGCGGATCCCGCTGGGCATCAACCCCGAGGGCCGGGCCGTCGACCTCGACCTCAAGGAGTCGGCCGAAGGCGGGATGGGCCCGCACGGGCTGGTCATCGGCGCGACCGGATCCGGCAAGAGCGAACTGCTGCGGACCCTGGTCACCGCGCTTGCCGTCACGCATTCGTCGGAGAAGCTGAACCTCGCGCTGATCGACTTCAAGGGGGGTGCGACCTTCGCCGGGATGACCGGGCTGCCGCATACCTGCGCCGTCATCACGAACCTCTCCGACGACCTCGCGCTGGTCGACCGCATGGCGGACGCGCTGAACGGCGAACTGCTGCGGCGTCAGGAACTCCTGCACGCGGCCGGGAACTACGCGTCGGTGCGGGACTACGAAAAGGCCAGGGAATCGGGCGTCAACCTGCGGCCGATGCCGTCGCTGCTGGTGATCATCGACGAATTCAGCGAGCTGCTGTCGTCGCGGCCGGAGTTCATCGACCTGTTCGTCGCGATCGGGCGGCTGGGGCGGAGTCTCGGGATCCACCTGCTGCTGGCGTCGCAACGGCTGGAAGAGGGACGGCTGCGCGGGCTGGACTCCCATCTGTCGTACCGGATCGGCCTGCGGACGTTCTCCGCGTCGGAGAGCCGCGCCGTCCTCGGTGTCGCGGACGCCTACCAGCTGCCGCCCGTACCGGGATCGGCGTACCTGAAGTCCGACAACGACACGCTGATCCGGCTCAAGGCGGCGTACGTCTCGGGTGAGCTGCCGCCGCGCAGCAAGATCGTGCGCAAGGACGGCCGCAGTCTCGGCCTGATGCCGTTCACGCTGGCACCGGTGGAGATCCCGGTGACCGTCGAGGCGGAGGAACCGGTCGAAAAGGGCACCGGCGAGACGATCATCGGCGCGATGATCTCGCGGCTGGAGGGGAAAGGTCCGGAGGCGCACCAGATCTGGTTGCCGCCGCTGGCCGAACCACCCACCCTGGACCAGCTGCTGCCGCCGCTCGGCGAAGACCCCGCACGGGGCCTGTGCCCGCTGGGCTGGGGCGGCAACGGCAAACTGATGATCCCGGTCGCCCTGGTGGACAAGCCTTTCGAACAGCGGCGCGACATGCTGTGGGCGGATTTCTCCGGTGCCGCCGGGCACGCGCTGATCGTCGGGGCGCCGCAGAGCGGCAAGAGCACGCTGATGCGCGACATCGCCGCGATGCTCGCGCTCACGCACACCCCGGAAGAGGTCCAGCTGTTCGTGCTGGACATGGGCGGTGGCGCCCTGGCGCCGATCGCCGGGCTGCCCCACGTGTCCGGCTACGCCACCCGGCGCGACGCCCAGCGCTGCCGCCGGGTGGTCGCGGAACTGACGACCCTGCTCGAACAGCGTGAGGAGTTCTTCTCCGCCAACGGGATCGAGTCGATCACCACGTTCCGTCAGCGGCGTTCGGAGTTCCAGGAGAGCACGGAGGGCCGCGAATTCGGCGACGTCTTCCTGTTCGTGGACAACTGGACCACGATCCGGCAGGAATACGAACAGCTGGAGGAGCAGATCACCAGCCTGGCCTCGCGCGGGCTCGGGTTCGGGATCCACGTAGTCGTCTCGATCAACCAGTGGATGGGCATGCGGGCGCCGCTGCGCGACGCCATCGGCACGAAATTCGAACTGCGCCTCGGCGAACCGGCGGACTCGCTGATCGACCGCAAGATCGCGCAGAACGTCCCGGCGGACAAACCGGGCCGCGGCCTGACGGCGGACAAACTGCACTTCCTCGCGGCGCTCCCCCGGATCGACTCGGATCAGCGCCCGGACACGGTCGGCGCGGGCGGGCTGGAGCTGAACCGGCGGATTTCCGCCGCGTGGCAAGGAAAGCCCGCACCCGCCGTACGGTTGCTCCCGGCCGAGGTGCCGCTGGACTCGCTGGAGGCCGGGCCGCGTAAGCAGATCACGCTCGGGATCGCGGAATCGAATCTGCGTCCCGTGCACCTCGATTTCGCCACCGAACCGCATTTCGTGGCCTTCGGCGATGTGGAATCCGGCAAGAGTTCGCTGCTGCGCGCGATCGCGCAGGGGATCACCTCGAAGTATTCGGCCACTGAAGCCGCGATCATCGTCGCCGACTACCGGCGCGGGATGCTCGGCGCGGTGCCCGACTCGCACCTGCTCGGCTACGCGGGCTCCGAAACCGCGCTGACCGGGCTGGTCGAGCAGTGCGCGCAGGCCATGCGGAACCGGCTCCCCGGTGCCGACATCACGCCGGAGCAGTTGCGCAGCCGGTCCTGGTGGCGAGGCCCTGAACTGTTCGTCCTGGTCGACGACTACGAGATGGTCGCGACGGTGGGCCGGAACCCGCTGCTGCCGCTGCTGGAGTTCCTGCCGCAGGCACGGGACATCGGGCTGCACCTCGTCCTCGCACGCGGCAGCGGCGGGGCCGGGCGTTCGCTGTTCGAGCCGGTGCTGCAGCGGATCCGCGAACTGGGGTCGCCCGGTCTCGTGATGTCCGGGTCGCGAGAGGAGGGCGCGCTGCTCGGGGACGTGAAGCCGGGGCCGCAGCCCGCCGGCCGGGGCGTCCTGGTCTCGCGGCGGCACGGGACGGGACTGGTACAGGTGGCCTGGACGAAACCCGTGGAGGACTGAGTCCGGCGGGTGGTCGTGCCGATACTCCTGCGGGCGGTGTTGCCTATCCACAAAGGACACTTGTCGGCGACAGGATGCCTGGTTTATGGCTGGATGTGCGGTTCTCGAGGGGGTCGTGAGTGGTAAGGAGCGTTAGAACGCTCCTTACCACTCACGACCCGCTGCGCCCGCGCACCCGGCCGATCGCCCAAGCGACGTCCCGACGCGGATGTTGCGAAAGCCACTTTCGCAACGCTGAAGGTTGCGAAAGTGGCTTTCGCAACACCGGCGCCGGACCGGCATCCGTGACTCAACCACCGTGGCCACCTAGGACATTCCTTACCACTCACGACCCGCTGCCCCGCTGGAGAACGCGGAGTCGGGAAAGGCGTCGCCGTAAGGTGCCGGGCACTCCGTGAGACGATGCCCCCGGGTCCGGGAGGGGGTCAGGTGGACGTTCTGGCGATCGATTTCGGTACCTCCAGCACGGTCGGGGTGCTCTCGATCCACGGCAGGGGGACGCAGGTCGTCGAGATCGACGGTTCGGTGACGATGTCGTCCGCGATCTACGTCGACAAGGACGGCACGGTCTTCGTCGGCCGCGACGCCGAACGCCGCGCTCGCCTGGACCCGAGCCGGTTCGAAGCGAATCCCAAGCGGCGTATCGACGAGGGCGCGCTCCAGCTCGGTGACGTCACCCTCCCGATCGCCGACGCCTTCGCAGCCGTCCTGCGCCGTGTCGGCGAGGAGGCCGAGCTGCTTCTGCAGCGTCCGCCCGCGCAGGTGCGCATCTCCCATCCGGCGGGCTGGGGCCCGGATCGCCGGCAGATCCTCCGTGACGCCGCGCTCAAGGCCGGATTCGGCACGACGGTGCTCATTCCCGAGCCGGTCGCGGCCGCCGCGCATTACGCCTCCCTCAATCGTGGTCAGCGGCCGCAAGGACCCATCGCGGTGTACGACCTCGGGGCGGGCACCTTCGACTGCGCTGTCGTGGGCGTCAGCAACCGGGGGTTCGCCGTGCTCGCGGAGGACGGCCTGCCCGACCTCGGCAGCCTCGACATCGACCAGGCGCTGCTGGTGCACATCGGCCGCGAGGTCTCGCATTCCGATCCCGCGGTGTGGCAGCGGGTGCTGCGCCCGCAGTCGGTGGGGGACCGCCGCACGCGCCGGTCTTTGCTGCAGGACGTCCGTGACGCCAAGGAAAGCCTTTCCCGCCACCAGCAGACCGAGATCCCGATGCCGGAGCCGTTCGGGGACGTCCGGGTGACGCGCATGGAGCTCGAAGCGCTCGTCCGCCCGAGTTTCCTGCGCAGCGCCGAACTTCTCGCCGCCACCATCGGCCGCGCCGGGCTCACCCCCGGTCATCTCGGCGGCGTCTACCTGGTCGGCGGGCCGAGCCGGATGCCGTTGCTGGCGAGCCTGCTGGCGAACCAGCTCAGGATCACGCCGACCACGCAGGACCAGCCGGAGACGGCGGTCGCGTTCGGGCTGCACCATGTGCCCGCGGGCGGCGAGGACTCCCAGCTGACCGTGCCCGCGTTCGCGCCGGTCCAGCCGCGGCACCAGCCCGTCCGGGAACAGCCCCGGCAGCAACCGCAACGCAGGCCGCGACCGCCGCGGTGGACGCCGCCCACACCGCCGCCCCCACCGGCCCGGGACTGGCGGAAGCCGACGGCGTACGGCGTCATCGTGCTCGCCCTCGCCGCGATCGTCACGACGGTGATCCTGCTGAGCGGCGGCGAGGACGAACCCGTCGCGGCCCCGAAAACGACCGAACCGGTCAAACCCGTGTCCTGCGCTCGGCCGGGGCCGAAGGACGAGCACGGGTTCACCGACTGCCTCCGCCGGATCGCCGCCGTCATCCCGCGGCGGGCCGAATGCCGGGACGCGCCGGACGCGGCCACCGCGATGGGTGCGTCGTCGGCGGTCACCTGCGTGTTCGAGAACGACGAGGCGTCGAACGCGATCAACTACTACCAGGGCGTCGCGATGACCGGCCTGGAGGGTGACGCCCGACGGCAGATGACCAAGGGCAAGGCCGTGGAGGGCACCTGGGCGGCCGACGGTCTGCGAGGACGTTACGTGGCGGGCGTAGGCAAGCGAAGCGGCATCGTGCTCTTCGGGACCGAAGACGTGCCCTTGAGCGCGATGCTCGTCTCGACCCGGAGCGACGGGACCGCGCGGACGACCCAGGAGATGGTCGACTTCTTCACCGCCCAGCTCAAACCGTGATCGGCGTAGCCTGACGGCAGGGAAGCCCTCTGTGACCTGGCCGAACTGGAACGGGTCGTGAGGAGCGGACAGCTGCCCGGACCGGCCGCGATCCGGGCCGACCACGTGAAGCTCGACGAGACCACGGGCATCGCCGCGAAGCTCCTGCGGAAGGCGGCGGGCGAGCGGATGACGCGCGCCGCGATCTCCGTGGACTACCGGCAGAACCTGTACTGAGTCAGTGCAGCGTGCCCGCCGGGGTCGACAGGTCCTCGGTCACCGAAAGAGCGGTGTCGACGATGATCTCCAGCGCCTCGGCCGCGCGATGCACCGCGAGACTCGGCGCCGTCGTCCGCGCGGCCTGCTGCGGCGTATAGGGAACGTGCACGAAACCACCGCGTACGCCGGGGAAGTCGTTGTCCAGCAAGTGCATCAGCCCGTAGAAGACCTGGTTGCACACGTAGGTCCCCGCCGAATGCGAGACCGACGCCGGAAGCCCCGCGTGCTTGATCCCGGCGACGCATGCCTTCACCGGGAGCGTCGTGAAGTACGCGTTCGGCCCGCCGGGGATCACCGGGACGTCCACGGGCTGCGACCCCGCGTTGTCCGGGATCCGCGCGTCGATCAGGTTGATCGCGACCCGCTCCGGGGTGACGTCGGGGCGGCCGCCCGCCTGCCCGACGCAGATCACCAGTTCCGGGCGGTACTCGTCGATCGCGTCGCGGAGGGTGACCAGTGAACGCGAGAACACACACGGCAGCTCGACGGCCACCGCGTCGCGCCGACGGCCGGTGAGCAGGGAAACCGCCTGCCACGACGGGTTCACCCGCTCACCGCCGAACGGTTCGAAGCCGGTGAGGAGCACTGACGTCATGCCCCTCACCCTAACGTGTGACGGACGTCAGGCGGCCGGCTTGAGATCTCCCGGGTAGAGGAACTCGGGCGCCGGTTTGGTGTTGCCGTAGAACCACGCGTCGAAGAAGCCCTGCAGGTTCTTGTGCGCGATCCGCTCGGCGAACTTCTGGAACTCCGGCAGGCTCGCGTTGCCGTCGCGGTGCAGCCCCGGCCACGTCCGCAGGATGCGGTCGAACGGCGCCGCCCCGATGTAGTTCTTCAGCGCGTGCAGCGCCACCGGGCCCTTCGAGTACACGTAGGTGAACTCGTTGCCCGGCCCCATGTCGTACAGCTTTCCGGCCCAGAAGCGGTCCGTCGCCTTCTGCACCGCGGTCAGGTACCGCGCCTTGAGGTCCTGCCCCGTCTTCGCCTCGGACCACATCCACTCCGCGTAGGAGGCGAAGCATTCGTTGAGGCAGACGTCCTTCCAGTTTTCGACGGCGACCGAGTCACCCCACCACTGGTGGGCGTTCTCGTGCACGATCGTCGGGACGTTGCCCGCCGCGCCCGAGTAGATCGGCCTGCTCAGCGTCTCCAGCGAGAACCCGATCGGCTCGGCGAGGAAGATGCCGCCCGCCGCGTCCACCGGGTAGCGCCCGAACTTCGACGCCAGGAAGTCGATGATCTCGGGCAGCCGCGCCTCGGCCTGCTTGGTCGCGGCGGGGGTGCCGGGGGCGTAGGCGTTGACGACCGGGGTGCCGTCGGACAGCTTCGTCCGCTCGAACTCCCATTTGTCGATGGCGACCGTCGTCATGTACGGCACGGCCGGGGTCTCTTCGGCCCAGACGTAGGTGGTGTCCTTGCCCGACGCGAACTGCCCGCGCTCGCGTCCGTTGGAGATGACACCCCATTCCGAGGGCACGGTGACCGCGAGGTGGAAGGTCGCCTTGTCGCGCGGGGTGTCGTTCACCGGGTACCAGGTCGTCGCGGACTTCGGCTCGCCCGCGACGAACGCGCCGCCGGATTTCGCGAACTGCCAACCGTTCTCGCCCAGCGACGGATCGTCGATCGGCTGCGGGACACCGTGGTAGGCGATCTCGGCGGTGAACCGCTCGTGGTTGCGCAGCGAGCGGGCCGGGGTGATCACCAGTTCGTGGTCGCCGTTGCGGGTGAAGGCCGCTTTCCGGCCGTTGACCTCGACCGAGTCGACGGTCAGCCCGTGCAGGTCGAGGTTGAACGAGCTGAGCGACTGCGTCGTGCGGCCGGTGATCGTCTGCAGGCCGGTGAGCTGCTTGGTGGCCGGTTCGTAGCCGATCTTCAGGTTGTAGTCGCCGACGTCGTAGCCGCCGTTGCCGTCCTGCGGGTAGTAGCTGTCGCCCGCGCCGTCGGCGCCGGGTTTGCCGGTGTCGGCGGCGGCGACCCCGCCCCCGAGGACACTCGCGGCCAGAACGGCGGCGATGACGGCCGTACTCCGGTACCTCATTCACGCTCCCAGTCGATCGGCTGTTGCTTGCCCCGAACGTAGCCCCGCGCCGTTCCCCGGTCGCCCGGAAAGCTCCTTCGTGCCCGGATAATCCCCACTTCCGTCGCCTGGCCGGAGTATCGGTCCCCGCCTTCTGGAAAGCTGGGGGGCGTGCGTGTGACGCTGTTGGGCCCGGTCGGAGCGGAAGCCGGCGACGGCACCCCGGTCGACATCGGCGGTGCCCGCCTCCGCATGCTCCTCGCCAGGCTCGCGCTGGACCCCGGCCGCCCGGTACCGGCGGCGGCCCTGATCGACGGGCTCTGGGGCGCGGAACCGCCCGCCGACGCCTCGAACGCACTGCAGTCGCTGGTCTCGCGGTTGCGCAAGGTCCTGCGTGCCGAGGACGTCTCGCTCGACTCCGGGCCCGGCGGCTACCGGCTGGACGTCGGGCGTGAGGACGTCGACGTCTTCCGTTTCGAGCGGCTGGCCGCGGAGGGGCGTGCCGAGCTGGCCGCGGGCCGGGATTCCGGTGCGGCCGCGGTCCTCGCCGACGCCTTGGGCCTGTGGCGCGGCGAAGCACTGTCGGACGTCCTCGAAGCCCCCTTCGCGCAGGCGCCCGCGACCCGGCTGGAGGACCTGCGCCTCGACGTCGCCGAAGACCGCTTCGAGGCGGAGATCCGGCTCGGCGGGTACGACCGGGTCCTGGCGGACCTCAAGCAGGCGGCCGCCCGGAACCCGCTGCGGGAACGCCTGGCCGGGCTGTGGATCCGGGCGCTGTGCGGGGCGGACCGGCAGTCCGACGCCCTCGCCGTCTACGAGGAGGTCCGCGCGGCGCTGGCCGATCAGCTGGGCGTCGACCCCTCGGCCGAACTCAAGGACGTCCACCTCGCCGCGTTGCGGGGCGAACTGGGCCCGCCCCCCGCGGCCGCGGACAACCTCCCGGTGCGGCTGACCAGCTTCGTCGGCCGCGACGACGAGCTGAAACTGGTCGCGGAACTCCTCGCGGGCGCGCGGCTGGTGACGCTGGTCGGTCCGGGCGGCGCCGGGAAGACGCGGCTGGCCACCGAGGTCGCGACGCGGCATCCGGCGCATGCGCGCGGCCGTGTCTGGTTCGTGCCGCTCGCCGGCGTCCGCGACCCGGACGACCTGCCCGGCGCGGTGTTCGCGGCACTGGAACTGTGGGATCTCGGGCTTTCCCACGGCGCCGACCCGATGCGGCGCCCGGTGGACGCGCTGGCCAGGGTCGTGGAGACGCTCGGCGCCGGTGAGGCGGTGCTGGTGCTGGACAACTGCGAGCACGTCGTCGACGCGGCCGCCGAGCTGGCGAACACCCTGCTCCGGCGGGTGCCGACGCTGCGGCTGCTGGCGACCAGCCGCGAGGCGCTCGCCATCGACGGCGAGACGCTGTGCCCACTCGGGCCGCTCGCGGTCCCCGAGGGCACGCCGACGGTGCCGCAGGCGGCCGAAGCGGGTGCGATCCGGCTGTTCGTCGACAGGGCCGCGGCCGTCCGTCCGGATTTCGCCCTCGACGAGTCCACGGTGGACGACGTCGCGCAGATCTGCCGTCGGCTGGACGGGATGCCGCTCGCGCTGGAACTGGCCGCGGCGCGGCTGCGGTCGATGACCGTCGCGCAGATCTCGCAGCGCCTCGACGACCGGTTCCGCCTGCTCACCTCGGGCAGCCGGACGGCCTTGCCGAGACAGCGCACGCTGCGCGCCGTCGTCGAGTGGAGCTGGGACCTGCTCGACGACGCCGAGCGCGTCCTCGCCGGACGGCTTTCGGTATTCGGCGCGGGTGCCGAGGTCGAGGCGGTCGAAAGTGTCTGCGCCGGTGACGGCCTGCCCGCCGAAGACGTCCTCTACGTCCTCGGCTCGCTCGTCGAGAAGTCCATTGTGGACGCGATCGCCGGTGACCAGGGTGAGCCGCGCTACCGCATGCTGGAGACCATCCGGGCGTACGCGGCGGAACGCCTCGACGAGTCGGGCGAGCGCCAGTGGCTGACGAAGGCGTATCACCGTTACTACGCCGAGCTCGTCGAACGGCTGGAACCGTCGCTGCGGACCGCGGATCAGCTCGCGGCCATCTCGCGGTACGACGCCGAGCACGGCAACATCCTCGCCTCGCTGCGCCAGGCGATCGACGCCCAAGACGTGGAGATGGCGACGCGCCTGCTCAGCGGCACGTTCTGGTACTGGATGGTCAAGGGCGTCAACGACCGGGTCGAGTCGTACATCTCCGAGGTGCTCGCCTTCGACGACCGGCTGCCGGAGGTCTTCGCCGCCGCGTTCCGGGCGATCCGCGCGATGATGGGGATGGTCCCGGGCGTCGGTGACGCCGAAGAAGGCCTCGCGCTCATCCAGGACTGCGTCCGGACGAAGGCACATGAGCGGTTCGTCGGGCTGGCCATCGGGCTGCCGATGCTCGCGTACTTCTGCAAGGACAAGAAGCTCGCCCTGCGCGAAGTGGAGCGGGCGCTGGCGAGCCCGGACCCGTGGGCCCGCGCCGCGGGATCGTGGGCGCGGAGCTTCGTCCTCACCGACGACGGGGACACCGACGGCGCCGAACGGGCGCGGGACCAGGCCTACGAAGGGTTCTCGGCGGTGGGCGACCGCTGGGGCACCGCGATGGCGGTGGGCATGAAGGCGAGCGACATCTCGATGTCGGGCGACCACGAGACCGCGCTTTCGCTGTATCGGCAAGGGCTCGCCCTCGCCCTCGAACTGGGCTCCCACGACGACGTGATCCAGCAGCGCTGGCGGATGTCGACCGAGTACGCGCGGGCGGGCGACCTCGAAACGGCCATGCGCGAGCTGGCGGAGGCCGAGCGGTACGCGGTCGACACCGGCAACGATCAGCTCGCGGTGATGGTGCTGGTGGGCAAGGCCGATCTGCTCAGCAGGGCGGGCCGCGTCGACGAGGCGCGCGCGGTCGCCGTCAGGTTCCGGGAGGCGATGGGCAAGGTGCCGATGCCGGGCCTGTTCGCCGAAGAGTTCGGCGGCTACATCGACACGGAAGTGGCGCTGGCCGCCGGGGAACTGGACGCGGCCGAACGCGCCGCCGCCGTCGTCCTGCGCTCCACCGTGGACCGGGGCGACATGCCCGACGCCGGCCGGATCGTCGAGGTACTGGCCCTGATCCGGTTCGAACAGGGACGGCCCGACGTCGCCATGCGGCTGCTCGGCGCGTCGAAGCTGCTCCGCGGCAGGCTGGACCTCGGCGAACCCGCGGTCCGCGCGATGATCGCCGATCTCCGGGAACACTTCGGCGAGGAGCGCTACGAAGCGCTGCTCGTGGCCGATGCCGCCTTGCCGCGTCAGGATCTGCTCTCCTGGCTGCAGTCCGAAGCCGGCCTCGAACGCGCGTGAAGGCCCCCGTCACTCGGCTCAGCCGAGTGACGGGGGCCTTCACGCGCGCGTTCCCCCTGACCCCCCGGTCAGACGCGCTTCCGGTAAGCCCAGGTGGCGAGCGGGAAGAAGACCGCGATCGCGGCCGCCATCCAGATCAGCGAGCCGGTCAGCGGCCCGGCGATCGGCCCGCCGTTCATCAGCCCGCGCAGCACGTCGGACATCTGCGTCACCGGGCTGATGTCGGCCCACGCCTTCAGCCAGCCGGGCATCGTGCTCGTCCCCACGAACACGTTGCTGCCGAAGGTCAGCGGCATGAGCACCACGAACATCAGGCCCTGCACGGCACCGGGGCTCTTCACCAGCATCCCGACGAACACCGAAGCCCAGCAGAACGCCAGCGCGAACGCGATGACCAGCACGACAGCCAGGGCGAACTCGGCCGGGCCGGTCTGGATCCGGTAGCCCATGATCGTCGCGACGACCATCAGCACGGTGATGCACACCAGGTACCGCACGATATCGGCCAGCACGGCGCCGATCAGCGGGGCGGACCTGGCGATCGGCATCGCGCGGAAGCGGTCGAACACGCCCTTGGTGACGTCGGTGTTGAGCTGGACGCCGACGGTCATGCTGGCCTGCAGGATGTTGAACACCATGATGCCGGGCACGATCATCTGCAGGTAGTCGTCGATGCTCGGGGCGAGCGCGCCACCGAACAGGTAGACGAACATGACCAGGAAGATGATCGGCGCGAGGGTGACGTCGGCCAGCTGCTCCGGGTTCTTGCGGATCTTCAGCACCCCGCGCCAGGCAAGGGAAAGCCCGTGCTGGACGCTGCGCGAAGGCGATATCCGCCGTGGTGCGGGCGCGGTGATGGTCGTCATACCAGGCTCCCTTCCGGGGTGGCGTCCTTTGTGGACTCGGTGGACCGCTTGCCGGTCAGCGCGAGGAACACCTCGTCGAGGCTGGGCAGCCGCAGCGCCAGCTCGTCGGCGGTGATCCCGGCGTCGTCCAGCTTGCGGACCAGGGTGGACAGCAGGACCGGGTCGGACACGGGGGCGGTGAGCAGCCCGGTGTCGTCGTCCCGCTTCGGCTGGACGCCGGTGAGCGCGGCCAGGATGCGTTCGACGGCGTCGAGGTCGGCGAGCGCGGTCGGCCGGACCTGCAGCGTCTGGCCGCCGGTCCGCCGCTTGAGCTCGTCGGCCCGGCCGTTCGCCACGACGTGGCCCTTGTCGAACACGGTGATCGTGTCGGCCAGCTGGTCGGCCTCTTCGAGGTACTGCGTGGTGAGCAGCACCGTGGTGCCGTCCGCGACCAGCGTCCGGACCACGGCCCAGACCTCGTTGCGGGCATGCGGGTCGAGGCCGGTGGTCGGCTCGTCCAGGTAGAGCACCTTGGGACGGCCGACCAGGCTCGCGGCGAGGTCGAGCCGCCGCCGCATCCCGCCAGAGTAGGTCTTGATCGCGCGTCCGGCGGCGTCGGTCAGCTCGAACCGCTCCAGCAGATCGGCCGCGCGCTTCTTCGCGTCCGCCCTGGAGAACTCCAGCAGCCTGCCGATCAGGACGAGGTTCTCCGTGCCCGAAAGGTCCTCGTCCACCGACGCGTACTGCCCGGTCAGCCCGATCATGCTGCGGACCGCCATCGGGTTCTTGACGACGTCGTACCCGAACACGCTCGCGTGGCCGCTGTCCGGCCGGATCAGGGTGGCCAGGATCCGGACGGCGGTGGTCTTGCCCGCGCCGTTCGGCCCCAGCACCCCGACCACCTTGCCCGACGGCACCTCCAGGTCGACCCCGTCGAGTGCCTTCGTCTCCCCATAGTGTTTGACCAGGCCCTCGGCCCTGATCGCGTGCGACATGTTTCCTCCTGTGGATCTCGCCCCACGGACAAAGATGCCGCTGCCGCCTGGCAGACCGCGCACAGCGCGCTGACAGCATCCGCCGGACGCTGATAAGCGCTGGTAGGCGCGGTGTGAGGAGCTTGTGAAGGTGTTGTGGAGACCGCCCCCACGGCGTCCGTGATCGGCATACTCGACGGCATGGTGATCGAAGAACGGGTGGCGCCGCGGACCCGGAACAAGCTGGTCAGCGGGCTGCTGGTCGCTGCGCTGGTGCCGTTCGCGGTGCTGACGGCGATGCGGCTGGTGGGGTTCGACGGCAACACCTCCACGATCGCGGCGCTCGCGCTGACGCCGTACGCCGGCATCGCGACGCTGACGCTGGCCGGGCTCGCGCTGGGCCTGCGCCGCTGGTGGACCGGCGCCGTCGCGCTGGTGCTGACGTTCACCATCGCCGCGCTGGTGCTGCCCCGCACGTTCGAGAACGAACAGAGGGCACTCGGCGGAAAGCACGTCCGGGTGCTCGCGTCGAATATGCTCGGCGGGCGGGCGGACCCGGCCAAGATCGTCGGGTACGTGAAGGAACACCAGGTCGACGTCCTGAGCCTGACCGAGATGACCCCCGAGGCGGTCGCCGGGCTGCAGCGGGCCGGGTTGTTCCGGGTACTGCCGTTCCACGTGCTGCATCCGGCGGAGCGGGCGTCGGGCTCGGGGCTGGTGTCGAAGTACCCGCTCACGCCGCTGAAGCTGAGCGGCGACTCGGACCGGAAGCAGCCGAGCGCGAGCGTCGACCTTGGCGACGGCGTGCGGATCGAGGTCGTCGCGGTGCATCCGGCGGCGCCGATGTGGGACAGGCACGTGTGGGTCGACGAGGCCAAGGACCTGCCCTACGCCGACGCCGAGCACGACATCCGGATCCTGGCGGGCGACTTCAACGCCACCTTCGACCACTCGCTCTTCCGCGAGCTCCTGACCAGGGGATACGTCGACGCTGCCGATCAGCTGGGCCGCGCGCTCGACGGCACCTGGACGAACGGGGCGGTGCCACCGGTGCCGATCGACCACGTGCTGGCGGACAAACGCGCGGCCATCGCGGACTTCCGGGTGCTGGAGATGCCGGGCAGCGACCACGACGCCGTCTACGCCGAAGTCGTCCTGCCTTGACCGGATTTCTGCCAAGGTGAGGACATGCGAAGAACTGGGGGAATTCTCGCGTCGGCCGTGGTCGTCGTCTTGGTCGCGGGCTGCGGCGAGGCGGTCGGGACGGGCGGCGACAACGGCCCGAAAAGCGCGCTGGGCTTCGTCGCCCATCCGGACGCGACGCAATTCCCGTCACCGGACGGGAAATGGGTGCCCGCGAACGTCGGGCTGAAGGCGCTGGTCCCGGTCGGCGACTGTGCCGTCGGCATCGGGGACTACGCCAACGGCTACCGGGAAGTGAGCGCCAACTGGAAGGGCGCCGACGACTGCGCGCGGCTGGAGATCCACCCGTCGCCGGGCAGTGGCGGCCCCGGGCCCGAGATCGCGGGCGAAGCGGGTAAGGGCCCGCGCGGCGGCGGGCTGACCGCGGTCGCGGCGGTGCCCGGCCCGGCGGGTTCGGTGCTCGGGGTCGGCGCCGGAAGCGGGTTCGCCCGGCTGGACGCGAGCGGCGAAGTCGTCCAGCTGACGGAACTGCGCGGAAAGCGGCAGGCGTCCGCGCTGGTGCGGTCCGGGAAGAACCTGGTCGCGTTGGGCACCGCCTTCCTCGACGCGAACGCGACCGAACCGGTGGCCTGGGTCTCCGACGACGACGGCGTCACCGAACGCACCGTCGTCCTGCCCCGTGACCCGGCGATCGACGGGGCGAGCGGCCCGCACTCGGCGGCGGCCGACGGCGAACAGATCCTCGCGGCCTCGTTCGCCGGCGTGACGGCGCAGGTCTGGCTGTCGAAGGACGCGGGCGGAAGCTGGACGGTGTCGAAGCTCCCGCCACTGCCGAAGGACGCGAACATCGAAGCCGTCCTGCGGGTCGGCGGCGAGTGGATGCTGGTCGGCGCGTCGCACGACGGCCGCGCCCCGAACGTGCCGCTGATCGTGACCGGCGAACCGGGGAACTGGAAGATCCACGACGCCGCGCCGCTGGGCACCGGCGACATCGTGGGTGGGACGATCGACAAGGCGGGACGGCTGATCCTGGTGGGCAAGACCTCCGAGCCGTACGAGGAGCGCAAGAACACCCGGTACTGCTCCGTGGTCCGCGTCCTGGAGGCCGGGGGGTGGCAGCGTGGCGAACTCGGCTGCTCGGAGAGCCCGGTCACCAGCGCAGTCACCCTCGCCGACGGACGCGTCCTGCTGGCGGGCAACCGGGATCTCTGGCTCAGGTGAGAAGGGCGTCCAGCGCCTTCAGGGTGTCGAGGCCGTTGCTCGCCAGGGAGACGCCCCGATCGTGCCGGATCCGCGGCTCACGCGGGTTGATCCTGATCAGCGCGCCGGTCGCGGCGCTGGCCAGCTCCGAGTAGCGCCGCACCGTCGGCACGGCCTGCCCGGCGCCGAGTTCCACGACCACGAGGTCGCGCTGCGTGCGCCGCCACGCGGTCAGCTCGTCGAGCTGGCCCTGGCTGCGCCGCTCCAGCCAGTCGTGGTCACCGAACATGAGGATGTTGGGCCGCGCGAGACCGCCGCAGCGCGGGCACGACGGCAGCGGGTCCAGCGCGCGCATCGTGTCCTCGTCGATCGGGACCTCGACGTCGTCCGCGGGCCAGATCACGCCGGAGCATCCGGTGAGGCACTGCAGATGGTGGATGGACCCGTGTGCCTCGGCGACGTGCGCGTACCCTGCCTTCTGGAACTGTCCGTCCACATTGGACGTGAACGCGCGGGTGCCGCCGGGTTTGCCCGCTCCCCAGGCCAGCAGCAGCCGGAAGCCCTCGTGCGGCACGGTGGCGCGGTACAGCGCCAGCCGATGCCCGTAGAAACCCCAGGCCAGCTGGGGGTCTTCGACGAAATGCCGGGGGTCGGCGAGCTCGGCGAAGCTGATGCCCAGCCGCTCGTACGGCGGATAGGCCGTCCAGAAACCCTCGTCGCCCCGGAAATCGGGCAGGCCGGAGTCGACGCCCATTCCGGCGCCGGCGCAGACGAGCAGCGCGCCGGCGCCGTCGATCAGTTCCGCGGCTTTTTCGAGTTCACTCACCCGGCTTCGAAGCCTGGACGACCTCGAATTCCAGCAGGTTCGCGCCGGACGACACCGGCTTCGCGCGCTCGCCCGCGTGCGCCTCGCGTGCCGGACCGGACGCCCACGCCTGGTAGGCCTCTTCGGACTCCCACTTCGTGTAGACGAAGTAGCGCGTCTCGCCGGAGACCGGGCGGAGCAGTTCGAAGCCGAGGAATCCGGGCTGGTCGTCGACGGCGTGCAGCCGCGCTGCGAACCGCTTCTCCAGCTCGGGGCCTGCGCCTTCGGGGACCTCGATCGCGTTGATCTTCACGACTGCCATGCCGTCAGCCTACGGCGAAACTGTTTTGCGCCGCGATGTGACGCGTGGCTTACTGGGAAGGATCGAGGGGCTTGATGGGTGACGCGAAGATCCTCGTTCCGGCGCCTGCGTGGCCGGTCCGGCTCGGCCTGCGGGACTGGTCGCGCGGCTTCACCGACGTCGGCCGCTCAGCCGGGATCCGCGGCATCCACGACCGCATTCAGAGGACTAAACGCGCTCCCGGCGTCCCGGGTCCACCACCGCAACTAGAGGACTAAACGCGGAAGCGGGGGCGGGCGTCAGCCTCGCAGGGTGCCGGGCAGTAGTTCCGCGTCCGGAGGGATCGCGGCGCCGTGGAACCAGGCGTCGAAGAACGGCCGCAGGTCCTGCTCCGAAAGCTTGATCGTGAACGCCTCGAAGTCCGCCCAGGACGCGTTGGCGTTCCGGTGGGCCGCGGGCCACTCCTTCATCAGCCGCGCGAAGGCCCCTTCGCCGATCTTCCGTCGTAGCGCGTGGATGGCGAGGATCCCCTTGTCGTAGACGCCGTGGAATTCCTGCCCGGCACCCATGCCGACCAGCTTCGGCGTCCAGAAATCGGCGCTGCCCCGCATGATTTCG
The DNA here is from genome assembly GCA_049998115.1 of Amycolatopsis sp. cmx-4-19. Lineage (GTDB taxonomy): Bacteria > Actinomycetota > Actinomycetes > Mycobacteriales > Pseudonocardiaceae > Amycolatopsis. The sequence goes on along the minus strand of JAEBEO010000002.1, from coordinate 535,874 downwards.
AGTGCGGCGCGGAAGCGGTCGTCGAGGTTCTCGTTGTCGCGCGACTCCTGCCACATCCATTGGGCGTACGACGCCAGGCATTCGTTCAGGCAGATGTCGGACCACGAATTCAGCGTCACCGAATCGCCGAACCACTGGTGTGCGGTTTCGTGCACCACGGTGATCAGGTCGGCCCATTTCGCGTAGGTGGGCCTGGTCTGCGTCTCCAGCGAGAAGTGGATGTCCTCGTTCAAATAGATCCCGCCCGCCGCGTCCACCGGGTACGGGCCGAGTTTCGAGGTCAGGAAGCCGATGATCTCCGGCAGCCGCCTGCCGGTGTCGCGCCGGTCCTCCGCGCCCGGCGCGTACGCGTTGACCAGCGGCGTCCCGTCCGGCAGCGACATCCGGTCGACGGTGAACCTGTCGATCGCCACGGTGGTCAGGTAGGCGGCCACCGGCGTCCGCTCCTGCCAGGACGTGGTGGTCCAGCCGTTCGCCGCCGCCTGCTGGGTCTCGCGCCCGTTCGAGACGACCGTCCAGCCGTCCGGGACGCGGGCGGTGAGGGTGAACATCGCCTTGTCACGCGGGGTTTCGTTGACGGGGTACCAGAACGACGCCGAATGCGGCTCGCCGACGACGAACGCGCCCCCGTCCTTCGATTTCTGCCAGCCGTTCTCGCTGCCGCCCGCGCGCGGCGTCATCGACGGATCGCCGCCGTAGACCACCTTCGTGTGAAAAGTGCTCCCGTTCCGGATCGGCTCGGCGGGCGTCACCGCCAGCTCGAACTCGCCTTCACGGGCGAACTTCGCCGGTTTTCCTTCTATTTCAACGGATTGGACCGTCAAGCCGCGTAAGTCCAAGTTGTACCGATTGAGGTCCTGTGTGGCTTTCGCGATGATCGTGGTGTCGCCGTCGAGACGCCCTTTCGCGGGGTCGTAAGTGATCCCGACCTGGTATTCGACGGCGTCGTAACCACCGTTTCCGTCCATCGGGTAATACGGGTCGCCCGCGCCCGACGCGCCCGGGGCCGGGTTCATCGGCGGCGGCGGAGGGGGTGCGGCCGGCGGATCATCGACGCTGCAACCGATAATCAGGGCACCGACGACCCCCAGGACCAGACCGGCGGCGGGGACACGGCTGCGCATGGAGGGGAGCTTAGTGGTGATTCACCGCGACGGGTTGATCACTTTCGGCGGCGACGGGCCGCCGATCGTCCTCCTGCACGGGCTGATGGGCAGGGCGACGACGTGGTGGCGGGTCGCCGGAAGGCTCGAACCGTACGGGCGTGTCCACGGCCTCGACGCGCGCGGCCACGGACGCGGACCGCGTGGCGGGCCTTGGCGCACCGAACGTTTCGCCGAAGACGTCGCCGCGCTGCTGCGGACGTTCGACGAGCCCGCGGTCCTGATCGGACATTCCATGGGCGGGCTGCACGCCTGGGTCACCGCGGCGCTCCACCCGGAGCTCGTCCGCGCCGTGGTGTGCGAGGACTTCGCGCCGGACCAGCGTGGGCGGAGCGTGGACGAGTGGCGCGGCTACTTCGAATCCTGGCCGGTCCCGTTCCGGTCATTGGCGCAGGTGCGTGCGTTCTTCGGTGAAACCGGCGACTACTTCGTCGAATGCGTCGAAGAACGCGAGGACGGCTACCACCTGATCGCCTCGCTCACGGATCTGTACGAGATCGCGGCGGAATGGGGACGGCGGGATTTCTGGGAGTACGTCGAACGGTTGAAGTGCCCGCTTCTGGCGATAGAAGGCGAGCGAACGGCGATGCCGCACGGACAGCAGGCGGAACTCGCGGCCCGCGTGCCCGGCGGCCTCGGACGGCATCTCGTCGTTCGAGGGGCCGGGCATCTCGTGCACGACGAAGCGCCCGAGACCTACCTCGGGGCCGTCGAAGCGTTTCTCTCCGACGTCCTTCGGTAGGTCCCGGAGCCGGTCAGGCCTTGGCCAGCTGCGCGTCGATCCACGCCCGCAGCCGCGTTTCACCCGGGTAACCGATGTTCCGCGACGACGGCAGTTCGGCGGCGTTGCGGACGCCGACCAGGGTCGGCAGGTAGCGGATGTTGTAGCGGCCGGACAGTTCGCGGTTCTGGTCGACGTCGACCTCGCCGAGCAGGAACCGGCCGCCGTATTCGGCGGCGAGCCGTTCGATCACCGGCTTCATCTGGCGGCACGGCGGGCACCACGTCGCGCCGAAGTCCATGATGACCAGTTTCTGTTTCGAGATGCCCATGACCTCGGCGTAGTTGGCCGAAGTCACCGTGACGACGTTTTCGGCCGTCGGCGCGGCGGAAGCCGGGCCACCGAAACCGGTGACGAGCGCCAGCACACCGGCCAGCACGCAGGCGAGTCGTTTTCCTTTGGACACAATGAGCTCCTTCGCTGCGGGGAATTCCGCTCAGGAGGAAGAACCGGTGGGCAGTCCGCCCGCGACCCAGTCCTCGATGCCTTCGCGGTACTTGCGCACGTTCTTGTAGCCGAGTTCCACCAACCGCCGTCCGACGAATTCACTGTTGCGGCAGGGCGTGTTCGCGCAATAGACGACGATCGCGGCGTTCTTGTCCGGAAGCACCGACGGTGCCAGCCGGTCGGTGAACCCGGCCGCCTGTTCGTACGGGAATCCGGGGATGTTGCGTGCTTCCGGTAAATGCTCCTTTTCGTAATAGGCGACCGGCATCGTGTCGACCACGATCACCGTTCCGGCCTCCACCTGGGAAAGCAGTTCCGCACGAGTGATCAACGGCAGCATGGCGATCCTTTTCCGACGACCGTGATGAACGTCTTCATCGTCGGCCGCCGCCGGGTGCCCGCTCTAGTGCCGCCTCGGCATGCCGGAGCGTTATCCGGCCGCCTGCGTCCCGTGCCGCCGCAGCCAGCCGCGGTACGGCGCCGTCCGCTCGGCCATCCGCCAGTACGCCGCCGTCGCACCGGCACCGAGTTCGCGGACACCGGGTGCGCAGGGGCCGTCCTCGCGCCACGCGAGCACGTGCCGCACGCACATCGGCGACCCCGTCAGCGGCCGGATGGCCAGGCCGTCCGTCTGCGGCCGGGTCGGCTGGACCAGCCCGACGCCGTAGCCGCCGCTGACCAGGTTCTCCCGCGCGGTGTCGACGTCGACGTCGTGGGTGATCCTCGGGTCGAACCCGTGCGCGAGGCACATTTCGCGGAACACCACCCGGCAGCCGTCACCGCCGCTGGACACGATCCAGTCCTCCTCGGCCAGTTCGGCGAGCTCGATCTCGTCCTGGACCGCCAACGGGTGCTCGGCGGGAAGCGCGACGAACGACGGCTCCCTCGCCAGGGTCATCGTCCGCACCCCCGGCGGCACCGGCAGCCCGCGGCCGCCGCAGATCATGATCAGCGCGAGGTCGATGCCGCGGTTCGCGACCTGGGCGAGCAGCCGGGTGCGCGAGGCGTCCGCGCGGGTGCGGACCGGTTTGCCCGGCAGCACCTCTCGCAGCCCGCCGAGCAGTGACGAGGTGATGGCGCTGTCGTTCCAGCCGATCCGGACCGAGTCGGCCGCTTCGGGTTCTTGGCGGTGGAAGTCGAATTCCAGTTCGTCGAAGGTGAGTACGATCGCCTTGGCCCGGCGCAGGATCACCTCGCCGAGTTCGGTGGGGCGCACCCCGTGCTGGTCGCGATCGAACAGTGACCCGCCGATCATCCGCTCGATCCGGCGCAATTGGTGGCTGAGCGCGGGCTGGCCGAGCCCCAGGACGGCCGCGGCGCGGTTGAGGCTTCCGGAAGAAGCGATCTCACAGATCACGCGAAGATGCCGAACCTGAATCTCCATGACTTCGTATACCGCGCTCCGGGCGGTGTTGGGCACCTCCGAAGGTCGGGCCGGGTTCACCGTTTCCACGAATTCCCCATAACGCGGTGACAGCCACCCTCGGCAATACCGGCGCCCCCGGCCGGTGGCTACGTTCGGTCGACGCCTCTTCTCCCCGCCTTCACCGCGAAACAGGAGTCGTCTTGCTTCGACCACTGCCGCTCACCGAGCATTGCGCCGAACCGCTGTCGCGAGCCGAGCATGTCTGTCTCGGCGTCAGCCCGTTCAACAGCTATTTCACCGTCGACCGGATCGCCGATCTCGCCCGCTGGGCGATGTCGGGTTTCGACCGTTTTCATTTCTTCGTCCCCGATGGTCCGTCGGCGTTCACCATGGAAGCGCTCGGTTACGACCCGGTCCGCGCCGCGCGAAAGGCGCAACGGCAGGGCAATTACACGCGGAACAAGATCGTCCGGGCGTTGCAGCAGGTGTGCCCGTCGGATCCGGACACGCTGATCCTCGACTCCGCCGTGCTCGACACCGACAGCGTGTACCTCGGCCTGCTTTCCGAGGCGCACCGACGTTTCGCCGTCGACCCGGAATTCGCCGAGCAGTGTCTCTACGCCACCGGCTGGGTGCTGGACCGGCGGCTGCCCGAAGGCGAACACCCCACCCGTGAGCAGCTGCGCAGCGCCGTCCGGTACTTCCTGGCCGAACTGCCGATGTTCATCGGCACCGTGGCCGTGGCCGGTGTCGGAAGTTCGGTGTTCGCCTACCACCAGCGAGTCGGCTTCCTCGAACGGCTCTATCGCGGCGAACTGTCCTGGCGGCCGTTGCCAGGGCAGGGCTTCGTCGTCCTCGAGCAGGCCGTCCCGCAGCGATCGGAGTGACCGTGGAGCACGACGACTTCTCCCTGCGCCGCGTGCCGGCCGAACGCCGGTACTCCTGGGTTTCCGTCGCGTTGCAGCGGTTCGGCCAGGTGTCTTCCTTCCACCAGTTCCTGCTCGGCGCGGTTCTCGGGTTCGGCATGACGTTCCGGGACGCCGTCCTGGCGATCACGATCGGGTCCGTACTGCTGGAGATCATCACCATCCTGATGGGGATCGCCGGCACCCGCGAAGGGCTGTCCACCTCGGTCCTCGCCCGCTGGGCGGGCTTCGGCACCGGTGGGTCCTCGCTGGTCGGGCTGCTGATGACGCTGAGCCTCGCGGGCTGGTTCGGCGTGCAGAACGACGTCTTCGCCCATGGCCTGCACGCGTTGATGGGCGGGCCGCCGGTGTGGGTGTGGGCGCTGGCGGGCGGGGTGCTGGTCACCGCGATCGTCGTGTTCGGTTTCCACGCGATGGCCTGGACGGCGTATCTGACGGTGCCCGCTTTCCTCGCGCTGGCCGGATACTCGATCATCTCCGCCCTCACGGACCACTCCCTGCCCGCGCTGATCTCCGCGCCGCCGCCGGGGCCGCCGATGTCGCTGGCACAGGGCACCACGCTGGTGGCGGGCGCGTTCATCATGGGCGCGGTGATGACCCCCGACATGACCCGGTTCAACCGGACGGCGTCCGACGTCGTGAAGCAGACCCTGGTCAGCATCACTCTCGGGCAGTACCTGATCGGCCTGATCGGGGTGCTGCTGGCGCACGCGGCGAAGAGCGCGGACGTGGTCGGCATCATTACGTCGTCGTCGGGGGTGCTGGGCACGCTGATCCTGATCACCGCGATCATGAAGATCAACGACTGGAACCTGTACTCGTCCTCGCTCGGGCTGGTGAACACCGTGCAGGTGCTGTTCTCCCGGCGTCTCGGCCGCACCACCGCCACCCTGCTGCTCGGCGGCCTGGGCACGGTGCTCTCCGCGATCGGCATCCTCGACCATTTCGTCACCTTCCTGACCTGGGTCGGGGTGGTCACACCGCCGGTGGCGGGGGTGGTGATCGCCGAGTACTACGTGGTCCGGCGGTGGAAACCGGAGCTGGACGCGACCCGGGCGGCGGGCGAACTGCCGTCGGCCTGCCCGTCGTGGGTTCCCTCGGCGCTGCTCTGCTGGGTGGCCGGTGCCGCCGTCGGTGCCTGGCTGCCGTGGGGAATTCCCACGGTGAACTCGGTTCTGGCCGCTTTTCTCCTGTATGTTCTTCTCGGCAGACGGGCCGCCGCGGCCGCACCGGTTTCCGCGGCGACGACTTCTTCCGACGGGGCGAAAACCCGTACGTGACAAGGGAGTTCGACGTCGTACAGCTGGATGTGCACCACCTTCGGGTGCTTCGGGCGATCGCGGACACGGGCAGCCTTTCCCGTGCCGCGGTCGTTCTCGGCGTCACCCAGCCCGCGGTGTCCGCCCAGCTGAAACGGCTGGAGCAGATGCTCGGCTACCAGTTGTTCGAGCGTGGCGAAGGCGCCGTTTCGCCGACGCCGATGGGTGAGCTGCTGCTGCGCCGTACCGCCGCTTTGCTGCCACAGCTGGACAAACTGCTCGAAGACATCGAACAGCGCGCCTGTTCCAGCGGCCCGCCCGACGTCGTCCGGGTGGCCGCCGTGGCGAGCGCGCTCGTGGCGTACCTGCCTTCGCTGGTGAGCAGGCTGTGGCCCGAGGTGTCCGAGACGACCGTGGTGCACGACGACCATCCGGACCGGCTGGTGTCGCTGCTGGCCCAGCGGCGGGTGGAATTGGGCCTGGTCAAGGACTATCCGGGGCACGAGTTGGAGGTGCCGGCGAGCGTGGACACCGCGGTAGTGGTGACCGAGCCGACGTTCGTCCTGCTGCCCGAGTCGCATCCGTTGGCGCGCAAGGAGATCCTCGACCTGCGCGAACTGAAGGACGAGCACTGGGTGATGATGGCGGGGTCGTCCGCGACCACGTTCAACAAGTACTTCGCCGACACGTGCGCGCGATACGGTTTCAGCCCGTCGATCACCCATCAGGTGACGGCGCAGCAGATGGCGCTGCTGATGGTCCGGGCCGGCGCGATCGGCCTGACGCAGCCGATCTGCGATTCGCGCGACCTCGGTATCGTGACCCGCCCGCTGCGGGGCGAGGTGTTGCGGCGCAGGCATATCCTCGCCTGGCACCGCGACACGTTCGTGGTGGGACGGCGGATGGAACTGATCTCCGCGGTGGCCGATCTCTACTGGGCGGAGGCGAGGAACGCGCCGGTCTACGCGCGGTACCTGGGGTCGTGAGTGGTAAGTGTCGTTCTAACGACACTTACCACTCACGACCACCCCGGCCCCTCTCCGACTTCAGCCCCTCAACTCTCCCGGGTACAGGAGGTCGTCCGGCGGCCGCACCGCGCCGTCCAGCCAGGCGTGGGTGAACGCCGTCAGGTCGAGCTGCGTCATCGCCGAGACGTAGAGCTCGAAATCGTGCCAGTTCTGGTTTCCCTGCGGGTTGATCATCGGGAACCCCGCCACGATCTGGAAGAACAGGTCGTCGCCGATCAGGCGGCGCAGCGCGTGCACCATGAGCACCGCCTTGGCCGTGGGCGCGAACTCGGTCCCCTTGCCGGGATCGGTGAGCCTGGGCGCCCAGAAAGCCGCGTCGTCGGCGACTTTCGCCACCTGCTCGCGATAGCGCCGGTCGAGGTCGATCCCGTTCTTGGTCTCGTCCCACAGCCAACCGGCGTACCGCGCGATGGACTCCGGCATCAGGGCGTCCCGCCACATCTTCCCGCTCACGCCCGCTCCCCACCATTGGTACGCGGTGGCGTACACCAGATCCGCGACGGTCGCCGTCCGGCCGTACACCGGACGCCCCTGGGAGCCGTGCGTGTAGCCGAGGGGACGGTCGAGGAACAGCCCGCCCGCAGCGGATTGCGGGTAATCACCGAACCTCCCGGTCAGGAACTCCAGCACCTCCGGCAGCTTCCCGCCGATCTCACGCTTGTCGACGGCGCACGGGTGATAGGCGTTGATCGCCGCCCGCCCGCCGGGAAGGGCGACCGTCTCGACCTGCCAGCGCCCGATGCCGAGCATCGCCGTGTTCGGCGCGAGAGCGGTGTCCTCGGCCCAGGTGACGGTGTGCCGTCCGTAGCCCGCAGGCACATCGGACACCTGGAAGCCGTTGCCCACCACGGAAAACTCGTCGAGCACGGTGACGGAGACGCGCAGTGTCGCCTTGTCGGCCTCGGTGCCGTTGACCGGGAACCAGGTCATCGCCGAATGCGGCATCCCCGCCGCCACGGCCGAATCACCCGGCGTGGCCAGCCAGCCGGTCCGGCCCCGCGCCGTGGTGATCGGCTCCGGCCGCCCGTCGTAGCCGACCACCACGGTGAACCGCTTGCCTTCGGCCAGTGGCGTCCGCGGGGTGATCACCAGTTCGTGTTCACCCGACCGCCGGAACGCGGCGGCCACGCCGTCGACGGTCACCGACCGCACGGTGAGCCCGCGCAGGTCGAGGTCGAACCGGCTCAGCTCCTGGGTGGCCGTCGCGGTGATGGTCGCCTTGGCGCTCACGGTCGTCGAGTACGGCGCGTAGTCCAGCGCGAGCGCGTAGCCGGAGACGTCGTAACCGCCGTTGCCGTCCTTCGGGTAGTAGGGATCGACGCCGAGGACGGTGCCGTCGGGGGAGACGTGCACGTACCCGTCACCGCCGGGCGTGGGCTGGGCCGCCGACGCCGGGCAGGTGCCGATCATCGTGGTGGCGAGCAACGCGGTGCACAGTGGCTCCTGCCACCGAATCCGCACGGTCATGACCGGGCCTTCTCTCTGCCGACGGGAAAGATGCCCGGACATCGTGCGGTCGTGCCCCTCGCGAGAGGCACTGCCGACCGGTCATGCCATCGGGTTATCCCGGCCGATAACGCGGCGGCATGACCCGTCGGGAGTACCGCGCGCCGCGCTCACGGCGGGATCGTCGGGGGATGCTGCCCCTCCCGGCGTTGCTCGCGCTGACCACGACGGTCTTCCTCGGCTGCCTCACCGAAGTGCTTCCCGCCGGGCTGCTGCTGGGGATGTCGGCGGACCTCGGGGTGTCCCCGTCCGCCACCGGGCAGCTGGTCACCGTCTACGCGATCACGACCGCGCTCACCGCCGTCCCGCTGACCACAGCGACCCTGCGGGTGCCGCGCAAGCGTTTGCTGCTGGCGCTGATCGCCGGGTTCCTGCTGACCAACCTGGTGCTCGCGGTGTCCTCGTGGTTCCCGCTGATCCTGGCCGCGCGGGTCGTCTCCGGCGCGCTGACCGGGGTGATGTGGTCGCTCGTGGCCGGTTACGCGATGCGTCTCGCGCCGCCCGGGCTCACCGGGCGCGCGCTGGCCGTCGCGATGTCCGGTACCCCGCTCGGCTTCGCGCTCGGCGTGCCCGCCGGTACCGCGCTCGGCGAGCTGGCCGATTGGCGCTGGGCGTTCGCCTCGATGGCACTGATCACCGTGCCATTGCTGGTCTGGGTGGCCGTCGCGGTCCCCGCCGTACCCGCGGATCCGGTGGGCCGCACCCGTCCGCTGGCCGCGTCGAGACTGCCCGGCATGCGCGTCCTGCTGGTGACGGTGGCGCTGTTCTCCCTGGGGCACAACATCGCCTACACCTACATCGGACCGATCCTCGCCGGTCTGGATTCGGTGCGGACGCTGGGCACGGCACTGCTGGTGTTCGGGTGCGCCACGGCCGCCGGACTGGTCGCCGTCGGCGCGGCGCTCGACCGCCACCCGCGTGCCGTGCTGGCGTTCTGTGGCGGCGTGGCGGCCGCCGGCATCGTCCTGATGGCGTGCGTCCCCGGTTTGGTGCCGGCCGCCGCGGGTCTGTGGGGGCTGGCTTTCGGCGGTGCTCCCACCGCGTTCCAGGCCGTCACCGCGGTGCTCGCGGGCCCCACGGCCGACGCCGCCCAGTCGCTCACCATCGCGGCCTGGAACGGCGCCGTCGCCGGGGGCGCGCTCCTCGGCGGCCTGCTGCTCCCGCTGGGGACGTCCTCGCTCCCGTGGGTCGCGGCCTTCGTGCTCCTCTTGCCGTTGTTGTTCAGCCGGCGAGTCGTGCCTTCAACGCCCGCGAGTCCGAGCCGGGTCCCATGATGAGCGGCCAGACGTCGGAGCCGAGGCACCCGGTCTCGTCGGTCTCCGCGGTCGCGCCGCAGGCGTCGCGGACGAGCCCGTTCTTCGCGGCCACCGCCGCGACGGCGTCCTTTGTGGACTGACCGAACACGCCGTCGACCGGGACGGCGAAACCGCGTGCCCGCAGGAGTTCCTGCGCCGTCCGCACCCGGTGTCCGGTGTCGCCGGGCTTGAGCAGCGGCCATTCGGGCAGGTCCGCCTTCGGTGCCGCTGTACCCAGCACCCGCCCGACGGCGGTGCGCAGCTCCGGAAGCCGTTGGTAGAGCACGGTTCCTGGGCATTCCGTCGAGTTGAAGTCCCGGTGTCCCTTGATGAACTGGGGTGCGATCCCGTACTGCGACGCGATGTACGCGACCATCTTCACCAGCGAGTCCCACAATGCCTGCGGGACGTCTTCGGTGCTGTAGAGACCTTCGTTCTCGATCCCGATGCAGGTGCTGTTGTTGTTGCCGACGTTGGCGCCCTGCACGTGTTTGGTCCCGCCGCGCAGGATCTCCAGGCTGCGATGACGTCCCTCGGTGAGGTGCCCGCCGCGGCTGTTCGTGAACTGCTGGCCGCTGTCGATCCAGCCACGCGTGTCCATGTGGAAGTTCTGGATCGCCCTGGACGCCCAGAAGGCGTGCTCCAGCGTGTAGTCGGTGACGTTGCCGGGATCGACCGTATGGTGCACGACGATGTACGTCGGCTTGTGGTTCTCCACCACGATCGGGCCGTTCGGCGGCCGCGCGCTCCACGCGGCCGTTGCGTGGATCTGCGGTTCTCGCACCCCAGGCGCCGCTGCCGCGGCGGAAACCGTATGTGTCGCCAGTAGCCCGACGGCGCTTGCCGTCAGGCCGCCCTTGAGCGCGGTACGTCGGTCGAAGTCGGCCACGGGCGTAGCTCCCATCATGCGCTTTGGCCGGAAAACTAACCCGCCATCGCGCCGATGACAACTATTGACCAACTTTTGTCGTAACGCGTCAGTGTTCGCCGGGGAGTGCGAAGAGGCCGTCCCCGGTCTGTTCGAGCAGGCCGTCGACCAGCAGGGAGTCGAGGCAGCGGTCGCGCTGCCCGGATTCGTGCCAGACCAGATCGAGCCGCGCTTTTTCCACCGGGCCTTCGGTCCCGCGCAGGACGTCGAGCAGCAGGCCACGCACCTGACGGTCGGTCCCGGCGAACTTCTGGACCTGTTTCGCGGGCCCGGCGTAGGCCGGTTTGCCCGCGTGCTGCCAGGCGCAGTCGTCATAAATCGGGCAATCCGCGCAGCGTGGCGAGCGAGCCGTGCAGACGAGCGCGCCGAGTTCCATCAACGCGGCGGAAAGCTTCGCGGCCGGCGCTTCTTCGAGCGGCAGCAGCACCTCGACGTCGGCCATGTCGCGGGTGTTCGACGGCGGCCCGGCGTCACCCGCGCCGTGCACCGCCCTGGCCACCACGCGCCGGACGTTCGTGTCCACCACCGGCGCCCGCTTGCCGTACGCGAAAGTCGCGACCGCGCGGGCCGTGTACGCGCCGATACCCGGCAGTGCGAGCAGAGTGTCCACATCGGACGGTACGACGTCGCCGTGCTCTTCCGCGATGACCGTCGCCGCGGCGTGCAGCCGCAACGCGCGCCTCGGGTAGCCGAGCTTGCCCCAGGCCCGGACGACCTCACCCTGGGAAGACGCCGCCAGCGCCGACGGCATCGGCCAGCGCGTCATCCATTCGAGCCAGATCGGCTGGACGCGCGCGACCGGCGTCTGCTGCAACATGATCTCGCTGACCAGCACGCCCCAAGCGGTGCATCCGGGTTCACGCCACGGCAGGTCTCGCCCGACTTCGCCGAACCACTCGATCAGCACATCCGCGTCGACGCCCACGGAGCCAGCTTAAGAGGTCTGCCTCGGCGCTGAACTTGGGCCCGCAGAAGTCTGTGAAGGCCTCCTTGAGGGACCCAGAGTCCCTCAAGGAGGCCTTCACGGACTTGACGACGGAGGTCTACGCGACTTCCGACAGCCGTCCTGTCTTCACGTCGTAGACGAACCCGCGCACGTTGTCGGTATGCGGCAGGAAGTCGCTGCGCCGCACGCGCTGCACCGACCGGCGCACGCTGTCCTCGACCTCCCGGAACGCCTCGACCGCCCAGGTCGGGCGCAGGCCGCTGGCCTCTTCGAGTTCGTCCTTGAAGTCGTCCTCGGTCACCATCGAGAGCCCGCATTCGGTGTGCTGCACGATCAGCACCTCGCGCGTGCCCAGTTTCCGCTGGCTCAGCGCCAGCGAGCGGATCATGTCGTCGGTGACGACGCCGCCGGCGTTGCGCAGGACGTGAGACTCGCCCTGAAGCAGGCCGAAGATCTCGAACACCCTGATGCGGGCGTCCATGCAGGTCAGAACCGCCACCTGGAGTGATGGCCTCGGGGACGAGCGGTCACCAGGAGTGACGTCGCCCAGCTCCTGGTTTCGCTTGAGAAGTACGTCAATGGAGGTCACGTGTCCATTTTGAACGGACACGCTCGGTGAGCGCAACGCTTTACGGGCTATATCACGGCCCGAACCAGCGTTCTTCGGCCGTTCGTGGCGGTGCCGACGTGCGGCCGACCCGCAGTTCGGTGGCCAGGGTGATCACCTTCGGCCCGACCCGGTCGGCCGAGCTCAGCAGCAGTTTGCCCGCCGCCTTGCCCTTCTCCAGTACCGGCTGGTGGACCGTGGTGAGCCCGGAGCGTTCGGCCTCGGTGATGCCGTCGAAACCGGTGACCGTCAGGTCCTGCGGAACCCGCAGGCCACGGCGTTCGGCTTCGGCGAGAGCGCCGAGCGCGAGAATGTCCGAAGTGCAGATCACGGCGGTGACCTGCGGGTACGCGTCGAGCAGCTGCCGTGCGGCCGACGCGCCGTCGTCCACGGTGTGGTCGAAACGCTCGACCACCGGCACCGTCGCCCAGTCGACACCGGCCGCGGAGAACGCGACGGCCAGCGCCTCCAGCCGGATCCGCTGCACGTGGAAGTGCGCGGAGCTCTGCCGCTGGATGGAGACGAAGTCGTCGTTGCGTTCGCGGGCGAGCCGCATGCAGAGCACACCGATCTGTCGGTGGCCCAGCGAGATGAGGTGCTCGGCCATGGCGGTGACCGCGGCCGCGTCGTCCGGGCCGACCCGGTCGACGCCGTCCACCCGCGGCTGGTCGACGATCACGGTCGGGACCGGGCGTTCCAGCACGGCACCGAGGTGGGGGTCGTCGTCGGGTACCGAATAGACGACGAAACCGTCGACTCCGGCGCGGTGCACGGCCGCGACGTCCTCGTTGCCGGGGCTCGCCGGGACCAGGTGCAGGCCGACGCCCGCGTCTTCGCAGGCCAGCGCGAGTCCTTCGAGCACGCCGACGGCGGCGGGATCGCGGAAGGCGTAGGAGAGGTTCTCGGTCAGCAAAAGACCGACAGCGCCCGCTTTGCGCGTCCGCAGCGAACGGGCCACCGGGTCGGGGCCCGGGTAACCGAGGCGGCGCGCGGTCTCGAGGACACGGCGGCGCAACTCCGGCGACAGCTGGTCAGGTCGGTTGTAGGCGTTGGAGACGGTGGTCCTCGACACACCGAGCTCTGCGGCCAACGACGCCAGTGTCGCCTGCCTCCTGGTGCGGATAGGACGGCCCATCCGCAAACCGTAACGGTTCAGAACGTTTTGCAGAAGCATCACCCGACGTGTGGCAGGTCTCGATTCAGAGTGACCCTGGGTACAGCTCATACCGATCGATGGGGGTGTGTCAGTCGTATGGGGTACAGTTGAATCTGACAACGGTTTCCATTACCCGGTCGCTGGAACATGCCGGACCGGGCGCCCGCAGGAGTGTTGTAAATGAATTCCCGCCGTACCAGGAGTGTTTTCGCGGCCGTTTCGGCCTTGGCTGTCCTTGCCCTCGGCGCGACGGCCTGCGCCTCCGGCGACAAGGCGTCCACCGGCTCCGGCACGCAGGACGCGTCCGCCGCGAAACCCGGGGACGAGAAGATCAAGGTCGTCGCCTCGACCGACGTCTGGGGCAGTGTCGTGACCGCCGTCGGCGGCGACAAGGTCGAGGTCACCTCGATCATCCACGACCCCTCGGCCGACCCGCACTCCTACGAGACCACCGCGAGCGACGCCATCGCCGCGAAGAACGCGAAGCTGACGCTGTCCAACGGCGGCGGCTACGACGACTTCTTCTCGAAGCTCGCCGATCAGGCCACCGGCGCGCAGAAGCTGGTCGCCGTCGACATCGCCGCGACCGGCAACGAGAACGAGCACGTCTGGTACAGCCTGCCCGGTGTCGAGAAGATCGCCGACCAGGTCGCCGCGAAGCTCGGCGAGATCCAGCCCGCGTCGAAGGACGCCTTCACCGCCAACGCGACGGCGTTCAAGGGCAAGACCCAGGAACTGTCGAAGAAGGTCGGCGGACTGGGCACTTCGGGTGCCAAGGTCGTCTCGACCGAACCCGTCGCGCACTACCTGCTCGAAAGCGCGAAGCTCACGGACGCGACCCCGCACGCCTTCGCCGAGGCCGTCGAGGCGGAGCAGGACGTGCCCGCCGCCGCGCTCAACGAGGTCAAGCAGCTGATCTCCGGCAAGCAGGTCAAGGTACTGATCAACAACGCGCAGACCACCACCCCGGTCACCCAGCAGATCGTCGGCGACGCCAAGAACGCCGGGATCGCGGTCGTCGACGTCACCGAAACGCTTCCCGCGGGTGTGACCGACTACATTGCATGGATGACCAAGGATGTGGACGCGCTGGCGGGAGCACTGAAGTAGTGACGTCCGTACCTGCCGAAGCGCGTCCCGCGGTCCGTGTCCGCGGTGCGAGCCTCGCGTTCGGAAACCGAACCCTGTGGTCCGGGCTCGACCTCGACGTCGAGCCCGGCGAGTTCCTGGCGATCCTCGGGCCGAACGGATCCGGGAAGAGCAGCCTGCTCAAGGTGCTGCTCGGCCGGCAGGGGCTGCCCGAAGGCACGGTCGAGATCGCGGGGCGGCGGCCCGGCGGGCAGAACCGGCGGATCGGCTACATCCCGCAGCAGCGCGCGCTCGACGAGGGCCTGACCATGCGTGGGGTGGACCTGGTCGGCCTCGGCCTCGACGGGCACCGGTGGGGGACCGGGCTCTTCGGGATCTCGAAACGGCGTCAGCTGGTGTCGCGGGCAATCGATTCCGTCGGCGCCCAGGCGTACGCGAAACAACCAGTCGGACGGCTTTCCGGTGGTGAGCAGCAACGGCTGCGGGTCGCCCAGTCGCTGGCAGGCGACCCCGACGTCCTGCTCTGCGACGAACCGCTGCTCTCCCTCGACCTGGCCCATCAGCGCGCCGTTTCCGAGCTGATCGACGAGCGGCGGCGTTCGGCGAATACCGCCGTCCTGTTCGTCACCCACGAGATCAATCCGATCCTGTCCTATGTGGACAGGGTGCTGTACCTGGTGAACGGCCAGTTCCGGGTCGGCAAGCCGGACGAGGTGATGAACTCGGAGACGCTGTCCGAGCTGTACGGCACGCGGATCGAGGTGCTCAAGGTCGGCGGCCAGATCCACGTCGCCGGGGCGCAGAGCGCGCTGTGCGAGGACGAACCCCACCACATCGACGAACAGGCTTCCTAACGCCGTGGACAAGATGTTCGATTTCGCCCTCACCGGCGAACTTCTCGGTCTCGACTTCGTGCAGACGGCGCTGCTCGCGGCCGCCGTCCTCGGCCTGGTCGCCGGGGTACTCGGCCCGCTGGTGGTCATGCGGCGGATGTCGTTCGCCGTGCACGGCACCGCCGAACTGGCCTTCACCGGCGCGGCGGGCGCGTTGCTGCTCGGCGTCGGCGTCGAACTGGGTGGCCTCGCGGGCGCGGTGATCGCCGCCCTGCTGATCGGGATCCTCGGCGGCCGCGAGTCCGAACGCGACTCGGTGATCGGCGTGATCCTCGCCTTCGGCCTCGGCATGGGCGTACTGCTGCTGTCGTTCTACGAAGGCCGCAGCGCCAACAAGTTCGGCATCCTGGTCGGGCAGATCATCACCATCGACTCGACCAACCTCAATCTGCTCGTCGGCGCCTCGGTCGTCGTGCTGGTGGTGCTCGCGGTGATCTACCGGCCGCTGCTGTTCGCCACGGTCGACCCCGCCGTCGCGACCGCGCGCGGCGTCCCGGTCCGGCTGCTTTCGCTGATCTTCGCGGTGCTGGTCGGGATTTCGAGCGCGCTGGGCGTGCAGATCGTCGGGGCGCTGCTGGTGGTCTCGCTGATGGTGACCCCGGCCGCGGCGGCCGCACGGGTCACGGCGAGCCCGTGGAAGGCGACCGTGCTGTCGATCGTGTTCGCGGAGATCGCCGCACTCGGCGGGATCATCCTTTCGCTCGCGCCCGGGAAGCCGGTGAGCGCGTTCGTCACGACGATCTCGTTCGTGATCTACCTGGTCTGCCGCCTCATCGCCTGGCTGCGCGGGCGTAGCTCACGGGTCCGCGTCGAGCAGGCGACGCCGCGGCCTGCCGCGGTCACGCCCTAGCGGATCGGGTGCTCGGCGAGCGCCTTCTTGACCGCGTTCAGGAAGCCGTCGTCGATGAACGCGAGCTGACCGCCGGCGACACTGCGCTCCACGGCTTCCAGGACCACGAAGTTCGCGTTCACAAAGGCGTCGACGGCCTCGGCCTGTGACGTCTTCTGGGTGAAGTGCGCCAGCATCGTCAGGTTCGTGAACGCGCCCGAGAGATACCGCGAAGACGCCTTCGTGAACGAGTCCCCGTAGATCAGGATCTTCTCGTCGACGGTGCCGATCAGCGGGCTTGCCGTGCGGTAGACCGGCCTGTCGATGTCGCCGTTCGGCTCGCCCGCGCGGTCGACGAGGCCGTCCGGGCGGAGGGTGTAGAGCGTGTTCGTCTTCGTGCCTTGTTTGTTGATCAGCGGCGGCAGGTCGGCCGTCGCGTCGTACTGGCCCATGGGCACGCTCACCCAGGTCTGCGTCACGCCCGGTTTGACCGCGTTCGCGATGGCGCGCGTCATCACCAGCGCGCCCTCGTCGGCCCAGTGGGTGTCGTTCGGCGGGTAGATCGGCCGCTGCACCCGGCCTTCGGACGCGCGCAGTTCGGGGCGCAGGTCGATCGCGCGGGCGTCCTCGACCATCCGGTGCCAGGTGCCCGTCTCGGCCGACCGCGAGCAATCCTTGCCGGGGAACGTGTCGGGCAGGAACTGCGGGACCATCGTCGACTTGTCCGGCGCGACGACGAACTCGAACCGCCTCCCGGACGCCTCGACCGCGCGCCGCAGCTCGTTGATCTTGGCGATGGTCTCCGGCAGCGGCCGCGACGGATCGCATTTCGCGTCGGCGTCGTAGCCGTAGTACAGCCAGCCGTCGCGACCCTGGACGACACGGCGGTACCCGGACGCGGCGTTCGGCGTCGGGCCCTGGGTGGGTGCGGTCTTGGGCGGCGCGGGTGCCGGCGGGGCGGGGATCGGGCCCGCCTGCTGCTGCGGCGGGGCCTGGTCGAGGGGCGCGTCCTCGCCGAAGAGACCGCGGCTGATCGCGTCGGCGGCGGCGATCGCGCCCGGCCGGAACGAGAGCTGGTCGATGGCCCAGGTCGGCATGTCGGTGAAGAAACCCCAGCCCCGGTCGACCCCCGGGAAACCGGCGAGCTTGTGGTTCTCGATCTCGCCCGGCCGCACGCCGGACACCCACAGCAGGGCGGGGGTGGTGAAGAACAGCAGCGCGCTGATCAGCGCGGTCAGCTGCCTGCCGCCGTGGCGGGGACGGTGCAGCGCGTGCTCACGCGGAAGCCACGCCTCGTGAACGGCTGGCAGTTGCTGGGGTTCGGACGCCACCCCTCCACCGTAATCACCCCCTGTGCGCCGCACGTGAGAACGCCTCACTTCCGCCCGTCCGGATCGCGTTTAGCCCGCTAAACGCAGGTCGCGCCCGATCGCGTTTAGAGGACTAAACGCGAGGGGTGCGCCCCTCCGCGTCCTGAAGGCCCCCTTTGAGACTTTGAACGTCTCGAAGGGGGCCTTCAGGACAGCTGGAATCCCCCGGATCGCGTTTAGCCCGCTAAACGCGATGGGCGGTCTCAGGGTGGGCACCCCCCTCGGGACACGGCCGGCAAGCCTCCGCAGCGTGCCCCCGGATCGCGTTTAGCCCGCTATACGCAGGTCGCGCCCCGGATCGCGTTTAGAGGACTAAACGCGAGGGGTGCGCCCCTCCGCGTCCTGAATCCCCCGGATCGCGTTTAGCCCGCTAAACGCAGGTCAGTGGAGCATCAGCAGGACCTGCAGCTCGCCCACCAGGAAGCCGATGAGGCCGCCGACGGCGATCAGCTTCCACTCGTCCTGCCGGAACGCCGGCCGCAGCAGGCCCTCGAATTCCAGCGGCGTCAGCCCGAGCATCCGCCGCTCGACGATCTTCGCGACGTCCATCGCCTCGGTCAGGTAGCCCTCGGCGTGCCGGATCGTCTGCGGCAGGCGCTCCAACGCCTTCCGCGCGGCCGCCTGCTTGATCTCCCGGAGCCGCGTCCCGCCGACGGCCATCGCCACCACCGGTCTCGCGACGCTTGCCTGTTCGTCGACGGCCTGCGACACCAGCCGCTCGACCAGCGCGTACAGCCGATCCGACCGCGGCCCGCGCAGGACGGCGTCGAGCAGGTTCGGCACGGTGAGGATCTCGTTCGCGATCAGCTCGCCGTACTGCCGCGCGACCTCGGCCCGCCGCCGCTGGAACTTGCCCTGCAGGATCACCCGGCCGATCCGCACCGGTTCGCGCGGCACGAAGATCAGCTTGATCGCCAGCCAGTCGGTGCACAGCCCGATGACACCGCCGAAGATCGGCAGCACCCACGGCTCCTTCGTCAGCGCCCAGGTGATCGCCTGTACGACGCCGAGCCCGAAGCCGAAGTAGATCCCCGTCCGCGCGATGAACGCCATTTCCGGCCGCGACGTCTCGCGAATCAGCCGGACCAGCAGTTTCTTGTCCCTGGTGAGCCGTTGCACGGTCATGTGCTGGAAGTCGAGCACCTCGTCGAGGTTCTCGGTCATCTCCGCCATGAACTCGCGCACCAGCCGCGGTGTCGACGCCTGGACCTGCTTGATCAGCAGTTCCTGCGCCATCGTCGGCATGACCTCCCAGAGCCGGGGATGGTGCTTTTCGAGCACTTCGCGGGCGACCTCGTCGACGGCGCGGAGCAACGGCTGCTCGATCTCACGTGTGATGATCGCCGGGTCGATCCGGCGGAAGACCTCTTTGACGTCCAGCAGGTTCGACGTCAGCAACTCGGTCGCGACGGCGGCCATCCGACCGCCGTGCTTGGGCACCACGCCCTGCCAGCCGAGGAACGGCTTGATCCCGACGAACTCCAGCGGCTTGAACATCATCTCGATGGCGACGCGTTTGGTGACGTAGCCGATCAGCGCGGCGATGAACGGGATCGCCGCGTAGAGCCACCAGTGCCGGGCGAGGTCGTCCAGGACGGCGTCCACTCGACCTCCTCGCTCGTGGATGGGAAACGGTATCCGCTGGCCGTCAGTGAAGCAGCAGAAGCACCTGGAGTTCACCGACAAGGCCGCCGATGACGGCGCCGACGGCGATCAGCTTCCACTCGTCCTGCCGGAACGCCGGCCGCAGCAGCTGCTCGAATTCGAGCGGGTTGAGCCGCCGCATCCTGTCCACAATGGTGTTCCGGACGTCGAGCGCGTTGACCGCGTATCCCTCGGCGTGCCGGATCGTCTCCGGGATCCGCGCGGCCGCCTTCGCCGCCGCGGTCTGCTTCATCTCCTGGAACTTCCTGCTCCCGACGGCCATCGCGACGAATGGTTTCACCACGCTGGCCTGCGCGTCGATGGTCCGCTGCACCTCACGCGTGATCATCGTGAACAGTTTGTCCGACTTCGGCCCGCTCAGCACGGCTTCGAGCAGGTTCGGGATGGTGATGATCTCGCGCGCGATCATGTCGCCGTAGTCGGCGGCGACCTGGTCTTTCCGCTTCTGGAACACGCCTTGCCAGGTGTAGAGGCCGAAGAACCGCTTCGGCTCGCGTGGCAGGAAGATCATCTTCAGTGCGATCCAGTCGGTGAACCAGCCGATGCCGATACCGAACAGCGGCAGCACGATCGGCGACTTCGTCAGCGCCCACACGAGCAGTTGCACGCAGCCGAGGGAGAAGCCGAACACGATCCCGGACCGTGCGATGAACCGCATCTCCGGTCGCGAGATGTCGCGGATCAGCCGGTTCAGCAAGGCTTTGTCGCGCATCAGGTTCGTCACGACCATGTGTTTGAGGTCGAGGACGTCCTCGATGTTCTCGGCGATCTCGCCCATGATCTTCGTGATCGCGCGCGGCGCCTCGGCCTGCACCCGTTTGAGGAGCATCCGCTGCGCGGTGTTCGGCAGCACTTCCCACAGTCTGGGCTGGTACTGCTCCATCACCTCGCGGGTGACGTCCTCCACGACCCGCAGCAGCGGCTGCTCGATCTCCTTCGCGACCTGCGCGGGATCGAGCCGGGCGAAGATCTCCTTCGGGTCGACGAGGTTGTTCGTCAGCATCTCGGTGGCGGTGGCCGCCATGCGCTCGGCGTTCGCGGGCAGCACGCCCTGCCAGCCGAGGAACGGCTTGACGCCGACGAATTCCACCGGTTTGAACATCATCTCGATGGCGACGCGTTTGGTGACGTAGCCGATCAACGCCGCGATGAACGGCATGGTGACGTACACCGGCCAGTGCTCGCCGAGATCGGCGACGACGGCGTCCACTCTCGGCCCCTCCCGCGTCCTGCTTGAGGGGAAC
This sequence comes from Amycolatopsis sp. cmx-4-19, assembly GCA_049998115.1. GTDB lineage: Bacteria > Actinomycetota > Actinomycetes > Mycobacteriales > Pseudonocardiaceae > Amycolatopsis. The sequence continues at coordinate 515,376 of JAEBEO010000002.1, read as the reverse complement.
CTAGCCGCCTGTCCTCAAGGGAGGAGTAGCAGGACCTGAAGTTCACCCACGAAGCCGCCGATCACCGCGCCGACCGCGATCAGCTTCCCTTCGTCCTGCTGGAAGGCGGGTCGCAGGATCCCTTCGAACTCGAGCGGGGTCAGCTGCCGCATCTTCGCGACGATCGTGTTGCGGACGTCGAGCGCGTCAGTGGCGTAGCTCTCCACGTGTTTCACCGTTTCGGGGAGATACGCGATCGCCTTCGGCCCGGTGAGCACGGCCTCCAGCACGTTCCGCACGGTGAGGACCTCGTCCGCGATCAGCGCGCCGTAGTCGCGGGCGACCGCCTGGCGCCGTTTCTGGAACATGCCCTGCCAGCTGAAGAACAGGAACCGGCGCGGCTCACGCGGGTAGAAGATCATTTTCAGGGCCAGCCAGTCCATGACGAACCCCGTGACGAAACCGAAGATCGGCATGATCAGCGGCTGCTTCGTCAGCGCCCACGCGAAGAACTGGACCAGGCCGATGACGAACCCGAACCAGATCCCGGACCGGGCGATGAACTTCAGTTCCGGGGTGGCGACCTCCTTGATCAGGCGGCAGGTCAGCGATTTGTCCCGGACCATCGCGTCGATCAGCATCTCGTCGACGTCGAGGACCTCGTCGATGTTCGTCGAGACCTCGCGCATCAGCCGGGTGACGACCTTCGGCGCCTGCGCCCGGACCTGATCGACCAGCATCCGCTGCGCCCGCGTCGGCAGCAGTTCCCACAGCCTCGGCTGGTACTGCTCCATCACCTCGCGGGTGACGTCCTCGACGGCCTTGAGGAGCGGCTCCTCCAGCTCCTTGACCACCTCGTCGGGGTCGAGCCGGGCGAAGATCTCCCGCGGGTCGACGAGGTTCTCGGTCACCAGGTCGACGGCGGTGGTCGACATCCGGCGCGCGTTGGCCGGGATGACTCCCTGCCGGCCCAGGAACGGTTTGATCCCGACGAATTCGAGCGGCCGGAACATCATCTCGATGGCGACGCGTTTGGTGAGGTAGCCGATCAGCGCGGCGATGAGCGGCATCATGGCGTAGACGTGCCAGTGCTGCCCGATGTCGTCGAGGATCGCCGAGACGTTCAACCGGGCCTTCCCCTGCTTACGACCTGTCAACAAGGGAGGATGCCAGGTGATCGGCCCGTCGCGGACCGAGTGCAGCCGTTTGGCGGTACTACCCGACGGGCCCCCGCTCATTAAGGTGTCCGCCATGGTCGCTCCTGAGAAGGCGGCGCCTCAGGCGCCCTCAGCGAAATCGTCCCAGTTCGCGGGCGCCGTCCGCGGCTACGACAAGCGTCAGGTCGACGAGCGGCTCGCCGAACTGTCGACCGAACTCAAACAGATCTCACGCAACCGCGACGAGGCCGTGGCGACCGCCGGTGAACTCACCAAGGCGCTCAGCTACGCCCAGAAAGACCTGGACGAGACCAAGGCCGCGCTCAAGCGGATGAGTTCGAGCCCGTCCGGCGCCGGCGCGATGGCCGAACGCGTCCGCATGATGATGCAGCTCGCGGAAGAAGAGATCGCCGAGCTCAAGGCCGCTGCTCAAGCCGATGCGACGTCGACGCGGGCCGAAGCGGACAAGTACGCCCACGAAACGCAGCGCGCGAGCGACAAGGCGGGCAAGGACGCGCAGGCCGAGCGCGAGAAGTTGCTCGCGGACGCCAAGGCCGAGATCGAGCGGCTGAACGCGGAGGCGGCGCAGAAGCGCAAGGAACTGGACATGGAGAGCGTCCGGACCCGCGCTGCCGCCGACAAGAAGGCCGAGGAAGCTTCCGCTGCCCGCCGCACCGAAGCGGAGAAGGCGTCCGCGGACAAGATCGCGGAAGCCGGGCGGATCTCCGCCGAGAAGATCGCGAAGGCGGAGAAGTCCTCGGCTGAGGACATCGCCGCGAAGCAGGAGCAGGTCGCGGAGGCCCTGACCGACGCGAAGACCCGGCAGGCCGAGGCTCAGCAAGCCCGGAAACTCGCCCTGGATCTCCGCTCGAAGGTCGCCGAACGGCTTTCCGCCACGGACGTCGCCGTCCAGGAGGCCATCAAGCTGCTGGCTCCCGCCCCCGACGCGCCCGCCGAGCCGAAGGCGGCCGAAGCTCCGAAGCCGGCTCCTGCCAAGACCGACGGCCCCCGTCCTTCCTGAGGTACGCCTTGCTCCTGGCCGAAGAACGCGCGGCGGTCTGCGAATACGCCCGCCGGATGACCGCCGACGGGTTGGTGGTCGGCACGTCGGGCAACGTGTCGGCGCGGCGGGGTGACCTGATCGCGGTCACCCCGACCGGCGTCGACTACGCCGGGCTCCGGCCGGAGGACGTGCCGGTGGTCGGGCTCGGCGGCGAGGTCGTCGAGGGCTCGCTCGAACCGACCAGCGAACTCCCGATGCACCTCACCGTGTACCGGGACGCCGCGGATCCGGACGGCAAGACGGTTTCCGCGGTCGTGCACACGCATTCCGTGCACGCCACGGCCGTCTCCACGCTCGTCACCGAGGTGCCGCCGATCCACTACATGCTCGCCGCGATCGGCCCGACGGCCCGCGTCGCGCCCTACGCGACGTACGGCACCGAGGAACTCGCCAAAGCCATGCTCCAGGCTTTGGCGGGCCGCTGCGGTTGTCTGCTGGCCAACCACGGCACGATCACCTTCGGCGACGGCCTCGGCGCGGCGTACAGCCGGGCGCGGCAGCTGGAATGGGTCTGCCAGGTCTGGCTGACGGCGCGGGCGGCGGGAACGCCGAACCTGCTCCCGCCCGCCGAGATCGAGCACGTGGTGGAAAAACTCCGCGGCTACGGACAGCCTTAGGAGGCGGCGGGCTCCGCTTCGAAGTCCCTCTCGTCGACGGCGTGGACCGCGTCGAGGAGTTCGACGACGTTGGGGTCGTCGACGGCCTCCTTGATGCACTGCCACAACTGGAGGTTCGCCAGCGCCCAGCGCGAGTAGGTTTCCGCGGCCTTCGGGTTGTAGAAGTAATAGCCGCTGTCGTGGACATCGCGTTGCTCGCCGACGATCTTGTGCGCCAGCTCGCGCAGGCTCAGCCCGTTCTCCCGCAGATAGCGGTGGGCGAGGACGACGGGTGTCACCGGCAGCGCCTTGAACAGCGTGTCGGCGTCGCTCAAGGCCTGTGCCTCCAGCGAGATGTGCCTGCCGCGGGTGGCCATCTCGGCCTCGTCGACGATCTCGTCGATCCACCGGGCCGCGGCGTCTTCGACACCGCATTCCCGCAGGAGGTCCATCCGGAGGTCTCGCCCGGCGGCCGCGGGCGAGTTCCGGAGCACGATGTAGTTGACGTCGTGCACCAGCGCCGCCACTTCGACGACGGTGCGGTCCGCGCCGTTGTGGTCGGCGAACCCCGCGGCCTTGGCCCGGACGAAACTCACGTGGTGCCAGCCGTGGAACTGTAGTTTTTCCGCATAGCGCCAGCAGAGCTGCCGGACGCGATACTCGACGGCGTCGATGGTCTGGGCAGGAATGGTCGTCTTCAGCGCGTGCATACACCTCTCCGTTCCCGTTTACAGACGGGCGGAGTAATGGTAAGCGCCTTCGACGGCGGTGTGTAGTTAGATGCGCTGCGCCAGGTCCCCCAATCGGACCTCTACCGGAACGTGACGATGCCCGATACCGGTCTTCGGGTCATAGGAAAGGCTGGACTCGCTCACTGGGCGTGATTTCACCAAAAACGTCATAGTCCCTTCGGTGGCTTCAGGAATCCGATGGAACTCGTCCGCGTACATGACGCCTACCGATCCCGTCTGGCACAGGGTGCTACGTCGTAACCGAACCGATGTGATCAATCCGGAGATCGGGTCGCGCAGGGTCGAGTAACGCTCGTGGACGTAGTTGCCGCGGAGGAGTGTGGTGCAGAAGTGGTATCTGTGGTTGTGCACGGAATCGGCGTAACCCTCACGCCAGTCTTCCGGTGCCTTGTACTCGTGGAGCCAGACCGAAAAGGGGTCCGTCGGCGAGTCGAGCAGGCACCAGGCGAAATGGGTGGTGGTCTCCCGGGATCGTCCGAGTACCGCGCTCGCCTCGTCCGGGCTCAGCGAATCGATATGCCGCCGGAGATCCGTCCGCAGCTCGGCTCTCGACGTCCATTCCCGGAAGATCCCGTCGACGATTTGCCAATGCTGCGCCAGCGGCAGATCCGTCGTGCGGAGCAATGCGGACAGCTGGGTGAGGGGGGACAAGCGAGTGAGCAAGTTCAGCTCCTCAGTTCTAGTGCTCTGCCACGCCGAGAGGTCAGGGGTTCAACTCGGCGAGTGTGGTGAACTCCTTCCGGAAGGAGTGGAATTTCCCTTCCAGCTCCAGGAAGTTCTCCTCGGATAAGGGGGAACCGGTGATCTTTTCGTACAGGGCGAGAAAATCCGCTCGTGTCGTGGTGGTGGAGAGGCGGAAGTGCCGTCCGGAACGGGATTGGGACACACGCAGGAACTCGGAGCGTTCCTTGTTGTACAGGAAGGAACCTTCGCTGAACCGCAGGGTTCGCGGATACAGTGTGGTCGCCCCGCGGATGTCGCTGTACAAGGTCACCCAGATGCTCTCGTCGAACACTTCGAGCCGGTCCAGGGGCGGGTCGGCGACGACGGTGATGTCCACCAGCGAGCACCGGCTGCGGGCCAGGAACAGCCCGACCAGGCCGATGCTGATCTCGTCGTGGAGCCGTTTCTGGACCGTCTCGTAATCCACGCTCGCCTCTTCGCTGCGCAGGAGATAACGCGCCCGGCCGCTGATGGCGCCCGCGTCGCGTGGGTCGGCGATGACCACACGAAGCTCCCTTTCGGTGCGGGACAACAACAACCGGGCCGCGGCGTGCCTGCCGGAGAACCCGCGGAAGAAGTAATGCCTGGTCACGTCGAGGTCCTCGGTCATGATCCGGTTGAACTTCGGATCCGGATCGCTCGTCGCCTCGAAGACGTGGGTGGGGAAGAATTCCTTGTTGAGCGAGCGGTACTCGGCGCTGAGCGCTTCCAGCGCCTTGCGGCTCTCCTCGATCACCGGGGTCACCATCGCGCGCTGCGACGCGGTGGCGGTGATCAAGGTCTGGCCGAAGCCGACCACCGCGGAGATCAGGGTGCCGGTGCCCAGGGAAGTGAGCAGCGTCTTACCTGCGCCGGGATCCATCATGCTGGAGATCCACAGGCTGAGGCCCGCGACGACGACCAGTACGGTGAGCAGAAGACTTGTCCTGGTCCAGAAGATCTCTTGCAGTGGGGCACGGCGGAGCCGGTCGGCTTCCGCGGGCACGGGGGTCACCTCCTCGATCGCCACCCGAACGGACGAACGCAGTGCGTATCTGTTCGAGTGCGGGGAGTTACTCTACGCGCATCGTGACAATGTCGAAATAAGAAATTCGGGGGAAAGGTACCAACAGCGGACGTGACGCTCGGCAATGCTGCTTTCGCTTCCGAAGTTTCGCCGGATTACGAAAAAACCGCTCACGGAGCGTGCGGCAGGATTCCTTCGTACCACGCGGGACCGGGTTTCGCCGACGACGAGGTTTCCACGACGGCCGAAGACGGTGCGGTGTGGACCGTCGGGAAGTCGATCTCGCCCCGGGTGGGGTCCAGCGTCCACACCAGTCGCTCACTTTCCAGGGAAAAGTGCGCGTCCGCACCCTTCTTGTTGCCCCTCGGATCGAGCCGGGTCCACCGGTCCGGACCACTGAGGTACCCGGCGTCGAGGCCGTGCGGCACGCCGATCCGCTGATAGCAGAAGCCTGCCGGGATGCCCTGGCTGCGAAGCAAAGCTGTCGGCAGGTGCGCCTTCGCCTAGCAGAGGCCGACGCGCTCCCGCGGGACTTCGGAGGCCATAAGGGTGACCCTGGAATCGGCGGCGTCCACCGTATGGGCGATGTCGTCGCGCACGAAGGGAAACATCGAACGAATCACGTCGACTTCGGTGCCGCCGGTCGGTGACAGGTTGTCAGCCGGTTCGCGGATCAGCGGATGATCGTGCTCGATGACCGCGTCGGCGGCGAGATGGTCCGCGAGGCACTCGGATTCGATCTTCAACGCCATTCCCCTGAGCCGGATTAGGTACCGGTGCCGATCAGGATGGTGTCGACCACCTCTTCGAGGAAATCCGGACCTGCTCCGCCGCCGCGCAGCGACAGCCGGAACCAAATCGCCCCGGCGAGCAGATCCATCACGACCACCGGATCGGCGCCCGCCCGCAGTTCGCCCCTGTCGACGGCGCGTTCGAAGATCGGTTCCTCGCGCGCCATGCGGTCGGCGAAGAAACCCTGGGCGACGGCGCCCAATTCCGGACGGCGGGGGCCGGCGGTGAGCGCCGCGGTGACGACCGGTGCCGTGTGCTCGGAGGTCAGCAGCCGGAAGATCTGGGTCGCCACGGCGAGGAGATCGCCGCGCAGGCTCCCGGTGTCCGGGACGTCGAGGCTGAACAGGCCGGAATCGCGCAATGCGGCGGCGAGGAGCGCGTCCTTCGACGGCCACCATCGGTACAGCGTCGTCTTGTTCACCCCGGACCGGGTCGCGACGGCTTCGATGGCGAGTTTTTCGTAGCCGTGCTCGGCCAGCAGTTCGAGGGTGGCGGCGAAGATCGCCTCGGCCTTGCGGGGCCCGTTCTGCGTGCTCACCGGCCGAGAGTACAACGCACCGTTGCGTTGAGTGGAAGTCGCGGGTAGTTTGCAACGCAACGGTGCGTTGCATTCAGGAGGTAACCCATGGTCCCCGTCGTCTTCGTCCACGGCATCCGGCTCAGCTCCGCTGCCTGGTCCGGGTATGTGAACCCGTCCGCGAAAGCCGTCGACCTGCCGGGGCACGGCAGCCGCCGCGGCGAACCCTTCACCCTCGACGGCGCGGTGGACGCCGTCGTCGAGGGCATCCGGGAGCCCGCCCTGGTCGTCGGGCACTCGCTCGGCGGCTACATCGCCATCGCCGCGGCCGCCCGGCATCCGGAGCGCGTCGCCGGGCTGCTCGTCGCGGGCTCGACCCAGCTGCCCGGCCGGACAATGGACACGCTGTTCCGCGTCGCGCACCGCCTGCTCATGCGGCTGCCCGAGCACGGCGAACGGCTCAGCCGTCGGCAGTTCGAGAGTGTGTTGCCGCCGAAGCTCGCCAAGGCCGTGATCGACGGCGGCATCGCGACCGAGGTGATCCCGGACGTCGTCGAGGCCTTCACCGGCTTCGACGTCCTCGCGGAACTCGCGACCTATCCCGGCTCCACGTGGCTCATCAACGGCGCACGCGACCACTTCCGGTGGCACGAGCGCCGGTTCCTCGGCGCCTGTGCCGACGGCAGGCTCGTCACCGTGCCGAAGGCCGGTCACTACCTGCCGATGGTGCGGGGCAAGGAGTTCTCCCGGCTCGTCCTCGACGCGGCCCGCAGCCTGTCGAGTTCGCGCGTCAGCTCGGAGCGCGGCGAGTCGTGCTGAGGGCCGAGGGAGCCGTCCCAGTTCTCGCGGGGGTGCAGCCAGACCGGACGCCCGACGATGTCGGCGGGCTCCCAGTCGTAGCGCGGCCAGACGTGCGCGTGCAGGAACGGATCGGTGTTGCCGAGGATCTCCAGGTTCACGCGGCGGAAGCCGGGATCGCGCCGAGCACAGACGTTCTCGACCGCTTCGCCGAGCAAATCCATGTCCGCCAGGAATTCCAGTCGTCGTGCGCGCGGCAGGTCGGTCAGCCTGCCGACATCGGGTGAATCAGTCAGCAAGACGCAGTAGCCCGGCAGGAACTGCGTGTCGCCGAGCACCGCGAACCCCGCGTCCAGCCGTCGCAGCACCGTCGGGTTCTCGCCGCGCAGTGCCGAGCCGACACGATCCCGCTTCCAGCCGTCGGTCATGGGTTCAAGCTAGCCGACCGGCAGCAGCGAACCCTCCGCGTTGGTGAACTGGGTCGCCAGCCGGACCGGCGTCGGATACGGGGCGAGGACGATCGAGGCGAACGGCGTCGCCACCGACGCACCACCCGAATAGTTGGTCTGCAGGTGCACGCTGACATGCACGTTCCGGTCGGCCGGGATCTCGAACGTGACGGAGCCCCACGAGACCACGTACTGCCGTCCGTCGATACTCGCGAGCGGCACGAAGACCTCCGCGTGGCGGTGCACGGAGATGTCGATGGTGAGCAGCCGCCGCGGCCCGGTGTGGTTGTCGACGTACGGGATCACGCCCGGCAGTTTGGCCAGATCGGCAGGCTCGGTCATCCTTCGGGCTCCCTAGAACTGGTAGTAGAGGAACGGGCTGAACGTCCCGGTCGCGATCAGGATGGCCGCGTAGATCAGCCCCACGGTCATCACGCCGATCCGCAGCGCGTTCGCCGGGCGGCTCCGTGACGACTCCAGCAGCGGCCCGGTCACCGGATGGGCGGGCAGGAACACGATCGCCAGCGCGCACAGCAGGATGATCAGCCGCTGGTTCGTCACGGCGCCCTCGACGACGTCGCTGAGGCCGGTGAAGTCCGGCAGCAGCATGTGCCCGATCATGCCGAGCGCGTGCGGCAGGTCCTTGGCGCGGAAGAACACCCAGCCGAAGACCACGAGCAGGAGGGTCAGCGCGCGGCGGCCGAGACGGGCGGCCCGCGACTTGGGGGTGACGTCGTAGCCGAAAGCGCGTTCCACGATCAGCAGGGCGCCGTGGTAGACGCCCCAGATCAGGAACGTCCACTGCGCGCCGTGCCAGAACCCGGTCAGCACGAACACGACGCACAGGTTCCGGTAGGTGTGCCCGGCGCCGGTGCGGTTGCCGCCCAGCGGGATGTAGACGTAGTCGCGGAACCAGCGCGACAGCGACATGTGCCAGCGCCGCCAGAACTCGGTGATGGTCACCGACGAGTACGGCCGCGCGAAGTTCTCCGGCAGCCGGAAGCCGAGCATGCGGCCGAGTCCGATCGCCATGTCGGAGTACCCGGAGAAGTCGAAGAACAGCTGAAGGGTGTATCCGATCGCGCCGAGCCAGGCGATCGCGAACGTCATCTGATCCGATGGGGTGGCGAAGCAGGCGTCCACCATCGGGCCGAGCGAGTCCGCGATGATCGTCTTCTTGCACAGCCCGAGCGCGAAGCGCGGGAAACCGGCGGCGATGTCGTCGAGCCGGTGCGAGCGTCGCTGCGGCAGCTGGTCGGCGATCTCCCGGTACCGCACGATCGGCCCGGCCACCAGCTGCGGGAACATCGCGATGTACGCGGCGAACGACACCGGGTTGCGCAGCGCGCGGCGTTCCCCGCGGTAGATGTCCACCACGTAGGAGATGTGGTGGAACGTGTAGAAGGAGATGCCGATCGGGATGACCAGGTCGGCCACCGGGAAGCCGCCGCCGAACCAGTGCGTCACGGCCGCGATCTGCTGCGTCGCGAAACCCGCGTACTTCCAGATCAGCAGCATGCCGACGTTGAGACCGATGACGCCGAGCAGGATCCGCCTGCGCCGCGTGTTCTGCATGTCCCACGCGTTCGGTTCCAGCGCGGGACCGGCCAGGAAGTTGACGACCATGCAGCCGATCAGCACCAGCGTGTACGGCCCGGCGCCGGTGGCGTAGAAGATCAGGCTGCCGACCGCGACGATGCCGTTGCGCCAGCTGCGCGGGCACACCAGCACGGCGAGCAGTACCGCCGGCATGAAGTACCACAGGAACAGTGGCGAAATGAACGACATCGGTGCGGGGTCCCCCAGGCGGTTACGCGTTATCCGCTGGTGACCTTAGCCTGAGCGCCTGCTGCCGGAGCTGGGATGGGCCCGGAAAAGTGCCCACACTCGTGAGCCCGTGCCCCCTGGCGCCGGGGGAGACGTTGCGAAAGCCACTTTCGCAACCTTCAACGTTGCGAAAGTGGCTTTCGCCCCACGACCTTTGGAGCCTGAGCCCCCGAGCCGTGTGACGAAGTGCGGGCTCAGACACGCCCCGCGAGACGGCGGCGGCGGGCCACCTCGGCCAGCAGCACCCCGGCCGCGACCGACGCGTTGAGCGATTCGACACCGGCCGCCATCGGGATCGACACGGTCGCGTCGCAGGTCTCGCGCACCAGGCGGGAGAGGCCGCGGCCCTCCGAGCCGAGCACGATGACCAGCGGATCCGCCGCGAGGTCCAGTTCGTCGATGTCCACCGAGCCGTCCGCGTCGAGGCCGACGACCATCAGGCCGTCGTCCTTCCACGCCTTCAGCTGACGGGTCAGGTTGGTCGCGACGGCGATCGGCAGCTTGGCGGCCGTGCCGGCGGAGGTCCGCCACGCGACCGCGGTCATGCCGGCGCTGCGCCGCTCCGGCAGGAGGACGCCGTGCGCGCCGAAAGCGGCGGCCGAGCGGATCACGGCGCCGAGGTTGCGCGGGTCGGTGACGCCGTCGAGCGCGACGAACAGCGGCGTGCTGCCGGAGTCCTTCGCCGCGGCCATCAGGTCGCCGGGGTGCGCGTACTCGAACGGCGGGACCTGCAGGCCGAGGCCCTGGTGCATGGCCCGGTTGGTCTTGCGGTCGAGTTCCTCGCGCGGGATCTCCAGGATCGAGATGCCCTTGTCGCCGGCGAGCCGGACGGCGTCGTTGACGCGGTCGTCGATCTCGATGTTGATCGCGACGTACAGCGCGGTGGCGGGCACGTCGGCGCGCAGCGCCTCGACCACCGGGTTGCGGCCGGCGATCAGTTCGGGCTTGTCCGCCTTCTTCTGCCGGGCCTGTTCCTTGCGGTCACGCGCGTTGGAGACGCGGTACGCCTTGTGCCCTGGCCGGTCCTCGGCCTTGGGAGTCGGGCCCTTGCCTTCGAGGCCCTTCCGGCGCTGGCCGCCGGAACCGACGACCTGACCCTTCTTGGTGCCGGGCTTGCGAATAGCGCCCTGGCGCCGGGAGTTGCCTGCCATCAGTGAGAATCCTTGAGCTAGAAACCGAGTAAGTGTCAGACGTCCTTGACGGTCCACTGTGGACCGTTCGGGGTGTCTTCCACCACGATGCCCGCCTGTTGGAGGCGGTCACGCGCGGCGTCCGCACGGGCGAAGTCCTTCTCGGCGCGGGCCTGCTGCCGTTCGGCGAGCAGCCCTTCCACGAGATCGGACAGTGCCTGCCGGGTGGGCGTTTCGTTGCCGCCCGCCTCGGACCAGCGCGCGGAGAGCGGGTCGAGGCCGAGCACGTCGGTCATCGCGCGCACGGCGGCGGCGAATTCGAGTGCCTTGGAAGTGTCGGCCTCGTCGAGGGCGGCGTTACCGTCGCGGACCGTGTTGTGCAGCACTGCGAACGCCTGCGGGGTGGCCAGGTCGTCGTCGAGCGCGGCGGCGAACTCTTTCGGGACTTCGCCGAGGTGGACGGCGCCGACGATGCCGGCAGTACGCCGGAGGAACTGCTCGATCCTCCGGTAGCCCTGCGCGGCTTCGCCGAGTGCTCCGTCGGAGTACTCGATCGTCGACCGGTAGTGCGGCTGGACCAGGTAATACCGCAGTTCGGGCGCCCGGTAGTCCCGCAGCATCCCCGGGATCGAGACCGTGTTGCCCAGCGACTTCGACATCTTCTCGCCGGACATGGTCACCCACGCGTTGTGCAGCCAGTACCGCGCGAACCCGTCGCCCGCTGCGTTGGACTGCGCACGCTCGTTCTCGTGGTGCGGGAAGACCAGGTCGACGCCGCCGCCGTGGATGTCGAACTCGGGGCCGAGGTACGCCGTCGCCATCGCCGAGCATTCGAGGTGCCAGCCGGGGCGGCCCTCACCCCACGGTGTCGGCCAGGACGGCTCACCCGGCTTCGCGGTCTTCCACAGCGTGAAGTCGCGCGGGTCGCGTTTGCCCTCGCCGAGGCTCTCGCCCTGCTGGACCTCGTCGAGCTTCTGGCCGGACAGGTCGCCGTAGCCGTCGAACGCCTTGACCGAGAAGTACACGTCGCCGCCCGAGGCGTACGCGTGCCCGCCGTCGATCAGCCGTTGCATCAGTTCGATCATCTGCGTGACGTGCCCTGTCGCCCGCGGGGCGATCGAAGGCGGCAGGCAGCCCAGCGACTCGTACGCCGTCTCGAAGGCGCGCTCGTGCGTGGCCGCCCACTCCCACCAGGGACGACCCGCCTCGGCGGCCTTGGCGAGGATCTTGTCGTCGATGTCGGTGACGTTGCGGACCAGCCGGACGTCGAGTCCACTGTGGACGAGCCAGCGACGCAGGACGTCGTAGTTCAGCGCGCCGCGGACGTGGCCGATATGCGGGATGCCCTGCACGGTGGCACCACACACGTACATGGACGCCGTTCCGCTACGGGCGGGATGGAATTCCCGCACGCTCCGGGTCGCGGTGTCATAGAGGTGTAGTGCCACCCTAAAAGGGTACGGGGTCCGCGTGAGCGGCGTCGCAGTGACCGCGTTACAGCACGTTGTGGGCGCGCAGAGCGGCCAGGAGCGCGTCGGGGCGTTCGGTCGTCGGCAGCGGCTCCACCAGCGCGAACGCGCAGCCGATCGCGCGCGCGGCGCCGTCGGCCTCCTCGCTGTCGCCGATCATGAGCGTGTCCGCCGGGTCGACGTCGAGCCGCTCGAGGGCGTTCCGGAAGATCTCCGGCTCCGGCTTCACCGCCCCGACCTCGAAGGACAGGATGAACTCGTCGACGAAGGCGTCCCAGCCGCGGCGGCTGAAGGCCGGCCGGATGTCGAAGGCGATGTTGCTCAGCACCCCGATCCGGACTCCCTTGCCGGAGACGCCCTTGAGGACGGCCTCGGTGTCCGGGTATGGCGTCCACTGGGTGGGATCGATCAGCCGGGTGTAGAGCGCGACGGCCTGGTCGGCGTGCGGGACGCCGGACTGTTTGAGGACCTCCAGGTACACCTTGCGGTGCAGCACCGGGTCGCGGTCGCGGTTGTGCCAGGCGTGCAGATGCTCCTCGTCGAGGTCGACGACCTGGCCGACCGGCGCGGTCATCCGGCGCATCAGTTCGGTCTGGGCCTCGATGTCGAGGCTTTCGCCCTCGTGATCGGTGAGGTCGGCGAGCCAGGTCTCGTCCTGCTCGAGCCGGAAGACCGTGCCGGAGAAGTCGAACAACACAGCGCGATAGGTCACGCAGCCCACATTAGCCACGATCGTGGCTCTTTGGCCTCTCCCCGCGTGTGAGATGGGCGGCCCCTTCACCGCGAGTTCCGCCGTGAAGGGGCCGCTCGTCCCCTCGTCAGGCGGCGTTGCCGGTGATCTTGGTGGGCGTGATCCGCACCAGCACGCGGACGATCTCCGCGGGCTCGTCCGGGTAGTCCTTGCCGAGGTACTTGTGCGAGAGCTCGTCGATCAGCTCGCGCCCGCCTTCGTCGGTCATCTCCACGGTCCCGCGGATCTCGACGTAGTTGTACGGGTTCTCCTGGTCGAAGACCGAGACGGACACCCGCGGGTCCCTGGCCATGTTCCGCTCCTTGAGACGGCCGCGGACGGTCGCGAAGAGCACCGTGTCGCCGTCCCGCTTCGCCCACAGCACGGACGTCTGCGCGGAGCCGTCGGCGTTGATCGTGGCCAGGACGGGGAAGTTGTTGCCGTCGAGGAGTTTCTTGGTCTCTTCGTTGAAAGTCGCACCCATGGTCGGAGCCTAAGCGATCACCGGACGTTGCCGGCGATCCTTTCCACCTTCAGCCGGATGATCACCCGCTCGACCTCCGGACCCTCCGCGGGCGGGTCCTGGCCGAGGTACTTGTGGCTCAATCGCTTCGGCAGTGTCTTCCCGGGGTCGGGAGTGATCGTGACCGTGCCACGCAGTTGCGTGTGCCGGTACGGGTTCTCCGCGTCGGTGATCGACACGCTCGCGCGGGCGTCGCGGCGGAGGTTCCGGACCTTCAGCCGGTCTTCGGTGGCGCTGAAGACCAGATCGCCGTCGTCGAGGCCCACCCAGACGACCGAGGTCTGCGGGCCGCCGTCGGCGTCCAGCGTGGCCACGGTCGCGAAGTTCTTGCCGTCCACCAGTTCGCGGACCGGTTCGGGAAGTGTGACTGCCATGACAGGCCGAACCGGCCCCCGGCGCCGCCTATTCCTGCGACGGCAGGAGAAGCGCGGTCGCGAACGCGGCGATGCCCTCGCCGCGACCGGTCAGCCCGAGCCCGTCGGTGGTCGTCCCCGAGACGCTGACCGGTCCGCCGACGGCCTCGCTCAGCACCTTCTGCGCCTCTTCGCGGCGCTTCCCGACCCGCGGCGCGTTGCCCACGATCTGGACCGTCGCGTTCCCGACCGTCCAGCCGTCCGCTTCGACCAGTCGCCGCGCCTCGGCGAGGAACTCGACACCGTGCTTGCCCGCCCAGCGCGGGTCGCCGGTGCCGAACACCGCCCCGAGATCCCCGAGCCCGGCGGCGGAGAGCAGGGCGTCGCACAGCGCGTGGGCCGCGACGTCGCCGTCGGAATGCCCCGCGCAACCGTCGACACCGGGCCAGCGGAGGCCGGCGATCCAGCATTCGCGGCCGGCTTCGATGGGGTGGACGTCGACGCCGTTCCCGATCCTCACTGGGTTTCCTCTTTCCTCGCGGGTTTGCGCGCGACCGTGATCACGCCAGGGCGCGCGTTGGCGATGCGCACGCGGTCAGGTGGAACGGTGCGAGCGGATCACAAGGCCCGTTCCCCTTTTCCGGCCGAAGCGATGGCCTCGGCCAGTTGCAGTTCGAACGGGTTGGTGACACGCATCGCGTCGGGATGCCCGGCGACCGGGCGCGCGCCCTCGAAAGACGGCTTGTCGACATACGAGAGAAAAGTCTCACGGGTGAAGCCGAGCGGGGTCTGCGCCGTCCGCAGGTGTGTGCGGTCTTCGGTGCCGGTGATCACTTTCGCCTCATCGGTCACTTTCACGGTGTCGGCCATCGGCAGTACCGGAACCACGAAAGACGAACCCGCACGGACCGCGTCCACGACGGTACGGACCGTGTCCGCGGGGGTGAATGCGCGCAGAGCGTCATGCAGGAGGAAAACGGGATTCCCGGCGATCTCTTTTTCGACGGTGCCGAAAGCATGCTTGATCGAGGGGCCGGGTACTATCCGGCAACGCTCCGGGAAGTCGATCAGCGCGGCCGAAAACAACTGAGCACACCGCTCGGGGGCCGCCACGACCACCAGATCGAGATCCGGCAGAGCGAGCAGCCCCCGCACGGTGTGCTTGAGTAGAGCTTCACCATTGACCGGCGCGAGAGCGAGCTCCGCGTCGGAGGCATGGTGATGAACGGCAGTGACGAACACGACAGTGCTCATATGGTTTGTGCTCATATGTGCGCGATCGTAGAGGTATCCCTCGCAGCCTCACCTGGCGTGGGACACCCGGTGGTTCAGACTGCCGCGGTTTCCAGAACTTCGTCGAGGAGGACTTCAGCCTTGTCCTCGTCGGTGCCCTCCGCGAGCGCCAGCTCGCTGACCAGAATTTGCCGCGCCTTCGCCAGCATGCGCTTCTCGCCGGCTGAAAGTCCGCGGTCCTTCTCTCGCCGCCAGAGGTCGCGCACCACTTCGGCCACCTTGTTCACATCGCCGGAGGCGAGCTTCTCGAGGTTGGCCTTGTACCGACGAGACCAGTTAGTGGGCTCTTCGGTGTGCGGAGCACGCAGAACGTCGAAAACCTTGTCCAGTCCTTCTTGCCCGACGACGTCACGAACACCGACGATCTCGGCGTTGTCAGCGGGCACGCGAACCGTAAGATCCCCTTGCGCGACTTTGAGGACGAGGTACTTCTTCTCCTCGCCCTTGATCACGCGGGTCTCGATGGCTTCGATGAGTGCGGCACCGTGGTGCGGGTAGACGACGGTCTCTCCGACCTTGAAAACCATGTGTCCTCTGCCCCTTTCGCTGAATTCATCTTAGCACGTGCCGACGGGGCCCACCTAGCGGCCTGCGATCGTCGTCGCAGGTCAGCGGCCTGACGGTGGTCCGCCCGGGGGTTGACAAACCCAATTCGCCCATGCTCATGCAGGTGAGAAGCGAACGGTTTCGAAATCCTTTGTGGACGGTTGATCTTGGGCACGTCACCGCATTGGTGGCGTGTCAACACGCACCGGGTTCCCCGGCCGCGAAGCCGCCCGGCTAGTCTTCGCGGTGAAGAGGCCGTGAGATGGAAGGACTCCGACGTGAGGCTGCAGAATCGTCGCGTGTTCGGCGCAGGTGTGCTGGCGCTCGGCGCCGCACTCGTGCTCGCCGGCTGCGGTGCTGGTCAGATCACCCAGACCGACTCGCAGCAGCCCGCGGTCAACGGGACGTACGCGCAGGCGAAGGAGCTGGTGCTGCGGAACGCCGCGCTCCAGTTCCCGGCCGAGGGCCAGGCGTACACCGCCGGTTCCGCCGTGCCGCTGTCGCTGACCATCGTGAACCAGGGCAAGCAGGACGACGAGCTCGTCTCGGTCTCCACCGACGCCGCCAAGGAAGCCCGGATCTCCGGCTCCAAGATCGTCGTCGCGGCCCACGCGCTCGTGATCGGCTCCTCCGACGCGGTCGAGTCGACCAAGGAGGTCGCCCCGACGAGCGCGCCTTCGTCGGCGCCCGCTTCTTCGGGTGCTCCGTCGTCTTCGGGCGCTCCGTCTTCCTCCGGTGCTCCGTCGTCGAGCGCCCAGTCCGGCGCCCCGTCGTCGAGTGTCGCCGGGACGGTCACGCCGTCCGCGGGTCCGGAGTCGTCCGCCGCGCCGGACGCGGTCGGCACGGCCACGATCGTCCTGCAGGACCTGAAGCAGCCGCTGTGGCCGGGTCAGACGATCAAGGTCACCTTCGTCTTCAAGAACTCCGGTTCGGTCACCCTCGACCTCCCGGTCGCGGCGCCGTCGCACCCGGGCAGCCGTGCGCCCGCTCCGGAGAAGGAAGCCAAGGCCGGCGGCCACTGAGTCCGACTCGGGAGGCCCGTCGCTGCCAAGGATTGTCGGTGGCGGCCGCTAGCCTCGCGGGGTGGTCAAGAAAGGCAGCACCTACCGCTGCGGTGAATGCGGGTACGAGGCGCCGAAGTGGGTCGGGCGCTGTCCGGAATGCCAAGCCTGGGGAACGCTCGAGGAACGCGGTGACGCGCGCCCCGCGATAGCCAGGGTCGCCGCCGGGGCACCCAGCGCGCCCGCCCGCCCGATCGGCCAGGTCGACGTCGAGACGGCGCGTGCCAAGCCCACCGGCGTCTCCGAACTCGACAGGGTGCTCGGCGGCGGTTTCGTGCCGGGTGCGGTCATCCTGCTGGCAGGCGAGCCCGGCGTCGGCAAGTCGACGCTGCTGCTGGAGGTCGCCTACCAATGGGCGGCCACCGCGGGCCGCTCGCTGTACGTCACCGGCGAGGAGTCGGCGGGGCAGGTTCGGCTGCGTGCCGAGCGCACCGGGAACGTCCACGACGAGATGTTCCTCGCGGCCGAAAGCGATCTCGCCGCGATCCTCGGCCACGTCGACGCGGTCAAACCGGGGGTGCTGATCGTCGACTCGATCCAGACCATGGCCTCGCCGCAGGTGGAGGGCTCGCCCGGCGGGGTCACCCAGGTCCGCGCGGTCACCTCCGGACTGGTCGCGCTGGCGAAGGAGCGCGGGCTGCCGATCGTGCTGGTCGGGCACGTGACGAAGGACGGCTCGGTCGCCGGGCCGCGGGTGCTGGAGCACCTGGTCGACGTCGTCCTGCAGTTCGAGGGCGACAAGCATTCGACACTGCGGATGCTGCGGGGGATCAAGAACCGCTTCGGCGCCGCGGACGAGATCGGCTGTTTCGAACTGGTCGAAGAGGGCATCGTCGGCGTACCCGATCCGTCGGGCCTGTTCCTGAGCCACACCGCCGAGCCGGTCGAGGGCACCGCGGTCACGGTGACCATGGAGGGCAAACGGCCGATGCTGGGCGAGGTGCAGGCGCTGGTTTCGGCGACACAGGCGCCGCAGCCCCGGCGCGCGGTGAGCGGTCTCGATTCGTCGCGGGTGGCGATGGTGCTGGCCGTGGTCGAGAAGCGGGCGGGCGTCAAGGTCGCGGACAAGGACGTCTACGTGGCGACGGTCGGCGGCATGAAGATCACCGAACCCGGCATCGACCTCGCGGTGGTGCTGGCCCTGATCTCGTCGGCGACGGACACCGCGCTGTCACCCAAGCTCGTCGCGATGGGCGAGGTCGGGCTTTCGGGCGAGGTCCGGCGGGTGCCGAGTGTCGGCAGACGGCTCGCGGAGGCCGCCCGGCTCGGCTTCACCTACGCGCTGGTGCCGCCGGACTCCGGCAAGATCCCGCCGGGTATCCGGGTGCTCGAAGTGGCCGACGTCGGGAGCGCGCTCAACGCGGCCAAGCACGCCCGTTAGGGGCCGTCCTTGTCGGCGACCTGCCGCGTCACCGTCGTTTCGAACAGGGAAAGCCCTGGGTGCTTCAGGTCGGACCGGGTCCGGGCGACCCGGTAGTTCTCGATATGCGCCGTCGCCAGGTCCACGACGAAGGTCTTGACCTGGTCGGTCTCCTGGACGGTGAACGAGATGGCCGGACGCCGGTCGGAGGTGGTCGCGTTCTCGTCGAGCGTGATCCCCGTGGCCTTCGTGAGTGCCTTGCACAGCGCCACCCGCAGATCGCCGTAGCCGTGCGACGAACGCAGGACGCCGTAGGCCATGTCGAACATCTCGGGTGCCGTGTTCACCCTCCCGGTCGGGTTGTCGCCGCGCAGCCGTTCGAGCAGCTTCGCCGGGTCGGTCGGCAGGTCGTCGAGGAGCTCCTTCGACGGGGCCGTCCAGGTGGTCCGCGGCGGCATGCCCTCCTGGGACGTGAGGGGTGATTCCGGCTTCTGTCCCGTCGTGACGGGTGCTCCCGGCGGGAGGTTCGTCGTGGTCGCACCCGAGTAGGGCGGGGCGATCGGGGTCGTGGTGGAGAGCTGGGCGGAAGGCGGTCCGCCCGTCGGGAGCCGCCCCTGGCCTTCCCAGCTGAGGTCGGACCTCGGTCCGGGGATGACGTCGCCCTTCGACTTCGCCTTCTCGTAGTCGCCCTCGAGCCACCGGATCTCGCCGGTCCTGATGGTCCGCGTCCGGTGCGGGATCCCCCAGTCCGCGGGCAGCCACCGTTCGAGGACCTCGTGCGTCTGGTAGACCACCCCGCTCTTGGTGCCGATCCGGGTCAACCAGGTCGACTCGGTGGAGAGCCAGTACTGCCCGGCATGCAGCGGGAGATCAGCCCCGCGAAGGCCCTTCAGGACCTCATCGGCGGGCACGAGGGTCGCGTGGACCGCGGCGTCCTGGCCGTCGTTCCCGACGAAGCCGTTCGTCGCCACGATGACCCCGCCCGGGACCAGCGCCGCGGCGGCCGCGGCCGCGACCCACCGCCACGCGCCCGGCCGTTTTTTCGGCGGCGGCCCCGACGCGGGCAGAAGTGCGTCGTCGACCTCGCCGGCGGCGCGCAGAAGCGCCGCCCTGGCGCGGGAAAGTTCGTCCTGCCGGGTTTCCGGCTCGGGATGCAGGTCGGCAAGGGCCTGGTCGAGTTCGGCTTCGGACCACACCTTCCGGATGCTATCGCCGTGCACTTTCGCCCGCCTCTTCCCCGCTTGAACTATCCTTTGTGGACTCTGTCTTGATCTCCGGCGCGTTGGCGCGCAACCATCTTCGGATCCGGTGCAGCCGGGACCGGACCGTTCCGGGAGGAATCCCGAGCGCCTCGGCCACCTCCCCGGGTTCCAATCCCGCCCACGAGACCAGCAGCAGGGTGTCGCGGTCCGGTTCGCTCAGCTCGGCCAGCGCGCCCGCCAGCTGTGCCGCGCGGTGCTGCGCGTCGACCCGTTCGACGACGCGGCCGTCGTGCCCGGCCGAGAACGTCTCGCCCGCGGCCGCGAGCCGGGCCGTCGCGTTGAGCGCCCGGGTCTCGGTGCGGACGTGGTGACGGAGCAGGTTCGTCGCGATGCCGTAGAGCCACGCACGCGCCGTCCCGGCCTCCGGACGGTACGTCTCGCGCCGCCGGAGCGCCACGAGGAACGTCTCGGCGACGAGGTCGTGCGCGGTCTCGGTGCCGACGCGGCGCGCGAGATAGCGCTGGAGCGGGGCCGCGTGGGCATCGAAGAGCATGCCGAACACGGGCGCGGGATCGGGCGCGCCCAGATCCGGCCGATCGAGTCCTCGCGAGCCGGCTCGCTCGTGATCTTTTTTCATCACCTGCACGATCGCTCTTGCCCGATGCCTCCGCGAGCGTTCATCCGATCCTACTTTCGTCGTGCGCCGATCGGGGAATGCGCAGGTGGGGCTAGGGACAAACGCCGTCCGAAAGGTCACGATCGACCCGTTCGGTATTCACCAACGAGTACCAAAGCTGGGGAAGGATTACCATGCGCAGACTCAAGACGGCCGTCGTCGCCGCGCTCGCGGTATCCGCACTGATCACCGCGCCTGCCCTCGCGGTCGCGCAGGACAAGTACGTCGTTCCCGCGCCCGACTTCGTGAAGTCGATGCCCGCGCCCGCGAAGGTCCAGGGGGAGGGCATCAAGGCGGCCGCGGTCCTCGACATCCGGTACCAGATCCAGGAGACCGGCTACTGGTGCGGCCCGGCCGCCACCCGGATCGCCATCTCGGCCAAGAACGGCAACCCGCCGAGCCAACGGCAGCTCGCGAACGAGCTTCCGACCAGCACGAACGGCACCGACTGGATCGGGCAGGTCACCCGCGTCCTCAACGGCCACGTCGCGGGCGGCTGGTACGAGACCAAGGAGATGCCGAACGACCCGCCCAGCCAGGCGCAGCGCGATCTCCTGTGGAACGACATCGTGCTGGACATCGGCAACGGCTACGCGATCGTCGCGAACATCGTGGCCCCGGCGGGCAACCACCCGCCGGGCTACCCGAACTACACGATCTACCACTACTTCACCGTCATCGGCTACGACAGCTCCGACATGACGGTCAAGATCGCCGATCCGGCCAACTTCGGCGGCAACCAGATCTACTGGCTCACCTTCAACCAGCTCGCCACCCTGATCCCGCCGAAGGGCTACTCGGCCTGACCCCACGCAACGACCGCGTGTAGAGGACTGGTTGCGGTAGTTCGCCGTCGAACTACCGCAACCAGAGGACTGAACGCGGGTTGTACGAATCTTGTACGCGGGGGTTCGAAGATCGAGACATGCGCATCAAGACGCTCGGTCTGCTGGCCGCCTCCATGCTCGCCCTCATCGCCGCGCCGGCTCAGGCCGCCGACGGCAACCCCCTGGAGAAGACCAACGGCTTCTACGTCGATCCGAACTCCAACCCCGCGGTCTGGGTGAAGGGCCACCCGGGCGGCACCGCCGACAAGATCAAGGCCGCCATCTCCACCAAGGCGGGTGCGCGCTGGTTCGGCAACTGGAGCGGCGACGTCAAGGGGGCCGTCAACGGCTTCACCTACGCCGCCGACGTGGCCGACAAGCTGCCGATCCTGGTCGCCTACAACATCCCCGGCCGCGACTGCGGTGGTCACTCCGAGGGCGGCGCGGGCAACCCGGACGCCTACCGCACCTGGATCTCGAACTTCGCCGACGGCATCGGCGGCAAGCCCGCGGTCGTGATCATCGAGCCGGACGCGCTCGCGCAGCTCGACTGCCTGCCCGCCGGTGAACGCCAGACCCGCCTCGACCTGCTCAGGTTCGCCGGTCAGCAGTTCGCCGCCAAGGCCCCGAACACCTGGGCGTACATGGACGGCGGCAACTCGACCTGGATCCCCGCCGCGACCATGGCCGACCGGCTCAACGCCGTCGGGGTGAAGTCGATCCGCGGTCTCGCGATCAACGTGTCGAACTACAAGACCACCACCGACTCCGCCAACTACGGCAAGGCCGTCAGCGCGGCGCTTTCGAGCAAGTACGGCTACACCAAGCCGTTCGTGATCGACACCAGCCGCAACGGCAACGGCCCCAAGGGTGCCGAATGGTGCAACCCGGCCGGGCGCAAGCTCGGGACGCCGTCGCAGACCGGTGGTGGCGCCGAAATGCTGCTCTGGGTCAAGGTTCCCGGCGACTCCGACGGCAAATGCGGGATCGCGCCGACCGTCGCGGCCGGTGACTTCAGCTCCGACCTGGCGCTGCGCCTGATCAGCGGGACCTGACCCGCCCGAGCCCGTCGCACCGACCCCGAGGGTGTCCGGTGGTCGTGAGTGGTGAGGAGGGTTAGAACCCCATGCCACGTAGCTTGAGTTGATCTTGGGTGCGAGCTGCGGCGGCTGCCGGACCTGATCGACAGGCTGGACAAGTTCACCAGTGGCGGACCCGGGGCACGACTGTCCACAAGGGACGCCAATGCGGGCCGCGGTGCCCGATTTGGGTGCTTTGTGTAGCTGCGCAAGGGGGTCGTGAGTGGTAAAGAGGGTTAGAACGACCTTTGCCACTCACGACCGCTTGCGGCAGGATCAGGCTCCTGTCGGCCAGGGCAACCGAGCGCGTGACCTGCGGCAGCCGTCACCACTGGCGATCAAGACCTGTCCAAGATCAACGCACGCTACGTGGCATGGGGTTCCAACCGTCCTCACCACTCACGACACCGCACGGTTACTGGGAGAGCAGGTTCGCGCAGCGGATCAGCCCGATATGCGAGTACGCCTGCGGGTGGTTGCCCAGCGAGCGCTCCGCGATCGGGTCGAACTGCTCCGGCAGCAGGCCGGTCGGGCCCGCGGCGTCGACGATCTGCGTGAACAGCTCCTCGGCCTCGGTGCGCCGCCCGGTGAGCAGGTACGCCTCGATGAGCCACGCCGCGCAGATGTGGAAACCGCCCTCGCCGCCGGGGAGGCCGTCGTCGCGGCGGTAGCGGTACACAGTGGACCCACTGCGCAGCTCCGCCTCGATCGCGGTCACCGTCGACTGGAAGCGCGGGTCGGCCGGGTCGATCAGCCCGGTCAGCCCGACGAACAGCGACGCGGCGTCGAGGTCCGTGCCGTCGTAGGCGGTGGTGAAGGCCTGTACTTCTTCGTTCCAGCCCTTGTCCAGCACGTCCGTGGCGATCTCCTCGCGTAGCGAAGGCCACGCGCCCGGGATCTCGCGGCCGTAGACCTCACCCAGCTTGATCGCCCTGTCGATGGTCACCCAGCACATCACCCGCGAGTACACCCGGTGGCGCGGCACGTGCCGCTCCTCCCAGATGCCGTGGTCCGGCTCGTTCCAGCGCCGCGTGACGGCCTCGGCCATCGCGCGCACCATCTGCCAGTCCTCGTCGCGCAGTTCGCCGCGCGCCTCCGCGAGCGTCTTCACCAGTTCGACGACCGGGCCGAAGACGTCCAGCTGCACCTGGTGGTTCGCCAGGTTGCCGACGCGGACCGGCCGCGAACCCGCGTACCCGGGCAGTGATTCGATGACCGCTTCGGCGCCGATCACGCTGCCCGCCAAGGTGTACAGCGGGTGCAGCCGTTCCGGACCGGCCAAAGTGGCCAGCACGCCGTGCAGCCAGCGGAGGTAGCCCTCGGCCTCCTCGATCGAGCCGAGGTGGACCAGCTCGCGCACGGTCATCGCCGCGTCGCGGATCCAGCAGTAGCGGTAGTCCCAGTTGCGGACGCCGCCGATCTCCTCCGGCAGGGAGGACGTCGCCGCCGCGAGCACGCCGCCGGTGTCGGTGTTGACCAGCCCGCGCAGGGTCAGCGCCGAGCGGCCGACGAGGTCGGTCTGCGTGCTGGGCAGCTTGAGTGTCTGCGCCCAGGTGCTCCAGTACTCGCCCGCGCGCGCCCGGCGGTCCACTTCGGACAGTTCGTGCGCGCCGAGATCCGTGGTACCGCACCGGAGTTCGAGCACCACCGGGTTCTCCGGCGTGGGTGTCACCAAGGCCGTCGCGGTGTCGTTCATGCCGTCGCTGGCGATCACCCACTCCACGCCCGGTGAGCGCAGCGCGAACGGTTCCGAGGTGCCCTGCACCAGGAGGCCGTCGCCCTGGGCGAGCAGTTTCACCGGCACACCACCGAATTCGGGCCGCGGCGCGAACACGATCTCCGCCGCCGTCTCGCCCGAGATCACCCGGACGAGGTCCGTGCGGTGCGCGGGGCTCTCCGGCTCGATGTAGTCGGTGACGAGCAGCCGGGACCAGCGGGTCTCGACCGTCATCGTGTTCGGCAGGTAGCGCTGTCCGAGCGGCAGGCCGTTGCGGTGCGGCTTGATCGAGAAGTGCCCGGCACCGGGGCCGCCGAGCAGGTCCGCGAACACCGCGGGCGCGTCGGGGCCGGGGTGGCACAGCCAGGTCAGCCGGGCGTCGGGCGTGACGAGCGCGACCGAACGTTCGTTGGCCAGCATGGAAAGCCGCTCGATCGGCGGTGCCTGCTCGCCGTAGAGCCAGTTGCGGCGCTCTTCGAGCAGGAAGGCGAGCACCATCGCGACGTCGACGGTGTCCGGGACCCGGTACTGCGCAAGGCTTTCGCCGTCGCCGACCTTCACGCCGATGTCCGGTCCGGAGATCCGGGCGAACGCCTTCTCGTCGGTGACGTCGTCGCCGAGGAAGATCGCCGCGGTCGCGCTGACCTGGTGGCGCAGGGTGTCCAGCGCGCGGCCCTTGTCCGTCTGGACGACCGCGAGCTCGACGACCTCCTTGCCATCGGTGGTCGACACGCCCTCCCACTGCGAGGGTCCATTGTGGACATCCCGCAGCACCCGGCGGCCCGCCTCGTGCTCGGCGCGGCGGACGTGCACCGCGATACTCGCGGGCTTGACCTCGAGCGAGACACCCGGCACGTCGAGCACCAGGTCCTCCAGCTCGGACTCCAGCCGTCTGTGCAACCCGCGGGCCTTGTCGTCGAGTGCGTGGATGAAGCCGATGTCGAACTCGGATCCATGGCTGCCGACGAGGTTCACCTCGGCCGGGAGCCGGGACAGCGTGGCGAGATCACGCAGCGCGCGGCCGGAGATGACCGCGGTGGTCGTCTCGTGCAGACCGGCCAGCGACCTGAGCGCGCCCACCGACTCGGGCAGCGGCCGGGCTTCGTCCGGGTTGGCCGTGATCGGCGCCAGCGTGCCGTCGTAGTCGCAGGCGACCAGCAGCCGCGGGGTACGCGCGACCTGGACAATCGCGCGCCGGAGCTCGGCGGGCAGTGCCTCGGCGGTCAACGATTTCTCCTCGGGAACTAAGCGGGGTATCGGGGAATCAGTCGGCCGGTTCGGCACCAAGCGCCTGAAGGAACGAGCGCGCCCAGCGGTCGACGTCATGCGTGAGGACCTGACGACGCATGGCGCGCATACGACGGCGTCCCTCTGCCGGGTCGAGCGTAATGGCAGTCTCCAACGCGTTCTTCACCCCATCCAGGTCATGGGGGTTGACCAGGAGGGCACTGGTCAGCTCCGCCGCGGCGCCGGCGAACTCCGAAAGCACGAGCGCGCCGCCGAGGTCGTGACGGCAGGCGACGTACTCCTTGCAGACGAGGTTCATCCCGTCACGCAGGGGAGTGACCACCATGACATCGGCCGCCGAGAAGAACGCGGCCAGTTCGGTCCGGTTCACGGACTGATGCAGATAATGCACGACCGGGTGACCCACGCGGGCGAATTCGCCGTTGATCCGGCCGACCATCTGTTCGATGTCGCCGCGCATCCGCTGGTAGTGCTCGACGCGTTCGCGGCTCGGCGTGGCCAGCTGGACGAACGTGACGTCCTCCGGCTGGACACGGCCTTCGTGCAGCAGCTCGTGGAACGCCTGCAGCCGCAGGTCGATGCCCTTCGTGTAGTCGAGCCTGTCGACGCCGAGCAGGACCTTCTTCGGATTGCCGAGATCGCGCCGCAGCTGGGCGGCGCGTTCGGTGACGCCCTTGGTCTTGGCGAGTTTGTCGAGGCCGATGGCGTCGATCGAGATCGGGAACGCGCCGACCCGCACCGTCCGGTCGCCGACCTGCATCAGGCCGGGCCGGGTGCGGATGCCGACCGCGCCGCGGCTGGATTCGAGGCCGGCGAGCTGCCGGGCCAGCCAGAGGAAGTTCTGCGCGCCACCCGGCCGGTGGAAGCCGACGAGGTCGGCGCCGACCAGGCCGCGGACGATCTCGGTCCGCCACGGCATCTGCATGAACAACTCGACCGGCGGGAACGGGATGTGCAGGAAGAACCCGATGCGGAGGTCCGGGCGCAGTTCGCGGAGCATCGCCGGGACCAGCTGCAGCTGGTAGTCCTGGATCCACACGGTCGCGCCGTCGGCGGCGACCTTCGCGCTCGCCTCGGCGAAGCGCCGGTTCACCCGGACGTAGGACTCCCACCAGCTCCGGTCGAACTGCGGTCGCGCCACCACGTCGTGGTACAGCGGCCAGAGCGTCGCGTTCGAGAAGCCCTCGTAGTAGTCCCGGACGTCGTCCGACGTCAGCGAGACCGGATGGAGGACGAGACCGTCGTCGTCGAACTCCTCGACCTCGACGTCGGGAACGCCGGGCCAGCCGACCCACGCGCCCTTGCGTGACCGCAGGAATGGCTCCAGCGCCGACACCAGCCCGCCGGGGCTCGCCGTCCAGCGCCTGCTCCCGTCGGCGGTCCGTTCGAGGTCCACCGGAAGCCGGTTCGCCACCACCACGAAGTCCGCGGAAGCCGTTCTGCCCGTCTCGAGAATGCCGTCGTCCACCAGCCGCTCCCTCAAAATCGTGGGTCGCTGCCCTAGGGATGAACCCTATCGCGCGCCCACGCGACGACCGGTCGTCGCGCGATCACTCCAAGCGTCGTTCGGCGGGTTCCATCGGGCCCGCCATCCGCGGCCCGGCGAATTTGCGTTCGAGCCTGCCGAGCCCCGTGCGCACCGGCTGCGCCAGGTATTCACCGAGAACCACGCCCGCGGCCAGGGCAAGCCCGATCGCGACCGCGGTCATCAGCGTGGAGATGTTGCCACCTTGTTCGACGCCTAATTGGTATAGACCACGATAGGTGGAGAGGCCCGGGAGCAGGGGAGTGATGCCGGACACAGCCACCACGAGCGGCGTCACCTTGAGCCGCCTGGCGAGCACGCCACCGCAGAAGCCGACCAGCGTGGCGGCGATGGCCGACGAGCTCACCCCTTCGAAATCGGTCAGCATCAGCGCGCCGTAGACCGCGCCGCCGATGGCACCCGCGGCTCCCGCGACGATCATCGCGCGCATCGTCGAATACGAGGCGAGCGCGAAGCACGCGGACGCGCCGACACTGCCGACGACGATGATCGGAAGTTGTTGCGGCGTCGAGGAAACGACCTCCGGAAGTGGGGTCAGCGGCAGGTCGAGCAGCAACGCGATCTTCAGGGCGAGCACCACGCCGGCGATCAAGCCGGCACTCATCAGCGCGGTTTCCATCGTGCGCCCGGCCGCCGTGACGTAATAGCCGGTTATGGCGTCCTGCACGGCGGAAACCGTGGACAGGCCGGACAACAGCACCGTGACCGCGGCCGCGACGACCAGTGTGGGTTTGTTCGTGGTCAGCAGGTTGCTGCTGACTATCGCCATCGCGGACAGCGTCGCGACCAGGCCCCCGATCACCTGCTGGAAGAAGAACGGCAGCGCGAACCGGTTGAGGAAACGGCCAAGCCGGTCGATGACCGCGCTGATCACCATCGCGACCAGCGCGACGTCGATGCTGCCGCCGAGGATCAGGGTGATGAACGCGGCCAGCCCGCCCCAGGCGGCCGTGGCCACCCAACGGGGGTACGGATGCGGGGCGGTCGTGATCTTCTGGAGCTCCTGCTGCGCCTCCTCGGCGCTGATGTTCCCCCGGACGATCTTGCGGACCAGGGTCTCCGTCTGGGTGAGCCGCGTGTAGTCGAGGCCGCGCGAACGGACCACGCGCAGTGCCGTCACCGGCGCCATGTCGGTGCCGCGGTGGCAGGTCACCGTGATCGACGTGAAGATCACGTCGACCTCGCAGTGCGGGAGGCCGAGCGCGGAGGTCAGCGCGATGATCGTCGCCGTGACGTCGGAGGCGCCGGCGCCGCTCGACATCTGGACCTCGCCGATGCGCAGGGAGAGGTCCAGGACGAAGTTGACCGTCGAGTCGTCGGGCGGCTTCGGCCCCATCGCCTCGTCGCCGTCGACGGCGGGCTGTTCGGCCGTCGGCGCTTCGAGGATCTGCCAGGCCCGGCGACGCAGCAGGTTCGGCCGGTGCGAGCGGGCCTGGTGGTTCGATCGCTCACCGTCACGCTGGCGCGGCGCTTCCAGCAGCCATTCGCCACGTTCGGGTGATTCGTCCTGGTTCTGTCCGGCACCGCGTCTGACGCGCTGGGTCCCTGGGGTGTGCTCGTTGATCTTCATGATCGATCCACCTCCTCACTCTGTTCGAGGGCCTTTCCCGAGGGACCATCGGGGTCGGCGCCCCGACCGTTGCAGGTAACCCGAAGTGGCGTCCACCACGTTTGCCGAAGATCATCGCGGAGGGGTGGACTTGCGGCACACTGCAAGGCATGGCGTCCTCTTTGAGCAGGCGTTCCGCCCTTCGCGCGGCCGGTGTCACGGCGGCCGGAACAGCGGCGACTTTCACCCTTTCGGGGGCATCTTCCGGGGCGGAAGCCCCGGTTTTCGCCCACGGTGTCGCTTCGGGTGACCCGATGCCCGATTCGGTGCTCCTCTGGACGCGGGTCACTCCGACGGCTGACGCGGTGCCCGGGTCGGGCCAGGGACCTGCGGTGGACGTCCGGTGGGAGGTGGCTTCCGACGCCGGGTTCACGGACGTCGTCGCCCGTGGGCACGCCAGGACCGGGCCCGAGCGCGACCACACGGTGAAGGTGACGGCAGGCGGGCTGTGCGCGTCGACCGCGTACCACTACCGGTTCTCCTCGCGCGGCGAGGTGTCGCAGGCCGGGCGGACGCGCACCGCTCCCGCGCACGAGGACGATGTCGCGCGGCTGCGGTTCGGTGTGGTGTCTTGTGCGAACTGGGCTGTCGGTCACTTCGCCCCCTACGGCTATCTGGCCGACCGCGACGATCTGGACGCCTTCATTCACCTGGGTGACTACCTCTACGAAGGCAATCCGAACCCCGCGGGTGATCTCCGGCCTTCGGTACCGCCCCACGAGCTGATCACACTGTCGGACTACCGGCAGCGTCACGCGATGTACAAGACCAATGCCTATCTCCGGCGGCTCCACGCCCGCCATCCGATGATCGCCACCTGGGACGACCACGAGGCCGCGGACAACGCCTGGTCGGGCGGCTCGCCGTCGCATGATCCGGCGACCGAGGGCAGTTGGCTCGACCGTATGAGGGCAGCCCGCCAGGCGTACTTCGAATGGATGCCCGTGCGGCATCGCGGCGACAAGCTGTACCGGCGCCTGAAGTTCGGGCGCCTGGCCGACCTGACCATGCTGGACCTGCGGACCTACCGGATCCGGCAGCCGGAACTGGCGGAAGCTCCCGGCGGCACGATCCTCGGCGCCGAGCAGCGGCAATGGTTCCTCGAAGGCCTCACGCGCGGCACGGCGTCATGGAACGTCGTCGGGAACTCGGTGATGGTCACGCCGATCAAGGTGCCCGCCCTCCCTTCGCGGGAAAAGCTCGCGGTGGCCCATCTGCTCGAGGGGCAGCCGACCACCGTGAACACCGACCAATGGGACGGCTACACCGCCGATCGCCGCCGGGTGCTGGACACCATCGCGGCGCAGGGACGCGGGAACACGGTCTTCCTGACCGGCGACGTCGCCGTCCGGATGAACTGGTACTACGTCGCCGACCGCCGCGACCCGGCGACCACCGTCGCGTTCGCGCACGCCTTCCGGACGGTGGCCGGGGAACCCTGGGTGCGCCCTGCGAACGGGTGAAGGGGCGCCGATATACTGGGCTTGCCCGGGGGCGGCTCCGGGCGAGGCCGCTATAGCTCAGCTGGTAGAGCATCTGTCTTGTAAACAGAAGGTCAGGGGTTCGAGCCCCCTTGGCGGCTCAAGATCAATATAGCTTCTGACCTGCGGATTTAACACATTACGCGAGCCCCATTCACATTATCCTGGACGCCATTGGGCTCCGTTTCGTCTCCGTTTTCACCGGCGTGCCGATTTCGGATCGAGTCTGCCTGTGGTACGGGCGATTCTTGAGGCGCGAAGAAGCTGATCCGATCAACGCTCGCGACGGCGTTTGCTCGAGCTATCCGCGGCCTACTCTGGCGAATACCGTCCCGGCACCCGCCCGCTGGGTTGCACCCACCTGCTTTCTGACCATCACGATCGCCGCCTCGTCGGCTCCAGGTACGTCACTCAACGCGCCCCGATTATGGTGGGGTTTGCTCTCGCCGTTCCTCTTCGTTCTCGGTGATGGTTCGGGGGCGTGGATAAAATGCGCAGCCGCGCGGGCGGCCGCCTACGATCGCTGAGTGGTGGACTCGACCTACGACTGGCTTCCTGAGCGTCATCTCGGCGTCGCGGCGACGCTGTCACATGCAGACGAGCTGATCGAGCAGATCAGTGATCTACTCTTCGAGTACCAGGCGCGGTCCGAGGGCGTGTTCGGCTTGCGCGAGGTGCCAGCGGGACCAGTCAGCCGGACCGTGGTGGACCGGGTGGCTGTTTTTTTATTCCGCGCAAGGTGCCGTTGCTGCTGGCTGACGCGCTGGTGGCGTTGCGCGCCGCGCTCGAGCACGCGTTGTTCGCCGAGGTCGAGTTCGTGGACGGTACGCCGCTCGACGAGAAGGCGGCCAGGCTCGTGGAGATGCCCGCGTCGGACACCTACGAGAAGTTCGAGGAATGGAAGAAGAGGCGAGACAAGAACGGTCCCATGTCGCTGCGAGCGGGAAGCGAACTTCTTCGGCGCGTGGCCGTACTTCAGCCCTTCCAACGCCAGGTGGAACCGCAGATGCATCCGCTGGCTCGTCTGGTTGTCCACACGAACCACGCAAAACACAGAACCCCGGCGGTCACGGCTGTCCGTTTGGCTGCCATGTACCGCGACGATCAGGTGCCCCGTTCGATAGAGGACCTGCCGCCGCGGCCGGAGAGACCACTGCGTGTGGGCGACGTCATCGCGGAGACGCCGATCGGCACCAGGGTTCCCGTCACCTTGTTTGCGACGGTCGGTATCAACAGGCCTGGTATGGATCGGTGGCCCGTGCTCATGCAGGAGCTCGACGAGATCTCCCAGTGGGTCCGCTGCCAGGCGGTGCCACGCCTGATCACCGGTTCGGAACCGCCCCAGCCGCCACTTCCAGCGCGTTACGAGATCGGTGTCGGTCACCAGGATGAACGCCGTGCGATAGCGGCGGGGTCATTGACGTCAGCTGCGAGCCGTCACACGCGACGTCTCGTTGCCGCCTCGGCGCGGATCGACCTGGTCGATCTCCTTGGCCAGATCGACGGCTTCCCGAGCGCCCAACAGGTGTCGGCATGGCTGGCGCAACTGACCGACGAGGAAGTCCTCGACAAAGTCTCGACGTTGAAGCAGCCCCACAACTCCAACCCGCATGTGATGCGGCATAACGCTGAAGCCCCGACCCGTCTGCGCGACGAGATCCTGAACTTCGCTCGCAACAACAAGCCTGCCGAAGAGTAAGCGGATCACCAGGACCCGATGGCGGACCGTTATCCGCGGTCGACGAGGGTCGGGCAGAGCAGACGATCCCCGCGTACGCGGGGATCGGTCCAGAATGGTCGCCGCGACGCGTCTGTAGAGCTATTCCCGCGTACACGGCGGACACGCCCATCGGGGCGGCGGTCTACGCGCAGGGTGGGCTGTCCCGCGTGTGCGAGGCGGGCGTGAAAGTCGGCCAGCGTGGTTCTGAGGCGAAGTTCGCCTGTCCGGAAAATCAGGTCTTGGGTCCTTGGCTCGGGCTGCTCGTGCGAGGGCACCCGCTCGCCGGTTGCATCCCGTGTGCTCGGGCCCCTGGTATTCGCGCTTGCCTGTGTCGTCGCGGTGTCCGAGATCCCACGGGGCACCGGGCTTGATCAGCTGCTGACACCTCGGGCACACCGTGTTGCCTTGCGCCACGATGGGAGCGAGCTGTGCTCGTAGGCGCCGGTGTTGCGCCCCGTATCCTTGCGGGTGGTGCCCCCCCCCGGCCGCTGATGATCAGCCATGCAGTAACCCTAAGTGCGTTACTGGGCAGTAAGTCAGTTGTCCGCACCGGCCCCAGACAGACGAAAGACCAGGCACCGACATGGTCGGGATACCTGGTCTCTCGTGATATGCGGAGCGTCGCTAGTTGTGATGTCCAGGGAGGTTGGTCAGCCGGGTGGCCGGTGGTTTGCCGCCGGTTGAGCTGTGGGGTCGATGATGATTGTAGAAGTGCAGCCAGCCCGGTAGCGCGGCCCGCCGCAGGGGTTCCGACGGTAGAAGCGGGCGTAGGCCCACCCCTCGGACAGGGTCCGGTGAAATCGTTCGATCTTGCCATTGGTCCGCGGCCGGTAAGGCCGGGTCCGTTTCGGGGTGATCTCTAGCTCGGCGCGGGTGCCGCGCCAAGCGTGGGACCGGTAGGCCGACCCGTTGTCCGACAGCACTCGTTCGACGGTGACGCCTCGGGCAGCGAACCACGCGACGGCCCGGCGCAGTACCGCGGTGGCAGCGGTTTCGTCGGCGTGGATCTCGGCGTAGGCGACGCGGGAGTGGTCATCGAGCACCGTGTGCACGAAGGCGGTCCCGATCTTGGGTTTGCGGTGGGCGTTGCGGGGCTTGCCCGGTGTCGCGGCCCGATTGCGGTCGCCTTGGGCGCGGCCAACGAACCGGTGTCCGCCGCCGTCGGGGATGTTGCCGAACTTGGTGACGTCGACGTGGATCAGCGATCCGGGGTGGTCGTGTTCGTAGCGGCGCAAGGGTTCGCCGGTGACCCGGTCGATGCGGGAAAGCCGGTTGATCCGGCAGCGGGTCAGCACCGCGTGCACGGTGGAGGCGGGCAGGCCGAGCCGGCCGCCGATCTGGACCGGGCCGAGCCGGTGACGCCACCGCAATCGCACGATCTGCCGCACCGGCGCGGGCGAGGTTTTGGTCGGGCTGTGGTGGGGGCGGCAGCTGCGGTCGGCCATCCCGGCGGCGCCTTCGCGCCGGTAGCGTTCGGCCCATTTGCGGGCCGTTCTGGCAGCGACCATGAACATCTTCGCCGCTTCGGTGCAGGTCCAGCCCTGTTCGACGATCAACCGGGCCAACCGGAGTCGGGTGCGTGGAGTCAGGGTGGCGTTAGGGTGGGACACGAAGGCCTCCGGTGGGTGAAGCGGTTCCTAGACAGCTCCACTTCACATCCGGAGGCCTTCACCTGTCTGCACGACAGGCCGCCACTGGCCACCTCAACTCGAGACAACGTCCCTGGACATCACAACTAGCGGAACACCACAAGCGGTACGCCGGGGCTGATGAGTAGCCCTCTCGGGATGTCTGGCTCAGTGCCGTGCTCGATCGCGTCGAGCCAAAACGGGCCGTCCTGCATGTGCTGCATGATGCGCGCTTCGAGTTCGCGCGGGTCATCGCGGATAACTTGGTACAGCTCCCCGCCGTACAAAATGGTCACCATGCCCCACTAGTCAGCCTGTAGCGCCCGATCGTTTCAAGCAGCCCGGACACTTCGCGAGGTCATCACCCTTCACGGTCTTGGTTCGTCGATGGCGCGACGGGACTTGGGGGTCGTACCGCGGCGGGGCGACGTAATGGCACCGTGGCGCTAAGTCGTAACGAGCAGGGCAAGTCGTTGTGGGCGTTCGGGGTCGGCGAGGACCCAGCAGATCGCGAGGGTCGGCGCAAGAATGGCAATGATCAACAGGGCAGCGCCGACCCAACCCGTTGCGAGAGCGGCTGCCACCATGCCGCCGGTACCGCCCGTCACGCCTACGGTTTTGACAGTCCTGGCCGATGGTCGCCTCATCGGTCCACCGCCCCGTGACGGGCGCCGGGTGATCCCGCGACCCGCGAGGCTCCCGACCGCCGACGGGGCACGGTCTGACTACAGAGTCTGCTATTGCGGCCACCCGGGAAACTCCTTTTAGAGGATCCCCGCAGGGACCTTGCAATGGGTGTAATGGGTGTTCATTCGCCACCAGTGTGACGATCCCTTGTGAGGTTCTGCGTGACCGCTGGCCCTTCGATGACGCGGAGTCTGCTCACCTCTTTCCTGAACCTGTACGAGCAGGATCCCGACCGGATCCTGTTCACCTTCGTCGATGACAAGGGGGTAGACCGTCAGCGGCTCACCGTCGCGGACCTGGCGAGCCAGGCCGACGCGGTGGCGTGTGCCCTGCCGCGGTGGGGCCTGATCCCGGGTGACCGGGCGCTGCTGGTGTATCCCCCCTCCCTGGACTTCGTCGGGGCTTTCCTGGGTTGCCTGGCCGCTGGTGTGCTGCCGGTTCCGGTGTGCCCGCCCGACCCGCTGCGGCTGCGCCACGACGTGGCCGCCTTCACCCAGATCGCCACCGACTGCGGGGCGGGGACCGTCCTGACGAACAGCGCCTACGAGCTGGCCAGAACGGCCGGGAACTTCACCCTCTTCAAAGCAACCGACGGCTTCCCCCCGGTCTTACGGGGCGACCGGCACATCAACCTGCCCCTGGACGACCCCCACAACGGCTGGAACCCCCGACTCCTGCCCAACCTCACAACCGTCCCGATACCAGGAAACCACTTCACCCTCCTCGAACAACCCCACCTGACCCCACTCGCCACAGCCATCCGCCATGTGAAGCTGGCACTGTCCGGGTCGAGATATCTCTAGGCCACGATGTTCCTCGCACCTCGAGTGCGCCACTGCGGTGTGGATGGACCGTCTGGCCGACCCGATCTCGCGACCGTCCGATGGAGCCGCGAGATCGAGCCTGCGGGTCAATGCGCGTCGGCTTTCGCCGCCGCGGGGAGCGGATCAGCGGACTGCGCGATCAGTTCGGCGAGTCTCCGGTGTAGCGGAAGACGCTACCGCCGGAATTGACGCCCCACACGGTGCCGTCTGCGCCGGCGCCGATGTCTGACAGGGTGCCGTGGACGCCCAACCACGGGTTCTCGTCGTCGTTGGTGTAGCGGTAGATCTGGCCGCTGGAGTTCACGCCCCATACGCTGGTTCTGGAGCCGACGTCGATCCTGCTCAGGCTGCCCGAAATGCCGACCCAGTGGTTGGTCGTCCAGGTGTAGCGATAGATCTGCTGGGACGAGTTGACCCCCCAGACGGTGCCGTCCGCCGCGGCCCCGATGTCGACCAGACCACCGGGGATCCGGTCCCACGGATCGGCGTCGTCGCCGGTGTAGCGGAAGATCCCGCCGATCGAGTCGACGCCCCACACGTTGGTCCTCGACCCCACCGAGATGCGCGACAGCGTCCCGGGCACGTGGAGCCACGCGTTGTCCCCGGTGTCCTCGGTGTCCCCGATGTAGCGGAAGATGCTGCCACCGGAATTGACACCCCATACAGTGCCGTCAACACCCGCCCCGATATCCGCCAGCCCGCCCGGAATGCCCAACCACGGGTTCTCGTCGTGGTTGGTGTAGTGGTAGATCTGGCTACCGCTGTTGACGCCCCACACGACAGTCCGTGATCCGACCGCTATCGCCGAAAGACCACCCGTGATGTTCTTCCAATGAGCCACTGCTGACACCTTTCACGCAGTATCGAATACGTGCAGAAAGCAGGTAAATGAGGCTCGAGCAAAAATGCGACTGTCTACTCACAAGCCCTCGTGGCCTTGTT
Source organism: Amycolatopsis sp. cmx-4-19 (assembly GCA_049998115.1). Classification (GTDB taxonomy): domain Bacteria; phylum Actinomycetota; class Actinomycetes; order Mycobacteriales; family Pseudonocardiaceae; genus Amycolatopsis. Next base: position 480,066 of record JAEBEO010000002.1, on the reverse strand, counting down.
CTCCGGCCACTTCGACCGTATCAGCGGCGGGCCGTCCGAAACCCGGCTTTCGCCGCTGTCACCCCAATGACATAGGAAGATCCACCTTTGCGCCGCGATCGGCGGCCGGGAAATTCGTCTCAGTGTTCCGCACAGGCACCGGTGAGCTGTCCGGGTGAATCTCGAACCTCTCCACGGAGGAGACGAAGGGAATTGAGAGGCCATTTCAGGTATGCGTGCCGTCCGCCACGCCGATCGACCTCCGCCGTGACATCCTCGATTGCCAGAGGATGAGAACGTGGCCGTCGCGCGGGACTCGTTGCGGTCGCCGATGAACGCGGATCCGCCGAGCGCCAGGACGGGGATGTCCAGCTTCTTCTGTGCGGCTTGCCGGTTTTGCTCGGCGTCGACGAGCATTGCCCGGTAGATCGAGAGCATCGCGCGGATGCCGCCAGGCATGGAGTAGCAACGCACGTATTCGTCGACCGCGTCGGGGGTGGCGGTGTCGGGGTGGCTGCGATCGGACTTGATCATGTAGGTGATCAGTTCACGTTGGTGCCCGGCGATCAGCATCTCGGGGATGTCCGCGTGCGCCTCCTGGCGGATCAGAAATACAGGGAGAGGCATTCAGCTTCTCAACCCGCTGGTCAGGTATTGGTGAGGCGATTGCTGTTGTTCGCGGCGTTGTTCAGCCGGTCCGTGTAGTTCCGGTGCGCGTTGGGGTCGGCGGAGGAAGCACACTCGGCGCCCAGCGGGCCTGCGGCGACCAGTCCCCACAAGGCCGCCGCCGTCGCCGTGACCGAGCCTCAAGCGCGTTGTCACCGGACCTTGACGCCCCCCGGCTGGATGCCACCTTCGAGTCATTTGCCAAGACAGGACCACCCGGATGCTCGACACTGGGTGCTATGGCCATCACTCGACGTATTTTTGTCAGCGGCGCGGTCGCGGTACCCTTGGTCGCGCAGTTGGGGGGTGCCGGGTCGGCGGTTGCCACCGCGCAACCCGGCGACCAGACGCTGACCGTGTTGAACGGGCTGGCCGAACTCCAGCTCACCGACCTCGCTCTCAAACAGCTCGCGACCCAGGGTATCCGGATGCAGGCGGTGGCCCCGGCCACGGCGATCATGGGCAGCGACGGCCGGACTGTCCAGGGCGTCAAGCTGACCCCGGAGTACACCACCGGCACTGTGAAGCCGACCGGGCAGCCGGGTACGGGCAGGGGCCGGGTGTTCGGTGGTGTGGTGCTGGTCAACGACAAGGCCCGGATGGAGATCAGTGGGCTCAGGGGCGGGCTGCCCGACAGTCGGGTGTTCGCCTTCCTGAAGGTCGGCGACGAGTGGCTGGGAGAGTTGCCTCTCTACACCGCGGACCCGAGCAAGATCCGGCTGAGTCTGAAGACAGGCGCTCCGGGACAGCCCACCGCGGTGCAAGGTAGTGGTATTTCGGTGACACCGACCCAAGAGGGCCTGGACGCCTTCAGCAAGGCGTTCGGCACCGCGTTGTTCACCACCAAGGACACGGTGTTCACCGCGTCGGCCCAGGGCAACGCCTGGCCGTTGCCCTCCCAGCCCGCCGGTTGACGTTTCCCTCCCGCGCCGCCCCTATCGGCCGAGTACGGCGTCCCGGGGGTGGGTCCTGGTGGTCGCGATGGCGACGGCTTGCAGGCGGCTGGCGCGCAGGAACGGGTAGGCGGCCTCGCCGTGGGTGCCGCCGCTGTGCCCGGTACCACCGAGACCGGGCAGGTGGGGGGCGTGGCCCATATGCGAGTCGTTGACCTTGAGCAGACCGCCGTTGGACACCGTGGTGGTGAACAGTTCGATCACCTTCTGGTCCTCGGCCCACAGGGAGTTGCGCAGGCCGTAGGCGTTGCCGTTGAGGAACTCGACGCAGCGGGCGAGCAGGTCGGGACCGTCCTCGGGGACCACGACCGACAGCAGGGGGAAGAAGGTCTCCTCGCGCACCGCGGCGATGGTCTCGGCCAGCGCGAAGCCGTCTACGCGCAGCACGGTCGGCTCGATGAACAACCCGTGCGGGTTGGGCTCGCCCCTCAAGTTCACCTGGTCGCCGCCGCAGATCTTGGTGGCCCCCGCATCGAGCGCGTCGTTCAGGCAACGGTGGAACGCGGTGGCGCGCAGGACAGGGCTGAGCACGGTGTCGGAGTCCTCAGGATCTCCGGGACGCAACGCGGACGCCGCCGCGGCGAGCCGGCCGAGTAGTTCGTCGGCGATGGCGGGGTGGGCGATGACGTACTTGGGGCTGAAGCAAGTCTGGCCGGAGGCGTAGAACGCCTCGATCAGCGCCGCGGTGGCGTGCTCGAGGTCGGCGTCCCGCCACACCAGCACGCCGTCGTTGCCCGACAGCTCCAGGATCGCCCGCTTGCCGCGCTCGACGCACTTGCGCTCCAACGCGAGCCCATGCTCGCTGGAGCCGAAGTAGTAGACGGTGTCGACCAGCGGGCTGTCCAGCCACTGCTGCATGGTGACCTCGTAGTCGGCGCACAGCACGTTGAACGTGCCCGCCGGTGCGCCCCGCGACTCCAGGATCGGGATGATGATCTCGTGCAGCGCGTAGCTCAGTGAGCTGGCGCAGCTTCGTGGCACGCGAACGACGACGGCGTTGCCCGCCAACACCACCAGTGAGGCGATCAGCCCGAAGATCGGCGCGTTGGCCGGTGGGTCGACGCAGACCACGCCGTCGGGTTGACGCTGCAACACGATCTTGTGTCCGGCGGTGGTGATCTCCTGCCGCAGCAGAACACGGGCGAGATCGAGGCTCTCCGGTCGCACGAGGTCGAGGATCACGTCGAACTGCGCTTCGACCAGGCGTCCGGGGCAGCCTTCCATGCGCAGGATGCGGGACAGTTCCTCGCGGTGCGCCAGGAAATTTTCGTGCAGGTCCTGGGCGTACCCGAGTCGGTCGGACAGTGGTACGGCCCGCAACCGCGGCACAGCTGCCGCCGCGGCGCGTAGCGCGGCCTGGCCCTGTTCCGGGGTGGCCAGTGCGGCCGAGCACAACACGTGCGGGTGCGCGTGCAGCTCCTCCTCGCTGCCCTCGCGCAGCAGCCGGAACAGCGTCGCCGTCTCGGGACCCGACGGGTCCAGCACCGCGCGGACCCCCATGCCGTAGGCCCGCTCGTCGGTGTCGACACGCTCACCCCCGATGTAGAGAGGGAAGTGGCGAACCGCGGTCTGGGTCTGGGTCATCGTGCTTCCTCTGACTTGAAGTAGGTGATCAGTGACCTGGCCAGGTCGTCGATGCCGCTGCTGGCGACCAGGCGCATCAGCGGGATCTCCCGGCCGAAGCGGCGGCGCATCTTGGCGATCAGCTCGGCGCCCATCAGCGAGTCCACGCCGAGCTGGTCCAGTGGCCGGTTGCGGTCGAGACGCTCGGGGTCGACGCCGAGCACGTCGGCGAGCGTGGCGACGATGGTGTCGGCGGCCAAGGCGATCGCGTCCTCCTGGGAAGCCGCCCGCAGCCTGTCGGCCAGGTCGTCGTACTCGTCGTCATCGCCGCGCTCGCCACCGGTGAGTTCGCCGAGACGCGGGGTGGTCAGGTGCGAATAGAGCCTGCGCACGAACTCCCCGTCGTGGCTCCACACCACCGCGACCTCGGGGCCGCCGACCAGTTCGTCCAGTGCCTGGCGGACCTGGTGCAACGACAGCAGCACGACGCCCGCTCTGGTGACCGTCTTCGCGGTGGCCTCGTTGCGGGCCACGTAGCCGACCTCGCCCAGCGCGCCCCAGACGATCGTCTGCCCGACCAGCCCACGGGTACGCCGGGCTCGGGCAAGTGCCTCCAGGAACAGGTTGCCCGCGCAATAAGCGGCCTGCCCCGCGTTGCCGACCACGCCCGCCGCCGAGGAGAACATCAGGAACAGATCGAGGTCGTGGCCCTCGGTCACACGGTCCAGCACCAACGCGCCCGCCATTTTCGGGGCCAGTACTGCCCGGAACCGCTCGGCGGTCAGGTCGCCGGCCAGTGCGTCGTCGAGCACCATCGCCGCGTGCACCACCCCGCGCAGCGGGGCGTCGCCGCGGTCGATGGCCGCGACCAGTTCCCGCATCGCGGACTCGTCGGTGACGTCGACGGCGTGCACGGACACCGCGACGCCCTGGGCGGCCAGTGCGGTGACGAGGTCTTCTGCGCCGGGTACGGCCATGCCGCGCCGGTTGACCAGGACGAGTTGACGGGCTCCGCGATCGACCAGCCAGCGGGCCGTCTCCGCGCCGAAGCCGCTCGCGCCACCGGTGATGAGGTAGCTGGCCGCCGGATCGAGGGTGATCGCCGGGGGCGCGGACTGCTCCACCGGCGGGCGCCGGCTGAAGGTGACCATCAGCTTGCCGATGTGGCGGGAGTGCTGGATCGACCGTAGCGCTTCGGCCGTCTGGGCCACGGGGAAGACCCGGTGGGGGATGGGCCGATAGGCACGCTCCCCGGCCCGGGCCGTGACCTCGTCGTAGACCGCACTGATCTCCTTCATGCGGTGCTTGCCCAGCTGGTCGATGTCGACGGCGAAGTAGCTGATGTTGTCGAGGAACAGGCGTAGTGAGACGTTCCCGCCGCTGTAGAGGTCGCGTTTGCCCAGTTCCACGAACCGCCCGCCGAGCCGCAGCACGCCGAGGCTGCGGCTGATGAACTCCCCGCCCAGGGAGTTGAGTACCACGTCGACGCCCTGGCCGCTGGTGGCGTCGAGCACGTCGGTGGCGAAGCTGAGATTGCGCGAGTCGAATACGTGCTCGATGCCCAGCAGCCGGAGGAAGTCCCGCTTCTCTTCAGTACCGGCGGTGGCGATCACCGTGGCGCCCGCCGCGTGGGCGACCTGGATGGCGGCCAGTCCGACACCGCCCGCCGCGCCGTGCACCAGGACGGTCTCGCCCGTGCTCAGCTTCGCCAGGTGCCGGAGTCCGTACTCGGCGGTCAAGAACGCCACCGGTGCCCCACCGGCCGAGGTCAGGTCGAACCCGGCGGGTATGGGGCCGATCAGATCCTGCTCGACCAGCACGTGCGAGGCGAACCCGCCCCCGCCGAACCCCGCGACCTGGTCACCGGGCCGGAACCTCGTCACCTCCGGGCCCACGGCGCTCACCACACCGGACCACTCGTAGCCGAGATTGGCGCCGGCCATCCCGTCCTCCACCACCCAGTCCGGCAGCATGCCCACCGTGATCAGCGCGTCGCGGTAGTTCAGCCCGGTCGCGTGGACCTCGACGACTACCTGACCCGCACCGGGTTCGGGCCGTTCCATGGCCACCCAGGCCAGCCGGTACGAGTGACCCGGATTCCGCGTGACCATCCGGTAGGCCGTGGCAGGGTCGAGCGCGGGGGCCGGAGGCAGGTCGCGGAGCCGCGGGACGAACCGGCCCCCCGCGGTGAACACCACCTCGTCGTCGTCGGTGGGGTCCAGCACCTCGCGGGCGAGATGGTCGAGTGGGGCACGGCGGTCGAAAGAGATCCGCCGGACGGGCATCGTGGTGTATTCGGCGGCGAGGGTGCGGGTCGCACCCCACAACGCGGCGTCGACCGGGGCGCTCGTCGCCTCGGGCGCCGGGTTGACGCCCGCCGGCCTGCCGACCAGCCACAGCCGGGCCACCTCTTCGGCAGGCAGATCACTCACGCTGGTCGCGATCGCGACCAGCAGCGCGAACCGGCGGGCGGTGGCGTCCACGGCCTCGTCGGGGGCCGTGCCGGTGGTGCCCAAGAGCAGCACCACGTCCGTCGACGGCCCCCGCAACCAGCTGCCGGGGTCGGTGTCCGCGGCTGCGCTGGTCGCGGTCGCGCCCTGCTCACCCAGCCGTGCGGTGAGCGCGTCAGCCAGCTCGGCCTCGGTGTCGTCCTCGGCGACGACGACCACTCGTGTGCCCGAGACGGTGGGCAGCACCTCCCGCGGGGGCGTGGTCCGTGGTGTTCTGCTCGCGATCGTCAGTGAGCACGGCCTTGCCTCCAGCAAGGTCGTCACCGCGTTGAAGTTGCTGTCGGACAACAGATCCCGCCACACCTGGGCGAGCAGGAGCGGTGAGTGGCGCCGCAGGTCCAGGTCGGTCATCGCCCAGAAACCCGGTACCAGGCCGAACGGCAGGACCAGCACCTGTGGATCGTGCGATTCGATGAACAGCAGTCGTCCGTGGTCGGACAGCAGGTCCGAGACCGAGCGCAGCGCCGCTCGCACGTCCTTGGCCGTGTGCAGGGCGTTGCCGGCCACCACCACGTCGAACGTACCGGGCTCGGCATCGGGTTCGTTCAGATCCAGCGTGCGGTACTCGACGAAGTCGTAGTGCGCGAACCGGGCGGCCGCCGGAGTGAGGAAGAAGGGGGTGACGTCGGTGAACACGTAGTGCGTGCGGTCCGGTGGCAGGACCGGCAGCAGCGCCGCGGCCAGCGCGCCGGTGCCACCGCCGACCTCGAGGATCCGCAGTGGGCGATCCGGCGGCCACGCTTCGACCAGCGCCCGCATCGCCTCGGCCGCGGCCCGGTGGAACGGGCTCAGCGTCGGCAGCAGGTCGTAGTAGTGGGCGAGGGTGTCGCTGCCCTGGGTGGGGAACAGGATGTCCAGCACATCGCGTTCGCCGCGCAGCAGGTCGGCCAGGTGCAGCCCGCACCGCCCGGCCAGGGTGAGGTTGGAGATGTACTCGGGAAGCGCGGCGACCGCGTCGGCGAACGGGGGCACGGTGGCGGAGGTGATCCGCCACCGGGAGCGGCCCTGGAACTCACCGAGCCAGTCGAGGAAGCCTTGGTCGGCGGCCACCGACGTCAGCAGGTCGAGCAGGCGGGCGTACTCGGGCTTGACGCCGGCGGCGAACAGGTCGTCGGTGAAGAAACTCTCGGCGCCGTCGAGCAGGCCGCGCAAGGCCCGCACGGTGAACGCGGCCGTGTATTCGAGCCATCGTGGCCGGTACTCGTCGTACCTGGCCTCCGGAGTCTCCGTGCTCGTCGAGGGCGGGCACAGCACCTCGGTGGCGGGTGCCGGGCCGCGCGGGGACGCGCGCAAGACGATGTGCTGGCGCCGGACCGCGTGCTTGGCCGGCAGAACGACTCGCACGAAACGGCACTGCGACAGTTCGAGCAGGACGTTGCCCGACTCGTCGGTCATCGTGATGTCGGCGGTGGCGGAAGTACTGGAGATGGCCAGGCAGCGCAGATGCACCGCGCCGGTCGCCGTCGGTGTGCCCCACAGCCGTGCGGTGCCGATCGCGACGGGCAGATAGGAGTCGTCGCTGGTGACGATGCCATGCAGCATCCGGCCGAAGTGCACGGCGGCTTGCAGGCCGGCATCGGTCCACGCCGGGTGCGCGTGGAACCCGGTGAAGTCCAGGTGTGCGCAGTCGTAGTCGGCCAGCACCTCCATGCCGTCCACCCAGAGCTGGGAGATCACCACGAAGTCGGGCCCGTAGCCGACCCCGAGTCGCTCGGCGTCGGCGTAATGCGCCGCCTGCTCGACGTGCTGAGCGCGTCCGGCGAACCGGGCGCGCATCGCCGCCAGCTCCAGCGGGGGCGGCGCGGTGGCCACCCGCCGACGTGCCCGGCCCCGCGCGTGGGTCTGCCACTGCTGGTTTTCCCCGTTCCGGGTGGCCACCCGGAACACACCGTCCTCTTCGGACAGTGACACCTGCATACGCGGCAGTACCGACTCGTCCTCGGGGGCGGCCATGGGCCTGGTGATGTGCAGATCGCACACCTCGGCCGGCGCCTCCAGCGCCAGTTGCCCGGCCGCCCAGCACATCTCCAGATATCCGGCGGCGGGCATGATCGCCGTGCCGCTCGCCTGGTGCCCGCTCAGCCACGGCAGCCGCGCCGGATCCACTGTGGACTGCCAGGTCGGGTCGGCGACCGCGGCCCGGTCCCCGAGCAGCACGTGGTCGGGTGCTGCCGGGACGCCGCTCCAGGCGTACTTGCTGCCGACGAAGAACCGTTCGTGCTGCCACGGGTAGCGGGGCAACGGTACGACCCTGCCCGGCTGCGGGAAGTACTGCTCCTGCGGGGTCTCCGCTCCGGAGGCCAGCGCGGCCTCGACCGCGGCCAGCAGGGCGCGCGGCCCCGGGTGGGCCATGGTCAGGGTCGGCAGCACCGCGAGCACGCCGTCCTTGGCCGCCCGCTTGAGATAGGTTTGCAGCACCGGTCGCGGGCCGATCTCGATGATCGTGTCGAACCCGGCAGCGACCAAATGATCGGTGGCCGTGGCGAACCGGACGGGCTCGCGGATGTTGCGCCACCAGTACTCCGCGTCCAACGACTCCCCGGCCAGCGGACCGCCGGAGACGGTGGAGACGAACTCGGTGGCCGCCGGTTTCGGCGCGAGATCGGCCAGCGCCGCCAGCACCCCGGGCCGCAGCGGGTCCATCGCCGCGCTGTGGAACGGGTAGTCGATGTCCAGCAGCCGGCAGAAGACCTCGCGCTCGGCGAGCCGCCCGGCCAGGTCGCGCAAGTCCTCGCGCGGCCCGGCGAGGGTGACGTCGGTGGCGCTGTTGACCCCGGCGATCTCCACGCGCCCGTCATAAGCCGTGAGCAGGGCCTCGGTGTCCCCGACAGAGAGGTTGACCGCGGCCATGGTGCCGGTGCCCGCCGTCTTCGCCTGTGCCTGGCTGCGGGCCACCACCAGTTCCACGGCCTGGGTCGTGTCGTACACCCCGGCGACGAACGCGGCCGCGACCTCGCCGGCGCTGTGCCCGTACACCGCCTGCGGGCACAATCCGTGCTGCGCCAGCACCGCGGCGATACCGGCCTGCACCGCGAACAGCACCGGCTGCACCACGCTCGTGTCGCCCAGGCGTGGCTCGGTCGCACGCAGCTCGTCGCCGACCCCCCAGCCCACAAGGGGTTCCAGCACGGCGTCGATCTCGGCGATGGTCCGGGCGAACACCGGGTCGGTGTCGAGCAGGTCGGCAGCCATGCCCGGCCAGGTGGAACCGTGCCCGGAGAACGCGAACGCCACCCTGCCCCGCTCGGTCGCGCGCTGGATGCTGCCCGGCTCGGCCAGCCGGCGCCTCGCCTGCTCCGCCGATTCGGCGAGAACCACCCGTCGGTAGGCGTGCTGACCACGCCGGCACCAAGCCGTGTAGGCGAGATCGGGGAAATCCGTGCAGCCGGCCAGTCGTTCATCCAGCAGAGACAGTGCTTCGCCCACCGCGGCCTCGGTGTGGCCGGACACCACGACCGGCAGTACTTTCCCATGCCGGCGGGGAATCGACGCCACATCAGGCGGTACGACGGGCGGCGCGCCGAGTACGACGTGTACGTTCGTGCCGCCGAAGCCGAAGGAGTTGACCCCGACCATGCTTCCCGCGCCGGTCGGCCGCGCCCGCGGTACCGGGGTCAGCGCCAGCCCGTCGAAGTCGATGTCGGGGTTGCGCGGGCTCGTGTTCGGCGTCGGCGGGATCTGCCGGTGCCGCAGCACCAGGATCGCCTTGCACAGGCCTGCCATGCCCGAGGCCGGTTCGAGGTGCCCGACGTTGGCCTTCACCGACCCGATCGGCAACGGCTCGCCGGAGCGGCGCTTGCCCAGCGCGTTCCCGATCGCCGTGCACTCCGCGGGGTCGCCGATCGGCGTTCCGGTGCCGTGCGCCTCCAGGTAGACCAGCTCATCCGGATCGAGGGCGAAGCGCTGGTACACCTGGTGCAGCAGGCTTTCCTGGGCCTGTGCGCTGGGCAGCACCAGCCCGATCGTGTGCCCGTCACTGTTGGTGCCGGACCCCTCGATCACCGCGTGCACCCGGTCGCCGTCGGCCAGCGCGTCGGCCAGCCGCTTGAGCACCACCACCCCCGCGCCCTCGCCACGCACGTACCCGTCGGCGTCGGCGGAGAACGGGCTGCAGCGGCCGGTCGGCGACAGGAAACCCGCCTTGGCGAAGCCGACGTAACTCATCGGGTTGAGCAGGAGGTTCACCCCTGCCGCGAACGCGACCCCGCCCCCGCCGTGGCGCAGATGCTCACACGCCAGGTGCACGGCGTTGAGCGCCGACGCGCACGCGGTGTCCACCTTCAGGCTCGGCCCGTGCAGATCGAGGTGGTAGGACAGCCGGTTCGCCGTGTTGGACAGCGCCGCGCCGGAGTTCGTGTAGGGGCCGATCGCATCCGGCGTCACCATGTTCTGGCCCGCGTAGTCCATCACCGACGCGCCGACGAACACCGCGCCGTCCGAGCCCCTGAGCGAGTCCGGCGCGATTCCGGCGTCGTCGAGCGCCTCGATGCCCAGCTCCAGCACCAGCCGCTGCTGCGGATCGATGCTCAGCGCCTCACGCGGGCTGATCCCGAAGAACTCCGCGTCGAACCCGGCCACGTCGTCCAGGTAGCCGCCGTCGAACGTGTAGGACTTGCCCGGCCGCATCTGGTTGGTGTCGTGATAGCGGTCCAGGTCGAACCGGTCCGCGGGCGGGGCGCCCACCACGTCGCGGCTATCGCACAGTAGGGACCACAGGCTGTCCAGGTCGCCAATTCCACCAGGCAGCCGGCAGGCCACACCCACGATCGCGATCTTGTCAGGCATCCGGCCATCGTGCCGTCACCATGGGGTTTTCGATCCATGTGGAGGCGGGTCACACAGATCTCCAACCTAACGAGTGACCGACACCCAACACCGCGGCATCGGTGTGTCCGTGACCCCGATGCCGCGCGGATATCGGGATGTACAGCCATCCGAGTTCGCCGGGGCGGAGGCGCATGTACACGCCCTGAAGGATTTTGATCAGCCGGCCGCCTGGCTTGAACCAGTGCAGGGTCCCAGGGACGGTGACCCCGGGACAACACCGAAGCTGCCGCGCGTTTCCCCGCGCTGCGGCGAAGTGTGTGCACAGGAATCAGAACCGAGATGAGCTTCCCCCGGTTGTCCGGACACCTTGGCGTTGCCCCCGGTCTCCGGACCGTCGTCTGTGGAGTGTCAGGCGGGTTGTTGTAGTTCGTGGAGTCTTTCATATTCGACTGGGGTGAGGTATCCGAGTTTGGAGTGGCGGCGTTGCCGGTTGTGGAAGATCTCGAGGTACTGGAAGATCTCGTTGGCCAGTTCGGTCCGGGTTTTCCACTTTCGGCGGTCGAGGAGTTCGGTCTGCATCTTCGACCAGAACGACTCCATCATCGCGTTGTCGTATCCGTCGCCGACGGTTCCGAGTGAGGGCATGAGCCCGGCCGCCTTGACTCGGTTGGTGAAGGTCCAGGACGTGAACTGCACGCCGTGGTCGGGGTGAAACACGGTGCCAGGATTAGGATTCCGGTTGCTGATTGCCATCTCCAGGGCGTTCACGACGAGGGTGGTGTTCTGGCTGTTGTCGATGGACCAGCCCACGATTTTGCGGCTGAACGCGTCCAGCACCGCGCAGCAGTAGAGCTTTCCTTCCCGGGTGGGATGCTCGGTGATGTCGCACACCCAGAGCAGATTTGGTTGGGTGCGCAGGAAATTCCGGTTGACCAGGTCCTCGCTGCGGACCTCGATTTTCGGGTTCTTGCGGGTCTGCCGCCGCGGAATTCCGGCCAGCCCGGCCGCTCGCATGAGTTTGGCGACCGTCTTGCGGCTAACCATGATGCCCATCCCCAGGCGCAGTTCGGCCCGCACCCGTGGTGCGCCGTAGGTGCCGCGGGAGCGGGCATGGATCTCGGTGATCACTCCGGTCAGCCACTCCCGGCGCAGTGCCGCCGGGGATGCAGGCCTCGATCGCCAATCGTAGAACCCGGAATGACCCACTTCCAGCAGCCGGCAGGCCAGCTTGACCGGTAGGCCCCGCTCCGCGAGCCGGGCGACTACCGGGAACGCTCTTTTGGGTCGCCCTTCAGCTCCTCGTAGATCTTCGACGCCTCGCGCAGGACTTCCAGCTCGGTCTCCAGCTGGTGGATCCGTCGCTTCGCCGCCACGAGATCGGCGTGCTCGGTGCTGCTCAGACCGGGACGTTCACCGTGGTCGATGTGGTCCTGCTTGACCCAGTTTGTGCAGGCAGGACTCGCTGATCTCGAGCTCACGTGCGGTCTCCCGGACCGACCTGCCAGCCCTGACCAGCGCGACCGCCCGAGCCCGGAACTCAGCGGGATAAGCCTTCGGCATGATCGACAGCCTCCCAGACGACAAGCCATCGAATCCACAAACCCGAGTCCGTCATCAGGGGGCAACGCCACCCCGGAAAGGGACACACTGTGACGCCGTCCGGTGCAGTGCCGAAGCGGGCAGGTGGAGGAGTTTGAAAATGATGTCTCGCGAGGTATTAGATGGATAGTGCGCACTCGTCCGTGAGAATCTTCAAGCCAGCGGCAGGGCGGGTGCGGTGTTTACGGCGAAAGGGGTGGCGATGTGCAGTCCAGACACTGTCGCTGGTAAGGACCTTGGCGCGGTGCTCGGTGCGATCGCGCGCACCCTGCAGGCCGAACCCGACGTCGACACGACTCTCGCCGCGATCGTCACAGCCGCTTTGAAGCAGGTGACCGGCACCGACTACGCCGGGATCTCCCTGATCGAACGCGGCAAGATCCGGACCGTCGCCCCCACCGACGACGTGGTGTCCGCGATCGACGAGGTCCAGTACCGCACCGGGCAAGGCCCCTGTGTCGACGCGATCGACACCCACGAGATCTACCGCACCGGTGACCTCACCGCCGAGACCCGCTGGCCGGAGTTCACTCCCGCGGCCGCAGCGACCGGGATGCGGTCGATGCTGGCCTACCGGCTGTTTGTCAGCGACACCACCCTCGGCTCACTCAACCTCTACTCCCGCGGCATCGACGCGTTCAGCGACCAGACCGAACGTGACGGCCGCGTGTTCGCCTCCCACGCCGCGATCGCCCTGACCGGCGCCCAGACCGAAGCACGACTCCAGGTCGCGCTCGATCACCGCGACACCATCGGCATGGCCAAAGGCATCCTGATGCAGCTCCACAGCATCGATGCTGTGAGCGCGTTCCGGATGCTCGTCGAAACTTCCCAGGCCACCAACATGAAACTGCACCAGATCGCCGCCTGGCTCGTCGACAACCACCGCGAACTCAAGCCCCCGGCAGCACCGGCCAAGACTGGTCACCGTCGGTAAGTGTCTCGCCACTCAGCGCGGGAACCAGGACACAAGGCGGTTGGCCGGTTGAGAAAGCAGCTTGCCGACCCCCGCGGTGCTTTCTCCATATTCAGGTGAGAGTTTCCGCGAACCGACCGGCCCAGGTCGATCTTATTACTCGCCATCCCGATCGGCGCCGCGAACTCACCCTGACCTTGACCCGAGGTCAAGGTGGACGCTGATCGCATGACAAGTTCAACCACCCCACCATGGACCGGCATGGTGTCCGTCGACGACTAGGCCCTGTCGGTCACCGACACCCGCGGTCCCGGTCGTGCCGTCGTCTACCTCAACGGCGCCTATGCCAGTCAGCGGTTTTGGCGGCGCGTGATCACCGATCTCGGCACCGATTGGAGGCACATCACCTATGACGAGCGTGCCCGCGGCGGATCGAACGGTCGGCGGACTACTCCTTCGAGGGGCGGTTCGCGACGTCGACGCGGTTGTCCAGGCGACTGGTGTGGACCGGCCGCTGCTGGTCGGGCGGTCTTACGGTCCGGCTTCGGCCATCCGGACGGCCGTCTGCCGCCACGCCGCGTCCAGCCCGCCGGTGAGTCCGGCCAGGTGCTCGGCGACCGGCATGTCCAGCGAGAGGCCGGCGAGCACGTCGTCGCGGACCGCGTGCCACGCCGGGCCAGCCAGTAAATCGGGCGCGCGGATCCGACTAACTGTTCGACGGCGCGGCGTAGACGTCGCGCCGGGACAGCGCACGGTGCAGCTGTTCGAGCACGCACACCACGTAGGCACCGGCAAAGCGGAGGTCGAACGCCTGGTGGAATGGTTCACCGCCGAGCACCCGGAGGTCGTCGTCGCCAGTGTCCGGCCGACCCTGGTCACGTATACCGCCGCATCCGCCAGTTTCTTCGCGCTGTCTCGATCCTCTCGTCACGTCCAGGCTGATCTGCCTCCTCCGGGCCGGCCGGATCCCCGCGCTGCCGCTTCCCGCGGGCTTCGCAGTCCAAATGGTCCATGCCGGCGACCTCGGTGACGCGATCGTCCGGATCTGCGGCAACGCGCCACCGGACCGTTCGACATCGCCGCCGAGACGATCACCATCGACGCCCTGGCCACAGTGGCCGGAAGCCGGGCCGTACCGGTTCCCGCCCGCCTGCTGCGCGAGCTGGTCAACCTTCTGTGGCGGCTGAGACTGCTCCGAATGTCGCCTGGCTGGTTCGATGCGGGAACCGAATCACCGTTGGCGAACACCACCCGCGCCCGTGACACTCTCGGGTGGACCCCGATGGTCAACAGTCCCGATGCCGCACGAGAACAGCTCGCCGGTCTCGCCTGAGCCACCGCAGCCCCGTCCCCAGCGTTACGGCGCGACCGTTTCCTTACCGAACCCGTCAATTCTGCTCAGTCACGCCAAACTTCGTGACGTGATGGCTGACGGTTCACGCTCACGACCGACTTGGAGGGAACATGTGGGCCGTCTCGTGGTGTCCTGGACGGCCGCCCAATGCGGCATGACACGTTGGCGGATCTGCTTCGAGTTCGCGGATGATGGCGCTGCACAGCAGAAACACCTGTGGTTCGGTGGACGAACACGGACGTGTTCTCGATGCCGGGGGTTCTACATTGTGGGTTTTCTGCAAGAGGACCGAGCGGAGGACTGATGGTCGAGGATCGGCGTCAGCGGATGCAGGAGTTACTGGCCGGCGACCGTGCCGCCCGCCCTGCTCCGCCTGTCAAGCTGGCCTGCGAGCGGTGCGTTCTGGAGTTGTCGGTCTCCGGTGCCGGCGCGACTGTGCTGAGTAATTTGCCCAACGGTGCCGGACGTCCGAGCCGGGGTCTGGTGCACGCGACGAACCCGGTCAGCGCCGGTCTGGAAGATCTTCAGCTGACGGTCGGCGAAGGCCCGTGCCTGGACGCGTTCGCCACCGGTGGACCGGTTTTGGTCGCCGACCTGGCGGCCCAGATCGCCAGGTGGCCGGCGTTCGCTCCGGCCGCGTGCGAACTGGGGGCGGCGGCGGTGTTCTCGTTTCCGTTGCAGATCGGAGTCGCGCGGCTAGGGTCGCTGGATCTCTATCGCGACACGCCTGGGCCGTTGACTCCAGCAGAGTTGACCGACGCGCTGATCCTGAGCGATCTCGCGACCCAGGGCGTGGTGGAGGACCTCGACGGCCACAGCACGGAGGACGTGAGCTGGCTGGCCGATCCGCACACCCAGGTGCATCAAGCCGCCGGCATGGTGCAGGTTCAACTGGGGACGACCAGCGAGGTCGCGCTGATGCGTATACGTGGGTATGCGTTCACGCATGACGTGCCGCTGGCCGAGGTCGCCCGGCAGGTCGTCGGGCGTTCTTTGCGCTTCACCAACGACGAGGACGGGCACTAATGCGCGATAAGGGCAAGACAAACGAGATGAGTACTGCTCGGGATCAGCATCTCGCGACGGCGTTCGTGGCGCTGGCCGATACTTTGGTCGACGATTTCGATGTGCTCGATTTCCTCGGCATGCTCACCGAACGGGCAGTCGATCTGCTCGACGTCGACGCCGCCGGCGTCATCTTGTCCGATCAGCGTGGAGGATGGCGCCCGACGGCCGGATCGTCCGAGCAGGCTGAGCTCGTCGAGGTGTTCGCGGCGCAAACCCAAGAGGGACCGTGTCTGGACTGCGTCCGAACCGGGGCCCCGGTGACGAGCGGAGACCTCGCGCAGGAGTCCGGCCGGTGGCCCGGCTTCGCGCCCGCGGCGGTCAATGCGGGCTTCCGGGCCGCTTCGGCCGTGCCGATGCGGCTGCGTGGCGACGTGATCGGCGCCTTGACTCTGCTGGGCGCCGACCCGGGAACGATCAACGACTCCAGTGTCGCGCTCGGCCAGGCGCTTGCCGACATCGCCACCATCGGGATTCTGCAACAACGCGCGATCCGTCACGACGAGATCGTGTTCGAGCAACTGCAAGCGACCCTGCACCACCGCACCGTCGTCGAGCAGGCGAAGGGTGTACTCGCCGAAGCCGGCGGGCTGGACATGCATCAGGCGTACGTGGCATTGCGCGACTATGCCCACACCCACCGCAAGCGACTGTCCGAAATCGCTCGCGAGGTCGCGACCTCGATTCTCGACCCCCGCGACCTCATCACTGATACGACCGACGTAACGCGGTTCTGAGCTGCGAATACCAGAGGAAAGAGCGGGATATGAGACCCACACAGGAAACATCCCGTGATCGGGAGAGTCAGGTGTCGCGGACGTTCGTGAAGTTGGCTGACACCCTCGTTGCCGACTTCGACATATCCGACTTCCTCACCATGCTCACCGACCACTGTGTCGATCTACTCGGTGTCTCGGTGTCTCGGCGGCCGGGGTCGTCCTGCTCGACGCCGTCGAGCATGCAGTTGGCGGCCAGTTCATCCCAGCAGGCCGAGTTGGTCCAGACCGACGACGGTCCCTGCATCGACTGTGCGCGCAGCGGAATGCCGGTGTCGTGCCCAGGCCTGGCCGCCGAAGGGCACCGTTGGCCGAGATTCACCGCGGCGGCCGACGAATGCGGGTTCCGTGCCGTGCAGGCACTGTCGATGCGGCGGCGCGAGCGTATCGTCGGGGTCCTAACCCTTTTGGACGCCGAAACAGGCGGTCTGACACAGGGCGACATCCGAACTCGGGCAGGCACTCGCCGATGTCGCCACGATCGGCATCCTGCAACAGCGCACCATCGAAGCCGCCGACCAGTTTACAGAACAATTCCAGAGCGCGCTCACCAGCCGTGTCCTCATCGAGCAGGCCAAAGGAGTACTCGTTGAACACGGCAGGGTCTCGATGGACGAGGCGTTCGCGAAACTGCGTGGCTACGCCCGCAGACACGGCCACCGCCTGACCGACCTTGCCCGCAGCGTCGCTACAGGCGCCTCCAACCCAGGCGTGATCCTGAAACACCGTCAGCGCTAAAGCTGTCCAGCCGCGCACCCAGCACGAAACTCTGATGGCGACCGTCCGCAGCCGTGCACGCTTATTCAGCTCACCCGGTACGGGCGCTGACACGGCACCCCTCGCTAACAACTAAGACAACCGGGGAATCCGGTAGCGCCACGAGATCGCCCCGGGAGCCGTAGCCCGGATCGGCTGGCTCGCAGGACTCGTACCACCGAGATCGCCGAAGTGCGGTGGCGGACCGGGCAGAGCCCATGCAGCGACGCGATCATCGAGCACGAGATCGGTGGGTGGCGGCCCCCGGGTCACCTGAAGTTGGAACCCGGAGGCCTTGATCAACACCGGTGCGCGCGATGACGGAGGGGTGCGGTCGTGGTGAGTACGACTCTGGGCTTCATCGACGACACTGCGGCGGAAGTATCGCCGGAGATCCACCTGCCGGTGCCGCAGGATCGCCGCGGCCATACGCGGAATGACTACACGTATTGCGAACCATTGTTCACCGAACTGGCCGCGCTTCCTGAAGGTCATCGAGACCGGGAACGTTTTCGGGAACAGGTGATCCTGGAGTTCCTGCCGGTGGCCGACAAGATCGCCCATCGATTCCGAGGAAGGGGCCAGGCCCGGGCCGACCTGGTCCAAGTCGCCCGGGTTGGGCTGGTCAAAGCTGTTGACCGGTTCGTACCCGGTCAGGTGCCTTTCCTTGGCTACGCGGTGCCGACAATGCTGGGCGAGGTCCGCCGTTTCTTCCGTGACACCGGATGGGCCGTGCATGTCCCCCGCAGGATGAAGAATGTGCGTGACCGGATCACGAAGGCCGCGACCGAGCTGTCGTCAACACTGTGCCGTGCTCCGAAGCCCACTGAACTCGCCGAGCGTCTCGGTCTCGACGTCCAAACCGTCCGGGAGGGTCTCCTCGCCGCGAGCTGCTATCAGACCTTATTCCTGGATCAGCCCGTCAACGACGGCGACAGCGACGTGCCGCCGGCCGACGCGGTGGGCGAACTGGATCCCCGCCTGGAACTGATCGAAGACCGTCACACCGTGATCACCCTGCTGGCCACATTGCCGGAACGGGAAAGGGTGATCATCAAGATGCGGTTCTTCGACGAGCTGACCCAATCACAGATCGCCCTCCGGCACTGTGCTCTTTGAATGAGGCCTGTCCGGTGTGGCGGCCGATCGGTGTGGGCGGGGACGAGCTGCCGCAACGACCGACGGGCTATTTTCTCAACTTGCCGGCCGCCTTCGCCTTGACGCCCCGGAGAACTGGTGTCCATACCTGCCGGGATCGATCGGTATCAGCGGGTGACGCCGCGCGGTGTGAGTTCGTGGTGGTGTTCGACGAGCCAGCCAGCGACCTGATGCAGTTTCATGTTGGCGGCTTGGGAAGATTCGACGAGCATCTGAAACGCTCTCACGGGATCGATGCCGTGACGTTGCATCAAAATGCCTTTGGCCATGCCAATGACGTCGCGATGCCCGAGCGCCGGCTGCAGATGTGCTTGGGTCTGGGCGCCGACGAGAGCGATCGCGGCGTGGGAGGCGAACACGCGGCCTTCCCGTTCGGTGTGGTCGCTGAAGGCGTCCAAGTCACGGGAGTAGAGGTTGAGCGAGCCGAGGGTCCTATCAGCGACGAACAGCCGATAGGACAACATCGATCGGATCCCGATTGCCGTGGCCTCCGGTGTGAACGCCGGCCAGCGCGTCTCGGCGGCGAGATCGCCACTGCGATAGATCTCGTGTTCGGCGATCGCGTCGACGCACGGGCCCTGTCCGGTGCGGTACTGCACCTGGTCGATCGAGGTCACTACCTCGCCGGTCGGTGCGACGGTCCGAACCTGACCGCGTTCGATCAGGGAGATCCCGGCGTGCTCGGCGCCGGGCACATGATCCACGGCGGCTGTGACGATCGCAGCGAGAGTCGCGTCAACGTCGGGTTCGGCCTGCAAGGTGCGCGCGATCGCACCGAGGACCGCACCGAGGCCCTCTTCGGCGAAAGTGCCAGGACTGGACATCGATGCCCTCCTTGTCGCCCCGCGCCAATTGCTCACACCCCTCGGGGTCGGTCCCGAGGGGTACACCACCGCGGATGCGGTGCCATGCCCCCGGGTGATACCTCGCGAGACACCATTTCCAAACCCGAAGACTCGTTCACCCTCGCTCGCCCGTGGCGGGAAGGTGTCCAGCGTGCCTGGTAAATGTGAACAATACTCATGTTCAGTGCGAAGGAGGTCTTGCTGGTTGCGCCTCACCAGCGATTACGTACGCACCTGCGATGACTACCTTGCCGCTGTTCGACGCTGGAGGTGAAAGACTGCCGTCTGCGCGTTTGAAGAAGGGCATGCGCCTGAGACTCAGCGTGACGATCTTCGGGGCCCGGGTTCAGAGCGACGAGGGGAGCTGTTCAGGTCTGTTGCTTCGAGGCGGTCGTCGCCGGATTTGTTGGCGACGCCCAGCAAGCACCGGCCGGTATCGCGCACATGCACCCGTTCTGAATTGCGGTAACGCGAACCGGCTTGCGGACGGCAGCAGGCCCGTGATTAGTCCGTGACGGATCCATTCTCGAGCGGATGCGCCGCGCGGGTGAGGCGCCAGGGATGTCCTCACCCGCGCGGCCTGGCAGGCCGCGACCGCTGTTGTGGATCAGGGGTTGCGCGGCGAGGTGCGGGGACGGGCCGCGGCGGCGACGCCTGCTCCCAGGGCGATCATGCCGATGCCGAGGCCGAGGTGCAGCCAGTTGTCGGCGGTGTTGACCGGTACGAAGTTCGCGGCGGAGTCATGGTCGATCACCAGGCCGTAGAGCCACAGCACGAGGTAGATCACGCCGCCGCCGATCAGGTAGCCGACGGCGCCGCGGGGGGTGCGGGCGAGAACGAGACCGGCGACTCCGAAGAGAAGATGCACGATGTTGTGCAGTATGGACACCATGAAGATTCCCAGCAGCAAAGCTGTCGAATGGTGCCCGGCGAAAGACAGTTGTTCGTAGTTGGTGGTCACGCCGGGAATGAATCCGCCGATGCCGACGAGGAGGAATACCACCCCGACCGCTCTGGCGATCAGTTGCGCCGGGGTGCTGCCGGTCCGGGTAGCCGCGGTGCTTCGGGTCATGATCGTCCTCCTGAGAATGGGTCCTGCCTATATCGGTTGTATAGGCCGACCCGAAATGCGCCGGTGCCAGAGGCGACGCGGGCGATGGGGGTCGGCCATGAAGTCATACCCGGCGAAGCGACGATCAAACGACGCGCTACCACGTAGTGCTCTCCGGTACGGCAAAGTGATCCATCACGGTGACTTCGGCTGGTGACCAAGGGGCTTTCGGCGGATGGGACCGGACTTGGGTCGCTGGCCGAGCACCTCAGGTGCCTCGCCAAGCACACTGGTCACAATGCACCCCTCTCTGTGACCGGCCGCACCGGAGACGATCAAGACCTTGTCACGCAACGCGGACGCCCCACTCGCCATCTTTGTTTTGACTCTCACTCGGGCACGAACCGCCACTCATGACCCGTGTCAGCATCAGGAAGAAGAAGCCTTGGTGGCGAGGCCGGCCAGGCATATCTCGTCGATCTACGCCTTCCGCCCGGCGATGTACGGGCCGCGAGGGTTATTTCGTGTTCTGGCGGGCAACCACGGAGCTCAGCCGGCCGATGCCCGGCCGGTACTTCGTCGAAGGGGCGCATTCTCATGTTCCGACACACGAAACTGTTGCAGTTCGAGGCGAAGCCGGAGAAGCCCGACGCAATCTATGCCCGTAAGTTGCAGGAACTCATCGGTGGCGCGTTCGGTGAGATGTCGGTGACGATGCAGTACTTGTTCCAGGGCTGGAACTGCCGGATCGAGGGCAAGTACAAGGACCTGATCATGGACACGGCGACCGAAGAGATCGGGCATGTCGAAATGCTCGCCACCATGGTCGCCCGGCTGCTTGAGGGCGCACCGGCCACGGTTACCGCCGAGGCGGTCAAGGAGCCGATGACGGCGGCGATCCTGGGCGGGATGGACCCGCAGCAGGCCATCGTCGGCGGCGGCGGAGCGTTGCCCGCGGATTCGAACGGTGTGCCGTGGAACGGCCGGTACATTGTGGCGAGCGGGAACCTGCTGGCCGACTTCCGGGCGAACGTCGCCGCGGAGGCGCAGGGCCGGTTGCAGACGGCGCGGTTGTACAACATGACCGACGACCCCGGCGTCAAGGCGATGCTGCAATTCAATCTGGCGCGGGACACGGTGCATCAGAAGCAGTGGCTGGCCGCGATCGAAGAGTTGAAGGCCGATGGTCTGGAGAGTGACATCGCCCCGATGGCGTTGTTCGACGAGGAGAACCAGGAGCACAACAACACCGTCTGGCACCTGTCCGACGGCCCGGACGGCGCGAAGGGTGGCTGGAGCTTCGGCGAGGGCGGGATCGAGTACCTGATGGAACCCGAAGCACTCGGGGGGCCGGGCACCGCGCCCCCGCCCGACCCCGCTCTGTATGGCACCTACGACGTGGCGCAGAACAAGACCGTCGAGTAGGAGTTCGGAAAGCCCGGCACGCCACGTCTGCCGTGCCGGGCTTTCCGGTCGGCGAGTCCAAGCCAAGCGTTCTCGTTCACTCCATGGACGGCGGAGTGCGGAACTCGCCAGGAAGGGAACCACCGGCGAGTCTGTCGATATACCGGGAGTCTCGACATAGTCGTTCTCCGCAGGCGGGATCGCCGCTGCGGGATCGGTCGTCTCGCCGCCCTGGACCGAAGGAGCCGAGAAGATAGTCGAATTGGCACGCCGCCGCGGCCCGTCCTGACCGCGGATGGCGTCAGCCGGACTGTGCGACCGTCTGCGAGGTGGTGCCGGTGGCTTCCGGCCAGCGGAGCACTCCGGCTCCTTGTGCGTACGACAGATGCCCGCCGAGCGCGCTGCCGCCGCCGACGACGGCTAGTGCGAGTAACCCGAGCACCGCCCCCTTCCGGTGTTCGCCGTGACGTCGCGCGTAGTAGGAAACGACGAAGATCGTCGCGGCGACGGTGTTCGCGGCAGCGTGAAGAGTGCCGACCCGGCGCCGACGTTCGTCAAGGTCGGCATAGTCGGCCAAGCCCGCCAGGATCGTCGGGGGAGTGGCGGCCAGCCCGATCGCCACGAGCTTTCGTGCCGCGTCCTCGTCGTGAGCACCCCAGTCGAAAACGGCCGAAGAGAGCCACGCCCCGAGAGGCACCGTGACGGCCAAAGGATGGAGCGGATGGCCCAGCCATCCTCCCCGCAGCAGGTCGGCGGTCCGAGTCGCCCGAAGTGCGTGGCGAACGGCCGACGCGAGGGCCGCGGAGATTTTGTCCGCCATACGGAAGGACTCCGCGGCACGAAGGAGGCGACGGGGTTTCATATGCGTGGTCTACCCCCGGCCGCGTCGGCTACACGTCGGCTTGGGAACGGGCCGAACGGGACAGCAACGCGCCGACGACCGCGAGCACGGCACCCAAGGCCAGAAAACCGAGGTCATAGGCCAGTTCGGCCGGACCGGAGCGGACGTGGTGCACGTGAACAAGCTCGGCGCCGCCGGGCATGCCATGCCCGGCGCTTTCCTGCGGCCCGACCCGCCCGAGGAGATCGCCGCCCTCGAGACGCCCGCCCGCCGCGGCGAGGTGCATCGGGGCCTCGGCGGAGACCCCAGCGGCACTGCCGACCGTGGCGAAGACCCTTCGCGGTGATCCGCGACCGACCACGCTGCCCGAGGAGAATATCGATGTGTCAGACACTCCCTTCCCGCTGGCAACTGGAGCTCATCGTCTAGGGCGAGTGCGATCCCTACCCGATGCTTGTGCTGCAACCCTCGGACCACCATGACCACCAGGTGCTGTCCGGGCTTTTGGCCTCGGCGGGAATGACGACACCGTCACCATGGGAATGGGAGAACGGTCTTTGGCCGCTAGCCGCGGGCTGTTCGGTCGAGTTGACGGAAGCAGCGGAGTCGGTGAGCGTGGTGGTCGGCGGCGACAGATTGTCCGTCGGTTACGGAACCCTCGACGCCCCCTCGCCGTGGATTCACGCGGTGTACCGACAACGGCAAGTGTTGTTCGCCCTCGTGCCGGCACGCTGGTCCGCGAGTGATGCCCAAGTCGTCGACCACGACGTCACCCTCCTCGGAACCGCGCCGGACGACACGCCTGCCTCGTCGGAATTATGCCTGCGACTCCCTGACTTGTGATCAGCAGACACAGCTCGTCGCGCAGCCATACTCGCTGGTGATCTCCGGATAGGGCAGAGTCAGCCATGGCGGGCGTCTACTTCGCAACCCGAAGTGCACGCCGATGGTCGCTTGTTCGCCGTTCTGCGGCATCGGACTGGAGCGCGATGACGGAGGCGGCGAACGTGGTGGCGTCGATGTGCTGGCGAAGACGACGCGCCAACCGGCAGGGCCGTTCGACGGCGAGCGAGATCTCCCGGCAGGCCGCGGATCCCCAACCCGGGATCTCAAGAACAGGGCCGGGCAAGCCAATCCGGACGCGGCGCTTCGCCCGATCACCACGGTCAGCCGCCGCGGCGTCCACAACAGGCGCGGCCGGCCGGGCGATGCGGCGGACCTGATCGGTACTGTTCCGGGGTTCCAGTACAGACACAAGCATTCGTCGACCGATATTCATGCCACCTCTGGCCGGGCACCGAGATACCACAGTTTAGTCATCGCAGGATTCCCTATAAAGCGCGCCGCGCCGCTTGGGCCGCAGCGATGCTCAAGCCATACCCGGCGAATCAAGTGAAACGAACAGCGTCGAATCAAGACCAGGCGATCGGGCAGACCTGCGCCCGGGAATCAGGTGGATGACGCTGTCGCGGTCATTTCGGCCCTGTCCCGAAGAACCTGTTGATAGACGCGTGAACAGTCGTCCGCTATCCGGTTCCACGAGTATCGCGCCCGTACCCGGTCGACTCCGGCCGCGCCGAATGTCTCCCGAATGGATGTGTCCTTAAGTAACCGCCTCAACGTGACTGCGAGTATCTTCGGGTCACGTGGTGGTATGAGTGCGCCTGTCATACCATCGACAACGGTGTCGGTGAGCCCGCCGACGGCGGTCGCGACCACCGGAACACCGCACGCCATCGCCTCCAGCGGAACGACCCCGGACGGTTCGTACCAAGGAGTGCAGACCACCGCGTCGGCGGATCGCAGGAGTGCCGGCATGTGCTCACGCGCAACGCGTCCTGGCATGCGCACGCGGTCGTGGACGCCGGCTCGTCGGGCGATTTCGCGTAGCCGCCGCGCTTCGCTGTCCTGGGAGACAGTACCCGATGCGGGGCTTCCTGCTATGACGAGTTCCGTCTCGGGTAGTCCGGCGAGCGCGCTGATCGCGATGTCGAAACCTTTATGCGACGAGAGTCGCCCGATGCTGACGATTCGATATGGTGCGGAACGACGGGCGATCTTCCCGTCTGGATGGAACATCGTCAGATCGACTCCGTAAGGTATGACAGAGGCCCGTGACCGCGGTAGTCCCATGCGTACGAGTTCGGAGATCTCGTCCGAGCAGGTCGCGATCACCCGGTCCGCTTGTTTGGCGATGAGTCGTTCCAGGCGGATCCGGTCCGCCGGGCCGGTGTCGGTCTTCCCCGGGAAGCGCCGTTTCGCCACCCCCAGAGCGTGAAAGGTTTGTGTCACCGGAATATCGAGGCCCTTGGCTGCGAGTACCGAGGCGAGGCCGGACATCCAGAAGTGCGCGTGGACCACATCCGGCCGGTCCTTGGCCCAGCGAGAACGCAACACTCGGCCGAATTCCCCCATATACGGCAGAAGTTCGTCCTTCGGCAGCTTTTTCGCCGGCCCCGCGGATATATGGACGACGCGGTAGCCGTCGGTGGTCTCGATCGTCGCGAGCACACGATGACTCTCGCGTCTCGTGTAGACGGTGACCGCATGTCCTTGGCGGCTCAGCGCCGCGGAAAGCTCGGCGACGTGGACGTTCTGCCCGCCGGAGTCGGCTCCGCCCAAGGCTGCGAGCGGGCTGGCGTGTGCGGAAACAATCGCGATCCTCATCGGACTCCCTTACCTTCGCCACTGGCGAAGTCAAGTGATAGCGGCGGCCAAAGGTGTTCCGGCGAGCCGGGAACGCGTCAAGCCGTAGGAAAGCCCAGCGCGAACTCGGCGGTCAAGCCCCACTCTCCCGACCCTGTTTCAGCAACTCAGGAAGAAAGTAACGATAGCCGCGTGGTACGAAGACCCTCTGTTCAGGACCCTTACGCATGCCATACAAGGGACGGTCGCTGCCGGGACACGCCAAATGCGGTCAAACCCCGCCAGGGACGAAGAAAACCAGGAAAGAATCCCAGCACGCCGATGGACCGCCGCGTGGTCCGACCATCTTCGCCCGCTGGGAAGTCTCTCGCCTGACACGCCAGTCGCGAGACGGATGTTCCGATCAAGCGAATCAATCAGGGGTAGGCGCGCGGTGACGAGGGGTGCCTTCCCCGATCGCGTCGGAAAGACTGAGATAAACCGGTACCCGGACGTCAAAAGCGAACAGCCGGAGAATCCGGAGCACCGTCGATGAGGCTGTGACGAGGCTGATCGCGCGCCGTTCCGCCAAGGCGCGGGCGGCGGCGTTCTCCAGCACCCTCAAGCCCGCCGCCCCGAGAAAAGTCACTTGGGAAAGATCGATCACGGTAGACGCGGGCAAAGAGCGATCCAGATTTCGCCGCAACCGCGGAGAGGTGACCATGTCCAGGTCGCCGGACACCCTGAGGATCAGCAAATCACCAGTAAATTCGTGCTCGGCCACCTCGGTCATCACGGAAATGAAGGGGTGGGCGTAGGGACCCGCTGCGTCGTTGCGGGCCCGGGCGACGTGGTGATGGACGAGGTGCGCCGAGGACCGATGCGGAGAAGTCATGGGAGGGTCTCCCGTCAAGCGGGACGACGCGGACCGACAAGAAGGCCTGCACAGGATGTGAAGGGGCTCGTGGGAACGCGTCGCCAGGCCGCGCCCGGACTGTGGGCGGTGCGGCGGCGGATAGTTTTTCAGCGGTCTCGCGGAGCTGCTGAATGAACCCACGCTCCCTCATCGTACGCCGAGCCGGACGATCCCGCACTCTCAACGGCCACGATTTCGGAAGTCGAAGCAACGATGTCGAGACGCGACCGGGCGTGCACCGACGTGGTCGACGGCTCCCGCCTTGCCTTTTAGCCATGTCGCGCCAGTGGTTTACGGACCACGGTGGCCGGCTCCCCACCGAAAGCACTCGCACCGCAGCCCAGCCCCCTTTGATCGTGCACTGAGCGGAACCCGCGGCCGGCCAGTGGTGACGTCCTTCGTCCTTGCGTCGTCGGCGCGACTATCCGGGCCCCGGCCACCGGATGGCAGCAATCGCGCTTATGACACCGCGTGGCTGGGTAGATCTCCAGATATGAGCTGGTGGAAGTCGGTGAGTCAACGGCGAGAACCGGGTCTGATTCCCTTCGCCGATGCGTTGGAAGCGGTGGGCCGGGATGGGGCCATGGGCACGTATACGGGTGAGGTTCCGCTGCCTCAGGTGCTCGGTTCGGTAGCCCGCTCCGACGACTTCGATCACCAGTTCAGGCCCCGTAGACGCACAGCCCGATACGATGCGGTCCTCGCGCGGTTTCGTGCCGGGGACGCTCCTCCACCTGTCGACGTGGTTCGGCTCGGGCAGCTCTACTTCGTATCCGATGGGCACCATCGCGTGGCCGCGACCCGAGCGGAAGGCTGGACCCATCTTCCTGCCAACATCCGGCGGATCTGCTCCGTCGCCTACGTATGCAGTTGTGTATCGGCCGCTGACCTTCCCGCCAAGGCGGCCGAACGGCGATTCCTGGAAGAGATCCCGCTGCCCACACTTCTCCGCCGTGATCTGTGGCTCGACCGCCCTGCGGACTGGTCGCGGCTGGCCGACTCCGCGCTCGCGTGGGGATTCCGGCGCCGACGCGACGGCAATGCCACCCGCGCCGACGTCGACGCGCACAGCCTCGCCAGCACCTGGTGGGTCGAGGAGGTCGCGCCCGCAGTCGACCGCATCCGCGGGAACGCGCCAACCGACCTCGTCGACGTGCAGCTTTACATCACCGAGCTGGCCCGCCGCGACGGTGTGGCGGAACTCCGCTGGCCGGCCTCCCACTGCTGCCCCGACCACACCCGGCAATCCTGAGAACCACCAGCCAGAGGCCGCGCACACGGCCAGCTCGTCGCCGCGCCGCACAAGGTTTCCGCTCCAGCCTGGTCGGAGATGGCGAGGTGGCCGGGGATGACGTCGTTGGATTCCCGTAACCGCACAATCGCGCCGTTCGGCAGGACGTGGAGGACGTAACAGCCACGTGCCACCCTCAAACGGAGTTGGTCCTGCGGTACCCATGGTCCATTCGAAGCGGCAGAGCAAGCCTTTCGGCTCATACCGGATTCGGTAACGGTGCCGACCACCAGCTCGTCTCCGTTCCACCACTGCCCGAAATTGTTCGTCGGTAAGCCTGGACCAGCCGAAGACCTCTGCGGCGATCCGTTGCAGCCCGGTGCGCTTTTTCGTTGCCGTCACCGGACGGTGATACCCCGGCAGTATCGCCGGGAATGGCGAGGGAGGCGCCCTGTGTCGAGCGGAACGCGTCGCCGACGACGGCGGCGAGGTGGGGAAGACCCTCGTGTGCACCTCCTGTCATCGTCATCGCGCCGCGGCGGACCGGTACGTCCCGCGCGGATGACCGGAACAAGGGATCCGTACGAGATGAACGTGGGAACGATGACCATCAAGAACGCTGAAGCGGTCTCCCGCGCGGAAACCGTTGGGGTGACCGACGCCGAGCCGGGTACGTCGGCGATCGCGGACGGCACCGAAAGCGACTGGGATCCGGAAAAACTGTACGCCGCCACCCTGGCGACGTGTCTGCACCAAGCCCTCGTACGGGCGGCGCCCACCGGTGCTCTCGATACGTCGGACACCGCGGTCAGGGCGTGGGTGGACCTGATCTACGACACCGCGCAGGACTATCACGTCGAAGTCCGGCTTTCGGTTTCCATGCCGAGGGTCAGCCGTCGGTCTACTGGTGCTGGATCTCGGGCTCCGGATATTCACCACGTTTGCGCTCGATCGCGGTCGTGACCACACCCAGAGTGATCATCCCGACCCCCAGAGCGAAGTGCAGCCAGTTGTCGGCTGAATTCAGCGGAAGGAAATTCGCGGTGCTGTGCTCGGATGTGCCCAGGCCGTAGACGCTCAGGACAAGATAAATTCCTCCACCCACCATCAGGAAAACACGGGAACCCGAGCGCGATTTGACGGCCAGCAGAATCCCGACGACACCGAAAACCAGATGAACCACATTGTGCAGGATCGAAACGGCGAAAAGGCCGAACAACCTCGCGTCCGAGTGCGCACCGGCCATGTGCAATTCGCCATAGTCGGTGGTGATGCCGGGGACGAAGCCAGCCAATCCAACAAGCAGAAATATCGCACCGACAACAGTAGCGGCTCGCTGGGGTGGATAGTGCCGCCTGACACCCTCGGTCTGAGTCATACGGGCTGACTACCCGGCTTCGTGAACAGGAAACCTTCTGGAGGCGGCCTCGTCGGGCAGGATGGGTCAGCGGCCCTTCGGGTCGTTGTCAGGGCCCTGGTCATCGGGCTGGGTGGCCGCGGCGGCGAGTTCGGCCGGATCGGCGGCGCCTTCGGGGTTCCCCGCGGTGCGATGGGTTTCTTCGCGCATGCGATCGATCATGTGCGGATAGTGCAGCTCGAACGCGGGACGTTCGGAACGGATGCGGGGTAATTCGAGGAAGTTGTGCCGCGGTGGTGGACTGGTGGTGGCCCATTCCAGGGAGTTGCCGAAGCCCCAAGGGTCGTCGACGTCGACAGGTTCGCCATAGCGGTAGCTCTTGAACACGTTCCAGATGAACGGCAGCACCGACAGTCCGAGCAGGAAGGCGCCAATCGTGGAAACCATGTGCATGCCGGTGAATTGGTCGCTGTGCAGGTAGTCGGCGTAGCGGCGCGGCATTCCGGCGTTACCGAGCCAATGCTGGACGAGGAACGTCAGGTGGAAGCCGATGAAGGTCGTCCAGAAGTGCCATTTCGCGAGCCCTTCGTTCATCATCCTGCCGGTGATCTTGGGGAACCAGAAGTAGATCCCGGCGAAGGTGGCGAACACGATGGTGCCGAACAGCACGTAGTGGAAGTGCGCGACGACGAAGTAGCTGTCGTGCACGTGGAAATCCAGTGGCGGTGAGGCGAGGATGATCCCGGTCAGCCCGCCGAGCAGGAACGTCACCAGGAACCCGATCGACCACAGCATGGGCGACTCGAAGGTCAACTGTCCCTTCCACATCGTGCCGATCCAGTTGAAGAACTTGATCCCGGTCGGCACCGCGATGAGAAACGTCATGATCGAGAAGAACGGCAGCAGCACCGCGCCAGTGGCGAACATGTGGTGCGCCCACACCGCGATCGACAGCGCGGTGATCGCGATCGTCGCGAACACCATGGTCTTGTAGCCGAACAACGGTTTCCTGCTGAACACGGGGATGATCTCGCTGATGATGCCGAAGTAGGGCAACGCGACGATGTAGACCTCGGGATGGCCGAAGAACCAGAACAGGTGTTGCCACAGGATCACTCCGCCGTTGGCCGGGTCGAACACGTGCGCGCCGAGGTGCCGGTCGGCCATCAACCCGAACAGCGCCGCGGTCAGGATCGGGAACGCGAGCAGGATCAGGATGCTGGTGAACAGGATGTTCCAGGTGAAGATCGGCATCCGCCACATCAGCATTCCCGGGCAGCGGAGACAGACGATCGTGGTCACCATGTTGACCGCGCCGAGGATCGTCCCGAGCCCGGTCACGATCAGGCCGGCGATCCAGAGATCGCCGCCCACTCCCGGTGAATGCACGGCCGTCGACAAGGGCGTGTAGGCCGTCCAGCCGAAGTCCGGCGGTCCGCCGGGGGTCAGGTAGCCGCTGAGCACGATCATCGCGCCAAACAGATACAGCCAGTATGAGAAGGCGTTCAATCGCGGAAAAGCCACATCCGGTGACCCGATCTGCAGCGGCACCAGAAAGTTGGCGAAGGCAAATACGTTCGGTGTGGCGTAAAGCAGCAGCATGATCGTGCCGTGCATGGTGAACAGCTGGTTGTACTGCTCCGGGGACAGGAACTGCAGACCGGGCCGCGCCAGTTCGCCCCTCATCAGCAGTGCCGTCAGGCCACCGATCAAGAAGAACCCGAACGACGTGACCATGTACATCACGCCGATCGCCTTGGGATCGGTCGTCCTCATCAGCTTCAACAACGTCTGCCCTGGCCGACCCGCTTGGCGGGGCGCGTGCGGGACCGGAGTGGGCCGTGCCGGCGTCTGGGTCACGAGGTCACCTGTCCTTGATCCGGGCTGCCGCCCGCGTATACCCGACTCAAAGACGCCCACACCTCCTTCCCGCCACGTGCGAAGCAACTGTTCCACCTGCCCCGGCCTTGCGGCGTCCGCTCTGGTCCACGGAGGGGTGGTTCGCTCGCGGGACTGTTGTGGTGCCGCGTGTCAGGCCACCATCCGCTGTCGTCAGCGACCTCAGGACGGGCGCGCAATCAGCGGACAGTCTTTTACCCGCTCGGCCCTTGTACGGCATTCACACTTGTGAAACCTGCTCGACCAAGGACGGACTTCGGCGACACGAGAGCCGTTTTCGGGCATCAGATGCCCGAAAACGGCTCTCGCGGCACTCCGGTCACGTTGTGGTGCGGGCAAGGAACATGACGGAATATCGCCTTGGTGTCTGCGGACTTGAGTCAGGACCGCAGGTTCTGCTGGGCTTCCTGTGCGCGTCCGGTGATGTCACCGGTGGCCGACTGGGCTTCGTCGGTTACCGTGGACGCGGCGTCGGCGGCTTCGGATTTGACCGATTCGGCCGCTTGCTTCACCGGCTCGCTCAAGCTGTCCTTCAGCTCGTCGGCGACCTGATGGACCATAGGCTGAAGATGCTCCTGAGCCAGCCCTGTTGCCTGGTCCGCCAGCCGTCGTTCCGGGTCACTGGCGGGCAGCAAAGAGGAGACCAGCCAGCCCGCACCGAAAGCGATCAGGCCAGCGGCCAAGGGGTTGCCGCGGGTGCCACGGCTGATGGCCTGTGGGACTTCGCTGACCGATTCGGCGGTGGAGCTCACATGGTCCGCTGTGCTTTCGCGTGCCGTCGACGCCAGGGAACCTGCCGTGTTACCGACTTTCGTGGCGTATTCGGTAGTACCGCCCATCACTGCGTCCTTCGCTCGGTGTGCTGCGTCCCGGACCCGCCCGACCCGGCGTTCCATGATCCGGCCTGGACTGACCTTTTCCGTCAGCGCGTTCACGTCGGCGCCCAGGGTGCTTTGGGTCCTCTCGATCTCCCGACGGATCCTGTCCTGCTCGGTCATGGCCGTCCGCCTTTCACTGCGTCGGGAACTTGCTGGAGGGTGTCGATGGTCTGCTCCGGTTTCGGGGAAACGCGGCGGATCGCGGCCCGGCCGGTGGTATAGAGCACGGTGCCGAGAACGGCCCATACGCCGGACACGATGAGCGCCGCCCAGCCCTGGTCCATCACGTTGGCGAGGCCCCACCACAGCGCCAGCGACAGGAAAAGCAGAACCATGTATCCGGCGAACCCGGCGCCGCCGAGCATCCCCGCGCCTTTGGCCGCCTTACCCGCTTCGGCCTTCAATTCGGCTTTCGCGAGTTCAAGTTCCTGGCGGACCAGGGTGGAGAGGTCCTTCATGACGTTGGTCATGAGTTCGCCGACCGAGGAGTCCGAGACATCGGGATGCTGTTCAGCGGGCGGTGTGGTGCCCGGCGCCGATGTCATCACGGCACCTGGCCCGTCGCGGACGGCCGAGCACCGACGGGCGCGGCGGGCGGTTGCGGCGCTGAGAAACCGCTTGGTCCGGCCAGAGTTCCCTGCGGTGCCGGGGTCGGCAATGCGGGAGCGGCCGGACCCGGAGCCGCACCGGTGTGCTGCTGATGGTCGTCCTCCGGCTTGCCCGCGACGGCGGCGCGGGTCAACCGGCCCGCCAGCGCACCGGCGATCACGGCGCCGACGAGGAACGTGCCGGGACGACGGCGGGCGAACCCGCGTACTTCGTCGAGCAGCTGACCAGGCTCCCGGTGGTCCAGCCACTCGGCCACCG
Organism: Amycolatopsis sp. cmx-4-19; assembly: GCA_049998115.1. Lineage (GTDB taxonomy): Bacteria > Actinomycetota > Actinomycetes > Mycobacteriales > Pseudonocardiaceae > Amycolatopsis. The sequence goes on along the minus strand of JAEBEO010000002.1, from coordinate 448,090 downwards.
CGTGGACGCGTTCGGACGCCTGCCGGGTGAGGTCGGTGGCCACGCCAGGGGAATCGGTTCCTTCCGCCATGCGGTCGAGCTCGCCGGCCAGGTCGTGCAGACTTCGGGCGGCTTGCCGTTGGCCGTTGCGCGCCTGGTCCTCCAGCTGATCGCGTCCTTCGCGGAGAAGGTCCTGCGCCTCGCGCTTGGTATGTCCGGCGACGTGTTTCGCTTCCTTTGCAGCGGTTTTCGCCACTGAACCGCCTTGCTCGACCGCGGTGGTGGCAACATCCCTGGCCTCGTTCTTCACCGTCTGTGACGTCGACTGTGCGCCGTTCCCGTGTTCTGGTGGTGCCTGTCCGCTCGGTCCTTGCGACATGTGACCCTCCTGGGAGAAGAACTTCGTACTCCGCATCAAGCCGGCATAGGCCGCCGGCTCGCGTATCCCGGGGCTACCCGTGTGGGATGCCGGTAAACAGCGGGCTCTTCACTCGGTTTCCGGTGCGCGGTGGAGCCGGCCAGACGACCCGACCGTTCGCATGGCAGGTGAGTCCGTAAACGTCAGGGGTTCGGCCCTGGCCGTGCACGCGGAGCGCTGGCAAGGTCTCCATTTTTCGACGGATGCGACGATCACCAAGACCAGCTTCGCCATCTCAGCCACAGACGATCATGGCGAGCCCCTCGACCTACCTCGGCCGTGGACCACCGCATCACACCACCGAAAGTGCGCCAGAGCCGCTCGTGTGACAGACCCGGCTCAGTTCGTCCGCCGGTCCTACAAAGCGTTGTTCGGCAGCGACCGAATGGGTGATCGAGGGAGCCTTGTTTAAACGTTCTTCGGCTTTTGCCCACTCAATCAGTGACTGAGCTACGCGGAGGGTGCGTGGTTCGTAATGCTGGAGGACGACACCGATGACACTGGAGATTGCGATAATGGTGAGGATTGCGGGCCGCTGTGTGCTCGACCTGGTTCGTGCCGTCGCCTATCGGTGGCGCGTGCGTGCGCGGATGTCGCTGCTAGCCGCAGTTGCCGTACTTCCAGCGGGTGCCGAGGTCGCCGAGCAGGCCGACGGTGGTACCTGGCGGGTTTCGGTCGCCCAAACGCCGGATTCGGAGGCAGCGTGAGCACACCGCTTGAGAGTCCCGCGCCCGACTCATCGGGGAAACCCGATCTCGGGGAGGCGTTCCGGCTCTGGCGCGACCAGTTGACTCGCTATGCCTTGGCCTTGGGCGCGAGCCGGACTGCCAACCTCACGGGACAGCGCCGAGGATCTGGTTCAGCAGGCCTTCGAAGCAGCTCTCCGAGTCGATTGGAACACCATCCGATTGCCCCGGGTGTGGCTCTACGCTGTCACCCGGCACGTGGTTCTCGACAGGGCGTCCCGGTGCTACCGCGGCACTCTCGTCGCCCGGTATCTCGACAGTTCTGGCATGCCCGGCAAGACCCAGATCACCTGGTCTTCGATAGCGAGAGTTCCCTCCCTGGACGTTCAGCTCGCCGTCAACCAGGCCACCCGTGAGCTGACCTCGCTACCCACCCAACGGCGCACGGTCTTTTACCTGCACGAAATACTCGGCTGGAGCTATTCCGAGATCGCCGAGGAAATGCATATCACCGTCGCCACCGCCCGGGTCCACCTCCACCACGCACGCGAAGCCCTGCGCGACGTCGTCGCCGACGCTACCCAGTGCGTGGCGCCGCCGACGACCCGGGCGACGAGCGCCCGCGGGTTGCGCTACGAGGCAGCGTGGTGGAGTGCGGACTTCGGCCCGGATGGCTTCTTCGTAGACGCCGAACGAGGTATCACACGCTTGCGCGCGCTCTGCTCGTCCTTGCCCTGGGCTTTGTCTTCGGGCTCGGTGTCTTCCTGATCGTCGCGGTGTCCTGAGGTCTGGGACTTCCGGTCGTTCTAGCGGCCTGCGCGCTCCTAGGCCTGAGTCTCTGGCGTCGAAGGAGTAGCTATGGATCCCGATGTCGGCGTTGGCTACTTGAGAAGGGGCGCCGGTCGGCAGACGGTAGTGGCTAAGCGGCATCCAGGTGGCTCCCCGGTGCGCAGGGTGCCTGCGCCGCCGGAGGTCTTTATCGATGAGAACCCGTGCTGCCCGGCACCGGTCCCCGCGCTGATGCCGCTCGGCGAAGCGCGGTACTGCCTTGATGTGGGCGCCTGGAGCAAGATCAGGGGCGATTTGGCTCCGGTGCGCGGGATACCGTCGTCTCCGATTGGGCTCCGGTGCCGAAGTAGAGCCGAACACGCCATGACACGGCGCGACACTGGGTACGGCGCTAGGCCATAGTCGACCTGCATGGATGGTCAAAACTCGGCACCGCGCGGCACTCGCTGACATAGCAGCGGAGGGACTTGTAAACAGAAGGTCAGGGGTTCGAGCCCCCTTGGTGGCTCAAGATCGACATAGCCTTTGACCTGCTGATATATCGATTTTTGCGAGTCTTATTCATATCTTTCTCGGCGTCATTGGGCTCCGTTTCGTCTCCGCTTTCACGGGCGTGCCGATTTTCGACCTGCTCGCCTGCCTTGCCGCCGCTCTAGCGGCTCTGCCCTAGCGCGCGGCCGTCCTGGTCAAACGCTTTGCGGCGACGGCGCTCAGGCCGTACGCCTGCTGCATAACGCGGGGTCCGACGCTTCTTGCGCCCGTGTTCTACGTTCCTGTCGAGTGGTCGCGCGGGCAGACGGCGAAATTTACGTTGGCACTTCGGCCCAGGTCGACATGTCGCGCAGCGTGGAGGGCGGGGGCGAAGGGCTGGTAGTAGTGGTGTCTTCGAGCAGGACGTAGCAGCGCCCGCCGCCCAGAGGAGGCGTGTCGGCGGCTTCGTACACGGTCGCGCCGGTCAGGTTCGTCCGCTGCGCTTCTTAGTTCACTCGTACGGCCTAGCGTGATATCAAGTCGAGTCGACCATGCCGGCCAGCAGCCGTCCGAGGATCACCGGTCGGGATGTACCGGCGTCACTACCTGGCGTTATGTCAGCCACTCGGCTTGACCGTGACCGTGAGCGGTAGTTGTCACCTGTAGGCGGCGGTGAGCTGGCGGATGACCGGGAACGGTGGGGCCTTCTGTCACTGTTCGTGAGCGGGGGTTGTCACCCAGTGCGTGCTGGGCAGCGTGGGTGCGCTTGGAGGTCGCGGTGGCGGTCGAGCTTGGGCGGGTGTCCTGGTCGCATGTGTCGCTGGCCCGACAACCTTCCGGACTTGCCTGTGTCAGCGCGCCCGTCTGAGGGATGATCTCGCGACTGCTCAGGAGTTATGCGCCAACTTCGCGTGCGAGCCGTTCGAGATATCCAGCGAACCTGGTTCGGTCGGAGGAGTTCCAACCGGCGGTGAGCTCGACGAACTTCGCTCGCTGCCACTGATGTGAGTGGTGGAGCAGACCTTGTCCGGCCGTCGTCAACGCCACCACGTTGCGTCTAGCGTCCGAGCAGGCCCGTCGCCGCTCGAGGTAGCCCTCCTCGGTTGCCGCGGCAACCATCCGGCTGGCCCCGGAGCGGTCGAGACCAAGCTGCTGGGCCACCTGGCCGACCGTCACCTCGGCCCCGTCACGTCGGAGCGCGTCAACGGCGTCGACGACGAGGACGTGCTGGGTCACCGAAGCGTCGTGTCCTGTTTCTACGGCGACGCCACGGGGCCATCGCCGTGACCAGAACCGAACGAGCCGGAACAGCGCGGGTCCACCGTCTTCCATGCCGCAAGTCTACCCAAAGCGTGCGGATCGCATTTATATTGAGTGCGTATCGCACGCTTATCTAGGAGGTATGTCATGGCCGTGGTCCTCGACCACACGATTGTCCGGGCCGCTGATCAGGACGCAGCGGCGTTGCTCTTCGCCGAGCTACTCGACCTGCGCGTCGGGGAGCGCACCGGGCCGTTCACCCCGGTGCGGGTCAACGACGACTTGACCCTCGACTTCGATCAGCGTCACGCCGTAGTCCCTGCTCACTTTGGGTTCCTTGTCGACGACGCCACCTTCGACGGCCTGATCGCGCGCCTGGAACAGTGGCCTCACGTGCCGTACGGGTCCGGCCCGGAAAACGGCTGGGACCGGTCTATCAACCACCTGAGTGGCGGCCGCGGCGTCTACGTCGGCGACCCTAACGGCCACAGCTATGAGTTCTTCACGACCGTGCCGCCAGCCTGACCTACCTCTCACAAGGTCCGCGACGGCCACGCCGTGCGCAACAAGGCCGCTCACCTCGCCGTCGGTGTCGATCCGGACGGCGTGAAGAACGTCGCCGATGGTGAGCAGCCTGCGGTGGGTGCCGCCCAGCTCGGTGGCGGCGCTCTCGATCCGCAGCCACCGACTCGCCGATGTCGAATGGGTCGGCGCCGTCGGCGTCGGCGATCTGTCGGACCGCGAACGGGCTCCGCGTCAAGCGCCGGTTTGAAGGGCGGCAGCAACCGTGTGCTCTGCCGAGCGTGGGTCGGCCCGAACGGGCTCCGGCCGGTAGATGATCCCGGTGTCGAACGCCGACGCCCCAGATCACGGCGTCGGGGACGTCGGTTAGGCGGGACAGCCGGGCGAGTGTGCACTCCCCGGCGTAGCGGGGACGCGGGGGGCGTCGACGGGAGTGACCGGGGTCATCACAACACCGTCAGCAGTTCGGCGGCGGCGCGGCGGCCGCTGTCGATTGCGCCGTCGATGAAGCCCGGCCACCGCTGGGCGGTGTGTGCGCCGGCGAAGTGCACCATGCCCTCCGGCACGGCGAGATCCTGCTCGTAGCGGGAGATTTGCCCGGCCCGGAACGTCGTCCAGGTGCCGCGCGACCATTCGTCGTCCACCCATTCGTAGGTGGTTGCGGCGACGACCTCGGCCTCGGGCGCGAACTCGCGCACCGCCCGCTGCACGTCAGCCACGTCGTGTCCGTCCACCCGGTCGTGCTCGGGCGCGAAGCACACCAGCACCACGCCCTCGGGCACGGTGTACATCGCGCCCACGTAGTCGAACGCGGTACCCCAGCCGTATCCGCTGAGGTCGTCCGGCACGTTGCGGGCCAGCGCCCACACCTTCTGTCCCTGACCGGCATGGTTCTCGGTGGAAATGGCCAGTTTCGCCGCGGACAGGGCGGGCGTGAACTCGATGTGCCGCTGCACGCCGATGGGGACGGTGATCAGCACCCGCCGCGCCGTGACCACCCCGCCATCGTGGCCGACGACGACGTGGTCCGTTTCCTGGCGCACCCACCGCACGGGTGTGCTCAGCCGGATGTCCGTGCCGCCGTCCTCCGCCAGTGCCGTGGCCAGCGAGGCGGTGCCGTCGTCGAAGGTTCGGCCGAGCACGCTGGCCCGGACCATGCCCCAGACGGAGTTGCCCATGGCGGCGAGCCAGCGCAGCACGTCCAGCGCGGAGCCGGTGTCGGCGGAGGCGTTACCGCATCCGCAGAACCAGGAGATCAGCAGTTCCCGCGCGTTGCCCTTCAAACCGGCCTCGTCGGCCCACTGGCGGATCGGCACGTCGAGGTCGGCCAAGCCCTGTCCGGCCAGTGGCCGGTCCACGTCGAGCCGTGCGCCCGCGGCGATCAGGGCGCGGACCGCCAGTTCCAGGTCCTCCAGTTCGGCGGGCGGCACCGGCAGCAGCGACTCCAGTACGCGGCCCCGGTCGGACCAGGTCATCCGGGCGGGCAGTTCGCTGTCGCTGACCGCGATCCCGTAGCGGTCGACCTCCTCGGTGACGAAGGTTTGCTCGGGGACGATCCACGTGCCGCCCATCTCCAGCCCGACCCCGTCGAACAGGTCGGTCCGGTACCAGGTGCGGCCGCCGATCCGATCGCGAGCTTCCAGGACGCGCACCGTGCGCCCGGCAGCGCCGAGATCGCGTGCGGCCGTCAGTCCGGCGAATCCCGCGCCCACGATCACGACATCCACTTCCGGAGAAACCATCGAACACCTGCCTTCTGTCAATGTGCACGGGAACGTACGTGCGCCGTCCTGCCCCGGTCGATGGACACGGAGTCCAATTCGGTCGGTCAATGTGGACGCGGCGGCGAATCCAGTGCACTCTCTCGGCCGGTCTCGGCGTAGGCGAGTGCGTCCCGGGCCTCCAGCGCGAGCCACAGCTCGTAGCGCGCGGACGCGGTCGTCAGCGTCCGGCCGGTGAGCTGCTCGATCCGGTCGATGCGGTTGCGCACGGTGTGCCGGTGCACGCCGAGGCGCTGCGCCGTGACGTCCCAGGCGGAGCTGGCGTCCAGCCACGCCCGCAACGTGGCCAGCAGCTGCCCCCTCTGGTCGGCGGCGTCAACCGGCGCCAGCACGGTGTCGGCGAACGACGCCAGCAGCTCCGGCGGCCCCAGGGTGAGCAGCAGCCTGCTCGTGCTGTGCTCCCCGGCCTCGGCGGGACGGTCAAGACGAACGCTGGTGGCCAGTAGCGCCCGCGCCTGCCGCAGCGAGACGGCCGCCGAGCCCGGCCGCAGTGCCGTGCCGACGCCCGCCGGGCGCCCCGGCGCGAACCGGTCGAGCAGCGCGATCACGTCCACTTCGTCGACGACCAGCGCCTCCACGGTGTCCTCGGACCACCGCACGAGACCACCGGGCAGCACGAGGGCGAGATCGGCCGCCAGGTCGTCCGCTTCCTCCGCCCCGGCCGCCACCGCCAGGCCGCGCACCGCGGGCGAGGCCAGCCCGAAAGCGGTCAGGACGGACTCGGCCCGGTCGTCGGGCAGCCCGTCCAGCAGCCGGGCCAGCGCCTCCGCACCGGCTCGCCGTCGCGGTTCGTCGGCCAGGTGCCGACGCTCCAGCTCCAGCGTCAGCAACGAAACCAGCGCGGCGTCCAGCGTGCCCGGCTGCGGTTGAGGCGACCGGGCGAGCAGCACGTGCCCGCGCAGTCGCCGGGCGCCGATCGGCTGCACGGCCACGGTCAGCCCGTCCGCCGCGACCGACGCGCTGCCCAGCAGCCCGCGGCCGCCAACCTCGTCCAGCACCGTGAGCCCGGCGGCGAGCAGGGCGGGCGCGGACTCGCCGACGGCGACCAGTTCGCGGCCAAGCAGGTCGGTCACCACGGCGGCGCGACCGGTCGCGCGCAACCACACCTTGAGGATCGCGTTCAGACCACCGCCCGAAGTCGCCGCGACGGTCAGCCTGCGCTGCACGTCGACGGTGTGCTCCAGAGCGCGCCGGTCCTCGGCGGCCAACGCGGCGAACACCGCCTTGGTGACCGCGATGAACGGCACCTCGTCCGGCACCACGAGCAGCGGCAGCCCGGCGGCCTCGGCGGCGGCCACCAGCTCACCGGGCGGCTCCCGGTGCGGCTGACCGTGGCCGACGCCGAACGCCAGTGCCGCGGCGCCGCCCTCGACGACGTCCCGCACGAACCCCCGGCAGGACCCCCGGTCCGTCGGCAGCACCACACCGGCCGTCATCAGCAGCTCGCCGCCCTGCAGCCACTCGCCGGGACGGGCCAGCTCCGAGACGTGCGCGGCCTCGATCACCCGGTCCCGGCCGCCCCCTCCGGCGACCAGGGTCAGGCGGAGCTCGCGCACGGCGAGCAGGGCGGCGACAGTCAGCGGCATGGACGCAGTGTCCACCGTCACGCGCAAAGTTCAACCCCGCGTCCATCGACGCGGCCGGGCGGGCCGCCCTACCGTCCCCACACCCCGTGATCCACGTCTCTGTCCACAGAGGACACCGCTGGAGGCCCTGCCGTGATCCAAGACCCCGCCAGTAGAGCGATACCCGAACCGCCCGCGTCACTCGAACCCGCTTCCGCACAGGCGACCCGTATCGAGACGCACGGCATCGACGTCATCGGCGACGAGGAACGGCACGGCCGGGCACGTGACCTGTTCGGCGTGTGGGCCGCGCCGAACGTGAGCTACCTCAGCCTGGTGGTCGGCGGCGCGCTCGTGGTGCTGGGCCTGAGCCTGTGGCAGGCACTCGGCGTGATCCTGGTCGGCAACCTGTTCTGGGTGCTGGTCGGGCTGATCTCGGTCAGCGGCCCGGCCGCGGGCACGCCGAGCTCGGTCATCACCCGGACCATGTACGGCGTTCGGGGCAACCGGGTGCTGGTCACATTCAATGGTTCGCTGATCTCCGTGTGTTACGTCGCGCTGAGCCTGTCGGCCGCGTCGGTGACGGCGTTCAGCCTGTGCTCCAGGTTCGGCCTGGAACTCGGCACGGTGGGTAAGACGCTGGTCATCGTCGGCGTGGCGGCGGTGACCCTGGCGATCAGCGTCTACGGGCACGCCACGATCATCCGGCTGTACATGCCGCTCGCCGCGGCACTCGCGGTGGTGTTCGCGGTACTGGCGTTCTTCGTGCTGGGCAACGCCGACTGGGGTCACCGGCCGCCGCAGGAGCTGCGGGGCCCCGACCTGGGGGCGGCGCTGGCCGCGGGGCTGGCCATGGTCGCCTCGGCCCCGCTGTCCTACAGCACCAGCGCCGACTTCGCCCGCTACCTGCCGCGCACCGCCAAGCCGTCGGCCATCGTCGGCTGGACGGCGGCGGGCGCGTACCTGCCCAGCGTCCTGTGCACGGCGCTGGGCGCGGTCGCCGCCACCACACTGGACATGGGCGACCCGCAGACCGCGCTCACCGGCCTACTGCCGGGCTGGTTCTCCCCGGTCTTCCTGATCGCCATGATCCTGGGCGCGATCGCCAACAACGCGCTGATCATCTACAGCTCGGGGCTGGCGCTCCAGGCGATCGGGATGCGGGTCCGACGGTCGCGCAGCGTGCTGTTCTACGGCACGGTCAGCATCCTGCTGACCATGTACGCGTTGCTGGTCTCGAACTTCCTGGACACGGTCAGCCGGATGCTCCAGATGATGGTGGCGGTGCTGGCCCCGATCATGGCCATCTACGTCACCGATCTGCTGCTGCGGCGCAACCGGTACGACGGCCACGCGCTCAGCGATCTCGGCCGGGGCAGCGCGTTCTGGTACCGGGGCGGGGTCAACTGGGCCGGTTTCGCCGCGCTGGTGGCGGGCGCCGCGTTCGCCATCGAGTTCCTGGCCGTTCCCGGCGTGCACATCGGGTTCCTGGCCGAACTGGTGGGCGGGATCGACCTGTCGCTGCCGGTGGGGCTGATCGTCCCTTCGCTGATCTACGTCCTGGCGACGCGTTCGTCGTTCGACCGTTCACCTGAGGAGTGACATTGAGCAAGCCGGAACAGGTCCACTACCGGGGCGGCCGGATCTTCACCGCCGACGAGCCCGCTTGGGCGGAGTCCATGGTCGTGCGCGGGGAGTCGATCGAGTTCGTCGGCGACACCGCGACGGCGGACGGGATGGCGAACGGCGCGCGGCTGGTGGACCTCGGCGGGGCGTTCGTCCTGCCCGGTTTCGTGGACGCGCATACCCACCTGCTGGGGATGGGCGAAGCGCTACGGCAGGTCGACCTGTTCGACGCCGCCGACGTGGCCGAGATCCAGGCCAGGATCAGGGAGACGGCGGCCGCCGACCCCGGCGCGCCACGAATCCTGGGCCGCAGCTGGTTGTTCGGCGCGCTGGACGGGCGCGGCCCGGACCGCGGCGTGATCGACGCGGCCGTGCCGGACCGGCCGGTCTACCTCGTCGCCAACGACCTGCATTCGACGTGGGTCAACAGCACCGCGCTGCGGGAACTCGGGATCACGGCGGACACCCCCGACCCGATCGGCGGCCGGATCGGCCGCGACGAGGCGGGGGAACCGGACGGCATGCTGTACGAGGCGGCCGCGCTGCAGCTGGCGCGGCGGTTCCTCGACGCGCAAGCAGGCGACGACGAGCGCGACGCCGCACTGGCCTCGGCGTTCGAGCGGTACCTGTCCGACGGCGTGACCAGCGCGGTGGACATGGGATTGGGGCAGGACGACCTGGACGCGCTGGAGCGGGCACTGGCCCGCGGCGGCGGCCGGTTGCCGCTGCGGGTGGCCGGGCACTGGCTGGTCGAGCGGACCGGCCGCACCGAGGACGATCTGCGGCAGGTCCGGCGGGCGGTGGAACTGGCCGGGCGGCTGTCCGGGCCGTGGTTGCGGGTCACCGGTATCAAGCTGCTGGTGGACGGCGTGATCGACAGCTGCACGGCGGCGATGAAGGCCCCGTTCGCCGACGGCAGTCACCCCGGGCCGATCTGGGACCTGGCGGCGCTGTCTCCCGTCGTGGCGGCGGCGGACGGGGCCGGGTTGCAGGTGGCGCTGCACGCGATCGGTGACGAGGCGTCGGACATCGCGCTTTCCGCGCTGGAGCACGCGATCGAGGTCAACGGGCCGCTCGACCGGCGGCACCGGCTGGAGCACGTCGAGGTGGTGACGGAGGAGAACGTGCGGCGGCTGGCCCGGCTCGGCGTGGTCGCGTCCATGCAGCCGGTGCACGCCGACCCGGCGATCCAGGACAACTGGCGGGCGATGCTCGGCGACGACCGGGTGCACCGCGGATATCCATGGCCGGAGCTGACCGCCGCCGGCGCGGTGCTCGCGTTCGGCTCCGACGCGCCGACCGCGCCCCACCCGCCGTTGCCGAACATGTTCATCGCCACCACCCGGCGGTCGGCGTCCGACCCCGGACTGCCGCCCAACATCCCGGAGTACGCCCTGCCCATGGCCGACGCCCTCGCGCACGGCACCCGGCACGCCGCGTACTCATGCCGGTGGGAAGGGCTGACCGGGCGCTTGGCGCCGCGGCTGGCGGCGGACTTCGTTGTGCTGGACCGAGATCCGTTCGCCGAAGGCCCCGACTCGCTGTTACAGACCAAGGTCCGGTTGACCGTGGTCGCGGGAGAGGAGTGTGTCGGAACGCTGTCCTGATCCGCGTGCCGCGCGAGGCGTGGCACGGCCGCGGCCCCTGCCCCGCAGGGTGATCGTCCGACCGACTGCCGCGATCAGAACGGCGACGGCGGCGGGTGTGGTCAGCGCCGCGATCCCGGTGGCGGCCATCAGCTCGAAGTGGCTTCTGCCTCACCGAGCGCCCAGGTCGCGCAGGTAGCAGGTCACCGACTCGACCTCGACTCCTACTGGGTCGGTCACCATAAAAGGGGGAAGTTTCCCCGCGGCCGTCGTGACGGCACCAACACGTTCGAGGTCAACCCGTCCCTCCATGAGTCGCCTCCACAAATCAGACATACACCAAGCCCTTCCACTGTAAATTGCCGTCGCCCTTGATCAACGGCACTTGGTGCAGTCACCTGAACAACTCTGGGCTTCTGGGCGCCTCCCGTCCGCACTGGGCGCCACGACCATCCGCCAGTCGGGCATCAGGAGTTTTTGCCAGGCAGGAACTCTTGCAGCTTTGTTCCGACCCCTTGCACGACGAGGTGGAACGCCTCGGGATCGCCCTTGAGTACCGCCTGGCGGCGGATTTCATTTGCTCGAACGTGGCGTGCGGCGAGATTGGCGGCACCCTGTTGTTTCAGGCCGTCGAGTACCGGGAAATCGGCGTCGAGCGCGTTGCCGGGTGGATCGAGTCCGGCCGCAAAGGTCTTGCGACCGAAACGGCTCGACGTATCGCGGAGGCAGCGGTAACCCTGTCGCCGCTCGCATGGCGAGACCGTTGAGGGCCGGTCAGGTCAACCCCAACAGGTACTCCCATCGCGACGTGTCTCGGAGTAGCGCTTGATCGCCGAGCAGTTGCCACAGCAGGCGGTGTAGTCGTCGAGATCGCCGAGTTGCCTGGCTTTCGGCGGTTTCGTCGTGAATCGATGGAAGGCCCTGGAGATGGTTCAGCCAAGTGCTGGGGATCTCGAACTGTTGGCTCCTCACGTGGCACTTGATTCGGAGGTTTACGACACGCCTTGCGCGGGAGCGACGGTACTGGAGAAGTGAGACCAAGCTCGGCGCGGGAATGTTCCCGCGATCGGGCGATCCGACTGTATTGCTTGACCGGTGATAACGTCACTGATTCGAGTTGATTACCGCGTAGAGGGTTGACGGACCGAGGATTCTCATACTCACCGCGTTACCGCTGGTGAAGCGAGACGGTAGCTGTGAGAAAGCCGATTCCGCTACCCGGCCATGTCTGTTCGTGAGGGGATGGAACGTTGGATCTCGTACGGCATCGTTTACTCTCTCTTCGCGACGGTGGTCGTGGGCAGTCGTGTACGTGTGGATCGTGAATACTTGAGCCAGTAAGGGAAATCGCTGTGGCGGACGCAGGAAACCAGAGGGGTGACGCGGCACGTGTCGGTCGTCTTCTGGCTCGTGCGCTCGTTGTGGCGAGCGGCGCCGTGGCGGCCACCGCTGTCACCTGGTTCGCGGGTGACGTGTCCGCGAAGGCCGAGGCAACCGATGTTCTGCCTGGGGCGAGCACTCCGGCGAACGTCGTCGAGCCCGGTCAAGCACCGGCGACAGAGCGGTTCTCAGCGGCTGAAACGCCGCATCCCTTCCTGTCGGCGACCGCGGTGCCGTCCTTGACTCATCTGACAACGGCTGCGAACCAGGCACTGGGCAGCGCCGTCGTCATGTCGGACCGTGTCGGCTCGATAACGAAGCCCGCGGCTGATGCCGTGACGAGCGCCGCTGCGGCCGCGCGACACACGGTTGCCGCGGCGTTCACAGGCACCGCTCCGCACGAACTACCCGATACCTTGCGCGAAATCACCGGTACTGGGACGCCGGTCGGTGCGATGGCCGTGACGACTCCGGCCACCACCGTGCCCGCTGGGGCGCTTCAGCGTGGAGCGGATGACCTGACCACCCTGGCCGATCCGGTGTCTCGGCACAAGCGTGTCGACGGACCCGGGTCGCGGGTCTCGCACCTGCACGATCCCGGCGACAGCGAGGGAACCACGGCTCCTTCGTGGCCGCTGACGTCGACGTGCGGTTCGTTGACGAACGCCACCGCGGGCGGTACAGGCGGCAACGCGGGTGTCGGCGATGTGCCCGACCGCCTGACGGGAGACATCCTGGCGTCACCCACCTGGTGTGCCATGGCCCGTTATGCCGTCCAGGCAGTGATGACCCAGCCGGACGTCACACCCGGCTGACCGGGTCGACCGGGTGCACGGGCAGTGCCTGACCGCCTGCTCGCCCTTTCTTCTTCCCGCTTTCCCTGAGCGCGCCGCTGTGCGCGGCGTTCGCTTTCCGAAGTTCCTTTTTCGCGGTGGATCTGACATCGGCTCATGCCTGCTCTCCGCCGCAACATATTTCCGTGACGATGATCAGAGGAGTATCTGTCATGCAGAACTGGATGAAGTACGTGCTGCAGGCCACAGTGATCAGCGGTGGTCTGCTGACTCTGGGTACAGGAATCGCCTCGGCGGCGGAGAACGTCAACCCCGATTTGCCGGCGTCTGTGCTGGATCAGCAGGTCCTCACTCCCGCGGTGAGCGGAATCGTCGATGCCGTGAAACAGGCCCGCCCCTTGCAGCAGGTGGAGACGTCGAGCCAGGACGCGCTTCGCCCCGCCGCCGACACGGCTGCCGGCGCGCCGACCCTCAAGACACCGGTGGGGCCGATCCACGCGGTGCCGGTCGAGCTGTTCCAATCCGTTCCCACGCAGATCGACGAGATCGTCAAGGAGACGCGAGAGCCGGACCTGCACGCTCCGCTCGGCGCTGAGATCGGCGCCACCGAGGTGCCCCTCCTGCCGGTCTTGTCTCGAATGGAGACCGTGCGAGACTCGCTGCCGGTCACGCTCGTCGACGGCACCCTTCCCGCCCCAGTGCCGCCGATGAGTGGCACCATCACCACGGATCCGCTCGACCCGGAGGCGGGCACCCGGGTGACCGCTCTCCACGCCGACGCCCCGACGGTGGCGACCACTTATGACGCCCGCGGCCCCGTGACGCCGTCGACGATCGCCGACACTCCTGTCTCCGCGCTTCCCCAGCCGAGCGGAGTGCCCGCGGCCGGTGACTCTCTGCTTCCGACCACTCTGCCCACCACCGGCGGTGTGCCCATCGTCGGTCAGCTCACCACGCTGACCCAGCAGGACCCGTTGCTTACCCAGGGCCAGACGCCGGCCAGCTCGCCGGTGTCGTCGCTGACGACGAACGGAACGCCCGCCCTGTCCGCTATGCAGAAATTCGTCGGCTCGATCACGACTTTGCTGCGCCGGTAACACGTCACCGACACCGCCAGGGCCCGAACACGAAATGTGTTCGGGCCCTGGTTTTGTTTCCGGTGATCAAGGTGAGCCACGTGCTTTGCACGACCTCCGAAGTACACCCGCTATTGCGGACGACGTGCCACACCAGTGGCACCAGGTCACGCCGGCCAGTGCACGCGACGGGCACCATCGCGGCCGCTCAAACCGGCTACGACCCCTCGGTTGTCCCGTCCGATGCCGGCCATTCCCTCCGGGACGTGGGTTCCCGGCACTGTCCGGATCTCTTGGACGAACGGCAACAGCATCGGGGGTTGTCGGCCTTGAGCGTCCACGACTGTAGGCCCCTTCCTCCGTCGGCGCTGACCGCCGGGTCGTCGTCTCCCTTGGCCCGCCGGCCGATATCCTTGGTGACGATATGGACGGCCATGGTCGTGGAGGACGGCCACGACGAACAGGGTGTAGGACGTGGCGCTGTGCAGTGGGTGCCCCTTCGGGACGCTCAGCAGGAGACCGGCGGTGATCGGGGTGAGGGAGACGGCGAGGGTCTGCACGGCGATCGCAACGCGCAAGGGGACTGGCATGGAGACTCCTTCGGTGGGCGTGTCACCGATCGGACGAGGGAGCCTTCGGAAACGTGACAAGGGCGCCGACTCGCTCACTTCTCGTCGCGGAGCGCGATCCACTTCGCGAACATCTCCCGCACCTCGCGTGGCGCGTAGGTGAGCGCGTCCCGGTCCGGTTCGGCCGGGGAGACCGTCGGTACGTGGACGAGGACGTCGAAGGCGTCGAGCGCGTTCACGCCGGAGTAGAACGACCCCATCCGCTGCTCGGTGACGGCTCGTAGGGTCGCCGCGTCCGCTTCGGACAGTCCACGGAGGTCCGTCGCGAAGAGACCGTCGTGACTCGCGGAAAGTACGCCGTCGAGGCTGTCCGGTCGCGGTGGTTCGAGGTCGCTGAAGAACCGGCCCGCGTAGAACTCGGGGCCCTCGCTCAGGACCTTGCCGCTGCCCGAGGTGGTGCCGATGGCCAGGTAGTCCGGCCCGAGCCGGTCGGCGAGGAACAGGCCCATCGGCGCGGCGGGCGGGACGCCGGGCATGGTGCCGCGCCAGCGTTGGACGTGGCCGTTGTGCGCGCCGAGCACGATCCGGTCTTCGGAGCGCAGGATCCCTTCGACGGTGTCGGCGATGGTGGCGTCACGCGCTTCCAGTGCCGTGCGCATGTCGCCGGAAGTCATCGCGCGGACGACGGCGTCGAGCGTGATCACGGCCCGCAAGGTGAGCGATGCGCGTTCGTACGCGGCGGCGCCGGTCCTGCCGGGATAGTCCAGTCGGCGGGCTGAGAAGCGCGTGGCGAACCCGGTGAGGCCCGCGGTCAGCGCGTCCTTGGCGGCGGCGGAGAGCTTCCCGTATTCGCCGATCGCCGCGGGGATCGAAAAGGGCGATTCCGCCGCGAAGGCGCTCGCCGTCTCGCGGATGACCGGATCGGGCTCGAACTCCGGGTCTGCTTCCGCGAGGTATCCGAGGACGGCGTCCAAACCCGGCAGCAGCGAGATGTTCGAGCCGCCGAGGTCGACGCCGTAACAGCGGACCGGGTGCTCACGCAGCCAGGTGAGCTGGTCGCGGACCTCGGTCCACAGACCGGTCAGTGAGGTCATGCCGTTCGCGAGGGCGTCTCCGAGGTCCCCGCCGGTGCGGACCCCAGCGTCGACCAGGCGGCTCTCGGTGAAGCCGGACTCGAACGCGAAGGCGGTGAAGCCCTGTCGCTCGACGAGGTAACGCAGGACGCGGTGGCGTAGCTGGGCGAACTCGTGGTTGTAGTGCGAGCTTTCCCCGATCGCGACGACTCGGGCCTCGCCGATCGCTTCGCCGAGCCAGTCGAGGTCGTCCAGCGGGGCGCCGGGGTCGAGCGTGTCCAGCGGGATCACCGCGTCGGCGGTCAGTCCGGTCATCAGAATCTCCGTTCCCAGTTTTGGGAACGGTACCAGTCATGGGATCGTTTGTCGGTGAACACTCTCGACCTGCTTCTGCACCCGGTCCGGCTGCGCATCGTGAACGCCATGTACGGCGGTGTCACCCGGACGACGTCCGAGCTGTGCGCGCGGATGCCCGACGTCCCCAAGACCTCCGCGTACCGGCATGTCGGACTGCTGGCCGAGGCGGGGATCCTGCGGGTCGTCGACGAGCAGCGCGTGCATGGCGCGGTCGAGCGGCACTATCGGCTGAGCGCCGACAAAGCGCGGATCGACCTCGACGACGCCAAGGCGATGTCGCTGGACGACCACCGGCAGGGCTTCGCGGCGGCGATGGCCGCTCTCCTCTCGGAGTTCAACGCCTACCTGGACCGGGACGGTTCGGATCCCGCCGCCGACTCGGTCGGCTATCGGCAGGGGGTGTTGTGGCTGACGCCGGAGGAGCTAACGGAATTCGTCGATGACCTGCTCGGGGTGTTCATGGCGAGGGCGGGCAACGTGCCGGGGCCGGGGCGGAAGCCGCATCTGATGAGCGCGATCTTCTTCCCGGTGGGGGAAGGGACGTGATCGTCAGAGGGGCGCGGGGCAGGCGTCGCCGGTGACAGGACACCGCAGTGCGTCATAGGGATCCCGGAGATCCTCGATCAGCACCCGGTGGTCGTCCCAATCGTGACGCAGCAGCCGAGCCACGCAGAAGATGGTCACCTTCGCGGCTCCGAAGGCTTTGAGCGCGAGCGCGGCGGACTGGGCCTTGTCGCCCGAGACCCAGGTGTCTTCGATGACGAGCACGTGGCGACCGCGGACCGTGGGCCGGAATTCCGGGGCGACGACGAACCGGTCGAGCCGAGGAGAGCGACGAGGCTCAGTTTCGAAGCCTGGGCCGATGCCCAGCCGCAGCCGCTGGGCGGCGGGGTTCACATCGGCGATCTGCCGGGCGAGCCCGGCGCTCGGATGGTCCGGTCCTGGGCGTTTCGCGGACGGTATGAAGGTGATGGCTTGCCATTCGCCGAAGGAAGTGGCGATGCACGCGCCGTGCAGGAGGCCGCCGACGCGCATCATGAGGCGGAGATCCCGTTCGCACTTGGGAGCGGGCGGCAGGCGTTTGTACCCGTAGACGTGGTGTTCCGACTGGTGAGCCGGACTCATCTTGCTTTGGGCGTAGGCGAGCGGTACGACCAGGTCGGCGAGGCCGTCGCCGAAGGTCGCCCGGGCCGTGCGGCATTGCGGGCAGAGCGCGCCGAGCGAGGGGCCTGTGCACACGGGACAGATCCCGGGTGCGTTCCTGCGGGTGTTGCAGAAGAAGGCGCCGACTTCCGTCCGCAGTAATCGCGCCAGTTCGGTGGCTCTGGCCGCGGGTGGGGTCATCTCTCGACGGCGAGGTTCAGCAGTGCGTCGATCTCGGCTGGGCCGGCGAGGACATGTTCGGCCGCTTCGATGACCTCGGCCGTGCTGCCCGCGACGTAGACGCCGGGACGATCAAGCAGTTCCGCGGGCCAGTTGTTGGCACGGACGACGAGATCCGTGAGGATGACCGGTCGCCCGTGTGCGACGGCCTGCCGTGCTTGAATCCGGGCGCCGCTGTGTTCGCCGGCTTCGACGACGATCGTCGCACGGCTGTACCCCGACATCACGGCGTTTCGCATCGGGAACGACTGCTTCGTCGGCGGGGCGTCGGGCCAGAATTGAGAGATCACGACTCCTTCGGCCGCGATGCGTTCCTGCAGCTCCCGGTTCTCCGCGGGGTAGTGGCGGGTGATTCCGGTGCCGATCACCGCTGCTGTCCGGCCACCCGAGTCCAGTGCGGCAGTGTGCGCGGCCGCGTCGATACCTTTGGCCAGGCCGGAGATCACCGTGATCCCCCGATCGGCGAGACCGGCGGCGACGGCCCGGGCGATATGCAGTCCCAGCTCCGAGGCCTGCCGGGAGCCGACCACGGCCATCCCGGTTTCCTCCGTCGGCAATTCGCCTTGGTGGAAGAGAACGGGTGGGAAGTCGTGGATCTCCCGGAGCTGAGGTGGGTAGAGCTCGTCCATGAAGGTGAGAAAGCCCAGTTCGCGCCAGGAGCTGACGTCGCCCCGGGCTTTGTCCAGTACGGAGCTCTGGGCGGCTTCGTCGAACAGGCCGGGGGGATGGTGTTCTTCCCAGACCCGGATCGCGCTTTCCCGCCGCTCGACCTCGTGTGCGAGGTCTCGCCAGGTGAGACCGGAGGGACGGGTGCGCAACAGCGCGACCAGTGCGGCCCGTTCCCCGTCGTCCCACCGATCAGCCATGGGGGTCAGCGTAGGTGTTTGGAGCCGCTCCGGTATCTCGGCCACGGCTGAACGAGGCTTGGGAATGACGTAGAACACATGTTCGATTATGCCGGGGCGTGGCCGGTGACGCAAACATGATCATTTGTCACCTTTTGTGTCGGCTTGACATGCAGCCGTGCGGCTGCATAAAGTCAAAGGCAGCTGATCGGCTGCATATCAGGAAGGCGACATGGACGAGGTGTTCAAGGCCCTGGCCGACGCCAGTCGTCGCAGGTTGCTCGACGACCTGAACGCCCGCAACGGGCAGACCCTGCGCGAGCTGTGCGCGGGGCTGGACATGGCGCGGCAGTCGGTCAGCAAGCATCTGGCCGTGCTGGAGGCGGCCAACCTCGTGACCACGGTGTGGCGTGGCCGCGAGAAGTTGCATTACGTGAACGCGGAGCCGATCAACGCGATCGCCGAGCGCTGGATCGACCGGTACCACCAGGGTCGGGTCGACGCGCTCGCCGACCTGAAGAAGGCATTGGAGCAGAAACCCATGAGCACCGAGGAATTCGTGTACACCAGCTACATCAGGACGACGCCGGAGCAGCTTTGGCGGGCGTTGACCGATCCGGTCTTCACCAAGCAGTACTGGGGTTGCGAGTTCACTTCCGACTGGAAGCCCGGGTCCACGATGGCCTGGGACCAGCTCGGCGTGAAGCTGGAGGACGCCGAGCAGGTGGTGCTGGAGTCCGACCCCTACCGGCGCCTGTCCTACACGTGGCACACCTTCACACCCGAGTTCGCCAAGTCCGCGGGACTCGACGACGACGTGGCGGCGAAGCTCGCGGCCGAGCCGCGGTCGAAGGTGACGTTCGATCTCGAGCCCGTCGGCGACACGGTGAAGCTCACCGTCGTGCACGACGGTTTCGCGCCGGGCAGCACGGCGCTGGAGATGGTCGACGGCGGCTGGCCCTCGATCCTGTCCAGCCTCAAGACGCTGCTCGAGACCGGCTCGCCGCTGCCCGAACCCGCGTAAGTAGGTCGACGACGCCCGTCCTGTCGGGCAGTATCCGCTGCGTGCCCCTGGAGATCGCCTGTGACGAGTCCGGGTCCGAGGGCGAGAAACTGATCGGCGGGCAGACGGACGTGTTCGCGCACGCGGGGGTGCGGCTGAGCAGCGAAGAGGCCGCCGGGTGCTTGGTGGAACTGCGGCGCCGGATCCGGTCGCCGGCGGTCGAGTACAAGGCCAACCATCTGCTCCGCACCAAGCACCGGCGGGTCCTCGAATGGTTCCTCGGTCCGCTGGGCCCGGTCCGCGGCCGGGCCCACGTGTACCTCGTGGACAAGAGACTGCTCCTGGCGAACGCGCTCCGTGACCTCGTCGGCGGCGACGTCTCGCCCGGCGACGAGCTCCTGGCCGCGTTCAACGACGTGCTGCGGACCAGGAACCGGCGGGATCCGGCGGCCGGATCGTTCTTCGCCATGGTGGGCGACACGGGGGAACTGCGGGCGAGGACGGCGGAGTTGCGGGACGCGAAGGTCCTCGATCCCCTGGTGCCCGCGATCCTGCGCGCCGTCGAGTACTGGAGCGGGGGCGGCGAGCCGGTCTTCCTCGTCCACGACGAACAGCCGTCGCTCAAAGGGCAACGGCTCGCCGAAATCGAGGCGAGTCCCGGTTTGATCGGGCTGAAGTTCGTGGACTCCCGGGCCGATCCACGGGTGCAGGTCGCCGATTTCCTGGTCGGTGTCGCGCGGCGGATCGCCGAAGACGAACTGAACGGGAACGGCGACGCGGTATTGACGGGGCTTCTCGAACCGTATATCGATTCCGCGTCCCTTTGGCGCTGACGGAAACGGTTCACTCCTTGGTACGCCGAATCGCTCGGGTGGCCGTAGCCGTGGGTGGCACGCGGCTGGAAATGTCGAACTGTCCTCGACGCCCGTCCGGAAGGCGAACCGCAGATGCAGGCTTTCACCTTGCCCGAGTTCTACGTACCGCATCCGGCGCGGATCAATCCCCACCTGGAGGCGGCAAGGACGCACAGCATGGCGTGGGCGAGGGAGAGGGGCATGCTCGATTCGCCCGCCCCGTCCGGCGACGTCGTCTGGACGGAGGAGGCGCTGGCGAAGATGGACTACGCGCTGCTCTGCGCGCACACCCATCCGGACTGTGACGGGCCGTCCCTCGATCTGGTCACGGACTGGTACGTCTGGGTGTTCTTCTTCGACGACGATTTCCTCGCCCAATTCAAGTACACGCGGAATACCGAAGGCGCCAAGGCCTATCTCGACCGCTTGGAATCGTTCATGACCGGACCGGGGGAAACGCCGCCGGAACCGGAGAATCCCGCCGAAGCCGGCTTGAAGGACCTTTGGGCGCGCACCGTTCCGTCGATGTCGGAAGCCTGGCGGCGGCGTTTCGTCACCAGTACGCACAACCTCATGGTCGAATCGCTCTGGGAACTGGACAACATCGACCGCGGCCGGATCGCGAACCCCATCGAGTACATCCAGATGCGCCGTCGTGTCGGCGGGGCACCGTGGTCGGCCAACCTGATCGAGTACGCCGTGGGCGCCGAAGTACCGGACAAGGTCGCCGCGACCAGGCCGATGGAGGTCCTGCGCGACACCTTCGCCGACGCCGTCCACCTGCGTAACGACCTCTTCTCCTACCAGCGCGAAGTGCGTGAAGAGGGCGAGAACTCCAACGCCGTCCTCGTCTTCGAGAAGTTCCTCGACTGCTCGACGCAGGAGGCCGCCGAACTCACCAACGACCTGCTGACCTCACGGCTGCGGCAGTTCGAGAACACCGCGCTCGCCGAGGTACCCGCGCTGCTGACCGAACACGACGTCCCGCTGGCCGAGCAGATCGGGATCGGCCTGTACGTCAAGGGATTGCAGGACTGGCAGTCCGGCGGCCACGAATGGCATCGGAAGTCGAGCCGGTACATGAACGACCGCGCGGACGGCGACGGCGGCGTGCTCGGCGGCCCGACGGGACTCGGCACGGAGTCGCTGCGGCTCTCGCCGAACCGGTGGGGGCTGGTCCAGCATGTCCGGCAGCAGGCGCCCGCGCCGTTCGCGCCGGTGGGACATCTGCCGCTGCCCGAGTTCCGCATGCCGTACGCGATCCGCACCAGCCCGCATCTCGCCGCCGCGCGGGAGTACGCCCCGACCTGGGCGCGGGCGATGGGCATGTTCGACGCGGTGCCGGGTGTCGCACAGGGCGGAATCTGGGACGAGCGTGGTTTCCGCGGCTTCGACTTCCCGCATTGCGCGGCGATGATCCACGCCGACGCGGATTTCGACCGGCTCAAGCTGTCCTCGGATTGGCTGGCGTGGGGCACCTACGGCGACGACTACTTCCCGCTGCTGTTCGGGATGAGGCGGGACCCCGTGGCGGCGAAACTGTGCAGTGACCGGCTTTCGCTGTTCATGCCACTCGACGGCGAGCCGATGCCGTCACCGGTGAATCCGGTCGAAGCGGGCCTCGCCGACCTGTGGAACCGCACCGCCGGACCGCTGAGTCCGACCGCACGGGCGGAGTTCCGGCTGGCTGTCGAGAGCATGACCGCGAGCTGGGTCTGGGAGGTGGCGAACCAGGCCCAGAACCGGATCCCCGACCCGGTCGACTACGTGGAGATGCGGCGGCGGACGTTCGGCTCCGACCTGACGAAGAGCCTCGCCCTGCTCGAACTCGGCGACGTCCTGGCGCCGGAGATCTTCCAGAACCGGGTGCTGCACGAACTCGACACCGCGGCGCAGGATTACGGGACGTTCACCAATGACCTGTTCTCGTACCAGAAGGAGATCGAATACGAGGGCGAGGTGCACAACCTCGTCCACGTCGTCGAGCGGTTCCTCGACGTGGACCGGTTCCGGGCGCGGGATCTCGTCGCCCGCCTGATGAACGCGCGGATGGAGCAGTTCGAACAGCTCGCGGACGAGGACCTGCCGAGGATGTGCGACGACCTCGGTCTCGACGGCGAAACCCGCGCCGCGCTGACCGGGTACGCCGACCACATGAAGTACTGGATGTCCGGAATCCTGGAATGGCACCGGAAATGCGTGCGCTATCGGCCGGAGGGACTGGAGCGCGGCCGCACTCCCGGGCCGCCGGTTTTCTCGCTCAAGCCGAGCGGGATCGGCCTTTCGGCCTGGCGGATCGGGAGTGCGGTGGGGTGAGGCTAGAACGCCGTCAGGATGATCCGCGCGGTGCGTGGGTCACCGTCGTGCACGAGCGACTCGAAGTGCCCGACGTCGTCGAACGCGAAGCCGTACGCCTTGCCGTCGACCATCTGCTCGTGGACGATCCGCGAGTAGTGGTCGGTGACGGACTGCCGGTAGAACCGGCCGGCGTCGTAGGTCGGCTGCGTGTGCAGCGAACCGAGGGTCGACCGGTGCAGTGCCGCGCACAGCGTCCGCGCGATCGGCCCGACGACCTGGTCGTTCGGCGCCTGCAGCCGTCCGTCGCAGTTGAACACGTCACGCGTGGACGGCTTGCCGAACGAGGCCACCGTCGCGCCCGAGGTGTCGGTGAACCGCATGACGTCGTCCCCGCCGGTGCGGCCGGTGAACTTCTTGCCGGGCTCGGCCTCGAACGGGACGACGGTCAGCGGCGTCGACTTGTAGGTGTTCCAGGCGTTCGTGACGTAGCCGTCGAGGTAGTTCCCGCTGAACTTGCCCGCGTCGAGGCCCTTGCCCGGCGCGAGGACCCGCAGCCGGTCGTGGGCCAGGTTCGAGAAACCCGGCTGCGCCCGGACGGCGTTGAAGATGTTTTCACGACCGTTCGCCTTGAGGCGTCCGGCTTCCTTGTTCGCACCGGCGCCGTTGGTCAGCCCGACGGCGTGCGGGACGCTGAACATGTCGACCTGCGAGCTGTTGATGAACAGCCCGCCGTTGTCGTAGGTGAATTCGCTCCAGTCGAACAGGATGTCGCGGTTCGGGTCGCCGTCCGCCCACGGGGCAGGCTGCACGAGCCCGTCCGGGGTGAGGAAGAACTTGATCTTCTGTCCGAACGACAGGTAAACGCGGCCCGAAAGCATCCGCGGGATCCTGATCGTCGTGGAGCCGCCGTTGCCGGGGCCCGTGATCGCGACGTCCGGTGCCGGGCTCGGCGGGTTCGCACCCGGCGGCCACGGCGTGAAGGCACCGCCCGCGTTGACGTAGCCGAGCCTGCCGGTGGCGAGGTTCGTGCCGAGTACGTAGAGGTAGACCGCGTCGGAACGGTTCGAATTGTTGGTGACGGTCAACGGCAGCGGATCGGGACCGGCGGCGACCGCGGCGGGTGCCGCAACGGCCGGAACACCGGTGATCAGTGGGAAAACGACCGCCATGGCGGTCGAAAAGCGCCGGATTTTCCGACGGATGCGCACAGTTCACTCCTCAGGCCGAATCCCGCCGCGCGAGCGCTGGCCGCGGCGGTGCTTGCAGGGTGTCGGCGGGGGGCGCGTTCCCGGACTGGCGGTGACCTTGGCGAGGGGGCCCAGCCCGAAAAGTTACGTCCCGGCTCCTGACTTGTCCAGACCAGCAGTAGAATCTGTCCGATTACGCGGCCAGGTGGACAACCGGTCGCGGACTTTCGTCGATTGAGCAGCCCGGATTCCTGGACTACCGTGGTCCAGGTCCACCGCGCCGGACAGCGCACCCGGCCGGTGCGCGTATCCGTCCCAGACCCCGACGGCCGGGTTTTCCAGCCGCGGGGAGCGGGACGATGGGTGACGAGGGTATTCCGGCGCGAAGAAGCGGCGAGACGTGGATTTCGCCTGCCGGATGGGACGAGCTGGCCGGGGCCGCGGTGGCCGGTGAACCGGGCGGTATGGAGTGCCTCATGACCGCTCTCGTGCCGTGGGCGAGGCAGTACGCCGACACCAGACTGGGTGGTCTGGACCTGACTTTTCTCGAACCCGCCGATGTCGCGCAGGAGATCTGTCTCGCGCTTTTCGTCGCGCTTCCCGGTCACGGCGATCGCGGTGGTTCGTTCCTGTTCCTCATGCGTGCCATCGCGGCGAACAAGGTCGCCGACGTCTACCGGAAGGTGGCGCGCAGCAGGCAGGTCCTGACCGATGAGCTCCCGGAGCGGCCGGCGGTGACCGCCGACGAACCGGAGCAGCGAGCCCTGCGGGACGATCTTGGGATCCGGCTCGGCAGGCTGCTGCGGATGCTGCCGGTCTCCCATCGGGAAGTCGTGGGGCTGCGGGTGGTCGGGCAGCTGACGTCGAACGAGACCGCGGCGGCGCTGGGGACGACGCCGGTGCGGGTGCGGGTGACCAAACATCGGGCGATCAGCAGGCTGCGCGCCTGCGCTCGGCGCCAGGAGGCCTTGAACTGAATGCGGACCAGCAGGCGGAGAAGCGGATTCCCCCGCTTGGTCCGGGTTTCGAGGATACGCACGCACATGGCCCCTCCAGGGATCGGCGGCAGGCGCCGCCGCCGAGGGCCGGGACGACGGACGCGATCCACCCTATGCGCGGACACGCCGGGGCCCGAACCGGCTGAACGGCGGATTGGCTTCCACCTGATTCGCGGCAGTGGGTGAATGCCTTCCGGAACGATACCGTTTCGGCGCTTGTCCGGCACTGTCCGATACCTAGAATGGATCGGTGTTCTCCCTGGAGCAGCTGGTGAGTTTCGTCGCGGTGGCCGAGGAACTGCACTACGGCCGTGCGGCGGAAAGACTTTCGATGACCCAGCCGCCGTTGAGCAGACGGATCCAGTTGCTGGAGCGCGAACTGGGGGTCGAGCTTTTCGACCGTACGCACCGCACGGTCCGGCTGACACCCGCCGGACGGGTTTTTCTCGCCGAGGCAAGGAAGATACTGCGTTCGTCGCAAGAGGCGGCGTTGTATGTCCGCCGGGCGAAACAGGGTGAGGTCGGCGTCGTGACGCTCGGCTTCACCGCCACGGCGGCGTATTCGTACCTGGATCGCGTGCTCGCGGCGGCGAACGCCGAAGTGCCGGGGGTGGATCTGGTGCTCCGGGAGATGGTGACGTCGGCGCAGGTGGGGGAGGTGCTGGCGGGCGGGATCGACGTCGGGATGATCCGGCCGCCGGTGACCGGGAGCGACATCGTCACCCTGCCGTTGTGGCGCGAGCCGCTGCTCGCGGCCCTGCCCGCGGCGCATCCCTTGGCGCGGCGCAAGAAGAATCCCGACGTCCGCGATTTCGACGGCGAGCCGTTCATCATGTATTCGCCGTCGGAAGGGCGGTATTTCCACGACGTGCTCGTGGCGGTGTTCCGCGCGGCACGCGTGCTGCCGTCGTACACGCAGTACCCCAGTCAGGTGCACACCGTGCTGGCGCTGGTCAAGGCGGACCTCGGCGTCTCCCTGGTGCCTGCCGCGGCCGCCGCGCTGCGGTTCGACGGCGTCGTACTCCGTCCGGTGGACGGGATCGAGGGCCGTCCGGTGGAACTCGAACTGATGTGGCGGCGCGGCAACGACAACCCGGCGCTCGGTGCGCTGCTCACCGTCATCGGCAACCTCGTCCGGCGCGGTCGTCAGTCTACTGTGGACTGACAGGCCAGGCGTCGCCCCATTCCGCGTCGCGTGCCTCGCGGTAGGCCTGACCGTGCCGTTTGGTGACGATCTTTTCGGTGAGGCCGGTTTCGGCGCAGAGTGCCAGGCTGACCATGCCCTTGCGTTTGACCGGATGCCGCAGGATCCGGCCCCCGGCCCGGTCCGGCGCCGTCCGGGAGGCGACGACGTAGGAGAACTTCTCGTCCTCGAAGCCGAGCGTCCCGGATTTGAGCTGACGGTGCAGGCCGGTGCGCGGGAGCCGGGCGGAGAAGTGGCACCAGTCCTTTCCGCGCGGGATCGGGCAGTCGTCTTCGTGCGGGCACGGCGCGACCAGGGAGAGGCCGAGCCCGACGAGCTGATCCCTGGCGTCGACGATCCGTTCGTAACCAGCCGGGGTGCCGGGTTCGATCAGCACCAGCGTCCGGGCCTTCGCCGACAGCCAGCGGACGACGTCGGCGCGGCGGGCCTCGGGCAGCTCGCCGAGGACATAGGAGAGGGTCACCAGATCGGCGTCCGGCGCGGGGGCGGCCGGATCGATCAGGCCGCGCTGCCAGGTCGAGCCGCGGACGGCCTTGCCGTCGGCGTTCCCGGCGAGCCGCCGCCCGAGCGCGATCGCGCCGGGGACCTGCTCGACGACGGTGCTCTCCTCCAGCGACGGCCAGACATCGGCCGCGGCCCAGATCGCCGCGCCGGTGCCGCCGCCGATGTCGATCTGAGTGCGCGGAGCGAACCCGGGTGCGCGAAGGGCGGCTTCGGTGAGGACGGCGTGTACGGCCGCGTAGGTGGCCGGCATCCGGTAGCCCGCGTAGGCGGCGATGTCGACGTCGGTCGACAGGATCGGAGCCGACGCCGGGTTGTTCTCGCGGTAGCGCGAGCTGAGCCGCTCGACGGACTGCGTCAGCCTGGTCTGCGGGTACTTGCCCAGCTCTTGGTCCAGAGCGGAGAGGAGGGTCTCGGGGAGGGCGGCCACAGCTCAGGGTAAGTCCAGCCGCACGGAGCGCGTCCGCCCAGGGTGGGTAGCCGGGACCAGAGGAGTGCTGTGCGATTGACCTGCGGTTTCGCGGCTGATCGAATACTCGCGGAAAAAGTTTCGGGGACCGTGTCGAAACCGGGGACGCCCGATCGACGCGGAGATGTGGCAGGGACGAGCCCCGCCGGGAACGGAGACGCGAGATGCGGTTCATGGTGATCGTCAAGAGCGATGAGAAGACCGACGCGGCCGGCACGCAGCCGAGTGCCGAGGACCTGCAGGAGATGGGGAAGTTCAACGAGGAACTGGTGAAGGCCGGCGTCATGCTCGCGGGTGAAGGGCTGCACCCCAGCTCCGAGGGCTTCCGCATCGCGTACTCCGGCACCACCGAGGCCAGGATCGTCGACGGGCCCTTCGCCGAGAGCAAGGAACTCATCGCGGGTTTCTGGATCCTGCAGGTCAAGGACAAGGCCGAGGTCATCGAATGGATGAAGCGGGCACCGTTCCGCGAGGGCGAGATCGAGATCCGCCGCGTCTTCGAGCTGGAGGAGTTCGACAACGCCACCCCGGAGATCATCGAGAACGAGCAGAAGCTGCGGAAGCAGGCCGAGGCGAACTAGTGGTTGCGCACGTAGCGCCGACGATGTTGATTGGTCGGCGTGACGGCAACAGCAGATCCCCGGTCGGCGATCGACGCGGTGTGGCGGATCGAATCCCCCCGGCTCATCGCCGGCCTGGCGCGGATGACGCGCGACGTCGGCCTCGCCGAGGAACTGGCGCAGGACGCGCTGGTCGCCGCGCTCGAACAGTGGCCTGAGTCGGGCGTCCCGAGGAATCCGGGCGCCTGGCTCATGACCACGGCCAAACGGCGTGCCGTCGATACCTTCCGGCGCAACGAGCGGTACGAGCGGAAGCTCGGCGAGATCGGCCGTGCGCAGGCGTTCGAGGAAGAACCCGACTTCACCGCGGGGCTCGACGACCATATCGAGGACGACCTGCTGCGGCTCGTGTTCACCGCCTGTCACCCGGTGCTGTCGACCGAGGCCAGGGTGGCGCTCACGCTGAAGATGATCGGCGGGTTGCAGACGCATGAGATCGCGCGGGCGTTCCTGGCCAAGGAAACCGCCGTCGCCCAGCGGATCGTCCGGGCGAAGAAGACGCTCGGCGACGCCAAGGTGCCCTTCGAGGTACCCGAAGGCGAAGACCGGGTCGCGCGGCTCTCGTCGGTGCTCGAAGTCATCTACCTGATCTTCAACGAGGGCTACTCGGCGACGGCGGGCGAGGACTGGATGCGGCCGGGATTGTGCGAGGAGGCACTGCGGCTCGGCCGGGTCCTCGCCGGGCTCATGCCGAAGGAACCCGAGGTGCACGGGCTCGTCTCGCTGATGGAGATCCAGGCGTCGCGGTCCGCCGCGCGCGTCGGGCCGAACGGCGAACCCGTCCTGCTGATGGACCAGGACCGGGCGAAATGGAACCGGATCCTGATCGGCCGCGGCCTCGCCGCGCTCGAACTCGCCGAGGGGCTGGCGGACGGCGCTTTCGGCATCTACGCGGCACAAGCCGCCATCGCCGCCTGCCACGCGCGGGCGCGGGTGGGCGAGGAGACCGATTGGGGACGCATCGCCGTCCTGTACGAAGGGCTCGGGAAGCTGAACCCGTCGCCGGTGATCGAGCTGAACCGGGCGGTGGCGCTGTCGATGGCGTTCGGGCCGGGGGCGGGGCTCGAGGTCGTCGACAAGCTGACGTCGGAGCCCGCGTTGAAGGCGTATCACCTGCTGCCGAGCGTGCGCGGCGACTTCCTGGCGAAGCTCGGCCGTCTCGACGAGGCCCGCGTGGAGTTCGAGCGCGCGGCGGAGATGACCGGGAACGACCGGGAACGCACCCTGCTGCTGAACCGGGCTGCCGACTGCGCCCCCGACCCCCGCGGTTAGTCCTCTACTTGCGGTGGTTCGTGGTGCGTACTACCGCAACCAGAGGACTGAACGCGGTCAGGCGGGGGTGGGGCGCAGGGCGGTGAGGGCCCGGTGCTGGCCCAGCCGGACGGCGTGCACGGTGCAGCCGAGCGCCAGCGCGGTGTCGTCGGCGGAGAGACCGACGAGCGAGCGCAGCACCATGATCTCGCGCTGGGTGCCCGGCAGGCCGGAAAGCGGGTTCGGGAGTTCGGCGGCGGTCAGGTGGAAGTAGTCGACCTGGACACGCGTGACCTCGTAGGCGAACGCGAGTAAGCCGGGTGCCTCGGGCGCCCCGGCGAGGATCGCGTGACAACTTTCCATCGCGACCGCGTCCGCGGCGCCATAGGTACCCGTGCGGCGTCCGATCCGCGCCCGGCAGTAGCGCACGACCAAGGCACGAACGGCGTCGACGAGTTTCGCGGCCGGCTCCATCCGGCCGTCGACCTCCTCCGACCGGTGCGAACTGTCTGCTTGCATCGGCTCCCTCTCCCACCTTTCAGATGAGCACGTCGGAGGGGGGCGGCGGTACGGTCTTTTTCCCTACATCGACGGCGTCACGCTTCGATGAAGACGATCCGTTCCGGCTCGATCGTCAGGTTCACGGTCTGCCGTTTCACGCTCACCAAGGTCTCGAACTCCGTCGCGTGCCCGTCCGGGACGGTGAACAGGCGGTCGTCGCGGGAATCGAGGAACGCGGAGAACACGGTCAGCGAGACCCCGCCGCTCTCGTCCAGCGCGAGGTAGTCGACGAGCCTGCGGAACAGCTTCGGCAGGATCACCAGTTCGTCGGACAACTGCCGCCGGGAGGAGAGCTTGAACCCGGAGTTCGTGACGTCCCGCGGCCACAGTCCGAGCCGGTCCTTCCGCGCCTTGCCCGCCGCCTCGGCCAGCGCGTCCCGGAGATCGGGGAAAAGCAGCGAATAGAACGTCGGGTAGGCGAGGCCGTCGGCGACCTGCCGGTAGTTGGCCGAGTTCTTCAGTGTTTTGACGTCGAGATGGACCTGGGAAAGGTCGGCCGACCTTCCCGGCCGCTGTCCTGGAAAGGCGAACGCCACCGCTCGTCCGTATTTGTCCGCGAATCGCGTCAGTATGTGACCCGGTACCTTGATCGGGGTCGCCGAAGTGACCCTTCCCCGATCGTCGCGTTCCACCGTTTTGAAGCCGAGCCCCTGCAGCAGGCCTGCCGCGGCGGCGTCGGCGAATTCCGGGGGCTGGTGCCACATCCCGCCGGTTCCCCTGGCCTGGTAATGCGTTTCGAGTGCGTCGATGGCGTCGAGACGCAACTGCATCCCGCCCCGGGAATTGAGCCGGACCTTCAGCCCTGCCTTCTTCGTCGCTTCGGGGTCGTCGGGATAGAACCGCACCGAATCGCCGTCCGGCGAGGCTCCGACAAGCTGGAACGTACCTTTGATCAGCGTCATGGGCATGTATGCGACGGTAGTCCGCATTCGACGTGAATGATGTATCCGTTCATCCATCCAGAGCAGCGGCCGGTAAAGATCGGGTGACCATTGTGGACATTCTCGCCGAACGGTTAATTCATTCGCGCGATTCGATCAAGTCCGCGCCGCTGTCGGGATGGACTACGACTGGCGCGGCCCGATCGACGACGACGGGATGTCCGACCTCGTCCGCTCCCACGGCGGAGAACCCGACGGTGGCTGGTGGAGCCGGATCCGGCGGCACAGCCTCGGCTGGGTCACGGCCCGTGAGGACGGCGCCCTGGTCAACGTCGTCTGGGACGGCGGGGATCACGCCTTCCTGCTCGACACGAAGTCCCGGGGCACGCATCAGCGTCGCGGGATCGCGTCCGCCGCAGGAGCGCGCCTTCCTGCCCGGCCTGTCCGATCGCGGTGGCGCCGATGGGCAGGTTCTGCGGCGAGATCATCTTGCTGCGAACCCGAACGCGACCAGCAGTGCCTGAAGACGGCGGTCCTCGCTGAATCCGGCGAGGACCGCCTTGATGCTGTCGAACCGTCCGGTCGCGGCGGTGACGTTGTAGGAAGTACACGGCGTGGAACGCGATCCAGGCCACCGACCAGACGCCGAACACCAGCCCCATGGTCGCGGAATCGAAGGCGAGTCCGGCGGGCATCCGGTACAGCGGCAGCGCGGTGACCAGCGCCACCAGCAGCACGGCCCGCTTGCCGGCTGGTAGTCCTGGACCCAGCCCGCTTCAGCCCCTTTGCGCCCGCACGTAACCCAGCCGGAGCGAAAGCGCGGCGGCCGTCCCGGCGACGGTCGCGCCGAGTTCGTCGGTCCGGCGGAGCACGCGGCCGGCGGGGCCCGCGACGCTGATGGCCGCGATCGGCCGTCCGGTGTGGTCGCGGACGGCGGCGGCCACGCAGCCGACGTCCGGTTCGTTCTCGACCTCGTCGACGGCCCAGCCGCGACGGCTGGTCCTGGCCAGGTCGTCGAGGAGCCGGGCCGGGTCGATGATCGTCTTGAGGGTGAGGCTGTCGAGTTTCATCCGGCGGATGCGCTCGACGCGGTCCTGTTCGGGCAGCGCGGCGAGCCAGGCCTTGCCCAGTGATGTCGCGTGCTGCGGACGGCGGGTGCCGAGGCGGCAGGCGAGGGTGACGGCGTTGGCACTGCGTTCGGTGGCGACGTAGACCATCGTGTCGTTGTCCGGGACCGCGAGATAGGTCGTCTCGCCGCTCCGCTCGGCCAGCGACGCGAGGTACCGCGGCGCGCAGCGGTGGAGATCGGTCGCCGCCATCGCGCGGGCGCCGAGTTCGACCAGCCGGGTGCCGAGCCGGACGCGGCCGGTGGCACGATCGGCTTCGAGGTATTCGAGGTTCTTGAGGGTGCCGACGATGCGGTAGGCGGCGCTCCGGGAGAGACCCAGTTGCCTGGCGATCGCGTTGGTGGAAATCTCCTGGTTCTGGCCGACATGCTCGAGGACGGCGAGGCCGCGTTCGAGAGTGCCACTGGAATCCAGGCCGCGTGGTGTACCCACTTCGCCCTCCGTTGGACCGGGGTACCGATGGCCGGTACCTGTTTCCGCTAAGCGGATTCGGACGTTAACAGCTCCGTCCCGCGTTGGGAAGGTCTCTTAACGAAGTCCCGACCAAGGCCGGTTTCCGCAGCTCCGCGCGGGTTTGCCGAAGATCACCGGTTTGGCCCATTGGTCGCACCTATCGGATTCGATATATGACCTCCCGGGCCATTTCTCTGTTCACGGATATGAAAGAACCCCCGCCGGGAAATCCCGGCGAGGGTTCGGGGCGAAGTCCGTTTCTAACGGACAGAAAGGTTCGCGACCGCTCGGACGACCGCCGTGCACCGGTCTTCGACGTACGCCAAGCCGCCTTCTTCGGCGATCCGGCGCGACTCGGTCGAGGTGATCCCCTGCTGCAGCCAGAGCGCCTTCGCGCCGATCGCGACGGCCTGTTCGGCGATCGGCGGGGTGTCGGCCGAGGGGCGGAAGACGTCGACGAGGTCGACCGGCTCCGGGATGTCGGTGAGCGAGCGGTAGACCTTCTCGCCCAGCAGCACGTCGGCCGAAGGGTGGACGGGGATGATCCGGAAGCCGTGTTCCCGCAGCACGGCGGCGACGCCGTGCGAGGCCTTGGCCGGATCACGGCTCAGCCCCACGACGGCGATCGTCTTCGAACCGGCGAGGATCTCGGTGGCGCGATCGGTCATATCGGGTTCAACCACGGCGCGGGCGCGGGAATTCCTAGAGTTTCCACAGTCGCAGGCCGCGTACCCGGTACACCGGCCAGACGACGTGCCAGACGCGACGCCGCAGGAAGACCGCGGAGCAGGTGAGGACGTTGCGCGCGGACGTCGTCGCGACGTCCTCGCGGTCCGGCCAGGTCTCGCCGTGCCTGCCGGCGGCGATCCGGAAGACGTTGACCAGCCCCCGGCCCTGCAGGTCGTATTTCGCGCCGGTGTCGCCCGAATCCGGGTTCAGGGAGGCGATCTCCGGGCCGAACGCGGTCGCGGGCGCCGGTCCCGCGTCGGCCGGGAGGTCACCGACGGTCGCCGCGATCGCCTTGCCGTAGAGGCGGCGCGTGTAGCGCTCGAGCAGCAGCCGCTCCCACAACGGGAGGACACGGCGGTGCTTGAGCAAGGCCGAACACTCCGCGTGCCCGATGGCGAAGATGTCGGTCAGCTCGTCGTAAGCGGTGTGCGCGGTGGGCTCGTGGAGGTGGACGCGCACCTCGTAACGGATGCGCGCGGTGAGCTCGTCGAGCTCTTCGCGCCGGTCGATCCTCGTCTTCGCCCGTGAGAGGGACCAGTCGGACATGCGTGCAGGCTAGGTGATGACCGGGGCGGCACAAGCCACTTTCGGCCTAATCTCCGCGTACCGGCCAGTGGAACGGGCACCTTGTGCGGGTGCCGGCGACGGGGCAGAGTTCGGCTGTCGGAAGGAGCCCATGGACGCCAGCACGCTGCAGGAGGCCGCGGCCGCGCTGCTCGGCGCGTACGAGACCGGCAAGCCGATCGCGCCCCTGATCGAGACGTATCCCGACACGACGCTGGAGGACGCGTACCGCGTCCAGCAGCGGGTCGTCCGTGAATGGGCCGAACGCGGCGACGGCGTGCGCGGGCACAAGGTCGGCCTCGCGTCGGCCGCCATGCAGCGCCAGATGGGCGTCGACCAGCCCGACTACGGCCATTTGACCGCCTCGATGTTCCACCTCGAACACCAGCCGATCCCGATCGGCGGGTTCCTGCAGCCGAAGATCGAACCGGAGATCGGGTTCGTGCTCGGTGCGCGGCTGCGCGGCCCCGGTGTCACGGTGGCGGACGCGCTGCGGGCGGTCGACTTCGTCGTCCCGGCGCTGGAGATCGTCGATTCCCGCATCCGGGACTGGAAGATCGGCATCGTCGACACCATCGCGGACAACGCCTCCTCGGGCGGGGTGGTCCTCGGCAGCAGGCCGACCGCGATCGGTGACGTCGACCTGCGGCTGGTGGGCTGTGTCCTGCACCGGAACGGCGAGATCGCCGCCACCGGCGCGGGTGGCGCGGTACTCGGATCGCCGGTGAACGCC
This sequence comes from Amycolatopsis sp. cmx-4-19, assembly GCA_049998115.1. Lineage (GTDB taxonomy): Bacteria > Actinomycetota > Actinomycetes > Mycobacteriales > Pseudonocardiaceae > Amycolatopsis. The sequence continues at coordinate 414,497 of JAEBEO010000002.1, read as the reverse complement.
CTGGTGTGGCTCGCGAACACGGTCGGGCCGCTCGGTGTCGCGCTCGAACCGGGGCACGTCGTGCTGCCGGGTTCGATGACGCGCGCGATCCCGGTGAACCCCGGCGACACCGTCGTCGCGACGATGGCGGGGCTCGGCAGTGTCACCGCGAAGTTCTCCGGGGAGGGGCGGGCGTGAGCCTTGGTGTGCGGGAGGCGGCCGAAGCGCTGCTGTCCGGGGAAGAGCGCGAGCCGCTGACCGACGCGTGGCCCGAGTTGGACGTCCACACCGCGTATGCGATCCAGGACGAGGCCTTGCGGCTGCGGCAGGCCCGCGGCGAGACCGTCATCGGCGTGAAGCTGGGCCTGACTTCGCGGGCGAAGCAGCAACGCATGGGCATCGACTCGCCGTTGCTCGCTTGGCTGACCGACGCGATGGTCCTTCCGGCCGGGGTGCCGGTGCCGGGGCTGATCCATCCGCGTGCCGAGCCGGAGCTGGTTTTCGTGCTGGGGCGACGGCTTTCCGGTCCCGGCGTGACGGCGGCGACCGCGTTGGCGGCCGTCGATCGCGTGTACGGCGGGGTCGAGATCATCGACAGCCGGTATCGCGACTACCGCTTCGAGCTGCCGGACGTCGTGGCGGACAACGGTTCTTCGGCGTACTTCACGCTGGGTCCGGTCGGCGCCGATCCGTCCTTTTTGGACCTTTCCCTGGAGGCGGCGTTGCTGGAGGTCGACGGCGCCATCGTCGACACCGCCACCGGCGCCGCCGTGCAAGGACATCCGGCGGAAGCCTTGGCGCTGGCGGCCAACGCCCTCGGCGCCCGGGGGCTCGCGCTGGAGCCGGGGTGGATCGTGCTCACCGGCGGGATGACCGACGCCGTGGACCTCCGCCCGGGTTCACGGGTCGCGGCGCATTTCTCGCATCTGGGCTCGATCACGCTCGCCGGGGCTTGACCTCCGCGCGGTCGGCCGTCCGGACCAGGCCGCGCACGAGCCGAGGCCAGATCGCGCGCGGGAGGTCGTGCCCCATCCCCGCGACGACGTCCCATTCGGATTCGCGCAGCGCCCGGGCGGTCGCCCGGCCGCCGGAAACGTGCACGAGCGGATCCTTCGCACCGTGCACGACGAGCGCGGGCACCCGCAGTTCCCGCAGCGCGCGGAAGCGGTCGCGGCCCGACATGATCGCCGCGAGCTGCCGTGCGGTGCCGCCGGGATCGACGCCGCGATCGAAGGAACGCTCGGCACGCTCCCGCATCCGGTCCTCGTCGAAGGGATAGCCGGGCGAACCGATGACGCGGAACGTGCGCAGCAGGTAGTCCACGTACTGCTCGCGATTCCGGGGCGGGGCCGAAAGCAGCATCGCGATCGCGCGGGCGCTGGGCCGTCCGACGAACCGGTTGCCGGTGGTCGACATGATCGACGTCAGCGAGCGCACCCGCGCCGGATGCTCGATGGCCAGGGTCTGCGCGACCATCCCGCCCATCGACGCGCCCACGACGTGCGCGCTCCCGACGCCGAGTCCGGCCAGCAGCGCGGCCGCGTCGTCCGCCATGTCCTTCAGCGAGTACGGCGCCACGCGCAGGGTGTACGCCAGCGGCAGGCTGACCCGTCCGGACAGCCTGCTGGAGCGTCCGGCGTCGCGGTTGTCGTAGCGGATGACGTAGAAGCCCTCGGCGGCGAGGTTTTCGCAGAGTTCCTCGTCCCACCAGATCATCTGCGAGGCCAGGCCCATGATCATCAGCAGCGGCCTGCCGTCCGGCGAGCCGAATGTCTCGTGGCACAGCTCGATGCCGTTCACTGCGGCGATGGTCTCGGGCATCAGGACAGTGTGTCTACTCGCCGCGATACGCGCGAGCCTGGATCTCGTAAAGCTCGTGGTAGAGGCCTCCTTCGTCGATGAGTTCGGCGTGCGTGCCCTGTTCGATCAGCCGTCCCTTCTCCAGCACCAGGATCCGGTCCGCGGAACGGATGTTGGCCAGCCGGTGGGTCACCAGGACCGTGGTCCGCTTGCCCGTCCCGGACGTGCTCGCGTGCCGAAGCCCGGCGAAGACGCGGGCCTCGGCCTTCGCGTCGAGCGCGGCCGTCGGCTCGTCGGCGACCAGGACGGCGGCGTCACGGTAGACACCGCGGGCGATCCCCATCCGCTGCCACTGCCCGCCCGAAAGGTCCTGCCCGTCGTTGAACTTCTTGGACAGCACCGTCTTCTCCTTGGCGGGCAGGGATTCGATCACCTCGTCGGCGCCGGAGGAGAGGATCGCGTCGTGCCAGGCCGCGCGATCCGGGTCTTCCCGGCCGAGCCTGCCGACGGTCACGTTGTGCTCCGCGGTCATCGGCCATTCGGCGGGATCCTGCGCGATCACGGCGATGTTCGTCTGCACCGATTCGTGGTCGGCGTCCGCGAGATCGACGCCGTCCCAGGACACCTTTCCCTCGGACGGCGGATACAGCCCGGTGAGCAGTTTGCCGAGGGTGGTCTTGCCGGAGCCGTTCTCGCCGACGAGCGCGATGACCTCGCCGCGCCGGATGGTCAGCGAAACCTCCCGCAGCGCCGGTGTTTCCTGGCCCGGATAGGTGAAGGTGACGTTCTCCAGCCGGATCTCCGCCGGATCCGGCGGTGCGAGCAGCCCGCCCTTCGCCGGGCTGCGTGCTTCGGACTCCACGAGCAGCCGGTGGAAGAACGCGACGTAGAACGAGTCCTCGTACAGCGAGTTGATCGCGTGCATCGTGACGGACAGCGAGTTCGACGCCGTCCGCATGGCGAGTACGGCCGTCCCGGCGAGCGCGAGTTCCATCTGCCCGCTGTAGAGCAGGAAACCGAGCACGAAATACGCGATCGCGGTGCCGACACCGGCGGCGGCACGGCCGGTCAGCCGCACCAGGTTGCTGCGATGCGCGAGCCGGATCTCCTCGCGCATCAGGCTTTCGGTGATCCGCCGGTACTCGCTCAGCAGCGGCTCCTGCAGGGTGAGGGCGTGCCGTTCGAGGGAGAACGACCGCCAGGTCGACACCTCCTCGACGATCGACTTCCGGATGTTCCGGCCCACGGTGTCGAGGTGGTGCCGGTAGTTCAGCCGGGCGACCTTGGCCGCCGCCCAGCCGTCGGCCGCCGCGGCGAGCAGGAGAACGGGCGCGAGCCACGGGTTGAGCAGGCCCGCCGCCACGAGCGCGGCGATCAGCGAGATCAGCGCCGATGTCAGATCCGCGATCCAGCGCAGGCTCATCTCGATGGCGCGGACGCCGTAGCGCGCGCCCTGCCTGGCCAGCTCCCGGAAATCGGCGTCCTCGAAGGCCAGCAGCCGCACCCGGACCATCGCGGCGGTGACCTCGTCGCCCGCCGAGGTCACGATGCGCGGCCGGAGCGCTCCCTCCACCGCGGCGACCGCGGTGTCGAGCAGCGCGCGCAAGGCATACGTGCCGGTGACGACCGCCAGCGCGGGCAGCGATTCCAGCACCCTGTCCGGTGTCGGCCCGTTCTCCAGCAGTGCCGTGAACACGTTCGCCGTCGCGAGCAGCCCGAAGGCCGTGACGCAGCCGGAGAGCACGTGGACGACGCCGGCCAGCAGGGTCAGCCGCGCCGACGTCCGCCAGGCCAGCCGCAGCACGATGCCCACGGCCGAGGGCAGCGCGCGGATGGCCTTGACCATCCCGGCGTCGGCCGCGGTCTCGTCGACCATGGCCCACTCGGGCATCTTCAGGTTCTCGACCCCGATCAGGGGCACGGGCGCTTCGGGCACTCCTCTTTCTTTACGCGCACCCACCGACAATTCCGACCGCCCATCGGCGCTTGCCTCGTCCTGCCCGTCCTTTCTTCTCATCCGAGCCACCCGTCGGCGCCCCGCCCTCATGGCCCTTCCAGCTCGAACCCATCGTGCGCTACGCTCTCGCTAGAGCGATCTATCAAGTCGCAAGGGGGCGAGCATGGAAGCTCTTCGGGACCGGGGACTCACCGCGTTGCGGCTGATCCTGGCCTTCACGCTGTTGTCCACCACGCTGCACTACGCGCACAATGTGCTCAGGGCGGCCGACTACCCGCAGGTCGAAGGGGTGCCGGTCGCCGTCGCCGCCGTCCTGGTCGTCGTCGCCTACGTCGTCTTGACCACGTTCGGCGTCCTCGGCTACCGCGACTACCTGCGCGGACGTTACTGGCGGGCGCTCGCGTTCCTGATGGTCTTCTCGCTGTCCGGGCTGGCGAGCCTCGGTCACTTCCTGGTGGACGTGCCGCGGATCCCGGCGTTCTGGTTCGCCACGATCTACACCGACACGGCCGCCGCGCTGCTGCTGTGGGGCTTCGTGACGTGGGCGGCGACGAAGCTCAACCGGGTGAACGCGACTGACCAACTCTCTACACAACATTGACGGTAGTTATCGAGATGTAGACACTCGATGGAGTGACGCGGACCACATCGCTGACGTTCGAACGTCATCCCAGCGGCTACCGGCACTGGAAACTGGCCATCGACGGCGACGTCGCGTGGCTCGAACTCGATGTCGACGCCGACGGGGGTCTCGTACCGGGTTACGAGCTCAAACTCAACTCGTACGACCTCGGCGTCGACATCGAGTTGTACGACGCCACCCAGCGTCTGCGCTTCGAGTATCCCGGCGTCCGCGTGGTCGTCCTGACCAGCGCGAAGGACAACGTCTTCTGCGCCGGCGCGAACATCCGCATGCTCGCCTCGTCGTCGCACGAGTGGAAGGTCAACTTCTGCAAATTCACCAATGAGACCCGCAACGCCATGGAGGACGCGTCCGCGTATTCCGGGCAGCTCTACCTCGCCGCGGTCAACGGCACCTGCGCCGGCGGCGGCTACGAAATCGCTCTCGCCTGCGAAAAGATCCTGCTGGTCGACGACAACTCCTCGACCGTCGCGCTGCCGGAGGTCCCGCTCCTCGGCGTCCTGCCCGGCACCGGCGGGCTCACCAGGCTGGTCGACAAGCGCGGTGTGCGCCGGGATCTCGCCGACGTCTTCGCCACCAGGCCGGACGGTGTGAAGGGGCGCACGGCCGTCGACTGGCGTCTCGTCGACGGACTCGTGCCCCGGCGGGGATTCCGCGAAGCCGTGCTGGCCGAGGCGCGGGAACTCGCCCGGACGAGCACGCGGCTCGACGGCGAAGGTGTCGAACTGGCGCCCTTGAGCCATCGGTATGTCGGCGTCGCCCTCGGTGCGACCGAAGCGACGATCACCGTCAAAGGGCCGGAAGACGACGACGGCTGGTTACTGGACGTCACCCGTGAACTGGACGACGCGATCCTTCGCCTGCGCGCCAACGAACCCGGACTCGGCACCTGGGTACTCCGTACCGCGGGCGATCCCGCGAAGGTGCTCGAACACGAACGGGCCGTGTTCGACGGGAAAGACTGTCTGAGCAACGAAATCGTCCACTACTTCAAACGGACGCTGAAACGGCTCGACGTGACCAGCCGCAGTCTGATCGCGCTCATCGAGCCCGGCGGCTGTTTCGCCGGGCTCCTGCTGGAACTCGCCTTCGCGGCGGACCGACAGTACATCTTGGACGGCCCGCCGATCGACGACGAAGACAGTGAAGAACGTGCGTCGATCATCCTGTCCGAAGCCAACTTCGGCCGCTTCCCGATGGGCAATGGCCTGTCGCGCCTGGAGTCCCGGTTCCACGGCGACCCGGACCACGTCACGCGGCTCGCGGAGGAACGCGGCCGGACACTGAGCCCGGGAGACGCGAACGAACTCGGCCTGGTCACCGGCGCCCCGGACGACCTCGACTGGGAGGACGAGATCCGGATGGCGCTGGAAGGACGGGCGTCGCTGAGCCCGGACGCCTTGACCGGAATGGAGGCGAACCACCGGTTCGTCGGCCCCGAGACGCTGGAAAGCAAGATCTTCGGCCGCCTGGCGACCTGGCAGAACTGGATCTTCACTCGTCCGAACGCATCCGGTCCCGAGGGCGCGCTGCGTCGCTACGGTACTGGTCAGAAGGCTGTCTTCGACAGGAAGCGGGTTTGAAAGAACCATGCCGACCAAGATCGATTACGACGCCAAGATCCCCAACAACGTCGGCCTCTCCGGCAACCGGCGGCTGCAACGGGCGCTGGAAGGCTGGCAGCCGAAATTCCTGGACTGGTGGGGTGAAATGGGCCCCACCTTGCGGACCAACGGCGTGTACCTGCGCACCGCGACCAGCGTCGGCCGGGACGGCTGGGCGCGGTTCGACCACGTCGACGTGCCCGACTACCGGTGGGGGATCTTCCTCGCGGAGCCGGACCCCGATCGCGTGATCGCGTTCGGCGAGCACAAGGGCGAGCCCGCCTGGCACCAGGTCCCCGGCGAGTACCGCGCCGACCTGCAGCGGCTCATCGTCATCCAGGGCGACACCGAACCCGCGTCGGTCGAGCAGCAGAAACTCCTGGGCCTGACCGCGCCGAGCCTCTACGACCTGCGGAACCTTTTCCAGGTCAACGTCGAAGAAGGCCGCCACCTGTGGGCGATGGTCTATCTGCTGCACGCCTACTTCGGCCGGGAAGGCCGTGAAGAAGCGGAAGCATTACTGCTCCGGAATTCCGGGAGCCCGGACGCCCCGCGCATCCTCGGCGCGTTCAACGAGGAGACCGCGGATTGGCTCGCCTTCTACATGTTCACCTATTTCACCGATCGCGATGGCAAATATCAGCTCGGCACCCTCAAGGAAAGCGGCTTCGACCCGCTTTCCCGCACTTGTGAATTCATGCTCAAGGAAGAAGCGCACCACATGTTCGTCGGCACTACGGGAGTGGATCGGGTGATCACCCGCAGTGCCGAACTGATCCGCGGGCACGACACCTTCGACATCGCCGGGCACGGCGGGATCCCCCTCGAAGTGATCCAGCGCTACCTCAACTTCCACTACACCGTCTCACTGGACCTCTTCGGCAGCGAGACCTCCACCAACGCCGCGAACTACTACACCGCCGGGCTGAAAGGCCGCTGGCAGGAGGGCCGCCGCAAGGACGACCACAAGCTCACCGACGCCGCCGCGACGCTGTCCCGGCCGCGGGCCGACGGCACCTGGGAGACCGAGGAACGCCAGGCGATCCTGCTGCTCAACCTCGACCTGAGGGAGGAGTACCGGGCCGACTGCCAGACCGGGGTCAACCGCTGGAACAAGATCCTCGACGAGGCAGGCATCGATTTCCGATTCGTGCTCCCGCACCCTGGATTCAATCGGGAAGTCGGCATAAACTCCGGCCACCATGTGACGCCCGACGGCACGGTAGTCGACGAGCGGACCTGGCTGGCCGGCAAACGCAAGTGGCTGCCCACTCCCGAAGACCTGACCTTCGTCCGATCGCTGATGCACCCGGTGTACGAGCGAGGAAAGATCGCGAGCTGGGTGGCACCGCCACGCCAGGGCATCAATGGGAAGCCGTTCGACTACGAATACGTTTACCTGAGCTGATCCGATAGAAGGTGTGCCCGTGACCGCTGCAGCTACCGGGTTCAACGCGGCGAGCTACCTGCTCGACCGGCATCTGGCGGAAGGGCGCGGGGCGAAGGAAGCGGTCGTTTCCCCGCGGCGGAGCCTCACCTACGCCGGGCTGGCGGCCGAGACCCGACGGGTCGCGGCGGGCCTGAAGGCGATCGGCGTCCGCCCCGAGGAGCGGGTCCTGTTCTGCATGGTCGACGACGTCGAACTGCTCACCGGGATCCTCGGCGCGATGCTGGCCGGAGCGGTCGCGGTGCCGGTGTCCACGATGGTCACCGGGATGGACCTCGGCAAGGTGCTCGCCGATTCACGGGCCAGGGTCCTGTGTGTTTCCGGCGAGTTCGCCGGGCAGGCGGCGATCGCGCTCGGGCTGGCGCCCGAGGTCACCGACGTCGTGCTCGACCGCGCGAAGGCGGCCGAACTGCCGCCCGGCGTCCGCGCGCACGACTGGGCCGAGTTGTCCACAGTGGACGATTGCGGTTTCGAGGCGGCTCCGACCTGGGAGGACTCCCCGGCGCTCTGGCTCTACACCTCGGGGACGACGGGTCAGCCGAAGGGCGCGATGCACCGGCACGCGGGTATCCGCGCCGTCTGCGACGCGTACGCGCGAGGTGTGCTGGACACCGGCCCGAACGACCGGTTCCTCTCGGTCCCGAAGCTGTTCTTCGCCTACGGCCTGGGGAATTCCGCGTTCTTCCCGCTCGCGGCGGGTGGGACGGCGTTGCTCGAACCGGCACGTCCGACCCCCGGGCTGATCGCCGCCAGGGTCAAGGCCGAACGACCGACGCTGTTCTTCGCCGTCCCGACGTTCTACGCGGCACTGCTCGCCAGCGACGTGCCGGATGACACGTTCTCGTCGGTACGCCAAGCCGTTTCGGCCGGTGAACCGCTGCCCGCCGCGCTCTACGACCGGTTCCTGCTGCGCTTCGGCGTCGAGATCCTCGACGGCATCGGTTCGACGGAGGCGCTGCACATCTTCCTGTCCAACCGGCCGCGGGCGGTCGCTCCGGGCGCCACCGGGGTGCCGGTGCCCGGCTACGAGGTCGCGCTGCGCGACGAGCACGGCGCGCCCGTACCGGACGGGCAGCCCGGCGAGCTCTACGTTTCCGGGCCGTCGATCGCGACCGGTTACTGGGCGCGGTACGAGACGACGAAGCAGGTCTTCGAGGGCGAGTGGCTGCGGACGGGCGACAGTTTCGTGCGCAACGCCGACGGGAGCTACACCTGCCTCGGGCGGTTCGGCGACATGCTGAAACCCGGCGGGATCTGGGTGTCCCCGGCCGAGGTCGAGGACAGGCTGCTGCAGCATCCGGCGGTCGCCGAGGTCGCGGTCGTGGCCGTTTTCGACGCCGACGGCATCGAGAAGCCGGTCGCCTGCGTGGTCGGCGTGCCCGGACGGCGGCTGGACTCGGCCGAGCTGATCGAGTTCTGCCGGGCCGGGCTGGCGTCGTTCAAACGCCCGCGCGGCGTCGTCGAACTCGGCGAACTGCCGAAGACGGCGACCGGGAAGATCCGGCGCAACGTCATTCGTGACCTGGTGCGGGACATGTACGAGGTCCGGGCCCCCGCCCCGCCGCATTTGGTCCTCTAAATGCGGTACTTGCACGCACAAGTACCGCAACCAGAGGACTGAACGCGGGTTTTCAGGGGGTGTTGGCCGTGCGCAGGGTCCGCATGGCCTCCGCCAGCGCGTGCGCGTCGTCGCCGAGCGGGGTCAGGACGATCCGGCGCAGGATCTCCGCGCACGCCTCCCGTGCCTGCCGCGCGACGTCGAGGCCGTGCTCGGTGAGCGCGGCGAAGGTGACGCGCCGGTCGTCCGGGCTGGGCACGCGGCAGATCAGGTCGGCGGCGACCAGCCGGTCCGCGACCTTGGTGAACCCTCCGCTGGACAACGCCGCCTCGACGGCCAGCCGCGTCATCGGCATCCGGTGCTCCGGTGAGCGGACGAGCCGCAAGAGGATGTCGAAGGACGCCGGCGCCAGCCCGAACCGGTCGGCGATCTCGCCCATCAGCCTGTTCTGCGTCGCCAGGTAGCCCTCGATCACCAGGCCCCACCAGGTGACCACTTCGTCGTCGTTCGGTTCCGCTGTCACGCGGCGAGGGTACACCAAGAAGTCTTCCGGGAATATATCTTGCACGCGAGAGGTTATCGGGTTAGCGTGATCTCACCGGCTCCAGAGGAGGGGCACCATGTCGATCAAGACTTCGGGCCTGCACCACGTCACCGCCATCGGTGGCGACCCCCAGCGCAACGCGGACTTCTACACCCGGGCCCTCGGCCTGCGGCTGGTGAAGACCACGGTGAACTTCGACGACCCAGGCACCTTCCATCTGTATTACGGCGACGGGTCCGGCAAACCCGGCTCGCTGATGACGTTCTTCCCGTGGAGGGACGCGCCCAAGGGCCGTCACGGCACCGGTCAGGCGACGACCACGTCGTTCTCCGTGCCCGAGACCTCGCTCGGCTGGTGGAAACAGCACCTGTCCGAAAGTGGTGTCGAGAGCGGCCAGGTCCGCAACTCCGACGACGAGGAGACGCTGACCTTCCTCGACCCGGACGGCCTGAAGCTCGCGCTCGTCGCGCATCCACAGGGCGACCCGCGCGATCCGTGGGACACGAAGCTCGTCCCCGCCGAGAACGCCATCCGCGGCCTGCATTCCGTGACCCTGTCGGTGTCCGAAGAGAACGCCACCGCCGGGATGCTGACCGACGGGCTCGGCCTGACCTTCGAGCACCAGGACGGCAACCGCCTGCGCTTCTCCGCCGGTGACGGCGGCCCCGGCGCGCTCGTCGACGTCCTGGTGACGCCGGACGCGCCGCGCGGCCTGGTCGCGGCGGGCACCGTCCACCACGTCGCCTGGCGCGCGCCCGACGAGCGGACGCAGGCCGCCTGGCGCGACGAACTCGTCGACGACGGCGTGAACGTGACGTCCATTTTGGACCGTCAGTACTTCCGTTCGATCTATTTCCGCGAACCGGGCGGCACCCTGCTCGAAGTCGCCACCGACGAACCCGGGTTCGCGATCGACGAGCCACTGCTGGAACTCGGCCGCGCGCTGAAGCTGCCGCCATGGCTGGAGCCGAAACGCGAGGACATCGAGGCGATGCTGCCGAAGCTCGCCCTCCCGAGCGAGAACAACCCGGAATCGCGATGAACTCGCTGGAACACCGGTACGTCGAAGGATCACCGGACGCGCCGGTGCTGCTGCTCCTGCACGGCACCGGCGGCGGGCCGGACGATCTGGTGCCGCTCGCGCGTGAACTGAGCCCGTCTTCGGCGGTGCTCGCACCCGCCGGTCCGGTGTCCGAACACGGTGCGGCACGGTGGTTCCGGCGCTTGTCCGAAGGGGTCTTCGACTACGAGGACGTCGTTTTCCGGGCGAACCAGCTTGCCGATTTCGTGGTGACAGCGCGAAAAGAATACGAAATCGAGGACAGGCGACTGGTCGCGGTCGGGTTTTCCAACGGCGCCAACATCGCCGCCGCGGTGACGCTGCTCCGCCCGGACGCCGTCCGTGAAGCCGTGCTCTTCGCGGCGATGTCGCCAATTCCTTCGCCGCCGCAACACGATTTGTCCGGTACGCGCGTGTTCTCGTCGAACGGGGAGCGCGACCCGATGGCGCCGCTCGACTCGGCGGAAGCACTGGTCCGGACCTTGCGTGAGCGTGGCGCCGACGTCGTCGCACACCGCCATCCGGGCGGACATACCGTGACAGGCAACGGTTTGGTCGCGGCCGCGGACTGGCTTTGAAGAGCAAAGTAGACGGACGTACCATCGCTGGATGACCAACGGGGAACTAGTCCGCGCCCAGGCACTGCTCGAATCCGTGCTCCTCGCGGACGGCCACAACGACCTGCCATGGGAGCTGCGTGTCACGACCGGGCCGGATCCGGTCGAGGCCGTGGCGGGCACGGACCTCACCGTCCGCCAGCCGCATCTGCACACCGATTTCCCGAAGCTCGCCGAAGGCAGGCTCGGGATGCAGTTCTGGTCCGTCTACGTGCCCTGCCAGTTCGAGGGGCACAGCGCGGTCACGGCGGTCCTCGAGCAGATCGAGATCGTGCACCAGATGATCGAGCGGTACCCCGACCGCCTGGCCTTCGTGGACACCGCCGACCAAGCCGAAGCCGCGTTCCGCGACGGCAAGATCGCCTCGCTGCTGGGCGCCGAAGGTGGCCACAGCATCGCGGAATCCCTTGGTGTGCTTCGGATTCTGCGCCGTCTCGGCGTCCGGTACATGACCTTGACCCATAACTACAACACCACCTGGGCCGACTCCGGCACCGACGAGCCCACGCACGACGGGCTCACCGATTTCGGTCGCGACGTCGTCCGCGAGATGAACAAGATCGGCATGCTGGTCGACCTCTCGCATGTCGCGCCGAGCACGATGCGCGCCGCGCTGGAGGTCAGTTCCGCGCCGGTGATCTTCAGCCACTCCTCGTGCGTCGCGGTCAACGACCACCCGCGCAACATCCCCGACGACGTCCTGGAGACGCTGGCCGCCAAGGACGGCGTCGCGATGGTGACGTTCGTGCCGGGCTTCATCTCGCCGAAGGTCGCGGAGTGGGACGACCAGCTTCGCCAGGACATGGATGCCGCCGGGCAGGACTACCGGAACCTCGACCTTCGCACGAAGTTCACCGCGGAGCGAGGCGGCCCGGAGAAGCCGAAGGCGTCCATCGGCGACGTCGTCGCCCACATCGAGCACGCGCGTGAAGTGGCCGGAGTCGATCACATCGGGCTCGGCGGAGACTACGATGGAGTCGCGACGCTGCCCGAAGGCCTTGAGGACGTTTCGAAGTACCCGGTCCTCTTCGCCGCGCTTCTGGAACGCGGCTGGAGCGAGACGGATTGCGCGAAGCTCGCCGGGCAGAACACCTTGCGCGTGCTTCGCGCGGCGGACGAGGTCACCCGTTCGGACGCTTGAGAGCGCGATCAAGCCGACTTCGGCGGACACTGTCGTGCATGACGCAGCCGCAGGAGGGTGCCGCCGAGGTTCCGGCCGAGCCCGTCAAGCCGTCCGAAGCGGCCGGCGGCGGGCGCCACAGCGGGAAGTCCGACGCCGTCCCGAAGCTCAAGCGCACGCGGGTGAGCGGGACCTGGATCGCCGTCATCGTGGCGCTGGTCGTGCTGGTCTTCCTGCTGATCTTCATCCTGCAGAACCTCGACACCGCCACCGTGCACTTCCTGGGCATGTCCGGCAGCATGCCGCTGGCCGTCGCGATGCTGTTCTCCGTGATCGCCGGCGGCGCCCTCGTCGCGCTGGTCGGCGGGGCGAGGATCCTGCAGTTGCGCAAGCAGGCCAAGTCGCGGCACCTGCTGCGCTGAGCGTCAGCCGACGATGATCGACGTCATCCCGAGCAGGGTGGCGCAAACGTTTTCGTCCCCCTTGAGGGTCACCCGGTCCCGGTCCGCCGGGTTCCGGGTGCACAGCCGCCAGAACGTGTCGGCGTCCGTCGTCGCCGAGGCCAGCGGCGAGCGCGACGTCGGGGCGACGCGGTCGATCTCCCAGCCGTCGCCGGTCCGTCGAGCCGTCCATTTCCCGCCGCCCTGCCCCGTCACCGTGTAGACGACCTGCCTGCCGACGCGTGCTTCGACGTCGCGAAGGGTGTGCGGCAGCGCGCGGACGAAGGTGTCGACCACCGGGCCGCGGAACTCGGCCCCGTCGAGCGTCCGTGCCCCGACGGCCTCCCTGACCTGTTGCTGGTGCACCCAGAACTCGGTGTACTCGCGGGCGACGTCGAGCCAGACCGGCGCGGGCTCGTCCCCGGCCCAGCCCACCGGCTCGCCGAGGGCGTCGAGGTCGGCGCGTCCCCACATCTCGGCGAGCTGCGAAGTGCTGTCGACGAGCATCGCGAACAGCACCTCGGGCGACAGCCGTCGGCACGCGACCACCCATTCGTCGTTGATCCGGTCGATGAACCTCGCGAACGGTTCGCCCTCGCGGGGCGCCGTCATTCGATAGTCGTCACGGTCGCGGGACAGCCTGCCGAGTTTGCCGCCCAGGATGTGGGCGGCGAGATCGTGCACCGTCCAGCCCGCGCACACCGTCGGCGCGGCCCACTGATCGGCGTCGAGACCGGTGAGGACATCGAGCAAGGCCTGCTCCTCGCGCGCGAACAGCGGGAGGACGTCGATCGGCGGACCCCAGCGCGTGAAGCTCATCCGGCCATCCAAACATCCTCGTCGATCACAATTTCGACCATTCGGCCTACTCGCGGGTAGCATCAGCGCGAACGCGAGGGGAGTGCCCGTGAGCAACGAACGACCCGCCGGTGACGACCTGGCCGCTTTCGCCAAACGCGCGGGACAGCTGGCGGGCTGGGCCGCCCGCACGGGCTTCGAATTCACCCGGAAACTGCCCGGTGTCGAGATTGCCGAACAGGTCCTCAAACAGGGTGAACGGCAGCTGCTGACGGAACTGCGCCGTCGCCTCGACGAGGTCGACGATCCGTATCACGCGGCGCTGACCGCGGCGTCCGCGATGAACCGGCGGGACCCCAGCGGTGCGCGCCCCGTCGAAGCGACGATCACCCTCGTGCACACCCGTGCCCAGCTCGAACCACTCCGCGCGGCGATGGCGGAGCTGCTGAATCACTCGATCGGCTTCGGCCGTGAGCGGGCCCGCGAGTACCTCTACGCGATCATCCTGCGGCAGCTGACGCCGGACGAGGCCCGCATCCTTTCCGCGCTTTCGGACGGTTCGCCGTTCCCCGCCGTCGACGTCGCGGAGCGGACCAACCTCGGCGGCGCCGGGCGGTTCGTGCTGCGCAACGCCTCCACCGTCGGCAAGGCGGCCGGGGTGTCGCTGCCGGAGCAGGTGCCCGGCTACCTCACCCGGCTGATCGGGCTCGGCCTCGTCGAGCTGGACGAAGAGGTCCCGTCACTGGAGACCCAGTACGAGATCCTGCTGACCGACGAGACCGTCCGTGAGGCGGAGAAGTCGGTCAAGCGGACCAGATTCGTCAAGCGCACGGTGCACATCTCCCGGCTCGGCGCCCACTTCTGGCAGGCCTGCGACCCGAGCATCGGCTGAACCCGGGTATGGGCGCGTTCCTCGACGGCATCCTCGCCGACTTCGCCCAGCATTGGCCGATCTACGTCTCCATCCCGATCGTCGCCGCGTTGATCGGGTACACCACCAAACTCGTCGCGATCCGGATGATGTTCCAGCCGGTCGAGTTCATCGGCGTCAAACCGTTCCTCGGCTGGCAGGGCATCGTGCCCAAACGCGCCGCGCGGATGGCGAGCATCGCCTGCGACACGATGACCGAACAGCTGATCAAACCGGCGGAAGTCGTCGCCCGGCTGGATCCGCAGAGAATCGCGCGTGAGATCGAAAAGCCGCTGCGAGCCGCGGTCGAGGACATCGTGCGCGACGTCGCCGCGCACTACCGGCCGGGACTGTGGGAATCGCTGCCGGTGGGGATGCAGCGGCTGGTGATCCAGCGTGTCCAGGCCGAGACACCGAAGATGGTCGCCGCCGTACTGGAGCTCATCAAGTCCGATGTGGACAGTGTGTTCGACCTCAAGGGCATGGTGGTCACCGCACTGGTCAAGGACAAGCGGCTGCTGAACCGGATCTTTCAGGAGGCGGGCGAGAAGGAGTTCAAGTTCATCGCCCGGTCAGGGATCTTCTTCGGCGGACTGATCGGCGTCATCCAGATGATCGCCTGGGTCCTGTTCGCATTCCCGCTGATCATGCCGCTGTTCGGGCTCTTCACCGGCTGGTTCACCGACTGGCTGGCGCTGCGGATGATCTTCTATCCGCTCGAAGAGCGCCGGTACTTCGGCGTGCGGTGGCAGGGCCTGTTCCTGAAGCGGCGCGGCGAGGTCGCGGAGGCGTACGGCGCGCTGATCGCGCAGGAGATCATCACCCCGCACAACGTGATCGAGGCGGTGCTGCACGGCCCGTTATCCGACCGGGTCCTCGGCCTGATCCAGCGTCAGCTGGACGAACAGCTCGGCCGCCGGATCGGCGCGGGGAAACCGCTGGTGGTGTTCGCCGTCGGCAGCAGGCGGTATCAGGACATGAAGCTGAACATCGCCGAGAAGATCATGGACAAGCTGCCGGAGACGATGCGGTACGTCGAGGACTACGCGAACGACGCGATGGACATCCGGAACGTGCTGGTGACCAAGATGAAGGAGTTGTCGCCGCGCGAGTTCGAGGGCCTGCTGAGGCCGGCGTTCCAGCAGGACGAATGGATCCTGATCGCGACCGGCGCCTTCCTCGGCTTCGCCGTCGGTGAAGCCCAAGTCCTCCTGCTGGAACACTTCGCCGTCTGACCCACCCCGGGGAGGGCGCGGGTTGGTCGTGAGTGGTGAAGAGGGTTAGAACGACACTTGCCACTCACGACCCAGGGGGCGGAGGGGGTCAGGAAGCTTTGGTGGCGTCGTAGGAGCGGCGCGAGGCGCCCACGAGGGAGCGGTGCTTCGCGGCCCAGGCCGAGAGGGCGTGCAGGGGTGCGTCGAGTTCGGCGGCGTGGGGCGTGATCGCGTACTCGACGCGTGGCGGGACCTCCGCGTGGACGGTCCGCGTCACCAGGCCGTTGCGTTCGAGGTTCCGCAGCGTCAGCGCGAGCATCCGGCGGCTGATCCCCTCGATGCCGTGTTCGAGTTCGCTGAACCGCCGCGGCCCGTCGGTGAGCCGCACCAGGATCTGCATCGTCCACTTGTCGCCGACCAGTCCGAGCACCTCTCGCAGCGAGCAGGGCTCCTCGGCGGAAAAATCTTCGGCGTCGCTCATCGTGCTGACCTCGTTCGTAACAGGCTTGTGCCGTCGTCACAGGAAAGTGCCGTCTTCCAGCGGATTCGATCGTGACAGACGATGTCCCCCGTTACAAGTCGTAACGAACTCTCCAAGGGGATGATCATGAGCAAGGCAGTACGTTTCCGCGCCGAGGGCGGACCCGAGGTGCTGGAGGTCGTGGACGTCGAGATCGGCGAGCCCGGTCCTGGCGAAGTCCGGATCTCCATCGAGGCGATCGGCCTCAACCGTGCCGAGGCGATGTTCCGCGGTGGCTACTACTTCGAGCGTGCCGAAGAGTTCCCGGCGAATCTCGGCTACACCTCCGCGGGCGTCGTCGACGCCGTCGGACCGGAGGTGACCGGCCTGGAGAAGGGCGACCGGATCACCACGATCGCCGGGTTCTCCCAGAAGGAGTACGGCGTCTACGGCGAACAGGCGATCGTCCCGGCGGCCGCCACGCTGCACCGTCCGGAAGGGCTCGATTCCGTGGACGCGGTCACCATGTGGGGCTCGCTGCTCACCGGCTACGGCGCGATCATCGACGAAGGCAAGGTCCGGGCGGGCGACACGGTGCTGATCACGGCGGCGTCGAGCGGGACGGCGCTGGCCGCGATCGAGATCGCCAACCACGTCGGCGCGACCACCATCGCGACCACGCGCACACCCGCCAAGAAGGACCGCCTGCTGGAAGCCGGTGCGGCGCACGTGATCGTCACGAGTGAGGAGGACGTCGTCGAGCGTACGAAGGCGTTCACCGGCGGCCGCGGCGCGGACCTCGTCTTCGACCCGGTCGCCGGGGAAGGTGTCCGCGAGCTGGCCGAGGCCACCGCCGAGGGCGGCGCGCTGGTGATCTACGGCGCGCTCGACACCAAGGAAACCCCGTTCCCGCTCTGGTTCGCGCCGACGATGCGGATGTTCAACGCTTTCTCCATCACGTTGAACCCCGAACGTCTCCGCCGCGCCAACGCCTTCGTCCGCGCGGGTATCCGCGGCGGCTCGTTCCGGTCGAGGGTCGATCGCACGTTCCCGCTCGACGACGTCGTCGAGGCGCACCGGTACCTGGAATCCAACCGCCAGTTCGGCAAGATCGTCCTGACCGTGGGGTGAACTGCCCTTACGGGTGAACGAATCTCGGCACGATCGGTGGTACACCGGTTCATCCGTCCGGTCTAAGGTGCTCCTGCACAAGCCTTGGGGAGGGCGCATATGGCCGACGCGGGAAGCCCGTGGCCGCAGGAGATCCGGCTGGCGATGACCATGGTGGGCGGGGCGAGCCTCGCGGTCTGGATGGGCGGGGTCGCCACCGAGACCTCGCATCTGCTGCAGGCGTCGAGATCCCCGGGATCCGGGGGGCCGTACCGGGCCCTGCTGAACCTGCTCGACGCCACGGTCTCGCTCGACGTCCTCACCGGCACGAGCGCGGGCGGGATCAACGCGGCCTGCCTCGGGCTGGCCGAGGCGTTCCGGTCGAGCCCGCAGGTGTTGCGCGACACGTGGATCAGCACGGGCTCGCTCGACAATCTCATCCGCGAGCCCGGTGAGAAGGCGCCGCGTTCGCTGCTCGACGGCGACAAGGTGCTCCTGGGCGATCTGAAGGACGCACTGCACCGGATCACGGACAAGGCGACGGTGAAACCCGATTGTCCCGACATCACCGTGCTCCTCACCGGCACGATGATCGACGGTGAGACGACCCGGTTCGACGACGCGCTGGGCAATCTGGTGCGGGACACCGAACACCGCCTGCTGTTCCGCTTCGATGGTCCTTTGTGGACGAACGACGTGGTGGGCCCGCTCGCGCTGGCCGCGCGCTCCACCGCGTCGTTCCCCGGCGCGTTCGAACTGTCCCGGATGCCGATCGGCGGCAGGACCGACGCACTGCACCCGGATATGACGCCGTACACCGACGTCACCCGGTCGCATTGGCTGACTGACGGCGGGGTGCTGCTGAACAAGCCGTTGCGCCCGGCGTTGCGGGAGATCTTCGAACGACCGTCGCATTCGGACGTCCGGCGCCTGCTGCTGTACGTGGTGCCGACGGCGGAACGCGAGGCCGAGCCGGTCGAGGTGGACGCGGACCGGCCGCCGCTGCTCGGCAGCGCGATGAGCAAGGTCGTCGGTACCGTGCTGAGCCAGACGATCAGCGCCGAACTCGAAGACCTGACCAGGCACAACGACGCCGTCGTCCGCACCAGGGGCACCCGCGTCTCCCTCGCCGCGATGGGGGTTCGCGGCGGCCCGGACGCGCTGGTCGACCAGCGGTTGATGGACGACTACCGCGACCGGCGGGTGCAGGAGGACGCCACCGCGCTGGTCCGCGAGGCGACACGCAGGCTGTCACTGTCCGATGTGGACGATCCGGGCAGGCAGTGGGCGTCCGGGACGGCGGCGCAGTTGCGCGCGGCCGCGGCGGAAGGACTGCGTGACGGCCTCCCCGCCGAACCACCCAAGGACTCGTGCCCGCTCGAAGACCTGATCGCGTTCCGTACCACCGCGTTGGACGACTCCGTGGCCACCGGTCTGCAACTGGTCAACGCGGGTTTCCGGCTCGATCCCGCGCCGGAGCAGGCTGTCCAGCTCAACCGCTGCCGCGTCCTGCTGCACGAGGCACGGCACAAGGCCTCCCGCGGGCAGCGGCTCGCGACCTGGGTCGGCACGCGGGAACCGCCGCCCGCCGACGTCACGCTGGCCGCCTGGATCGAAGGCCTCGCCAAGGAGTGGGCGAAACTCGGCCGCTCGGACACGCTGAAGGAGGCCTGGCCGCTGGTGGTCGCCGCGCTCCGGCAGGCGACGCCGATCCTGTTGCCGCTGGCGCGAGCGAAACCGAACACCGAAGCCGGGGACACGGTCAGCACGCTGCTCGCCTGGACGGGGCTCACCTCGGACGAGAAGAGCGCGGGCGACCCGGTCGTCACGTCGCGGCTGGTGCGACTGCACATCGCCACCCGGGGCCTGCTCGCGCAGGCACCGTCGGTCGACCAGCGGGTCGACCTCGTCCAGGTGAGCGCGGATTCGCGGACGCTGCTGGACATGCGGCGACGCCGATCGTGGGACAAGCTCACCGGCATGCAGGCCGACTACTTCGGCGCGTTCTACAAGGCGTCGTGGCGGGCGAACGACTGGATGTGGGGCCGGGTCGACGGCGCGGGCTGGCTGATCCAGTGCCTGCTCGACCCGAAACGCCTGCGGCTGTTGCGTGAGGTCGTCGGACGGGACGCCTTCCGGGTCCGGGTGCGGGAGGCGTTCAAGGAGATCGGCTGGCGGCAGCCGGGTACGGAAGACGGGTTGTCCCCGGCGGAAGCAGAGGCGTTGCGTGCGCAAGTGGCCGGTGAGCTCGCTTTCCTCGGCCTGGACGGCGAACTCGGTGACGTGGAAGGGGAAGCCACGCTTCCGGTCAGTATGCCGGTGACGGCCATGGTGCTCGCCAGGGTCCGGCAGCTGGAGATCGCGCGCGAGGAACTGCCCTGCGTCGGCCTCCACTGCGGGCACGACGCGAAAAAAGCCAAGGGCAACGGGAAACCGTCGGAACGGTTCCGCGAACTGATCAAGGACGTGCCGGAGGACGACGACCGGACGCAGCACGCGTTCCAGGCGTGCCAGGTCTCCGCCGAACGGTTCGAACACGAACGTGGCTCGATGCTGCTGACGAAGACGCTGGTCAAGGCGGGTGCCGCGGGGATCAACGCGGCCGTCGGCGCGACGCGGGTGCCGAAATCGGTCCGGCCGGCGGCCACCTTCGCGCAGGCCGCCGGCCGCAGCGCTTGGTGGATCACGCGGGGCGCGGCCACCCTGCCGTCGCCGTGGAACGTGCTGGCCGCGTTGATCACCGTGCTGGCGGGTTTCGTCCTGGGTGGACAGGGCGGCCCGGTGCTGCAGTGGGTCGGTGTCCCGGTGGCCGCGGGCGCGATCGTGTTCCTCATGGTCAGCCTGATGACGTTGCGCAAGACGTGGCGGATGGTGCTCACGGTGCTGGCCGTGCTGGCGGGGACCGGGTTACTGTTCGCGGCGTTCCTGCCACCGGTGCGGGATCCGCTGTTCGGGTGGCTCGGCGACGTCGTCGCGGGCTGGCGGCGCGGCGAGGCACCGGTGTGGTGGCTCGTGGTCTGTCTGCTGCTTCTGCTGCCCGCCGTCTGGACCCCGATCGGTTCCGTGTTCCGGCGGAGGCGGCGCCGCTGAACCGCCGAATTGTGGCCTGACCCTGCGACCGGGTGGTGACAGTTGGTATCGTCACATCCGGTGGGACCGCGACGAGGCGGCCTTACCCACCAGTGCTGCGCGCCAAACGTTACCGTTACCTTAATCACGTGTGTTTCAGGGTTGTTGCAGGTAGCCGCGTTGCCGCCGCTGCGCTGACCTGACCGCGCCCGAAACCTCCGGTACGTTTCTTGAACATGTCCGGAAAGCACTTGATCGAATACCCGACCAAGGCAGACGGTGCCGAGCTCTGGCGTATCGCGCGCGATTCGAAGAAGCTGGATCTCAACTCGGCCTACGCCTATATGTTGTGGTGCCGCGATTTCGCGGACACCTCCGTCGTCGCGAAAGTCGACGGCACCCCCGTCGGTTTCGTGATCGGGTATCGGAAGCAGGACACCGGCTTCGTCTGGCAGGTCGCGGTCGACGCGTCCCAGCGCGGAAAAGGCCTGGCCGGGACGCTGCTCGACGAGTTGTTCGGCCGTCTTGTCGCCCAGGGCGTGCGGTACCTCGAAACGACGATCACCCCGGACAACGAGGCTTCGATCCGGTTGTTCACCTCGTTCGCCAAGCGGTGGAACACCACCTTGGAACGCCAGGATCTGTTCTCCGCGACGGATTTCCCGGCCGAGGACGGAACGCATGAGCAAGAAGACCTGTACCGAATCGGTCCGCTCAGCAGCCAGTAGAACTTGAAGCCGGGGATCACAGGGAGAAAGAAAACATCATGACCATTTTCGAGGAACTCGAATCCGAAGTACGCAGTTACAGCCGTGGCTGGCCCGTGGTGTTCGACCGGGCGCAGGGGAGCTACCTGTACGACGAAGACGGCAAGGCGTATCTCGACTTCTTCGCGGGGGCCGGCGCACTCAACTACGGGCACAACAACCCGGCGCTGAAGCGGGCCCTGATCGACTACATCGCCCGTGACGGCGTCACCCACGCGCTCGACATGTTCACCGTGGCCAAGCGGGACTTCCTGGAGACCTTCAAGGAAAAGATCCTCGCGCCGCGCGAACTCGACTACAAGGTCGTGTTCCCCGGCCCCGGTGGCGCGAACGCGGTCGAAGCCGCGCTGAAGCTCGCGCGCAAGGTGACCGGCAAGGAATCGGTCATCAACTTCACCAACGCCTTCCACGGGATGACGCTGGGCGCCCTCTCGGTGACCGGTAACTCGATGAAGCGCGGCGGCGCCGGCGTCCCGCTGGTGCACGCCACCCCGATGCCGTACGACAACTACTTCGACGGCTCCATCCCGGACTTCCTCTACTTCGAGAAGCTGCTCGGCGACTCCGGCAGCGGGCTCAACGAACCCGCCGCCGTGATCGTCGAGGGCGTCCAGGGCGAGGGCGGCATCAACGCCGCGCGCGTCGAGTGGCTCAAGGCCCTCGACGACCTGTGCAAGAAGCACGGCATCCTGCTGATCCTCGACGACGTCCAGATGGGGTGCGGCCGCACCGGCCCGTTCTTCAGCTTCGAGGACGCCGGCATCAAACCCGACATGGTCTGCCTGTCGAAGTCCATCGGCGGCTACGGCATCCCGATGGCGCTCACGCTGATCCGCCCGGACCTCGACGTCTGGGAGCCCGGCGAGCACAACGGCACCTTCCGCGGCATCAGCCCGGCGTTCGTCACCGCGACCGAGGCGCTGCGCGTCTACTGGAGCGACGACGAGCTGGAGAAGTCGACCAAGGCCAAGGGCGAGCGCATCGCCGCGGCGTTCCAAGGCATCGTCGAGGCGTACCCGGACGCGAACCTGTTCGCGAAGGGCCGCGGCCTGGCCCGTGGCCTCGAATTCGCCAACGGCGACCTCGCGGGCAAGGTCTGTGCCGCCGCGTTCGAGCGTGGCCTGCTGATGGAGACCTCCGGCCCCGACGGCGAGGTCATGAAGCTGCTGCCGCCGCTGACCCTGACCGACGACGAACTCACGAAGGGCCTGTCGATCATCGACGAGTCCATCGCCACCGTCCTGAACTGACCGCCCCCAACCGAGAACGAGAAGGAGTTGTCCGTTGCTTGTCAGAACACTCGACGAGGTCACCGACACCGACGCCGACATCAAGACCCCGAACTGGCGTAGCAAGCGCATCATCCTGGCCAAGGAGGGCGTCGGCTTCTCGGTGCACGAGACCACGCTGTACGCCGGGACGGTCAATGACTTCTGGTACGCGAACCACATCGAGGCGGTCTTCGTCACCTCCGGTGAAGGCGAGCTGGAGAACACCGCCACCGGCGAGATCTTTCAGCTGAAGCCGGGCACGCTGTACCTGCTGAACGACCACGACAAGCACCAGGTCCGGCCCAAGACCGAGATCAAGTGTGTCTGCGTGTTCAACCCGCCCGTCACCGGCCGCGAGGTCCACGACGAGAACGGGGTGTACCCGCTTGTCACCGAACCGTGAAAATCGCTCGAGGAGGCGACTGCATTGACGCTGACCGACACCCGAGTCGACGACAGCTACCCGACCCGCATCACGGGTAAGCCCGAACACCTGCCCAGGCCGCACCCCACCGTCTGGGGCACCGGGGCCGACGGTCCGCTCGACGCGGCCACGCTCGCCAACCACGAAGCCCGTGGCTACACCGTCGTCGACCAGTTGTTGTCGCCCGGCGAGGTCCAGACCTATTGGCAGGAACTCGTCCGCCTGTCGTCCGGGGACCACCGCGACGACGAGCGGGTCATCACCGAGGCCAAGACCGGTGAGGTCCGCTCCATCTTCGACGTCCACGAGACCAGCGAGCTGATCGCGGAACTCGTCCGCGACCCCCGCGTGCTCGACCGGGCCCGGCAGATCCTCGGCTCCGAGGTCTACATCCACCAGAGCCGCGTGAACTACATGCCCGGCTTCAAGGGCACCGGGTTCTACTGGCACTCGGACTTCGAGACCTGGCACGCCGAGGACGGCATGCCGTCGCCGCGTGCCGTCAGTTGCTCCATCGCGCTCACCGACAACTACCCGTTCAACGGGGGGCTGATGGTGATGCCGGGGTCGCACCGGACCTTCGTCCAATGCGCCGGGGAAACCCCGGAGGCGAACTACAAGAGTTCGCTGAAAGAGCAGCGGGTCGGTGTGCCGAGCGAGGAAGACATCACCGCGCTCGCGGCCGAATACGGAATCGACCAATTCACCGGCCAGGCCGGTTCGGCGCTCTGGTTCGATTCGAATGTGATGCACGGTTCGTCGAACAACATCACG
Source organism: Amycolatopsis sp. cmx-4-19 (assembly GCA_049998115.1). Lineage (GTDB taxonomy): Bacteria > Actinomycetota > Actinomycetes > Mycobacteriales > Pseudonocardiaceae > Amycolatopsis. The sequence goes on along the minus strand of JAEBEO010000002.1, from coordinate 390,931 downwards.
CCGTACCCGAGGTCGAACATCTTCGTGGTCTTCAACAGTGTCGAGAACGCCCTGCAAGAGCCCTTCGCCGCGATCGAGCCGAGGCCCGCGTTCATCGCGGGCCGGGACAGCAGCCCGCTGACCCGGTGATATGCGCAGCGTGATGGGGCGCTTGTAGCGAGTGATGTGCGCCCTGTTACGTTATCGCCACGTGTGCGGGTCAGTGGGCTCGCTCACGTAGCTGCTGTCGACGGCCGAACGGGTTCTTCGCTCGGGGTGAGCCCACCCGCCGGACGTGGACGCCGATGTCCGGTGTGGGTCGCGCCCCCAGGCGGCCCAAATCGGACATCTCCCGGCTCCGTGCCATCAGATCGGGACTGATGGCACGGAGCCATTTTCTTTTGCCCGAATGACCGTTTTCTGGTTGGTGGCGTCCTCGCGCGGTAGGTTGGCCATTCCGGTAAGGGGAGAGATCGGGGGGAGGGGGCGATCATGGCCGAAAACGATTCGCCTGCCCGCTTCCGGCTCCTCGGCCCCGTGCAGCTGCTCGACGGCGACCGGCCGGTCCCGGTCGGCGGCCCCGGTGTCCGCGGGCTTCTCGCGCTGCTCGCGCTGAAGGTCAACAAGGTCGTCGCGCTCGACGAGATCATCGACGCGCTGTGGGGGCACGATCCGCCGGCGACCGCCCGCACGATCGTCCACGGCAACGTCTCGCATCTGCGGCGCGTGCTCCGCGACATCCAGGGCGACCATCCGCGCGGTGCCCAGATCCTGACCGCGCCGCCGGGCTACCGGCTCACCGTCGAACCCGGCCGGGTCGACGTCCACCGCGCCCGGTCCCTTTTGGACCAGGCGACCGCGGAGGAACCGGGCAAGGCCTCCGAGCTGCTCGCCGACGCCCTGTCGCTCTGGCAGGGCCCCGCGCTCGCGGGCGTGCCGAGTTCGGTCCGCGCGCCCGAACTGGAGGACCTGCGGCTCGCCGTCCACGGCGCCAGGGTCGACGCGGATCTCGAACTCGGCAGGCACGCGGAGCTGATCGTCGAGCTCAGCCCGCTGGTCCGGGCGAATCCGCTCGCCGAACGCACGGCCGGTCAGCTGATGCGCGCGCTGTACCACTCCGGACGCCGCGGCGACGCGCTGGAGCTGTACCGCACGGTCTCCCGCGCCACCCTGCGCACACTCGGCGTCGAACCCGGCGCGGATCTGCGGTGGCTGCACGAACGCGTGCTCAACGACGACCTGCCGGTCAAGGTCGTCAGCGAACCGAAGGCCGAACACGCGGCCACGCCGGTGCAGCAGTTGCCGCCCGCCGTGCCGAACCTCGCCGGCCGCGAAGCCGACCTCGCCTGGCTCGACGACCTTTCCGAGCGGGCCGAAGCGGGGGAGACGGCGGTCGGCGTGGTCACCGGGACCGCCGGGATCGGCAAGAGCAGCCTCGTGGTCTGGTGGGCGCATCGCGCGGCCCGCCGCTTCCCCGACGGCATCCTTTTCGCCTCCCTGCGGGGTTTCGACCCGCACCACCCGCCGCTGGAGCCCGCCGAACTGCTCATCCAGTTCCTGCTCGGCCTCGGGGTGCCCGCGGACGGCGTCCCCGAACAGGTCCACGAACGCATCGCGCTGTACCGCTCGATGATCGCGGGCCGCCGGATGCTGGTGATCCTCGACAACGCGCGCTCGGCCGAGCAGGTGCGGCCGCTGCTGCCGCCGGGCTCGCGTTCGATGGCCTTGGTGACCAGCCGCTCCCGGCTCGACGGGCTGGCCGTGTCCAACGCCGCCAAACTGCGCGTGCTCGGCACGCTCGCGCCCGGCGACGCCGTCCGGCTGATCGAGGAACTGGCCGGGCCCGCGGGCTTCGATCTCAACCACGCGCTCGCCCGGCTCTGCGGTTACCTCCCGCTCGCGCTGCGGATCGCGGGTGCCCGGCTCGCCGCCAGCGCGCAGTGGTCCGCGCAGGATCTGGTCGACGAGCTCGGCAACGAACGCACCAGGCTGGCCGCGCTCGACGTCGAAGGGCCCGACGACGGCGTCCGTGCGGCGTTCGACGTCTCGTTCCGGGGGTTGCCGTCCGACGTCGCGAACACCTTCCTGCGGCTCGGCGTCGTCCAGTGCGTTTCCGCCGGTTCCCCTCTGACGGCCGCCATCGGCGGGATCACCGTGGCCGAGGCGCGGCGGCATCTGCGCGTGCTCGCCGCGCACAACCTGCTCGCCGAGACCGGCCGCGACGCCTTCGTCCCGCACGACCTCGTCCGGCTGTTCCTGCGGGAGCTGGCGGAGAACGAACTCGACGAGTCCGACCGGGAAGACGTCCTTTCGCGCTCGATCCGGTTCTATCAGGCCGTGGCGGACCGGGCGCGCCGCAAGATGCTGCGGATCGTCGACCCGCTCGACTTCGGCGGCGTCCTGACCGACGCGCAGACCCCGCCGATGAACTCCTTCTCCGACGCGCAGGACTGGTTCGCCGCGGAGTGGGAGAACCTCCTGGAGGTCCTCGAAGCGGCCCGCGCCGCCGGTCGCCACGACGACGTCTGGCGGCTCGCGAGGGTCGCGCACACCTACCGCGCGGTCTATCCGCTGCTGGACGAGTGGACGAGGCTGGTCGAAATCGGCCTGGCGGCCGCCGAGCTGTCCGGCGACGTCCTCGGCCGCTGCTGGATGCTGATCTCCCGCTGCGCCATCGCGCTCACCTTCGAACTGCCGCAGGGCTGCCTCGCCGACGCCGAACGCGCCCTCGAACTGGCGACCGCGATCGGCGACACCCGGCTGATGGTCTCCGCGAACATCCACCTCGGCAGCGCGTTGACCCTGCTGGCCCGGTTCGACGAGGCCATCGCGAAGCTACGGCAGGCCATCGAGGAGACCGGCCGGACCGGAGACCTCGAACTGCGCGGACAGGCGCTCAACAATTGCGCGGAGGCGGAAAAACGGGCCGGCCGGTTCATCGAGGCGATCGGGCACCAGGTCACCTCGCTGGAGATCGACCGGACCCTCGGCGACGACAGCTACGTCGTCGTCTCGCTGAACAACCTCGCCGAACTGAGCATGAAGATCGGCGAGCTGGCCGCCGCGGAGCGGTACATCTGGGAGGCCGTCGACCTGACCATCAGCAGGCGGTTCACGCTCCAGGAGGGCGTGCTGCGGCTGACGCTGGGGCGGGTGCTGCGGGCCGGGTCGGATGTGGACGGTGCCCGCGAGCAGTTCGCGCTGGCGCTGAAGATCCTGGAGGACGCCAATCCCAAGCTCGCCGGGCTGGTCCGTGCGGAACTCACGGACCTCGGCGAGAGTCCGTGAGTGATCCTTAGCGGATTCTTAGTGGTGTTGCCTTTCGCGCGCGTAGGGTCCGCTTCAGCGTCGGTCGAGCCCTAGGGGAGGGGCGGTCGGTAGGGACCGACGCTCGGGCGGACCCCGGTGGTGGTCCGTCTGAAGAGCCGCCAGGAGCGGCTCGTGGCGGTCCGGCCGGTGGAGGTTGGGGGCGATACCGGCCGGCCGCCAGGCGGCGTCCGCCTTCTTCGCGTTCAGAGGACTGGTTGCGGTCGTTGCGCGGGCAAGTACCGCCACCAGAGGACTGAATGCGGGCGTCAGCCGGAACTGGCGGTGCACAACGCGATGGTCTGCCCCTTGTTCTCCGCCACCTTCGTGCCGTTGACCAGGATCGAGCAGCTGATCTGGTTGCTGACCGTCGAGTTCCGGGTGTCCGCGGTGACGGTGAGCAGGTAGTCACCCGAGTTGAACGACGCCGTGCCGCGCCATTCGTCGGTACTGGCCGGGGTGGTCTCGGTCCGCTGGTCGTTGAGCGAGCCGTACCGGACGGTCGCGCCGCCGGACGCGCTGACGACGAACTCGACGGTGTTCTTGTCCCCGGCGACCGCCGGCAGATGAAGTCCCGACTCGCCAGTAGCAAAGAAGTTGGTGTAGACCAGTAACCCGCCGGCGGCCAGCAAGGCGGCGAGGGAAAGCGCCAGACCCGCGACAGCCATTCCCTTCCGGTCCGCTTCGCCCTTCTTGATTTTGATCAAACCGATCACGGAAAGAGTTATTCCGATTACGGCGAGCGGCCACGCGGCAATCCCGGCGAGAGGGACGAACGCGACGCCGAACGCTGCCAGTCCGCTGAGAAAACCCGCGATGACCAGGCCGTTCTTGGGCTTGCGGTGCCGGGTCCCGTGCGTGGCGAATCCCGGGCCGTAGCGGGTGGCAGGGGGATGCGGGAGCGGTGGGTCGGTCGGCATACATGCCCTTTCGGCGGGTTCTGTCCGAAGACGTTAACCCATCGTTCGGGGTAATGGCCGAAATTGTTACCTGCCGGAAAAAGTCATTATTCAACGATCATCATGCGGTTATCGATATTTTCTGACGAGAATTGCGGTCTCGCCGAATGTCGGAAACCCGATCACTGATCGAACAGACTGACCTCGGGGGTGATCTCCAGCAGTTCGTGCACCGGGCGGCCGCGGCGGCCGTCGATGGTCGTCGTGCGCACCACCCGCAGCCGCGCGGTCACCGGCCGGTCGAGGTTCTCCTTGATCTCGTCGAGCAGATCCGGCGCGACGGCACCCTGGATCGTGCCGCCCGATTCGCGTTCGAGATAGAAGATCCGGCGCCGGGTGCGGACGCCGTCCAGCCTGCCGCTGACCGTCTCGTAGCCGACGGCCTCCCGCGACTCGCGCAGGCTCCCGGACAGGATCCTGGCCTGTTCCGTGGTCATGCTGCGAGTCAGCTCGTCCCCCGAGGTCGGGGTCAGCCCCATGCCGATCCCGGCGTGCTTGCTGACCGCGTTGACGATGTCGCTGACCGCGTTGCGGACGGTGTCGCGCTGCAGCAGCACCGCGTCCAGCGCGCCGTCGTCGGAGCCGTTGGCAGGCAGGAAGTCGCACAGTTCCTTGACCGCGCGTTCGGACAGCGATTCGAGCCCGTCGTGGATCAGGGCGTCGTCGCGCGCCGGTTCGGGGAAGCCGAAGAAGATCGCGTTGCCCGCCTGCCCGCGCTGGATCAGCGGCGCCTTCTCCCGGTCCGCGGGCTGGACGATGGTCACCTCGCCCGACGGGTTGCGGATGATGTGCCCGATCTTCGCCGTCGCGTCCTGCAGGGCGCGGCTGATGTCGGAAAAGGTGTACGCGTCGAGATGCGATTCGCCGATCACGGAAACACGCAGCAACGGCGAGCGGGACGTCCGCTCGAATTTCCCGTACGCGGCCATCGCCGACGCGCGGGCGAGGTCGTCGAGCCAGGTGCCGCCGGGGATTTCGTCGGCGATACGCCGGAATTCGTTCCTCACCAGATCACCTCCGGAATCCCTCTGCCATCCGCTGCCCACACTTCTTCCCAGATCTCCTCGTCGCCGGGGCGGCAGAGGAAGCCGTCGAGCATGCCGCCGACGGGCTGGACCTGCTCCAGGTACATGGCGGGCTGGCCGACGATGACCCCGCGCAGCGTCAAGAGCCCGTACAGCGCCGAGCGGCCTTCGTCGTCGAGCCGTTTGAGCGCGCCCCATTCGTCCGGGATGAGCACCACGTCGAGCCCCCGCGGCACGTGCTGGGTCCGGGCGGTCAGCGAGCCGCCGATCCACGCGCGGCCGGTCGGCATGATCCGCCGGGCGACCCCCAGGTAGCTGTTCAGCGCGCTGAACAGGATTTCGCGGTCGTTCTGGTGCGGTGCGTCGAAAACCAGCCGCTCGTAGACGTCGGCGAGATCGGCGGGATGGCGGCCCGGGGGCAGCAGGTTGTGCGGCGTCCAGTAGGGGAGCGCCAAATCGGAGCCTCCTTCGTGTGCCGGGGCTCCCGATCGAAGAAACGAACCCGGCTCCCGCTCACAGTGCGTAGCCGAATTTACCAGGTGAGTGTCAGCCGCTCTGCCCCGGCCGACGCTGGGCCCCGCGGCCCGCGGGCGGCCAGTCCTCGTCACTCGGCCAGATCGGCTCGGCTTCGTGGCCGTACTCGCCGTTCCGCGCGGCCGGTTCCGGTTCTTCGTAAGGGTGGACCAGCGCCGGGCGCACCGGTTCCGGGATCAGCTGGCCCTCGCGGTGGCCCTCCGCGTCCTGGTCGTACGGCTCGTCTTCGTCCTGGATCCGGGCAGGCGGGATGAACTGCGTCTGCTCGGCCGAGAGCGGTTCGGGTTCGGTGTGGACCGGGGCCGCGTGTTCCGGCCCGCCTGCCGGTACCGGTTCGGGAGCCGCGTGTTCGCGCCGCTCGCCCCGCGTCATCAGCCAGGTGACGCCGCAGCCGAGGCCGAAGGAGATGAGCAGCCAGAGCCAGATCTGCCCGAAGAGCCAGAGCATTGCGCCATCACCTCTGTGTCCGCTGTTCGACCGCGATGTCGACGCCGCGGCCCTCACCGCCCGCGCCGTCGGAGTTCCTGCGTTCGGTGGAATAGACCTGGTCGCGCTTGACCCCGTTGCGTTCCAGCAGGCGCTCCACCGTCTTCGCCCGGTTCAGGGAAGGCTTCTTGTCCGAACCCGTCGCCACCTGGCCGGTGATCCGGAAGCGCAGTCCGCCCGGCGCGTCCGTGAGCAGCTTCGCGATGTCGAGGGCGCCCCGTTCGCCGTCCGGGGTCAGCTCGATGGTGTCGGGTTCGAACGTGATCGGCGCCGCCGTCAGCAGACGGTCGATCTCGTCCTGGAAACCGGCCTTGTCCGTCGGCTTGGCGGGCGTCGGCGTGGGACTGGGCGGCGGGCTCGTCGGCGTGGGTGGTTCGGTGGACGGTGTACTGCTGGTGGTCGCCGGGCCCGCGGGAGGGGCGGTGTCGCCGGAGATCTCGACCGTGCGGACCCCGTCGACGCGCTGGATGGCGTCCATCGCCTGTGCGGCCTTGTCCGGCGCGAAGCCGCTGAGGCGCACGTCTCGACCGGATAAGCTCACCTGTCCGCCGGTGACACCGACGTCCGCGAGCGCGTCTTTCGCACGCGCCATCAGGTCGGCTTCGATGTCGTCCGAGGTCGACCAGACCGAAATCGCCGTCAAGGCGGCGGTGACCAGCAGCGCTGTAGGCAGCAAGCGGCTCCAGCGGGTACCGGGCATGCAGGGACTGTAAGCCGCGTCCCGCCGGTTGGCGACCCGGGTTTTCCCGCGTCCGGCCCAAGGGCCTGCGGCCATTGGGGGACCCCGCGGGCCGGGTCCGGCCGCCCGGAGGAGCGTCGACGGTGGTCAGAGGTGTGCTCCGGCGCCCGTCGCGGTTCGGTCACCGGTGGGCCGGGCGGGTCGGACACATAACCCTGTCGAGTGACACCGATCGGTCCGATCGGAGCAGCCGGTCCGTGTCCCGGTGACAGGAAACGCCCATCACCGCGCCCCGGTCGGGGAAGCCAGGTGGGGGCTGGGCTTGTCTGGTCTGGGCGCACCTGTTGCGAAAGCCACTTTCGCAACGTTCAACGTTGCGAAAGTGGCTTTCGCAACACCCGGCCCGAGCCCGGCACCCGGCCTGGCCGGCAGGTCAGGGAATGCGAAAGGGGCCCATCCCCGCATCAGGTGCGGGCAAAGGCCCCTTCATCGCGAAGGAAGCGGAGGAAGTCCCCTTCAGCTCGCGTGGTGGTGGATCGACCGCACCGAGTGGACCGGGTCCAGCAACTGCTCGGCCGGGATCGCGGTGACCCCGGTGGGTTCGATCTGCTCCAGCGGGAGCAGCGGCGCGAGTTCGGGCCGCTTCGGGGACAGGCCGTCGCCCATCGACTGGCCCTTGAGCTGACGCCGGATCCACGGCAGCAGATGCGCCTTCGTCCATTCGAGGTCGGATCGCCGCGAGGTGATCCAGGTGCTCGGCTGCTCGGAGTCGGGCCACGGCTCGCGCCAGTCCTCGCCGACCGGGACGCCGAGGACCTCGGCCGCGCGCAGCGCGATCCGGCGGTGGGCCTCGGGGGTGAAGTGCAGCCGGTCGTCGCTCCAGGCGCGGCGGTCGTGCAACGGGCCCATCGCCCACATGTCGACCATCTTCGCGCCGTGGCGGTCGGCGATCGCCCACAGATGCGCGTTGTAGATGCCGACCTTGCCGCGCAGCACGTGCATGACCGACAGGTACTTGGTGTCCGGCCCGTTGAAGATGACCACCGGGATCCCGGCCGCGCGCAGCTTGGCGACCCCCGCCTCCAGCCGCGCGGCGACGGCGTCCACGTCCGCGCCGGGCACGATGATGTCGTTCCCGCCCGCGCAGAGGGTGACCACGTCCGGCTTCACCGCGAGGGCGATCGGCAGCTGTTCTTCGAGGATCTCGTCGAGCATCTTGCCGCGGAGGGCGAGGTTCGCGTACTGGAAATCGGGCCTGCCTTCGGCCAGGATCTCCGCCAGCCTGTCCGCCCAGCCCCTGAAGGTGCCGTCGGGCAGTGCGTCGTTGAGTCCTTCGGTGAAGCTGTCACCGATCGCCACGTAGCTGTCGAATCCGTACACGTTGGGTCCCCTTCCGTCCGTGTTCCCCCGGTTGATACTTGTACACCACAACTAACAGCTGGCAGCGCCCCTGCAATCCCACCTGGGCGAAACCCGTGGTTCGGCCCATCGACACAGTGTCTTGGTTTGTCGGACGTCCATGCATCTTCATTACTGGGATGTACACTCCTGCGCTGCGGTTTTTCATCTCAAGTAGGCGTAAACCGGACACGTGATGTGGCGAACATCTCCCCGGGCGGGTGTCCGCGGTCTCCGATCCGGCAGGCTGTAAGGGTGACCTATCAACCCCAGCGCGAGTCGCTCGCCCAGATCCTCGGCGGGCGACGGGGCGCCATCGACGCGAGTATCCCACCGGCGGCCTTCGTCGTCGGGTGGCTGATCGCGGGCCAGTCGATCGCCTGGGGGGCCGGGGTGGCCATCGGGGTGGCGGTACTGCTCGGCGGCTACCGCGTCACCCGCGGCGACAGGGCGCGCGCGGTCGTGGTGAGCCTCGCCGCGGTGATCGCCGCCGCGCTGATCGCCCTGCACACCGGGCGCGCCGAGGACTTCTTCCTCATCCAGCTGCTGTCCAATGTGGCCAGCGCGCTGCTGTGGGCGGCCGGCATCGTGATCCGGTGGCCGTTGCTCGGCGTCGTGGTCGGGCTGGTGCTCGGGCAGAAGACCCGCTGGCGCCGTGATCCCGCGCTGCTGCGCGCGTATTCGCGGGCGAGCTGGGTGTGGGTCTTCCTGCAGTACACCCTGCGAGTGGCCGTCTACGGCTCGTTGTGGTGGAGCGGGCAGGTGGTCGCGCTCGGTATCGCGCGGACGTTGCTTTCGTGGCCGCTGGTGGCGGTGACGGTCGCCGTGAGCGGCTGGGTGCTTTATCGCACACTGCCGCCGGAACACCCCGGATTGCGGGTGGTGGAAGCCCCTGGCGAAACGGATTCCGCGGGCGAGAACCCCTCCGGCCCCGAGCCCGACGGGCTGCCCAGGACATAAGGCGGCCCCCGGCGAGGGGGGAGGGTCCGGGGGCCGGGTCCTACGGTACCCGGAGTTCGGGCCCGGAGTCGATGGTTTGGTCTTTTAAGGGTCGTTTTTGGTGTTTTTCAAGCGGGCACCGGTCGTGGCGCCCCTTCTCCGAAAGCGTCGACGGCGGCGAGCCAAGCGGCCCCCAGAACGCCGTCGGTGCTGGTCAGGACCTCCAGGCCGGCCAAAGCGGCGCGGACTTTCGCCCCGACCGGACCGTCCGGTGACAGCACGCTGCCGACCAGGACCACCGGCGTGGTCTCGCCGGGTTCGCGCGCGGCCATGACGTTGGTCACCAGGAGCCGGGCGGCTTCGGAGGTGATCCGGTCCGCGGACGGGTCTCCCGCGCGGTCGGCCTCGCTGACGAACGGGGCGAACCTCGCGAGCCGGATCGGTGCTTCGGCGTTGGCGCTCGTGATGAGCGCGCGCCACACCGCCGTCCGCTCCGTCACGTCCCGGCTGACGGCCGCGTCCATTGCGGACGGTCCGAGCGCTTCGGCGAGTACGGCGACGGCGAGCGGGCCGAGTCCGTCGCCCCGGCCCAGCACATCCAAAGTGGAGCGCACGGCTTCGCGGCCCAGCCAGTACGCCGAACCGTCGTCACCGAGCAGCCAGCCGTAGCCGCCGACGGTGGAGACCATCCGCCTGCCGCGGACCCGGCCGGCGATCGATCCCGTACCCGCCACCAGTACCGAACCGTCGGGCGCGGAGGTGGCCGACGCGTAGGCGACCTCGGAATCGGGGACCGTCCGCACTGGACTGATCCCCGCGGTCTTCCACGCGGTCGCGAAGATGTCCGCGATCGCCGGGTCACTCAGTTTGCTGACGCCCGCCATCCCGACGACACACGCCGCCGTCGCGGCCGGATCCAGTCCGCCCAGCGCGCCGGTGATCGCGTTCGCGATCCGCGCGGCGGCCTCGGCGGGCGGATGGGAATTGGGATTCGCCCCGCCCGCGTGCGCGGCGCCGAGGACGGAGCCGGAGGCGTCGACCACGATCGCTCGCGTCGACGTGCCCCCGGCGTCCACACCCACGACATGCGTCACCGGGTCTTGGTCACCTTCAGCAGCCCGCGCGGGCTGTCCGGGTCACCGCCGCGCGCCAGCGCGAGGCCGAGCGCGATCCGCTGGACGGGCAGGATCTCCAGGATCGGGGCGACCTCTTCGGCCGAAGGGGCGACACCGATCCGCAGGGCGGCCGGGACGTCGGCCGAGGCGGAGCCGACCGCGAGGACGTCCGCGCCGCGTTTGCCGACGGCCTGGAGGACTTCCTGCATCGCGCCGACGCCGTGTCCCTGACTGGTCACCGCGAGCACCGCGGTCTCGCCGTCGACGGCCGCGACCGGACCGTGCAACAGGTCCGCGCCGCTGTACGCGCGGGCCGCGAGGTAGCTGGTTTCGGCCAGCTTCAGGGAACCTTCCAGCGCCGAGGCGTAGGAGTAGCCGCGGCCGGTGGTGAGCACCCGGTCGACGAAGCGGTAGCGGTCCACCGCGCGCTGCACGCCTTCTTCGGCACCGTCGAGGGTCTGCTGCGCGAGTTCGCCCAGTTTGCCCGCGTCCTCGCCCTTGCCGCCGCGGACCGCGTCGATCAGCAGGTAAAGGGAGAGCAAGGTGGCCGAATACGTCTTGGTGGCGGCGACGGCCTTTTCCAGTCCCGCGCCGATGTCGACGCCGAGTTCGGCGGCGGCGCGCAGCGGCGATTCCGGGGTGTTGGTGACCGAGACGGTCAGCGCGCCCTGGCGACGCGCGGTTTCGGTGACCTCGATGAGATCCGGCGAACCACCGCTTTGGCTTACTGTGATGAAGAGAACGTCCCGCAGATCGGGACGGGCGCCGTACAAAGTCGCGGTGGACGGCGAGACGAGACCGCAGGGGAGACCGAGGAGTACTTCGATCAGGTACTTCGCATACAGGGCGGCGTGGTCACTGGAGCCGCGGGCGGCGAGCAGTGCGAACCTGGGCGGGCGCTGGGAGATGGCTTCGGCCACCTCGGCGATTTCGGCCTGCCGCTCCACGATTCCTGCCAGAATGGCGGGTTGCTGGGAGATCTCCGCGGCCATGTGCTCGCCGGGGCGCTGTTCGGTCATCTCGTTCCCTTCCACCGGGACGTCCTTCGTCCCCCGAGTAGGTCTAGACCAATGCTAGCCCGAATGGACGTTTGTGGTGAAGGGTACGTTTCCTAGCGGGGCAGGTGCGCGTTTGAGTGGGAAGGCTTAGGGAGTCGGTCATGTTGGAGACAACCACCGCGGGTGAGGCGGGCGCTACAGCAGGGATGCGCGGGCAGCGCGAACCCAAGTACTGGGCGCTGAAACAGCATCTGCTCGATCTGCTGGACGCGTTGCCACCGGGATCGCCGATTCCGACGGAGCGGGCACTGGCGGGGGAATTCACCGTTTCGCGCACCACCGTCCGGCAGGCCCTCGCCGACCTGACCGCCGAAGGCAGGCTCCACCGGGTCCAGGGCAAGGGCACTTTCGCCGCCGAGCCGAAACTCGCGCAACGCCTGCAGTTGTCGTCCTACACCGAGGACATGCAAAAGCAGGGCCTCAAGCCGTCGTCGAAGCTGCTGGAGATCGACGAACTGCCGGTGGAAGCCGATCTGGCGAAACTGCTCGGAATCCGCGTCGGCGCGAAGATCCTCCGCCTCCGCCGCCTCCGGCTCGCCGATTCGCAGCCGATGGCGCTGGAGACCACGCATCTCCCGCTCGGCCGGTTCCGCGGTTTGCGCAAACACGTTTCCGCAGGTGGTTCGCTCTACGCCGTGTTGAGGGAGCATTATGGCGTGGAACTGGAGAGGGCCGAGGAAACGATCGAGACCGCACTCGCCGGACCGCACGAGGCGGAGATGCTCGGCGCCGACGTCGGGATGCCGATGTTGCTCCTTTCGAGGCATTCTTTCGCGACCGACGGAAAGCCGGTCGAGTTCGCCAGGGCGATCTATCGGGGCGATCGTTACAAATTCGTCACGACCCTGCTTCCCTGACGAGTCAGATAAATTCGGGAACGATCGCTTTCTCCGGAATCTTGCCGATTTCGCGGTGGCCCGGCACCGTCCGTCGTGATTCAGTCGTCCCATGACTGACACGGCGGCGGGCATCCGGTGGGGGACGCCGGTGGCGCGCGGGGTACTCGCGACGACCATCGTGGGCTCGGGCATGGCGATGCTCGACGGGACGATCATCAACGTCGCGCTGCCGAGGATCGGTGAGGAACTCGACGCCTCCGTCGCCGGCCTCCAGTGGATCCTCGACGGCTACCTGCTCGCGCTCGCCGCGCTGATCCTCGTCGCCGGTTCGCTCGGCGACCGGTACGGCCGCCGCCGCATGTTCCTGATCGGCGTGGTCTGGTTCGGGGTCGCGTCCGGGCTGTGCGCCGCCGCGACGTCCACCGAGATGCTCGTCGCGACCCGGATCCTCCAGGGCATCGGGGGAGCTTTGCTCACGCCCGGCTCGCTCGCGATCCTCCAGGCGTCCTTCACCCACGACGACCGGGCCCGCGCGATCGGCGCGTGGTCCGGGCTCGGCGGTATCGCCGCCGCGGTGGGGCCGCTGCTCGGCGGCGTGCTGGTGCAGGTGTGGTCGTGGCGGCTGGCGTTCCTGATCAACCTGCCGCTGGCCGTCGTCTGCGTCCTGCTCGCCCACCGCTACGTGCCGGAGTCGCGCGACGAGGAAGCGACCGGGCATCCGGACTTCCTCGCGGCCGCCGTCGGCGCGATCGGGCTCGCCGGGCTGACCGGTGCCCTGGTCGAGGCGCCCGGACGTGGTCTCGGCGACGTCGTCGTCCTGGTCTCCATCGTGCTCGGCGTCGCGGGGCTGGGGTCGTTCCTGGTGATCCAGCACCGCTCGGCCGATCCGCTGGTGCCGCCCAAGCTGTTCCGCGACCGGACGTTCAGCCTCGCCAACGCGCTCACGTTCGTCGTCTACGCGGCACTCGGCGGCGTGATGATGCTCATGGTCATGCAGTTGCAGGTGTCACTGGGCTACTCGCCGACCGCGGCCGGGCTCGCCGGGCTGCCGATCACCGTGATCATGCTGCTGTTCTCCGGCCGCTCGGGCGCGCTGGCGCAGCGGATCGGGCCCCGGGCGCAACTGGTCGTCGGCCCGATCCTGGTCGGCGCCGGGATGCTGCTGCTGATGCGGGTCGGCCCGGGGTCGACGTACCTCGGCTCGGTGCTGCCCGCCGTCGTCGTGTTCGGGGCGGGGCTGGCGACGGTCGTCGCGCCGGTGACCGCCACCGTGCTCGCCGCCGCGCCGGACCGGTACGCCGGTGTCGCGTCCGGGGTCAACAACGCCATCGCCCGCTCCGGCGGGCTGCTGGCGATCGCCGTGCTCCCCGCCGTCGCCGGGCTGTCCGGCGCCGCCTACACCGACCCGGTGGCCCTGACGTCCGGCTGGCGGACGGCGTTGCTGGTCTGCGCGGCGCTGGCCATCGGCGGCGGGCTGATCGCGCTCGGCATCCACAACGGCGTCCTCGACCCGCCTGCCGCGCGGCCCGCCACCGCCGACGCCGACGAGTCGCCGCATCCCGGCGAATGCCTCCACTGCGGTGTCGACTCGCCGCCGACGCACGTCCGTCCCGCTAGTCGCTGAGGATCCCCGCCAGCGTCGCCGGGTCCAGGTTGCCGCCCGAAACGACCGAAACGACCTTCCCTCCGGGCAGCGCGTCGCGGTGGAACAGGAACGCGGCGGTCGCGGTCGCCCCGCTCGGCTCGGCGATCAGCCGGGCCCGGTACGCCAGCGTCCGGACGGCTTCACGGATCTCGTCTTCCGTAACCGTGACGACGTCGTCCAGTACCGCCTGGAGGTGCGCGAACGTCAGGTCGGAGGGCTGGGCGCGGAGCCCGTCGGCGCCGGTCCGCGCCCGCAGGTCCATCGGCCATTCGATCCGCCTGCCCGCGCGCAGGCTCTCGGCGGTGTCGGCCGCGAGTTCCGGCTCGACCCCGATGACCTTCGTGCCGGGAAGCAGCGCCTTGATCGCCGTGCCGACGCCGGAGGCCAGCCCGCCCCCGCTGAGCGGGACGAGCACGACACCCGCGTCCGGCAGGTCCTCGGCGATCTCCAGGCCCACGGTCCCCTGCCCGGCGATGACGGCGCGGTGGTCATACGGCGGGATGAAAGTGAGCTCGCGCTCCTCGGCGACGGCGAGCGCGGTGGACTGCTGTCGGTCGATCGGGACCTCGACGACTTCGGCGCCGAGCGCCTTGGTGGCTTCGACCTTGGCACGCGGTGCCACGTCCGGGACGATGATCACGGCCGGGATCCCGAAGCGTTTCGCCGAGTAGGCGACCGCTTGCGCGTGGTTGCCACTGGAAAACGCGACGACGCCGCGAGCGCGCCGATCGTCGTCCAAGGCGGCGATCGCGTTGAACGCGCCACGCACCTTGAACGCACCGATCTCCTGCAGGCTTTCGGGTTTGAGCCACAACGGCGCCCACGTTTGCGCCAGCAGCGGTGTGCGTACCGCGGTGCCTTCGATCCGGCTCGCCGCGTCACGGATTTCCTCGATCGAAACCAATTCCATATGCCTTAGTATGTCAAGGAATTGTGAATTATTGGAAGTCCTTTTTGGACAGACAGGGTGGCGCTCCTCACGTGTGGGCAACGAAGGGAGCATCCCGCGCGCCTTGAACGTTAGGACCGGATGAGGACCGACTAGCGGCAGAACGGGATCATGACCAAGGAGACCTCCGAGAAGACAACCGAAAAGACCGAAAAGCAGGGACGCGTCGTCCAGGTGACGGCGGCCGCGATGGCCGCGATCACCGCGGCGTTGCTGGGTTCCACGCTCGGCGTGGCGGGCACCGTCGCCGGTGCCGGACTGGCGAGTGTCATCACGACCCTCGGCGGCGAGCTGTACCTGCGTTCCCTGCAACGGACGAAGGACGCGGCGCTGAAGGCGCGCGTGGTGCTGACCGTGCCGGGACGGCGCAAGGTGCTCGATCCGGCGGAGCAGGAGACCGTCCGGCTCGCGCCGGCGGACGGCGAAGAGGCTCCGGAACGAAAGTTCAAGCCGCGCTGGGCGGTGATCGGCGGTGTCAGCGTGGTGGCGTTCGTGGTCGCGCTCGTCGCGATCACCGGCTTCGAAGGCGCGACCGGGAAGACCTTCGGCGGCGGCGAGGGGACGACCATAGGGAAGATCATCGGCGGCGGACAGGCCCCGGAGCGGCAGGACAAGCAGGACACCCCGTCCACGACGTCTCCCTCGGAGACGCGCGACAGCAGGCCCGAGTCGACTCCGTCGACCACGCCGTCCACCTCGACGACACCCACGGTCCCGCGGACCACCCAGTCGACCCCGCCCCCGACGACCCCGCCGTCGACCTCGCAAGCACCCCCGTCGAGCACCCCGTCCGCCCCCGCCTCACGCACCCCCGCGCCCTGACCCCCGCGTTCAGTCCTCTGGATGCGGTAGTTGCGCGTGCATGTATCGCAACCAGAGGACTGAACGCGGGTGGGTGGGTCAGGCGAGGGAAGAGCGAAGGGCGCGAGCGGCGGCCTCGGGGTCCTCGGCCTCGGTGATGGCCCGGACGACGACGATCCGCGACGCCCCCGCGTCCAGGACCTCCGGCAGGCGCTCGGCGTCGATCCCGCCGATCGCGAACCACGGCCGCGACGTCCCGAAAGCCGCCGTCGCGCGCACCAGGTCGAGTCCCGGAGCGGAACGGCCCGGCTTCGTCGGCGTCGGCCAGCACGGGCCGGTGCAGAAGTAGTCCACGCCCGGCTCCTCGGCCGCCGCCTCGGCCTGTGCGACCGAATGGGTGGACCGGCCGATCACCACGTCGTCGCCGACGATCTCGCGGGCCAGCGGCACCGGGATGTCGTCCTGGCCCAGGTGCAGCACCTGGGCGCCGACGGCGAACGCGACGTCCGCGCGGTCGTTGACCGCCAGCAGCTTCCCGTGCCTCTCGCACGCCTCGGCCAGCACTTCCAGTGCCGCGATCTCGGGTCCGGCCTCCAGCGGCGCCCCGCCGGTCTTGTCCCGCAACTGGATGATGTCGACCCCGCCCGCCAGCGCCGCGTCGGCGAATTCGGCGAGGTCGCCGCGGTCCGAGCGGGCGTCGGTGCAGAGGTACAGGCGGGCGTTCGCGAGCCGTGCGCGGATCCGCGGATCAGACAGGGTGGGCATGGCGGCGACGTTACCCGCGCGCTACGGTGACATGGTCCGCACGGGAGCCCGAGGACGGGCTGAGAGGGAGCCGCGACCGCTCCGACCGTGGAACCTGATCCGGGTCATGCCGGCGCAGGGAGCGTGCGTCCATGAGAGAACTTTCGGTAGTCGGCGGCGGGGTCATCGGCCTCTCGGTCGCCTGGCGTGCCGCCGTGCGCGGCCACCGCGTCACCGTCTTCGACCCCGAGCCGGGCCGGGGCGCGTCGTGGCTCGCGGGCGGCATGCTCGCCCCGGTCACGGAGGCCTGGCCCGGCGAGGAGGACGTCCTCGCGCTCGGCGAGGCGTCGCTGCGACGCTGGCCCGACTTCGCCCGTGACCTGGCGGAAGAGGGCGTCGACCCGGGACTGTCACCGCACGGCACACTCGTCGTCGCGCTGGACAGCGCCGACGCGGGCAACCTCGAAATGCTGGCCGCGTATCTCGCCCGACTCGGCCGCGACGTCGAGCGGCTGACCGGCCGCGAGGTCCGCCGTGCCGAGCCCGGGATCTCCGGGTCCGTCCGAAGTGGACTGTTGGTACCCGGGGACCTGGCGGTGGACAACAGAAGGCTGCTGCGCGCACTCGAACACGCTTGTGCCAAGCGCGGGGTCGAGTTCCGCCACGAGACGGTCACGAGCGTCGAAGGTGACGTCGTCCTCGCCGCGGGTGCCTGGACCGGCCGCCTGCACCCGGCGCTCGCCGACGCCGTCCGCCCGCTCAAGGGCGAGATCCTCCGCTTGCGGTCGCGCCGTGGTTGCCTGCCGCCGCCGCGCCGGACCGTCCGCGCGATGGTCGAGGGCCGCCCGATCTACCTCGTCCCGCGTGACGACGGCGAAGTCGTGCTCGGCGCGACCCAGTACGAGGCCGGTTTCGACGAGACCGTCACCGCGCGCGGGGTCCGCGAGCTGCTCGAAGGTGCGGAGCGCGTCCTCCCGGGCGTCGCCGAATACGAACTCGTCGAGATCGCAGCCGGGCTTCGCGCGGCGAGTGTCGACACGATGCCTTTCATCGGTGAGCTGAGCGAAGGCGTCTTCGCCGCGACAGGCCACCATCGCAACGGTCTCCTGATGGCCCCGATCACCGCGGACGCCGCGGTGGCCTGGCTGGACGGCGAGCCGGTGCCGGACGAGATCGCCGCGGCCACGCCGTCGCGGCTCAGCAGGGAGCGGGTGTGATGGAGATCCAGGTCAACGGCCAATGGCGCGAGTTCCCCGACGGGACGACCGTCGCGGCCGTGCTCGAAGCGCTGGGCACGGCGGCACAGGGTGTCGCGGTCGCGGTGGACGGCGTGGTCGTCCGGCGCGGCGAATGGCCGGACGCGGTGGTGCGCAAGGGCGCCAGCGTCGACATCCTCACCGCTGTTCAAGGAGGCTGAAATGGACGGTGACCACCTCGTCATCGGCGAGCACAAGCTCTCGTCGCGGCTGATCATCGGCACCGGCGGCGCGGCGAACCTGGCCGTGGTGGAACGCGCGCTGGTGGCGTCCGGCACGGAACTGACCACCGTCGCCATGCGGAAGGCCGACGCCGAAGGCGGCTCCGGCGTCCTCGAACTGCTCCGGCGGCTCGGCATCCGTCTGCTGCCCAACACCGCGGGCTGCCGCACGGCAGCCGAGGCCGTCCTCACCGCCAGGCTGGCGCGTGAGGCGCTCGAAACGGACCTCGTCAAGCTCGAAGTCCACGCCGACGACCGCACCCTGCTGCCGGACCCCTTCGAGACCCTCGAAGCGGCCGAGCAGCTCACCGCCGACGGCTTCACCGTGCTCGCGTACACCAACGACGACCCGGTGCTGGCACTCCGGCTGGAGCAAGCGGGCTGCGCGGCCGTGATGCCGCTCGGCGCGCCCATCGGCACCGGTCTCGGCATCCGGAACCCGCACAACATCGAGCTGATCGTGTCGCGCGCGGGTGTCCCGGTGATCCTGGACGCCGGGATCGGCACGGCTTCCGACGCGACGCTGGCGATGGAGCTCGGCTGTGACGCCGTCCTGCTCTCCACCGCTGTGACCAGGGCCGCGGACCCGGAGCGGATGGCGTCGGCGATGCGTGCCGCCGTCACCGCCGGACGGCTGGCCGCGGGCGCGGGACGCGTTCCGCGGCGGTTCTGGGCGCACGCCTCCAGCCCGCCCCGATAACCCTTTTGTACGGTTCACGGCCTTGACGGTGAGTACGCGCGGGAAGCCCGTATGGTTGACGGCACTTTCCGGGGGCGCACCCGCCACCGTGTACCCAGAGGAGCCAGTGGTGACCACGTCAGCGGTCCAGGACGTTTCGGGCAGATTGTTCCTGGCGGTGGGCCGGTTGTCCCGGTCACTCCGTCAGGCGGGGGTGCCCGGACCCGGCCACGGCGCGATCTCGGCGCTCGCCACGCTCGTGAACTACGGCCAGCTCCGTCTGGGTGATCTCGCGGCGAAGGAAGGCGTCGCCGCAGCCACCATGTCGCGGATCGTCGCTTCGCTGGTCGAAGCCGGCTACGTCAGCCGTGAATCGGATCCGATCGACAGGCGGGCCTGGCTCGCGGAGGCCACCGAAGAGGGCGAGAGGCTGGTTTCCGGCGTCCGGTCGACGCGGGTGCGCGAACTCGGCACACGCCTCGAACGGCTGACCCCGGCGCATCAGGCGGCCCTCGCGGCTGCTCTTCCGGCGCTCGAAGCGCTTATCGCGGACGAAGAGCGCTGAGTTCCGCGACTTCGGCGCGAAGGGCGCGGAGCTCGTCGAGGATCTCCCTGTTCGCCGTGGCCTGGGTCTCGGCCTGCTTCGCCTCTTCCTCGCGGATGTCCTGGCGAAGCTCGTCCTCCATCCCGCTGACCACGACGGCGATGAAGAGGTTCAGCACCGCGAAGCTGGACACGAGGATGTAGACGACGAAGAACACCCAGGCCATGGGTGCTTCCTTCATGATCTCCTTGGCGATGTCCGGCCATGCCTCGCCGGTCATCACCTGGAACAGCGTGAACAGCGAAGTGCCGAGGTCGCCGAAGTTCTCCGGCGAGATCGCGCCGAACAACTTCGTCGCCATCACGCCCGCGACGAAGATGATCAGCGCGAGCAGCGCGGCGATCGACGCCATCCCGGGGATCGACGCGAGCAGGCCGCTGACGACCTTCCGCATCGACGGCACCACTGAGATCAGCCGCAGCACCCGCAGGACCCGCAACGCCCGCAGCACCGCGAACGGGCCGGTCGTCGGGATCACCGCGATGCCGATGACGAGCAGGTCGAAGAGGTTCCACGGGTCGCGGAAGAAGTTCGTGCGATAGGCGTAGAACTTCGCGCCCAGTTCGAGGACGAAGATCCCGAGCGCGACGTAGTCGACGGTGTGCAGCAGCGACCCGTATTCCGCGACCATCCTGGTCGAGGTCTCCAGGCCGAGGGTGACGGCGTTGAAGACGATCACCGTGATGATGAAGTTCTGGAAGCGGCGGTCTTCGACGACTTTGGCCACCGTTTCGCGTCGGGTCACGGCGGAGATCGTAACCGGCCGTGTACTCAGTGCTCTGGGGCAAGCCGCCAAAACGCCGAAACCGGACCGATCTTCGCGCCCATGGCGTAGGCGTTTTCGACCGCGTGTGAGACGAACCACTTGCCGTAGCGGGCGGCCTCCACGACGGACATCCCCTTCGCGAGGCCTGCCGTCAGCGCCGACGCCATCGTGTCCCCGGCACCGTGCGTATGCGGGGTCGCGAAGCGCTCACCGGGTAGTTCGACGAACGTGGAACCGTCGAAGAGCACGTCGACGCATTCGGGATCCGAAACGAGGTGGCCGCTCTTCACGAGGACGTACTTCGGCCCGAGCCGGTGCAGGACGACGGCCGCCTGGTGCATCTGCTCGCGGGTGGTCACCGTCATCCCGGTCAGCAGGCGGACCTCGTCGAGGTTCGGCGTGAGGACGGTCGCGCGCGGCAGGAGTTCGTCGCGCAGCGCCACCAGCCCCGCCTCGTCGAACAGTGGTTGCCCGTGCATCGACGCCGCGACCGGGTCGACCACGAACGGCACCTTGCGGTCGCGGCCGATCTCGGCCTTGTCGCAGGCGGCGGCGACGGCGTGGATGATCCCGGCCGAGGCGAGCATGCCGGTCTTGGCGGCGTTGACGCCCATGTCGGCCGCGACGGCCTCGATCTGCCCGGCGACGATGTGCGCCGGGATGTCGGTGCGGTCGTGCACACCGAGGGTGTTCTGGACGGTCACCGCGGTGACCGCGACCAGACCGTGCACCCCGCACGTCAGGAACGTGCGCAGGTCCGCCTGCAGTCCGGCGGCGCCGCCGGAATCGGAGCCGGCGATGGTCAGCGCGGACGGCGGGCTCGGATTCTCGCTCATGGGTTCATTTTCCCGACTGGTCCTTTTGGTTCGACACCGGTTCGGCCGCCGTCCACCACGGTGGCACAGTGTGTGAGCCAGTGCACTCCCCGCGTGCGAAAGGGCCCGAATGAAACTCCTCCCCGCGGTTTCCCTCGTCGGTGTGATCGTGGCGGCTTCGCTGCCCGGAACGGTCGCGGACGCCGACGTCGCCAAGGTCTCCCACGTGACCACGATCGGCGTCCACGACACCTACGAAACCAGTGCTTACGACTACCTGGCGCGGTCGCTGGACGCGGGCACGTCGCTGATCGAACTCGACGTCTGGCCGGACACCATCACCCGTGAGTGGAAGGTCAGCCACTCGAACCCGTTGGGGAACAACAACAATTGCGTCGCGGCGAGCTCGCCGTCGCAGCTGTACAGCGGTGGGAAGAACAAGAATCTCGAACACTGCCTCGACGACATCCGCGTCTGGCTGAGCGCGCATCCGGGCAGCACGCTCAAGCTGGAGATGAAGACCGGCTTCGCGGACAACCGCGGCCTCGGGAGTCGTCGTGGAAAGGTCCGTGAAGGCCTCCTTGAGGGACCCAGGGTCCCTCAAGGAGGCCTTCACGGACCGCACCGAGAAACCTGTCGCGCCATTAAACCGTCAGGACGAGCTTCCCGGTGACACGGCCGCCTTCGCCGACTTCGTGGGCCTTGGCGACGTCCTCCAGCGGGAAGGTCTGGTCGACGTGGACGCGCAGTTCGCCCTTCTCGATCAGGTCGATCAGCGCCAGCAGGCCGATCTGGTCGGGTTCGGCGAGCATCCCCGACGTCCGCACGCCGAGGTTCCCGGCCTTCGCGGCGACGGCTTCACTCACGCCGCCGGGAACCGCGATGAGCAGGCCACCCGGCTTCACCGAGTCCAGCCAGCGCAGGTCGCTCTGCTCGCCGACCAGCCCGAAGACGACATCCACGTCCGACGCCGTCGCGGTCTCGTCGTGGTAGTCGATCGGCTCGTCGACGCCGAGTTCGCGGAGGAAGCCGTGCTTCCCGGCACTCGCCGTCCCCAGGACGTACGCGCCGCGCGCCTTCGCCACCTGGACGGCGAGGTGCCCGACCCCGCCCGCGGCGGCGTCGATCAGCACACGCTGTCCTGGCCGGAGGCCGGCGATGTCGACGAGGCCCTGCCACGCGGTCAGTCCGGCGAGCGGCAGGCCGGCGGCCTCCTCGTGGGTCAGGTTCGCGGGTTTGCGCACGAACTGGCGGGCGGGGGCGGTCACGTATTCGCCGTAGCCCCCGGCCTGCCGGGGAAACCAGGGGAAGCCGAGTACTTCGTCGCCGACGGCGAACTGCGTGGTTCCGACGCCGAGTTCCTCCACCACCCCGGAGACGTCCCAGCCGAGGACGAACGGCGGCTCGCCAAGGAAGACGCCGTATGCCCGGGTCTTCCAGTCGACCGGGTTGATGCCCGCGGCGCGCACCCGCACGAGCACCTCGGTCGGGCCGGGCGCCGGGCGGTCGGTCTCGGTCACCTCCAGCACCTCTGGGCCACCAAGCCGCTGCTGGGTCACGACGCGCATCGAAAGCTCCTCCGTTGTTGGTGCTTTCCATCTTCGGCGCGCTGGTCACTTCTTGCCAGAAGGCACTTAAAGGTAAACTAGGTACCTGATGGATACCACCTGTGAAGTGCCGGAATCGCCGTGGGACATCTACCTGCGGAACTGTCCGTGCCGAGACGTCCTCGATCTGCTCGCCAACAAGTGGACGGCGCTGGTGCTCGGCGCGCTGTCGCGGCGGTCGCACCGGTTCGGCGAACTGCGCCGCGCCGTCGGCGGGATCAGCCAGAAGATGCTGACCCAGAACCTGCGCGCGCTCGAACGCGACGGCCTGGTCACCCGGACGGTCTACCCGACCACGCCGCCGACGGTCGAGTACGCGTTGACCGAACGGGGCACCGGCGCGAGCACGCTGCTCGTGGCGGTCAGCGAATGGTCGATCTCCCACTTCGACGGGATCCTCGAATCCCGCAAGAGTTACGACTCGCGGGTGATGGAGCCCGTCGGCTGAAGTCCTTCGCGGCGGCACGCGGACTTCATCGGGAAGACAGTTCGGCGCACTAACTTGACGGACAATTGGTTCGAACAAGTTATCTGGAGGCTTTCGTGCGCAGAACGCTGTCCCTCCTGTCGGCGCTGGTGGCCGTCGCCGGATTGACCTCCGGCGTCGCGACGGCCGCGGTCAAGACGCCGAAGGTGCTGGTCATCGGCCTGGACGGGGCCAGGTTCGACAAGCTCCTCGCCGCCGACACCCCCCACGTCCACGCTTTGGCGCAGCGTGGGTACTCGTCCCGCAGTTCGTTGTACGGCAGCGGGATGGCGCCGACGGTGAGCGGACCGGGCTGGTCCACGATCCTCACCGGTGTCTGGCCGGACAAGCACAAGGTGAAGGACAACTCCTTCACCGGCAACGACCTCGCCGCGCACCCGAGCTGGCTCGCCCGCGCCGAAACGGCGAACCCGGCGCTCGACACCTACGCCGCCGTGGATTGGAAGCCGATCGGTGACAAGATCCTGCGCACCGGCCAGGACCGCGAGTTCGTGCTCGACGGCGACAGTGCCGGTTACGAGAAGACCGACGAGCAGATCGCCGTCGACGCGGAGAAGCACCTCGAACAGGACAAGGCCGACGCGTCGTTCGTCTACTTCGGACAGACGGACGAGGCAGGCCACGGCCACGGCGCGGATTCGCCGCGGTACGAAGCCTCACTGCGCACGGACGACGCGCTGATCGGCCGCCTGCTGGCCGCCGTCGACGCGCGCGCCGGCCGCGCGAACGAGGACTGGCTGATCATGCTGTCCGCCGACCACGGCCACACACCGTCGGGTGGCCACGGCGGGGACACCCCCGAAGAGCGGATGACGTTCGTGATCGCCGCGGGCGGCGCGGTCCCGGCCGGAGCACCCGCCGTGGCACCGAAGATCGTCGACATCGCGCCGACCGTGCTGCGGCACCTGGGTGTCACGGCCCCGGCGGTCTACGACGGCTACGCGCTCGGCGCCGCGCCCTCGGACGTCTTTGACACGGCCACCTTGAAGCCTCGACAGGATGAAACCGGCGTCCCGGCGGGCGTTCTCGGCTGGACGCACGACGCTCCGGGCGGCTGGACCGTGCGGAACGCGTCCAGGATGCCCGCCGGGGTGGCGGAATGGCAGGGCTGGTCCTTCACCACCGACGACTTCTGGACCCGCACCGCCCCCGGCCAGCAGCGTGAGGCGAACGCGCGGGCGCGTGGCGTCTTCGCGGTCGCGGACCCGGACGAGTGGGACGACAAGGGCGCGCCGTCCTCGCGCGGCACCTTCGACTCTTCCTTGGTCTCGCCCGGTCTCGATGTCTCCGGGAAGTCCACCGTGGACGTCTCGTTCGTCTCGCACTACCGGCAGGACGGGACGCAGCGGGGTGCTTTGACGGCGTCGTTCGACGGCGGTCCCGAGCAGGGTGTGCTGGCCTACGGGCCGGAGTCGGGCACGGCGAACAAAGGCGGCGACGTGCTTTCGGTCCCGACGTCGGCCTCGGTCAAGGTGCCCGCGGGTGCCCGGTCGGTGAAGCTCACCTGGCGGCTCTACGCGGCGGGCAACAACTGGTACTGGGCAGTGGACGCGCCGCGCATGACGGTGCGGTGACCGAGGCCTCGTGAGTGGTAAGGGCTGTTCTAACGACCCTTACCACTCACGAGTCGTTGAGGCGCCAGAACGGCGAAACCGGCCCCACCCCGGCCCCCAGCGGATACGACTCCGCCACGCACCGCTCGACGAAGCGTTTCCCGTCCGCGACCGCAGTCGGCACATCGGCTCCCTTCGCCAGTGACGAAGTGATCGCCGAAGCCATCGTGTCCCCGCCGCCGTGCGTGTTCCGGGTGTCGATGCGCGGCCCGCTCAACTCGATCCACGACGTGCCGTCAGACAGCAGGTCCACGCAGTCCTGACCGACGTCGAGGTGCCCACCCTTCACCAGGACCCACTCGGAACCGAACTCCAGCAACGCTTCCGCCGCTTCCTGTCGGGTATCGGGGCCGGTCACGTGGATGCCGGTGAGCAGCCGCACCTCGTCGAGGTTCGGCGTGATCAGCGTGGCACGCGGGAACAGTTCGGTGCGGATCGCCTCCAGTGCCTCCTCGCGGAGCAAGGCGTGCCCGGTCATCGACGCGGCGACGGGGTCCACGACGAACGGTGTCGGAGTGCTCCGTCCGATGTGGACCTCGTCGAGTGTCTTGGCCACCGCGTTGATGATCTCGGCCGTGGCGAGCATCCCGGTCTTGGCGGCGTCGACGCCCATGTCGCCGGCGACGGCCTTGATCTGGCCGGTGACGACGTCGACCGGGATCTCGGTGAAACCCCGTACGCCCAAGGAGTTCTGCACGGTGACCGCGGTGAGCGCGACCAGCCCGTGCACGCCGTTGGCGAAGAACGTCCGCAGATCGGCCTGGATACCCGCACCACCACCGGAATCCGATCCGGCGATGGTGAGGGCGGTCCTGGGTGCTTCCGTCACTGATTGACCACCGGCAGGTAGACCTTGTTGCCCTGCTCGGCGAACTCGTCCGACTTCTCCGACATCCCCGCTTCGATGGCTTCCACGGTGGACAGTCCGTGTTCCTCGGCGTACTTGCGGACGTCCTGCGTGATGCGCATCGAGCAGAACTTCGGCCCGCACATGGAGCAGAAGTGCGCCGTCTTCGCCGGTTCCGCGGGCAGCGTCTCGTCGTGGTAGGCACGGGCGGTGTCCGGGTCCAGCGACAGGTTGAACTGGTCGTTCCAGCGGAATTCGAAACGGGCCTTGGAAAGCTCGTCGTCCCACTCCTGCGCGTACTGGTGCCCCTTGGCCAGGTCGGCGGCATGCGCGGCGATCTTGTAGGTGATCACGCCGGTCTTGACGTCGTCGCGGTTCGGCAGGCCGAGGTGCTCCTTCGGCGTGACGTAGCAGAGCATCGCGGTGCCGTACCAGCCGATCTGCGCCGCGCCGATGGCCGAGGTGATGTGGTCGTACGCCGGGGCGATGTCGGTCGCGAGCGGGCCGAGAGTGTAGAACGGCGCCTCGCCGGTCAGTTTCTCCTCGAGTTCGACGTTCTCCTTGATCTTGTGCATCGGCACGTGGCCGGGGCCCTCGATCATCACCTGGACGTCGTGCTCGCGGGCGATGTGCGTGAGTTCGCCCAGGGTCTCCAGTTCGGCGAACTGCGCGCGGTCGTTCGCGTCGGCGATCGATCCGGGGCGCAGGCCGTCGCCGAGCGAGAACGTGACATCGTACTCGCGCAGGATGTCGCAAAGTTCGGCGAAATTGGTGTACAGGAACGATTCCTTGTGGTGTGCGAGGCACCAGGCCGCCATGATCGAGCCGCCGCGCGAGACGATGCCGGTGACCCGGCGCGCGGTCAGCGGGATGTAGCGCAGCAGCACGCCGGCGTGCACGGTGACGTAGTCGACACCCTGCTCGCACTGCTCGATGATGGTGTCGCGGTAGACCTCCCACGACAGCTTTTCCGGCTCGCCGTCGACCTTCTCCAACGCCTGGTAGATCGGCACGGTGCCGACCGGGACCGGCGAGTTCCGGACGATCCACTCCCGGGTCTCGTGGATCCGCTTGCCGGTGGAGAGGTCCATGATCGTGTCGGCGCCCCAGCGGGTGGCCCACACCATCTTGTCGACCTCTTCCTCCACCGACGACCAGACGGCCGAGTTCCCCATGTTGGCGTTGATCTTCACCAGGAACTTCTTGCCGATGATCATCGGCTCGGTCTCCGGGTGCTTGCGGTTGGCGGGAATCACCGCACGGCCGCGCGCGACCTCGTCCCGCACGAATTCGGGCGAGCAGCGCTCGCGTGCCGCGACGTACTCCATTTCGCGGGTGATGACGCCCTGTTTGGCCCAGCCCAGCTGGGTGTTGTGCTCACGGCCGTCGGACCAGCCTGCCCGCAACCGATGGAGTCCACTGTGGACATCGATGTTCGCGTCGTCGTCGGTGTACGGGCCCGAAGTGTCGTAAACGTCGAAATGCTCGCCGTTGGAAAGATCGATCCGCCGCGCGGGGACCCGGAGACCGGATTCCGTCTGGTGGTAGACCTTGCGGGAACCGGTGATCGGCCCCGTGGTCACGGTGGGCGTGATGTCCTGGGCATTCTCAAGCGTCGTCAACGACGTTCACTCCCTACGCCGGCATTACCCGGTCAGGTTCATGCGGTCGGCGGCACCGGGTCTCCTAGAAAGACTCCAGCCGCCCTCTCAGCCCGCCATGGCGCGAGCTCCCGCGTTGTTTGGTTGTGCCCCGACCATGCCACGCCGGGCCTCCCGCAATCAACCCTCCCCCCTCGTCCGCCAGTAGAGGACTGGTTGCGGTACATGCGCGTGCAACTACCGCAACCAGTCCTCTACTGGCGTGATCGACATATCGACAGCGTTACCGGTTCACCGGTTTGGAGCATGTGCCCGCACGGGATTCACGACAGAATCCTGAGGCTCTGCACCGTTCAAGAAGTCTGGGGTCGACATGCGAAAACTCTTGTTCCCGGCGCTGGCCGGGGTACTGATCGCCGGGCTGGTCCCGGCCGTCGCGACGGCACAGGGCGGTGAGGCGCCCGGCGCGCCCGGTGCCCATCCGAGCTGGCTCCCGGCGAACAAGACCGGCTTCGGCACCGCCCGCGACAGGGCCAGCAACGTGTGGTTCACCCTCCAGGGCGGCCGCCTCGCCGAGGTCTACTACCCGGATCTGTCGACGCCGAGTGTCCGGTCGCTCGACCTCGTCGTCACCGACGGGAAGGGCTTCGCCACCGTCGACTCGTCGGCCAGGTCGCAGCAGGTGCGCCGTACCGACGCCGACGGCCTCACCTACGAGCAGACCATCACCGACGACCGGCGCCGCTGGAAGCTCCGCAAGACCTACGTCACCGACACGACGCGCACGAGTGTGCTGATCGACGTCGATTTCGTTTCGCTGACCGGCCGTCCGTACCAGGTGTACGCGGTCGCGGATCCCGATCTCACCAACGAGGGATCCGACGACTCCGCCCGGGCACGGGGCGCGAGCGCCGTCGCGGCCGATGCGAGGACGGCGGCCGCGCTGGCCGCGGAACCGGCGTTCTCCCGCACCAGCGTCGGCTACGCGGGTTCCTCCGATGGTGTCACGCAGCTGACGAAGTCCTTCACGCTCAAGGATTACGCGAGCGCCGCCAAGGGCAACGTAGTGCTCACCGGGCAGACGTCCGCCGACGGTGTCCGCTCACGGCACGTCACGCTTTCACTCGGCATGGGCCCGAAGGACTCCGACGCGCTCAACAACGCGAAAGCCTCGCTACGGCGCGGGTTCGCCGATGCCGCCCGTTCGTATGACCGCGGCTGGAAGCAGTATCTCCGACAGGTGAAGGACGTACCGTCGTCGCTCAAGACGAAGCAGGAACGCGATCTCTACCAGGCGTCCGTGCTCATGCTCGCGGCGAGCGAGGACAAGATTCACCAGGGCGCGTTGATCGCGTCGCCGAGTATGCCGTGGCGGTTCGGCGACAACGACCCGGAGTGGTCGCCGTCGGGCACTTATCACCTGGTCTGGCCGCGTGATCTCTACCAGATCGCGACCGGCCTGCTCGCGGCGGGCGACGTCGATGCCGCGAACCGGTCCGTGGACTACATGTTCGGCACGCAGCAGCTGCCCGACGGGCATCTGCCGCAGAACAGCCACGTCGACGGCACGCCGTATTGGACGTCCATCCAGCTCGACGAGACCGCGCTGCCGATCGTGCTCGCGCAGCAACTCGGCCGCACCGACGCGAAGACCTGGCAGGGTGTGCGCAAGGCGGCGGAATTTTTGGTGTCCTACAAGGCGGACAACGGCCACGCCTCGCCGTACAGCCTCCAGGAGCGCTGGGAGGAGCAGGACGGCTACTCGCCCTCGACGATCGCGTCCGTGCTCGCCGGCCTGGTCTGCGCGGCCGACATCGCCAAGGCGAACGGCGCCGCCGCCGACGCGCGGCGCTACCTCGCGACGGCCGACACGTTCAAGGCGAAGCTCGCCCAGTGGACGGTGACCACGAACGGTCCGCTGTCGAAGGACCCGTACTTCGTCCGGCTGAGCAAGGACGGCAACGCCGACAACGGCACGAAGTACAACCTGGGCAACTCCAGTGTGACCATGGACCAGCGGGCCGTGACCGACGCGGGTTTCCTCGAACTGGTGAGGCTGGGCATCTACCCTGCCGACGATCCGGTGATTCGCAACAGCATCAAGGTCACCGACGCCGACATCGCCTTCACCACGCCGAAGGGGCAGTTCTGGCACCGGTACACGAAGGACGGCTACGGCGAGAAAGCCGACGGCTCACCGTGGGACTACACGTTCCCGGCCGAAAGCCGGACCACTTTCGGGCGACTCTGGCCCCTGCTCGCGGGTGAACGCGGCGAGTACGACCTCGCCGCCGGTGATCGGTCCACGGCCGCGAAGCGGCTTCGCGACCTGGGCCGCGTCAGCAGCTCCGGCGACACCATGCCGGAGCAGGTCTGGGACGAGAACGCACCCTCGGGCCGACCGGGCTTCCCGGCGGGCACTCCGACGGCGTCCGCGACCCCGCTGGCCTGGACGCACGCCCAGTACCTCCGGCTCGCCTGGTCGGTGCAGGCCGGGAAGGTGATCGAGCAGCCGCGAGTGGTGCGATGCCACTTCCTGGGCTGCTGAGTCGCGTCCCGGTGAGGCCATGAACGGTCCGTGAAGGCCTCCTTCCCTACCTTGAGGGTAGGGAAGGAGGCCTTCACGGACTTGGGGTCAGTCGTCGGTGGGGTCGGCCGCGGGAGTGGCCTCGGGCAGCCAGGAGTTGCCCGGAACGCCCCATTTGTTCGACTTGAGCATCTTCTTCGCCGCCCGCGCGTGGCGGCCGACGAGCCGGTCGAGGTAGATGAAGCCGTCCAGGTGATCGGTCTCGTGCTGGAGGCAGCGCGCGAAGTAGCCCGTGCCCTCCACCTCGATCGGATTACCTTCGGCGTCGAAGCCGGTGACCTTCGCCCACGAGGCGCGTCCCGTCGGGTACGACTCGCCGGGTGCCGAGAGACAACCTTCCCAGTCGTCGTCCGGATCCGGCATCGTCTCCGGGATCGCCGAGGTCTCGAGCTTCGGGTTCACCACGAGGCCCTTGTGACGAGTGCCCTCGTCGTCGGGGCAGTCATAGACGAACACGCGCAGGTCGAGGCCGATCTGGTTGGCCGCGAGGCCCACCCCTTCGGCGGCGTACATGGTCTCGAACATGTCGTCGACGAGGGTGCGCAGCTTGTCGTCGAACTCGGTGATCTCCCGAGTCGGGTTGTGCAGCACGGGCTCGCCGGCGATCACGATGGGATGGACGGTCACGGGCGCAGTTTAGTCGGACCCTTCTGGTACACCCTTACCCATGACGCGCCGAAGCCGATGACGAGGCCGGGCGTCGGTTCCGTGGTCTAATGGCGCCGCGGAACGACAAGCCTGTGTTTCACGCCCGCCGAGCACTGACCTGATTGCGAGGAGTCAGATGGACGCCGCGGAGTCGATGGCTGAGCCCGACCAGCCGTCCCCGTCGGAGACCGTGAGCGGCCTCAGTGAGCGCGAACTCGACATGCTCGCCTTCGAACGGCAGTGGTGGAAATACGCCGGCGCGAAGGAACAGGCCATCCGCGAACGTTTCTCGATGTCGACGACGCGGTACTACCAGCTGCTGAACCGGTTGCTCGAGAAGACCGAAGCCATGCAGGCCGACCCGATGTTGGTCAAGCGCCTGCGCAAGACGCGAGCGGCCCGGCAGCGCAATCGCGCGGCCCGGCGACTGGGGATCGATCTCTGATGAGTCTGTTTTCGGGTCTGTCCCGGCCGATGAAGGCCGCCGGACTGGCCTTGGTCGGTGTCGCCGTGATCGCCGCCGTGATCGGCGGGATCACCTTGGCCACCAGCGGCGGTGATTCGGATACCGCCACCCCGCCCGGCTCCACGCCGACGACCTCGGACGGCGCGACACCGCCGTCTTCCCCGGCGCCGGGTTCGCCTCCGGCCAGCTCGCCGCCCGCCTCGTCGGCGTCGCCGTCGAGCCCGCCCGCGAGTTCCGCGCCGCCGGGGAGCCAGCCGGGGAGTCAGCCGGGCCAGCCCGGCCAGACCGGACAACCCGGGCAGCCGGGTCAGCCGGGTCAGCCGGGTCAGCCGGGTGGCGACCAGCAGGCATCCAACAAGTGGGTGACCGTGCGGGTCTACAACAACAGCACGATCCACGGCCTCGCCGCGCGTGCCGCCGACGACTTCCGCGCCTCGGGCTGGAAAGTCGAAGAGGTCAGCAACTACTCGTCCGGCGTGATCCCGGCGACCACGGCCTACTTCCGGCCGGGCACCGACGAGGAGGCCGCCGCGAAGGCGCTGGCCCTCGAGTTCGGATTCCGCGCCGAGCCGCGGTTCGAGGGTATCCAGAAGGCCGCCCCCGGCGTGATCGTCATCGTGACGAACAACTACAAGACCAACGGCAAGACCGGCTCCTAGCAGGACGAAAAGGGCCCTCGCTCCTGGTGAGCGAGGGCCCTTTCCTCACGCCTGGTTGCCGGCGTACGCCTCCAGTGCCGCCAGCTGGGCCGGGTCGAGCGACGGCCGCACCGCTTCGGCGGCCTTCGCCAGATGCCCGGCGGTGACCTCCTTGGCCTCCAGGGACTCCCGCATCGCGGTCAGCGCGGCCTCCCTGATCAGCGCCGCGCAGTCGGCCGCCGAATAACCGTCCAAAGTGGCCGCGTACGCCGCGAGGTCCACATCGGACGCGAGCGGCGTGTTCTTCGCGCTGGCGGCCAGGATCGCCTCGCGCGCGTGCGCGTCCGGCGGCGGGACGTAGACGCGGCGCTCCAGCCGTCCCGGCCGCAGCAGCGCCGGGTCGACCAGTTCCGGCCGGTTGGTCGCACCGAGGACGACGACCTCGCGCATCGGCTCGACACCGTCCAATTCGGTCAGCAGCGCCGCGACGACGCGGTCCGACACGCCGGAATCCGAGGACTGGCCGCGGCGCGGGGCGAGCGCGTCGATCTCGTCGAGGAAGATCAGCGACGGCGCGGCCTCGGCGGCGCGGCGGAAGAGCTCCCGCACCGCGCGTTCGGACTCGCCGACCCATTTGTCCATCAGTTCGGCGCCCTTGACCGCGAACACGTTCAGCGCGCCGGTGCCGGCGAGCGCCCGCACCAGGAACGTCTTGCCGCCGCCGGGCGGCCCGTACAGCAGCACCCCGCGCGGCGGGTCGACGCCGAGCCGCGCGAACGAGTCCGGGTAGCGCAGCGGCCACAGCACCGCCTCGGTGAGCGACTGCTTGACGTCGACCATGTTGCCGACGTCGTCGAGGGTGAGCCCGCCGGTGGCCAGGTTGTCCGAAGTGGACATGGAGATCGGGCGGACGGTGGTCAGCGCGTCGAGCAGGTCCTGCTGGGAGATTCGCGGTTCGTCGGCCTCACGCTGCCGCAGCGCCGCGCGGAGGGCGGCGTCCCGGCGGAGCGCGATGAGGTCGGCAGCCACGAAACCGGGCGTGCGTTCGGCGACCGGGCCGACGTCGACACCGGCTTCCAGCGGGGCGTCGCGCAGCAGGACACGCAGCAGCTCCGTCCGGGTCCTGGCGTCGGGCAGCGGCAGGCCGAGTTCGCGGTCGAGCAGGTCGGCGGCGCGCAGCCGCGGGTCGGTGGTCTCCGCGCGGCCAGTGGTCGCGACGACCGCGAAACCCTTGTTGCGCAACGCCTTGCGCAGGTCGTCGAGGACGACCGTCGCGAGTGGTGGCGGCTGGGACGCGGGCAGCAGCGCGTCGATGTCGGTGATCAGCAGGACGGCGGGGTCTTCGTCGCGAGTGGCCCGCGCGATCGCTTCACGCAGGCGCGCGGCCGCCACGTTCGGCTCGAGGACGGCGATGTTCGGCGCCGCCAGCGACACCACCTTCACCTTTTCGGCCTGGGCCACGGCGCGGACCAGCGTCGCCTTGCCGACGCCCTCGGGCCCGGACAGCAGGACGCCGAGGTGCGCCGACGTCCCCAGCTTGGCCAGCAGCTCGGGACGGTGGAAGGCCAGGTCGAACCATTCGGCGAGCTTGCGTGCGGCCGATTCGGACCCGGCGAGATCGGAAAGCGGCGGCACGATTTCCTCGGCCGCCCCGTCCGGCTGCTCGTCTTCGACGATCTCGGCGTCGATGAAGTCCTCGTTCGGAGTGCTGGGCGTGCTGCGCACCAGCGTCGTGCCCGCCCTGGCCGGAGCGGTGGCGGGAACGGCCTCGCCGGTGCGGGCGCCGTCACGCCAGTCGACCACAGTGGACGGTCCGACGGCGACCGGGCCCGAAGGTTCGGTGGCGGTGACGGTGAGCAGTTCGTTCGTCCAGGTCATGCCGATGGCGCGGGAGAGCTGGCCGCGCACCGCGGAGACGTCGGACCCCGGGACGGGCGCGAGATCCTGGGGGAGCAGGGAAACGGCGTCGCCGACGGTCAGCACCTTGCCGATCAGGGCGAGCCGCAGGGTGTGCGGGGAGAGCGACACGCTGGCCATCCGCGAACCCGACACGGTGACCGTCTTCGCCGCCGACACCTCCGCCGGGGCGACGACCACCTCCGCGCCCTCGGTCACGCCGAGGTTCGACATCGTGACGTCGTCGAGGAGGATCACGCCCGGGATCCCGTCCGCTTCCGAGGGCGCGGCCAGCGCCGAACTGACCCGTGCGCCGGTGAGGCGGACCGCGTCCCACGCCATCAGGCCGAGCGCGTCGAGGACTTCGGGGTGCAGCCGGACGACGCCGCGGCGGGAATCCAGTGCGGACGGGGTGTGCCGGACGGTCAGCGTGATCTGGGGTGCGCTCACCCCGCCACCCTATCCACGCGGGGTGGGCGGCGGGCCGGCCCGCACGAGTCAGCGCTTGCGAAGGCCGATTCGGCGCCACGAGCGGCGACGCGGGCCTCGGCCGTTGTCACGGTCCTTTTCGTTCGAGATGGTGCGCGGAGCACGCGCGACGTGCTGTTCACCCCGCTGCAGCCGGACACGCTGGGCGGCACCGGCCACCACGCGCCGCAGCGGCGGACGCAGGCCCAGACGACGGCGGCTCGACGACCGCCGGATCGCGCGGCGTTCCCGCGGCGGCGCCATCCAGGCCTCCGGGTGCTTCGCGAGCCAGCGCTGCCGGTACATCGAGTAGGGGATGTGCGCCAGGTACAGCACCAGCGCGATCGCCAGCGCGACCAGCGGGAATTGGATGATCGCGGCGGCCAGCAGGCCCACCCCGACCAGCAGCGGCGCGATCGCCTTCGCGGGCGCCCTCACCGTCTTCAGCGAAAGCGTCGGGATCCGGCTGATCAGCAGCGCGGCGACGGCGATCGTCCACCCCCACACCACGTACTGGTGCGACCACCAGCCCCGCCCGAACTGCAGCTCCAGGATCAGCGGCAGCATCGCCAGCAGACCACCGGCGGGTGCCGGAACGCCGACGAAGAACTCACCCGCGTACGGCGGCTGCTCGGTGTCCTCGATCAGCGTGTTGAACCGCGCGAGCCGCAGGATCATGCAGACCGCGAAGATCAGCGACGCCACCCAGCCGATGCGCTCGCCCTCGGCGTGCCACACGTACAGCACCAGCGCGGGCGCGACACCGAACGAGATGCCGTCGGACAGCGAGTCGAGCTCCTGCCCCATTTTCGACGTCGCGTCCAGCAGCCGCGCGATCCGGCCGTCGAGACTGTCGAGCACCGCGGCGATCCCGATCGACGCGATCGCCATCGGATAGTTGCCGATCAGCGCGAACTGCACCGACGACAGGCCGGCGCACAGGGCGAGCACCGTGATGGCGTTCGGCAGCAGCCGGACGCCGGGAGTGGTCACGCGGACCATGGATCAGCCTTCCGGGTGCGGCGCCGAGGGCAGCTCGGCGATCGGGGTCTCGCCGCCGATCGTGCGCTGGCCCTTCGACACGAGGACCTTGCTGCCCGGGGGCAGGTACAGGTCGACTCGCGAGCCGAAGCGGATGATGCCGTACGTCGAACCGACGCCGACCTTGTCACCCTCGCGGATCTCGCAGAGGATGCGCCGCGCCACCAGGCCGGCGATCTGCACCACGACGAGCTCGTGACCGTCTCCGGTGCGCATGAGCACGGAGTTGCGCTCGTTGTCCTCGCTCGCCTTGTCCAGGTCCGCGGACAGGAACTTGCCGGGCCGGTAGGCGACCTTCTCGATCACACCCGACGCCGGGATCCGCTGGACGTGCACGTCGAATACCGACAGGAACACGCTCACCCGCATCCGCGGCTCGGCGGGCAGCCCCAGCTCGGGCGGCGGCACGGCCTCTTCGATCAGCGAGACCAGACCGTCCGCCGACGCGACCGCGAGGCCGGGCTGTGCGGGCGGGACGCGCTTCGGTTCACGGAAGAACGCGGCCGTGGCGGCCGTCGCGAGGGCGCCGGCGACACCGAGGCGCTTAGAGAACCTCCGCAGCACCAGCGTCGCGGCGAGACCGCCAAACACGAACGGCCTGCCGGCCGGGTGCATCGGCGGGACGGTCTCGCGCGCCAGCTTCACGGCGTGCGCGAGTGGGTTACCAGTGGCTTCCGGCCGGTTGCCGCTCATTGGTCGGGTTCACCGCAGTTCGTGTCGGGGGGTTGGGGCATGAAGAGCCACCACGCTACCGCCCTGTCCACGGCCGGGGCGTGGCCTCCCCCGGAAGGGTTTCCCCACCTCGGGTGGGAGGGACCACATCCCGGTAACGGAAGGTCGAAAAGAGCGATAACTCTAGGTGATTGGAGCCGATAGCCGACCTTGAGGACCCGCCCATGCCCGCCAGTCCGGACCCCGCAGGCGAGCGACTCGCCGAGCTGTTCCGAGCCTGGAAGAGGGACATCTCCGCGACGCCGATGCCGCCGCTCGTCGACCCCGTCCGCGCCGCCGCCCTCATCGCCGAAGCACGGGCGAACGGGTGCATATGCCCCCCGACGGCACATGCACCCGGCCGCGGCCGCTGGAACTGAGCGAAAGTCCCACTTTAGTTCGCCGGACGCCGGTGATCTCCGGTCGCGGGAAAACCGTTACCAACGGTTGCTCCTCCGGTGTCACCGGCGATACGGCGGCTGCGCGTCACGCGGCCGCCGGCTGCCGCCGCGGACCAGGCGCAGCAGGACCAGCAGCAGGATCGAGCCGAGGATCGCGACGCCGAAGCTGGGGAAATCGAAGTCGAAGGACTGCTCGGTGCCCGTCGCGAGGCGGTAGACGAAACCGCCGAGGGCGGCGCCGAGCACGCCGATCAGGATGCTGAACAGGCAACCGCCCCGGCGGTCCGGGCCGCCGACCACGACATTGGCCAGCCAGCCCGCGATGGCGCCGAAGACGATCCACGAGAAGAAACCCATGTGACCAGGGTACTGGCGCGGATGGAGTAGTGCACAAGACAGCTTGCACAAGAATTCTTGTGCAACTACTGTTGTGCGTTATGGCCGACCGTGAAGTGCGTGAAGTCCACGATTCCAAGGTGCTCGCCGCGATGTCCCATCCGCTGCGGCGCCGCCTGCTCGACGCCCTCCGCGTCGACGGCCCGTGCACCGCGTCCGTGCTCGCC
This sequence comes from Amycolatopsis sp. cmx-4-19, assembly GCA_049998115.1. GTDB lineage: Bacteria > Actinomycetota > Actinomycetes > Mycobacteriales > Pseudonocardiaceae > Amycolatopsis. The sequence continues at coordinate 354,560 of JAEBEO010000002.1, read as the reverse complement.
GAGCGGACCGGGCAGGCCGTCGGGAACGTCAGCCACCACCTGAAGGTGCTGGCCGCCAGCGACCTGGTCGAGGAGGCACCCGAACTCGCCCGCGACCGGCGCGAGCGCTGGTGGCGCCGGGTCGGGTACGCGGTTTCCTGGTCGCCGTCGGATTTCCCGGACGACCCGGTCGCGGCCGCCGCCGAATCCCTCGCCCTCGAACGCCAGGTTTCGATGGCGCGCCAATGGTTCGCCGAACGTGAGAACTATCCGGAGCAGTGGCACCGGGCCGCCTTCGTCACCGACGGCTGGATGAAGCTCTCGGTCGCCGAAATGGCCGAGATCGAGGGCCGGATCCAGGCGCTGGTCCAGGAGTACAGCGACCGGGAGCAACCGGACGACGGCCAGGAACGCAGGCCGGTGTTCTTCTCCACCCGAGCCGTCCCGGCCCGGCCGTGATCACCCGCGAACGCGGCGGACTGCTGCGCTCACGCGACTTCCGGCTGCTGTGGACCGGCGAGACGACCAGCGTGCTCGGCAGCTCCATCGCCGTCGTCGCGCTGCCGCTGGTCGCCGTGGTCACTTTGCATGCGAGCACCTTCGCGGTCGGGCTGCTGACCGCGGCCGCCTGGCTGCCGTGGCTGCTCGTGGGGCTGCCCGCCGGTGCCTGGGTCGACCGCCGGCCGAAACGGCCGATCATGCTGGTGTGCAACACCTTCTCGATGCTGGTGTTCCTGAGCGTCCCGGTCGCCGCCTGGTTCGGGCTGCTCACGATGACCCAGTTGCTCCTCGTCGCGCTGGCGGGCGGTGTCGCGAAGGTGTTCTTCAACGTCGCGTACCGCGCGTACCTGCCGTCGCTGGTTTCCCAGGACGACCTCCAGGAGGCCAACGAGAAGCTGCAGGGCAGCGAGTCGGCCGCGCAGATCGGCGGACCCGGGCTCGCCGGGCTGCTGGCTCAGGGTCTCGGCGCCGTCACCGGGGTGCTCGCCGACGCCGTCAGTTTCGGGATCTCCGTGCTGTGCCTGCGCTCCATCCGGTTCCGCGAGCCCGAGCGGGTGACCACGACGCGGTCGCGGCTGCGGGACGAGATCCGCGACGGCCTCGATTTCGTCGTCCACGACCGGTTCCTGCGGGTGTTCGCGGTCTTCGGCGCGATCTCCAACGTGGCGCTCATGGGCTTCCAGTCGATCGAGGTCGTGTTCCTCGCCCGTGACCTCGGCATCGGGCCGGGTGCGGTCGGCCTCGTGCTCGCCCTCGTCGGCGCCGGCGGGGTGTTCGGCGCCGCGTTGTCGGGCAAGCTCGCCGCGAAGGTCGGCACCGCACGGTCTTTCGTGCTCTGCGAGGCCTTCGGGGCACTGATGATGCTGCTGGGCCCGCTGGCGCGGGGCGGCTGGGGACTCGCGTTCTTCGTCGTCGCCGGGTTCTCGCTCAGCGCCGGGGTCGTCGGGTCGAACGTCCTCAACGCCACGTTCAAACAGCGCTACGTCCCGGCGGCGATGTTCGGCCGGGTCACCGCGAGCATGTCGGTGCTCGGCTTCGGCGCGATCGCGCTCGGCGGCCTCCTCGGCGGGATCCTCGGCGAGACGGTCGGCGTGCGGCAGACGCTGTGGCTGATGGCCGGGCTCGAAGTGGTCGCCGTCGCCGGGCTGCTGTTCACACCGATCGGCCGGTGCCGCGACTTCCCCCCAAGTCCGTGAAGCGTGCCCTGCCGCAGGTCACAGCAGGAGGACGTCGACCTCGTCGCCCCGCGCGGCCGAGTCCACCTCCTCCGGCAGCACGATCAGGCAGTTCGCCTGCGTGAACGACGCCAGCAGGTGCGATCCCGGCCCGCCGCGCGGCCCGACGATCCCGGTCACCTCGCCTTCCGAGTGCGTGTAGAAGCCCCGTCGGAACTGACGCCTCCCGGCGGGGGACGTCATCGCCTCGGTCAGCCGGGCCCGCACCCGCTGCCGATCGACGCCGGAATGTCCCATCGCGGTGAGCAGAGCCGGCCGCAGGAACGCTTCGAACGACACGAGCACGCTCACCGGGTTGCCCGGCAGCGTCACCACCGGCACGCCGTTCCAGCGGCCGCAGCCCTGCGGCCCGCCCGGCTGCATCGCGACCTTCCGGAATTCCACGCCCTGCCCGGTCAGCGCGTCCTTCACCACCTCGTACGCCCCCGCGCTGACCCCGCCCGAGGTCACCAGCAGATCCACGTCCGCCAGCCGCGGTTCGATCACCGCGCGGAACTCGTCCACGTCGTCGACCACACTGCGCACGACCTCGGCCTCGCCGCCGAGCGCGCGGATCGCGGTGGCGAGCATGATGCTGTTCGACTCGTAGATCTGCCCGTGCCGCAAGGGATTCGGCGCGTCGACGAGTTCGGTGCCGGTGGAGACGACGAGCACCTTCAGCGGCCTCCGCACCGGAACCTCGGCGAGTCCGACGGCCGCGGCGAGGCCCAGTTGCGCCGGGCCCAGCACCGACCCGGCCGAAAGCGCCACCGTGCCCTCGACGACGTCTTCGCCGAGCCGCCGGACATGGGTGCCCGGGACGGCTGTCCGGAGAATCCGGACGTCCGTCACGCCGCCGTCCGTGTGCTCGACCATCACCACCGCGTCCGCGCCGGGCGGCAGCGGCGCGCCGGTCATGATCCGGTGCGCGGTACCCGGTTCCAGCGGCGCGATGTCGATCCGGCCGGCGGGGATGTCGTCGGCGACCGGCAGCGTCACCGGCGCTTCGGCGACATCCGCGGCGCGGACGGCGTAACCGTCCATCGCGGAGTTGTCGAACGGCGGCAGCGAAACCCCCGCGAGGACGTCTTCGGCCAGCACCAGCCCGGCGGCGGAAGCGAGCGGAAGGCGGAGGACGGGGGCGTTCCCGAGCAGGCCGGTGACGGTCTCACGGTGGACGTCGACGGAGATCACGCCGACCATCCTCCCCCGTCGGGGGTCGCATGCAAGACTCTGCGCGTCACAACGACCACCGGGGAGCAGGACATGCAGGTTCAGATCCGTCATCAGCCGTCGTTCGCGGTGGCCAGGCTCATGCTCGCGCCGGGTGAACCCGCGCAAGTGGAGTCCGGCGCGATGATGGCGACGAGTTACGGCGTGCAGGTCCAGTCCCAGGCGCAGGGCGGCATCATGAGGGGTCTCGGCCGCGCCTTCCTCTCCGGCGAGTCCTTCTTCATCTCCACCTACACCGCCCCGCAGAACGGCGGCTGGGTCGACGTCGCCGCGAACCTCCCCGGCGACATGCAGATCATCAACCTCGACGGCCGCACCGGCTGGTGCGTCACCCGCGGCTCGTGGCTCGCGTCGTCGCACGGCGTGCAGACCGAGACCAAATGGGGCGGGCTCAAGAACCTCGCCGGCGGCGAGGGCGGCTTCCTCACGCACGCGACCGGGCAGGGCCCGCTCGTCGTGGCCTGCTACGGCGCACTGGAGACGGTGACCCTGCAGCAGGGCGAGGTGATCACCATCGACACCGGGCACGTCGTCGCGTTCGCCGACACCGTCCAGTACCAGATCCGGAAGGTCGCCACCGGCATCATCCAGTCGATGAAGAGCGGTGAAGGCCTCGTCTTCGACTTCGCCGGTCCGGGCCAGCTCCTCACCCAGACCCGCAACCCGTCGGCACTGTCCGCCTGGGTGATCGCCCAGGTCCCCGCGCGCTGAGTCATGCGGGTCCAGACCAGGCACACCCCCAACTTCGGGGTCGCGCGCATCCTGTTGTCCCCCGGCGAGGCCGTCCAAGCCGCCGGGGACACCATGCTGGCCAGCAGTTTCGGCATCACCGAAACCGTTCCCGCCCGCGGTGGTTCGCGAGTGGGCAAGGCCGCGCCGTCGGTGTTCAACGCGCCGGAAGGCGGCGGCTGGATCGACTTCGCGCCGCTGACCGCCGGCGACGTCTACCCGCTGGAATTCACCAGTGGGGCGGGCTGGTGCGTGAACCGGGACGCGATCCTCGCCCGGCCGGCCACCATCCGGCAGGACCCGGGCTGGGCGCCGCTGCGGAAACTCTTCGGCGCCGACTCCGGTTTCCTGGAGCACTACAGCGGAACGGGTCCGCTGGTGCTGGCCGCGCAGGGTCCGGTCGACGCCTTCGAACTCACCGCGGGCGAGCTCGTCACCGTCCGGCCGGACTTCCTGCTGGCCTATCCGGACACCGTGCAGTGCCGCCTCCGGGCCGTCGACCAGTCCGGTCCGCAGTCGGTCCGCACCGGCGAAGGGCTCGCCCTGGACTTCGCAGGCCCAGGACGCGTCCTTGTGCAAGCACGCAATAGGCGGCTTTCTCCGGGCTGACCTTAGGGCGAATCGACCATTGCCGACGCCGGTAATTCGGGTAGCGTGAACTGCACTCGAAACCGCCGTCCGGGGCAGAGAAGGCGGCGGATCCCGTGCTGAGGGAGGGCGCCGTGGCAGTCGGCACCGTCAAATGGTTCAACTCGGAAAAGGGCTACGGATTCATCGAATCCACCGAGGGCCCCGACGTCTTCGTCCACTACTCGGCCATCCAGGCCGACGGATTCCGGACGCTCGACGAGGGTGACCGGGTGGAATTCGAAGTCCAGTCCGGGCGTGACGGGCGGAGTCAGGCGGCTGACGTACGCAAGGTCTCCTAAGTAGTTCGGGCCAACCCCCGGCGGCCCCGGGAACTGGCGCGTTAGGCTGCGCTGCGTGACAGGCGATGAGTCGGGGGACCTGACCGGTCGCCGGCTGGGCAACTACCGCATCGACGGTGTGCTCGGCAAGGGCGGCATGAGCGTGACCTACAAGGCCACGGACGTGCGGCTCGGACGCAAGGTGGCACTGAAGGTCATCGGTGATCACCTCGGGGCCGACGCCGAGTTCCGCGAACGCTTCGTCGACGAGGCGCGGAACACGTCCGCGATCGACCATGCCAACGTCGTGCCGCTCTACGACTTCGGCGAGCTCGACGGCATGCTCTACATCGCCATGCGCATGGTGGACGGCGGGGACCTCGCCGGCCTCATCTCCGGCGGCCCGATCGCGCCCGTCCGTGCCCTCACCATGCTCGACCAGGTCGCCGACGCCCTCGACACCCTGCACAACCGCGGTCTCGTGCACCTCGACGTGAAACCGGCCAACGTCCTGGTCACCAGCAAGGAAACTTCGCGCGAGCACGTCTACGTCGCCGACTTCGGGCTGACCCGCCGCGGCGCCACCGGGCACCGGACCCGCGGCGGCGACTTCCTCGGCTCGCCCACCTACGCCGCACCCGAGCACCTGCGCGGCGAGCCGCTCGACGGCCGCACCGACCAGTACGCCCTCACCTGTGTCCTCTACGCCTGCCTGACCGGCAGCCCGCCCTTCAAGGGCGACGTGCAGACGGTCATCAAGGGCCATCTCAACGGGGAACCCCCGGCCATCTCGCGCATCGTCGGCGTGCCACCCGGGATCGACGAGGTGATCCGGAAGGGAATGGCCAAGAATCCCGCCGATCGCTACCCCAACTGTGTTGAGATGATCGCGGCCGCCAGGCGTGCGCTGGGCTCGCTCGCCACGTCGAACGAGCCCCCGGGTCCGCCCGGGGCCCCGACGACGGTCCAGCAGGCCGTCCCGCAGCAGGCGCCGCGGCAGAACACGCCGTCACAGGGAGAGGGGGGCCCCGTGCACCCGTACGGAGGACAGCAGCAGCCGGGCTACGGCCAGCAGGGGCCGGGACCGCAGGGTCCCCCGCCCGGATACGGCCCGCCGCCGCAGCAGGGTGGTTTCCACCAGGGCGGTTACCAGCAAGGGCCGCCTCCGGGTTACGGTCCGCCGCCCCAGCAGGGCGGGTACTCGCAGCAGGGCGGTTTCCCGCAGGGACCGCCCCCGGGTTACGGGCCCCCGCCGCGGCAACAGGGTGGTTTCGAGCCCAAGAAGAGCGGCGGCGCCAAGTGGATCTGGATCGTCGTCGGCGTCCTCGTGGTCGCCGGTGCGATCGTCGCCGCCATTCTCCTCTTCGGTGACTCGAGCAGCGGCAACGGCCCGCAGACCACCGCGCCGAACATCCCGGTCGGTCCCGGCAACTCGCAATCGCAGGCTCCGGAGTCGTCGGGGAAGGCCCCGCCGACGTCGATCTCCATCAAACCGAGCAGCTGACGCCCCACCGCGCTGACCTGCGGTTCTTGCACTCGACCCCGGAGAGTGCTAAACACGGTATTGGCACTCGACGCCGTCGAGTGCCAGGCAGGCGGTCACCGACCGTCCGCCTGAAGGCCGGGACGGTGAGGCCGCACCCTTCACTGGGTGGGTCGTCCGTCGCGGGCACCGAGCCTGGCCGAGGAAGAGTCCTGCTGCCGCCGCTGACCACAGCGCGGCGGTGGCGCCCAATACCGGAGGACCACACCGCAATGGCCAAACTGATCGCGTTCGACGAGGACGCCCGCCGCGGTCTTGAGCGCGGCTTGAACATCCTCGCCGAAGCCGTCAAGGTGACCCTCGGCCCGCGGGGCCGGAACGTCGTGCTCGAAAAGAAGTGGGGCGCGCCGACGATCACCAACGACGGTGTCTCCATCGCCAAGGAGATCGAGCTCGAGGACCCGTGGGAGAAGATCGGGGCCGAGCTCGTCAAGGAAGTTGCCAAGAAGACCGACGACGTCGCGGGTGACGGCACCACCACCGCCACCGTGCTCGCCCAGGCTCTCGTCCGCGAGGGTCTGCGCAACGTCGCCGCCGGGGCCGACCCCATCAGCCTGAAGCGCGGCATCGAGGCGGCCGTCGAGGCCATCACCGAGCAGCTGCACAAGATGGCCGTCCAGATCGAGACCAAGGAGCAGATCGCTGCTACCGCCTCGATCTCGGCCGCTGACCGCACCATCGGCGAGCTCATCGCCGAGGCGCTGGACAAGGTCGGCAAGGAAGGCGTCGTCACCGTCGAGGAGAGCAACACCTTCGGTCTCGAGCTCGAGCTCACCGAGGGCATGCGCTTCGACAAGGGCTACATCTCCGGTTACTTCGTGACCGACCCGGAGCGTCAGGAAGCCGAGCTCGAGGACCCGTACATCCTCCTCTTCGGTTCCAAGATCTCCACCGTCAAGGACGTGCTGCCGCTGCTGGAGAAGGTCATCCAGTCCGGCAAGCCGCTGCTGATCATCGCCGAGGACGTCGAGGGCGAGGCCCTGGCCACCCTGATCGTCAACAAGATGCGTGGCACCTTCAAGTCCGTCGCCGTCAAGGCCCCGGGCTTCGGTGACCGCCGCAAGGCGATCCTGCAGGACATCGCCATCCTGTCCGGTGGCCAGGTCATCTCCGAGGATGTCGGCCTCAAGCTGGAGAACGCGGACCTTTCCCTGCTGGGCAAGGCACGCAAGGCCGTCATCACCAAGGACGAGACCACCATCGTCGAGGGTGCGGGCGACGCCGACCAGATCCAGGGTCGCGTCAACCAGATCCGCGCCGAGATCGACAACTCGGACTCGGACTACGACCGCGAGAAGCTCCAGGAGCGGCTGGCGAAGCTGGCCGGCGGCGTGGCCGTCATCAAGGCCGGTGCCGCCACCGAGGTCGAGCTGAAGGAGCGCAAGCACCGCATCGAGGATGCAGTGCGCAACGCCAAGGCCGCCGTCGAAGAGGGCATCGTCGCCGGTGGTGGCGTCGCTCTCATCCAGGCCGCCGAGGCGGCCTTCGCCGGTCTGAAGCTCGAGGGCGACGAGGCCACTGGTGCCAACATCGTCAAGGTCGCCGTCGAGGCGCCGCTCAAGCAGATCGCCATCAACGCCGGCCTCGAAGGCGGCGTCGTGGCGGAGAAGGTCAAGTCCCTCCCGCAGGGTCACGGCCTGAACGCCGCCACCGGTGTCTACGAGGACCTGCTCGCCGCCGGCGTGCCGGACCCCACGAAGGTCACCCGCTCCGCGCTCCAGAACGCCGCCTCCATCGCGGCGCTGTTCCTGACCACCGAAGCCGTCGTGGCGGACAAGCCGGAGAAGGCCTCGGCCGCTCCCGCCGACCCGTCCGGTGGCATGGGCGGCATGGACTTCTGAGTTCGAGCCAGTAGCACCACCGGAAAGCCCGGACGCGCCTCGCGCGTCCGGGCTTTTCCCTTGCCAGGTTCAGGCCGGGCGGGGTCGTGAGTGGCAATTCGGGTTCTCGAGGAGTAGGGCGAAACATGGCACGGCGGGTTCGGCGTCAACGGGCATGTCAGGAAGCCCCGACGCTGCTTGACTGTCCACAAGGGACAAATTTGGGACGCGAATGTCTGATTGAACTGTTTGTGCAGTTTCAACAGGGGGTCGTGAGTGTTTTGGAGGGTTAGAACCCTCCGCCACGTAGCTTAAGTTGATCTTGGACAGGCCTTGATCGCCAGTGGTGACGGCTGCCGCAGGTCACGCGCTCGGTTGCCCTGGCCGACAGGGGCCTGACCCTGCCGCAAGCGGTCGTGAGTGGTAAGGGTCGTTCTAACCCTCTTTACCACTCACGACCCCCTTGCGCAGCTACACAAAGCACCCAAATCGGGCATCGCAGCCCGAATTGACGTCCCTTGTGGACAGTCGCGCCCCAGGTCCCGCCACCGGTGACTTAGCCAGCCTGTCGATCAGCTCCGGCAGCCGCCACAGCTCGCACCCAAGATCAACTTAAGCTACGTGGCATTGGGTTAGAGCCCACTAATCAGACATTCAACCGGAAGTTCTGTCCTTTGTGGACAGTAAAGCTGTCCCGAACAGGGCTGAGCGGTCCTTCGCGGCGTCAGGCGAGGCAAAGAGAGTCTTCGCCCCGCCCCACGGTTGCCCTTCCTCTCAATGGAACCCTCATCGCCCCTCGTGAGCCGGGCACCTAAAAGGAAAAGGCCCGGACATCCCCTGTCCGGGCCTTCGCCTTGTCCCCCTGGCCAGTCAGGTCGCGTTTAGCGGGCTAAACGCGACCTCCCGGACGCCGGGCCCCCTGCGCCCGGCGCCCGTCCGCGATCAGGATTCGCCCGGCTGCTCCGGAGTCAGGAGCCACGCGGCGACGTAGACCGGGATCGCGAACCCGGCGGTGACGAAGGCACCGGCCACGAGGGCGATACGCAGGATTGCGGCGTCGACGCCGAAGTAAGCGGCCCAGCCGCCGGCGACGCCCGCGAGCATCTTGTCGGTCCGGCTGCGGAAGAGCTTCTTGGTGGCCTGGGGGGTGTACACGCTGTTCGTCATGGCTCAAGGTTCGCCCGGGACCGACCCCCGGCACATCGGGGAACGGCCCGGAGCCGACCCTGGGATCCGACCCCTGGGGGCCGGGAAAACCGGATGCCCCGACGTGTCTTCGCAGGTACAACTTGTCCGGTGAAACACGACAGCCCCGCATTCGCCGCCATCGCCGAGCAGGGCACGATCCTGCGCTGCCAGGTCGGGTCCGGGCTGCACGGCACCGCCGTGCTCGGCCAGGACGACCGGGACGAACTCGGCATCTGCGTCGAGCCGCCGGATCACGTGATCGGCCTGAAGCGGTTCGAGCAGTACATCTTCCGCACGCAGCCCGAAGGTGTCCGGTCGGGTCCCGGCGACCTCGACCTGACCGTCTATTCGCTGCGCAAGTGGCTGCGCCTCGCGCTCAGCGGGAACCCGACCGTGTTGCTGCCGCTGTTCGTGCCGGAGTCGGAGATCGTGGAGATCGACGAGATCGGCGCCGAACTGCGCGAGAACGCGCACCGGATCGTCTCGCGCCGCGCGGGCCTGCGGTTCCTCGGTTACTCCCGCGCGCAGCGCGAGCGGATGCTGGGGCTGCGCGGCAAGGCCGGGCGGCCGGAGCTGATCGAGAAGTACGGCTTCGACACGAAGTTCGCCATGCACATGGTGCGCCTCGGGGTGCAGGGCGTGGAACTGCTGGAGACCGGGCGGATCACGTTGCCCGTTCCCGAGCCGTGGCTGGGCTGGCTCCGCGACCTGAGGCAGGGCAAGCGAACCCGCGAGGAGGCCCTGGAAGCGGTCGACTCCCTCGAGCGACGGCTGGACGAGCTGATCCGCGGGTCTTCGCCGCTGCCGGAGGAGCCAGACGCCGAATGGGCCGATGCTTGGCTGGTGCGCGCCTACCTCAGGGCGTGGAAAATGCCTTGATGACGATCAAGGCGAAAGCGCTCACGTTCGGGGTCGCGGTGCTGACCGTGCTGGGAATCGGCACGGCCAGTGCCGCGCCCGAGGGCCACGGCGCGCAGAGCGGCTCGACGTCGTCCAGGCCCGCGGCGAGCTGCGTGCGTGCTCGACCGGCGACTATCGCCCCTTCATCTACCAGACGCGGCCGGGACGTGGAGCGGCATCGACATCGACCTCGCGGGTGACCTCGCGCAGTGGCTGGGTGTCCGCCTCAAGCGGGTCCAGACCACTTGGAAGGCGCTCGCCGACGACGTCGGGCGAAACTGCGACCTGGCGATGGGCGGTGTCTCGGTGACGCTGGACCGCGCGAAGAAGGGGTTCTACACGGCACCCTGTCTTCGCGACGGCAAGACACCGATCACCCTGTGCGAGAACGGAAGCCGGTTCCGGACGCTGGAACAGATCGACCCGCCGGGTGTGCGCGCGATCGTGAATCCCGGTGGTACCAACGAACAGTTCGCCGATGCCGACCTCGAACACGCGACGATCGTGCGACATCCGGACAACAACACGATTTTTGCGGGAATCCTGGCGGGCCAGGCGGACCTGATGATCACCGACGCGACCGAGACCCGTTGGCGGGCAAAGCGGAATCCCCGCCTGTGCGCGGTGCGTCCCGACGAGCCCTTTACCTTCTCGGAGAAGGCGTACCTCCTGCCGCGCGACGTCGTGCTCGAGGAGTGGGTCGATCAGTGGCTGCACTTGGCGCTGAACGACGGCACCTACGCTCGGATCGCGAAGCCGTGGCTCGGTCGAATCGGTTTGAACCACTTTCGTTATCCGGCCGTATCTCCAGATGTGGGTGAGGAGGAACCGAGACCGGAGGAACCACCGATGATGAACAGCGCCGGGAAACACCGCAAACGCGCGACGATCGGCATCGTGTCCGTACTCGGAGTGGCCGCCATCGCCGCGGCGATGTTCGCGGTGAGCACCCCCGACGGGCAGGCCGCGGGAAGCTGTCAGGGACTCGACACCGCCCTCCGGAACAATCTCGATTTCATCGCCGGTCAGCAGGCGCAGCCGGACGCCCTCTCCGAACCGCGCATCGCGAACAGGCAGGCCGTCGTCGACCTCATCCAGCAGCGTCGTCAGACCGCGGGCTGCACCGGGGACGTGCGGGCCGACGGCGCGAACCAGCAGCGGAACCAGGCGGCGGACGAGGCGGAGAAAGCCGCAGGGGGCGGCGAGGTCGTCTGCGACGGCTCCACGGTGACGCTGTCCGGCGAGGGTGGCGAGCCCGCCGCGTCCAGCGGCCAGTTCCCGGTGGGCACCAAGCTGAAGGTGACGAACCTCGACAACGACAAGGCGACGACCGTCGAGGTCACCGGCGTCTCCGGCAGCTGCGCGCTGCTCAACGACGCCGCCTTCGAACAGGTCCGCGAACCAGGGAAGTTCTTGATCCGCCGGGCGGTCATCGAGCGGGTCGGCTGACCGCGGCACGAGTCCTCCCGGCGACCCCTCGGCCAGGAGGGCTCGTGGTCGTTTGTATCTCGCTTGTATGCCCTTTCGGGACGCTTCTCGCGAAACGCCGAGAAAGGACATCCGATGAGATTCAGACGAGTGGTCACCGCGGCCGCCACCGCACTGCTGGGTATGGCCGGGCTGGCGATCACCGCGACGCCGGCCGAAGCCGCCGTCGGGCCGCGTCCCAACTTCCAGCTCCCGTTCCCCTGCAGCCAGGTGTGGAACGGCGACAACGACAACAGCAGCGCGCACCGCGCTTACGAAATCGACTTCAACCGCGGTGGTTCCGCCGGGGCGGACCTGGGTGACACCGTCGTCGCGGCCGCCGCGGGCAAGGTGGTCATCTCGGCGCACCAGGGTTCGACGAACGGGTTCGGCAACCTGGTGAAGATCGACCACGGTGGGGGATGGTCGACCTACTACGCGCATCTGAAGGTCCGCTCGGTCGCGCTCGACGCGCAGGTCTCGCAGGGACAGAAGATCGGCGAGGTCGGCAACACCTCGAAGCCGGGCAACAACATCACCCCGCACCTGCACTTCGAGGTCCGCACCAACGACTCGTCGTGGCCGGGCAACATCAAGCCCGCGTACTTCAACGGGGTGAAGTTCGGCTACCCCAACGCCAACGTGACCTCCAAGAACACCTGCGGCGGCAGCGGTAACCCCAACCCGTACGACGCCGTCGAGGTGTGCGGCGACGGCTACAAGGTGATCGACTCACAGCCGCTCGGCACCGCCGCGACCACGTACCTCCTGTACAACGGCACGAGCAAGAACAACTGCGTCACCACGATCAAGTCCGCCTCGGTCGGCACGGGAAGCGCGGTCTCGGCCTTCCTCGAAGTGGAAGGCGCGGCGAGAAAGACCGACTCCGGCAGCTTCGAGTACTACGCCGGTCCGGTGAGCGCGGCCGCCGGCGCGAAATGCGTCAAGTGGGGCGGCTCGGCGGGTTCCGCCGGCTACGAATCCCCGCTGGAGCACTGCGGCTGACCCCTCCCGTTCACAACATCTGGAGTTGGGTGCGGACGCGGGTGAAGCGGGCCTCCCAAGCGGCCCGGACGTCGGGAGCGGCGGCGTGACCGGTGAACCGATCGGGAACGGGAGCGGTGCGCGGCACCGGCAGTCGACCGTCCACAGGGGACAGTGAGTCGTCGCAGACGTCCCCGTTCAGCAACGACATCGTGCCCAGCCCGCACGCGAAGTCCAGAGTAGGCAGTGCGCCGGCCAGCGCCAGCCCGGCGGCGAGTCCGACGCTCGTCTCGACGGCGGAGGACACCACACACGGCAGGCCGCAGGCTTCGGCGACCTCCAGTGCGCGCCGGACCCCGCCCAGCGGCGCGACCTTCAGCACCGCCACGTCGGCCGCTCCGGCCACAGCCACCTTGAGCGGGTCTTCGGCCCGGCGGATCGACTCGTCCGCGGCGATCCGCACCTCGACCCGGCGCCGGACGGCCGCCAGCTCTTCGATCGACGGGCACGGCTGCTCGGCGTATTCCAGCCCGCCCGCCGCGCGGTCCAGCGCACCGATGGCCTTGACCGCGGTGTCCACGTCCCAGGCCATGTTCGCGTCGACCCGGATCGCGCCGGAGGGACCCAGCGCGGCCCGCACCGCCTCCACCCGGGCGCAGTCGTCGGCGAGGCTCTTGCGCGGGTCGGCGACCTTCACCTTCGCCGTGCGGCAGCCCGACGCGGACACGAGCGCGTACGCCTTTTCCGGCGTCACCACCGGGACGGTCGCGTTCACCTCGACGCTGTCCCGCACCGGCGACGGCCACCCGCGCTCGCTCGCCTCCAGCGCGGACGCGAGCCACGGCGCGCTTTCGGCGTCGGAGTAGTCGGAGAACGGGCAGAACTCGCCCCAGCCCGCCTCTCCGTGGATCAGCAGGCCCTCACGGACCGTGATGTCGCGGAACCGGGTGCGCAGGGGGATCGCGTAGACATCCATCGACGCCGATCATGCCACCGCCGCATTCGCGTGCCGTTTCGGCCGATACCGGACAGAATGAGCGACGTGGCACTCGACTTTCGCGTGCTGGGGCCCACCGAGGTCACGGCGGACGGGCTGCCGGTGCCCCTTGGCGGCAGCAGACCGCTCATCGTGCTGGCCGGTCTTTTGCTGCGCGCGAACACCGTGGTGCCGGTCGAGGAACTGAGCCGCTGGCTGTGGCCGGACGACCGGCGCCGGTCCAAGGGCGCCCTGCAGACCTACATCCTGCGGGTCCGCCGCGCGCTCGGCGACGAGGTGACCATCCGCACCGAACGCGGCGGCTACCTCCTCGAACTCGACGAGAGCCTGCTCGACCTCGCCCGGTTCCGCGCCTCGGCCGTCGCGGGCACCGAGTCCTTCCGGGACGGCGAACCGCGCCGGGCGGCGGAGCAGTTCGCCGCCGCGTTGGCCGAATGGCGTGGCCCCGCGCTGCAGAACGTCCACTCCGAAGCGCTGCTCCGGGACGAAGCCGATCAGCTCGGCGAAGAGCGGCTACGTGTCCGCGAGCAGTGGGCCGACGCGCTCATCGCTCTCGGTGATCACGCCACCGCCGTGCCCGAGCTGACCAGGCTGTGCCGCGAGAACCCGTTGCGGGAGCGGCTGCACGAGCAGCTGATGATCGCGCTGTACCGCTCCGGCAGGCAGGCCGAGGCGCTGAACGTCTACCGCCGGATCGGCGCGGTGCTGGCCGACGAGCTCGGCCTCGACCCCGGCGCGTCTCTGCAGCGCGCCCACCAGGCGATCTTGACCGGCGAGGAGTCCGTCGAGACCACTTTGGACTCCGAACTGATGCGGTACCGGCTCGGTGCCGAGCCGCTAATCCCGCGCCAGCTCCCGGCGGATCTCCGGGTCTTTTCCGGCCGTCGTCGCGATCTCAAGGCGCTGTACGAACTGGTCCCGGAGGCGCTGGACACCGAGAGATCGACGTCCATCGCGTCGATCGAGGGCATGGGCGGTGTCGGCAAGACGACGCTGGCCGTCCATTTCGCGCACGAGGTCGGGGAACGTTTTTCCGGCGGTCAGGTGTACCTCAACCTGCGCGGGTACGGCCCCGGTGACCCGGTGGAACCCGCCACCGCGCTCGAAACCATGCTCGCGTCCGTCGGCGTCCCCGCCGACCGGATCCCCGCCGGTGTCGACGGTCGCGCGGCCACTTGGCGCACCTACAGCGCCGGCCGCCGGATGCTGATCCTGCTCGACAACGCGGCGAGTACCGAGCAGATCCGGCCACTGCTGCCCGGACCGGGCTGTCTGGTGCTGGTGACCAGCCGCTGGCAGCTGCAGGCGCTCGTGGCGACCCACGGCGCGCGCCGTGTCGCGCTCGAGGAACTACCCGACGAGGACGCGATCGCGCTCGTCGCGTCGACGATCGGGCTGGAGCGGGTGACCGAGGATCCCGACGCCACCGAACGGTTCGTCCGGTACTGCGGTGGGCTGCCGCTGGCCATCCGGATCCTCGCGGTGCGGGCCGCGCAGTTCCCGGACCTCGGGCTGCGGGAGTTCGTGCGGCTGCTGGAAGCCGAACAGGACAGGCTGGGTTCGTTCGACCTCGCCGACGGGGACGAGACGAACATCCGGGCCGTCTTCTCGTACTCGTATCGCGCGCTCGACGACCGCGCCGCGCGGCTGCTGCGCCTGCTCGGCCTGCCGACCGGCGGCGATTTCAGCGTGCCCGTGGCCGCCGCGGTGGCCGGGGTCGACATCGCGGAGGCCCATCAGGACCTGGCGAAGCTGGCTTCCGCGCACTTGATCGCGCGGTCGCGGCCCGGCCGGTACCAGTTCCATGACCTGATCCGCGCGTACGCGGCCGAGCTTTCGGCGAAGGTGGACGGACCCGAGGTGCGGGAAGAGGTGCTGGACAGACTGCTCCACGCGTCAATGGCGTCGGCGCTGAACGCGTCGCGGCTCTTGCGCCCGGAGCGGCACTACCGGCTCGTCAAACCCGGCCGTTTCGCCGGCGCCGGGCTGAGGTTCGGCCATCACGACCAGGCGCTGGACTGGTTCGACGAGGAGTGCGGGAATCTCATCGCCGCGGTGAACGTCGCGTACCGCGAGCGGCGGCATCGGGAGTGCTGGCAGCTCGCGTGGCTGCTCCAATCGTTCTTCATCGTGCGGGCGCGCCTGGAGGATTGGCGTTCGGTGTTCGACGCCGGACTCCGTGCCGCGCGCGAAGCGGGCGACCGGCCCGGTGAGGCGGCGATGCTGAGCGGGCTCGGCGTCGCCTGCGGGGTGGCGCGCCAGTACGAAGAGAGCTCCGTCTACCTGAAGCAGGTGGTCGAACTACAGAGGCTGGTCGGCGATCGTGAGGGCGAGGCGCGGGCTCTGTACAACCTCACGCTGGCCAGCCGGCACGGCGGGTCCCAGCACGCGTGGGAGTACGGGACGCGGGCCCTGCGGTGCATCCGGGAGCACAACGTCGGTGCCGGCATGGAGGCCGACGCGCTGCAGGCGCTCGGCGACATCTGCAGCGGCGACGGCCGCTACGAACAGGCTCTCGACCTCGCCGACCAGGCGCTCGCCCTGCGGGCGCACGCGCTGCCGGACGAGGCACGTTTCGCCTTTCACACCAAGGGGATCGCGCTCGTCGGACTCGGCCGCGGCGGCGAGGGCATCGCCTGCATGCGCCAAGCCGTCGAGATGTTCTTCGCCCACGGCGAGCTTTACGAGGCGGCCGACGTGCTGGCCCAGCTCGGCGGAATCCAGCTGCGACTCGGTGATCCCGCGGCGGCGCGGGAGTGCTGGCTGCGTTCGGTGCGGGTGCTGACCGAGCTTTCGCATCCCGACGCCGAAGACGTCCGGACGAAACTTGCCTCTCTCGTCGGCGACGCGGTCAAAGCCGAGTGAGACCGAGCGGGTTCACGGGCGCCCGGCGTGCCGACCCCCAGTCGCAGCACGCGAGTACGCCCGTGAACCCGGGTGTCACCTAACCGGACGCCGCTCACTGCGCGCTGACTGTGCAGCGTGCGGGCCTCACGTCAGGAGTTTCGCGAGCGTGATCGCGTTTTCCGGCGCCTCGACCTTGACGTCGTTGTCGAAGTAGACGTACGTGTCGCGATCCCAGCCTTCGATCAGGCGGGCCCACCGTTCGAGAGCTTTGTCGCTGTATCCGCTGACGTACAGCTCTTCGTCACCATGCAACCGGACGTAGGCGAAGTCCTCGCTCGTCATCTCGTCGACGAACGGGAACTCACCGGCGGTGTCCGCCACCACGAGCGCGATGTCGTGTTTCCGGAACAGCTCGAGACTTTCCGGCTCGGCGAAGCTCGGATGCCGTACTTCGACGGCGTGCCGGAGCTTCCGGCGCGGTTTCGCGTCGGTGTGGGGTTCGCCCTTCAGCTTGTCGTCGTGTTCGCCCGCGAGCTCGGCGGCGGCCTGGCTGGTGCGTGGCAACAGCTTGAAGAACCCTTCGACGCGCTCGGCGTCGAACGCCAGCCGCGGCGGCAACTGCCAGAGGAACGGCCCCAGTTTCCGGCCGAGCGCCAGCACCCCGGAGGCGAAGAAGTTCGCCAGCGGCGTCTCGACGTCGCGCAGTTGCTTCATATGCGTGATGAAGCGGCCACCCTTGACGGCGAAGACGAAGTCGTCCGGTGTCTGCTCGGCCCACGCGCGATACCGCTCGGGCCGCTGGAGTGAGTAGAACGAACCGTTGATCTCGACCGAGTTCATCCGGCCGGACAGGTACTCCAGCTCACGCCGCTGCACCAGGCCCCGGGGATAGAAGTCCCCGCGCCACGGCGGATAGCGCCAGCCCGAAGTGCCGATCCTGATCTTGGCGACGTCGATCACCGCCTTTCCGTGTCGCCCTGATTCCCCCTCTCCTTCCGGCGCAAACGCGCGCTCAGGCCCACGAGAACTGCCAGCGGCGGGTCTGGACCAGCCCGGAGGCGAACTCGCGCAGATTGCCCGGCTGGCCCGCGAACGAGGGCAGGCAGAACGCGCGGTGCTCCGCGGCGACCGCGAGTGCGCGGCCCTGGGTGCGCGGCGGCGCGGCCACCGACAGCTCCAGCGAGTCGAATCCCAGGACCGTGAGCGTCGCGCCGAAGCGCTCCTCCCAGCTGCGCAAGACCGCCGACAGCTCATGGACCTGGTCGGTCGCCTTGATCATGCCCGTCCAGCCGAGGATCGCCGGGATGTCCGCCGGCCGCTCGGTCTGCACCAGCGCGAGCCGGTGCGGGGCGCGCGCGGCCAGGATCGACCCGGTGTTGCCCGCCTCGGCCAGCGGATCCGCCCGGCGCGAGGGACGACGGGCGAGGCCGGGGAACTTCGCGCCGAACGGGCGCAGGCAGGCGCCGTCGCAGCACGACGTGTCCCACCAGCGGGCCAGCACGTCGGCCGGGTCCGCCGAGGAGATCCGGTGGTCGGCGGGGGAGAGCCTGCCGCGGTCGTCGATCCAGTCCTCGCCGTTGGCCGCGAAGCGCTGGTCGTGCGGGATCAGCACCGGCCACAGCCCGGACCGGTCGAACTCGGCGACACAGCCGACGTAGCGCTCCGGCCTGGCCAGGGGTAGGTCCGAAACCCAGATCCGGCCGTGCCACCGGCCCGGCGGCAGGGTCTGGACGGGCGGCGTGCCCGGGCGGAACGGTGCGATCGTCATGGCTTCCCCTCGAACTGGTGTTCGGTCGACTCTACCCGAACACTAGTTCGAAGCACCGACAGTTTTCGATACCCCGTTCGCGGGATTTCCGTTTTTGGGACTGGTGTGGTCGATGGGGTTTCAGAGGGTGCAGTGAAGGGTGCGGCGGCAGAGGACGGTCGAGGTGGTCGTGCGTGTTTCGGGTCGTTCTAACGACCCGAAACACGCACGACCCACCCCACCCACGCGACACTGGCCCCTCCGTGCCTCCGCCCCTCCGTGCCTCCGCTGCGGCCCCGCGCCGGTTACATGGGGCGCAGCAGGTCGTCCGCGTCCACGATCCGGTAGGCGTAGCCCTGTTCCGCCAGGAATCGCTGCCGGTGCGCCGCGTACTCCGTGTCGACGGTGTCCCGCGAGACGACCGAGTAGAAATGCGCCTGCCGTCCGTCGCCCTTGGGCCGCAGCAACCGTCCCAGCCGCTGCGCCTCCTCCTGCCGCGAGCCGAACGTCCCGGAGATCTGGATCGCCACCGACGCCTCCGGCAGGTCGATCGAGAAGTTGGCGACCTTCGACACGACGAGTGTCTTGATCTCGCCGCGCCGGAACGCGTCGAACAGCTCCTCGCGTTCCTTGTTCCGCGTCGCGCCCTGGATCACCGGCGCGTCCAGTTCGTCGCCGATCATCTCCAGCTGGTCGAGGTAGGCCCCGATGACCAGGGTCGGCTCGCCCGGATGCCGGTCGACCAGCGACTTGATCACCTTGGTCTTGGTGTCGGCGGTCGCCGCCAGCTTGTACCGCTCCTCGGCCTCGGCCGTCGCGTACGCGAGCCTCTCGGCGTCCGTCAGCGTCACCCGGACCTCGGTGCACTCCGCCGGTGCGATCCAGCCTTGGGCCTCGATGTCACGCCACGGGACGTCGTAGCGCTTCGGGCCGATGAGGGAGAACACGTCGCCCTCACGGCCGTCTTCGCGCACCAGGGTCGCGGTCAGCCCCAGCCGCCGCCGCGACTGCAGGTCCGCGGTCATCCGGAACACCGGTGCGGGCAGCAGGTGGACCTCGTCGTAGACCACCAGGCCCCAGTCACGCGAGTCGAACAGGTCCAGGTGCCGGTACTCGCCCTTGGTCTTGCGCGTGACGACCTGGTACGTCGCGATGGTGACCGGCCGGATCTCCTTCTTCTCGCCGGAGTACTCGCCGATCTCCTCCTCGGTCAGCGACGTCCGCGCGATCAGTTCCCGCTTCCACTGCCGCCCCGCGACGGTGTTCGTCACCAGGATCAGCGTCGTCGCCTTCGCGTGCGCCATGGCCGCCGCGCCGACGAGGGTCTTGCCCGCGCCGCAAGGCAGCACGACGACGCCGGAACCGCCCGCCCAGAACGCCTCGGCGGCCTTTCGCTGGTAGTCGCGCAGTTCCCAGTCGTCCTCGGCCAGTTCGATCGGATGCGCTTCGCCGTCGACGTAGCCGGCGAGGTCCTCCGCGGGCCAGCCGACCTTCAGCAGCGCCTGCTTGAGCCGCCCGCGTTCGGACGGATGGACGATGACGGTGTCGTCGTCGATCCGCGCGCCCAGCATCGGGCTGATCTTCTTGTGCCGGAGGATCTCCTCCAGCACCGCGCGGTCGATGGTCGACATGACCAGGCCGTGCGCCGGGTGGTTGGCGATCTGCAGCCGCCCGAACCGGCCCATCGTGTCCACGATGTCGATGAGCAGCGGTTGCGGTACGGGGAACCGCGAGTACGTCGTCAGCGCGTCGACGACCTGTTCGGCGTCGTGCCCCGCCGCACGGGCGTTCCACAACGCCAGCGGCGTGATCCGGTAGGTGTGGACGTGCTCGGGCGCGCGTTCCAGTTCGGCGAACGGCGCGATGGCGATCCGCGCGTCGTCGGCCTGGCTGTTGTCGACCTCGAGGAGCACGGTCTTGTCGGATTGGACGATCAGCGGGCCATCGGTCACACCCTCCTTTATACGTTCCGGCCACACCGGCTCCCGTCGCGGCACCGCTGGTGGAAGGATGTGCGCCAGGGATCTGGAGGGGAACTTGACGACTACACCGACCGGCGGGGCACCCGAGTACGACCCGTTCACCGCGCCCGGCCTGCCGCAGGCGCCCGCGCTGCCGGAGCCGGGACCGCCGACGCCGTTCCCGAAGCCGCGGCCGATCAGTGTGCTGGCCAAGGTGTCCATCGTCCTCGGCGCCGTCGTCGCACTGGGCCTGGGGAGCCTGGTGGCCTGGGGGCTCTCGCAGGCGGGCGGCCACACTGCGGTGGAGGCGGGCGAATGCCTCTACCTGACCGACGAGGCGGGCGGTTCCCAGAGCTACACGACCGCCGGCTGCACCTCGGCCCGCGCGACGTTCCGGGTCGACGACGTACGCCCCGGTTCGGCCGAGTGCCGTGGTTCGGATTACGTCCAGTTCGAGTTGTACGCCGGCGCGTCCAGCCGCAAGGCCAAGTCGACGCTGTGCCTGGCGCTGAACGTCGAGACCGGGGACTGCCTGCGCGACGTCGTGCACGAGACCCGGATCGCGAAGGTCCGTTGTACGGATATCTCCGCGGAAGCGCGGGTGGTCGTGACGCGGGGGGCCTCGGAGTCGGACTGCCCGTCGGACGACACCGCCCTGCACTACACCGGCCCGCCCGAGCGCACCGTGTGCCTCAGGCCGACCGGCGAGAACATCTAAGGGCGCGGTACCAGTGCCTGGACGTCGAGCCGGGCGCCGAGCATGCCCGAGTTGTGCATCAGGTCGGCGACGCGTTGCAGCCGGATGCCGTTGGCGGAAGCCGGATACGTCCCGAGTGAGATCAGCGACGCCGTGGTCCGGTCGATGTCGGAGAACGTCGGCAGCGCGTCGCGGACGGTGGCGGAGTCGGCCGCCCGTACCTGCGCGTCGCCGAGCACTTTCCGGAACGCCGCAAGCGTGCGCGCGTTGCCCTGGCCGAACGTGCCGGTCGAAACGTAGGACGACATCGGGAAGTCCAGTGTCGCGCCGCGCGCGCCGTCGGCGAGGATGCTCGCCCCGAGTTCCTTTTCGGCCCTGGTGATGTACGGCTCGACCATCCACGCGGCGTCGGCTTCGCCCGCCTGCAGCGCCTGCGGCATCCGGTCGAACGCGTGCTGTTTGAACTGGATCCTGGCCACGTCGACGCCCGCGGTCGCGAGTACCGAACGGCCCGCGAGCACCCCGACGTCGTCGAGCATGTTCACCGCGATCTTCGGCGACTTCTTGGCCGTCGGCTCGGTGTAGTCGGAGCCGGGGAGTGTGACGAGCGCCATGGTGTTGCGGCCGGCGGTGTAGGCCTCGCCCTGCAACTGCAGTGCCGTCCCGGCCGCGGCGGCACGGAAAATGGAGACGTCGCTCGCGAAAGCGATGTCGATCTCGCCCCCGGAGAGTTTGGTGATCGCCTGGTCGGCGGGGACATCGACGAGGGTCACGGAAAGCCCGGCCGCGGTGAACTTCCCGGCGGCCACGGCGACCCGCAACGGGGCCGTGTCGATGGGGCTTCCGACCCCGATACGCAGTTCCGTCCGTTCGAGTGGCGTGTCGGTGTTTGCGTCACCACCGGAAAACACTCCGCAACCGGCCGTCGCCAGCAGAGCCGCTACCAGCGGAATCGCGCATCTGCGCATGTTTGTCACCGCTCACCTACCGAGAGAATGTGCTCCTCCTGCTGGATCGTATGGTCTGGGCCCCATACGATCCCCAACGGGAGACGCCGCACAAGCGTGGCTTTCGATCGTTCTCGAATCTTGTTACTCTACAGTAGGTTCGGGCTCTCGCCCCGATATCAGCCATGGGAAAGGGTCCCGTGGTGGGAAAAGGAAACCAGGTGGCCCGTCGCGAAAAGCGTCCCCGTGGGGGCGACGCGGCGGATCGGCATCCCCGTGTCGGCGGACGCTGGCGCCTCCGAAACTGGCACTTGCGTACCAAACTCTTCGTCGTCCTGCTGATTCCCGCGCTCGCCGTGGTCGCGCTCGTCGGTCTCCGGGTCGACTCGGATCTGCGGGACGCCCGGCAACTGGCCGAATTCGCCACCCGCGGCCGCGTCGACAGCACCGTCGCCGAAGCGGTGCACCAGCTTCAGCGCGAACGCGACCTCACCGTCCGGTTCGTCGCGGGCGACCGCAAGGGCGACGTCTCGGAACTGACCGAGCAGCGCAAGCGCGTCGACGAGTCCATCGGCACCTTCGACCGCACGCTCGGGGAGAGCAAGAGCAGGCTCGGGGACAAGGCCGCGACCGGCCTGCAGCTCACCAGCGACCGTCTTCGCGTGCTGTCCGGTCTGCGGTTTTCCGCGGAGCACTCCGCTTTTCCCGCCGACGCGGTGCTGCGCTCCTACAGCGAACTGATCTCCGGTCTGCTCGACATCGGCGATTCCACCGCCGCCGACGTCTCCGACCCGGATCTGGGGAAACTCCGGTTGGCGGGCAACGCGCTCGCCCGGATCAAGGACCAGATGTCGGTCAAGCGCGCGATCATGGCGGCCGCGCTCGCGCAGGGCGGCCTCAACCGCGACCGGACGCGTGCCCTGCTCGGCGCCGAGGCCGAACTCGCCGCCGCCCGCAACGACTACCGCACCTTCGCGACGCCCGAACAGCAGCGGATGTACGACGACACGGTGATCGGCCTGATCGTCGACATCGGCAACGACATGGTGGAATCCGCGCTCATCCGGGCGGAGAACGACCAGGGGCTCGGCGGGCTGGACCCGAACCGATGGGACACCTCCGCCACCTACACGGTCAATCTGGCCCACCAGGTGCAGCAGGCGTTGCTCGTCCAGTTGCAGGAACGCACGGACACCCTTGCGGCACAAGCGAGAACGTCCGCCATCTGGGACGGCGGCATCGTGCTCGCCGTGCTGGTGATCGCCGGGGTGCTCTCGGTGATCATCGCCCGTTCGCTGTTGCGGCCGCTGCGGATCCTGCGGCGCAGCGCCCTGCAGGTCGCCGAGCACCAGTTGCCCGCCGCGGTGCAGGGACTGCTCAGCGATCCCGAGCCGCAGCCGGAAAACCTGCGGCGACGGCTCGCCGTGGCGCCGGTACCGGTGTTCAGCCGCGAGGAACTCGGCCAGGTGGCGCGCGCGTTCGACGCCGTGCACGGGGAAGCCGTCCGGCTCGCCGGGGAACAGGCCATGCTGCGGGAGAACATCAACGCGATGTTCGTGAACCTGTCGCAACGGAGCCAGGATCTCGTCGAGCGGCAGCTGTCCGTGCTGGACCGGATGGAGGCCGACGAACAGGATCCCGACACGCTCGCCGGGCTCTTCGAACTCGACCACCTCGCGACCCGGATGCGGCGCAACAGCGAGAACCTGCTGGTCCTTTCGGGAACCGACGTCGTGCGCGAGGACAGCGGTGCCGTCGTCGCCGACGAGATCATCGGCGCCGCGCTGTCGGAGGTCGAGCACTACCAGCGCATCGAACTCGGTGCGGCACCGCAGATCGCGGTACGCGGCGAGGCCGTCAACGACCTCGTGCACGTGGTGTCCGAGTTGCTGGAGAACGCCACCCGGTATTCGGACCAGAGCACCATGGTGCAGGTCGAGGGCGGGGTGACCGATCGCGGCGAATGGCAGATCGACATCACCGACCACGGCGCCGGGATGCCGCAGGCGGAGATCGACCGGACCAACACGCGGCTGGCGAACCCGCCGGACGTCGACGTCGAGGTCTCGCGGCGGATGGGCCTGTTCGTCGTCGCGACCCTGGCCGTACGGCATCGCATCGACGTCCGGCTGCGGTCGGCCGACGGCGGCGGCATCACCGCCGTGGTCGTCGTGCCCGCCGGGCTCATCGTCGACGCACCGCAACCCGCGCCGATGCCGGAACCCCCGTCCGTGGCCGCCGAGCCGGAACCCGAACCGCCACTGGCGGTCCCTCCGCTGCCCGAGCCGGAGGAAAGCACCGAGGAATCCCGGTTCGCACCCGTGCTGGACCCCAACCCGCCGCGGCGCGCGCCGGTCGTGGAACGGGAGACGCCGCCGGAGTGGCCGTCCTCGGACGACGACGCGGGCAGCCACCTCGAACTGGACTCGCCGACCGAGCGGATGCCCAAGTACCAGAGCGTGCTCTCGCAGTGGTTCGACCACGGTGGTCCGCGCGAAGGTCCCTCGCCTGCCGAGCCGGGACCGCCTTCCGTGCCGTCGTTCGAGCCGGTGAAGGTGACCGAGGAGCTTCCGGAGGATCCGGACGCGCCGACCGAGCCGAAGCTGAAGCCGGTGGCGGCTCAAGCCCCGGTCCCTGCTCCGGGACCGGTCCCTGCTCCGGAACCGGAGCCCGAACCTGAGCCCGAGCCCGCCTGGCCGACGCCGGACGAGCTCGAACAGGAGGACGGTGCGGAGGAAACCTGGCCGTTCCTGCCCGCCGTCGTCCCGGAGGCAAGGTCACAGGACGACAGGCCGGAGAAGCCGCGAGGGGAGAGGCCGATACTCTCACTTTCCCCCGAAGCGGTCCGCGAACGGATGACCAGCCTGCAAGGCGGTTTCCGGCGCGGTCGCCACGCCAGGGGTGAAGACAACCCCTCGGCTTAAGCGAATTGGAAGGTCCATGAGTTCGAAAACCGGCCTGCTGGAAGTGATCGCGCTCACCGCAGCGGACGCGGAGCGCGCACAGGAGGGCGGGGCCGATCGCCTCGAACTGGTCAGCGACATGGCCAGCGACGGTCTCACGCCGTCGCTCGAGACGCTGCGCGAGGTACTTGCCGCCACCGATCTCCCGGTCCGGGTCATGTTGCGGGACAACATGTCCTTCGCCGCCGGCGACCTCGACGGGCTGCGTGCGGACACCGCGCGGCTGATCGACGCGGGCGCCCGGGAGTTCGTCTTCGGGTTCCTGGACATGGAGAGCGAGATCGACGTCGACGCCTGCGAGACCCTGGTCAAGGAGCTCGACGGGCTGCCGTGGACCTTCCACCGCGCCATCGACCGCGCACGGGATCCGCTGCGTGCCTACGACCGGCTGGCCGCGCTCGGCTGCGACACGGTGCTCGCCGCCGGGCATCCGCACGGCGTGGCGCACGGTCTTTCGGTGCTGCAGCACCTCGCTCGTCGTACGGACGGGCCGCGGCTGCTGGTGGGCGGCGGCCTGCGGGCGCAGCAGGTGCATCTGCTGCGGGCGGGCGGGGTGCGCGCGTTCCACGTCGGCAGTGCGATCCGGCCGGGTGGCTGGGAGTCCGATGTGGACGTCGCCGCCGTCCGCGAATGGGCGGCACTGGTCAAGAACTGAGCGCGTCGCGGGCGTTCGGTGAGCCGATCCACCGCGAACCGGCGGTCTCAAGCGCCGTCGAGCCGCTCCTCCACCTGAGCGGCCTCCTCGGCCAGCCCCTGGGCCCGGTAGAGATCGACCGCCGCAAGCCACTGCCGCCGCGCTTCCACGAGGTCGCCTGCCCGGGAGAAGGCATCCCCGAGGCGCCGATGCGACCACGCGCGCGCGGCGGGATCGCCGAGCCGTTCCGCGGCGGCGAGGCGCTGGACGGCGGGCAGGTTCCGGTGCTCGGTGTCGAACCACTCCAGGGAACCGGACGTCGCGGAGCGCAGGTAGAAGTCGGCAAGCCGGCGTAGCGCCTTGCGCCGCTCTTGCGGAGAGAGGGTGGGCTGGGCCGCGTACTCGCGCACGACGTCGTGCATGCGCCACCGGCCCGGCAGGTGTTCGTCCACAAGAGACTGTCGCTGCAGTGCGCGCAGCGCGGCCGCGGCCTCGGTGACCGGTCCGTCGATCAGGCTCGCGACGGCGGGCACCGTCAGGTCGGGGCCGGGTGCGAGGCCGACTAGCGCGAAGATCTCCCGATGGCGCTCGACCAGCGCGTGGTACGCCATCTCGAGGCCTGATCCATAGCCCCGGAGCAGCGCGGCGGTGGTCGCCACGGACGACTTGGGATCGGCGGTCAGCCGCGCCGCGGCCAGTGTCAGCTCCAGCGGAAAGCCGGCGCAGTGGGTCAGGATCTCTTCGACGCCTTCAGGTTCCCGCGCTGCGCGCTCCTCGCCGATACGGAGGACGAGCAGTTCCCGGGCCTCGTCCCGCGACAGCGGCTCCAGCGTGACGAAGTCGCGGCTCGTGATCAGCACCGTGCAGGTCGGCGTATCCGGCAGCGGGTCGGTGCCGTGCGCGTTGTCCAGCACGATCAGCATCCGCTTGCCCTCGACGAGACTCTGGAACAGCTCCGCTCGCGAGTGTCGCTCCCCGGGGATCTCCTCGGACGGGACCCCCAGCGCGCGGAGGAAACCGTGCACCACCGCATCGGGATCGGAACTCCCCATGTCCGCGAACAGCTGCCCGTCCGGGAACCGCCGCAGATTGTCGTGCGCCCACCGCAGGGCCAGCCAGGTCTTGCCGACACCGCCCGGACCACCGATCGTGCGGACGCCTTCGAGCGACCGCAGTTCCCGTTCGCGGCCGACGAAAGGAGCGGGCGCGGGAGGAAGCTGCCGCGGCACGGGAGACACGGCTTCGGCGGGGCGGGCCGCGATCTCCAGCAGGAGAGCCCGGACCTCGCCCGCCGTCGGACGTTCGCCCGGATCCGGGTCCGTCAGGGAAGACAGCTCCGGGATCGCGGCCGAAGTGACCTCGCCCAGCACGCGGCCCAAGGCGTCCACATCGGACGGAGGTCCCGCGTCGACGTCGGGGTCGAGGAAGCCGGTGGGCCGGATCGCGATGCCGAAGTCGCGGAGCTTGGCCGTGCCGTCTTCGGCGACGAGCACGTTCTCCGGCGTGACGTCGTGGTGTACGAGGCCCTTGTCGTGCATGGCCGCCAGCACAGCCGCCACCTGTGCGCCGATCGACGCGGCTTTCCCCGCCGGGAGAAGATCACCTGTCCGCAGTATCTCGGCGAGGCTGCGCGAGGGCAGGTACTCCAGCACCAGCCAGCGCTCGCGCCGTTCCCGGACCACGTCCAGTACCGCGATGACGCCTTCGTGCCGCAGCCCGGAACCCGTCCTGGCCTCACGCCGGGTCTGCTCGCCCGAACGCGCGCGTTTGACCGCGACGACCCGCCGCAGCTCCAGATCGGTCGCCCGCCAGACGCCGTCCGCCCCGGCGATCCCCTCCAGCCGGTAGCGGCCGGCGATCATCTCCCCCTTGCGCACGCCGTCAAGGGTAGGCCACGCACGGTAACTTGAGGTTGCATCTTCAACTATCGAGATCCGACCGGCTAGCGTGGGGGCATGGCTACCCGCACCGTACGTGACGCGACCAGGGAACTGCTGCGTGAACTGGGCCTGACCACGGTTTTCGGCAATCCCGGCACGACTGAGATCGCTTTCCTCACCGATTGGCCGGATGACTTCACCTACGTCCTCGCGCTCCAGGAGGCGTCCGTCGTCGCCATGGCCGACGGATACGCCCGCGCGTCGCGGCGGCCGGTGCTGGTGAACCTGCATTCCGCGGGTGGGGTCGGGCACGCGCTCGGACACGTTTTCACCGCCTATCGCAACAACGCACCACTGATCATCGTGGCGGGCCAGCAGACCCGCTCCCTGCTGCCGGACGAGCCCTTCCTCGGTGCCGTCGAGGCGACGAACTTCCCCAAGCCGTACGTCAAGTGGAGCTGCGAACCCGCCAGGGCCGAGGACGTCCCGGCGGCGCTGGCGCGGGCGTATCACCTGGCGACGCAGGCCCCCATGGGTCCGGTGTTCGTCTCCGTCCCGGTGGACGACTGGGACGTCGAGACCGGCAAGCCGATCCCGTCCCGCGCCCGGATCCCCGGTTTCGCGCCGGATCCCGCCGCCTTGGCCGAGCTGGTGTCCGCTCTGGACGCCGCCGAGCGGCCGGCGATCGTGGTCGGGCCGGGCGTCGACGACGAGGGTGCCGTGCCGGACGTCGTCGAGCTGGCCGAGAAGGTCGGTGCCGGGGTCTGGGCCTCGCCGATGTCTTCACGCTGCTCCTTCCCCGAGGACCACCCGCAGTTCTTCGGGTTCCTCCAGCCGGAACGGCAGATGCTCGCGAGCGCGCTGACCGGCCACGATCTCGTGGTGGTCATCGGCGCCCCGGCGTTCACCTATCACGTGTACCGCGGCGAGTCCGAGACCTCGCTGCCGCCGTTGTTCCTGGTCAGCGACGACGACCAGATCCTGGCGCGGGCCGCGGTCGGCACCGGGATCCGCGCGACGCCGAAGCTCGCGATCCGTTCGCTGGTGGAACGCGCCGTGACGCGGGAAGCGCCGAAGTCCCGTGCCCGGATGGAGAAGCCCGCGGCGGTCACGCCGATCTCGCCGGACTTCGCCTACGCCACGATCGCGGAAGTGCTGCCGGACAACGCGATCGTCGTCGAGGAGGCGCCCAGCCACCGCAACGAGCTGCACGACCACCTGCCGATCACGTCCACCGACGCGGGCTTCCTCGCCGTCGCCAGCGGCACCCTCGGCTACGGGCTCCCGGCGGCCGTCGGCGCCGCGCTGGCGCGTCCGGACCGCAAGGTCGTCGCCATTCTCGGCGACGGGTCGAGCATGTACTGCATCCAGGCACTGTGGACGGCGGCGCAGCAGAACCTGCCGGTGACGTTCGTGATCTTCGACAACTCGCAGTACGCCGCCGTGCGTATCCTCGGCGAGGCCGCGGGTGGCGAGAAGGTGCCGGGCGTCGACCTCGGGGGCATCGATTTCCCCGCGCTGGCACAGAGCATGGGCCTGCGGACGTCGGTCGTGGAGAAGGCGGAGGACCTCAAGCCGACGCTGGAGGCCGCGCTGCCGGACGAGCGGCCGCACCTCGTGCACGTCCGCATCGACCCGAACCCGCGCAAGCTCTACTGACCCCCGAGTACAGGAAGGCACCTTCCCGGCGCTGGGCGCGGGAAGGGGGCCTTCCTGTACTACTAGTTCTTCGAACGGGCCTCGGCATCGGCGGGGGAGGCGGCTTCCTGCTGCGCCAGGTCCCACTCGGCCGCGTCGGAAGCCGCTGTGACGGCCTCGGGCGAGCCACCGTGCAGCAACCGTGCCACCTCGCCGCGCAGCGTCACGAACTCGGCGGACTCGCGCGTGGTGATCTGGTTCCGCTCCGCGGGCAGCCCGACCGGCAGGTCCGCGACGATCGTGGCCGGCGACTTCGACAGCACCAGCACCCGGTCCGACAGGTAGACGCTCTCGTCGATGTCGTGTGTGACCACGAGAACCGTGCTGCCGTTCTCGCGCTGCACACGCCGGGTCAGGTCTTCGAGTTCGAACCGTGTCTGCGCGTCGACCGAGGCGAACGGCTCGTCCATCAGCAGCAACGCGGGCCGGCTCGCCAGCGCCCGGGCGATGGACACCCGCTGCTGCATACCGCCCGAGAGCTGCCACGGGAACTTCGAGCCGACGCCGGACAGGCCGACCGACGCCAAGGCCTCCTGCGCCCGCGTACGGCGTTCGGAACGGCTCAAGTCACGCCACCGCAGGGGAAACTCGACGTTCTTCGCGACCGAGAGCCAGGGGAACAGCGAACGGCTGTAGTCCTGGAACACCACGGCCAGGTCCTCCGGCACCCCGGAGACGTCGTCGCCGTGCAGGCTGACCCGGCCGGACGTGGGCTTGACCAGTCCGGCGATGCACCGCAGCAGCGTCGACTTGCCGCAGCCCGACGGGCCCACGATGCTGGCGAGCTGCCCGGCTTCCACGGTGAACGACAGGTCGTTGACCGCGACATGCGCCTTTTCGCCCGCGCCGTAACGGTGGTTCAGCCCGGATACCTCGAGCATAGTTGACATCTTGCTGACCCTTCGAAAGCTAGTTACGGCCGTTGCGGGTGGGCTGCCAGCGAAGCACTCTCTGCTCCACCGCGAGGAAGGCCGCGTTGAACCCGAAGCCGAGCAGCCCGAGCAGGACCAGCCACGACCACATGAGCGGGAAGTCGAACGCCTGCTGGGCGTCCATCAGGGAGCGGCCGATCCCGTTGTAGGAACCGACGAGTTCCGAGATCACCATCAGCAGCAGGGAGATGGACAGGCTGAGGCGGAGGCCCGCGAAGATCTTCGGTCCGGCGGCGGGCAGGACGACCGAGCGCAGCCAGTACGACTTCGGTGTCCGGAACGAACGCGCGGTGTCCACCTTCACCTGGTCCACCGACCGGACGCCGTCCACGGTGTTGAGCAGCACCGGCCAGATCGCGCCGAAGATGATCGACCCGGTCTGCATCCCCGGCCCGAGTCCGAAAAGGACGATGAACACCGGGATCAGCGCGGGTGGTGGCACCGAGCGGAAGAACGCGAACAGCGGCCCGACGTAGTCCATCCCGGTCTTGGACCGGCCCAGCGCGACACCGAGCGCGACGCCGACGATCCCGGCCAGCGCCCAGCCGCCGAGTGTCCGGCCGAGGCTCGGGAGGACGTTGTCGAACACGGTGTCGGTGAGGAACAGCTGCGACGCCGGACCGGTGAACCACAGTTTCGCCGACGTGGCCAGGATTTCGGTCGGCGGCGGGAAGAACGGGCTCTCGGCGAGCCGGGTCGACAGCTCCCAGATCCCGATGAGGGCGAAGAACAGCAGCCAGTTGCGGAACAGGATGCCGAGGCCCCGGCCCACGCGCCTGCCGACGCGGGTGGAAAGCGTCAGGGTCGTCACGAGACAGCCTCCCGGTCGACGGTGCTCCAGCGGAAGGCCCGCCTGCCGATCATCTCCAGCCCGCCGTTGATGAGGAAGCCGAGCAAGCCGACCACCACGGTCCCGGCGAGCACGAGGTCGAACCTGGTCGAACCGGTGCTGGCCTGCATGATGAAGTTACCGATGCCGAGTTTGGCACCGGCCAGGAACTCGGTACTGACCACCGCGATCAGCGCGATGTTCGCGGACAGCCGGACCCCGGTGAACACGAACGGCGCGGTATGCGGCAGCGCCACCGACGTCAGCGTCCGGAACTTGCCCGTACCGCAGGCCTTCGCGGTTTCCAGCAATACGGGGTCGATCTCGCCGAGCGCGTAGATGGTGTTGAACATGATCGGCCACAGCGAGGCGTACACGGCCAGCGTGATCTTCGCTTCGGGGCCGCCGCCGATCAGCAGGAGCACCAGCGGGATCAGCGCGACGGCGGGGATCGGCCGCAGGAACTCGATGACCACCGCGGTCGCGGTGCGCAGACCGGGGATGCTGCCCAGCAGCAGCCCGGCGGGCACGGCGATGGCGACCGAGATGAGCAGCGCGATCGCCCACGCGAGGAAGGTGGCGATCAGATCGCGGACGAAGTGCACCTCGCCGAACTGTTCGAGGATCGTCACGACGACCACGGACGGCGGGGGGAGGAACTCTTGACGGACCAGGCCGGCCCGGACGATCACTTCCCAGATCAGGAAGAAACCGGCCAGACCGGCCAGAGCACGGAGAAGTCGTGGCACCTTTACCTTTATCCAGCTTGAGGGGCGAGCATCGAAGCGGCGTCGAGCTTGGCCGTCAGCACGCCGGTCTGCAGCAGCAGGTCCGGGACCCGCTGGATGCGGCGCGGGTCCAGGGTGGACCCGAATGTCGGCAGCGTGAGCAGCGACGCGGTCTCGGCGTCGACCTTGGCGTATTTGACGATCAGCGGTTCGATCTTGGAGCGGTCGGCCGAGTCGCGCACCGCCTTGGTCAGGGCACGCTGGAACGCGGCCAGCGTCTTCGGGTTCTTGTCCACGAAGGAGCCGAGCGCACCGAAGCCCGCCAGGGGGAAGTCCTGGGTGGCACCGGTCGCGATGTCGACGACCGGGGTGGCGCCCGCCACCTTCGACGCCTGGGTCAGGAACGGCTCGGGCAGGTAGCCCGCGTCGACCTGACCCGCGTTGAGCGCCGCGGCGATGTTCGGCAGCTGCATCGGCACCCACTGGACCTTGCTGGTGTCGACGCCGTGGTCCTTCATCACCGAGACGGTGAGCAGATGGGAGGCGGTGTTCTTGTCGGTGATCGCGATCTTCTTGCCCGCGAGGTCGTTGATCGTCTTGACCGGCGAGTTCGGGACGGTGACCACCGCGTTGCTCTTGGGGCTGGCCGACACGGCGTCGGCGACGAGGCGGATGTCCGCCGCGTTCTTGCTCTTCGCGATGAAGAACGGCATGTAGGTGGAGAAGGCGATGTCGACCTCGCTCGCGATCATCTTGGTCATCGACGCCTGGCCACTGGGGGCGTCGACGGCTTCGACCTCGAGGCCCTCGGCCTTGAAGTAGCCGCCCTCCTGCGCCAGCCGCAGCGGCGCGAGGTCGACCACGGGCAGCAGGGCGACCTTGATCTTCGGCTTCTCCAGCGCGCCGTCACCGCCGGCCGCCTTGGGCGCGTCGTCGCCCCCGAGTGCACCGCAGGCGCCCACTGTGGCCAGCATGAGCGCGCTCAGGGCGACCCCGATGGCACCCCGACGTCGACGCGCACCGCTTCTGCTCATGGCGTTTCGAAACAAAGCCAACTCCTCGGAAACAATGAATCACCGTTAGGGGATTTCCATCAGTGTCGTGGCTTCATTTCGCCAGGCACGCGGTCACCTTAGAGATTTGCCCACCTGCTCACAATGGGTGTCGTGAGCGGGTGATCATTGTTAGGCCATTCGCCTGAAGGCATGATCACCCGCTTGGACATAACTACTTTTAGTGAGCAAATTACTGGTGGAAGCGCATTTCGAAGTAACCGCGCGTCATCAACTAGTGGTCTGCTCCGCGATCATCGGAGCGACGTCGATCTTGGTCTGGATCGCGCCCATCTGCAGGAGCAGGTCCGGGACCCGCTGGATGCGGCGGGGGTCCAGGGTGGACTGGAAGGTCAGCAGCGTGGTCAGCGCGGCGGTGTCCTGGTCGATCTTGGCGTACTTGACCAGCAGGGGCTCGATCTTGGAGCGGTCGGCGGCGTCGCGGGTGGCCTTCTGCATGGCACGCTGGAAGGCGGCCACCGTCTTCGGGTTCTCCTTGACGAACTTGCCGAGCGACCCGTAGCCCGCGGTGGGGAAGTCCTGGGTGGCGCCGGTGGCGGTGTCCACGACCGGGACGGTGCCCGCCTGCTTCGCGGTCTGGGTGATGAAAGGCTCGGTCAGGAAGCCGGCGTCGATGTCGCCGTTCTTGAGCGCGGCCCCGACGTTCGGCAGCTGGATCGGCACCCACTGGACCTTGGTGGCGTCGACGCCGTGGTCCTTCATGACCGACTTGGACAGCGTGTCGGACACGGTGTTCGGCGCGGTGATGCCGATCTTCTTGCCCGCCAGGTCGGCGACGCCCTTCACCGACGACGTCGGCAGCGTGACCAGCATGGTGCTCTTCGGCCCGGCGGAGGAGGCGTCCGCGACCAGCTTGATGTCGGCGGTGCCCTTGCTCGCCGCGATGAAGAACGGGGTGTAGCTCGCGTAGGCGATGTCGACCTCGCCGCCGATCAGCTTGGTCAGCGAGACCTGGCCAGTGGCGGCTTCGATCGCTTCGACGTCGAGGCCCTCGTTCTTGAAGTAGCCGCCGTCCTGCGCGAGACGGAGGGGGGCGAGGTCGATGGTCGACATCACCGCGACCTTGATCTTCGACTTCTCGAGGTTGCCGGAGCCGCCGGAGGAGGGGGATTCGTCGCCGCCGAGCAGGCCGCAACCGCCGACGGACGTCGCGACGACCGCCGTCATGGCGAAGGCGATCGCTGCCGTCTTTCCGCGTGAACGCCGCCCCAGATTGGCGCCCAAGGCCTTCTTCGAGCTTGCAGAGCCAAGCAAGTGGTGCTCCTGATCAAGGGAGGACACGCGTGTGACGTGGCCTGATGTGGGTTTCGGAAGTGACTCATTGTCCGGAGTCACGGGCCCACTGTAGAGAACCAACAACGTGCTCACAATGGGTGGTCATCCTATGATCCCCAGTGGTAACGATCACCCGAACAGGTTCTTTGTCAGAAGTGAACACAACTAGGCGTGTTCGTCTCGTGGGTTTGTTGACAACTGGACGTCAACAGGTCAAGAGCCGTCCGGTGGCTTCTCGCACTTCTTGTCCGAAGGGTTACATCTGGGCCTGCCGTTCGCTACCCTCATGCACCGGTAGTGAGGTGTGGACCACTGATGTAGTGAAAGAGAGTGCCTTGGATGGCCGAACGCTATGGACCTTTCCCGAGGTGCAGGGCACTCTGTGTGGAACAAGTACGTGCCGTCCGCACGAGCGGCGAACACGTCCGTGCTTCACTGGTGCGTCCCGGCGTACTGGCGGATTGGGCCGAATAGACCAATGACGCCAGGCGGGAATTCGGTCAAGTGCACCTGAGAGACTGCGTCAAAGACGACCGCCTCATTCAGAAGAGTGAGCACTCGCGATGCGCGAGCTCCTGCCACGCGGCGGGAGTGTGCGGCTAGTGGTCTCCGGCAACCGACCCAGACAGCAGCAGTACGGCCAGTTCGAGAACGGCATGTCCAAAATGGGCTTTCCCGGCCCGGATGAAGATGATGGTGGTGCGGCGGTGCCGAACGAAGACACCGCGGGGGTGGGAGGGACCCCTGCGCGGGAAACCGGAGACGGTCCTGGCGGGAAGGTGGCCGGGTCGTTCCTGGGCCTGCGCAACTGGCGCCTGCGATCCAAGCTCGCGGCCGTCCTGATCATCCCGACGCTGACCGCGCTCGCGCTCGGCACGCTGCGCGTGATCGACGACGGCGGCAACGCGGCCCGGTTCCAGGACACGGCCGACCAGGTGGCGTTCGCCGACAAGATCACCCTCGTGGTGCACGAACTGCAGAGCGAACGCGCGCTCGCCGTCGCCCGGATCGCGTCGAAGGACGGTTCGCGGCAGACCGGTCTCGACGCGCAGATCGCCAAGGTCGACCGCGCCGTCGACGACCTGCGGGCCTCGGCGAACCAGATCAACCCGGACGACCAGGACACGAGGGACCGCTACTCGCGGGGTCTGCAGCGGCTCGACGCCCTGCGCCCCCTGCGTGGCGCGATGAACACCTCGCTCCTCGGCGACACCCCGGTCCTCAACGCCTACTCCGGCATCCTCGACTCGCTGGTCCAGCTCGGCCGTGAGGTGACCACCGCGGTGGCCAACCGCGACGTGCTCCGGCTCGGCGTCACCGTGCAGGCCATCAGTGAGAGCAAGGAGTTCATCGCCCGCGGTGACGCGGCGCTGCTGATCGCCTCCTTCCGCTCCTCGTTCCCCGGCGACCTGTTCGACCAGGCCCGGTCGGCGGTCGCCAGCGGCGACGCCTCGACCGCGGCCTTCCTCGCCAACGCCAGCCCCGAACAGCGGCAGCTCTACTCGGACACCTTCTCCGGTCCCGAGGTCGACGACCGCCGCCGGATCACCACGATGGCGTTCTCGCTGCAGCAGCAGAACGAGACGCCGTCGATCGACAACGTCGCGCTCGGCAACGACAGCCGCGTCGCGCTGGACAGGTTGCGCGCGGTCGAGACCAACCTGCTCGGCCAGCTGCGGTCGCAGGCCGACGGCCTGGCCACCGACGCGATCAACTCGGCCTGGATCGGCGGCGCGATCGTGCTGCTGGCCCTGCTCGCCGCACTCGCGCTGATGCTCGTCATCGCGCGCCTGATGCTGCGCCCGCTGCGGGTGCTGCGGAAGACCGCACTCGACGTCGCCTACACCCGGCTGCCGGAAACCGTGCAGGCGATCCTGGACGACCCGGACCCGATCAACGCCTCGAAGCGTTCGGTCGAGCCGGTGCCGGTCACCTCGCGTGACGAGATCGGTGAAGTGGCGCGTTCGTTCGACATCGTCCACGGACAGGCCGTCAAGATGGCCGCCGAGCAGGCCCTCCTGCGCGAGAACGTCAACGGCATCTTCGTGAACCTGTCCCGCCGGTCGCAGCGGCTGGTGGAACGCCAGCTCGGCGTGATCGACCGGCTCGAGGCCGACGAGCAGGACCCGGACCACTTGGCCAGCCTGTTCGAGCTCGACCACCTCGCCACGCGGCTGCGCCGCAACGGTGAAAGCCTCCTGGTGCTTTCGGGTGCCGGTCTCGCGAAGTCGGTCCCCAAGCCGGTGCCCGCCGCCGACGTCATCGGCGCCGCGGTCTCGGAGATCGAGCAGTACGCCCGGATCGAGATCGGGATCGTCCCCGAGGTCGCGGTCCAGGGCCTGACGATCCACGACCTCGTGCACGTGCTCGCGGAACTGCTGGACAACGCCACCTACTTCTCCGAGCCGGAGACGAAGGTGACCGTCCGCGCGGTGATCACCCGTAAGAAGGCACTCGCCATCCAGGTCACCGACCACGGTGTCGGCATGTCCGAGGACCGGCTCGCCGAGGTCAACCAGCGGCTCGCCGACCCGCCGGACCTGGACGTCTCGGTGACCCGGCGGATGGGCCTGTACGTGGTCGCGCGCCTGGCGCGCCGCCACGGCATCGAGGTCCGGTTGCGGGAGAACGAGGACATCGAAGGCGGCGTGATCGCGCGGGTCGTCGTGCCCGCCGAGTTGCTCACGCAGATGCGGCCCGGCGTGCGGAACACCCCTCCGCCGTCGAACCGCTCGGAAACGTCCATGCCGTCGATGTCGGAGATGTCGACGTCGCTGCCGAGCATCCCGGCGTCCGACCGCGGCCTGGAGATGACCCCGCCGCCGCCGTCGAAGCCCCCCGCTCCGCAGCCGGTGGCGAACCAGGGCGGACTCGTCCCGCTCGACCAGCCGATCAGCCTCGACGACCTGGTCGCGGGCAAGAACGCGGCGGGCCCGTTCCTCAGCCCCGCCCTCCCCGCCGACGAGTCCCCGGCGTGGCCGACGGCAGAGGACCTGTCCCCGCCGCAGAACGGTGACGGCGCCTCCAGCACCACGGAGACGCAGTTCGCGTCGCTCGTGCTGCCGAAGCGGGAGCCCCGGTACGTCCCGGTGAACCCGGTGGAGCCGTCGCGGCAGCCCGAGGAGCCCTCGGACGCGGGCAAGTCGGCACTCGAGGACGACGTCCCCACCAGGCGTCTCCCGATCTACCAGTCGGTGCTCTCGCGCTGGTTCAGCGAAGGCGACGAGGCAGGCGGCGACACGCCGACCAAGTACACGGAGCCGGTCGAGCCCGCCGAGTCGGACGTGCCCGAGCAGAGCCGTAACGGACTCGACGAGCCCGAAGAACCCTCCTTCGCCGAGCCCGCCGAAGAGGCGTTGCCCACTCGGACTCCGCAGAGTGTTCCGCCGGAGACGGTGCTCCAGGACAATGAGTGGCGCAGCGCGTCGGACGACGGCTGGCAGGCGGCACAGGTCCTGTACGAGGACCGGAACGACGAGATCACCCCGGCGGGCCTGCCCAAGCGGGTGCCGAACCAGTATCTCGTCCCCGGCTCGATCGGCGGGAACGAGCCGAAGAAGGAAGACTCGTTCGCCGACAAGACCTCCGGAATGCCGGGGACGGGTGCTATCGCCCGCTCGGCGACGGCGGCGAGGAGTCGGATGGCAAGCTTCCAGCAGGGCTACAAGTCGGGACGGCACGCGTTGAAGGACCGACCGCTCGACGCGGTGGACGACAACGGCGTTCCGGTGACCGGTGGGGGTTCCTCCGCCGATGACAGCAGTAAGGAGTGAAAGTGACACGGGCGGGTGCGATGCAGCCGGGGGGTCCGGCGCAGCCTGGCGGCCAGGCGCAGGGTAAAGGACACACGAGCAGCTTTGCCTGGCTGATCACGGATTTCGTGCACCGGGTCCCGGGCGCGGCGCATGCCGTGGTGGTGTCGGCGGACGGTTTGCTGCTGGCTTCCTCACGGGGGCTTCCCAAGGACAGGGCCGACCAGCTGGCCGCGGTCGCGTCGGGGCTCACCAGCCTCGCGCGCGGTGCGGCCAAGGTGTTCGAAGGCGGCACGGTCGCGCAGACGGTGGTCGAGATGGCCAACGGCTTCCTCTTCCTGATGTCGGTGTCGGACGGTTCCTGTCTGGCGGTCCTCGGGTCGCCGGAAAGTGACATCGGCCTGGTCGTCTACGAGATGACCCTGCTGGTGGAACGCGTGGGGCAACAGCTGACACCGGAGATGCGCGCGCAGCTGCAGGGCGCGTCGGTCCGCCGCTGAGCGACCGGGAACCGAGGAGAATGCCGTGGACGACGGACGCTTGAGGGGCGATGGCCGGCTCGGTGACGACTTCTCCGGTGGGTGGTCGGAACGTGACGACGGCCGGGAGGACTGGACGTCCTTCCGGGACCGGGTCGACCGCGAATGGCGATCGCGCCGGACACAGGGGTCGGACAACGACCCCGTCGCGCCGGACGAGGCCTCCCGCTGGCTGACCGATTCGAACGCGGGACAGGGACCCGCCGATTTCAGCGTTACGGATTACCGGGAACGCCTGCTCGGCGGGCCCGGGGCGGAACTGTTCGGTGGCGGCAGCGGTCCGCTGTACGACTCGGGCGAGTTCGCCAAGTTCTCCTTCGACAAGGAGGAGGAGCGCCGGGCGGCGGCCGCGGCCGCCGATCCGCTCGCCGCGGCACTGCCGCAGCAGGCACAGAACG
The DNA here is from genome assembly GCA_049998115.1 of Amycolatopsis sp. cmx-4-19. Taxonomy (GTDB): domain Bacteria; phylum Actinomycetota; class Actinomycetes; order Mycobacteriales; family Pseudonocardiaceae; genus Amycolatopsis. Next base: position 316,197 of record JAEBEO010000002.1, on the reverse strand, counting down.
AATACGTCGACGAGCCGTACACCGCCGACGTCGAATCCTCCGGACTGGTCCGGCCGTACTTCCGCACGCGGGGACGGACCAAGCCGACGTACGACCTTGCCATCGAGGCGTTGATCTCGACCAGTGAACAGGGACGCGTGCTCGACCGGGTGCGCGTTCCCGAACACCGGTCGATCTGCGACCTTTGCCTGGACACCCGGTCCGTCGCCGAAGTCGCGGCGCTGCTGCGCCTGCCGCTCGGCGTGGTCCGGGTGCTGATCGGAGACGTGGCCGGCCTCGGTCTGGTCCTGGTGCACACCGCCAGCCAGAACGTGGGTGACCGGCCCAGTATCGAGTTCATGGAGAGGGTGCTCAGTGGGCTTCGGAGAATTTGACTCCGACGCGGATGCGCCGCAGGTGACCGGACCGACTTCGTCGGCCAAGATCGTGGTCGCTGGCGGATTCGGCTCGGGGAAGACCACGCTGGTCGGAGCGGTTTCGGAGATCGATCCGCTGACCACCGAGGCCATGATGACCGAGGCCAGTACCGGCGTCGACGACAATTCGGCAACCCCGAACAAGTCGACGACGACCGTGGCCATGGACTTCGGCCGGATTTCGCTGGACTCGGACCTGGTGCTGTACGTGTTCGGTACGCCGGGCCAGCACCGGTTCTGGTTCATGTGGGACGACCTCGCGGTCGGCGCCATCGGCGCGGTCGTGCTGGTCGACACGCGGCGGCTCGCCGACGCGTTCCCGTCGATCGACTTCTTCGAGAACCGGAAGCTGCCGTACGTCGTCGCGATCAACTGTTTCGACCGGCTGCTGCACCATCAGATCGAGGACGTCCGGCACGCGCTGACGATCTCGCCGTCCGTGCCGATCATGGCCTGTGACGCTCGGGAACGTGAGTCCGCCAAGCAGGTGTTGATCTCGGTCGTGCAGCACGCCATCGCACACGATTCGGCGTTGCGCGCGGGATAGGCAGGACGAAATCCCGGAGCGGATGCGGCCGTTGGAGTGAACTCGGCAGGCTTCACCCGCTTCGGGGATCGGTGTCCCCGGCCGGATCGGGTGCGGGGTCACCCCCGGCACGGGATCCGGTGCGGGCACTGCCCGATCGGCCGTCGGCAGACCGATGACCTGCGGGGACATCGGTTCACACCCGGTCGTCCGCGATCACCACGGAGTGACCCACGAATGCGTGCTCGGCGATGGGTCGACGCGGTGAGCGGCTGGACGTTCACGTTCGGTTAACACCGTCGGCCGGGTGGCGGGCTCGACACGATCGGCGGGACGAATACGCTGGGTGGAGGCGTCTTTCGGCCCTGCCGGGGCTTTGTCGGTGCCTGCCGGTGAGAGACGTCCGGACCACGACGCCCTTGTGGTCTTGACGCAGCGAGGAGGGACTTGTGACGGCTTCCGGGCAGCAACAGAGCTCGTTCGGCTGGCTCATCACGGACTTCGCGCGCCGGGTACCCGGCGCCGCGCACGCCGTGCTGGTCTCGGCGGACGGTCTGCTCCTCGCGCCGTCCGAAGGGCTGCCGCAGGAACGTGCCGAACAGCTGTCCGCCGTCGCCTCCGGACTGATCAGCCTGACCGCCGGGGCGGCGCGCTGCTTCGACGCGGGCGGGGTCAACCAGACCGTCGTCGAGATGGAACGCGGGTACCTCTTCCTCATGTCGGTCTCCGACGGCTCGTCGCTCGCCGTACTGGCGGCGCCGACCTGCGACATCGGCACCGTGGCCTACGAGATGACCCTGCTCGTCGAGCGGGTCGGCCAGCAGATCACCCCCGAGCTGCGGGCGCAGCTCCAGGGCGGCGTGCGTGGGTAGCCGCCGATGAAGATCACCGGATTCACCGAGCCGGAGCCGTCCGGCTGGGACTCTCTCTACCAGGGCACCGAACGCGAAGCCTTCGACTCCCCGAGCCGGTTCGAGCTGAGCTCGATCAGCACGGTCATGCCGCGGCGCCCCGTCGCGCCGCCGGAACCGGTCCCCACGATCCCCACGCCTTCGCCGATCCGGCAGTCACCCCCGCGTCCGGCGCCCGCCTCGTCGGGCAGCGCGCCCGCTTCGGTCTACCTGCCGTCGGTCGGCTCCCGGGTCCGGCCGTACACCCGCACCGGCGGTCGTACGCGCACCGCGCACGACCTGGCGCTGGAGGCGCTGGTGTCGACGAGCGACGAGGGCCGCCGGTACCGCGGGGTGCGGACCATGGAGCACCGGCAGATCTGCGACCTCTGCCTGGACACCCGCTCGATCGCGGAGATCGCCGCGCATCTGCGGCTGCCGCTGGGCGTGGTGAAGGTGCTCGTCGGCGACATGGCGGACGCGGGCCTGGTCCTGATCCACCAGACCGAGCTGATCATGGGCGATTCCTCTTCGCGCGCCTTCATGGAGCGGGTCCTTCAAGGCCTTCGCGACCTCTGACCCCCGCCGCTCCCCGCGTTTAGTGCTCTGGTCGCGGTCCTTACGTGTGCAGAGGATCTCGGTTGCATGGCGTGCCAGGTTCGACCTGCCCAAGGGCACCCCGTTCCGGGTCGCCCACGAGCAAGGCAGGGACGAACCCCTGCTCTGGGCCGCGGACATCGTCGCCGGGGCGATCAGGGCCAGGGAGGACGGTCGGCCCGCTACCGCCGGTTGATCGAGGACCTCGTCTACGAGATAGCCGTCGAGACCGGTTGTTAGTCGGACATGCGTAAGGCCAGGGTCCCGGTCTGCCCGGGTGCACCTGACCTTGCGACTCGCATGACGTCCGCGACGTCACGCTCCGTACACAGTGTAGCCGATCCGTCGACACAAAGCCCGCGCTCGCGGGGTCAGTCTTCGACGAGGGCGGCCGAGATGATCCGGTGCAGTGGGTAGCGCTCGTTGTCGGTGCTTTCGAGGACTCCGCCGCCGACCCGCATCGGGCGCACGACGCGCTGGCTCGCCGTCCCGCGTGAGTCGACGAAGCCGATCCACACCTCGCGACGCTCCATGGTCGCCTGGGACAGCAGCGCCAGCGTCGCGGACGTGTCCCCGGCGCCACCACCCTGCGGCGCCCGCACCGTCTCGCCCCGGCGTCGCGCCGAAGCGGCGTCACCGGCCCGGACGTGTGCGACGATCTTGCCGACCTGATCGTCGGTCAGCCCGGCCTGCTCCCCAGGCGCGCGACGCGCGGCACGCGCCTTCGCGGGCAGACGGCGTCCAGACGGCCTGATGTCCATGACACGACCGTCGGGCCCTTCGGCGGCCGGAGCGAAACCGGCGCCGCGAAGAGCGTCGAGGACCTCGGCGAGCGGGTACGGGCTGATGAGCACTGTCGGCGCGATCATGCGCAGGCCGTACTCCGTCGCGACAGGACTGCCCATGACCTCCGCGAGCAGCGACGCGTCGTCGCAGCGCAGGAACGACTCGGCGGCGCCGCCGCGAAGCCGTCCGTGCCGCCGGGCGACGTCGTCGATCAGATAGGTGAGGCCCTGTGGCACCGGCGTCGCCGACCGGGCAGCGAACAACGCGTGCAGCTCACCCGCGGTCCGCCCGGTGTCGAGCGCCCGTCGCACGGACGTCTCGGTGATCCGGTACACGGTGGCGTGCCCGGCCGATTCGATGTCGGCGACGGCGGTCATCTCGGTCGCGAGTTCGGCCTCCAGCGGACCGGGCGCGACCACCGTCAGGTCGGCCTGGACCAGGACGTGGTCCACCGGACGCGGTAGCGCGTCGAGCATCGCCTCGACGGCACCCGGACGGTCTTCGGCCAGCAGTGCCCTCGTCGCCGTCGTGAGCCCGCCGAGTCCGATCAGGCCGAGCGCGGCCCCCTCGGCCATCGTCCAGCGCACTGTCTCGTCCCGCAGCCGCCCGCCCCGGCGCGGCGCTTGCCAGGCCAGCGAAGCGACCAGTTCGTCCGTGCTCTTGACCCCGGAACCCTCGGGCAGCGCGGCCAGCGCGAGCAGGATCCGCCGTCGCGAGACCGGCGCCAGCGGCCGTCGCAGTTCCTCCGACAGTGGCGCGATCGGCTTGTCCTTCGCGTCCCGTCCGCCGGCGAGGCCGGGCAGCCGCGGCAGTTCGAGCCAGGCCTGCGCGACCGTCATCCAGCGTTGGGCCGTTGGCGACGCGAGCCAGGAATCGGTCAGCGTCGTCGGTATCCATTCCGGCGCGGTCGCTTCGCTGTCGGCGACCAGCCCGGTGCCGACGGCGATCTCGGCCAGCAGGGTCACCCGCGTTTCGTCGACGTCGAGATCCTTGGCGAGCTTCTTGATCTCACGCACCCCGAGCCCGCCGGACTTCAACACCGGCGGCGGCGTCTCCGACCACGTGCGGAGCATGTTTTCGGTCTGGCGCAAGAACTCCATCGCCTCGCCCGCCGCCGTCGCGTCCACTGTGGACCGTTGATGCGGATGCACGGGGAGCTCCGGCCGTCGCAGCGACGCCGGATCGAACACCGAGCCGCCGCGCAGCGCGATCCCGAGTTCGCGGGGCAGTTCGACGGTCTGGTCGTCCCGGCGCAGCAGCAGGCCGCGCGCGAGGAGCCGCTGGACCGGGTTCCGCGCCCGCTCCAAGGGGACATCGGCCGCCGCGTCGCGGGTGCGGCCGATCGGCGGCCCGGCGGCCAGCGTCGTCAGCAGGGCGCGCTCGTCCTCGCCGATCGCGGCGAGCGCGGCCTCGAGGTCCGTTCCGGCGAGCACGGGCGACGGCGCCCCCAGCCCGGCGGGGAAGGGACCGAGCGCGTCGCGGGCCGACGGCGGGACGCGCAGTGCGTCATCCTCGCCCCAGACCAGTGCCCGGCTGCGCAGCCGGGTCAGCGTCTCGCCGATCTCGGTGCCCACCAGCCGCGCGACCTCGTCCGCGGCGACCGGTTCGGTATCCGCTCCGGCCAGCAGGAGGGCGTCGAGAACGGCGAGGGTGAAGGTGTCGAGGTCTTCGCAAGCGCGCGCGACGGAGCCCGGCGTGCCGGCCCGGGTGGCGAGCACGATCGTGTCGGACGGGGGCGGCGTGGAGAGGTCGCGACGTGTGCGCAGCAGTGCGGCGAGCGCGTCGTCCGGCTCCTTGCGCAGCCAGTCCGCCAGGGAGGGCGCGGGCATAGACGATCAGGATACCGGGCGGGTGGTGGCCCGGCAGGCGCGTTCGGGCAGACTGTGCCGGAGAGAACGGCTTGACCATGCTCGGGAGGATGTTGTGGCGAAGGGCGAGAACAAGAAGCGCGCGGGCATCGACCCGACGTGGCCCGGTGACGACGGGGAACACCCCGTCACCGAGCTCGCATCCGATCGGCAGGGTGCGCTGTCCCCGTTCGGCGACGTGACTTTCCCGCTCGAAGCGGTGCCCTACGTGCACCCGCAGACCGAGATCAACCGCTAGGAAGCTACTGATCAGTCACCCCCTGCGAGGGTTCGTGGCGGTCGTCACGGGAGTAGGTTTTCGCTCGACCTATTCGAGCGTTCCTCAGCGGGGGTAGTGCCATGCCGGTTCCCGGTCCCGGATATTCGATCACCGTCCGGGTGGAGGCCCCCGCGTCGTCCACCGCGGCGGGTGACCTGACGACCGCTGTAGGCCGGGTCGGCGGCGTGCTGACCGCGTTCGACGTCGTCGAGTCGCACCCCGACTCGATCGTCGTCGACATCAGCGCCAACGCCCTGTCGGAGAATCACGCGCAGGACATCACGCAGACCCTGGACTCGCTGCCGGGGGTGCGCGTCCGCAAGGTCTCCGACCGGACGTTCCTGATCCACCTCGGCGGCAAGATCGAGGTCACCCCCAAGGTCGCGCTCCGCAACCGTGACGACCTCTCCCGCGCCTACACCCCGGGTGTCGCGCGGGTCTGCCAGGCGATCGCCGCGAACCCCGAGGACGCGCGCCGCCTGACCATCAAGCGGAACACCGTCGCCGTCGTCACCGACGGTTCGGCCGTGCTCGGCCTCGGCAACATCGGCCCGGCCGCGGCGCTCCCGGTGATGGAGGGCAAGGCGGCGCTGTTCAAGAAGTTCGCCGACGTCGACGCCTGGCCCGTGTGCCTGGACACCCAGGACACCGAAGAGATCATCAAGATCGTCAAGGCGATCGCCCCGGTGTACGCCGGCATCAACCTCGAGGACATCGCCGCGCCGCGCTGCTTCGAGATCGAGGCGCGGCTGCGCGAACAGCTCGACATCCCGGTGTTCCACGACGACCAGCACGGCACCGCGATCGTGGTGGTCGCCGCGCTGCGCAACGCCCTACGCGTGGTCGGGAAGAACATCGAAGACTGCAAGATCGTGGTCAGCGGGGTCGGCGCGGCCGGTTCGGCGATCATCCGCCTGCTGCTGCGCAAGGGCCCCGGCGACATCGTGGCCGCCGACATCGACGGCATCGTGCACTCCGCGCGCGGCAACCTCGACGACAACCTCACCTGGATCGCCGAGCACACGAACTCCGAACAGCAGGCGGGCACGCTGCATGAGGCGCTCGTCGGCGCCGACGTGTTCATCGGGGTCTCCGCGCCGAACCTGTTCGGCGCCGAGCAGGTCGCGACCATGAAGTCCGACGCCGTCGTGTTCGCGCTGGCCAACCCGGACCCGGAGATCGACCCGCTGGAAGCGCAGCAGCACGCCGCCGTCGTCGCCACCGGCCGCAGCGACTTCCCGAACCAGATCAACAACGTGCTCGCGTTCCCCGGGGTGTTCCGCGGCCTGCTCGACGCGCACGCGCACCAGATCGACGACTCCATGCTGCTCGCGGCCGCCGACGCCATCGCGGACGTCGTGGACAACGGCAAGCTCAACGCCTCGTTCATCGTGCCGAGCGTCTTCGACAGCGCCGTCGCCCCCGCGGTGGCGGACGCCGTCAAGAAAGCGGCGAAGGCCGGGCGCGAAGCAGCGAAGTGACAGCAAAGGTCCCTTGCTCCATTCGGGGGCGCCGTCATCACTGAGGCCGAGTTCGCGGTCGACTCCAGGGTGACGACCGCGGTCCCGGCCCGCTCATAGGCTCGGCTCCGACCAGGAAGTCGATCGGTGGCGGTCTACCAGCGCAACGTCGAGAAGGACAGTGCGCGGTACCCGATGTTCGGGGCGGCCGCGGCGAACATCTGGCCGTGCGCTTTCTGGCCGTCCGAGCCGATCGAGCCGCCGGTGCGGATCGGCGACCGCGGCCCGTCGAACATCCTGCTGGTGCAGAATCTGCGTGACCCGGCGACGCCGCTCAGCGGTGCCAAGGAGATGCGGCGCGCGCTGGGTGACCGGGCGCGGATGGTGGCGGTCGACGACGGCGGGCACGGGGTCTGGCTGGCCTCGGAGAACGCTTGCGGCAACAACGCCGTCAACCGGTTCTTCGTGGAAGGCGAGCGCCCCACGCACGACATGGTCTGCGCGGCCGGCAAGGGCGGGCTGTTCGACTCGATGACGCCGGAGCAGCGTCAGGAGCGTGAGAAGGCGCTCGACGAGGTTCGCTCGAAGCAGCGGGTCTTCTGAGGACTAGCCTGCTTGGCGTGAGTGAACTCAGCCACGTCGACCATACGGGTGCGGCCCGTATGGTCGACGTTTCCGGCAAGACGCCCACCGCCCGCACCGCGCTGGCGGGCGGCACCGTGCACACCACGGCCGAGGTGCTCGGCCTGCTGGCGACGGACGGGCTCCCCAAGGGCGACGCCCTCGCGACCGCCCGGATCGCGGGCATCATGGGTGCGAAGAAGGTGCCCGAGCTGATTCCGCTCTGCCACCAGATCGCGCTGTCCGGGGTGAAGGTCGAGTTCGTCCTCGACGAGACCGCCGTGCACATCACCGCGACCGCGAAGACCGACGACCGGACCGGCGTCGAAATGGAGGCGCTGACCGCCGTCGCCGTCGCCGGGCTGACCCTGCACGACATGATCAAGGCCGTCGACCCGGCGGCGACCCTCGACGACGTCCGCCTGATCCGCAAGGACGGCGGCAAGACCGGGACCTGGGAGCGGCCGTGAACCGGGTCGCGAGGGTGATCGTGGCTTCCAACCGGGCCGCGAAGGGCGTCTACGAGGACAAGACCGGGCCTGTCATCACGGCCTGGCTCGCCGCGCGGGGCTGGGACGTGCCGGAGCCCGTGGTCGTCGAAGACGGGCACCCGGTGGGCGCCGCGCTGCGGGACGCCGTCGCGGCCGGGGTCCAGGTGATCGTGACGACCGGCGGCACCGGCATTTCGCCGACCGACCGCACGCCGGACGTCACCCGCGCGGTCCTCGACTACGAACTCCCCGGCGTCGCGGACGCCATCCGGGCCGCCGGCTTGCCCGCTGTGCCCACGGCGGTGCTCTCACGCGGTGTCGCGGGTGTCGCCGGACGGACCCTCGTGGTGAACCTGCCAGGGTCGCGTGGCGGTGTGAAGGACGGCCTGGGCGTCCTGGACGGGATCCTCGACCACGCCGTCGACCAGCTGGCGGGCGGCGACCACCCACGGGAGGTACAGCAGTGAACGTTCGGGTCGCACGGGTCGCGGTGGTCGACGAGCCGCTGTCGGTCGAGGAGCACGCCCGGCTGGTGGACGACGCGGCCGCGGGTGCCGTCGTCACCTTCGGCGGGGTCGTGCGCGACCACGACGGCGGGCGGTCGGTGGAACGGCTCGCCTACGAGGGACACCCCAGCGCTTCGGAGGTGCTCGCGGAGGTCGTCGCCGACCTCTCGGCGAAGTGGACCGGGGTGCGGGTGGTCGCCGTCAGCCACCGGCTGGGCGCGCTGGCCATCGGGGACGTCGCGCTGGCGTGCGCCGTGGCGGCCGAGCACCGGGGACAGGCCTTCGCGGCCTGCTCGGAACTGGTGGACGAGGTCAAGGCGCGGCTGCCGGTGTGGAAGCACCAGCACTTCAGCGACGGCAGTGACGAATGGGTCAACTCGCCGTAGGCGATTCGGGCCCATGCCACTCACGACCCGCTTGACTGATGCCTTTCGCCGCTCGCCCTGGCCCTGGGGTTGCGAAAGCCACTTTCGCAACCTTCAACGTTGCGAAAGTGGCTTTCGCAACACCCGCCCGGGCGCTTGCCCGCCGTAGGTATCCGAAACCCGGTGGGCTCTGCCAGGACTCGCCATTCACGCCCCGGCGTCGTCCTGGGTTCCGTGACCCCCGGACGCGCCCTGGCGTTGGTGTTGTGAAAGCCACTTTCGCAACCTTCAACGTTGCGAAAGTGGCTTTCACAACGCTGGGACCAGGGCGGAAGCAGCCAGTCACGCGACATCGCCACCAGCGCACCCGCCCGCCCCGCCCGGTGCCGGACGCAACAGAGCCCCACCGCCGGGGGAATGGCGCGGTGGGGCTCTGTCAGTCGCGACGTGGCCGCGCGGGGAATCCCGCGGGCATCACGACTTAACGGTGCTCATGAGCTCACTTGGTGGCGAGCTTCTGACCGACGACGATGAAGTCGGCGTTCGGCACGTAGGACTTGTTCAGCTCCTGCAGCTTCTGGTAGCCACCCTGGACGTTGAACTTGGTGGCGATCGCGGACAGCGTGTCGCCGGCGACGACGGTGTAGTCGCCCTTCGGGTGCGAGCCCGCGACGTTGGCGGCGGCCGGGGCCGGGGCCGGGGCCGGGGCCTGCTGCTTGGTGACCGGAGCGGTCGACTTCTTCGGGGTCACCTTCTTGGTGGCCTTCGGCGCGGTCGACTTGGCCTTCGCGGGGCCGGAGGACGAGCCGCCGCCCTTCTTGCCACAGTGCGGCCACGCGCCGATGCCCTGACCCTGCAGGACGCGCTCGGCGACAGCGATCTGCTGGTCACGCGAAGCGTTCGCGGCACTACCGGTACCACCGTAGGCGCGCCAGGTGCTCTGCGAGAACTGCAGACCGCCGTAGTAGCCGTTACCGGTGTTGGTGTTCCAGTTGCCACTGCTCTCGCACTGCGCGATGGCGTCCCAGTTGGTCGCCGACGCGGGGGTCGCGGCGATGGCAAGGGGCGCTCCGACCGCGACACCGGCGATGGCGACACGGGCGATGTGGCGAGTGGCAGCGGACATCTTGCGGTGTTTGCCTCGGTAAGACATGTGAGTAAATCTCGCTTCCTGCGCCTACGAGCCTGAGCTGAGGGCGGGCCCGTGTGGGCCTGGCCGACCTTCGCAGGCCTGCCGACTTCGCCGGACGCACGTCGCGTCGGCTCGGTCCCCTCGTCCCTGTCCGGAAATGCTTTCGCTCGGGGTTGGGTCCGGGAATCCGTTGGACAGGGCTCGGCGCTACGGGTTCCCGGTCGTGCGTGGTCGGTCGGGGCCAACCGAAAAGCGACGGTACGTAACGAACGGCCTGATCGGAAATTATTCGAGCTGTGACCTGCATCACAGTAACGGCAGGCAACCTATAACGATTCGACTGTTTCTGCAGGTCAGCTGGCCGTTATCGGACCGTTTCCTGGCCGAGATAATTCACGGATCGTGAGGCTTGCATCACGTGCTTTAAGGGATGACTGGTCCGTTCGTGCGCCTTCGCGCGAGAATGGGTTGCGCACTTTAGCGAGCCCTCAGGAAGTCCGCCAGTCCAGGCAGGTCATCCGTATTCAGGTGGTCGACCCCGGCGGCGACCAGCGCTTTCCACAGAGCGTCACGGTCCGGACCGGCTGCGTCAGGCGTCGCCCAGAACCGCACCCGCTGCCCCGCCGCGTGGGCCCTTTTGACCATTTCGTGTAGTTTCGCCCGCTCTGCGGCGGGGAAAGGACCGGCGCCGGTCCAGGTGAACAGCTCGCTCCAGGAGTCCGAGACCAGCGGGGCCACCCGGGGGTCCGAGCCGATGTGCAGGTCGTTCTCGTCCTTGATCCGGCCGTCGTAGAAGGCGAGCCGGAACTTCTGGGCGAGCATCACGTCCTTGGGCCGCCCGCCGGAGATCACCGCGGTGACGGCCCCCTTCCGGACGTGCCCGAACGCATACGAAGAGAAGAGGAAGGAGTAGCGCGGGTCGTAGAGACGCTTCTCCAGCGCCGCGTAGGTGCTGTTCGCGTCCCCCTTGACGTCGATCAGCAGCTGGAATTCGCTCCGCTGCCGATAGACGCCTCCGTGGTTGGCGAGGACGCGCTTGCGCAGCGGCTCCAGGTAGAGGGACTCCAGCGTGCGGTCCGGACGCGTGTCCGCCAGGTCGTGCGCGACCAGCAGCTGTCCGCCCACCAGGTAGATGTCGGCCTCGACGCTGGTGAAGCCCTGATCGAGCGCGTCGTGCAGCGGACGCGCGTGCTCGTAGTCGTTGTGGCTGTGGGCCTGCGGAAGCGGCCGGACGCCGCGTTCGTGGGCGGAGGCCGGGGCGGTCGCCAGGCTCGTGGCGGCGACCGCGGCGAGCAGCGCGGCGAGGATGCGGCGGGGAGTGATCACTGGCGCATCCTCAGCGGCTTCGGCGTCCGGCCGGTGAATTCCGGACGGACTGCAGGTCAAAGGCCCCGGAACGCTCGCCGGGGGAGCAAGGGACCTTTGCTATCACTTTCCCGCGTTTCCGCAGGTCAGCCGCCCGCGAACGGGGGCAGGACGTCCAATTCGGCGGCGTCGGACAGCGGCCGGGTGAGATCCCGCACCGCGATGCCGTCCAGGAGATAGGTGACCGCGTCGAGCAGCTTCGCCAGCTTCTCGGGGTGAAGCTCGCGAAGGTGGGCGACGGCGTCGGCGACGCGGGCGCCGTCCGGGAGGGTCACCTTCTCCTCGTCGAAGCCCACGGCCGCGCGGGCCGAAGCGAAGTACCGCACCACGATGGTCACCATGTCAGCCGCCGATCGCGCTCATCGGCCGGATCGGCTGCGCGAAGCCGGCCTCGTTGATCTCGTGGCCGGCGAGCTTGCCCCACATGGTCGCCCGCCAGGCGTCCGCTACCTCTTCTTCACGCGCGCCCGCGCGCACGAGCGCGCGTAGGTCGGTTTCGTCGTTGCTGAACAGGCACGAGCGCACCGCGCCGTCGGCGGTCAGCCGCGTCCGCTCACAGGCGCCGCAGAACGGCCGTGTCACCGACGCGATCACGCCGACATCGTCGGGGCCGCCGTCGACCAGCCACCGTTCGGCGGGCGCCCCGCCACGCGCGGCGGGGAACGGCGACAGGGTGAACTCCTCGCCGAGCATGCCGAGGATCTCCTCGGCGGTGATCATGTCGCGCCGGTTCCAGCCGTGCTGCGCGTCCAGCGGCATCTGTTCGATGAACCGCAGGTGGTAGCCCTCGGCGAGACAGAACCGCAGCAGCGGCACGGCCTGGTCCTCGTTCAGCCCGCGCATCAGCACCGCGTTGACCTTCACGGGGTCCAGCCCGGCCTCCCGTGCCCCGGCCATGCCGTCGAGCACGTGGGAGAGCCTGTCGCGACGCGTGATCGTCTCGAACAGCGCGCGGTCGACGGTGTCCAGCGAGACGTTGATGCGGTCCAGCCCGGCGGAGGCGAGCGCTTTCGCGCGTTTCGCGAGGCCGATCCCGTTGGTGGTCATGGAAAGCCGCGGCCGCGGTTCGAGCGCCGCGATCCGCTCGACGACGTGCTCCAGGCCGGGGCGCAGCAGCGGTTCGCCGCCGGTCAGCCGGATGTCGGTGACGCCGAGCCGTTCGACGGCGATCCGCAGCAGGAACACGAGTTCGTCGTCGGTCAGCACGTCCGCGCTCGGCATCCATTCGAGCCCTTCGGCGGGCATGCAATAGGTGCAGCGCAGATTGCACTTGTCGGTGAGTGACACCCGCAGGTCGGTCGCCACCCGGCCGAAGGTGTCGATCAGCGCGGGGTTGTCGGGCCTGGGCACACTGGACGGGCCGCGTGTACCGGGGACACGGGGAAACCCGAGATCGACTGCTGTCATTACCACCAGACTAACCCGCGAGGGGCGATAAACCGACTGTCTAGAATCTGTTTCGTACCCGACGGCCGCGTGGCCTGGTTTCTTCCCCGAAGGATTTCCGGATGGCGAAATATCCGCTCTCGGCGGAGGAATTGGCCCGGTTCGCCCACCTCGGCCGCGAAAGCAGCACGCTGACCGTGCTCCGGCACGCGAGGATCGCCGAGCGGATGGGCCTGTCGGCCACCGACCACAAGGCACTCGAACTCATCGGCCAGACGCCGGGACCGTTGACAGCGGGCAGGATCGCCGACCTGACCGGGTTGTCGACGGGTGCTGTGACCGGCGTCATGGACAGGCTGGAGAAGGCGGGCCTCGCCCGGCGCGTCCGCGACACCGTCGATCGCCGGAAAGTGCTCATAAAGGTCGTTCCCGGCGCCATGGAGCGGCACGCGCCGCTCTTCGAATCCGCGTACACGAGCATGAAAAACCTGCTCGAACAGTTCTCCCCGGACGAACGGAAAGTGCTGGAGCGATTCCAGACGGCGTTGCTCGATGACCTCCGTGACGAACTGATCGGCACTTCCACGCTGCCATAGCTTTTCCGCATCTGCGGCAAGTATCCTCCTCCCATGCCGCAATTCCGGTTGTCTGAGGCCGCTCGTCTGCTCGGCGTCAGCGACGACACCGTCCGCCGCTGGGTGCGCGCGGGTCAGTTGACCGCGTTCGACGACTCGGCGGGCCGCAAGGTCGTCGACGGTGCCGAACTCGCCGCGTTCGCCAAGGCGCAGGCCGAGCAGCCCGAAGACCCCTCGAACGTCGGCCGGTCCGCGCGCAACCGGTTCGTCGGGCTGGTCACCGAAGTCGTCATGGACAAGGTGATGGCACAGGTCGAACTGCAGTGCGGCCCGCATCGCGTGGTCTCCCTGATGAGCGCCGAGGCCGTCCGCGAACTCGGGCTGCGGCCCGGGGTGCTCGCCGTCGCCGTCGTCAAGGCCACCACCGTCGTGGTCGAAACCCCGGAAGGAAGCCGATGAGGAAACTCGTCCCCGCCCTGCTCGCGCTGGCACTGGCCGCGTCCGCGTGCGGTTCGGAGCAGCAGCCCGTCACCGCACAGGTCGAAGCGAGGCCGCTGACCGTGTTCGCGGCGGCGTCGCTGACCGAGTCCTTCGGGGCGCTGGGGAAGCAGTTCGAGGCACAGAACTCCGGGGTGACCGTGAAGTTCAGCTTCGAGGGTTCCTCGGCGCTGGTCCAGAAGCTGACCCAGGGCGCGAAGGCCGACGTCTTCGCTTCCGCCGATCAGGCCAACATGGACAAAGCCACCCAGGGCGAGGTGATCGACGGGCAGCCTTCGGTGTTCGCCACCAACCGGCTCGCGATCGCCGTCGGCAAGGGGAACCCCCAGGGCGTCAAGGGGCTGGCGGATCTCGTCAAGGACGGGCTGACCGTGGTCGTCTGCGCACCGCAGGTGCCGTGCGGCGCGGCGGCCAAGAAGGTCCAGCAGGCCTCCGGGGTCACGCTGAAGCCCGCGAGCGAAGAGCAGGACGTCAAGTCGGTGCTCGCGAAGGTGCGGTCGGGGGACGCCGACGCCGGACTCGTCTACGTCACCGACGCGATGTCGGCGGCCGCGAAGGTCGACAAGGTGGATTTCCCCGAGTCGGCGGGCGCGATCAACAACTACCCGATCGCGGTGGTCAAGGACGCCCCGCAGACGGCGCTCGCGAAGCAGTTCACGGACTTCGTCCTCAGCGCCGAGGGCAAGCAGGAACTGGCGAAGGCCGGTTTTGGCGCGCCCTGATCCCGCGTCCAGTCCTCTGGTTGCGGTAGATGCACGCGCAAGGACCGCGTTTAGAGGACCGAACGCGGGGGCCGGGGTGCCGTGGGTGCTGTGGCCGCCTGCCGTCTGCGCGCTGGCGCTGGTGGTACTGCCGGTCGTCGGCCTCCTCGTGCGGTCGGATCTGACCCGGTTCCCGAGCCTCATCGCCTCGACGTCGTCCCTGAACGCACTCGAGCTCTCGCTGGTCACGGCCGGACTGTCCACTGTGGCCTGCGTGCTGTTCGGCGTCCCGCTGGCCGTCGTGCTCGCGCGGTCGAGGACACGCGGGATCCGCGTGCTGCGCGCGGTGGTGCTGCTGCCGCTGGTCCTGCCGCCGGTGGTCGGCGGCCTGGCGCTGCTGTACCTGCTGGGCCGCAAGGGTTTCCTTGGCATCCTGGTGACCACTTTGACCGGTGAGCAGGTGCCGTTCACCACGGCCGCCGTGGTCATCGCGCAGACGTTCGTCGCGATGCCGTTCCTCGTGGTCAGCCTCGAAGGGGCGCTGCGCGGGGCGGGCGACCGCTACGAACGGGTCGCTGCGACGCTCGGCGCGAAACCGTGGACGGTGTTCCGCCGGGTCACGCTGCCACTGCTGATGCCCGCGCTCGGTTCGGGCATCGTGCTGAGCTTCGCGCGGGCACTGGGCGAGTTCGGCGCCACGATCACCTTCGCGGGCAGCCTGGAGGGCGTCACCCGGACGCTGCCGCTGGAGGTCTACACGCAAGCCGAGGTCGACGTCGACAGCGCCGTCGCGCTGGCCCTGCTGCTCATCCTGGTCGCCGTCGCGGTGATCGCGCTGGCCCGCCCGCGTGCGCTCGAAGGGGTCCGGTCGTGACCCTGTCCGCCGGGATCGCGCTCCGGCGCGGTGAGTTCGTCTTGGACGTCGAGTTCGAGGTGCCCGACGGCGGTGTGCTCGCGCTGCTCGGCCCGAACGGTTCGGGCAAGTCCACCGTGCTCGGCTGCCTCGCCGGGCTGTTGCGCCCGGACCGGGCACGGATCGCCCTCCGCGACCGCGTCCTGACCGGCCTGCCGCCGCACGCCCGCGGCATCGGCCTGCTCTCCCAGGACGCCCTGCTCTTCCCGCATCTGTCCGCTTTGGACAACGTCGCGTTCGCGCCGAGGTCGGCGGGCGCGGGACGCGCCGAGTCGCGGAAGCGCGCGCGGGAGTGGCTGACCGAAGTGGACGCGCTCGAACTCGCCGGTCGCAAACCCGCACAGCTTTCCGGTGGCCAGGCGCAGCGGGTCGCGATCGCGCGGGCGCTGGCTGCCGAGCCGGGACTCCTGCTGCTCGACGAGCCCTTCGCGGCGCTGGACGTCGACGCGGCACCCGCCATCCGCGGCCTGCTCCGGCGGGTGCTGCGCGCCGGGCCGCCGACCGTGCTGGTCACGCACGACCCGCTCGACGCGCTGGCGCTGGCCGAGCACGTCGCCGTCCTGGACGGCGGCCGGATCGTCGAACGCGGTGAGACACGGAAGGTCCTCGCGGCTCCGCGGACGGCGTTCACCGCCCGGATCGCCGGGCTCAACCTGGTGCCCGGCGTCGCTGCCGAAGGTGGTTTGCGCACGTCAGGCGGGCAGTTGGCCGGGATCCCGGCGGAGGACGTCGTCGAGGGCGAAGCGGCTGTGGCGGTCTTCGCACCCAGCGCCGTCGCGGTGTACCTGCGGGACGGCGAGCACCGGGGCAGCCCGCGTAACACCGTCGCGGGAATCGTCGACGCGCTCGAACCCCATGGGCCGGTGATCCGGATCCGGGCGCGCGGTGACGGCTGGGCGGCCGGGCTGGCCGCCGATCTGACCCCCGCCGCGGTCGCCGAACTGGCGCTCGAACCGGGGACACCGGTCAACCTTTCGGTCAAGGCGGCGTCCGTGGCTGTTCACGCCGTCGCCGATCATTAGGGTGGGGGTATGAACGAGCGCCGTTGGACGTACCTCAGCGACATGGATGGCGTGCTGGTGAAGGAGGAGCACCTCGTACCCGGCGCGGACGAGTTCCTCAAGGAACTGCGTGCCAACGACATCGGCTTCCTGGTGCTGACCAACAACTCCATCTATACCCCGCGTGACCTGCGGGCGAGGCTCGAGCGGACCGGTCTGGACATCCCCGAGGAGGCCATCTGGACCTCCGCGCTGGCGACCGCCAAGTTCCTCGCGTCGCAGCGGCCCAACGGCTCGGCGTTCGTGATCGGCGAGGCCGGGCTCACCACGGCGCTGCACGAGGTCGGCTACGTGCTGACCGAACGCGACCCGGACTACGTCGTCCTCGGCGAGACGCGCACGTACAGCTTCAGCGCGATAACCCGCGCCATCCGGCTGATCGAGGGCGGCGCGAAGTTCATCGCCACCAACCCCGACGCCACCGGCCCGAGCGTGGAGGGCTCCATGCCCGCCACCGGTTCGGTCGCCGCGCTGATCGAAAAGGCGACCGGCCGCTCGCCGTACTACGTCGGCAAGCCGAACCCGCTGATGATGCGCTCGGCACTGCGGCGGCTCGGCGCGCATTCGGAGTCGACGCTGATGATCGGCGACCGGATGGACACCGACGTCCACTCGGGAATCGAGGCCGGACTGCAGACGATCCTGGTGCTGACCGGCATCTCCAGCCGGGCGAGCGCGGAGCACTACCCGTACCGGCCGACGATGATCATCGACTCGATCGCCGATCTGGTGGGGCGGACCGGCGACCCGTTCGGCGAAGGCTGAACGAGGCAGCGGCGGCTGGAGGGATTATCGTCACAGAGATGCACGACGATCAGCCTTCGTCACCGACCTATGTGGTCGGTGACGTGCACGGACACCGGGACGAGCTGGCCGATGCGCTCCGGGCGAAGGGGCTGCTCGACGCCGACGACGACTGGGCCGGTGGTGAAGCGACCCTCTGGTTCCTCGGCGACTTCGTGGACCGGGGGCCCGACGGCGTCGGCGTGATCGACCTGGTGATGCGGCTGGAACGTCAGGCCGCCACCGCGGGCGGGCACTGCGGGACGCTGCTGGGCAACCACGAGATCCTGCTGCTCGGGATGTACCACTTCGGCGACACCGAGGTGCCGTCGGATTTCGGGCCGCGCAGCTTCGCGCGCAGCTGGGAGATCAACGGCGGGCTCCTCGCCGATCAGGACCGGCTCACGCCTCAGCACATCGAATGGCTGTCTTCGCGCCCGATGCTGACGCTGGCCGCGAACCACCTGCTGATGCACTCGGACACGCTGGAGTACCTCGACTGGGGTATCGACATCGACGAGATCAACGCCCGCGGCCGCGACATCCTCGGCGGCAGTGACATCCAGGCCTGGTGGGACGTCTGGCGGCGGATGACGACGCGGTACGCCTTCCGCGGCCCGGAGGGCGCCGACGTCGCCCAGCAGCTGATGGACCGGCTCGGCGGCGAGCGGATCGTGCACGGGCACAGTGTCATCGCCGACCAGCTCGGCATCCATCCCGCGCAGATCGAGGGGCCGTACCTCTACGCGGGCGGGAAGGCGCTGGGCATCGACGGCGGGTTGTTCGTCGGCGGTCCCTGCCTGATCATCCCGCTGCCGTGGGAGCCCGAAGACTGAGGATCAGGGCAGTTCGACGATCTCCTTGCCCAGCGGCATCAGCGAAACCGGGATCATCTTGAAGTTCGCCACGCCCAGCGGGATCCCGATGATCGTGATGCACAACGCGACCCCGGTCAGCACGTGCCCGATCGCGAGCCACAGGCCGGCGAAGAGGAACCAGATGACGTTGCCGATCGTCGACGCCGCGCCGGCGTCGCGCCGGTCGACCACGGTGCGGCCGAACGGCCACAGCGCGTAGGCCGCGATCCGGAACGAAGCCAGCCCGAACGGGATGGTGACGATCAGGATGCAGCAGATGATGCCCGCGACGAGGTAACCGAGCGCCATCCACAGGCCGCACAGCACGAGCCAGACGACATTCAGGATCAGGCGCATCAGACGTGCAACTCCCCACTGGCCACGGTGACCGCTTGCCCCGAAAGCAGTACGCGGTCGCCTGCGAGATTCATCCGCACGATTCCACCACGCGCCGAGGCCTGCTCACCGACCAGTGCGGTCCGGCCGAGTTTCGAAGCCCAGTGAGGCGCCAGGACGCAGTGCGCGGAGCCGGTGACCGGGTCTTCGTCGATGCCGACGCCCGGCGCGAAGAACCGGGTGACGAAGTCGACGCCGTCGACGTCGCCCGGGGCGGTCACCATCAGCCGTCCGGTCCAGTGCGCGCGCAGCGCGGCCAGGTCCGGTGCGAGGGACCGGACCACCGCGGCGTCGCCGACCACCGCGAACAGGTTCTGGTGACTCCGTCCGACGTACTCGAAGGAGACGCCCGGCAGGATCGACGACAGGTCGTCGTCGGACTCGCGAGGCGGGTCCGACGGGAAGTCCATGGACACCCAGCCGTCTTCGGCTCTGCAGCGCAGCTCGCCGCTTCTCGTCGTGAAGGTCTGCTCACCGCCGAGGACGTGCGTGGTCGCGAGGGTCGCGTGCCCGCACAGGTCGACCTCGGTCTCCGGAGTGAACCAGCGAAGCGACTTCGGGCCTTCGCCGCCGACCTCGACGAAGGCGGTCTCGGCGTGCTTCAACTCCGCCGCGACCGACTGCATCCAGCCCGCGTCGCCCGGCGAGTCCAGCAGCACGACACCGGCGGAGTTGCCGGCGAAGGCCTCGGAGGTGAAGGCGTCGACGATGTAGAGGCGCATGTCTTCGACGATAACGGGCCCGCCGGAAGCCGGCCTCGGGGTTTACCCGGAGAGAGCGCGTCCGGTGAGTCGGCCGACACCGGACGCACCCGCTCCATCGCCGTCGTCAGGGCCTTTGGACCCACAGTTCCCAAAGGTCTCCGAACGGTCGGCAGCTGTACCCCAGTGCCCCGTTTTGATTGACTTCGGCTTTGCCGTCGGTCTGGCACCAGGACAGTCGCGAGTACCAGCGGACGTACTCCCAGCCGGACATCGCTTTCGCCTCGGCGGCGGGAGTGGTTTCCGTCGCCGAAGCGACAGGTCCGCTGGCGAGCATCGCGGCTCCCGCGATCATCCCGCCGATCAGAAGCCTCTTCATGGCCATCCACCCTTCGGTTCTCTTCGGGCCCGGCGCCCGGCAACGCACGTTAGGGACGAGCCCTGTCACGGTGCTGTCACCCTCGGCCGACACCTCTCCACTCGCAGGTGGCCCTGGTCACCACAGGTTCTTAGACTCGACGCGTCGATGCCGCCGAACGCAGGAGTCGCCATGCCTGACGCCCCCGCCATGCCGAGTTACGCGTCGGGAATCTCGGACACCCCGTTGCTGGGGGACACCATCGGCGACAACTTCGATCGCACCGTCGCCGCCTTCGGTGCTCGCGACGCGCTGGTCGACCGCGCGGCGGGGAAGCGCTGGACCTATGCCGAACTGGCAGCCGACGTCGACGCGCTCGCGCTGGGCCTGATGGACCTCGGCATCGCCAAGGGCGACCGGGTCGGCATCTGGTCGCCGAACCGGTGGGAGTGGACCTGCGTCCAGTACGCCACCGCGAAGATCGGCGCGATCCTGGTCACCATCAACCCGGCCTACCGCTCGCACGAACTCGAGTACGTGCTGAACCAGGCCGGGATCAAGCTCATCGTGGCCGCGGAGTCGTTCAAGAGCTCGGACTACGCGGGCATGATCGCCGAGGCGGGACCGAAATGCCCGGCGCTGGAACACGTCGTGCTGCTCGAAAGCCCGGCGTGGCCGTCAGTGCTGGAGATCGGCCGCGAGGCCGACCGCGCGCGGCTGACCGAGCGGCAGGGCGAGCTTTCCGCGGACGACCCGATCAACATCCAATACACGTCCGGCACCACGGGTTTCCCCAAGGGCGCCACACTGAGCCATCACAACATCCTGAACAACGGTTACTTCGTCGGGGAACTCTGCAACTACACCGAGGCCGACCGGGTGTGCATCCCCGTCCCCTTCTACCACTGCTTCGGCATGGTGATGGGGAATCTCGCCGCCACCACCCACGGCGCGTGCATGGTCGTCCCGGCGCGGTCGTTCGAACCGAAGGCCACCCTGGAAGCCGTCGCGGCGGAGAAATGCACGTCGCTGTACGGGGTTCCGACGATGTTCATCGCCGAACTGGCCGACCCGGACTTCGGTTCCCACGACCTTTCCTCGCTGCGCACCGGGATCATGGCGGGCTCGCCCTGTCCGGTCGAGGTGATGAAGCAGGTCATCGACCGGATGGGCATGGCGGAGGTGTCGATCTGCTACGGCATGACCGAGACGTCGCCGGTGTCCACGCAGACCCGCGCGGACGATTCCGTGGAGCGCCGGGTGTCCACGGTCGGCCGCGTCGGGCCGTATCTGGAGGTCAAGGTCGTCGACCCGGAGACCGGGCTGACCGTGCCACGGGGGGAGCCCGGCGAATTCTGCACCCGCGGGTACTCGGTGATGCTCGGCTATTGGGACCAGGCGGACAAGACGGCCGAGGCGATCGACGCGGCACGCTGGATGCACACCGGCGACCTCGCGGTCATGGACGCCGCCGGGTACGTCACCATCACCGGCCGCATCAAGGACATGGTCATCCGCGGCGGCGAGAACCTGTATCCACGCGAAATCGAGGAATTCCTCTACACCCACCCGGACATCCTCGACGCGCAGGTCATCGGCGTCCCCGACGTGAAGTACGGCGAGGAACTGATGGCGTGGGTCCGGATGCGCGAGGGCGCCGCGCCGCTGACCGCCGAGGCGGTGCGGGAGTTCTGCGAGGAAAAGCTGGCGCGCCACAAGATCCCGCGTTACGTCCACGTCGTCGAGGAGTTCCCGATGACGGTGACCGGCAAGGTGCGCAAGGTCGAGATGCGGGAGCGGTCGATCGGCATCCTCGGCCTGGAGGCGGCGCCGACCCGGCACACTTGACACTTCGAGGCAACCTGTCACATCTCTGAAGCGTGTCCCCAGTGCGGCGGAAAGGTCCGGCAGGGCGCGGGACCGTGGGGGCCGCATAGGGGAGACATGTTCGTGCAACGGGGTAAACGTCTACTCGTCATGGCCGCGGTCGCCGTGGCCCTTCCGTTCTCCCTCCCCGCGGTGGCGACCGCGGCGGCGGGACCGATCGAACTCGCCCTCGTGCCCGGTACCGACGAGACGTCGGTGACGGCGATCGGCGACCGGGGGCAGCTCATCGGCGAGTCCTGTGCCAACGCGCCGCACTCGCACTCGTGTGTCGCGGTGAAATGGGACAGGGCGGGCCGGGTCACCCGGCTGGAGTCCCTGCCCGGCGGGTTCGCGGTGGCGAAAGCGGTCAACGCGAGCGGGGTGATCGCCGGGGCGTCGGATCTGCGGGCCGTGCGCTGGTCCCCGGACGGTTCGATCACCCAGCTGTCCGCGCCGCCGGGCGGCTCGGCCTCGGAAGCGGCCGGGATCAGCTCGACCGGCGTCATCGCCGGTTCGGGTTCGACCTCGGACGGACGCCGGCGCGGCTTGCGCTGGGACTCGTCCGGGAACGTCTCGGTGCTCGCCGAACCACCACTGGCGGGGAACTACTCCGCGACCGCGATCACTCGTGACGGGCGCTTCATCGCCGGGCAGCTCTCCACGGCCGACGGCAGCACCCGCGTCCTGCGCTGGGACGCCACCGGTGCGGTCACCGTGCTCGGCCCGGCGACCGGCGACAGCTGGTTCAAGGATCTGAACGGCTCCGGTGAGATCGCGGGCAGGACCGTGATCGACGATCGGTACGCGGCGGTGAAGTGGACCGCGGACGGCCGCATGATCGAACTCGGCTGGATCAACTCGTACGCCACGGATGTGCTGGCACTCAACGGGTCCGGGGTCTCGGCCGGTTCGGGCTACGTCGACGCCTCCGGTACCTACGCCGCGGTGCGGTGGGCCGCGGACGGGACGATGACCCGCCTGTCCGCCGACATCGCGGGCTCGGCCGAGGACATCGACGCGCGGGGCCGGGTCGTCGGCGGCAGCGCGGGCAAGGCCACGCTCTGGGCCGCGGACGGCGGGCGGACCGACTTGGGAACGCTGCCGGGCGGCGGTTTCAGCCGGGCGCAGCTGATCGGTCTCGACGGGACGATCGCGGGTGGCGCGGTCGCCGCGGGCGGTGGCTGGCACGCCGTCTACTGGCCCGCCGGGTAAGCACGTGAAGGCCCCCCCTCCCTCGGCTGAGCCGAGGGAAGGGAGCCTCTACGCGACGTCAAGCCGTGACAGCGGCAGCGGCCTCGGCGATCGCCTTCGCGTCTTCTTCGCCGAAGGTCTCTTCGAGGTGCTCGGGCGAGTAGTCGAGGTCGATCTGCTCCACCGGCATCCCCCGCGCGGACTCGATCGCGCCCAGC
The DNA here is from genome assembly GCA_049998115.1 of Amycolatopsis sp. cmx-4-19. GTDB lineage: Bacteria > Actinomycetota > Actinomycetes > Mycobacteriales > Pseudonocardiaceae > Amycolatopsis. The sequence continues at coordinate 293,411 of JAEBEO010000002.1, read as the reverse complement.
CGCCGCTGCGCCCGGTCCGCCGCGTACTGGATGATCTCCTGCGGATCGTTGTCGAACGGGATCTCCTCGAACTGGTCCTGCACCCACTGGATCATGTCGAGCGCATGGGGAAGCAACTCGCCCATCCGCTGCTGCACCGCGTCCCACAGCGAGTCGTCCGCGGCGACGTGACGGCGGCAGGTGAAGGTGCCCCAGGCCATGTGACGGCGTTCGTCGTCGCCGATGCGGCGCACGAGTTCCTGCATCCCGGGCAGGATGTCGTGCTGCGTGCAGATCAGCTGCCACGAGTAGTACCCGGTGAGCGCGAGGCTGCCTTCGATGACGTGGTTGTAGGTGACACTCGCGCGGATCTGGTTGAGCGGACTGGGATCGTCCTCCAGCGCCCGCAGCGACCGGGGCAGCTCCTCGTAGAAAAGCTTGCGGTAGTGGGGATTCTCCGCGACGTACGGATGCAGGTCCTGGGTCAGCCCGACGGCGTCCATCCACCGGCGGAACACCTCGGTGTGCTTGGCCTCTTCGAAACAGAACTGCGTCAGGTACATCTCGTCGCCGAACCGGCCGGTCGCGGACATCGCCCGCATGAACGGCTGGATGTCCTCGGTCACCGCCTCCTCGCCCGCGATGAACTGCGCCACCAGGTATGTCGTCGACCGCTGCTGCTCCGGGTTGAGGCTGTCCCAGCCTTCGCGTTCACGGGAGAAGTCGATGTCGGCCGGGTTCCAGAACTTCTTGTTCCCCTTGGTGAACAGCCGCAGCGGGAACGAATCCCAGTTCAGCCCACCCTTGCGTAGTGAGGAAAAACCGGTCCGCAGCTCGGAAAGCGTGTCGGTCATGACGTCCCCTTCGAATCGGTGGTGAGCGCCCGGATCGCCGGTGCCAGCACGGCGACCACGGAGGCCGCCGCCTCGTCGGCCGGATGCGACGGCATGACGAGGTGGGACAGGGAAAGCCGCACGACGGTCTCCGCGAGCACCGCGGCGGAGCGAACCGAGAGCGACGGCTCGAACTCGCGGTACTGCCCGGCCGCGATCTCCGTGGCGGCGGACAGGATCGGCTCGCCCTTGGTGGTGAGCAGCGGAAGGAGGTCTTCGCCGGCTTCGGTCCCCAGCGCCGCGGCGACCAGCCGGTTCTCGCGGGCGTGTTCGATCGTGTAGACGACCGCCCCGTGGATCCCGTCGAGGAGCTCCTCCGCGTGTTCGAAGCGCAGCCGGATGCCCTCCAGGAACTCCGACGTCGTCCGGAGCACGACGGCCTGGACGAGCGCCGCCTTGTTGCCGAACTCGTTGTAGACGGTCTGCCTGCTCACCCCGGCCCGGGTGGCCACGTCCGCCATCCGCAGTGCCGCGTAGCCGCGCTCCGGGAGCAGTTCGGTGGCGGCGTCGAGCAGGCTCTCCCGCAGGGAGGCCTTGGTCCGATCGGAGAAACTCGTGATCTCGCCCACAGATCCAGCTTGACACAGGATGCGTCTGTGTCAAAGGACTTGACGAGGACCTATCCGGTGTAAATCGGTCGGTGGTGGCCGCTACCGTGGCTGACGTGGGCATCACCGTGGGGTTCGACCTCGACATGACACTGATCGATCCGCGGCCGGGCATGGTCGCGGTGATGAACGCGCTCGGCGCGGAGTCCGGCCTGCCACTGGACGGCGAGTTCTTCGCGGCCAACCTCGGCCCGCCGCTGGACGCCAGCCTGCGCGGCTTCGGGGCGCCGGAGGCACGCATCCCGGAACTGGTGACGCGTTTCCGCGCGATGTACCCGGAGACCGTCGTGCCGGTGACCGTCGCGCTGCCCGGCGCGGCCGAGGCACTGCACGCGGTCCGCGAGGCGGGCGGGCGCACGGTGGTCGTCACCGGGAAGTTCGGGCCCAACGCGAAGCTCCACCTGGACGCCCTCGGCTTCGAGGTCGACGTCCTGGTCGGTGAGCTGTGGTCGACGCAGAAGGCCGCCGCGCTCACCGAACACGGCGCCGTCGCCTACGTCGGGGACCACCTCGGCGACATCCGCGGCGCGCTGGCGGCGGGCGCGGTACCCGTCGGCGTCACCACGGGTCCGTGCGACCGCGCCGAGCTGCTGGCGGAGGGCGCCGAGGTGGTGTTCGACTCGTTGACCGAGTTCCCGGCGTGGTTCAGCTCTTTCGGCGAGCTTCGCGCACCAGGGCGATCAGACCGAGTGCCAAACCCAGCGGGGTGATCACGCCGGCCGCCGCGGACAGCCACACCGGCAGGTTCTCCAGCCCGGCCGCGAACAGGATGAACACGGCCGTGACGGCGAGGATGCCGATCGCGAACAGGCCGATGCCCACGCGCATGAGGATCGGCTTGCCGGGCTTCTCGGGGACGGCCACGGCGGCCTCCTTTACTGCGGTCTCCATGAAGCAGAGGGTAACCGCCGGTATCCGCTTCTCCACAGGGCATGTGTCGGGATACGCTTACGCGACGCGCGCCCTGGGTACGCCCCGGGCGCGTTCGTTGTGAGCAGGACAGCAAAGGACGGGTGAGGGAAGTGCCGACCGGCAAGGTCAAGTGGTACGACGCGGAGAAGGGTTTCGGTTTCGTCACCCAGGATGGGGGCGCCGACGTCTACATCCGCAAAGCCGCGCTGCCGCAGGGCGTCGAGGGGCTCAAGGCCGGGCAGCGCCTCGAGTTCGGTGTCGCCGACGGCCGCCGCGGCCCGCAAGCGCTCTCCGTCCGGCTGCTGGACCCGCCGCCCTCGGTCGCCGAGGCGCGCCGGCGGCCCGCCGAGGAACTGCACGGGCTCATCGAGGACATGATCAAGCTGCTCGAGCTCAAGGTGCAGCCGGACCTGCGGCGCAACCGCTATCCGGACCGCAAGAACACCAAGCAGATCGCCGAGATCATGCGCGCGGTCGCCCGGGACCTCGATCCCTGAGCGGCGGTCGCCACTGGTCGTGAGTGGTAAGTGACGTTCTAACGCGACTTACCACTCACGACCGGCGGTTCGACCTGCAGCGACCAGATCGCGGTCGTGACCGCCTCCGCGTCCTCCGGACGCCCGGTCTGGCTGATCACCGAAGCCTGCGCGACCTCGACGACGAGGATCTGGTCGTCGGCCCGGGGTGTGGTCACCGTGTAGGCGAACCGGTCCAGCGACGTGATGATGTCCTGCTTCAGTTCCTGCGGCTCGCCCTTGGCGTTCACGTACTGCACCGTGACCTTCCACGGCGTTTCCGCGATCCCGCTCGGCACCGAGATCTGCACCGGCTTCCCCGGCCGGACACGCAGCTTGCCCGCGGCGTCGGGTTGGGTCGTGCACTGGTCGCTCTTCACGTCGCACGACGCCAGCGGGAGGACGTTCACCGTCTTCCCGTCGGCGAAGAAGGTCACCTCTTCGGGGCCGGGGGCCGAGCAGCCCGCCACCACGAAAACACCCGCCGCGAGCAGGGCCGAGATACGAAGTCGCCGCATGGGGTGCAGATTACGAGCCCGGCCGCCACCCGGGGCCACCGGCCTCCGAGGGAACCGGCGATTCGCTGGTGGGGTCCGGGCGCAGCGGCCGGTCGCCGCCGAGGCCGGGGATCAGCGAGGTGCCGCGCCGGACCATGAACGTCTGCGTGAACCCGACGGCCAGCAGGATCGACAGCACGAGGAACCCGACCCAGTAGGTCGGCGGCAGCAGCAGGCCGACGGCACCGCCGAAGCACCAGGCCATCTGCAGCACGGTCTCCGACCGTCCGAACGCCGAAGCGCGGGACTCCTCCGGCAGGTCTTCCTGGATGACGGCATCGAGGCTGATCTTCGCCAGCGCGCTCGCGGTCGCGCCGACCAGCGCCACGATCGCCGCCGTCGCCAGCCCGGCCGCCACCGTCGCGATGACCGACATGCCAAGGCAGGCCCCGACACAGGCCAGGATCACCTGGTCTGGTTTGCCGAAGTGCAGCCGCGAGCCCAGTGCGTTCCCGGCGAAGCCGCCGACACCCGCCGCGGCGCCGATGATGCCCAGCAGCAGCAACTGGTCGACCGGGCTCTGCCCGCTGCCCTCGGTCTGCGCCTTCACCGCGAACGCGGAGAACATCATCAGGAACCCGGTCAGCACACGGACGGTGCCGTTGCCCCACAACGAGATGACGATCTGGCGCCCCATCGGCTGCCGCTGCTTCTTGACCCGGCGCTCCGGATGCGCGGACAGCGACGCCGGCACCTCACCCTCGGTCTTCTCGACCCACGACGGGATGCGCATCGACTGCACGGCGGCGGCGACGCAGATCACCATGGTGAACCACAGCGCGCCCGACGAACCCCAGATCGCGTTGACGCCGCTCGCCAGCGCGCCGAACACACCGGCGGCGACCAGGCCGAACACGGTCAGCCGGGCGTTCGTCTTCGACAACGTGATCTCGGGCGGCAGCACCCGGGGCGTCACGGCGGCTTTGAGCACGGTGAAGGACTTCGAAAGCACCATCATCCCGAGTGCCGCCGGGTACAGCAGCCAGTCGTCGAAGTGCAACGCCATCACGATGGCCATCAGTGCCTGACCGGCGGACGAGACGCACATGGCGAGCCGCCGTCCGCGCTGGATCTTGTCCAGCGCCGGCCCGATCACCGGCGCGACCAGCGCGAACGGGGCGATCGTGATGAGCAGGTAGAGCGCGACCTTGCCCTTGCTCTCCCCGCTGGTGGCGGCGAAGAACAGCGTGTTGGCCAGCGCGATCGCCATCGCGGCGTCGCTGGCGTAGTTCAGCATCACCGCGTACGTCAGCGAAGTCAGGCCGGACTTGTCGGCGCCGTCCGCCTTCGTCGCGCGCTGGAACGCGCCGACGGCCTGCCCGGTGAGCTGGCGGCTGCGCATCGCCGCGACGCGGGTGACCGTGATCTTCTTCGGCAGCTTCGGCATGGGACCCGCCGTGCGCGGCGGGACCGCGGTCGTCGGGTGCTCCTGCGGCTGCTCCTCGGCGACCCGAGGTTCGCCCGCGTAGCCGCCGGTGTCGTAGTGCTCGTATTCGCCGCTGCCCGGAGGACGTTCGTCGTAGAACCCGGCGGGACGGCGCCGGACGGGTTCGGTCTGCCGCTGCGAGGGATCGGGCGGGTACGGCCGCGCGCCCCGCGGGGGCGTCTGCGGCGGTGCCTGCCGGGGCGGCGGCGGTGGCTGGCGGTGCCCCATCGGGATCGCGCCGGTGCGGGCCTCGTCGGCGGTCGGCCCCCCGGGACGCGGCTGGTACTGCGGGTGAGGCTGGGGGCGGGGCGGGGCCGGTGGCACCGGCTGCTGGTCGACCCGGGTCGGCGGCGGCGCGGACCAGCTGCGCGCCTGGGGCGCGCCGGGCTCCGGCGTCCACTTGCGCTTGCTCTTGCGGCGACGCTCTTTGCCCGGCCGGCCGGTACGCGTGCCGTCGGGTCCCGAGTCAGAGCCGAAGATTCCCACCCTTCAATCCTGCCTTACGCGGGGACCGCCGCGCGCGCTCACCACTGCTTTCTAGGGATTCGAGACGAACTTGACCCGGAACATCTTGGGCCAGAGCTTCCCGGTGACGAGGAACTCGTCCGTCCCGGGGATCGCCGCGATGCCGTTGAGGACGTCGGTGGGGCGCCGTTCCTCCGGCGTGAGGAGCCCGGACGCGTCGATTTCGCCGGTGACCCGCCCGGTCGCGGCGTCGATCCGCAGGATCTCGTCCGTCTGCCAGACGTTCGCGTACACCGAGTCGCCCGCGCATTCCAGCTCGTTCAGCCGGTCACGGCCGACATCGACGCTGCCGGTGGGGGCGAAGGACACGGGGTCGCGGAAGGTCAGCTTCGACGAGCCGTCGCTCATCACCAGCTGACCGGTGCCCTCGCGGTGGCACAGGCCCCAGCCTTCACCGGGGTAGCCCACCCGCCTGCGTTCGGCGAGCGTCTTCGCGTCGCGCTCGATCGCGACGCCGTCCTGCCAGGTGATCTGCCAGACCGTCGGCCCGAGCACGGTGACGCCCTCGCCGAACAGACCCGGCAGTTCCGCCCGCACCGACGGCGCCGCGCCGGCGGGCCCGGCCCGCACCGACGACTTCCCGACGAGACCGGTCCCCTCGTACAGCGTCTCCCCGGCGAACTCGAGGCCCTGGGTGAAGGCGTCCGGATCATGGGGCAGCGTCGAGAGCACCTGGACCTTGAGTTTCGCGGGCGAGGGCGGGGCGGCGTCGCTCATCGGCGCGGCGGCGCAGCCACCGAGGAGGGCGGCGAGCAGAAGCGATGTGGTCATCAGCGTGCGCACGCGGACAGCCTGACACGGACCGCTGGACCGCGTGCGGCAGAATGGGGGCATGACCCTGCTGTTGACCCTGGACGACGGCTCTATCCAGCGCAAACTCGCCGAGGCGGTCGAACTCGCCCGCGACGCGGTGCTGGAGGACGCCGGTGCCGAACAGGTCGGCGCGCACGTCGGCGTGGACCGGGAGGACGCGGTTTCCGCGAGCCACCTGTTCGAGGCGACCGTGACGGGTTATCGCGGCTGGCGCTGGTCGGTGACGGTCGCGCTGGCCGGCGAGGACGAGCCGATCACGGTCAGCGAGGTCGTGCTCATCCCGGGTCCCGACGCGCGGGTCGCCCCGGCGTGGGTGCCGTGGGACCGCCGCGTGCAGGCCGGTGACCTCGGTGTCGGCGACATCTTCCCGGTGGAGAAGGACGACCCGCGGCTCGCTCCCGCGTACCTGGAGTCCGACGACCCCGCCGTCGAAGAGGTCGCCAAGGAGACCGGGCTCGGCCGGGTCCACGTGCTCTCCCGCCACGGCAGGCTCGACGCCGCCGCCCGCTGGCACGGCGGCGAGTTCGGCCCGCGGTCGGATATGGCGCGCAGCGCGCCGGACGTCTGCGGTGGCTGTGGTTTCTTCGTGCCGCTCGCCGGGTCGCTCAGCGCGGCCTTCGGCGCGTGCACCAACGACATCTCCCCGGCGGACGGTCACGTCGTCGACGTCGCGTACGGCTGCGGCGCGCATTCCGAGATCGAGGTCGAGGTGACCTCGTCGGTTCCGGTCGCGGAGCTGGTCTACGACGACTCACTGCTCGACTACGAGCCCGAAGCGGCTCCCGCGGAGACCCCGGCCGAGGTCGTGGAGACCGCCGAGACCGCGGTGACCGAGCCCGAGACCGCCGAGGCCACCGTCGTCGACGAGTCCGAGGCCCCGGTCGCCGAGATGCCCGAGACCGCGGCGGTCCAGCCCGAGGTCGAGCCGGAGATGGTTGTCCCGGCCGACGAGACGACTGGGACCACCGAGACCGAGGCCACCGAAACCACCAGTGAGCACTGACCCCTTCGGCACCGAACGGCTGCGCGCGGCCGTTCTGCGCGCGTGGGCCGATTCGCCGACACGGTTCACCGAGGACACCAACACGGAGAACGACCTCCGGGTCGGCGGCTACCGCGACCGGCTGTTCGTCGAGCTGGCGCAGAACGCCGCCGACGCCGCGTTGGCCGCCGGTGAACGCGGCAGGCTTCGAGTGTCCGTTGTGGACGGTGAGCTCCGGTTCGCCAACACGGGCGCGCCGCTGGACGCCCGCGGCGTCGAATCACTCGCTTCCCTGCGTGCTTCCGGCAAGGGTGACGAGACCGTCGGCCGCTTCGGTGTCGGTTTCGCCGCCGTGCTCACGGTTTCCGCCGAGCCGCGGATCGTCTCGAAGACCGGCGGCATCGCGTTCTCCGCGGAACGCACGCGAGCCGAAGCCGGACGCGCCGGCGACGTTCCCGTCCTCCGGCTTCCCTGGCCGGTCCCGGCCGACGAGCCGTCCGTGCCCGAGGGTTTCACGACCGAGGTCCGGCTTCCGGTGCGCGAGGGCGTCGACCTTCCCTCACTGCTGACGGACCTGGCGGACGACATCGCCGATCTCCTGCTCACCCTGTCCTGGCTGGAAAGCGTCGAGATCGAGGGTGGGGTGTGGCGCCGCGCCGATCTCGGCGACGGCGTCGTCCGGCTCTCGTCGCCGGACGGTTCCGCCGAGCATTGGCAGGTCCACCGCGGTGACGTCGTCTGGGCGGTCCCGCTGGACGAAAAGGGTGCGCCGAAGCCGCTCGGGGACGACGTCCTGCATGCCCCGACGCCGACCGACGACGAACTTTCCCTGCCCGCGCGGCTGATCGCGACATTGCCGATCGAGCCGTCGCGGCGGCGCGCGCTGCCGGGGCCGGAACTGACCGCCGCGCTGAAGAACGCCGCGCGGGAGTACGTCGACCTCGTCCGGTCCCTGCCGGGCAAGGAGCGTCTCGCACTGGTGCCCGGCGCGGACTTCCCGCGTTCCACTGTGGACGCGACACTGCGCGAGGCCATCCTGGAGAAGCTCACCGGCTCTCCGTGGCTCCCCGCGCAAGCAGGTGACGACTTGCCGGGGCGGCAGGCGCGAGTGCTGTCGGTGGACGTCCCCGGTTTGGCGCCGCTCCTGGCCGATCTGGTTCCTGGGCTGCTGTCGCTGTCCGGTGTGGACCTTCGCGCGGTCGGCGCGCGGTCGCTTTCGCCTGCCGAGGCCGTCGAACTGCTGACCGGCGTCCAGCGTGAGCCGTCGTGGTGGCGCTCGCTCTACGACGTCCTCCTCCCGGCGCTCGAAGCGCACGACCTCTCGAAGGACGACCTCGGCGCGCTGCCGGTACCGATGTCGGACGGCCGCACGCTGCCCGGTGTCCGGGACGCGCTGCTCGTCGGCGGCTCGGCGGAACTCCTCGAACTCCTGTCCGATGTGGACATCCTCGGGCTGCGGCTGGTGCATCCGGTGGCGGCGCATCCGTTGCTGGAACGCTTGGGTGCCAGGCACGCCGAGGCTGGCGACCTGCTCGAAGCCGACGCGCTGAGTGCCGCCGTCGAGCGCAGTGTCGAAGACGTCCGGTCCGGTTTGGACGGTGTCTCGCTGGCGGGCGCGGTGCTTCGCCTGATCGCCGAGGTCGGCGACGAGGCCCCCGAGTGGGCGGGCGCGCTGGCTCTCCCGAGCGAGGACGGCTGGCGGCGCGCGGACGAGCTCATCCTGCCGAATTCCCCGCTGGGCGACGTCTTCGATCCCGAAGTGTTCGAAGAAGACGGACCGTTGTCCGTACTGGACGAGGAATTCGCCGAGGACTGGCCGTCGGCGACGCTCGTCGCCGTCGGTGTCCTCGACTCGTTCGCGGTCATCGCCGACGACGATCCGCTGGAACCCGAGCACGGGCTGCCCGACGAACACGACTGGTGGGACGCCCGGGAACGCCCGCCGTCGCGGATACTCGGCGTCCGCGATCTCGACCTGGTCGCCGACGACGCCTGGCCCGAGGCACTGCGCCTGCTCGCCGCCCGTCCGGAGACCTGGCGTGCGCTCACCGAACCCGGCGGGCACACCGGCTGGTGGCTCGCGCGGTACGCGTTACTGGACGGCCGCGCGCCGCTCGACTGGCGGATGCCCGAAGCCACCGCGCTGACCGGGCTCTACGACGTCGTCCCGGATTCGGGGCTGGGCAAGGAAATCCTGCTCGCCGCCGGGGTCCGGACCGAGCTGGGAACGGACGCCGAGGACGTCGAAGACCTCCTGGAACGGCTGGGCGATCCCGAACGCGCGGTGAGCCCCGGCCTCGCCTCGCGGGCACATGCCGTGCTCAGTGAAGCGGGAGTGGACGTCGACGCGCCCGAACGCGTGCGGGTCGCGGACGGTTCGGCCGCCGACGCCGAAAACGCCGTCGTGCTCGATGTCCCGTGGTTCGCCGCCGTGCTGGCGCCGGACCGGATGGTCGTCGCGGCGAGCGGTGCCGGTGCGCTGGCGGAACTGCTGGACCTGCCAATGGCGAGCGGTCTCGACGCCAAGGTCACCGGCGACGGCGAGTACGTGCCGTGGACGGAGCTTCCCGCGCTCCGGCTGGCCGCCGATCAGCTGGGCGTCGAACTGCCCGAGGGCGGCATGCTGCTGCACGAGACCCTGACGGTGGCCTTCGAGGGCGTCGAACACGACGTCGCCTGGTGGTCCGACGGCAGGCTGCACGCCGCCGACACCCCGGAAGGCCTCGCCCGTGCCTTCGCCTGGGCCACGGACCGCTGGCCCGACCGGCACGTCCTCACGGCCCTCCTGGAGGACCCCTCACCCGCCGCCCTCCTCAACTGAGGCGTTCAGAGGACTGAACGCGTCAAAGGTGTTGGGCGCTTTTCGAGCCGCGCCGGGCGGCGGCGCGCTGCCACGCGATGATCGCGAGGCCGATGAAGCCGAGCACGAGGCCGGACAACGACGTCTGCACCCAGATGCCGTCGGTCACAAAGAACAGGACCACGGTGGCGACCGCCCAGAGCGAGGTACCTACGATCACGACCGGCGTCAGGTCGGTCAGCCGCTTCGGCAGTTCCGGCGTTGGCCGCAATGAACCGTTTACTTCCCCGGAATTGATCGATTCGCCCACGTGGGGAAGGGTACCCGGCAACGGGCGAAGGGTGGTACGCGATGGCGGAGCAGCGCACCCGGTCCACACTGGACCGGTATTTCAAGATCAGCGAGCGCGGCTCGACGCCGGGACGTGAGGTCCGCGGCGGGATCGTCACGTTCTTCACGATGGCCTACATCGTGGTCTTGAACCCGCTGATCATCGGCAGCTTCTCCGCCGACGACGCGGGTGCGCACAAGGACGTCGTCGGCAACATCCTCCCCGTCCCGCAGGTCGCCGCGGTGACCGCGCTGGTCGCCGGGATCCTCACCATCGTCATGGGGCTGGTCGCGAACTACCCGTTCGCCATCGCCACCGGCCTCGGCATCAACAGCCTGATCGCGGTCACCTTCGCCTCCCGGATGACCTGGCCGGAGGCGATGGGCCTGGTGGTGATCGAGGGCCTGGTCATCGTCCTGCTGGTCTTCGCGGGGATCCGGACGGCGGTGTTCAACGCCGTCCCGCCGCCGCTCAAATCGGCCATCGCGGTCGGCATCGGCCTGTTCATCTGCCTGATCGGCCTGGTCGACGCCGGATTCGTCCGGCGGGTGCCGGACGACGCGAAGACCACCGTGCCGGTCGGGCTCGGTATCGACGGTTCGATCGCGTCGTGGCCGACCGTGGTGTTCGTGGTCGGTCTGCTGGTCACCGGCATCCTGGTCGCGAAGCGGGTCAAGGGCGCGATCCTGATCGGCGTGCTCGCCTCGACCGTGCTGGCGATCGTCGTCGAGGCGATCACGAAGGTGGGCCCGTCGAAGGGCGTCGACCCGCAGGGCTGGAACCTCGGCTACCCGGCGCTGCCCGATCAGGTCCTCGGTCTGCCGGATCTGTCGCTGGTCGGCGACATCTCCTTCGGCGCCTGGACGCGGCTGCCGATCATCACCGTCGTGCTGCTGGTGTTCACCCTGGTGCTGGCGGACTTCTTCGACACCATGGGCTCGATGACCGGGCTGGCCAAGGAAGCGGACCTCCTCCCGGCGGACGGCAAACTCCCGAACGTCGGCAAGGCCCTGTTCGTCGACGGGCTCGCGGGCGCGGCCGGCGGTCTCGCGTCGTCGAGTTCGAACACCGTCTACGTCGAGTCCGCGTCCGGGATCGCCGAAGGCGCCAGGACCGGGCTCGCGAACGTCGTCACCGGCGTGCTCTTCATCGCGGCCATGTTCCTGACGCCGCTCTACCAGGTCGTCCCGGTCGAAGCCGCGGCTCCGGCACTGGTCGTCGTCGGTGCGCTGATGATGAGCCAGATCAAGGAGATCGACTTCGCGGACTTCACCGTCGCGCTGCCCGCGTTCCTGACGATCGTGGTCATGCCGTTCACTTACTCGATCGCGAACGGCATCGGCGCCGGCTTCATCAGCTTCGTCGTCCTCCGCGCGGTCACCGGAAAGGCGAGGGGCATCCACCCCCTGATGTGGGGGATCGCGGTGCTGTTCCTGGCCTACTTCGCCGTCGGCCCGATCCAGGCCGCGTTCACCTGACCTGCGGTTATTTCGCCCGTGGCCGATCTCACGGGCCGGTGATCCGATCGTGAGGTATGCTAACTATATGTCCGGAGACACGCACGAGCGCTCATTGGCGAGCCGCCTGCGTCTCGCGGTGGTGCGGCTCAATCGTCGGCTACGGGCACAGCGCGCCGGCGACGGTATCTCGCTGACGCAGGTGTCCGCGCTGTCCACACTGCACAAATGCGGTGCGCTGACCCCGGGCCAGCTCGCCGCGAAGGAAGGCGTGCAGCCCCCCTCGATGACGAGGGTGATCGCCGCCCTCGAGGACATGGGTTACGTCGAGCGCAGGCCGCATCCGACGGACGGCCGCCAGGCCATCGTCGAGTTGTCGGACCGTGGCCGGGCCTACGTGATCGAGCAGATCACCGCACGGGAGATCTGGCTGGACAAGCAATTGGCGGAGTTGAGCGCCGAGGAACGCGAAGTGCTCTCTCGCGCCGCCGAAATCATCGACAGGATGGCGGGGAACTAACAGCGGTGACGACCACGGGTAGCGAAACACAGTGTCCTTCCAAGACCACCGCTACCCGGGAACCCGCTCCACCGCCGCCCACGTCCGGTCGTGAGAACCCGCGCGGGAGCATGTTCTCGTCGCTGAAGGTCCGGAACTACCGGTTGTTCTTCACCGGACAGGTCATCTCGAACATCGGTACCTGGATGCAGCGCATCGCCCAGGACTGGCTGGTGTTCACCCTCAGCGGCAACGACCCGATCGCACTCGGCATCGCCGTCGCGCTGCAGTTCACGCCGACGTTGTTCCTCTCGCTGTGGGCCGGGGTGCTGGCCGACCGCGTGGACAAGCGGCGGCTGCTGATCGGCATCCAGATCGCCGTGCTGGCGCAGGCGATCGTCCTCGGCGCGCTGGACCTGAGCGGGATCGCGGTGCTCTGGCACGTCTACGTCCTCTGCTTCACCCTCGGCTGCACGGCGTCGCTGGAAGTGCCCGCGCGGCAGTCGTTCGTGGCCGAGATGGTCGGCAGGGACAAGGTCACCAACGCCGTCGCGCTGAACTCCTCGATCTTCAACATGGCCCGTATCGTCGGCCCGGCCATCGCGGGCTTCGCGATCACCTGGGTCGGCACCGGCTGGCTGTTCATGGCGAACGCGGTGAGCACGGGTGCCGTCATCGCCGCGCTGGTGATGATGAACCCGGACAAGCTCTTCCGCGGCCCCGCCATCCCGCGTGAGAAGGGCCAGCTGGTCGAAGGGCTGCGGTACGTCCGGCGGCGCAGCGACCTGATGACCGTGATGGTGCTGGTGTTCTTCGTGAGCACGTTCGGCATCACGTACTTCACGTCGCTGCCGATCGTCGCCGCGAACGTCTTCCACACCAACGCGGACGGCTACGGCCTCCTCTCGACGCTGGTCGCCGTCGGCACCTTCACCGGTGCCCTGATGTCGGCCCGCCGCAACACCCGGGGCGGGCCGCGGGTGCGGTTGCTGCTGATCTCGGCGTTCCTGCTCGGGGCGTTCGAGGTGATCACCGCGTTCATGCCGACGTACCTGACCTTCGGCCTGGCGCTGATCCCGCTCGGCTACGCCACGATCACCTTCCTGAACACGGCGAACGCGCTGGTGCAGACCGCGGTCAGCCCCGAGATGCGCGGGCGGGTGATGGGCTTGTACGTCCTGGTGCTGATCGGCGGCAACCCCATCGGCGGCCCGATGACCGGCTGGATGGCCGACGCCTTCGGTGGTCGCTCCCCGTTCTACATCGGCGGCGCGATCTCGGCGCTCGCCGCGGTGGTGTGCGCCGTCGTGCTGATCCGGCGCGGTGGGGTGGGTCTGCCGGTGCGGCGGTTCGGAAACGGGCTGCGCGTGCTGAAGAGGGAGCGGGTGTGAACAAGCTCGGCGTCGAACCGTCGGTGACCCGCTGGAACGACGGCGAGGCCCGGTTCCTGGACTGGACGATCGACGGTGTCGCGCTCCGGGAGCTGGTTCCCGCTCAAGAGCAGACGTCGCTGTTCCTGGACGACGAGGGGTGGCGTGAGTCGGCTGTCGAAACGCTTTCGCGGCTGCTGGGCAGCTTGCCCGGGCACTTCGACGACGGCCGGGTCGCCCTGCTGATGTGCCCGCTGTGTGGTGATCTCGGCTGTGGCGCCTACAGCGTCGAGGTCGTCCGCGACGACGACAGTGTCGAGTGGCGGGCTTTCGGCTGGCAGGTCGACTACGAGCGCTACGACCCCGATCAGGACTTCCGTTTCCGTGCGGCCCGGTTCGACCGGAGGGCGTACGAGACCCTGCTCGGCGACCTCCTGTCGAACTACACGGCCTAGCGCCCGAGCAGTGGCGGCACGGCCTTCTCCGCGAGGGCCGTGAGGTCGCCGGTTCCCTTGAACTTCAAGGTTTCCCCGCGCGGATCGCCGGTGAGCTGAACGATCACCCTGTTTTCGCCGACCTGGGCGGGCAGCCCCGCGATGGACGTGGTCGCCTGGACGTCCGCGGAGTGCTCGCTGTAATCCGCGGACACGCCGTTCAGCTCGCACGCGGCGAAGAAGGTGGGCTTCGCGTTGTCGGCCGGGACGCCGAGCGAGCGGCCGAGTTCGGCGCACAGCAGCCAGGAGATCACCGGGAGCGGCCGGTCCTTGATCGCCCCGGGCCCGGTCTTTTCGAGCGGGATCGCGCCGCCCTCGCCGATTGTCGGCAACTTCGGACCGGGTGGCATCGCGGCCGCGATCAGCGCCTCGGCGAGCGCTCTCGCCTTCGGCTCGGTTTCGAGGGTTTTCGCGATCCCGGTGCGGACGGCGACGTGGAGCACCGGTGAGGCGCCGTTGCGCGGGGCGACCTCGACCAGTTCGACGCTCAGGCTGGTGCCGCCCTTGTCGGTGGCGACGACCGCGGTCTTGCCGGCGACAGTGGTCCTCGTCGGCAGGCCGCGGCTCGTGTCCTCGGGCAGTGCGGCGGTCAGCTGGGCACTGACGTCGAGCTCGGCGGTGACCGCGTGGCAGGCCCCGGTGACCTCGCGCAGTGTGCGGCCGCCGAGGATCTCCTCCCAGCGCTGCTCGGGGATCACCTGGCACAGCACCTGCGCCCCGGTGTCACCCGTCAGCGCGGTCACCATCTCGCCCGTCGGCAACGGCACCTGCCGGAGCGCTTCCCCGGCGCTGGAGGGCCAGACCGCCGGCAGTTCGGCTTCCGTGTGCTCGCCGTCCTCGTTCAGCAGGGTGATCGCGACGACCGTGCCGACGCCGAGCAACAGCAGGACACTCGTCAGCGCGCAGCCCGCCCAGATCCACATCGGACGGTCGGTCTTGCGCGCGATCTCGCGGTAGTCGTTCCCCATGGCCACGGGGTGAAACTAGCCCGTCGGGACGCCGTTGTCCGGTGGAACGGGGTTATCGAGGGCGGCATGACCTGGCTTGGTCGAGGGGTGGACTGTGGTGGTGTCGCGACCGCGACACCACGGCCTTGCCGCTCGGAAGACTCAGGAAGACTGGTCGACGTCACTCGAAAGGGTGAGATCGGCGTCTCTCAACCAACCCTCTTGCCGGGATAATGAGGTTAGGCTAACCTCATCCATGTCCGCTTCGTGGTGGGAGCGGCAGTCAGTTCGGGAACGGACGAAGCCCCGCAGCCGGGTCACCCCCGGAAGCGGGGCTTCGTTCATGCCGGGGTTCATGGTCGACGAACCCGCCGATCGGGTCAAGGCCGTCCCGGTACCCGGTCGAGTTCGATCCCGAACTCCTTCCGGTAGACGTCCAGGATCTCCTGATCACCCGAAAGCCTGGTCTCCTCGCGTACGCCGTGGGTCGTGACGATCACCTTGCCACCCGCGAGTGTGATCCGACCGTGCTTGGCCGGGAGGGAGCAGGTCGGTCCCTTGGTGAACGACGAGTCCGGCGACGTCGACTGCCACCACGCCATCGGAGTGAACTCGGCCAGGTCACGAGGCCGTTGCTCGATCCGGTACTGCGGTGTGCCGTCCAGTAGGACGTCGATGTCGCCGTAGGGCGCGTCGAGGACCAGGAACTCCCCGTCCGGATCGGCCTGCGCCTCGGTGGCGGCCAGCCGCAACGGGAACCGGCTGAAGCGGCCGAAGCCGACGTCGGCCAGCCAGGGTTCGTCCAGTTCGACACGGATCGCCACGTGGTCGAACGGTGGCCCGAGGGTGCCGTCCGGACCGTTGAGTTCGTAGCTGAAGCCGCCGCGGCGGCGTCGCACGATCTTGTCCGCCAGCTCCTCGGCGTCCAGGACGATCGGCTCGCCGAGGTGGATGCTCAGGTTCTCGAACGGCACCGCGGCGAGATGGCGTTCCTGCAGGGTCCGCCACGGTGGCCACGTCCGCCGTGGCGGGGCGGTCGAGTCCCAGGCGAGCGAGGTATGCGGCGACGTCCATGCGTCCAGCTTGACACCTCGACTTCGCTCGAGGTCAAGAAACGAAAAGCGGGGCCCTTCCGGAAGGAAGAGCCCCGTTCGTGGTGGAGAGTCAGCCGAGCAGCAGGCCGTTGCCACCGGCGACGGCGTTGTCGAACCGCTTGGAGATCTCGGCCCAGTTGTAGATGTTCCACAGGGCCTCGACGTACTTCGGCTTCACGTTCTTGTAGTCCAGGTAGAACGCGTGCTCCCAGACGTCGACCAGCAGGATCGGCACGGTCGGGAGGACCAGGTTGTTGTGGTGGTCGCGCAGCTGCTGGGTGATCAGCGTCTTGCCGATCGGGTCCCAGGAGAGCGCGGCCCAGCCGTTGCCCTGGATCGTGGTGGCGACGGCGGTGAACTGCGCCTTGAACTTGTCGAAGGAACCGAACGCCTCGTCGATCGCGGCGGCCAGTTCGCCGGTCGGCTTGTCGCCGCCTTCCGGGGAAAGGATCTTCCACCACACGACGTGGTTCGCGTGTCCGGCGAGGTGGAACGCCAGCGTGGTCTGCAGGCCGACGATGTCACCGAAGTTGCCGGCGTCGCGGGCTTCCGCGATCTTGTCGAGCGTGTCGTTCGCGCCCTTGACGTAGGTCGCGTGGTGCTTGCTGTGGTGCAGCTCGTTGATCTCACCCGAGATGTGCGGCGCGAGGGCCGCGTAGTCGTAGTCGAGTTCGGGCAGCTCGTAGCGGGCCATTGGCCCTCCTTCTTCTTCGACACAAGTTTCCACTGACGAATCTAGTCGTCTACACCCGTTTGCGGCGACCGGGGCCGCCGCGTTCTCCCCAGGTGGAACGACCTGTCCTCAGCGGCTGTACCCGATCGGTACGCCGCTTGAACCCATCCTGCTAGCTCCAGTTAGGTGGAGGTCAAGGCGGTGTGACGGCGGTCATCCGGTTCAGGGAACGAGCACGTCCGCGTTCCGGTTGTCCGACGCGAAGTGGTCGCGTCGCGACACGACGGCGCACGTCATCGACGGGTCGGCGCGGTCGAGGCGCCGCAGGGTGCGAAAGCCACTTTCGCAACCTTCAACGTTGCGAAAGTGGCTTTCGCAACGTGGCCACGCGCTGCCGCCGGGAAGTAGTGAAGGCCTCCATCCCTACCCTCAAGGTAGGCAAGGAGGCCTTCACGGACCGGCGACCCGATTTCGGGCCCGCGGATCAGGCCGCGCGGTAGGAGTCCAGCTCCCCGGCCAGTTCGTCGAACACCGCGATGTTGCATTCGAAGGCGACGATCGCCTCGTCGATCAGCCGTGCGCGTTCGTCCTCGCTCCACGGCGCCGAGTTCAGCTGCTCGCGGTAGTTGTCGCGGAACTTGGGCGCGCTGCCCAGCTGGTCGAAGTGGTAGAACAGCGAACCCGCCTCGGTCAGCTCGTACTCGCGTTCCAGCAGCCGCCGGATGACCTGGCCGCCGGCGATGTCGCCGAGGTAGCGGGTGTAGTGGTGGGCGACGAACCCGCCCGACCAGTCGGACGCCTCGGTCACGCGCCGCGTGTAGCGCTCGGTCGAGGGCAGAGGACGGACGGTTTCGCGCCAGTGCGGGCCGACGAGACGTTCGAGGTCGCGTTCGAGGTTCGGCAGCCGCCGCAACTCCTCGAAGACGAACCTGCCCGCCACCGGGTCCTCCGCCAGCTTGTCGCCTGCCCGCTCGATGGCCTGGTAGATGAAGTAGTACTGGATGGCCAGCCGGGTGTACCCCTCGACCGTGAGCTCCCCGCCGAGCAGCGCGTTCATGTACACGGAGTGGTTGGCCCGGTCGTGGGCGGCCATGGTGGAGGCGCGCAGGGTCGCGGCAAACGGCCCGGATGCGACGTCGGTGGTCACCGGCATGGGCAGAGCCTCCAAGCATCGATCTGACATGCTGTCAGAAAGAGCGTAAGGCACAACCAGGGGTTAGGTACCCTAATTTCCAGCTTTTTCCGCCATTCCGACCGCTCGGAGCACGAACCGGACGGCCGCCTCGATGGCGTCGTCCAGCCGATCGGGCGGAACGTCGACGACCTGACGGCTGCCCAGCGCGGCGGTGATCATCGGGATCAGCACGTCGGGGTCCTCTTCCGGCACCCCCTCGGTCAGGATCTCCCGCAGCTGTGCGGTGATGGGGTCGGCGTGCGCGCTGATCCGCCGGTACGCGGCGGGTGCCAGCGCGGACGCGAGTGCCGTCCCGGGCGGCAGGTGGTACTCGGCCAGCACCCGCAGCTGAAGCCGGACGAAGGTCGAAAGCTTCCCGACCGGGGTGTCCGCGGTCGCGACGGCCGCCGTCAACCGTTCGACGTAGCGTGTCGCCTCATCCTCGACGAAGGCGACCAGCAGGCTTTCCTTGTCGGGGAAGTGGTTGTACATCGCCGTGCGGCCGAGACCGGCCTCGGCGGCCACACCCGCCAGCGTGATCGCGTCGAAACCGCGCTCGTACAGTTGCCCGCGCAGGACGTCGAACACCCTGCTGCGGACCTCGCGCCGGTGTTCCTCCAGCGACCGGCCGATGATCTTGGGCACGAGCCACCTCCCTGGTGACCACCTTAGGTCTCGAGCGACCAGGTGTGCACCGGCGTCTCGGTGGCCGACAGCTCCAGGTACCGGCCCAGCATCCGGTTCAGCGCGGTCTCCCGTTCGGCACCGCGCTCCTCCGCGCGCAGGACGTACTCCCGCTGCCACGCCGCGCCGGTCCGCCTGGTCAGGCAGCGTTGCTCGATGATGCCCAGATAGCGCTCTCTCGCCTCGTCCGAAACATCCGAACGGCGCAACCCCTCGTGTGCCAGCGGCAGCAGGACGCGCAGCACCAGCTCGTCCGGCGGGATCCAGCCGATCCCCGGCCAGTACAGCTGCGCGTCGAACCCGCGGCGCGCCCCGGCGTACATGTTCTCCTCGGCCGCCTGGAACGACATCTGTGTCCACACGGGACGATCGGCTTCGGCGAGCGCCCGCTGCGCGCCATAGAAGAAGGCGGCGTTCGCGACCATGTCGACGACGGTCGGCCCGGCGGGCAGCACGCGGTTCTCCACCCGCAGATGCGGCAGGCCGTCGACGACGTCGTACACCGGCCGGTTCCAGCGCCAGACGGTCCCGTTGTGCATCCGCAGTTCGGTCAGCTTCGGCGCCTGACCGGAGTCGAGTGCCTCGACCGGGTCCTCGCTGTCGGTTTCGGGCAGCAGGCCGGGGAAATACCGGACGTTCTCCTCGAACAGGTCGAAGATCGACGTGATCCACCGCTCACCGAACCACACCCGCGGCCGCACGCCCTGGTTCTTCAGTTCCTCCGGCCGGGTGTCCGTGGCCTGGAGGAACAGCGGGATCCGCGTTTCGTGCCAGAGTGCCTTGCCGAGCAGGAACGGCGAATTCGCGCCGACCGCGATCTGCACGCCCGCCAGCGCCTGCGCGGCGTTCCAATGCGCCGCGAATTCCTCCGGCGCGACCTGCAGATGCAGTTGAACCGAGGTGCAGGCGGCCTCGGGAAGGATCGATTCGGAATAACTGCGCAGCCGCTCGGGCTGCCTGCCCGGCAGCGGCGAGCCCTCCATCGAAAGCACGGTGCGCTCACCGCGCGCGGCGAAGATCCGGTCGTTGAGCAGCGAATACCGGGCGTTGTTGGTAAGCCACTTCTGATCGAAATGCTCGTGGCGCAGGGTGGGGAGGATACCGATCATCGCCAGTGAGGCGCCGGATTCCTCGGCCTTGCGGGAGGCCGCGCCCAGATACGCGTGGAGGTCGTCCTCCAGATGCAACGCGGACTCGCCGGCCAGCGGCCGCGGCGGCACGTTGAGTTCGAGGTTGTGCTGGCCGAGCTCGGTGGTGAACGACGGATCGTTCAGCGCTTCGAGCACCGCCGTGTTCGTCATCGACGGGCGTAGCTCGGCGTCGACGAGGTTGAGTTCCACTTCGAGCCCGATGTTCTTGCGAGGGAAGGAAAAACTCCCATCGGTGAGCATCCGGGCCAGCGTGTCGAGGCCGCGTTGGACTTTGCGGCGGTATCGCCCACGATCCTGCGGTTCGAAGGGGTCCGCCGAAAGATCCTTACCCATGTTCGTCGAGCTCCTCATTGGCCACGCTCCGCGGGGTTCCAGGCGGGACTGCCAGGCGGCCCAACGGTTTCACGCATCGTCGCCGCCCGGCTAGCGGCCAAACTGGTGCTCTCCGTCACCACGGGTTAACTTACAGCAAAATGAACCCGTTCGTACCACCTGCCGATGGACGTTCGGACGAACAAGGCGCGCAGCGGGCGGATGACACACTCTCCGGGTGGCTGAACTGATCACCATCGGCGACTCCGGCGACTCCCGGCTCGACGATTTCCGCGACTTGTCCACGGCCGATCGGCGGCCGGACCGCCCGGGCGGGCGTGGCCTGGTCATCGCCGAGGGCACCGTCGTGGTCGAGCGCCTGCTCAAATCCCGGTATCCGGTACGGGCTCTACTCGGGGTGGAGCGGCGATTCCGCGAATTGAGTGCCGAACTCGACGGCGTCGACGTCCCCGGTTATGTGACATCGGCCGAAACGATGGCCGACGTGGTCGGTTTCCATCTGAATCGCGGGGTCCTCGCCGTCGCGGACCGGCCCGTCCCGCCGCCCGCGGTCGAAGAGATCGTCGAGGGCGCCCGGGTGCTCGCGATCCTCGAAGGCGTCGGTGACCACGAGAATCTCGGTTCCCTGTTCCGCAACGCGGCCGCGCTGGGCGTCGAAGGGATCCTGCTCGGCGCCGGTTGTGCGGATCCGCTGTACCGGCGCAGCGTCCGCGTTTCGATGGGGCACGTCCTGCGGGTCCCGTTCGCCACGTTCGATTCCTGGCCCGGCGATCTCGAACTGCTGCGGGAAAACGGTTTCCGTGTCGCGGCGCTCACCCCGCGTGCGGATTCCGTTTCGCTGCGGCAGTTACGCGATCAGGCACCGGAGAAGGTCGCGCTGATGCTGGGCGCCGAAGGCCCGGGGCTGAGCGAAGCGGCCATCGACGCGGCCGATCTGGCCGTGCGGATCCCGATGCCGGACGGCGTCGATTCGCTGAATGTCGCCACGGCGGGTGCGATCGCGTTCTACGAGACGCGTCCACCGCTATCGTGAGCACCCGAGCGAACACGGCAAGGGGGGAACCCATGGAATTGCGGATCCGTGAGGGACGCGCGGTGCTGGCCGGACCGGGTGGCGCGAGCGCGCGCGAGGTGGACCCGCACTCCCTGGCGATAGGTTCGGACCTCGCGCAGGCACTGCACGAATGGGCACGCGTGGCGTCGGCCGTCGGTTCCACCGCCCGCCCCGGCGATCCCGGCGCCGAGGCCGCGTCCGTGGTGTCCCAGCGCGGGCGCCAGCTCGCCCTGCGGGTGGCCGCCGCGATGGGCACTTCGGTCCGGTTCGTCGACCCCGTCTCCGGTGACGGCGTCATCATCGACCCGCCGAAGCCCGCGACCGGCAGCGAACTCGCGCGGCGCCTCTTCGGTGTGCCGGACCCCGCCGGTGAACCGACCCCGTGGCTGACCGGCCTGACGATCTCCGCGTTCGTCGCGGCGGTGGTCGTCGTGGCGATGCTGGCGCTGGCCGACACCCTGGCCCGGGAGACCAACGGCTGGCTCGCGCTGCTCGCGTCCGCCGTGGTGACCGGCGGGATCACGCCGTCGCTGTGGCTCGCGCGGCGCGTCGCGATCGTGCGGTGGGCGTCCTTCGGTGCCGCCGCGGGGATCGTGATCGCCTGGATCGGCGTGCTGATCGTGGTCTTCTGAGCCACGCCCCCGTTGGGGCGGGTGTGCCTCGCGTTGCCGGAGACGACCGGGCGGGCTCGGCCACGGCGAGCCGTTCTTCCGGCCGCCGTACGTCGGGCATCGTGGCTGGCCCGGGGCGCGGCTGGACGTCGACTGGGCCGAGATCACTGATCGCGAAGGTCCCCTGGACGCACGTAATGGCCCCTCCACCGGAAGGGGCCATCACGTGCGAATTCAACCTCGTTGCGAGCGGACGCCCAGTAAGACGTCTTCCCAGGATGGAACGATGGGGTGGTTCTTCTTCCCCTTCGCCCTGGGGGCGGGTTCGGCCGTTTCCGCCGGCTCGTCAGCCGGAGGTGGTGGCTCGACATCTTCTTCCGGCTCCGCGATCGGCGCGTCTATCACCTTCGCGACACGCTCTTCGGGGGCACTGTCGAGGGTGGGCTGGACCGCCGGCTCCTTGCCCGGGTCCAGCGCCCGCACCGTGCGCGGGGCACGGTAGGCGTTGGGGTTGAGCAGGACTTCGGCGTTCTCGTCGAGGGCCTGCACGGTGCCGCCGTGCGCCCCCGGCGCGAACGCCCAGTGCGCGCGGTTGTCCGAGCGACCGGCCTTCCAGCACAGCACGACGACCCACTTGCCGTCGTCGCCGCGCCAGGAGTCCCAGGTCGCCTGGCTGTAGTCGTGGCCGCGGAGACCGAACGAATGAGCCATGACCTCGCCGAGCGTCTGCACGTCGGGGCCGTCTTCACGGATCGGGTGCGCGCGCTGGGCCAGCTCGGCGGTACGCGAGCGTTCGAGCAGGACCGGGTACGCGAACCGCTCGACACGCTGCACCGTGACGCCGGCGCTGCTCGCGACCTGCGCCACGGACTCACCGGCCCGGATGCGTGCCTGGATCTCGCGTGGCCGCATTTGGCTCTCCAACTCGATCTCGATCTGGCCGAGGCGGGTGATGTCCCCCCTCGCCGCCGCTCGCAGCCTCTCGTCCGCGGGGAGGAGGAAGCGCGTGCGGCTTGCCGGGTCTTCGCACACGATGGACTTACCGTCCTCGTGTAGCCCGACCACCCTTAGCGCTCGCATTCTCGCCTCCCCTGCTCTTCACCTTTGTGGGTGTCAACGCTAGTACGGCGCGTCGCCTTGACGTGCGAGGCGCGCCGATGTCCTGTGTCCTGCTCACTATTTTGTTCATGGCAGCAAGTGCATTCTGCTGGAGCACTTCGCGGATCGCAGAGTGACGCGCCGGACACGCACCGTCACGATCGGGGGAATCTACGGCAGCCGCACCCGGACGACCAGCCCGCCGCCCCGGCCACCCGGTTCCGCGCCCGCCGCCCCGCCGTGCGCCTGCGCAATGGACCGGACGATCGACAGCCCCAGCCCGGCATTGCGCGAGTCGCCGGTCCGGTCGCCCGAAAGCCGCCGGAACGGTTCGAACAGCGCGGGGACGGCGTCCAGCGGCACCTGCGGGCCGGTGTTGCGCACGACCAGCGCCGGGTCGCCGCCGAGGTCGACGTGGATCCAGCCGCCCTCACGGTTGTAGGTGATCGCGTTGTGCACGAGGTTCGTGACCAGGCGTTCCAGCAGGACGGGGTCGCCGGACACGGTCCGCCTCCGCAATCGCGACTCCACCGTCACACCAGCCTCCTCGGCCATGACCGACGCCGAACGGATCACCGTCGCCGCGACCTCGTCCAGCCGGACGGGGCTGCGCGCGGCCAGGCCGCGGTCACTGCGCGCGAGGACGAGCAGGCCCTCGATCATCCGTTCGCTGCGTTCGTTCGTGTAGATCAGATGTTCGCCGAGTTGCTTCAGTTCCGGGCTGACGGCGGGATCGGCCATCGCGACCTCGACGAGCGTGCGCTGCACCGCGAGTGGTGTCCGCAGTTCGTGGGAAGCGTTGGCGACGAAGCGTTTCTGGCTGTCGAACGACACGGCGAGCCGGTCGAGCATGCCGTCGAAGGTGTCGGCGAGCTCCTTGAGTTCGTCGTCGGGGCCGTCGAGGTCGATCCGCCGGTCGAGGTTCTCCACTTCGAGTTTCCTCGCGGTGGAGGTGATCGCGTGCAACGGCCGCAGCACCCGGCTCGCCATCAGCCAGCCGAGCAGCACCGCGAGCATGCCCGCGATCGCCAGCGCCACCAGCGATTGCCACAGCAGCGTCGACAGGACGCCCGACCGGTACTCGTCGATCGTCGTGGCGACCAGCCGGGTGGCTTCGGCGCGCTCGGCGGGCAGGATCGTGGTCGTGTCCATCGGATAGGCCGGTGCGCGCTGGACCGCGAGACCCGCCGCGTCGCTCGCGAACGCCGCCGTGTCCGGCAGCGTCGAACTCACCAGCAGGTAGTTGACGATCAGCAGGGCCAGCCCGGCGAGCAGGAAGGCCCCGCCGTAGAGGGCGGTCAGCTTGGTGCGGACCGAAAGCCGGAGCGGTTTCACGGCCCGAACCGGTATCCGGCACCGGGTACGGTCTCGATCAGCGGCGGTTCGCCGAGTTTGCGCCGCAACGTCATCACGGCCACGCGGACGGCGTTCGTGAACGGATCCGCGTGCTCGTCCCACGCCTTTTCGAGCAGTTCCTCCGCGCTGACGACCGTCCCTTCGGCACGCATGAGCACTTCCAGCACCGCGAATTCCTTGGGGGACAAGGGCAGGAACCGGCCGTCGCGGGAAGCCTGGTGCCGGGGCAGGTCGAGGACGACACCGCCGCGCTCCAGCACCGGCGGCAGCGCGGGCCGCGCACGCCGGGACAGCGCCCGCACCCGCGCGACGAGTTCGGCGAACGCGAACGGTTTCGTCAGGTAGTCGTCGGCGCCGAGGCCCAGCCCGGCGACCCGGTCGTTGACGTCGGCGGCGGCCGTCAGCATGAGCACCCGCGCCTCACCGCCCGTTTCGAGCACCGCGGCGCAGACGACGTCGCCGTGCACGATCGGCAGGTCCCGGTCGAGCACGACCACGTCGTAACCGTGCACCCCCACCCGGTCCAGCGCCTGTGCGCCGTCGTAGCAGACGTCGACGGCCATGGAGAACCGTCGCAGGCCCTCGGCGATCGTGTCCGCCAGTAGCCGTTCGTCTTCCACCACGAGCACTCTCACCGGGTCAGTCTGCCCCGGTTGGGGGTAAGCGCGGGATAAGCGTGGCCCGCCGGCCGGGTGCCCGGGTGTTGCGAAAGCCACTTTCGCAACGTTGGAGGTTGCGAAAGTGGCTTTCGCAACCCTCCGCCGGGATCTTCGCGTCGGGTGACCCGGTGAACTTCCAGTTGTGGTTCCCGGTTCGACGCGGCGCACCGTCGGCGTCCCGGTGAAGTCCGCGTTCGGCCAGTACTCCCTGGTGAGCCCCGTCCCGTGACCGGCGCGGCTTCCGCGACGGGTGGGACGCCCAGCGCGATGACGAGGGCCACCCAGGCCGGTGGGACGGTAAGCGCCGCATAAGCGACTTCGCTTACCGCCCCGGAATCACGCGCTCCGTAGAAATCGGCTCGTCAAAACGACCGAAGGAGCAGCGATGCGGAAACGATCGATGGCGACACTGATCGCCGGCGCGGTCTTCGCGCTGGTGGCCGGCTGCGGTGGTGGCGGGGACGGCGGCGACGAGGTCGCCTCGATCTCGGCCCCGCCCGGTGCCGGTGACGGGAAACAGCAGGCCGACAACGTGTCGGACGAGGACAAGATGCGCGACTTCGCGAAGTGCATGCGGGAGCACGGCATCGACATGCCGGACCCCAAGACCGACGGCGACGACCGGGCGACCATCTCCCTCGGCGGCGCCGACGGCATCGACGAAGGGAAGATGAAGGCCGCGGACGAGGCGTGCCGGAAGCTGCTGCCGAACGGCGGCGAGATGAAGCCGCCGTCGCCGGAAGACCTCGACAAGATGCGCAAGGAAGCGAAATGCATGCGGGAGCACGGCATCGACATGCCGGACCCCGACCCGGCGGCCAAGGGCGGCGCCATCGCGCTTGGCGACGCGAGCGCCGATCCCGAGAAGTTCGAGGAAGCGGCGAAGACCTGCGGTCTCGGCCTGACCATGAGGGCGGCCCCGGCGAAATGAGCGAACACGAAGGACCCGGCGGCGTACGGCGTTCGCGCCGGGCACGCTGGTTCGTCATCGCGGCGGTCCTCGTCGTCGTGGCCGGGACGATGTCGGTGGTCGTGCTGACCAGGGTGACGTCGGAGGCCCGGCAGGTCGGGCAGGCGCCGCCGCCGGTGGAGACCGCGAAGGTCGAAAAGACCGACCTCCAGGAGGAGGAAGAGGCGAAAGGAACACTGGGCCACGGCACGGAAAACGCCCTCGCCGGCCGGAAACAGGGCACCATCACGTCACTTCCGGACGCGGGCTCGGTGCTCGGCCGCGGCAAGGTCGTGTACGGCGTCGACGCCGAACCGGTGCCGTTGTTCTACGGCACGATGCCGTTCTTCCGCGACCTCGCGGACGGCGCGACCGAAGGACCGGACGTCAAACAGCTGGAAGAGAACCTGAAGACGCTCGGTTTCGGCGGCTTCGGCACGCCGGACAAGAAGTTCACCCCGGCCACCGCGGCCGCGATCAAGAAGTGGCAGAAGTCGCTGGGCGTGGAGCAGACCGGCGCCTTCGGACAGGGCGACGTCGTCCTCGCACCCGGTGAGATCCGGGTGTCGCAGGTCGCCGCGCAACTCGGCGGCCCGGGCGGCGGGGAACTGCTGAAGTACACCGGGACCGAGCGCGTGGTCGAGGTCAAACTCGACGCCGCCAAGCAGTCCATCGCCAAGGCGGGGGACAAGGTCGGGATCGACATCACCGGCGGCAAGGCCGCGACCGGTGTGATCACCGACGTCGGCAAGGTCGCGGAAACCGGCAAGGACGCCACCGGGCAGGACGACGGCAAACCGAAGATCAAGGTGAAGATCAAGCTGGACGATCCGGCCGCGGCGGGATCGCTCGACGCGACACCGGTCTCGGTGCGGTTCACCAAGGAAGTCCACGGTGGGGTGCTGGCAGTCCCCGTCGGGGCACTGCTCGCGCTCGCCGAGGGCGGGTACGCCGTCGAGGTGGACGAGGGCGGCAAGCGGCGCCTCATCGCGGTGAAGACCGGTCTGTTCTCCGGCGGCCGCGTCGAGGTCAGCGGGTCCGGTCTCACCGACGGGATGCGGGTGGTGACGACGTCGTGAGCCCGGTACTGGCCGTGCGCAACGCCTCGCGCACCTATCCCGGCGGGGTGCGGGCGCTCCACGAGGTGACACTGTCCATCGAGGACCGGGAGATGGTCGCCATCCTCGGGCCGTCCGGTTCGGGCAAGTCCACCCTCCTGCAGCTGATGGGCACGCTCGACCGGCCGACCGACGGCGTCATCGAGCTGCGCGGGCACGACGTCGCGAAACTGCCGGACCGCAAGCTCTCCGCGTTGCGGTCACGGTGGATCGGGTTCGTGTTCCAGCAGTTCTTCCTCAGTGACGGCGTGAGCGCGGTCGACAACGTCGCCACGGGACTGCTGTACGCGGGTGTGCCGCGGCGCGAACGGCGTGAGCGGGCGCTGGCCGCGCTCGACCGGGTCGGCCTCGCCCACCGGGCTTCGCATTTCCCGAACGAGCTTTCGGGCGGGGAGCGGCAGCGGGTGGCGATCGCGCGGGCGGTCGTCAACTCGCCGTCGATCCTGCTGGCCGACGAGCCGACCGGGAACCTCGACACGGGCAACGGCGCGGCGATCCTGAACCTGCTCGCGACGTTGAGCTCGCAGGGGACGACGGTCGTGATCATCACGCACGACCGGGAGATCGCCGCGGGGATCCCGCGGCGGGTCGAGTTGCGCGACGGCCGGATCCGGCTCGACACCGGGACGGGGGTGCTGGTGTGAGCGCATCCGTCCTCGACAAGGTGCCGACGCCGAACCCGGCCCGGCTCGGCCCGCGTGACGTGTTGACCCTCGGCGCGCACGGGATGCGGACGCGGCCGATGCGGGCGGTGCTGTCCGCGCTCGGCATCGGGATCGGGATCGCCGCGATGGTGGCGGTGCTCGCGATCCCGGCGTCGGGCGCGAAGTCGTTGCAAGACCAGCTCGCCGCGCTGGGCACGAACCTGCTTTCGGCCGGTCCCGGCAAGACGATGTTCGGCGGCGACGCCACCTTGCCCGACAGCGCGGTGCCGATGGCGAAGCGGATCGCGCCGGTGACGGCGGCGTCCGCGACCGGGAGTACCAGCGGGACCGTGCGGCGCACGGACAAGGTCGCCAAGGACGAGACGTCCGGCCTGTCGGTGCTCGCGGCGACGCCGGACCTGCTCGACGTCGTCGGCGGGGCGACCCGTGCCGGGCAGTTCCTCCGTGACGCGACGCGCGACTACCCGGTCGTCGTGCTCGGCTCGGTCGCGGCCGCGCGGCTCGGGATCGACCACATCGACCCGGCCGCACCACCGCAGGTGTACATCGACGGCCAGTGGTTCACCGTCGGCGGGATCCTCGGCCCGATGCCGCTCGCGCCGGAGATCGAGCGGTCGGTGCTGGTCGGCTGGGACGTCGCGAAGCGGCTCCTCGGCTTCGAAGGGCACCCGAGCACGGTGTACGTCCGGGCGAAGGACTCGCAGGTCGAGAACGTCCGCGGGGTGCTCGCGCAGACGATGAACCCGGAGGCACCCAACGAGGTGGAGGTGCGTCGCCCATCGGAGGCGCTGGAGGCGCAGAAGCTGACGGAGGACACGTACAGCGCGCTGTTCCTCGGGCTCGGCGGGGTGGCACTGCTGGTCGGCGGTGTCGGCGTCGCCAACACGATGGTGATCTCGGTGCTGGAACGACGCCGGGAGATCGGCCTCCGCCGTGCGCTCGGCGCGACGAAACGGCAGGTGAGAGGCCAGTTCCTGGCCGAGTCGGTGCTGTTGTCCGGACTCGGCGGGATCGCCGGTGTGCTGGTCGGGGTGCTGGTGACGGCCGGGTACGCGCTGAGCCAGGGCTGGCCGTCGGTACTGCCCGTCGGTGCCCTGCTCGGCGGCGTCGGGGTCTCGGCACTGGTCGGTGCCGTCGCCGGGGCCTACCCGGCGATGCGCGCGGCCCGGCTGCCCCCGACCCAGGCCCTCGCCTGACCCGCGTTTCGTCCTCTGGTTGCGGTGGTCGGTACCGCCGACTACCGCAACCAGAGGACTACTTGCGGGGTAGCGGTGGGTAATCTCGCCGGGTGCTGGTGGGATTGTCGGGGCGGAAACTCGCGGGGGCGCTGATCGCGCTCGAAGTCGTCGTGGTCGCCGTGCTGTTCACCCTCAAGGTGTTCGACGGCCAGGACCTCGAGGTCTACCTTGGCGGCGCGCGGCTGCTCCTCGACTCGGGCGACCCGTACGGCACCTGGGTGCGGACGCACGGGGGACCGCTGCCCTTCACCTACACACCGTTCGCGGCGGCGGTGTTCCTGCCCGGCACGCTGCTGTCCGCCGCGCTGGCCACGAGGCTGGTCGGGCTCGCGTCGATCATCGCGGGTGGGATCGTCGTCTATCTCGTCGTCGCGACGCTCAACGGCTCGCTCACCGACCGGTCCGACGTCCGGGGTCGCGCCATCGCGGTGCTCGTGGCGATCGGGGCGCAGGCGGCGGGCGGGTTCATGGAACCGGTCCGTTCGACGCTCGGGTTCGGCCAGATCAACACCCTGCTGATGCTGATGGTCGTCCTCGACGCCCTCCTGCCGGGACGCGCGCGCACCAAGGGACTGCTGATCGGCGTCGCGGCGGCGATCAAGCTGACGCCAGCCGTGTTCATCCTGTTCTTCTTGTTCCGCAAGGACTTCCGCTCCGCGGCGCGGGTCGTCGCCGGATTCCTCGGCGCCGGTCTGCTGATGTTCCTGACCGCGCCGGGCGCGTCGGCGAGGTTCTGGACGAACATCCTCTTCGACACCAGCCGCATCGGCGATCGCGGGTATGTCGGCAACCAGTCGCTTCGGGGCATGCTCGCCCGATTCGGGCTCGGCTCGGCGGAGGACGTCGTGTGGGTGCTGGCCGCCTTCGCGGTCGTCGCGCTGACCGCGTTCGTCATCGTGCGGGTGGCGGAGCCGGTGTCGGCACTGACCGCCTGCGCCGTCGGCGGACTGCTGGTGTCGCCGGTGTCCTGGACGCACCACTGGATCTGGTGCGTGCCGATCCTGGTGCTGCTGGTCTGGGCGCGGACGCTCGTTTCCTACGCGCTCGCCGCCGTGACGGCGGTGCTGTTCGTCGTCGCGCCGATGTGGTCGGCGCCGCGGCCCGCCGGGAGCTTCGGCTGGTGGCTGGCGACGGAATCCTTTGTGCTGTACGGACTCTTGCTGCTGGCGCTGGTCGCGATCTTCCCCAAGTCCGTGAAGGCCTCCTTGAGGGACTCTGGGTCCCTCAAGGAGGCCTTCACGGAAAGCTAGCTCAGCCCAGGCGCTCGACGACGTACTCGATGCTCTGGGTCAGCTTCGTGATGTCGTCCGGGTCGATGGCCGGGAACAGGCCGACGCGCAGCTGGTTGCGGCCCAGCTTCCGGTACGGCTCGGTGTCGACGATCCCGTTGGCGCGCAGCACCTTCGCCACCGCCGAGGCATCCACCTCGTCGCTGAAGTCGATGGTGCCGACGACCTGCGAACGCAGCGACGGGTCGCTGACGAACGGCGTCGTGTAGCCGGTCTTCTCGGCCCATTCGTACAGCCGGGTCGAAGAGTCGCGGGTGCGCGAGGTGGTCCATTCGAGACCGCCGTTGGAGTTCATCCACTCGATCTGGTCCGCCAGCAGGAACAGCGTCGACACCGCCGGGGTGTTGTACGTCTGGTCCTTGCGGGAGTTGTCGAGCGCGGTGGTCAGCGACAGGAACTCCGGGATCCAGCGGTCGCCCGCGCCGATCTCGCCGATGCGCTCGACGGCGGCGGGTGAGGCCAGCGCGATCCAGAGGCCACCGTCGGAGGCGAAGGACTTCTGGGGCGCGAAGTAGTAGACGTCGAAGTCCTCGGCCTTGACCGGCAGGCCGCCCGCGCCGGAGGTGGCGTCGATGGCGACGAGCGCGCCTTCGCTGCCTTCGGGGCGGCGGACCGGCACCGCGACACCGGTCGACGTCTCGTTGTGCGCCCAGCCGACCAGGTCGGCACCGGCTTCGTAGGCGATTTCGGGTGCGCTGCCCGGGTCGGATTTGACGACGATCGGGTCGGCGAGGAACGGGGCGCCCTTGGTCACCGTGGCGAACTTCGAGGAGAACTCGCCGTAGGTGAAGTGCTGCGAGCGTTCACGCACGAGGCCGAACGCGGCGGCGTCCCAGAATGCGGTCGTGCCACCGTTGCCGAGGACGACTTCGTAGCCTTCGGGCAGGGAGAACAATTCGGACAGACCCGCACGCACGCGGCCGACGAGGGACTTCACCGGCTTCTGGCGGTGCGAGGTGCCGAGGTAGGTGGCACCGGATTTCGCCAGGTTGGAGAGCTGCTCGTCGCGGACCTTGGACGGTCCGCAGCCGAAGCGGCCATCGGCAGGCTTGAGGTCCGCGGGGATGGTCAACTCAGGTGCGTCGGTCATGTGCCCAGTCTCTCAGGTCGGGATGGGCCTGCTGACAGTTGGTGCCGTGAGTCCGCTATGTGGGAACACCGGTCGTGCACCCCTTCGTGGCGACCGGCGGGTAGCTTTTCGCTCCATGGCGACAGTGCACGAAAGATTCCCGGTGCCCTCCGAGGCGTTGTGGCACGCCCTCCCGAACGGGGTCACGGCGGTCAACGGGCAGAACCCGTACTACGACCCGGCCGCCGGCTACGTCACCTTCTCGACCAAGCTCGGCTTCTTCAGCTACGGGCAGACGGTCACCGTGAAGGTGGAGCGGACCTCCGAGGGCTCGGGGCTGGCGATCCAGACGAGCCTGAAGTTCGGCTTCGTCGACTGGGGCGAGGGCAAGCGCATCGCCCGCAAGTTCATCGCGGGTGTCGGGGCGGCCGTCGGGCACACCCCGGCCGCCTGATGTCGAACCCCTGGGGACCCCGGTGGGGCTTCCTGTTCCTGTACTTCCTCGTCCTCGGGGTCCACTACTTCTTCTTCGTCGGCGCCCACGCGCTCTTAGGCGTCTGGGACGAGACGATGACGATCGGCGCGATCGTCGGTTTCGCCGGGGCGCTCGTGCTCGTGTTCGTCCCCGGCCTGCCGGACTGGGTGCACGGTGACCTCCACGGGGAGGTCACCGCGCCGGGGACCCGCCAGTGGTGGACGGCGCTGCGGCTCGCGATCCGGCGTCGTCGAGGCGTCCTCGACGTCTTGCTGGGGCCCTGGTCGCGGGTCACCGCCACGCTGGCGCCGGGCGGGGAAACCGCGCGCGGGTGGGCCGTCCTCGACGGCCACCCGGCGAAGTTCGTCATCGAGGACTGCCCTGACGGACTCGCCGAGTCGCTCCGGGAAGGCCGCCGGATGTGGGTCGTCGGCGACGCCCGCCACGGCGACGCGCTGGTGTGCGCGGACGGCGGTCGCGAGTTCGCGACCGCCGCCTTCCGTCTCCGCTAGCGCCAGCCGCCGGGGTCGACGCCGCCCGGGATGGGCGCGGCACGGTCGTACGGCGTGCGCGAGAAGATGAACGTCGCGAGGTCGAGGTGGTTCGGCGTACCGGCCTTGTCCCGGCCGATCCGCAGCGTCTCGCCCGCGTAGTAGCCGTCGAGCCCGGTCCAGGTGTCGTCGTCGAGCGGCGAGAACCGCGACGCGCGGCCGGGGCCGTCGGTCGGCGCGAGCGAGAGCAGCCCGTCCGGGAGCAGCCGCAGGTGGTACGGCGTCGGGCCCCAGTGCCACAGCCCGGTCAGCTCCAGCAGTGCCGGGTCCACAGTGGACGGCTGCCATTCCGTCGGCAGGTTCGGCTCGTGCTGTTCGGTCAGCGTGATCAGGTCGAGGCACAGCTGCGTGATGCCGACGCCCGCCGTCGAGTTCGTCAGTACCAGCGCGCCGATGCCCGCGTTCGCGTCGATCAGCGAGCAGGCGAGGAAGCCCGGCATCGACCCGGTGTGCCCGGCCAGCCGCCTGCCCTGCGTACGCACCAGCATGACGCCGAGGCCGAAGCCGGTGCTCCAGGTGTCGCCGTCGTCCACGGTGACCATCTCGCGCATCTCCGCGACGGTTTCCGGGCTCAGCACGTCACCGGTGTGCCCGCCGAGGAACGCCGTCCAGCGGGCGAGGTCGGTGACCGTCGACCACAGCTGACCGGCGGGGGCCATCGCGCCCGCGTCTGGCGACGGCTCCGGCATGAGGACGTCGGCGAAGGGGTGCACGGCGAATCCGCTCGCGTGCGCGCCTTCGGGATGCGGCGAGGTCCGGTTCATCCCGAGCGGGGTGAGGATCTCGGCGCGGACGACGTCGAGCCAGGACTGCCCGCGAAAGCGGGAGACCAGCTCGCCGAGCACGCCGTAGCCGACGTTGCTGTAGTGGAAGCGGCTGCCGGGGCGGTGCCGCGTCGCGCCGTCCTCGAGGCTTTCGACGAGCGCGGCCCAGTCGCCGCCCACCGTGCGCTCCCACCAGTAACCGGGCGATTCCGCGGTCAGGCCGGAGGTGTGCGAGAGCAGCTGCGCGATGGTCGCCTTGCCGAACGCGGTGCCGGGGAGGTGCTGTTCGAGCGGGTCGTTGAGGTCGAGCTTGCCTTCGTCGCGGAGGCGCATGACCGCCGTCGCGACGAGCGTTTTGGTGATCGAGCCGAGCCGGTATTGCGTGTCGTCGTCCGGTGTCTCGCCCTCGACGCGACCACGCGCCCCTGACCAGGCGATTTCACCGTCGCGGACGACGGCGGCGACGAGGGACGGTGCGCGGCACGAGGATTGCTCGTGGGCAAGGCGACGAAGCAGCGCCAATGCGGTCGTGGCAAGCATGGATGCATTGTGCCTACCCGAGCAGCCCCAGGCGCATGGCGGTGGTCACGGCGGCCGTCCGGTCCGAAACGTCCAGTTTTCCGAAGGTCCGGAGCAGGTGGGTCTTGACCGTCGCTTCGCTGATGTGGAGCGCGCGGCCGATGTCGGCGTTCGTGCTTCCCTGCGCCACCAGGCGCAGCACCTCGATCTCGCGTGCCGACAACGGCGACGGCGCCGGATTGCGGACCTGGTTCACCAGCTTCCCGGCGACCGAAGGCGCCAAGACCGTCTCGCCACGCGACGCCGCCCGGATCGCACCGGCCAGCTCCGTGCGCGATGCGTCCTTCAGCAGATACCCGGACGCACCCGCTTCGACAGCGCGAAGGATGTCCGCGTCCGTCTCGTAGGTGGTGAGCACGACGACCCGCTGCGACGGCCGCTCGGCGAGGATCTTCCGGGTCGCGCCGACGCCGTCGAGCCCGGGCATCCGCAGATCCATCAGGATCACGTCCGGCTGCTTGACCCGGCTCAGCGCGACGGCTTCGTCGCCGGAGCCCGCTTCCCCGACGACGCTCAGATCCGGTTCGGCCTCCAGCATGCCGCGCAGGCCTTCCCGCACCACGGGGTGATCGTCGACCAGCATGATCGTGATCACGCGGGCACCTCCAGGTTCACCGTCGTCCCCGCACCGGGCCGACTCTCCAGTGTCACGATGCCACCGACCTGATCCGCCCGCGTCCGCATCCCCGTCAGGCCGAAGCCGCCGGTGGGTCCGGCGGGGTCGAAACCGGCGCCGTCGTCGATCACGCTGAGCCGGACCTTCGCGTCCACGGTGGACAGCCGGATGGAAACCCTGGTGGCCCGGGAATGTTTGCGGATGTTGCTCATCGCCTCCTGCGCCCCGCGCAACAGGACGACCTCGGTGGCCATCGGCAACGCGGGCAGGGGACCGGCGACCTCGAACGTCGTCGCGATCCCCGCCTCCTCGACGAGCCGTTCGACCTGCCGCCGCAAGGCCTCTTCCAGCGAGTCGGAGGCGAGTGCCGACGGCCCCTGCGCCGCGACCATCGCCCGTGCCTCGGTCAGGTTCTCCCGCGCCGTCCGCGCCGCCAGGTCCAGATGGCGCCGGGCCGCCTTCGGATCGGTGTCCATTTCGGACTCGATGGCCTGGGTGAGCGTGACGATGCTGGTGAAACCCTGCGCGAGCGTGTCGTGGATCTCGCGGGCCATACGCTCGCGCTCGGCGGCCGTGCCCGCCTCACGGGAGAGCCGGGCGACCTCCGCCTGGCTGGCTTCCAGCTGTTCGATCAGCGCGGCCCTGCCTTTGCTCTGCTCGATGATCTGCGTGGTGAAACGGCCCGCGAGGAGGCTGAAGATGATCAGGATCGCCGTCATCGGCACCAGGATCCGCAGCGCGGGCTGATCGAGGCCGTTCCGGACGATCGACGACAACGGTCCCAGCAGCACCGCGATGGTGGTGAGGACCGACGCCGTCTTCGTCGACAACGTCATATACAGCACGGGACAGGCGAAGAACAGGATGAAACTCGAGGTGGTGGTGGCGAACGTGGCGGCGGTCAGCAGGATCATCAGGACCCCGGTGGACAACCAGGGGATGTCCTCGTGGTCCGGTCCTTTGATGAGGCCGCGTCCCCGGACCAGGTAAGTGACACCGACACCGACCAGGCACAGGATCGCGACTATCTTGTCGGCGGCGGTGTCGTCCCCGATGAGGATCAGCGCCGTCGTCGCGGCGAAGGTGATCCCGAAGAGGACTTCCCAGAGCCAGAAGAGCCGCTCCCAGGCGTTCACTTGCCTTCGTTCGACCAGCGGAACGTCAGTTTCGCCAGCAGCAGCCCCGCGACGCACCACGCCGTCAGCACCAGGGCCACCATCGGAAGTTCCCATGTCCCCGCCATCTCCCGAGTCGCGGCTTCGGCCGGCAGGAACACCGAGCGGAAGCCCTGGCAGATCCACTTCACCGGGAAGAACGAAGCGATGTCGACCATAACCTTCGGCAGGTTGGTGATCGGCGTGACGAACACCCCGGAGATGAACTGCAACGCGATGTAGAGCAGGTTGGCCACCGCCACCGTGCCGCTGACCGATCTGGTCACCGAGCCGAGTGCGATGCCCAGGAGCGTGCAGCAGGTGATGGCGAGCAGGAAGACCCACAGCGCCGTCAGGAGCTTCATCGGGTCGGTGGGCAGGCTCAGGTCGAACAGCAGGCTCCCGACGATCGACATCAGCACGACCTGGGCGACGCTCGTGACACCCACCAGGACGATCTTGCCGACGAAGTAGGACGCGGCGGGCATCGGCGTGCCGCGCAGTCGTTTCAGCGCCCCGGCCTCCCGGTCGGCCGCGAGGCCGATGCCGATGCTGGTGAACGACGTCGACACGATGCCGGAGCCGATCATGCCCGCGGCGAGCACCTGGCCGGTGGTGATCGCCGTACCCGGCATCGACGAGTTCAGCATCGAGCCGAGCAGGACCATCAGCAGTGAGGGGAACGCGAAGGTGAAGACCACCTGCTCCCGGATACGGAAGAACTGCCGCAGCTCGGCGGCGCCCCGGATCAGGCCGAGGGACAGGGTGCCGGGGAGTTTGCCCGGGTGGGTCAGCGTCGTCATCGGGTTTCTCCGATCAGGTCGAGATAGGTCTCTTCGAGGGTGGGCCGGTGGACGGTCAGCTCCGACGGCTCGCTTCCGTCGGCGGAGAGCTCGCGGATGAGCTTGGCCGGGAAGTGGGTCCGCTCCTGGTGTTCGCCGCGTTCGTCGGTCCAGCGGACGGTGGCCTCGGCGGTCGCGCGGCCGCCCAGCGTCTGCGGCGTCCCCTCCGCGACGATCCGGCCGCGGGCGATCACCGCGACGCGGCCGGCCAGCGCCTCGGCCTCGTCGAGGTAGTGGGTGGTGAGCAAAATCGTGGTGCCCTCGTGGGCGAGGCTCTGGATGAGTCCCCAGAACTGGCGCCGGGCAGCGGGGTCGAACCCGGTCGTGGGCTCGTCGAGGAACACCAGCTCGGGACGCCCGACGATGCCGAGCGCGACGTCGACCCGGCGACGCTGTCCGCCGGACAGGCTCTTGACGCGGGCGCCCGCCTTCTCGGTCAGGCCGACCTTCTCGATCACCTCGTCGACGTCACGGGGATCCGGGTAGTAACGGGCGAAGTGCCGGACGGTCTCGGCGACGGTCATCTCGGCGGCGTCGTTGGCCGTCTGCAACACGATCCCCAGCTTCGCCCGCCAAGCCCGGCTCGCCTTGCCGGGATCCTCGCCGAGGACGTCGACCTCGCCCGACGTCCGCTCCCGGTGCCCCTCCAGGATCTCGACCGTCGTCGTCTTGCCCGCGCCGTTGGGCCCCAGGAGCGCGAACACCTCGCCCTGCTCGATGTCGAGGTCGAGACCCTCGACCGCCAGGTGGCCCGGGTACTCCTTGCGCAACCCGCGCACTCTCACCGCTGTTTTCATACGTCGATCGTGCTGCTCGGGCCGGGGTACGCGGGACGTCCGCAGGACTGAACCCGGCTGTCAACCGATCGATGGACACCGGTGTCACCGCCCTCCCGCGTTTAGTCCTCTAAATGCGGTCCTTGCGCGTGCATGTACCGCAACTAGAGGACTAAACGCGGAGGGCAACGGGGTTATGCACAGGCGAGGGGCGTTGTGGACAAGTGGCGCAAAGATGATCTTGGAGCCGTGGTCGCGGCGGGGACAGGTGCCATCGTCGGGCTGTGCCCACAAACCTCTCCAGCGAGTTTTCCGGCCCCTTCCGCGGCAGCCATGCCGTCAGCGAAGGGGACCTCACTCGCACTCAACTCCGTTCGGGCCTGTACAACCGCCTGTTCCAGGACGTCTATGCCCCGGCGGGTATCCGTCAGGATCACGAACTGCGGTGCAAGGCCGCGGCCCTCGTCGTACCCGACGGCGCCGTCCTGACCGGTTGTTCCGCCGCGACCGTCCGCGGGTTCCCCTTCGCGCTCGCAGACGATCCCGTCGAGTTCGTCGTGCCCGAGCAGAAGGGCTTTCACGGCCTGAGCGGGGCGCGCCTTCGTCGTACCAGGCTTCTCGGCCAGGATTTCGAACCCTGGCGTGACGGCCTGATCGCCACCCCTCTGCGCATGACGATGGACATCCTCGCCGACACTCGTCTCCGTCGCTCCTTCCCGCGGGTGGTCGGCTTGCTCGATGTCCTGCTCCGCGCGGAATTCGTCGACCGCGACGTGCTGGACGGCTACCTGCGCAACCGGCACGACAAGGGCATCGTCCGGGCACGCGAGGCCCTTGCCCACGCTGACGGGCGAGCGGAGTCGATCCCGGAGTCCGAGGTCAGGGTGCGGCTGAGACTCCACGGCATCGAGGCGGAACCACAGGTGGAGATCTATCGAGGTGCCCAGTTCCTCGGCCGCCTGGATCTCGCGATCCGCGAGGCCAAGCTCGCCATCGAGTATGACGGTGCTTGGCACCTCGAAGGCGAACAACCGCGCTTGGACGCCCGGCGACGGGCACTCATCGAGGCGGAAGGCTGGGAGTTCATCGTCATCACCAAAGAAGAGCTCTACGCCGACCCGCGAGCGATGGTGCATCGGGTGCGGGCGGCCCTCGCCCGCCGCCTTTAGTCCTCTAAATGCGGTCCTGGCGCGTGCATGTACCGCAACTAGAGGACTAAACGCGGGGAGTGAGCAGGGTCCGGACGGAGGTTTCCAGGGAAGGGAGCAAGGAGGCCGGGTCGGCGGACGTGAGCATCCGGTTCGCGTAGCCGTCCGAAAGGGCGAGGACGGCGTCGGCCAGGTCGGAGGCCGCCAGGTCGTCACGGACATGTCCCTCGGTCTGGGCCTTCTCGACGTACGTCGCCGTGATCCCCTGCAGGTCGTCGTAACCGGTGCGGATGAACTCGGCCCACGGCGGCAGGACGGCCGCCCGGGCGGTGAAGGCGTTGATCACGATCACCTCCGCGCGGCGTTGTTCGTCGAGGGGCATCGCCTCGATCAGCAGCCGCACCAGGAGGTCCAGCAGGTTCCCGGACCGGTCGACGGTGTTCCAGCGCTGCTCCAGGAACTCGCTCGTCATGTCGAGCGCGAAGCGGAACAGATCCTCCTTGGTGGAGAAGTACTTCTGCACCGCCCCCGCGGAGACGCCTGCCTCCGTCGCGACCGAGCGCACGCTGACGGCCTCGACGCCTTCGCGCGCGACGATGCGCAAAAGGGCGCCGGCGATCTCTCGGCGGCGCTCGGCCCGGTCCACGATCTTCGGCACTGACGCATCTTCCCCTTCGTCGGCTGGGTCGGATAGGTGGGTGGAGAGGGGTCGCGGCTTGACTCCAGATCGTCCGACGCGCCGAATCCACCCGGTCACCGCTGAAGGCGGGACACCGGCTCCTTGCCCGCCCGGCGTCTTTAGAATACATTCGTATCCGAAAAGGGGGAGGTCCTGGGGTGGGGAAAGCAGTGCGGGAGAAGCGTGCGGAGGGGAATCGGCTTGCCGCCGCGTTGACCAGGGGGCCGGCGGAGGTGCTCGATTTCCTCCTGCCGATCTGGGTGGGGAGCCGGCTCGGCGCGTCGGCGGCGGAGGTCGGCGCGCTCACCGCGTTGGAGACGTTGGTGTCGTTCGCGGTGCGGCCGATCGCGGGTTCGCTCGCGGACCGGTACGACCGCAGCCGGATCGCGGCTGCCGGCGCTCTCCTTTATGGACTGTCCTTTGTGCTCTACGCGGTCACGCCGGGTATGGGGATGGCTTATGTGGCCGCGGTTCTCGGCGGTGCGGGTGGCGCGTTGTTCTGGGTCGCGTTGCGGGCCCGCGTGGGGGAGGGGCTCGGCCGGGACGACGCCGCGTTCAGCAAGCTGTTCGCGGCCGAGGGCGGCGGCACGTGGATCGCATTCGTGGTCGCGCTGACCGCGATCACCTGGATCGACTACCGGGGTGTGTTCTGGCTCGGCGCGGCGGCCTGTGTGGTGGCCGCGGTGGTGTTGCTGACCGCGAGATCCGCACCGGTGCCCCAGGAGGGCGCGCCCCGTTTTCTCCAGCTGGGCAGGCGGATGCGGCCGATGCTCGCGCTCGTCGCGTTGACCGCGATGTCCGAGGCCGGGGTCGCGCTGCTGCTCCTGCTGCATCTGCAACGCGGCCACCATCTGCAACTCGGCGAGATCGCCGCCGTGTTCATCCCCGGGTTCATCGTGTACAGCCTGCTGCCGGATCACCTGCACGGTTTCGTCCGCAAGGTCGGCCGGACCCGGGTGCTCTCGCTGGCGATGACGGCGAGCGCGACCTTCGCCGTCGGGCTGTCCTTCGCCCCGAACCCGTGGGTGCTCGCGATCATGTGGATCCTGTCCGCGGCGGCGTTCGCGGCGGCCATCCCGGTCGAGCAGGCGGTGGTCGCCGAAGCGGCCGGGCTCAGCCTGGGCCGGGCGATGGGGATCTACGAGAGCGCGGCGTTACTCGGGGCGACGATCGGGACGTTCCTGGCCGGCCGGCTCTACGGCTCGGACGCAGGCTGGCGCGTCGCGTGCTTCGGCGCGGCGGCGTTTTTGCTCTTCGGATCGCTCGTGGTCCGAGGCGCCGTACGGCGGGTCGGAGTTGCGGAGTTTCCCGTGGAACCAGCGAAAACGCCGTCACAAAAGGAAAAACCGGCCTCCGGCACGGTCGGCGAGACCTCGCAAGCGGCCGAACCGGTGAAGGCCGGGGCGAACAAGCGCGCGAACCCGCTCCGGAACTGGGCGATCCACTCCGCGATCTACGTCCTCGCACAGGCGGCGCCGGCGATGGCCGGGTACAGCTGGCCGGTCGAGGCGTTGTTCGGCGGACCGCACGAAGTCGACTGGTACTGGAACTCGAGTGGTCACTGGCTGCTGGACCTCGGCCGGATCTGGACCTTCGTCTTCGTGATCGACACCGTGTGGTCGGTGGGTGGCGTGGTGCTCAAAAAGCGCGCTTATTGACATCTTGTCTAACATGACACTATGTCTCATACGTGGGTGACGGCCAGCGACGGTGTCCGCCTCTCGGTCCGGGTGACCGGTGTCGACGACGCGCCCACGGTGGTGCTCGTCCACGGCTACCCGGACAACGGCTCCCTGTGGGACGGCATCGCCGCCCTGCTCGAACGCCGCTACCGGGTCGTCGTCTACGACGTGCGCGGCGCGGGTCGCTCGGACAAGCCCTCGGGACGCAAGTCCTACGAATTGGACCAGTTGTCCAGCGACCTCGCGTCGGTGATCGACGAGGTCCAGCCCGAGGGCAAGGTCCACCTGCTCGCCCACGACTGGGGCTCCATCCAGACCTGGCATTCGGTCACCGGGGACAGGTTGCGCGGACGGCTGGCGTCGTTCACGTCCATCTCCGGGCCGAGCCTCGACCACGCGGGCGCGTGGTTCCGCGCGCAGCTGCGCCCGAGCCCGAAACGGCTCAGGAACGCGCTCGCGCAGGGAACGCATTCGACGTACATCCTCGGCTTCCAGATCCCGCTGATCCCGCAGCTGTTGTGGCGCACCGGGGCACTGGGCGCACTCATCGGCCGGATGGACCCGGCGGCCGCGCCTCCGTCCACATCGGACGGCCTGTACGGTCTCAATCTCTATCGTGCCAACATGTTCACCAGGCTTTCCCGGCCGCGGCCGGGTAAGGCCGAGATCCCGGTCCAGGTGCTCGCGCCCACCGGCGACAAGTTCGTCACGACGCCGTTGCAGACCGAGGTCGAGCGCTGGGCGCCGGATCTCCGGGTCCGCCGGATCGTCGGCACGCACTGGGTGGTCCGGGAGAAGCCTCGGGTGATCGCGACGGCCGCCGCCGAGCTGATCGACCACGTCGAAGGCGGCGACGAGAGCCGCGCGCTCAAGCAGGCCCGCGCGGGCGGGTTCGCGCACAAACTCGTCGTGGTCACCGGCGCGGGCAGCGGGATCGGCCGCGCGACGGCGCTCGCGTTCGCGGACAAGGGCGCCGACCTCGTCATCACCGACATCAACGGCTCGGCCGCTGCGGACACCGCGAAACTCCTGCGGCACAAGGGCGTCACCGTCGGCGAGTACACAGTGGACTCCTCCGACGCCGAAGCCGTCGAGAAGTTCGCCCAGCAGGTCAAGGAAGAGTTCGGTGTCCCGGACATCGTGGTGAACAACGCGGGGATCGGCCTGTCCGGCCCGTTCCTCGACACGACGGTCAAGGACTGGGAACGTCTCATCGACGTGAACCTCTGGGGCGTCATCCACGGCTGCCGCGTCTTCGCCGAGCAGATGCGCGAGCGGGCCGAAGGCGGCCAGATCGTCAACGTCGCTTCGGCCGCGGCGTACCTGCCTTCGAAGATCCTTTCCGCCTACGCCACCACGAAATCCGCGGTGCTGACCCTCAGCGTGTGCCTGCGCGCGGAACTCGCCGCCGAGAACATCGGCGTCACCGCGATCTGCCCCGGCATCGTGAACACCAACATCACCAGCACCACGCGGTTCGTGGGCGTCGACGACGTCGAGCAGAGGCGACGCCGGAAGTCGAGCAGCAAGCTGTACGCGAAACGCGGTTTCGGGCCGGAGAAGGTCGCACGCGACATCCTGCGCGCGGTCGAGAAGGACAAGGCGATCCAGCCGTCGACCCCGGAGGCCAAGGCCGCGCTCGTCCTCTCCCGCCTCACCCCCGGGCTGCTGCGGGCCGCGGCGAAACTGGACATCACCCCGTGACCTCCGCCAGACGGCCTCGCCGGATGTCGCCGCAGGCGCGCCGCGAGGACCTGATCCGCGCCGCGCTGGACCTGTTCGGCTCGCGTGCGCCCGAACTCGTCACGGTCGACGACATCATCGCGGCCGCCGAGGTCTCGCGGCCGCTGTTCTACCGGTACTTCTCCAGTCTGCGGGAGTTGCAGGTCGAGGCGCTGAAGACGGTCACCGAAGGGCTCATCGACGGCCTCGCCGGGCTTGAGGAAGGCCCGCCCGAGACACGGTTGCGGGCCGCCGTCTGCGGGCTGATCGACGTCGCCGACCACTACCGGGCGGGCTATGTGGCCCTGCTGCGCAGTGGTTCGGTGATCGCGACGTCGGAGACGGACGCGGCGATCGACGAGGTCCGCAACCGGGCCGTCGCGCTGATCCTCGACGCGCTGGGAGTGCCGGAGCCCTCGCCCCTGCTCCTGCTGACCCTGCGCTGCTGGACCGCCGTCGTCGAAGGCGCCCTGCTGAGCTGGCTCCAGGAACGCGCCTTGCCCCGGGAGGTACTCGACGGCTGGCTGGTCGATCAGCTGACGGCCATGCTCACGACGACCTCGCTGCACGACCCAAACGCACTGAAGGGGCCCTTCGCGTCGAAAGGCCCCCTCGACGCACGTGACTAGGCGTGCTTGGTGACCAGGTCCCAGCCTTCGACGTCTTCCGGCTTCCGCGGCTCGGGGCCGACGTACTTGGCCGACGGACGCACGAGGCGACCGGTCTTCTTCTGCTCCAGGATGTGCGCGGCCCAGCCCGCGGTGCGGGCCGAGCTGAACATCGCGGGCATCATATGCGGGGGTACCTGGGCGAAGTCCAGGATGACGGCCGCCCAGAACTCGACGTTGGTCTCGATCGGGTGGTCCGGACGCCGCTCGCGCAGCTCCTTCAGCGCCACCTGCTCCAGCTCCGCGGCCGCCTCGTAGCGTGCCGCGCCGAGCTCCTGGCAGGTGCGGCGCAGCACGCGCGCCCGCGGGTCCTCCGCGCGGTACACGCGGTGCCCGAAGCCCATCATCCGTTCCTTGCGGTCCAGGATGCCCTTGACCAGGCCGGCGGCGTCACCGGTCTTCTCGACCTCTTCGATCATCGGCAGCACCCGCGCCGGCGCGCCGCCGTGCAACGGGCCCGACATGGCGCCGATCGCGCCGGACAGCGCGGCGGCGACGTCGGCGCCGGTCGAGGCGATGACACGGGCGGTGAAGGTCGACGCGTTGAGACCGTGCTCGGCGGCCGAGACCCAGTAGGCGTCGATGGCCTTGACGTGGGCGGGGTCGGGCTCGCCGCGCCAGCGGACCATGAACCGCTCGGTGATCGACTTCGCCTCGTCGACCCGCGTCTGCGGGACGGCGGGCTGCCCGATGCCGCGCGCGGACTGGGCGACGT
Source organism: Amycolatopsis sp. cmx-4-19 (assembly GCA_049998115.1). Taxonomy (GTDB): domain Bacteria; phylum Actinomycetota; class Actinomycetes; order Mycobacteriales; family Pseudonocardiaceae; genus Amycolatopsis. Next base: position 249,717 of record JAEBEO010000002.1, on the reverse strand, counting down.
AGGAAAGCGCCATCACCGAAGCGCGGGCCAGCTGGTCGCGGGCCTCTTCGTCGCTGATGTCGAGCAGCGGCCGGTAGCCCCAGATGGGGGCGAGCATGGCGAGCGCGGCCTGGACGTCGACGCGGACGTCGCCGGTGTGCACCGGCAGCGGGAACGGCTCGGCGGGCGGTAGCCCGTGGCCGAACCGGCCGTCGACGAGAAGACCCCAGACGTCGCCGAAGGTCACCTTGCCGGCGAGGTCCTCGATGTCGACGCCGCGATAACGCAGCGCGCCACCGTCACGGTCGGGTTCGGCGATTTCGGTCCGGAAGGCGACGACACCTTCGAGACCCGGTCGGAAACCGTCGTCGACCTGGTCGGACGGCTGATTGGTGCTGATCGTGGAGGCACTCACTGTGGTGAAACCTTTCGATGCGCATTCCCCGGCTTTGTGTTTCACGCGTGGACGGGATACACGCAGCGAAGGCGCGCCTCATCGCACGGATGGACAAACCTTGCTCCACGTGACGGCCCGGGGCAATCGAAAGATGTGGTGGTTTCGGTCACGATTACGAGAACGATTCAGTGGAAACGACCTTCGTACGCGAAGAGTTACGGCGACGTTCACTTTGCGTGTACCGGCGCCGAGGTAAATCCTGTGTTTCGAGAACCGGCGCCGGGTGGTTTCCGGTGATAGGACCTTTCCCATGCACCTGAGCCCCCAGGAGCGGGACAAACTGCTCATCCACGTCGCGGCGGACGTAGCTCGCAAACGCCTGGAGCGCGGGGTCCTCCTCAACTATCCGGAGGCTGTCGCGTTGATCACCGACCACGTTCTCGAGGGCGCCCGGGACGGCCGGACGGTGTGCGAACTCGTCGCGAGCGGGCGTTCGGTGCTCTCGCGGGCGCAAGTACTCGGCGGCGTGCCGGAAATGGTCGACTCCGTCCAGGTCGAAGCCATCGCGCTTCCCGGGCCGCACGGCGAGCGGAGTGTGTCCGAAGTGGACGTTCTCGTGGAAGGCGGCGGGTCGCTGGAGTACCTGCCGGAGCCGACCGTCGTGACCGCCCGGGAGCGGCACTCGGCGGTCTTCGAAGCATCCCTGGCGGCTGACGCTTGCCTGCGCACGCGAGAAGTGCTCGTACTCGGCAGGGCGGGTGAGCGGCCCGGTTCACTGGTGACCACTCAGCACGTGACGCGGGGTGAAGTTTCCGTGCTGCGTCAGACACTGGAGATCGGGGACTCCATTTGGACTCCAGTCTCGCGCATCTGGCCGGACGCCGGGTGCTGGCGACCGATCTGGTCGTCGGCGGCCCGCCGGTTCCCGAAGCGTCCGGGGAGTGGTGGTCACGGACATCGCTGGCCGCCGGGGGGACACTCACGACGTCCTTGGCCCCGGACGCCGTGAGCGCTCTGCGAGTGTTCGGCTATCGAGAGGTAAGTCAAACGTGACGGGCCGGTTCGGCTGCGATAGTGGCGACTCGTCGGTGAGCCCAGCGCCCTTGGCCGTCCACAGTCGTGAGTGGCAATGAGCGTTAGAACGCTCATTGCCACTCACGACCCTGTCCGCCATACCGGGCCCGCGCAACGAGGACCTCCCGCGACCTACGACAGGTCAGGGCACGCGACCTGAGCGGTCAGAACTTGGTGCCCAGCCAGGTCATCGCGACGGGACCGCCCGCCGAGACACCGCCGATGTGTTCCAGCAGCGGGAATTCCTGCCAGGTGACGTCGGCGCCGAGGGCGCGGTAGCGGTCACGCAGGCCCTTGCCGACGGCCAGCGGGATCAGTTCGTCCAGCGACGCGTGGTACAGGTAGACCGGCGCGCCCGGTTTGGTCTTGCCCGCCTGGTTCTCGCTCAGCCTGGCCTGCCAGCGCGGGTCGGACGAGACGTTCGGAACGGTCGTGAAGTCGTTGAGCCGCGCGAAGGGCGCCGCCGCGCCGAGTTCGACGGTGCACGCCTCCTTCACCTTCGCGACAGCCTTCACGCCCTTCGCGTTGAGGACGTCATCGAACGGAAGTTCCGGGTACGCCGTCGAGTAGCCGACAGCGGCACCGAGCACCAGGCCGAACGCCGCACCGCCGTCGTTGAACTTCAGGACCGCGTTCAGATCCGCCGGGACCCCGCCTTCCGCGACGCCGACCAGGTTGACGTCGGGGGCGTAGGACGGCTGCAGTTCACCGGCGAACGCCGCGGCCTGACCTCCTTGTGAGTACCCGAACACACCGACCGGACCGGACTTCGAGAGGCCTGCTTCGGGGACCCGGGCGGCGGCGCGGGCCGCGTCGAGGACGGCCCGGCCTTCGGACTGCCCGACGGCGTAGGTGTGCGTGCCCGGCGTGCCGAGGCCTTCGTAATCGGTCACCACGACGGCCCAGCCCCGCGAGAGTGCTTGGCTCATCAGGAGGACTTCGTTCTCGGACCCGTTCGTGAGCCGGGTCGACGGCGCGCAGCGGTCGCCGAGGCCGTGCGTGCCGACGGCGTAGCTGACCAGCGGGCGCGGCCCGTTCGTCCACGGGGTGGGTGGGACCAGCAGGATGCCCGATACGGTGTTCGGCTGTCCGGTCGCCGACGTCGAGCGATAGTGGAGTTTCCACGCCTTCGCCGGGGCGGTGGCGACGACCGGCTTGTAGGTGACCAGATCCCCGGGCGCGCTCGGCGCGGCCTGCGCGGCGGGCGCGCCTATCAGGGCGGCTGCGAGGGCTGAGACCAGAACTGTCCGAAGCACCGTTGCCTCCAGTTTGGTAATTGAGATTTTCGCAATGTAGGCGGTGTTGGTAGCATCTGGCAATCCCTGTTACCGCATCGGGGGAGGACGAGTGGCCCGCACCTACGGCGGGGTCGCACCCGGGCAACGACGCGCCGAACGGCGTGAACGGCTGCTCGTGGCGGCCCTGGATCTGTTCACTTCGACGGGCTATCGGCAGGCGAAGATCGCCGAGTTGTGCACGCGCGCCGGCGTCTCGACGAGGAACTTCTACGAGGAGTTCGACGGCAAGGAGCAGGTGCTGCTCACCTTGCACGAACGCATCAACGCCCTCGCGCTGGAGCACGTCACCGGCACGCTCGAACGGTTGGCGGACGCCGACGCGGTCACGCGGATCGGGACCCTGCTCGACGTCTTCGTCGGCACGGTGACTTCGGATCCGCGGATGCCGAGGCTCAACTACGTCGAGGCCGTCGGTGTCAGCGCCGCTTTGGAGGCACAGCACCAGGAATGGGTCGACCGGTGGGCCGCGTTCATCGAAGCGGAGGCCCGGCACGCGGCACTGCACGGTGTCGCTCCGGACCGCGACTACCACCTGACGGCGGTCGCGCTCGTCGGCGCCGCGACCGGATTGCTGCGTGAATGGCAGGCGCACGCGCCGCCGTTACCCGTCGCCGACGTCGCCGCCGAACTCCGCGCCCTGATGCTCGCCGCCATCACCCGGCCCGCCTGAAACCCGCCTGACGGCCCGCGTTCAGTCCTCTGGTTGCGATACCTGCACGCGCAAGGACCGCGACCAGAGGACTGGACGCGTCAGGAGACGGCGGTTGCCCGGCGGAAGGTGTTGTGCAGGACGGCCAGCAGCGCGTCCCGGACCGACAGCTTCTGCCGCGCGTCGAAGGTGATCAGCGGGACGTCCTCGCTCACCGCGAGCGCCCAGCGGACGTCCTCGAGATCGTGCTTGAGGGAACCGTCGAACACGTTCACCCCGACCACGAACGGCAACCCGGCCTTCTCGAAGTAGTCCACGGCCGGGTAACAGTCGTCGAGCCGCCGGGTGTCGACGATGACGAGCGCGCCCAGCGCGCCGAGCACGAGGTCGTGCCACATGAACCCGAAGCGGTCCTGCCCCGGCGTGCCGAAGAGGTACAGCTTCACCTCGTCGTCGATGGTGATGCAGCCGAAGTCCAGTGCCACCGTGGTGGTGGTCTTGGACGGCACCTCACCGCCCGTGCCGTCGACGGCGGCGCCGGTCGAGGTCATGGCGGCCTCGGTGGTCAGCGGTTTGATCTCCGAGATCGCCCCGACGGTGGTCGTCTTGCCGACCCCGAAGCCGCCGGCGATGACGATCTTGACCGGTGTCGGCGGCTTGGCCGACGCCGGTTCAGCGAATTGATTCGAGTCCACGAATGACCCTTTCGATCATGCCGAGGTCCTGGGTGAGGGTTCCGGCCGGACGCCGGAGCACGACGTAGCCGAGTGCGGCGAGATCCGCCACGAGCACCCTGGCCACGCCGATGTGCAGGCCGAGCATCGCCGCCACTTCCGCGACGGATTTCGTTTCCCGGCAGAGGGAAACGATTTCCCGCCGTTCGAAGGTCAGCCTCGCCTGCGACGCCGCGCCGAGTCTGCTCGTGAGCACCTGTGCCTCGATTTCGAGCGTGCCGTCCACCGGCTGTGCGCGGCCGGCGGTGAGCAGATACGGGCGCAGCGGCGAGATGCCCTGTTCGGCCCCTCTCGGCTGGGGCACCTGGTCGTCGCTCATTCCCTTATCCCCTCGTCATTTCAGCTGCCGACGCTCTTCTTCAGTTCCTCGATCAGCCCGGGGGTGAGCACCTCGGTGGCCCGGTTGGCGAACATCGCCATCTCGTAGGCGATCGTGCCGAGGCTGGCCTGCTTGGTGGCGAGCACGCCGAGCGAGCAGCCGATGCTGATCGTGCAGACCAACAGGTAACCCTGCTCCAGCTCGATGATGATCTTGTCGGGTGAACCGAGCGGGTGGCTCTCGGAGACACCGTGCGCCAGTCCGAGCATCGCCGAGCAGATCGCGGCCAGCCGGTCGGCGTTGGCGCGTTCCAGCTCGGACGACATCGCGATCAGCAGGCCGTCGGCCGAGACGGCGATCGCGCCCATCGCGCTCGCCGTGTTCTGCGCGAAGCGCGTCACCAACCAGTTGAAGTTCCGGGCTTCGACGCTGACTCCGGTCGTCATCTCTTGCTCTTCTCTCTCTGTTCCATCGCCGGGTTGACGGCTTTCTCCAACCCGTCACTGAAGGCGTCGAACGCGGCACGCTCGGCCTCGGGGTCACGCAGGCCCTTGGGCTTGGTGGTGTTCAGGGCCGCCCGCGCGGTCTGGTGCCGTGCGGCCGGCCCCTTCGCCAGTCCCGGCGCCAGCTGGGCGCCGGGGACCCGCCGGGTGAGGCCGCCGCGCGAGGCGGCCGGTACCGGGGTGGGTGTCGGCATGGGCATCGGTGTCGGGGCGGGCATCGGGTTGCCCGCGGGCGGGCTCGCCGGTGGCGGCGGAGCCTGCGGCGGTGCGGCGCTCGGGGAAGGCACGGTGGCCTTCGCGAGCCCCGCTTCGAATCCGTCGAACGCCGCTTTGGCCGCCTCGGGATCATGCCTGGACTTGTGCCGGGACGGTGCTTCGGGGGCACCGGGAAGCTGAGCGCCCTTCACCCGTCGCCGAAGTCCGCCGCGGGTCTCCCCGGAATCGGCGGTCGGTGCCGGTGCGGGAGCGGGCGGCGCGGGGGCCTCGTGGACCGGCACGGGTTCCGGCAGGGGGGTGGGTTCTGGCACCGGCATCGGCTCCGGGATCTCGCGGTCTGTTTTGCGGAACCACCGGAAATCCTTGGGGCGCCGGCCGTCACGCGGGATCATCCCGGTGATCGCCAGCGTCGGTGGTTCGACCGCGGGCGCCTTCGCCCACGGCTGGGCCTGGGGCTGCGGCTGCGGCTGTCGTTGCTGCGGAGCGGGCTCGTCGCCCGGTTCCGCCGTCGGCCACACCGGCGGCGCCGGGACGGACTTCGGCACGGGCTGCCGGTAGGTCAGCAGATTCGGCGGGACGACGATCCGCGCGGTGATTCCGGCGCTCGGCTCGGTCTCGGTCAGTTCGACCTTGAGCCCGTGCCGCCGCGCGAGCCGTCCGACCACGAACAGGCCGAGCACACTGGTCGGCGCCAGTTCGAGCCGCTCGCGTTCGACCAGCCGGCGGTTCTCCTCGGCGAGCCGTTCGGCGGTCATGCCGATGCCCTGGTCCACGATCACGATCAGGCAGGAACCGTCGGCGAGGACCTTCGTGCCGACGTCCACAAAGGAATCCGGCGGGGAGAACGACGTCGCGTTCTCCAGGAGTTCGGCGAAGATCAGCACCAGATCCGAACCGAACGGCGACGACAGCAGGACATCGCCCATCGAGCCGAGCCGGACGCGCTGGTAGTCCTCGATCTCCGCGAGCGCCGAACGCAACGCCGTCGACAGCTCGATCGGTCCGGAAATCCTGGCCTCGTCCCGGTTTCCCGAGACGACGAGAAGGTTGTCGGCGTTCCGGCGCAGGCGGGTGGAGAGGTGGTCGAGCCGGTAGAGGCTCGCCAGCAGGGCGACGTCCTGTTCGTTGCGCTCCAGTTCGTCGACCAGCGCCAGCTGCCTGCCCACCAGGTTCTGCGTGCGTTTCGCGACGTTCGCGAACATCATGCCGACGTTGCGCCGCGTGACGGCTTGGCGTTCCACCAGTTCGGCCGCGGTGGCCTGGACCCGGTTGAACGCCTCGGCCAGCTTCCCGAGTTCGTCCTGGGAGGAGACGTCGATGGTGGCGAGCCGCGGCGCGAGTTCCTCGGCCTGCTCGGTGTCGGTGACGCGGACCAGTTCGGTACTCGCGAGGTCGGCGACCGACGTCGCCGCCCTGGTCAGCTTCCGCAGCGGATCCGCGATCGACCGGCTGACCGCGATCGCGAGACCACCGACCAGCAGGAGCAGCAAGCCCGCGCCGATACCGATGGTCCACGCGAGGTTCTGCGCGGCGTCGGCTCGCGCGGTCGCCGCGTCGGTGATGCCGTTGGTGACCTCGTCCTGGGCGAGCCGCCGCTGGTTCGACTGGGCCTCGACGGCGCCGAGGATGTCCGGCAGCAATCCCTGCACGGCCTGCTGGCCGCGCACCTCCGGCAGCCGTGCCTCCAGCGCGTCGACCCGGCGGCCCGTCTCACCCTGGTCCACCTGGACCACCTTCGTGGCCTGGGTGACGTCGGCCTGCTGCACGAACCGTTCGAGGAACAGCGACGCCTGCTGTTTCGCGTCGTCCAGCACCGGTCCACCGGAGTCGGGGTTGACCAGCACGATGATCAACGCCATCCCGCGCAACGAGTTCTCCTCGTTCGCGCGCAGCAGCGCTTCGAGCGCGGTCAGCTGCCGCGTGCCCTCCGCGTCACTGGTCTGCTGCGGCACCAGGCGAAGCGAGTTGATGACCGCGTCGATCACCGCGTGGTAGGTCCGCGCCACGCTGTCGAGCGAGGCGCCGCGCCGGAGCGCGTTCGCCCGGATCTCGTCCAGCGAACCGATCCGGACCAGTGCGGCGGCAAGCTCTTCCGGCGCGTCGGCGGTCAGCCGCGAACGCACCTGGTTCACCGTGTCGGCGACGACGCCCTGCTGTTTCAGCATCGCCGCGCTGCCCGCCGAAGACGACGCGATGTAATGCGCCGTCAGCAGCCGTTCCCGCTGAAGTTCCCACGCCAGCGTGCCGAGCGAGCGGGCCTGCGACGCGACGTCGGCGGTGGTACGGGCGGACCGCGCGTCGTCGACTTCACCGGCGACATAGGGCACTGACACCAGCACCACGGCGGTCAGCGGCAACATCAGGAGCAGGTTGAGCTTGCCCCGGATGCCGAGTCTGCCGAGAAATCCGGAACGCGGGGTGCGTTCCGGCCGGGTCTTCCCGTGCCTCATGATCACCTTTCTCTTCAACTCCGCCCGAGATGTCCGCGGTGCTGCTCCCGGACGAGGTCTTCGATGGATGCGCGCAGCGCGAGGAACTCCGGCGAGCGCTTGACCGCGAGGTCGCGCGTGCCGGGCAGGTCGACAGCGATGTCGGCGGCGACCCGGCCGGGGTCCGACGCCAGCACCACGACACGACGACCCAGGAACACGGCTTCTTCCACGTCGTGGGTCACCATCAGCACCGTCGTACCGGTGTCGGTCCAGATCCGGCGGATCAGAACCTGCATATCCTCTTTGGTCTGGACGTCCAGCGCGCCGAAAGGTTCGTCGAGCAGCAGGACTTCCGGTTCGCACGCCAGCGCCCGCGCGATCGCGACCCGCTGCTTCTGCCCGCCGGAGAGCTGTTTGGGCAACGATTTCCGCAGTCCGGCGAGCCCGGTCTCGTCCAGATACCAGTCGACACGGCGGGCGCGTTCGGTCTTGTCCAGGCTCAGCAGTTCGAGGCCGAACGCGACATTGCTCTCCACCGTGCGCCACGGGTACAGCGCCCCGTGCTGGAACACCAGCCCGCGATCCGGGCCGGGCCCGGTCACCGCGTCGCCGTCGAGGGTGATCAGGCCCTCGGACGGTTCGGTCAGCCCGGCGATCAGCGAGAGCAGGGTCGATTTGCCCGATCCGCTCGCGCCGACGACGCAGACGAAGTCGCCGCGCGCGATGTCCAGGTCGATCCCGTCGAGCGCCCGGGTCGTCTTGCCGCGGACGGTGTAGTCCTTGGCGATGGCCTTCAGCCGAAGGGTCACGCCGCCCACTTCCCGACCCGGGTCCGCAGTTGCCGCAACGCGATGTCGATGACCAGGCCGAGGAGGCCGATCACGATCAGCAGCGCGAAGATCCGGTCGGTCTGGGTGAACCGCTGCGCCCGCATGATGCGCAGGCCCAGCCCGGAGGTGGCGTTGATCAGTTCGGCGACCACCACGAAGTTCCACGCGGCGGCGGCGTTGACGCGGGTCGCGTCGATCATGCCGGGCAGCGCGTGCGGGATGATCACCTTGCGCAGCACCTCGCCGCGCCGAGCGCCGAGCGTGTACGACACGTCGATCAGCGGATTCGGCACCCCGCGCACGGCGTCGGCCGTCATCAGCGTGTTGAAGAAGACCGTGCCGAGGAACAGGACCGCGACCTTCGACGGCTCGCCGAGGCCGAGCCAGATCATCAGCAGCGGGATGAAGGCGCTCGCCGGCAGGTAGCGCAGCATCGCGATGACCGGCTCGAACAGCGCCAGCCCGGCGTTGAACGTCCCCATCACGATGCCGAGCGGCACCGAGACGAGCACCGCGAGCCCGAAACCGAGCAGCACCCGCTGGGTGGTGGCCCAGAGATCGCTGAACAGCTCACCCGATTCGATCATCTTCAGCCCGGCGTCGAGCACCGCGGCAGGCGTCGGCAGGAACGTGGGGTTGACGACGCCCAGCGCGTTCAGCGTCACCCAGATCAGCAGCGGGATCGCGAACGAGGCCACCGCCAGCGTCCAGCGCCAGCGCGCGGGGATCGGCGTCCGGAGCGAGAACAGCGGGGACGCGTCCGGTTTGAGACCCGCACGCCGGGGCAGCGGCGACCAGTCCGGTCGCGTGCCGCCTTGGCGCCGGTCCTCCTGCGCGTCGGCGAGCCGCTGTTCGTCGTCGAGGCGCAGCGCCTCGGCCTCCTCGGCGGCGTCCGTCCGCTGAGCGGCCTGGCGCGCCGAGTCCGTGGTGCTCACGGCACCGACTTGACGAACTGGTCGTCGAACAGCCCGTCGAAGTCGGGCCGGTTCTGCGCGAGGCCGTTGGACACGATGAAGTCGGCGATCTTGCCTGCCTGGAAGTTCAGGTGGGCCGGGGTGACGCCGGGGGTGAACGCGTCGAGGTTCTGCTGCTTGGTGAAGATCGTGGTGCCCGCGTCGTAGGTCTTGTACTCGTCGATCGTCACGGCGCCGCGTTTGGCCATGATCTGGACGGCCTCGTCCCTGTTGGCCTTGATCCAGGCCACCGTCTCGAACCAGGTGTTGACCAACGCCTGGACCTCCTTCTTGCGCTCCTTCGACAGCTTTTCGGAGACGGCGAGGTGGTCGGGGATGGCGCCGGGGAACTCGGCCGACGTCGCGACCGCGCGGCTGCCGGGCCGCTGCAGCGCCGTCGTGGTGAACGGGGCGAACGCGGCGACGGCGTCGACCTGACCGCCGACGAACGCGGCCGCGGCGGCGTCGGTCAGGAGCGGGACCAGTTCGACGTCCTTTTCGGTCAGCTTCGCCTCCTGCAGCGCGAGCAGGAGCAGGTAGTGGTCGACGGTGCCCTGCTCGACGGCGATCTTCTTGCCCTTGAGGTCCGCGACGCCGGAGATCCCCTCGCGGGCGATGATCTTGTCGTTGCCGGTCGAGTTGTCGTTGACCAGGACCACCGACAGCTTCGCGCCACCGCTGACCGAGGCGAGGGTGTCGTTGAGGGTCTGGCTGTTGGCGTCGATCGCTCCCGAGGAGAGCGCGTTGATGCTTTCGGTGTAACTGTCGAACCACTTCAGGTCGACGGTCACGCCGTTCTTTTCGAAGAGGCCCTTCTCCTGGGCCACCGCCCACGGGAACCAACCCGGCCAAGCGCTGTAACCGATGGTGACCTTGGCGCCGGAAGTGGCGGTGCTGTCCGAACAAGCCGAAAGAGCTGTCACACCGGCCAGGGAAATGGCACACAACAACGCCGTCATGAGACGGCGGGAACGGGAAATCACAACGCACTCCTGGGGAAGGGGAGTAACACGAGTAGAAGTTCCGGCGGCGCGAGCGCAGGAGTGACCGGCCGACGTCGTACTCCCTCCCGGAAGCACGGCCGGCATTAGCGGACGGAGCAGCCGCACACCCGGCCGTCCCACCCTGAACCTCTAAACAGTCTGTATAGAGGTGATCACCCCGTTGCCCTCGGCGGCGATCCTATCGAGGGGCGCAAGGTCTACCTAGTGTGATGATCAGCTCTTGCCCGAATTCCTGTCACATTCTGCTAAATCCGGCCCCGTTCGTCCCATCGGGCGGGGTCTCACGGAGTGGGCAACCCGGGCGCGGCGGCGCGCGTGGACTTGGTGGCGGGTGAAATCCGCGCCCGCCTCCTGGAGGGAGCAGAGGATGAAAATTCGTTCGGCCGCGGTGTGCGCGGCAGGGCTGGCCCTGGTGTCCACGATGCTCGGGGCCGGGCAGGCGAACGCGACCAGACCGCCGAGCCTGGTGCTCAGCCCGGCCACCGTCGTCGCAGGTGGGACGGTCACCGCGGACATCTACTGCCTGCGTCCGTCGGGTGCCGGCGAACTCGCGAAGACCCTCGTCGCGGACGGTCTCGCCGCGCCGATTCCCTTGCGGGTAGTGGGAGACGGCGGTACCGGCGGGATCGGTGTCGCGTTGCGAGGGGACGGTCCAGTAGGGACGGTGCCGGGGCGGTACGCGGCGACGTACGACTGCTGGGGCTGGATTGTTCGCGCGGAGTTCACTGTCACGAACTGACGCAAGACTGGAGAAGCGAAGGCCGCCGTGGGGATTTCGACCCTCCCGATGGTGGCCTTCGCCGCGTCTCGAAGCCGCGCCGTCGGCATCGGCAGGTCGACGGCCCCGCTGTCCGGCACAGGCCGTGGCAGGTCGCGTCGAGGGTGCGGCACGGCGAGCAGGGGTCTCCGGACTGGTTCGCCCAGTCCGCGATGTCCGGGAGTTCGCACTCGCCCTGACGCACCGTGCAGATATGTGTCGAGCGAAGTTCTTCCGCGGCTAATTTCTGTCGAATGACAGAATTAGGACGGGCCAGATAGGCCCGCCCTTGGCGGCGACGGCGACGGCCGGAACGAGCACCCTCGCGACGGCGAGTGCGAGCAGCGGGCCGAATGCGGCCATGAATTGCCCGAAAGTGTCGAAACAGGCAGTAATGGAAAGTGTCGACGCGGCGAAATCGATCCGAAAGCGACCGGATCGAGTTTCGGAAGACAGGCCCGTTTGAATTCGAGGTGACACGGCGAGATGTCGAGCGGTTCGCGATGACCAGATCCGGCGCAGACCGCGCCTATCCAGGCGATTGCCACGTTCGAGTAGAAGCCGAGAATCTTGTTCAGGAGGGCGAACGTGCCGAATTCCCTCGGTGCGAGCGCGATTCCGCAGTTCACCGGGACGTGCCAGACCTACCCCGGATGCCGGTGCGGAACCCGGGAGAAGAAGTCTGCGAACGGGAGCGACCGGAATAGACGTTGGTGGTGTCGATCTTGATCTGGCCGACCACGACGAACAGCGAGGCGAAGGCGCCTCCAGGTAGCGATCGGCTCCAGCGCGTGCGTCTCCCCGGCCACGCCGAGGGCGAGGAAGTCCGGCAGCGCGCCACCGAAGCGACAGTGCGACACCCCTGTCGAAGCGGAGCGAGCGTGCCGGTCATGAACCTGCCTCCGTGGCGACGGGGAGGGGGGACCGGCCTTTATCGATCAGGGTCCGGCAGGTAACCGGGGGATAACGGGTTGCGGCCCGGCGGTTACACGCTGATGTCCGGCCGGGGGTGTCGGGAGTCACCGTTCAGTGGGTTTCGCCGCCGCGTTCTAGGCAATACCGTCGGCGGCAAAGCCGAAGTCACAGATGCCCTGACCGGGTACGGAGGTTTGGCGGGATGATGCCGGAGATCAAAGACAGCGCCGTCGGCGGGGACGACGCCGTCGTGCGCCTGCCCGGGATGCGGGTCGCCTACGAAGGCGCGGCCCTCGACGAGTCCGCCCTCGCGGAGAACTGGACCGCCCAGCTGCAGGACTGGCTGAACGAGGCCGTCTCCGCCGGGATCGCCGAACCGAACGCGATGGTGCTCGCCACCGCCGACCCGGAGGGCAGGCCGTCCTCCCGGACCGTCCTGTGCAAGGGCCTCGACGAGCGCGGCGTCGTGTTCTACACGAACTACACGTCGACGAAGAGCCACGACCTCACCGCGACGCGCTACGCGTCGATCACCTTCCCGTGGTACGCCCTGCAGCGTCAGGTCCACGTGCGTGGCGAGGTGGAGAAGGTCAACGTCGCCGAGACCGCCGAGTACTGGGCGTCGCGCCCCCGCGGTTCGCAGCTCGGGGCCTGGGCTTCGCCGCAGTCCCGCGTCGTCGACGGCCGCCGTGCGCTGGAGACCGCGCTGCACGGCATCGAGCGCCGCTTCGCCGACGTCGAGAACATCCCGTTCCCGCCGCACTGGGGCGGCTGGCGCATCCGGCCCGACTTCGTCGAGTTCTGGCAGGGCCGCGAGGACCGCATGCACGACCGGCTCCGCTACGTCCGGACCGACGACGGCTGGCAGATCGAGCGCGTCGCGCCGTAGCTTCCGCGCCTGAAGGCCCTCTTCCTCGGCTGAGCCGAGGGAAGAGGGCCTTCACACGCGACCGGGTGACCAAAATCGCGCGCATTCGGTTAGTTAGCGGGGCTAAGCTGCCGGGTTGTGAGTGACGACGTGGGGGTTGACCAGCGTAAAGGTGCCCGGAAGCTGTTCGGCTCGATCGTCGTCGACACCCGCCCGCTCAAGATCCCCGCGTTCCGCCGCCTGTGGCTGTCCACCGCCGTCACCGCCGTCGGCTCCCAGCTCACCGCGGTCGCGGTCCCCAAACAGGTCTTCGACCTCACCGGCTCGTCGGCGTACGTCGGCCTCACCGGCCTGGTCGCACTGGTCCCCCTGCTCGTCTTCGGGCTCTGGGGCGGCGCCATCGCGGACGCCGTCGACCGCCGCAAACTCCTCCTGGTCACCAACGTCGGGGTCACCGTCACCTCGGCGGTCCTCTGGCTCCAGGCGTTCCTGAACCTCGGCTCGGTGTGGCTCGTCCTCGTCCTGCTCGCGGTCAACCAGGCGTTCTTCGCGATCAACATGCCGACCCGCGGCGCCGTCGTCGCCCGCCTTGTCCCGGACAACCTGATCGCCTCCGCGACCGCGCTGAGCAGCACGATGGCCACCTTCGGCGCGGTCTTCGGCCCCCTGCTCGCCGGTTCGCTGATCCCGATCCTCGGCCTCTCGACGCTGTACCTGATCGACGTCATCGCGCTCACCGCGACACTCTTCGCGGTCTGGAGGCTGCCGCCGATCCCGCCGCTCGGCGAGATCGCGCGCCGCGCCGGGCTCCGCGACATCATCGACGGCTTCAAATACCTGGCGACGCGGAAGATCCTGCTGGCCTCGTTCCTCGTCGACATCATCGCGATGGTCGCGGGCATGCCGCGTGCGCTGATCCCGGAGATGGCCGAGCGCACCTTCGGCGACCCGCCCGGCGGCGGCCCGGCACTGGGCTGGCTCTACGCCGCGCTCCCGGCGGGCGCGATGCTGATCGGCCTCTTCTCCGGCTGGCTGACCAGGATCCAGAAACAGGGTGTCGGCGTCGTCATCGCGATCTGCGTCTGGGGCGCCGCGATCGTCGGCTTCGGTCTCGCGCAGTCGCTGTGGCTCGCGGTCTTCTTCATGGCGCTCGCCGGGGCGGCCGACATGGTCAGCGCGATCTACCGGATGTCGATCCTCCAGGTCGCCACCACCGACGAGATGCGCGGACGGTTGCAGGGTGTGTTCACCGTCGTCGTCGCGGGCGGACCGCGGATCGCCGACCTCACCCACGGCTGGGCCGCCGCCGGCGTGGGCACGGCCGCCGCCGCTTCCGGCGGTGGCGTGCTGGTCATCGTGCTGGTCGTCGGCGCGGCGTTGCTGATCCCTTCCTTCTGGCGGTACCGGGCCCCGGTGGACTGATCGGCCGGGGCTATCGTCGGCCCCATGCGTATTTCACGGGCGATCATCCTGTTCGCCGCTGTCATCGCGACCGTCACCGCCTGCTCGTCCGGCGACCAGAAGCCGGACAACGCGGCCAAACCGTCGAGCCAGGCGCCCGCCCCGTCGTCGTCGGCCGCACCGAGTTCTTCGGCCACGCCCACCGGTGGCAACGGGTCGAAGGAACCGTGCGCGCTGCTGCCCGCCGAGGCCGTCGGGAAGGCCGTCTCCCTCGAAGGTGTGACGTCGGCGCCGGGACCGGTGCAGGACAACGCCGCCAACGGCGGCAAGGCCAAGAGCTGTGTCTATTCGGCCGCCGGCAAGCAGATCGGCGCGCTCGCGGTGACCCGCTTCGAAGGCAACCCGATCAAGCCCGCGGAGATGGTCGCGGCGCTGAAGAAGGCGAAGCCGGGCTCGAAGGACGTCGCCGGTGTCGGCGAGGGCGCCATCTACTACGTCGACGAGAACAAGACCGCGACCCTGGCCGCCGCCGAACTGTCGGGCGACGTCCCGGTACTGGTCAACTACACCGGGCCGGTCAAGATGACGCAGGAGATGATGGCGCCGCTGGTGAAGACCGCGGTCGACGCCAACTGAGCGAGATACCCACGCCGACGCCCGGCCAACCCGTGACGAAGAACTGACCAAATCGGACTGTTCGTCACAGACGTGATGCGGCACACTCTTGCCGCATGGCGGACACATCGACAACCGAACAACCGGGTCCGGCGGGGCAGCCGAGCCTGAAACGGGTGATGGGCTCCAAGCTCCTCCTGTTCTTCGTGGTCGGCGACATCATCGGCACCGGCGTCTACGCGCTCACCGGACAGGTGGCGGGCCGGGTGGGCGGCGCGCTGTGGGTGCCGT
The DNA here is from genome assembly GCA_049998115.1 of Amycolatopsis sp. cmx-4-19. Lineage (GTDB taxonomy): Bacteria > Actinomycetota > Actinomycetes > Mycobacteriales > Pseudonocardiaceae > Amycolatopsis. The sequence goes on along the minus strand of JAEBEO010000002.1, from coordinate 234,482 downwards.
TCCTGATCGCGTTCGTGGTCGCGATCATGACCGCGTTCAGCTACCTGGAGCTGGTCGGCAAGTACCCGCAGGCGGCGGGGGCGGCGCTCTACACGCACAAGGCGTTCAAGATCCGCTTCCTCACCTTCATGGTGGCGTTCGCGGTGATGTGCTCGGGGATCACGTCGGCCTCGTCCGCGGCGAAGGCCTTCGGGGACACCTATCTCGCGGAGTTCATCACCGCGCCGATGCCCTTGGTGGCGATCCTTTTCGTGATCGGCCTCGCGCTGATCAACTTCCGCGGCGTCGCCGAATCGGTGAAGACCAACGTGGTGCTGACCTGTATCGAGATCGGCGGTCTGCTGATCATCATCGGGGTCGGCGTCTGGGCGGTGCTGAACGGCAACGGGGACGCGTCGCGGCTGGTCGAATTCGACACCGAGAACCAGACGATGCTGGTGGCGATCACTTCGGCGACGTCGCTGGCGTTCTTCGCGATGGTCGGCTTCGAGGACTCGGTGAACATGGCCGAGGAGTGCAAGGACCCGATCCGGATCTTCCCGAAGGCGATGCTGTGGGGCATGGTCATCGCCGCGACCATCTACATCATGGTCTCCGTGACCTCTTCGCTGCTGGTGCCCGCCGACGAGCTGGAGGCGGCCAAGAGCAGCGCGTTGCTGAAGGTGCTCGACGTCGGGGCGCCCGGCTTCCCCCGTGAGGTCTTCTCCGCGATCGGTCTCTTCGCGGTGATCAACTCGGCGCTGATCAACATGCTGATGGCCAGCCGCCTGCTCTACGGTATGGCCAACCAGCGGATCATCCCGAAGCAGCTCGGCACGGTGCACCCGTTCCGCCGCAGCCCGTGGGTGGCGATCGTGTTCACCAGTGTCATCGCCATCGGTCTGGTGTCCTTTGTGGACATCGGCGTGCTCGGTGGCACGACGGCGTTGCTGCTGCTGGCGGTCTTCGCCATTGTCAACGTCGCCGTTCTGGTGCTGCGCAAGGACAAGGCGGCACACAAGCATTTCCGTGCGCCGACGATCATCCCGGCGCTGGCCGCGATCTTCTGCGTCTACCTGGTGACCCCGTTGTCCGGGCGGCCCGCGCGCGACTACAAGGTCGCCGCGATCCTGCTCGGTGTCGGCATCGTGCTGTGGGGGATCAACTGGCTCGTCATGCGGGCCACGCACAGTGAAGAGGACCGGCGGCCCATCGAGCCGCCGATCCGCTGACCTCTTTTTTCACCGGCCTTCTTTCACCGGCTGAGCGCCTGGTATTCCACCGGGCTGTGGGCCGAGAACACGGTGGCCTCGTCGGCGTGTTCCCGGCTCAGCTCTTGCAGCCGTTCGACGTTCTCCAGCCGGGGCTTGCGCAATGTCTGCATCATGTTCTGGAACATCGTCAGCCCCGGCGGGCAGTGCGGCTTCACCGGATCCAGCTGACCGTGGAAGAAATACGCGTCGCCCGCGTGCAGCAACCAGCCGTCACCGGTGTCGACGGCGACACCCGTGTGGCCCTGGGTGTGGCCCGCCAGCGGGACCAGCAGGATCTCCGGCGGCAGGCCCTTGAGCTCGCGGACCGCCTGGAAACCGAACCACTCGTCGCCTGCCTCGTCGTACTTGTTCCACAGTGGACGGTGAGCGAACTGGTTGGCGCGGAAGCGGAGTTTCTCGCTCGCGTTGCGCGGAGCCGTCGCCGCGTCGTGCTCCTCGGCGCGGACGTGGACGACGGCGTTCGGGAAGTCCGCGAGCCCACCCGCGTGGTCGACGTCGAGATGCGTGCAGACGATGTGCCGCACGTCCTCCAGCTTGTGGCCGAGCGCCTCGACGTGATGGGCCGCGGTCTCCGTTTCGACCGGTTTCGCGCCGACCATCAGCGTGAACGGCGTGCCGAGCCAGGCGCCGGGCCGGGCCACGCCCTGGCGGCCGAAGCCGGTGTCCACCAGCACGAGCCCGTCGTCGGTTTCGATGAGCAGGCAATGCGCCACCAGTTCGGACCGCCGCAGCAGACCGGGCTGACCGTCGAGGAACCTGCCCCCTGGCGTGCGCATGGTGCCGCAGTTCAGGTGGTGGACCTTCATATCCTGCTCCTCTGGCTGAGCCGCTCGAATGCGGTGGCGTCGTGCGCGGCGAAGACCGTCACTTCGTCACCGTTGTCACTGACAAGTTCGCGCAGCCGGCGCTGATTGTCCAGTCGGGCCGTTTTTTCCGTCTGCATGTACGACTCGAAGAAGCCCAGCGCGAAGGGGATGTGCGGCTTTTGGTCGAGTTCGCCGTTGCAGAAGACGGCGTCCCCGGCGTTGAACAGCCAGCCGTCGCCGGTGTCGATCGCGATCCCGGCGTGCCCGCGGGTGTGCCCGGCGAGCGGGACGAGCAGGACGTCCGGGACCCCTTCGAGCTCGCGGACGGCGTCGAAGCCGAACCACGGCTCGCCGTCGGCGCGATACGACCGCCAGATCGGGCCGTGGTCGAACTGGACCTTGCGGTAGCGGCTCGCCTCCTTGCGGTCGGCCGGCTTCTCCAAGGCTTGGAGCTCGCGAGCGTGGACGTGCACCCTGGCCTGGGGAAAGTCGACGAGCCCGCCCGCGTGGTCGAGGTCGAGATGGGTCAGCACGATGTCGCGCACGTCGGCCGGGTCGAAGCCGAGTTCCCGGATCTGCGTGGTGGCGCTGAGGTCGTCGTCGCTGACCGGGTTGACCAGGCGCACGAACCCGGCGCCGAGCCAGTCCGCCGGACGGCTGACGGTCGGCGTGCCGACCCCGGTTTCGATGAGCACGAGCCCGGTCCCGGTCTCCAGCAGGAGGCAGTGGCAGATCAGCTCGGCGCGGCGGAACAGGCCGGGCCTGCCGTCGACGAGCTTGCCGCCGAGGGGCCGCAGGGTTCCGCAGTCGAGGTGGTGGACGCGCATCAGGGCAGCTCCCGTTCGAGGGTGGCGCGGAGGTGGGGTGCGATCGCGCGCAGCGGCGCGGTGTCGTGCAACGTCTTGGCCAGCAGCAACCCGCCCTCGACGGTGGCGAGGACGACGGTCGCCAGGTGATCGGCCTTTTCGGTGCCCAGCGCCCCGGCGATGAGCGCATGCCAGGAGGTGTAGCCGTCGGCGCAGGCCTGACGGATCAGCTCGCTCTCCCCCGACGCGTCGAGCGCGACCGTCGCGAGTGGACACCCGCGCTGGAAATCCGACTCGTCCAGCGAGACGGCGAGTGCCTCGACGACGTTCTCGATGCCGGTGATGACGTCGGGGGAGTCCGCGACGATCGCGCGCAAGGTGTCGCACAGCCGCTCCGCGGACTGGCGGATGGCCTCGGCGGCCAGCTGCTCCTTGCCGCCGGGGAAGTGGAAGTAGAGCGATCCCTTGGGGGCGCCGCCGGCGGCGACGAGCTGGGTGAGACCGGTGGCGTGGTAGCCCTGTTGCTGGAAGAGGGTGGCGGCGGAATCGAGCATGCGCTGCCTGGTGTCGGTACGGCGGACCATGCGGCCGACTGTAGCCCGAACTATGACGACCGGTCTAGTAACTCAAGGAGGTTCGTGACTCGTTGGGGCGAGCTGGCCCTTCTCCGCGAGACCAGATCAGGAGCAAGGGTCCGCCTCGGCGGCGGTTTTCAGGTCGCTGAGCCAGGTTTCGAGGCCCATGTCGCTGCCGGGGGTGGCTTGGGGACCGGTGTGGCTTTCTTCGGTGCGGACGACGACGCCGCCGGTCACCTTGGTGAAGGTCCAGACGTGGACACCGTCGATGTGGAACCCGGGCCCTTCGGCCGGTCCGGTCCAGCGGAGGCATGCGCCGTGCCGCAGCTGCCCAACGGTGGAGGTGATGACCACGGGCGGCACCTCGATGGTCGCTCGGAACCGGGAGTTCTGCCGGAGCGGACCCGGGTCCAGGCGCTCGATGGTCATGGGCGCGGCGGGTTCCTGCCAGGAAGGCCAGGCTTCGACGTCGGTCTGGAGGTTCCAGATCTTGCGCAGCGGCGCCTGGATGAAGGCTTCGGTCCGATAGCGGGCCTTCGCGGCCGGGTCGACACCTTTGCCTTGACAGGTGAGAGAAGTCGGCTTCGGGGAAGCCTGGGCGGGGGTGGCGGTGACGCCGAGGACGCCGGCGAGGGCCAGTGGGATCGCGACAAGTGCGGTGGTCGGACGAAGAGTGGCCACGAGTGCTCCTTTAGTAGCTCTAATGTTAGTTAGAAGCTATAACCAATGGCGTGTGGATGTCAAGGCGACCTCGGCAGTCGGTCCAAGCGAAAGCGAACGCCGCAGTCGCTCGGGCCAACTCCTCTTGTGCGACAACGGTTTTCGTCGAATGACCGGTCGAGAGTGTCCAGAGTGGACGTAGGCTCGCCGGGCACGTGACCCGGCCGGCCGCGCGATCCGGCTCGACGTAGGTCCACACGCGATCGGCGAACGTGTGGATGTACCGCGAATGAACCGGTATCGAACCACCGGCGGGCACCGTGATCGGCGACTGGATTTCTGTCGATCGCGGGGTGGGGCGGATGTGCGAGGCGAAGATCTCGACCGTGGTGCGGTGGGTCGTGAACGCGGTGGCCGGCGCGGCGCTGGCGGTGTTGTTCGGTCTGTTCGGAACCGGAACGGCGAACGCGAGAGCCCAGGGTGGGACCTCGCAGGGGCCACCGGTCTGCACGGGCTGTCCCAGCGACGACAAGTCGCAAGTTCCCGGCCGCGACAAGGAGGGGCAAAAGGAGGTGAAGCGGGCAGGGGCCACTCAGCGAGTCGTCGCCCCGCCGAAAAAACAGGTCAAGAACCCGCAGCCCGCGAAGAAAAAGCAGGCAGTGGAAACGTCGAAGCCGAATTCTCGTGACGAGGACGACGACAAGCGGCATGAGCGGGACGACGACGGCGGGGGCGAAAAGAACGAGGGCAAGGACGACGAAAAACACGATCGTGACGAGGACAAGAAGAAGGTTCGAAGCAAAGAGGACGACGGAGACGACGACAAGAAGGATCGGGACCGGAAAGACGACGACGGCGATGACGGCGACGAGAAAACCTCGGACAAGTCGGCTGATCCGGTAAAGAGCGAGGTGAAACCGGCCACCTATCGACAGGAAGATCCGCCCGACCAGGACGTGACGGACGAGCGGCTGGACGATCGGATGCTCGAGATCGAACGTGACGAGCGCAAGCTCCGGCAGCAGGCCGATCCGCTACCCGATCCGATCCGCACATGTCCGGGCGTCGTGCCTCTCGACGGATCGCCGGGTTTGACGGCTGAAGAGTGTGCCGTCGCCATGGCCGAAAATCCCAGTGCCTATGGCGAACAAACGCATGCGGGCCTTCAGATCTGGTCGTATGTCCCGGGTCTGGGCTGGGTTTTCGGCCTGACCGACACGGTCGTCTCAGGACTTGAAGCCCTTCCGGTGCCGCCTACGGCTGACGAGATCGACCAGACGGCCGAAGAAATACTTGAAATCGCGCCAGGGGTCGCCAAATCATCTGTCGCGCCGCCGGGAATGCCTCAGGTCATCTGGGACCGGATACAGGCGGGAAACCGGTTCAACGAAGAGCGCCGTCCCTTCTACGACTACGCCGAGGTGAGAACGAATGAGGGGTACTACATCGACTCGTACGATCCCGGCGAGAAGATCGTCGAACGAAAGTTCACGCAATTCGAGAAGATCAAAGAAGAAACCGCACTCCGATACCTGCGGGAGACGGCGCGAAAGTATTCTCCCGAACCTCCGAAGGTGATCTCGGGAACTCCGGCGAACAAGAGGATGGAACAAGAAGGTATGGCCGGGGGTAAACCATCGATAGTCGGAAGAAGGATCGAAGGAAAGGTGGTCCTGGAGGTTCCGGTGCAGGAGAGCAAGAAACCCTTCCCGCGCTACATCGTCGACGAAGCGAAGAAATTGAACATCCAGGTGTGTGACACGGCGGGCACTTGCACGCCGGAGCCGGAAGGGCGATGATGAAGGACGTGTCCGGGATGACGATCTCTTACTGCGTGCAGTGGAGTGGGGAGTCGCGGGGTCCGGTGACACCGTTGGACGAGCGCGATGCCGAGAAGCGCGGCGAAGCGGGCGAGCCGTTCGGAGTGGTCGTGGGCGACGTCGCGAAGCCCGCCGCGTTCATCGAGGTGAACTGGGGCTTGGGCACCGTGCTCGTGTGGTTCTTCGACGAACGCCGCCTCAGGTACTTGAAGTACGAGTTCAAACGTGTCGGAGCCGGAAAGCTCTTCATGTCCGCGGTGAACCTGTGGGAGTACCCGCCGGGAGAGGCGGGCGAGTTCGAAGAGCCGGTCAAGGCTCATTTCGTCAGCTACCGGCCGGATGGCATCGTGCGGCAGGTCGAGCGGGACTACGGGAGCAGGGAAGACACCATCACCGATGTCTCCGACGTCGAACTGGACATCAACTGGGAGGAAGTCCCGGCGTTCGGAGACTGGGCGTCGCTGGCCCGCCTCGATCGCGGGAGCCCGGCCTGACGGCCGCCGGTAACCTCGTCCGCATGGCCAATCCCACCGGAGAGCAGTTCGAGATCACCCGCGGCAACGCGCGCGCCGTCGTCACCGAGATCGGTGCCGGGCTGCGTGCGTTCGAGGTCGGCGGGATGCCGTACGTCGAGGCGTTCGCCGAGGACGAGAAGCCGCCGAAGGGTGCCGGGCAGGTGCTCCTGCCCTGGCCGAACCGCACCAAGGGTGGCCAGTGGGTCCACCAGGGTGAGAAGCAGCAGCTCGCGATCACCGAAGAGGCACGCGGCAACGCCATCCACGGCCTGACCCGGCACGAGGAATGGGAACTGCTGGAGCACGCGGAGTCGTCGATCACCCTGGCCATCGACGTTCCGGTGCAGGAGGGCTGGCCGGTACCGCTGCGCGCGACGATCACCTACGAGATCGCGCCGCGCGAACTGGTCGTGACGCACGAGATCCGCAACGAGGGCGAGAGCCCGATCGGCGTCGGGCTCGGTACGCATCCGTACTTCCGTATCGGCGACGTGCCCACCGACGAGCTGACCCTGACGCTGCCCGCGAGCCGCGTCCGGCCCTATCTCGGTGACGAGCAGATGCCGTATGCCGAGGAGCGGGACGTCGAGGGCACCGAGTACGACTTCCGGTCCGGCAAGGTGCTCGAGGGTGTCGACCTCGACACCGCGTTCGGCGGGCTGAGCGTCGCGGCGGACGGCAACCACCACCACGTCCTGGCACACGGTGAGCGGGAACTGCTGGTCTGGGCGGGCCCGGACTTCCGTTGGGCGCAGGTGTTCACCCCCGACGACCTGGTCGGACGCGGCCGGGCGGTGGCGATCGAGCCGATGACCTGCCCCGCCGACGCGCTCAACACCGGTACCGGCCTGATCGAGCTCGACCCCGCCACCTCGTGGACCGGGAGCTGGGGAATCCGGGTGCGTCGATGACTTTGCTCCGGCTCGGTCCCGCGGACGCGGGGGAGATGCTCACGCTGCAGCGGGCGGCCTATGTGACCGAGGCGCGGGCGCACGACACCCTGGAGCTGCCGCCGCTGCTGGAAACCTTGGAACAGACGAAGGGCGCGCTGGGCGACACCGCGTGTTTCGCTTGGGGCACCAGGGAATCCGGGCGGCTGGTGGCCAGTGTCCGGATCGTCGTGGACGGCGGGGCCGGGCTCGTCGGCAGGCTCGTCGTCGCGCCGGACCGGCAGGGGCACGGGCTCGGCAGTTCCCTGCTTCTCGCCGCCGAGGCGGCCATGCCCGCTTCGGTGACGGTGTTCCGCCTGTTCACCGGCGAGCGGAGCTTCGGGCCGCTGCGGATGTATCCGAAGCTCGGCTACGTCGAGACGCGCCGGACGCCCGAGTTGCACTACCGAGTGGTGCATTTTGAGAAGACCCGCGTGCGTCCGGGGGCCACAGTTCGTTAGCGTGTCAAAGCATGTCGAACAACGCACTGGTCAAGGCCATCGTCGGTGGTTACGTCGTCCCTGTGGACGGTGAGCCGATCGACGGCGGCACGGTCCTCATCGAGAACGGAAAGATCGTCGCGGTCGGCACCGATGCCGACGTCGACGTCCCCGACGACGCCGAACTGGTCGACGCCGCGGGTGCCTGGGTACTGCCCGGGTTCATCGACGCGCACGCCCACCTCGGCGTCCACGAGGACGGCGAAGGCTGGTCGGGCAACGACACCAACGAGATGACCGACCCGAACGGCGCGCGGTTCCGGGCCGTCGACGGGATCGACCCGTACGAGTCCGGTTTCGACGACGCGCTCGCGGGCGGTGTCACCAGCGTCGTCATCAAACCCGGCTCCGGGAACCCCATCGGCGGGCAGACGATCGGCGTCAAGACCTGGGGCCGGACCGTGCTCGACATGATCTTCGCCGAGGACGTCAGCGTGAAGAGCGCGCTCGGCGAGAACCCGAAGCGGGTCTACGGGGACAAGAAGCAGACGCCGTCGACCAGGCTCGGCGTCGCGTCGATCATCCGCGACGCGTTCACCGCCGCGCGCAACTACGCCGCCCAGCGTGACCACGCCGCCGGTGAGGGCAAGCCGTTCGAGGTCAACCTGGGCAAGGAGACGCTCGCCAAGGTGCTCGACGGCGAGCTGTTCTGGGACCAGCACGTCCACCGCGCCGACGACATGGTGACCGCGATCCGGCTGGCGGACGAGTTCGGCTACAAGCTGGTGATCAACCACGGCACCGAAGGGCACCTGATCGCGGACCTGCTCGCCGAGCGCGACGTGCCGGTGATCCTCGGCCCGCTGTTCACCACGAAGTCCAAAGTGGAGCTGCGCAACCGCACCCTGCGCGCGCCCGGCATCCTCGCCAGGGCGGGTGTGCGGATCGCGATCACCACCGACCACCCGGTCGTGCCGATCAACTTCCTGGTGTACCAGGCTGCCCTGTCGGTCAAGGACGGTCTGGACCCGGAGACCGCGCTCAGGGCGCTGACCGTGAACCCGGCCGCGATGCTGAACCTCGACGACAAGGTCGGCTCGCTGAAGCCGGGCCTCGACGCCGACGTGGTCCTCTGGTCGGGTGACCCGCTGGACGTGATGAACCGCGCGATGCGGGTGTTCGTGCGCGGACGCGAGGTGTATCACTTCGACGAGGAGGCAGGGGTGGGCGTCACCAAGGACCGCAAATACCGCGAACACTGATCTTCGCCCTTGTCACGGAACTCGACCTGTGCTCTCATGTGTTACATATGGGGAGGGCGTGTAACACATGAAGCGCTGGGTCTTGGTCCTGATCGTCGGTGTCGGTTTCCTGGTCGTCACCTTGCTGTTTTCGCGCGAGGATCCGAACCTGATCAAATGCGGCGGCAAGATCATGTCGCCGGGTGACGTCTGCGAGACCACGAAGAACGGTCGCAGTACCGGCGAGGACACCTACGCCGAGATGAAGGCCGCCGCCGAATCGCGAGCCGAGACGTTCCGTGACCATGGGCTCTGGATGGCAGGCGTCGGGGTCGCGCTGACCGGCTTGGGCGCGACGATGCTCATCCGCGGGAAGCGGCGCAGGGCACGCGCCGCCACCGCGACCGGGCAGGGCCTGCGGCCGATGTCCGCGCAGCAGCCGGGTTTCCCGCAGCCGCAGGGAAACCCGCAGCCGTACGTCAATCAGTTCCCGCCGCGGCAGCCGCCGCCGTCTCAGCCGCAGTGGCATCCGGGGCCGGGGCAGCAGCCTTATCCGCCGCAGACCGGGTGGCCGCCCCCGCCGCCGCAGCAGCAGTTCGGTCCGCGAGGGCAGTGACGCGGGCCGGATGACGCGAAAGCCACTTTCGCAACCTTGGACGTTGCGAAAGTGGCTTTCGCGTCATCCCGGGAGGGTGCACCGCCGGGGCGTCCTGACAGCCGAGTTCGACCACGACGAGGACGTGATCGTATCGGCGCGGAGAGTCAGGCGTTCCGCAGTTCGCGCGCGATCACCATGCGCTGGATCTGGTTCGTGCCTTCGAAGATCTGCGGCACCTTCGCCTCCCGCATGTACCGCTCCACCGGGAAGTTCTTCGTGTACCCCGCGCCGCCGAGGACCTGCACGGCGTCGGTGGTCACCTTCATCGCGCCATCGGTCGCGACGAGCTTCGCGATCGACGCCTGCCGCTGGAAGGGCAGGCCGCGGTCGCGGCGCCGGGCGGCGTCGAGGTACATCGCGCGCGAAGACTCGACGGTCGCGGCCATGTCGGCCAGCAGGAACTCCAGGCCCTGGAACTCGATGATCGGCCGCCCGAACTGTGTCCGGCCCTTCGCGTACTCCAGCGCCTCGTCCAGCGCGGCTTGCGCGAGCCCGACGGCGCAGGCGGCGATGCCGAGACGTCCGGAGCTGAGCGACGACAGGGCGATCTTCAGGCCTTGGCCCTCTTCGCCGATCCGGCGGTCGACGTCGACGGCGGCGTTCTCGAACATCAGCTGCGCGGTGGTCGACCCGGTGAGGCCCATTTTCCGTTCGGGGGGCGCGGCCGAGAGGCCCGTCGTCGTTCCGTCGACGAGCAGGCACGAGATGCCGTGTCCGCCGTCGTCGCTGGTACGGACCATGGTCGTGTAGAAGTCGGCCTCGCCCGCGTGGGTGATCCACGCTTTCGTGCCGTTCACGACGTACTGGTCGCCGTCGAGCCGCGCGCGGGTCGAGAGGGCCGCGGCGTCGGAGCCGGCGTGGGTCTCCGAAAGGGCGTACGCGCCCAGCAGATCGCCCTCCAGCATCGAGGGCAGCCAGCGGTCCCGCTGCGCGTCGGTGCCGTGGTGCGCGAGCGCGAAGCACGACATCGTGTGCACCGAGAGGCCGACGCCGACCGACATCCACGCGGTCGCGATCTCTTCGAGAACCTGCAGATAGACCTCGTACGGCAGCTCGCCGCCGCCCCACCGCTCCGCGTACGGCAGGCCGAGCAGCCCGGCCCGCCCGAGCAGCCGGAACTGTTCACGCGGGAAATGCGCGGTCTCTTCGTACTTGCTCGCGATCGGCGCGAGTTCCTCGCGCGCGATCTCCTTGGCCAGGTCGATCAGGTCCTTGGCCTCGGTGGTGGGCAGCAGACGTTCGGCGGGCATGGGACTCCTCCGAGCTGAGCAGTACTCAAAACAGTACTGTGGGCTTATTGAGAGTACAGTACGAAGTGGCTGGGGACACGCCATTCGCGTAAGGGATAGTGATCCGATGACCGAGAGCAGGACCCGCCGCCAGCCCACCGCGCGTCAGCGCGCGTTGCTCTCGGAACTCGAAGCGCTCTTCCTCGCCGAGGGGTTTTCGCAGTTCACGCTGGACGACCTCGCCGCCAGGCTGCGCTGCTCGAAGTCGACCCTCTACGCGCTCGCGCCCAGCAAGGAGCAGCTCGCGGTCAAGGTCGTCACCCACTTCTTCAAGGGTGCCGCCGAACTGCTGGAGGAGCGGATCGCCGGGATCGACGACGCCCGCAAGATCCTCGGCGAGTACCTCGCGGGCATCTCCGAATACCTGAATCGCGCTTCGGCCGCGTTCATGACCGACATCGCCGAATTCGGCCCGGCGCGGGACGCGTATCAGCTCAACAGCCGCGCGGCGGCCGCGCGGATCCGGTCATTCATCGATCTCGGCGTCACCGACGGTGTCTTTCGCGAGGTGCACGCCCGGCTGATCGCGGAAATGGCGGGATTGATCATCGAGGGAATCCAGACCGGCGTGGTCGGCAGGCGCACCGGCGTGACCGACGCCGAGGCGTTCACCGCGCTGGCCGAACTCCTTCTGAGTGGAATCGGGACGCGTCAGCGTCTCCGTTGAGGGTGGCGGCGGGGGCGTGGACGGCGGAATCGCGACAAAATGTCCTGACCTGACAACCATGGTGGGATTGCCGTCGCCTCGGCTAGCATCGCGCCCGTGATCGTGGTGGGTGGAGAGGCGCTGGTCGACCTCGTTCCTGGTGAACCGTTGGATTCCACAGTGGACGGTGGGTTGCGCGCGTTGCTGCCCCGGATGGGTGGTGGTCCCTACAACGTCGCGCTCGCCGCGGGCAGGCTCGGCGTCCCGACGGGCTTCTTCTCGCGTGTCTCCGAAGACCGTTTCGGGGTCGCGCTGGTGGACCGGCTGCACGCCTCCGGTGTCGACACCGCCTTGCTGCAGCGGGGAAACGAGCCGACGACGCTCGCCGTGGTCGCGCTCGACGAGAAGGGGTCCGCGCAGTACACCTTCTACACCGAGGGCACCGCGGACAGGCTCGTCGGCGACCCCGGCCCGCTACCGGGAAAGGTGACCGCGCTCTCGCTCGGCACGCTCGGCATGGTCCTGGAACCGGGTGCGAGCACCTACGAAACCGTGTTGCGCCGTGAATCCGCGCGAGGTGTCCTGACCGTCCTCGACCCGAACATCCGCGCGGCGCTGATCACCGATCCGGCGGCGTACCGGGCACGGTTCGAGTCCTGGCTGCCGGCTGTCCGGTTGCTCAAGATCTCCGACGACGACACGGAATGGCTCACCCGAGGCGCCGATCCGATCGAGGCGGCAAAGGTCTGGACCTCTTACGGTGTCGACGCCGTGGTGCTGACCCGTGGCGCGCAAGGGTTGACCGTCGTCACGCGGGCGGGGGAAATTGCCCACGCCCCGTCACGCCGAGTCGCCGTCGTCGACACGATCGGTGCCGGTGACACGGTGCAAGGCGCCTTGCTCGCGTGGCTGTACTCCCACGAGGTGCGCGACTTGTCCACTCTCGACGCCGACGACTGGAGTTCGGCGCTCGAATTCGCGGCGAAAGCGGCGTCGATCACGGTCTCCCGGAGCGGGGCGGAACCACCGACGGCCGAAGATATGGCATCCGCCGTGTGAACCTGGTCCCAAAGGGGCGGTTGTGAGCAACCCACCCGCTGCGCATCGACCCCATTCTCGACTAGCGTGGTGGGGAATTCATACCCCAGCGGGGCGGTGTGCAGCGAGGCCGTGGGTCGCGCGCGTAAAAGAGGGCGTACCTGTGGAACCTACAGGCGCCGCCGGCCCGTGCTGAACGTGAGAGGGACTTACATGTCCGACGCGACGACGGCTGCGGGGCAGTCCGGCGAGACCGCGACGCTGCGCCTGCCCGATGGCGAGCACGAGTTCAAGGTGATCCACCCGGTCGAGGGTGCCCCTGGGATCGAGCTGGGGAAGCTGCTGGCGACGACCGGGTACATCACCCACGACCCGGGGTTCGTGAACACCGGCGCCGCGTCCTCGGCCATCACCTACATCGACGGTGACGCGGGCATCCTGCGCTACCGCGGGTACCCGATCGAGCAGCTGGCCGAGAAGTCGACCTTCATCGAGGTCTCCTACCTGCTGATCTACGGCGAGCTGCCGACCGAGACGCAGCTGTCGGAGTTCACCGGGAAGATCCAGCGTCACACCCTGCTGCACGAAGACCTCAAGGCTTTCTTCAGCGGCTTCCCCCGCGACGCGCACCCGATGCCGGTGCTCTCCAGCGCGGTGTCGGCACTGTCGACCTTCTACCAGGACTCGCTCAACCCGTTCGACGAGCCGAACGTGGAGCTGTCCACCATCCGCCTGCTGGCCAAGGTCCCGACCCTGGCCGCGTACGCGTACAAGAAGTCCGTCGGCCAGCCGCTGCTGTACCCGGACAACTCGCTCGGCCTGGTCGAGAACTTCCTGCGGATGACCTTCGGCTTCCCGGCCGAGCCCTACGAGGTCGACCCGGACGTCGCCAAGGCGCTGGACCTGCTGTTCATCCTGCACGCCGACCACGAGCAGAACTGCTCCACCTCGACCGTGCGCCTGGTCGGCTCCTCCGAGGCGAACCTGTTCGCCTCGATCTCGGCCGGTATCAACGCCCTCTTCGGCCCGCTGCACGGTGGCGCCAACAGCGCGGTGCTGGACATGCTGGAGGGCATCCGGGCCGAGGGCGGCGACGTCGCGAACTTCGTCACCCGCGTGAAGAACAAGGAAAAGGGTGTCCGCCTGATGGGCTTCGGGCACCGGGTCTACAAGAACTACGACCCGCGCGCGAAGATCATCAAGAACACCGCGGACGACATCCTCTCGAAGCTCAAGGGCGGCGACCAGCTGCTCGACATCGCGAAGAAGCTGGAAGAGACCGCGCTCTCGGACGACTACTTCATCGAGCGGAAGCTGTACCCGAACGTCGACTTCTACACCGGCCTGATCTACCGGGCGCTCGGCTTCCCGACCAAGTACTTCACCGTGCTGTTCGCGCTCGGCCGTCTGCCGGGCTGGATCGCGCACTGGCGCGAGATGATCCAGGACCCGGCCACCAAGATCGGCCGCCCGCGGCAGATCTACACCGGCTCCGCGGAGCGGGACTACTCGCCGATCTCGGAGCGCTGATCCCGCTTCGGCAAGCATGATGAAGGGGCCTTTCCTGGCGAACCTCGCCAAGAAAGGCCCCTTCGTCGTGTCCGGACGTGCGAGGAGCGTGGCGCGCGCTTAAGGTTTTCGAAGTGACCAAAGAAGCCCCGGTAGTTCTGTGGTTCCGCCGTGACCTTCGGCTGGGCGACCACGCCGCCCTGCTGGAGGCGTCGAAGCACAGCAAGCACGTCCTTGCGCTGTACGTCCTCGACGACGCGCTCCTCAAGCCGTCGGGTGCTCCGCGTGTCGCGTTCCTGCACGGCTGTCTCAAGGCGCTGGACGATCAGCTCGGCGGGCGACTGATGCTCGTCAAGGGTGACCCGGTCGAGGAGGTCGTCAAGGCCGCGCGCGGGATCGGGGCCGCGGCCGTGCACGTCAGCGCGGACACCGGGCCCTACGGCCGCCGCCGGGACGCCGAAGTCGCGAAAGCGCTGGCCGAGCACGACATCGCGTGGGTCGAGACGGGCTCTTCGTACGCCATCACGCCCGGCCGGATCACCAAACCGGACGGCGACCCCTATCGCGTCTTCACCCCGTTCCACCGCGCCTGGTCGCGGCACGGCTGGCCCCGGCCGACGGACACCGGAAAGTCCCTGGTGGACTGGGTGGAGCCACTGCGGTCGGTCAAGCTCCCGAAATCCCCTTCGCTCAAAGGGATGGAGCTGCCAGAGCCTGGCGAGGAGGCCGCGCTGGACCGCTGGCGCGAGTTCCTCGACGACGGCCTCGAGACCTACGACGATGACCGTGACCGCCCGGATCGTCCTGGTACGACAAGACTTTCACCGTATCTGCGCTGGGGTTGCGTGCACCCGCGCACCCTGCTGGCCGATCTCGCCGGACACGAGGGGGCCGGCGCGAAGTCGTTGCGCGGGGAGTTCGCGTGGCGCGAGTTCCACGCCGACGTCCTGTGGCACCGCCCCGAAACCGCGCGGAAGAACTACGATTCCCGGTTCGACGCCATGGAACACGAGACCGATCCCGAGGCCTTCGAGCGCTGGTGCGAAGGACGCACCGGGTTCCCGATCGTCGACGCCGGGATGCGGCAGCTCCTCGCCGAAGGCTGGATGCACAACCGCGTCCGGATGATCGTGGCGAGCTTCCTGGTCAAGGATTTGCACCTGCCGTGGTGGCTCGGCGCGCGGCACTTCATGCGGCATCTGGTCGACGGCGATCTCGCGTCGAACCAGTTGAACTGGCAGTGGGTCGCGGGCAGCGGCACCGACGCGGCGCCGTATTTCCGGATCTTCAACCCGACGACGCAGGGGGAGAAGTTCGACCCCTCCGGCGAGTACGTCCGCCGCTATGTCCCCGAACTTCGCTCCGTGCGAGGGAAAGCCGCGCACAAACCCCAGGACGTCAAGGACTATCCCTCGCCGATGGTCGACCACGCCCACGAACGCCAGGTCGCCCTTGAGCGTTACGGCGCCATCAAAGGGACGTGAAGGGACGTGAAGGCCTCCTTCCCTACTTTGAGGGTAGGGAAGGAGGCCTTCACGGACTTGGGCAGGAGGCGAACCGTCCCGGCCGCCGCGCCCGCCCACCGGCCCCCGCCGCCGCTTCGCCGCTCCCGCGACCGCCCCGCCATCGCTCACCGGGCCGTGTCCTCAGCCGGACCGGACGCGTTGCGAAAGCCACTTTCGCAACCTTCAACGTTGCGAAAGTGGCTTTCGCAACACCCCTGCCCCGCCTGGCCGACCGCTCACCACCCACCTGAAGGCCACAGCGGACCTGTCTTCACGCGCGGAAGGTCAGCCCTTCAGGGCTTCGGTCAGCTTGATCCGGCTGCCGACCCGCAGGACGCTGTTCTGGTAGATCCGCGCGCCCAGCCAGGTGAACAGCGCGATCGCGCCCACCGTCAGGCCCAGGGACAGCGCGATCTCCCACACCTCGACGGTCCCGGCCGCGATCCGCGCGGGCATCAGCACCGGGGAAAGCAGCGGTACCAGCGAAAGGACCTGCGTGCCCGTGCCCTCCGGGGACTGCGCCAGCAGGTTGAACCCGACGACGAAGCCGAGGATCAGCACGATGTTGACCGGCCCGATCACCGACTGGGTGTCCTCCTGCCGGGAGACCAGGGAGCCCATCGCGCCGTAGACGGTGGCGTACAACAGGAACCCGAGCAGGTACCACACCACGCCCCACGCCAGCGCGCTCGTCGCGACCCCGGACAGCGTCAGCACGTCGGTCGCCGACGCGACGATCAACCCGGCGCCGCCGATGATCACCAGCTGCGTCAGACCGACCAGGCCGAGCCCGATCACCTTGCCCAGCAGCAGATGCCACGGCCGGACGGTGGACAGCAGGATCTCCACGACCCGGCTGGACTTCTCCTCGACCACACCCTGCGCCACGAGCGTCCCGTAGGTCACGATGCTCATGTACAGCAGCACGGCCACGATCAGCCCGATCACCATCCGCTGGGACTATTCCGGATCCGGCGGTTTGATCGAATCGACCTCGACCTGCGTGGCGGCGACGGTGGCCAGCACCTGGTCCGGGTTCTCGACGGATTCGGAAAGCTTGCCCTTGAGGACTTCCTGCTGGGAGACGGCGTTCAGCAGGGACTTCAGCTTGGTGCCCAACTCGGACTTGACGAGTACCTTCAGCTCGGTGGCGTTGCCGGACAGCAGCGCGTCGAGATCGCCGTTCTCGACCTGCGACCGGCCCTGCGCCGGATCGGCGACGGTGACGGTCTCGATCTTCTCGCCGGTCGCCGCGCCCGCCGTCTGGAGCTGCTGGGCGATCCCGGCGGCCTGGCCGGTGAGCCCGATCTTGCTCTTGTCCTCGGAGCTGATCAGCGTCGCCTGGAGCAGGACGTAACCCATCAGCATGACCAGCAGCACCGCGGTGCCGATCACGAAGGACCGGGTGCGCAGCCGGGTGTTCAGCTCGCGTTGGGCGATGAGCCGGACGGCACGCCACGAAGAGACGGTGTTCATGCGGAAACTCCTTGTGCGGCCGGCTTCTCGGCGACGGCGTCGCGGAACAGCTCGGTCAGCGAACGCCTGCGCTTGGTGAACCCGGTGACCGGGCCGGTGGCCAGCGCCGCGGCGAGCACGGCCTGGTCGTCGGCGTGGGCTTCGAGTTCGAGGATCGTCGTCGGGCCGTTCTGCTCGACCACGCGGACGCCGGGGACGGCCGCCGCCCAGCCGGGTGCCGCGTTCGGCGCGGTGACGGCCAGGCCGTTGCCCGCACCCGCGGTCAGCTCGTCGACGGTGCCGGAAGCGACCATCCGTCCACCTCGGATGATGCCGACCCGGTCGCACAGCCGCTCGACCAGATCCAGCTGGTGACTGGAGAACACCACCGGCACCCCGGTCGCGGCCTTCTCGCGCAGCACCCCGCTCATCACGTCGACGGCCAGCGGGTCGAGGCCGGAGAACGGCTCGTCCAGCACCAGCACGCGCGGGTCGTGCACCAGCGCCGCGGCGAGCTGCACGCGCTGCTGGTTGCCCAGGCTCAGTTTCTGGACCTCGTCCTTGCGGCGTTCGGCGAGGCCGAGCCGGGAGATCCAGTTCTCCGCGCTGCGGTGGGCGTCGTTGGCCGACATCCCGTGCAGCTCGGCGAGATAGACCAGCTGCTCCAGCACCTTCATCTTCGGGTACAGCCCGCGTTCCTCCGGCATGTACCCGATATGCGTGCGGGTCTCGTGCGTGATCGGCGCACCGCCGAGCCGCACCTGCCCGGCGTCGGCCGCCAGCACCCCGAGCACGATCCGCATCGTGGTGGTCTTCCCCGCCCCGTTGCTGCCGACGAACCCGTACAGCTCGCCGGGCCGGACGTCGAAGCTCACCTCGGTCAGCGCCGCCTTCGAGCCGTAACTCTTGGAGATCCGGTCGATCTCCAGTTTCCCCTCGGTCATTTCCACTTCCCCTCCTCCAGATGTCGCATCAGCGCCGTGATCCCCCGGTAGACGCGGGAAACCGTGCGGTTCCGCTGCGCCACTCCGTCCAGGTCCACGTTGCTCACCACCGACGTGGCCCGGTAAACCACTACGGCCCTCGCCGCGCCGGCGAAGACACCCCCCGCCACCAATGCGACGGCGACCACTCCGATCGACATCTTGTAGCTCCGCTTGTTCCCGGTCATGCCGGGTCCACCCCCTCGTAGTCTTCGGGGTCGTCGTCCGGCAACGTCCAGCCGAGGATCGCCGCCGCGGAGGTGGTCCCGGTGAGCAGCAGCGCGGTCAGCATGATCGCGATGCGGAAGCCGGCGTCTTCCGTTCTCGAGATGAAGATCGCGTAGACCATGCCGATCATCATCATGGTGACCAGGATCTGGTAGCTCACATAGGTGACCCGGTGGCGCATCTCGCGTTCGCGTTCGTCGAGCCGCAGCGAGAACCCGCCGCTCATCTTCCCGGTGAGGACGCGCAGCAGCCAGTGGGCGCTACCGGTGATCACCGCGCCGCCGAACCACAGGCCGGTGAAGAAGGGCCCCTGCTCTCTGACGAAGAACGTCGCGCCGGCGATCAGCATCAGGTTCCCCAGGACCACCAGTGCGCTCAAGGTCCGGCGCCGCTTCCGCGTACGCCAGGTCGGCAGCTTCCGGGCACGTTTGCGTTCCACTTCGTCGAAGCGTTCAAGGTGACGTTCCCAGCGGGTGGCCAGCCAGCCTTGTTTCTCGCTCATGTTCCCCCCTCCCGGTAGACCTGAGTGGACAGTGGCGTGAACGGTTCGCGGCTGAACACGGCCTCGACCGGGAGGTCGAACACCGTGCAGATGCGGAACGCCAGATCGAGGCTCGGGTAGTGGTCCCCCCGTTCGAGCGCGCCGATGGTCTGCGGGTTGACCTCGACCGCCGCCGCGAGTGCGGCCCTGCTCAGCCCGCGCTCCGCCCGGAGCACGGGAAGCCGGTTGTAGATCGGCAGTTCTTTGCCGCGTCTGACCGGGCTCATGGAACATACTGTTGCAAAAACCCAACGAATCGTCAACCTGGTACGCGCTACGTCGCGTTTAGTCCTCTAGATGCGGTAGTTGGCAACGCGAACTACCGCATCTAGAGGACTAAACGCGAGGGGTCAGGAGAGGCCGGCGAGCGACTTGTCGACGAGTTCCCGGACCCGGGGGCGGGCGGCCTCGGCCTCGGGGGCGACCAGGCCGAGCCGGGTGCGGCGCTCCAGGACGTCCTCGACGTCGAGAGCGCCTTCGTGCCGCACGGCCCAGACGACCTCGGCCGCGCTGATCTCGGTCCCGCCGAACAGCGGCAGGCCCAGTTCCGGGTCGACCTCGCCGAGCGCGGCGATCCGGGGCGCCTCGGTGCCGTACTTCGCGACGAGCCGGGCCGGGGCATCCACACTGGACAGACGATGGCGGGGGGCCGCGCCCAGCAAGGGAAGCCGCGAGGTCGTCGAAGGGCCGGCGGCCAGCCCGGACTGCTTCAAGGCGGCGTCGACGGCGTCCTCGGCCATCTTCCGGTACGTCGTCAGCTTGCCCCCGACGACGGTGAGCACGCCGTTCCCGCCGGTCACCACCGCGTGTTTGCGCGAGAGGTCGGCGCTGCGCCCGCCGCCGCCCTCGACCAGCGGCCGGAGGCCGGCGTACGAGCCGACGACATCGGACCGGGTCAGCGGGCGGGTGAACGCCGTCGACGCCATTTCGAGCAGGAAGTCCACATCGGACTCCGGCACCGTCGGCACGCGCGGGACCGGGCCGTCCGTCGGTTCGTCGGTGACGCCGACGAACACGCGGCCGTCGGGTTGCGGCAGCAGGAAGACGAACCGGTTGTTCTCGCCGGGGACGGGCACGTTGACCGACGTCGCGCCGATCGGCGCGGCGCCCGCCGCGAGCACGAGATGCGAACCGCGTGACGGCCGCAGCCGCACGGACTCCGCCAGTTCGCCCGCCCAGACGCCGGTCGCGTTGACCACCTGCGTGGCCCGGATCCGCACTTCCTGTCCGGTCACCCGGTCGCGGGCCAGTACCGAACCCGCGTCGAGCCGCAGTGCCTCGAGCTTGGTCAGGATCTTCGCGCCGCGTGACGCCGCCGTGCGCGCCAGGCTCACCACGAGCCGCGCGTCGTCGGTCAGTGCGCCGTCGTAGGCCAGCAGCGCGCCGCGCAGGCCTCGCGGGGACAGGCCGGGGGAGAGTGCCAGCGCTTCCGCCGCCGGGATCGACCGCGGCCTCGGCAGCACCGACGCGGGTGTGCCGGCGGCGCGACGGAGCCCGTCGCCCGCCACCAGCCCGGTCATGATGAACGCCTGCTGACCGCGGGAGGTCTTGCGGTACATGGGGAACAGCTGCGGGATCGCCCTGGTGAGATGCGGCGCCGTCCGCGTCATCAGAATCCCGCGTTCGACGGCGCTTTCGTGCGCCAGCGCCAGATCGCCTTTCGCGAGGTAACGGAGCCCGCCGTGGACCAGTTTGCTCGACCAGCGCGACGTCCCGTAGGCCAGGTCGTACGCCTCGATCAGGGCCACCGAGAGCCCGCGCGCGGCCGCGTCCAGCGCGATCCCCGCGCCGGTGACACCGCCGCCGATCACCGCCAGGTCGACCCGCTCGCCACCGGCCAGCGCCGCGAGTTCCCGCTCACGGCGCAGGGCGTTGAGCGAGCCCGGCGTCATGGGCGCAACGCCGCGTCGAGCACGTGGGTGAACTCCGTCATGAGGTCTTCTTCGTCCACATCCGCCGTGGCGGGACGCAGGGAGAACGCGAAGGACTGGATCAGCAGCAACAGGGTGCGTGCCTGCGCGGCCGGGTCACCCTTGCGTATGGAACCGTCCTCGTGCCCGGCCTTCAGCAGATGCAGGATCACGCCCTCGGCGAACCGCTGGGTCTTGCCGAGCCGTTCGACGATGTAGGGCAGGACGAGTTCGGGGTCCAGGTCCAGCAGGGTGCGGAACAGCGCGTCGCCGGACAGCGCGGCGACGGCGTTGGCGGAGCTCTGAACGAGCCGTTCGCGGTAAGTGGCCGGTTCCGCGCCCGGTTCGGCGACGCCCCGCAGCAGGCCGCCGAACTCGCGGGTCATCAGGGTGGCGAGCACACTGCGCACATCCGGGAACCGTCGGTACACGGTCATCCGGCTGACCTTCGCGGTCCGGGCTATCTCCGCGAGCGTGGTCCGCCTCACGCCGACGGCGAGAACGCACTTCTTCGCCGCGTCGAGCAGAACGTCGTCGGACACGCGCGTCGAGGCCTGGCGGGATCGGGTATCCGCCAGTGCCGAAGCGCCTGTTTCCGCAGGTGAGTGACGTTTTACGTCCATATGTAACACTGTAGTCGTGACGGAGCTTATTGACCACCGGTTAAGACGATCCTGGACGGCCGAGGCCGGTGACGCGGCACACCTGCCGCCGAAGGCGTTGCGGTGGCTCGTCCAGCGTATCGGTCCACCGGCCTCGGCGACGCCGTTCCCGCCGGATTCGGCACTGACCGTTCCCGGATCGGCGCTCGCGGACCAGCCGAAACGGGAGATCGAGGACGTCGTCGGTACCGGGCACGTCCTGTCGTCACCGGGATCGAGGCTCGCGCGGGCCAGTGGTTTGTCCTATCTGGACCTGCTGCGGCGCCGGGGGTTCGGAGACTTCCCGGTGCCGGACGCCGTCGTCCTGCCGGGGGATCCCGACGAGGTCCAGGCGGTACTGGAGATCTGCGCGCGGCACGACGTCGGCGTGGTCCCGTTCGGCGGCGGGACGTCGGTGGTCGGCGGGGTTTCGGCGCTGCGCGGGGACAAGAGCGCGGTGATCGCGCTCGACCTCGCCAGGCTCGACGAACTCGTCTCCGTCGACCCGGTGTCGCGCATCGCCGTCCTGCGGGCGGGCGTCACCGGCCCGGAGGCCGACCGGCTGCTCGCCGCACACGGGTTCACCCTCGGGCACCTGCCCCAGTCCTACGAACGCGCCACCATCGGGGGGTTCGCCGCGACCCGCTCCGCCGGACAGGCGTCGTCGGGCTACGGCCGGTTCGAGGACATGGTTTCGGGTGTCCGGCTCGCGACCCCGCGCGGGGAATGGAAACTCGGCGTCGCGCCGGCGTCCGCCGCCGGACCCGACCTGCGTCACCTCGCCGTCGGCAGCGAGGGCACGCTCGGCGTGATCACCGAGGTCGCCCTCCGCGTGCGCCCGGTGCCGGATGTCCGCCGATACGAGGGTTACGTGCTCGACGGCTGGGAGAACGGCACCGCGGCGGTGCGCGAACTGGCCCAGCGGCACGTCCTCGCCGACGTCACCCGGCTGTCCGATGTGGACGAAAGCGAAGTCTCGCTGGCGCTCAACGACAGCTGGAAGACCAAGGCGCTGCGCCGGTACCTCGAGGCGCGGGGGATCGCCAAACCGTGCCTGCTCATCGTAGGCTGGGAAGGCGCGACGAAACGCGAGGTCGCGCGGCGCCGTCAGGACACCACCCGGGTACTGGAACCCTTCGGCGCCGTCCGGATCGGAGCGGCACTCGGCGAATCCTGGCGCCGCGGCCGGTTCTCCGGGCCCCGGCAGCGGGATGCCTTGATGGACAAGGGCGTCTGCGTCGAAACCCTGGAAACGGCCGCGTACTGGGCCGAGCTGGGCGACCTGCGCGACGCCGTCCGTGCCGCGCTCACCGCCACCCTCGGCCGCGCCATCATCATGTGCCACGTCTCGCACGCCTACGAAACGGGCGCGTCGCTGTACTTCACCGTGCTCACGGCGCGCGACGAAGCCGACCCGATCGGCCAATGGCGGCGGGCGAAGGCGGCGGCGTCGGAGGCGATCACCGGCATCGGCACCATCTCGCACCACCACGCCGTCGGCGTCGACCACGCGCCCTATCTGGCGGCGGAGATCGGCGAGATCGGCGTCGAGGTGTTGCGGGCGGCGAAGAAGGCCGTCGACCCGACCGGGATCCTCAATCCCGGGAAGCTTCTCTGACCAGGGTCCCGGCGTCGACGAGCGTGCAGTCCAGTCCGTGCGTCCTGGCCGGGATCCCTTCCAGGACAGCGGCTTGACGCTGTTCGAGGTCGGCGACGCGGATATGCCGCCCGTCGACCAGGATCGGCAGCCGGATGTCCGCGGCGCCGACGTAGGCCACCACGTCGTCGAGCACGGTGCCGTCGTCGAGGGTGATGGCCGGCGCGGTCAGCCGCACCAGCCGGTAGCGCCTGCCGTTGCCCTCGCATCGGTCGAGTACGGCCAGCTGGCCCGGCGTCGCGAACCAGATGGCGTGTTCCTCGATCACGCCCGGGGCGGCCGCGAGCGTGGCAGGCCGCTGCCCGTCCCGGAACCGCAGCCCGGACGCCCACACCGCGGCGACGTCGGTGCAGCGCGCGTGGCAGACGACGACCGGGCCCTCCAGCCCCATGTTCCGCCGCAGCCAGGTGATCTTGGACGGGCAGGCGTTCGACCCGTAGGCGAGGACGGCCTGCCGTTCGCGCCAGCCCTCCGGCGCGGTGTCCAGGCTGTGCCCGGCACCGTCGAAGTGGACGAACGAATGCCCCGGCCGCGCACCCGGGTACGGGTCGGCGGGGAAATCGGCGTCGGTGAAGAGTTTCACCACGTCACCACGCTACGGAGGACGTCCCCGTGGTGCATGCGTTCGAAGGCCTGCTCGACGCCGTCGAGCGCGATCCGCTCGGTGACGAATTTGTCGAGCGGCAGCCTGCCCTGGAGGTAGAGGTCGATCAGCATCGGGAAATCGCGTGAGGGCAGGCAATCGCCGTACCACGACGACTTGAGCGAGCCGCCGCGCGAGAAGAAGTCGATCAGCGGCAGTTCCAGGCGCATGTCCGGGGTCGGGACGCCGACGAGCACGACGGTTCCGGCCAGATCCCTGCCGTAGAAGGCCTGACGCCAGGTTTCCGGCCTGCCGACCGCGTCGATCACGACGTCGGCGCCGAAGGAATCGGTGAACTCCCGGATCGCCTCGACGACCTGCTCTTCGCTCAGTCCCTTGCTGTTCAGCGTGTGCGTGGCGCCGAAGTCCTCGGCCCAGGCCAGTTTCCGCTCGTCGGTGTCGACGGCGATGATGATCCCCGCCCCGGCGAGACGCGCCCCGGCGATGGCCGCGTCGCCCACCCCGCCGCAGCCGATGACCGCGACGGAATCGCCGCGGCTCACCGCGCCGGTGTTCAGCGCCGCCCCGAGACCGGCCATCACCCCGCAGCCGAGCAGTCCGGCGACGGCGGGTTCGGCGGCGGGGTCGACCCTCGTGCATTGTCCACTGTGGACGAGTGTCTTTTCGAGGAAGGCGCCGACGCCGAGCGCCGGGGACAGGGCGGTGCCGTCGGACAGGGTCATCGGCCGGGCGGCGTTGAACGTCGAGAAGCAGTACCAGGGCCTGCCCCGGCGGCAGGCGCGGCAGGTGCCGCAGACCGCGCGCCAGTTCAGGACCACGTAGTCGCCCGGTTCGAGGTCCGTGACGCCGTCGCCGACGGCCTCCACGAATCCGGCGGCCTCGTGGCCGAGCAGGAACGGGAACGCGTCGTTGATCCCGCCTTCGCGGTAGTGCAGGTCCGTATGGCAGACGCCGCACGCCTTGACCGAGACGACGGCCTCGCCGGGCCCTGGATCGGGCACCGTCACCGACTCCAGCGAGACCGGTGCACCCTTGGCGCGCGAAACGACGCCCTGGACCTCGTACGGCATGCTTACCTCCGAGTGAGTTCTCCAGGAAGCTTGCCACGGAACTCACTCGGATCGCGACATCCGCACGGGTGCGGTATCTCCCTCCACGCCCCGACGGACGTGCCGACACGCGCAGAATCGATTTAGTGCGGCGTGATGATGTACGCCACCCCGCCGGGTCCGCTCGACACCCCGCCGGTGGTGTTGTACCGCTTGGTGCGCTGCCAGATCGTCTCGAACTGGTGTCGCTTGTAGACGTTTCGGACCCGGTCGTCGCTGCCGGCGGCGGGATCGTTGGCGATCACGTCACCGTCCTTCGTGAAGCCGACGACGACCATGATGTGCCCGGAGGTGCCGTAGCCCGCGCCGTCGAGTTCCTCGGCCTTGAACGACTGCGACGTGATCACCGGGATACCGCGCGCGATGTAGTTTTCGAGTTCGGTCAAGGAGTGCAAACGGGTGATGTGCCCACGCAGTCCGAGTGAAGCGGCATACGCGGTGTTGAACGGCCAGTTGCCGGTTCCGTCGTAGGCGTAGTCGAACGTGTACCGGGCGGCGTACGCGACGGTCGGATCGACGTAACCCGCCGGGATCCACGTCATGTCCTCGCGCTGGGGCCGTTTGCCCCAGTACTCGACGACCATTTCGGTGGACGTCGGGCTGCACCAGTTCTCCCCGCCGCCGCCGTACTCGGGGAATTGTCCTTTGTGGAGGTTCTGGGCGTATGCGGGCACCTTGAGTTCGATCCCGGTGGCGCGGCCCGGTTTCGTCGCCTCGACCTCGAACCGGTCCGGCACCAGCGAGGTCATCGCGCCGACCGAGGTCACCGACGGCGTGGCGCGGGAACCCGCCTCGCGGTACAGGCTGACCCGCAGTTGGTACGACCGCAGCGCGACACCCGCCTTCACGACCAGCGTGTCGACGTCGACGGCCGCGTCGGCGTCGCCCTGGCCGTCGACGCTGGTGCGCTTGATGTCGGCGTCGCCGCCGGCCCACCGGCCCATGACGTACCAGGTGGTCTCGGCGCCGGTCGCCGTCCGGCCCTTCGCCTCGACCTTGATCCACGTCTTGGCGGGCGTCCGCGCGTTCCAGGACGCGACCAGTTGCGAGGCGTCGAAGCCCGGTGCGTGGCTTCTCGACGTCCATTGGCCGTATTCGTAGGTCTTGGTGGTGCCCAGTACGGGTTCGGTGTGCTCGACGGTGCCGAGGGGGCGGCCGATGCGGAGCGCGCCGTGGTCGAGGTCGAGGCCTTCCAGCCTGCCGTCACGGAAACCGTGGTGACCGGACCAGTCGTGGAAGTCGATCGACTCGTCGTCGTCCGGACGCGCCGGGCTCGCCCCCGCCGCCGGTGCCGTCACTGCGGTCATCGTCGCGATCGTCAACAGCGTGACCAGCCCTCGTATGCGCATCCCGGTTCCATCCCTCGAGTCCGCCCAGCCCAGGCAAGGGATTTTCGCCGCTCGCACGAGGTATGTAAACAGTTGGCCACCAGACGGCCCACCCCGGGTCAGGCGAGGGGGTTCGGGAGGAGGAGTTCGGTGTTCTGGTCCCGGGCCGTGCCGACGGCGGTGAGTGAGGCGTGGATGTCGTTGTAGGACAACTCCCGGTACAGGGAAGCAAGCGCTTGCGTCGAGGTGTCGGAGTACGACGCCTCGTACGGCGCTTCAGCCTCGATCAGCGTCGTGAACAGCGACAACGTGCCGTCGGCGTTGTCGGCGACCTCGATGATCCGCGCGTGCTGCGGGAAGTCGATATGCGACGCCGTGTTGATCTCCCAGAAGCCCTGTTTCGGCGTCTTGCCCGCGTGCGGGGTGATCTTGTTGCGGTGCGTGTGCCCGTTGACCCAGGCGAGCACGTTCGGGAACCGGTTCAGCAGCGAGACGAACGTGTCCCCGTTCAGCCGCGGCTCCAGCGGATGCCGCACGTCCGGCAGCAGGTTGCCCATGGTGTCGCTGGTGTGGTGGCTGAACAGGATGAACAGCTCGTCCGTCACGTTCTGGGTGACCTTGCGCCCGAAGAAGTCGTAGTACGTCGAGCTGGTGCGCTTGAGCGTGTTCTCCACCCAGGTGAACTGCCCGAGCCCGATCGACCCGTCGGCGAAGCCCCCCATCGTCGTGGTGTCGAGGCTGATGCCGACGACACCCGGCGCGATACGGAAGGTGTAGTACACATTCCGTCCGTCGGCGTTGTTGCCGCTGAACCCGTGCCCGGCCGGGCCGGGTCCGGTGTTGGCCGCGTCGAGGTGGTGCCGGACGAACTCCGCGGTGCTGAACGGCCGCCGCCGCGCGTCCGGGGTGATCTCGCGGATCGTGCCCGAACCGCCGAACAGCTCCGTGATCGGCACGCCGGACCCGGCGTTGATCGCCTTCGCGAGCTTCTTCGACGTCGTCTCGTCCTTGCCGATCACCTTGAAGCGCCCGGTGTACCAGGCGTCCATCCCCGGCAGGTCCGGCAGCGTGCCGACGATGCTGTCGTCGTGGTTGCCGAAGGTGCAGAACCACGGCACGTCGAGTCCGGGTGAGGTGAACGTGCCCGACGCGGCACCGAGCAGGCCGGGCAGCTGCGGGAAGCCCTTCTTCGTGTAGTCGTCGTCGAGCGCCTTGCCCGGGTTCCAGTAGTGCGGGGACCCCGAGGTCTGGACGCCTTCGTGCGTGTCCGGGTCACCCGACGTCGGGTTCACCGTGCCGCCGTTGAGCACCTTGAGGAACCAGTCGAGCTCGATCAGCTCGTGGTTGTCGGTGTTGTCGCCGGTGGTCACCATGAAATCGATCGCGCGCCCGGTGAACGGGCCCGCCGTCAGGCTGTTCACGCGTTCCACGAGCGCCGTCGTCGCCACCGGGCCGAGTGTTTCCTGGGGCCGGTGCGCCGAACCGATGAACGGGTGCAGGTACTCGAACCGCGCCGGGCTCTCGGCGTCGGTGAAGTGCAGGTCGGTGAACTGTGCGAACGAGGCCATCGCGCGGCGCCGGTCGTCGCGGCCGGATTTCGGCGCGGCGAGGTCGCCCCGGACCACCAGCGGCCAGCCCGGCCCGGCGGTCAGCCTGGTGTAGCCGGGGCCGCTTTTCAGTGGCGCGGCGGCGGATTCCAGTGTGGTGCCCGCGACGCGCACCGCTCGGCTCGTGGTGCGGGCCAGTGCCCGGTCGAGGGCGTTGGCGGTCGGGGTGCACAGCAGCAGGCCGACGCCGGCGGCGGCGGCCGCGGTGAAGGTGCGCCTGGAGATGTCGGACATGGCGGTGCCCCTAATCGTCGCGGGTGGGTGTCGCGGAAGGACGATGCCGGACGACGTTAGCCGTGGGGTGAACGCCAGAAAAGGGTAATGCGAAAATTTGTCACGTTCGGCCGAATGCGAAAGAACTGTCGGGGGCCGGGGCTAGTGTGGGCGCCGAAACGAGGAGGTGGTCGGCGTGGGTGCTTCTTACTGGTCGATCCGGGGCCGGTTCGACGGCGATCCGGACAGGACGCTGGCGGCGCTGAAGGCACGTGTCTTCGCCGAGAACGACTACCTCTGGCAGGACGACGAAGCCGAACCGCCGGACACCCTCGAAGAGTTGCAGGAGACGGAGACCTTCCAGGAAGCCGGAACGCATTCCGTGCTCGACGTCCACTACTTCATCGGGGCCACCGGCGAGGACGACTTCGGCACGATCCGGCCCTTGAGCGACGCCGAGCTCACGGACGCCTTCGGCACCGAGGAGCCGTCCGTCGCGGGCTTCGACGAGCTCGCCAAGGAGAACAGGCTGCCGTACGACCCGCCGCGCTGGAGTGCGCGGTGTGCGCTGCTCTACGACGGTGACACCGCCGTCGAGCTGGCGATCTGGGGTATTTCCGGCGACTAGGCCATGTCCTGTGAGGCCTGGAGCCGGGCTTGCAGTCCGTCGAGGATCACCTCGACACCGAGGTCGAACAGCTCTTCGCCGCTCTGCTTCGCGAACGCCGGGCCGAGCCTGCTCACGTGCGGATAGGCCGCGAGCCGTTCGAGGAACCCTTCGTCCGGCTTCCTCGCGGACGGCGATTCCACGGACGCGAGGACGTGTGCGGTGAGCAGCCGCGAAATCCCCGCCGTGTCCTCCTCGGAGAAGCCGGCGTCGAGCAGGATCCGCGCGGTCGTTTCGATATGCCCCAGCCGGTTCGGCCCGGTCGGTGGCCGTTCCCGCAGCAGCGCGGCCGCGTCCCGGTGACGCAGCAGCAGCGCGCGGAACTGCCGGAGCCCGCTCGCGAGCTGTGCGCGCCACGGCAGGTCCGGGTCGATCTCGAAGGCGTCGGCGGAGATCGCCTCGGCGACCAGGTCCAGCAGTTCGGCCTTGTCCTTCACATGCCAGTAGAGCGTCGGCGAGCTGACGCCGAGTTTCGCCGCCAGCCGCCGGGTGCTCAGCTCCGCGAGACCCGTTTCGTCGAGCAGGGCGACCGCCGCGTGGGTGATCTTGGCGAGGTCCAGCGAGCCGTTGCGTGCCACCCGCCGACTCTATCAGTGATAGATTGTTCTCTATCACTGATAGAGAACGGGGGAAGTGATGCTCTGGACAGCGAAGATCCGCCTGCTCACCGTGCTGTGCTCGGCGTTGTTCGTACTCGGGACCACGCTGCAGAACTACGTCGTCATCGATCTGGACCTGATCGAACGAAGCATGCGGCTGAAAGGCGCGCCCACCGAGGACGCGTCCGGCTATCTCGGCGCGTTGCGGCTGGTGGGCGACGTCTTCATCGTCGGCAACGCGCTCGGCCTGCTCGTGTGGTTCCGCTGGAAGTGGCTGTTCTGGCCGGTGCTCGCGGTCAACGCCTGCCAGGCGTTCGGCGTGTTCGTCGTGCCGTTCGAGGTGCACCGGGCCGCGGTCGAGGCGCACGGCTGGCCGGGGGTGCTGCCCTCGCTGGTCACCGACGGCGGCGCGGTGATCCTCGCGGTGGTCCTGCTCGTCGCCTACGCGCGATCGTTCAGGCGAGCAGGCGACCCAGTTCGGCTTTGACGGCCTCGACGGCTTTCTTCGTCTCGGTGGCCGGGTCGGCGCCGTCACGGGCGATCCGGCCCACCGCGTCGACCAGGGCACCGTTGGCGGCCGGTGTCCACAGTGGACCTGCGGCACGGCCGTTCTCCCGCACCAGTTTCGCCGCGTCGCCCGCCAGGGCGAGCTTGTCGAGCACACTCAGCCGGGCGGGCACATGGAAGCCGAACTTCGTGGCGAACTCATGCTGGAAATCGGTGCGCTCCAGCCACAGCCATTTCACGAAGTCCTTGGCGGCGCCGGTGTTGAGGCTTTTGGAGTGCACCATCGAGCTCAGGCCGCTGACCGGCACCGACGGCGCACCCGCGGCGTCGAGGCGAGGGAAGGCCAGGATGCCGAAGTCGTCCTCCATGGTGTCCTGGATCTTCGGCAGGTTCCCCAGCCAGGTCCACTGCATCGCGGCGATCCCGTCGATCAACGGGATCGGATCCGCCCAGTCCGTCGCGGCGCCCAGGAGCAGCGAACCGTTGAGGTCACGCAGTTTCGCGAACACCGTCGCGGCACGCGGGTCCTCGAAGCCGACGGATTTGCCGTCCTTGACGTAGTCGAGCCCGGCGGACCAGAGCAAGGGCCCGGCGAGTGCCGCCGCACCCGCGTCGTTGCCCGCGAACAGCCCCTTGACACCGTCTTTGGTGAGTTTCCTCGCCGCGTCGACGAGTTCGTCGAGCGTCTGCGGCGGCTGCACCCCGGCGTCTCGCAGGAAACTCTTGCGGTAGAAGAGCACCTGGGTGTCGAGTGCCTGCGGGATGCCGTAGAGCGCGCCGTCGACGGTCTGCGCCGCGAGCACCGACGGGATGAAGTCCCCGCGTACGGGCCCGATGACGTCGTCGAGCGGGACCAGGAGGTTCTGCCGGACGCGGTCGAGGGTGACCCGGCCTTCGAAGACGTCCGGGACCGGCCCGGCTTGGAGCGCGGCGCCGAGTTTCGCTTCGTAGTCGTCGGGATTCCATTGCACCGCGACCCGGGACCTCTGGTACGCGGCCGCGTACCGCGTGACGGCCTCCTGGACACCCGCTTCGGGATACGGGTGGTACCACTGCGTGAGGACCACCGGTTTCGGTTTCGGCCGGGTCATCCCGGCGGAGTAGGCCGTCGAGGGCGGCGGGGTTCCTGATTGGACGGTGTTGGACCCGCAGGCCGAAAGCGCCGCCGTACCGGCCAGCGCGAGGAACGCGCGCCTGCTTGTCTTACGCACCAACGAGAACCCTTCGCCGAACGCCGTGAAGGCCATCTGCGGGGAACAGCGTCCCTCAGGCCCATCGCCAACGTGGCGATGTGTCTTTGTAAAACACAGTGGCCTTCACGGAAGGGCAGGCGCGCGGGAGATTAACCCGTTAGAGCTGACTGATGTCGAGCTTTCCCTCGGAGTGGAACGCCCGCAGCCGCTTCTTGTCGAATTTGCCGACGCTGGTCTTGGGGACTTCGTCCACAAAGGTCCAATTCTCCGGAAGCTGCCACTTCGCGACCTTGTCGGTCAGGAACTCGCGCAGTTCCTCGGCCGTCACACTCCGGCCTTCCTTGACCACGACGGCGACCAGCGGGCGCTCGTCCCACTTCTCGTCGGGGATGCCGACCACGGCCGCCTCGGCCACCGCGGGATGCGCCATCACCTGGTTCTCCAGATCCACCGACGAGATCCACTCGCCACCGGATTTGATGACGTCCTTCGCGCGGTCGGTCAGCGTGAGGTAGCCGTCGGGGCTGATCTTGCCGACGTCGCCGGTGCGCAGCCAGCCGTCGTGGAACTTCTCCGGATCGGGCTCGTCACCGGCCGTGCCGCTGTAGTACGACGCCGCGATCCACGGGCCCCGCACTTCGAGTTCGCCGACGCTTTCGTTGTCCCACGGCAGTTCCTCGCCGTCGTCGCCGATCAGGCGAGCGCTGACGGAGGCGGGGAACCGGCCCTGGGTGTAGCGGTACTCCCACGCCTTCTCGCCGGTCGCGGCGGCGGGCGGCCGCGCGACGCTGCCCAGCGGCGACGTCTCGGTCATCCCCCAGGCGTGCAGGATCGGCACGTGGTAGCGGTCTTCGAAAGCGTGCATCAGCGACGGCGGTGCGGCCGAACCGCCGACCACGACCTCGCGCAGATGCGAGATGTCCTGCGGGTTCGCGTCGAGGTGGGAGAGCAGGCCCTGCCAGATCGTCGGGACGGCGCCGGCGAAGGACGGCTTCTCGGCGGCGAGCATCTGCGCGATCGGGGCCGGCTGGAGGAACCGGTCCGGCATCAGCAGCGACGCGCCGACCATCAGCGCGGCGTACGGCATGCCCCACGCCATCGCGTGGAACATCGGGACGATCGCGAGGGCCTTGTCGTGCTGGGCCAGCCGCATGCTGTCGGTCATGGCGACCTGCATCGAGTGCAGCCAGATCGACCGGTGGGAGTACGCGACCCCCTTCGGGTCACCCGTGGTGCCCGAGGTGTAACACATCGCGGCGGCCGAGCGCTCGTCCACCTCGGGCCAGTCGAAGGTGTCCGGCCGGCCGGCCAGCAGCTCGTCGTACGAGTGCACCTGGACACCGTCGGGCGCCGGGAGGGTGGAGGCGTCGCCGTTGGCCACGATGACGTGACGGACGGTCTTCAGCTCGGGGAGCTGCTTCGCGAACAGCGGGACCAGCGTGCCGTCGACGATGACGACCTGGTCCTCGGCGTGGTTGGCGACGAAGACCAGCTGCTCGGGGAAGAGCCGGATGTTCAGCGTGTGCAGCACCGCGCCCATGGCGGGGATGGCCAGGTAGGCGGCCAGGTGCTCGGCGTTGTTCCACATGAAGGTGCCGACCCGCTGGTCGCCGGTGATGCCGAGGCCCCGGAGGGCGTTCGCCAGCCGGGCGGCGTGTTTGCCGAGCTCACCGTAGGTCTCACGCCGGGCTTCTGAACCGGTCCAGGTGAGCACTTCGCTCTCGGAGTGCACCGTCGTGCCGTGGCGGAGCAGCCTGGCCAACGACAGCTGTCCGTCCTGCATCGTGCTCAACATCGCGTACTCCCGTGGTGCTCGTTCTCCGGTGAACTGGGGTGGGGCCGACTCTAATGCGGCTCGGGTGAACTGGTCAGTAACGTGGGAGGCAACCGTTCGGTCACAGTGTCGCGCTAACGGGTGTTCGCCGGTTCGGGCCAAGATCGTCAATAATTCGTGTTTTTCTTACCATCAAACGAAAAATGACTAACACTGTGCAGTGGCGGTATCGCTCATAAGGGTGATGAACGCCATCAAA
Source organism: Amycolatopsis sp. cmx-4-19 (assembly GCA_049998115.1). Lineage (GTDB taxonomy): Bacteria > Actinomycetota > Actinomycetes > Mycobacteriales > Pseudonocardiaceae > Amycolatopsis. The sequence continues at coordinate 201,517 of JAEBEO010000002.1, read as the reverse complement.
TCGCCGCCCGAATGGCGTGTTTCCGCAGGCTGGGGCGGGTTGCCCAGGTCGTGGTCGAAGGGTAATAAGTGCGTGTCGGTTTCACGGTCGCGGAACGGGTGGCGTTTACTGGGGCCGTGGTACAGAGACGGCTGGCCAGCGCTTGCTCTTGCAAGCAAGGTTAAAGGCCGTCGGCCGCGAAAGCGGAGACCTGAGATGAAAGGACTACTACGTTGGCTCTGCCCACGTTGACTCCGGAGCAGCGCGCCGATGCCCTCGCCAAGGCGGCTGAGGCTCGCAAGGCGCGCTCCGAGCTGCTTGCGTCGATCAAATCCGGCAAGGAGAGCATCGACAAGGTGCTCAAGCAGGCCAAGGAGAACAAGACCATCGGCAAGACGAAGGTCACGCAGCTGCTGAAGGCCGTGCCCGGCCTGGGCGCGGTCAAGGTCGCCGCCCTGCTGGAGCAGGCCGGGATCGACCCGGACCGGCGCGCCGCCGGCCTGGGTGAGCGGCAGCGCGAGGCCCTCCTCGAGGCGCTGAAGTAACGCTTCCGCCCAGGTCACAGGCTGTCCAGGGGAAGGTGATGGCCGAGAGGCTGTTGCCCGGGCGACACTTTCCCCTGGTCTCAGCCGGGGCCTGGGACGCTGGTGGGGTGACCACCAGTACCGCACCGGCGACCCCGGCAGACCTGGTCGCCCGCTACGAGCGGGGCGACTTCCTCCTGGCCACGGCACGGCACGCCCTCCTGGCGAGTGGTGTCGCGGCCACCGCGACCGACACCGACCCGGCGCGGCTGTCCCGGGCTCTGCCCGGGCTGTTCGCCGAAACCGGTGCGGCGATCGCGGCCGGTGTGCTGCCCTTCGACACCACGTCGACGCCGAGCCATCTGGTGCTGCCGCGTTCGGTGCGTCGCGCGTCGGCCGAACACGCGGCCATCCCGCCGCGCTCCACGCTCCCGCAGCCGGTCGAGGTCACGCCGGTGCCCGAGCCGGAGGCTCATCTGGCCGCCGTCCGCGCTGCCGTCGCGGCGCTGCGCGACCGTGACCTGCGCAAGGTCGTCCTGGCCCGCGCGCTCGATCTCGACTTCTCCGAAGCCGTCCCGGTCGCCCGCGTCGTCCGGAACCTGGCGAACGGGAACCCCCGGCACACCACCTACGCCACGCAGCTGCCCGGCGGGCGCACGCTGGTCGGCGCCACCCCCGAACTCCTGCTGTCGCGCCGCGGCGGTTCCGTCGTCTCCCGGCCGCATGCCGGGTCGATGCCCCGGTCCGCCGACCCGGTGCTCGACAAGGCGAACGGTGAGGCACTTCTGGCGTCCGAAAAGGACCACCTCGAACACGCCGTGGTGATCGAAGCCGTCGTCGAGATCCTGCGGCCGTTCTGCCGGACCCTCGACGTACGGGGACCTGAGCTGGTTTCGACGCCGGCGATCTGGCATCTCTCGACGACCGTCACCGGCGAGCTGATCGACCAGGACGTCACCGCGCTGGACCTCGCCGCCGCACTGCATCCGACGCCCGCCGTCTGCGGCACGCCGACCGGCGCCGCGCGCACGCTGGTCCGGGAACTCGAACCGTTCGACCGCGCGTACTACGCGGGGGCCGTCGGCTGGGTCGACGCCGCCGGCGACGGCGAGTGGGCCGTCGGGATCCGGTGCGCGGAAATCGCCGGCACCTCCATGCGGCTGTACGCCGGTGGCGGCATCGTGCCCGCGTCGGACCCGCGGACCGAACTCGACGAGACGTCCGCCAAGTTCCGCACCCTGCTCGCCGCCATGGGTCTGGAGATCTGACCCCTCGCGTCCAGTCCTGGTTGCGGTCCTTGCGCGTGCAACTACCGCAATCAGAGGACTGATGGCGGGGTCAGAGGGTCGCGAAGTCCTCGGAGACGGAGATCTCGTCGGAAGTGAGCAGCGCGACGGCGGCCCGGTAGCCCTCGGAAGCCTTCAGGTCCACGAGCCGCGTCCGCGCCGGGTCGAGGGCCGGGTCGCCCGACGAGACCAGGCGCGCCGCCTCCTCGTACCCGGAGAACGTGATGCTCTGCAGCGGGATCTTGAGGCCCTTCCCGGTGGCCTTCATGACGGCTTCCTTGCGTGTCCAGTACGTGAAGAACGCCGTCGCCCGCTGCTCGACGAGCAGACCGGACACCGCCGCCTGCTCGACCGGGCTCAGCGCGTACTCGATGAGCGAGTCGTCGGCCCGCCTGGTGGCCGTCTCGACGTCGAGGCCGACCGGGGTGCCCGCGGTGGCCGCGACGCCGATGAGGTCGCCGGAATGCGAGATCGACAGCATCAGGTCCGCGCCCGGCACCCGGGGGCGGCCATGCGGTTTGCCGCAGTCGTCGCAGGTCGCGTCGAAGGCGACGGCCTCGACGGCCAGGCCGAGCCGTTGGGCGGCGACCGTCTTCGCCAGGACGCGGCCGGTCAGGAACCGGCGTTTGTCGATGTCCTGGCGGTAGCCGTCGTACCGGCCCTGTTCGAGTTCGTCGAGCAGCGCCAGGAACCGGGGTTCAGCGGGCAGGGGCGGGGACCAGCGGACCGCACATTCGATCACGTCTCCTTCTTACCCGATTCCGCACCGGTATCACTCGAGTGTTCGTCGAGCAGCGTCGTTTCGTCGAACGGCGAGTGCCCGTTCAGCGTCCGGTCGAGCTGCTCACGGTCGATCTCGTCGGTCCAGGTGCCGATCAGCACGGTCGCGACGGCGTTGCCCGCGAAGTTCGTCAGCGCGCGGGCCTCGGACATGAACCGGTCGATACCGACGATGAAACCGACGCCGTCCACCAGTTCCGGGCGATGCGAGGACAACCCGCCCGCCAGCGTCGCGAGCCCGGCGCCGGTGACGCCTGCCGCGCCCTTCGACGCGATGATCATGAACACCAGCAGGGAGATCTGCTCGCCGATGGTCAGCGGTTTGTCGAGCGCGTCGGCGATGAAGATGGACGCCATCGTCAGGTAGATCGCGGTGCCGTCGAGGTTGAACGAGTACCCGGTCGGCACGGTGATGCCGACGACCGGTTTCGACACCCCGGCGTGCTCCATCTTCGCGATCAGCCTCGGCAGTGCCGATTCGGACGACGACGTCGACAGGATCAGCAGGAACTCCCGGCCGAGGTACTTCAGCAGCTTGAAGATGTTGACCCTGGCGAACAGCCCGACGATCAGCCCCAGCACCACGAACACGAACAGCGCGCAGGTGAGGTAGAAGCCGAACATGATCACCGCGAGGCTCTGCAGTGCCTTCAAACCGGTCTCGCCGACCACGGCGGCGATGGCGCCGAACGCGCCGATCGGGGCCGCCCACATGATCATCGCCAGGATCCGGAACACCAGCCGCTGGATGTGCTCGACGCCGCGCCGGATCGGCTCGCCCTTCGTGCCCAGTTTCTGCAGTGCGAACCCGGCGAGCAGCGCGACCAGCAGCGTCTGCAGGACCTCGCCTTCGGTGAAGGCCGAGACCAGCGTCTTCGGGATGATGCCGAGCAGGAATTCGACGGTGCCCTCGCTCTTGGCGATCTGGTCCTGGCCCTTTTCGGCGATCTCCGGCGTCAGGTGCAGGCCGGAGCCGGGCTGCAGGATGTTGCCGACGACCAGGCCGATGACCAGCGCGACCGTCGACATCACCAGGAAGTAGCCGATCGCGAGCCCGCCGACGCGGCCGACCTTCGCCGCCTTCGCCACCGAGCCGACGCCGAGCACGATCGTGCAGAAGATGATCGGCGAGATCATCATCTTGATCAGGTTCACGAAGCCGGTGCCGAGCGGTTTCAGTTCCTTGCCGAGGGCGGGGAACAGGAAGCCGACGGCGATGCCGAGCGCCACCGCCACGATGACGGCGATGTAGAGGTAATGGGTCCGGTCCCGCTTCGCCGCGGGTTGCTCCGTGCTCATGCCGCCTCCGCGAAGGCGAGTACGTCGGCGATGCTCATGGGTGCCCTTCGACGCGACGGGAACAGGTTGCGAAAACTTATGACAGTTCCTCGGCGTAGGACAACCGAAGCGGTACGCTGAGCTAAGCGAGCGCTTAGTCAATGCCGAACAGGAGCGGGCTGACCATGGATTTCTCTCTGAGCGTCGAGGAACGCGAGGTGCGCGACTGGGTCCGCACGTTCGTCCAGCGCGAGCTGATGCCGCGTGAGCAGGAGGTGCTGCGCCGCGAACGCGCCGGTCAGCCGGGCCTCACCGGCGACGAACTGCGCGAACTGCAGCTCAAGGCCAAGGAGTCCGGGTTCTGGGGGGTGCAGACGCCCGAGGAGTACGGCGGCATGGGCCTGTCCGCGGTGATGACCGCGCTGCTGGAGGCGGAACTCGGCCGCACGTTCGTGCCGTTCCGCTTCGGCGGCGCCGCGGACAACATCCTGTACTACGCCAACGACGAGCAGAAGGAGCGCTACCTGCTCCCGACGATCTCGGGCGAGCGCAAGTCGTGCTTCGCGATCACCGAACCCGGCGCGGGCTCGGACGCCAAGGCCATCCGGACGTCGGCCCGCAAGGACGGCACCGACTGGGTCATCAACGGCGAGAAGACCTTCATCACCGGCGGTAACGAGGCCGACTTCGTGATGGTCTTCGCGATCACCGACCCGGAGAAGGGCGCGAACGGCGGCGTCACCTGCTTCCTCGTCGACCGCGAGGCGGGCTGGAAGTCCGAATACATCGACACCATGGGCGAATGGGGTCCGGCGGCGCTGGTCTTCGAGGACGTCCGCGTGCCCGAGACGCAGATCCTCGGCGAACTCGGCCATGGTTTCGACCTGGCCATGCAGTGGATCGGCGCGGGCCGCTACCTGCTGCCCGCCCGTGCGATCGGTTCGTGCGAGCGGCTGATCTCGATGGCCGTCGAGCACGCCAACACCCGCGAGACGTTCGGGCAGAAGATCGCCGAGCGCCAGGCGATCCAGTGGATGATCGCGGACTCCGGCACCGAACTGGAGGCGTTGCGCTGGCTGGTGCTGCACGCCGCCTGGCAGGTCGACCAGAAGCTGGATTCACGGCACGCGCAGTCGATGGCGAAGCTGTACGGCGGCGTGAAGGCGAACGAAATCGTCGACCGCGTCCTGCAGATCCACGGCGGAATGGGCTACACGCGGGAACTGCCGGTCGAGCGGTGGTACCGCGAACTGCGGCTGCTGCGGATCTACGAAGGCACCGACGAGATCCAGCGCCGGACCATCGCGCGCAACCTCCTGAAGGGCCACGTCAAGGTCGGCGGCACCTTGGGCTGATGCGGCCTGACCCTGCCTGACATGCCGTGAAGGCCTCCTTCCCCACCTTGAGAGTAGGGAAGGAGGCCTTCACGGACTTTCTAGTCGTCCTTCTGATTCCGCATCGCGATCGGGACCCCGGCCAGGTCCTCCTCGTTGCAGAGAAGCTTCACGTCGTAGTACGGCGAACCCTGACGGTCGTCGTAGTCGAGATGGACGGCCAGCACATCGACCGGCTCCCCGAGCCACTCCTGAGCCTGACGCAGCCACTTGGCACACCGTTCGAGTGCCGCGGGCAGGTCGTCGTCGCGAAATCCCACCGGGCGGTACGGGACATCCTGTACCTGATCACGGGGGTTCGAAGGCACCGGCAACGCCGGCGAGAGACCCGAGTCGTCCAGTTCGAGTTGGATCGTTTGCTCAGTCACCCTTCGAGCGTCCCCCAGAGAAGCCGTCTGAGCAAGGCGTACAAGGTATGAGTCGCCGCTAAACGGGCACTCGCCACACTCCCGAGACCACTTCACGGCAGTTTTGCACCGAGGTGACGTCGAGGTGACCTGCGCAGCCTAGCGCCCGCAGGGCCAGTTCCGCGTAGTGCGAGGCCAGTTGATCGAGGGTGAGGGGTCCGCGCGGTGAATACCATCGGGCGACCCCGCTGCACATCTCCACCAGTGCGAGCCGCGTCACCGACGGCTGGTCGGTGCGGAAGACGCCGGCCGCCACGCCGTCTTCGATGGCGTCCGCCCAAAGCCGTTCGTAGGCGTCGCGCAGCGCCACCACCCCGGCCCTGGCTTCGGGGGTGAGCGCGTGCACCTCGTTGTCCACCACACGGGTGTCGTCGGGCTGGATGGCGTGCGCGAGTACATGCAGCACCACCAGCGATCCGAGCCGGGACACCGGATCGGTGAGCCCGGCGGTCGCCTGCTCGGCCGCGTCGAGCAGGCGTCGCAGCGACTCGTTCATGATGGCCACCAGGAGATCCTCTTTGGTGCCCATGTAATGGTACAAGCTGGCGGAGGACAGCTCCGCCTCCTGGGCGAGATCCCGGATGCCGGTACCGTGGAAACCCTTGGTGGCGAACAGCTTCACCGCGGCCTGGCGGACTCTTTCACGGGTGCTCACAGCCATGTCCCGGTGCTCCTGTCCCAGGATCCGGCCCGGAGGTCCGCCGCCTTCCGCAGCTCGCCCTTGGCGACCCGTTCCGACGGCGTCATCGGCAGCCCGTCTGCGAAGGCCCAGAACCGGGGAACCTTGAAGTAGGCCAGTTTCGCCGAGCAGAACTCGGCGAGCTCGGCCGGTTCGCACCGGTGGCCCCCGTTTTCGTCGAGGACGATGTACGCCTTGACCTCCTCGCCGCGCAGGTCGTCCGGCACCGCGATGACGGCGGCGAGCTTGACCGCCGGATGCAGCTGCAGCGCCCGTTCGACCTCGTCGGCGGAGACGTTCTCACCGCTGCGCCGGATCATGTCCTTGGTGCGGCCCACGTAGTACACGCGGCCTTCGCCGTCCATTGTGGCCAGGTCGCCGGTGTGGAACCAGCCGCCTTCGAACGCGCGTGCGGTCGCCTCGGCGTCGTCGTGGTAGCCGTGCATGAGCCCGACCCCGCGGATCAGCAGCTCACCGGTTTCCCCGCGCGGCAGCGGTTTCCCGGCCGCGTCCGCGATCATCACCTCGCGGGTGGGCGCGGACCTGCCGAGGCAGCCGGTGCCGACCGTCTCCTCGTGGTCCGCCGGGTACATCCGGATGTCACCGCCGGTTTCGGTCATCCCGAAGGCCTCGTACCAGGGAGCGCCCCAGCGGGTTTCGAGGGCCGCGTGCAGGTCGCGCGGGATGGCCGACGCGCAGATCGCCCGGACCTGATGCGCTTTGTCCAGTTCGCTTCCCGGCTGCCGCAGCAGGAGCGTGGGCATCAGGCCGAGGCAGTAGAACCAGGTGACGCCGTGCTCGCGGACCTTCTCCCAGAACGTCGACGGGTGGAACCGGTCGAGTACCACCAGCGTCGCGCCACCGGCCAGCCCGAGCGCGACGTTCCACTGTGGATCGATGTAGTGGAACGGTTGCGCGGTCAGGACGACGTCGTCCGCGCCGACCGCCGGGAAGTCGGTGGCCAGGCTGATCGCCAGCGTCGTCCAGTACCGGTTCGGCAGCACGCAGCCCTTGGGCGCGCCCGTGGTTCCCGAGGTGTACTGGATGTTGACCGGGCGTTCGCCCTCGCTCGCGAAGGCAGGATCGCCGCCGGGATCGGTGAGTCCAGCGGGGGTGAGCACGCGTTCCAGCGAGGTCTCCGGCGCGATCTTGCTCAGCAGCCCGGTGAACTCCTCGGCCACGATCGCGAACCGGGCACCGGAATGCCGCAGGACGTGGGCGCCGTCGAACTCGCGGTACCCGGTGTTGACCGGGACGAGCACCGCGCCGAGCTTGGCCAGTGCCAGCCACAGCAACGGGAATTCGGGCTGGTTGCGCAGCATCACCGCGACCCGGTCGCCAGGTTCCACGCCCAGTCCGCGCAGCGCGAGGGCGAACCCGGTGCTGCGCCTGTCGACGTCGGCGAAGGTGAACCGTTCGCCTGTCGCGTCGAAGATCCAGGCCGTCTTGTCCGGCCACAGTCCGGCGGCGCGCGTGGTCAGTCCGACGAGCGTGTCGATCCCGGCGAGCGAAGTCATGTACGGCTCCGGAAGGCCTCGGCCGAAGCGAGGACGGCCGCGGAGTGCTCGGTGATGAGCGCGTGGCTGACCTCGAGTTCGAGCGCCGCGTCGAGTGAGCTGTCGATGCCGGAGTCGAGGGCGCGTTTGGCCATCGTGGCCGCGGCCGCGGGATGCGCGGCGATCCGGGTCGCCCAGCCGAGCGCGGTGTCCATCAGGTCGTCGGCCGGGACGATGGCGTTGACGAGCCCGAGTTCGTGCGCCTTCGCGCCGCTCACGCGCTCGCCGAGCAACAGCAGTTCCTTGGCTTTCAGCGGGCCGACCAGCAGCGGCAGCAGCCGGGACGCCGCACCCGTGACGCTCAGGCCCAGCGAGACCTCGGGGAAGGCGAACACCGCGTCGTCCGCCGCGAGGATCAGGTCGCAGCCCATCGCGAACTCGGCGCCCGCGCCGATCGCGTAGCCGTGGACAGCGGCGATGACGGGCTGACGCAGCCCGCGAAGGCGCCGGGTGACGTCCTGTAACCGGTCGAGTCGCGGGCGTGAATCACCCTCAGGGGTGGCCTCCTTGAGGTCGTGACCGGCGCAGAACGCGCGTCCCCGGCCGGCGAGGACGACCGCCCGTGCGTCGGAGTGCGCGGCCGCGTCGAGGGCCTCCACCAGGTCGTCCACCAGTTCGGCGACCACCGCGTTCAGGCGTTCGGGGCGGTTCAGCCAGATCACGGCGATGCCGTCGTCGAGTGCGTAGTCCACGGTGCTCATGGAGCCGAGCCTAGACGACCGATCGATCGATCGATAGGGTCGGATCCATGCGGGTCGACACGTCTACGAGAACGCCCGGTTCCTCACTGGAGTCGCGGAATCCGATGCCTTGGCGGTGCTGAACGGCCGAATCGTCGCTATCGGCGCGGATGCCGCCGCGCTTTCCGCTGTTCACCGCGTCGATCTCGGCGGTGCCGTCGTGGTGCCCGGATTCCACGACGCGCACAACCACATGGCGTGGTTCGGGATGGCGCTCGACGACGTCCCCCTGTCGGATTGCCGCAGCGTGGACGAGGTCTACGACGCCGTCGCGCGGCGAGCGGCCGGGCTCCCGCCGGGCAGCTGGGTCGTCGGCAGCGGCTACGACCAGAACAAACTCGAGGGCGGGCATCCGACGAGGTACGGCCTCGATCGCGCCGCGCCCGGTTTCCAGGTGCGGCTGAAGCACACGTCCGGCCATATGACCGTGGTCAACTCCGCGGTCCTGGAACGGCTGGACCTGGCGAACATCCCGGTGGGCGGTGACGTCGTCCGCGACGAGCACGGTTCGCCGACCGGTCTGCTGCGGGAACAGGCCCAGCTGCTGCTGAGGCCGCTGACGTACCCGACACCGGTGGAGACCGTCGCGCGCGGGCTGGACAGGGCGAGCGCGCGCTACCTCTCCGAGGGCATCACGAGCGTCCAGGAAGCCGGGATCGGCGGGGGCCTCGTGGGGGAGACCCCTGCCGAACTCGCCGCCTACCAGCTGGCACGCGACCGCGGCGTGCTGCGGGTGCGGAGCACGGTGATGGTCGCGGCGAGCGTGCTCCATGACCTCGACGCGGGCGCGGGCTTCGGCCTCGACCTGGGGATGCGTACTGGTTTCGGCGACGAATGGCTGCGGATCGGCGCGATGAAGCTGTTCGCCGACGGCTCCCTGATCGGCCGGACCTGCGCGATGCACGAACCGTTCGCCGGGGAACCGGACAATGTCGGCTACTTCCAGGTGCCCGAGGACGAGATCGCGCGGACGATCGCCGCCGCGCACCGGGCGGGCTGGCAGATCGCGACGCACGCCATCGGCGACCGGGCGATCACCGTGGTCCTCGACGCCTACGAAGCCGCGCTGAAGGCCGGCCCGCGGCCGGATCACCGGCACCGTATCGAACACTGCGCGGTGCTGCGGCCCGACGAGCTGAAGCGGCTGGCGTCGCTGGGGCTGATCGCGTCACCGCAGGCCCGGTTCGTCAACGAGCTCGGCGACGGCATGCGTGCCGCGCTGGGCCCGGAACGCGAGCCGTGGTGCTACCGGCTCAAGACCGTCCTCGACGCCGGTTGCGTGCTGCCCGCCAGTTCGGACCGTCCGGTCGTCGACGGCGCGCCGCTGCTCGGCCTCGCCGACATGGTCCGGCGCGAGACCGCGTCCGGCGTCGTGCTGGGCCCCGGGGAACGGCTCACGCCGACGGAAGCCTTGCGCGCGTACACCTACGGCTCGGCGTATGCCGCCTTCGCCGAGAAGGACCTCGGCACACTGCTGCCCGGCAAACTCGCCGACTTCGCCGTCCTCTCGGCGGACCCGACCGACGAGTCCACTTTGGATGCGATCCACGTCGTCGCCACCGCCGTCGGCGGCGACATCGTCTACGAACGGAGCTGAGACCCATGCCGGTGCGGGACGCCGTCGCGGAGGACATCGAGGAGATCTGCGCGCTCATCGAGGAGCACGCCGTCTACGAGGACAAACACGACCTGAAGCTGGACCGCCAAGAGCTGGCCGGGTTCCTCTTCGGGCCCGCGCCGAAGGCGTGGGTGCTCCTCGCCACCCCACCGGACGAGCCGGGCAAGGTCGCCGGCTTCGCCTTCTGCAACTGGAACTTCTCCACCTGGGAGGCCAGGCCCGGGATCTGGCTCGACGACCTCTTCGTGCGCCCGGAGCACCGGCGGTTCGGCCTCGGCCGGGAGCTGCTCGACGAGCTGGCCGCCCGCACGCCCGGCCGGGTCGAATGGGACATGCAGGAGGGCAACGAGAAGGGCGAGGGGTTCTACGCCCAGCTCGGCGCGGAGCAGGTCCCCGGCTGGATCCGGTACCGCTGGCGACCCCACGCTGGGTGAGCCGCGGGTGTGTGGCACGCCGTAAACTCGCGGGTATGGGTGAAGGGGCAAACCGCAGGTCGTCGTCCGTTGAGGACTACGTCCGGGTGATCTACGGGCTGGTGGAACGCGGTGAGGCCGTCACCAACACGTCGCTGGCCGGGCGGCTGGAGGTCAGCCCGTCCTCCGCGTCCGGCATGGTCACGAAGCTGTCCCAGCTCGGGCTGGTCGCGCACGTCCCGTACCGAGGGATCGAACTGACCACCGAGGGCAGGCAGCTCGCCCGTTCGGTGCTCCGTCGTCACCGGCTCGTCGAGACCTACCTGGTGTCCGAGCTCGGCTACACCTGGGACGAGGTGCACGCCGAGGCCGACGCGCTGGAGCACGCCGTGTCGGACAGGCTGGTCGAGCGGATCGCGGCCAAACTCGGCAACCCGGTGCGCGACCCGCACGGCGACCCCATCCCCGCGCCCGACGGCAGCGTCGAGGAGCTGCCGATGCGCATCCTCGACGACCTGCCGCCCGGCGCCGTCGGCGAGATCGTCCGGGTCTGGGACACCGACCCGGAGCTGCTGAGGTATCTGACCGAGCACGCCATCAACCTCGGCGAGCGGATCGAGGTCGTCGAGCGCCGGCCGTTCGGCGGCCCGATGGTGGTGAAGGTCGGCTCACCGCCGGACGCGGCGACGCACGCCATCGGCAAGGAGATCGCGCAGGCGTTGTCCGTCGCCGTGCGCTGAGGTCCGCCGAGTCCACTGTGGACACATTTCGGACGGGGCCCGCGGTGGGAATTTTCCCTACGTCCCTGCATAATTCGGCCCTCCGGCACATCACCCGCATGCCGCGTGGATAGGTGATCCAAGACCCTTCCGATCATGTGTCCTCCCGCCTAGGCTGCGCTCTTCCGGGTGGCTAGCGAGCTTGCGAAGGCGATGACTAATGACCGGTCAGCGGACACACACCATCGACCGGGGGGTGGCGGAAGGACGTGAACTCAGGCGGCTGTTGGAAAGCGGGCCGTTCGCGGATGCTCTCAGGGCCGCGATCAGGGCACGGGGTCTCGGTCTCGACCGGATCCGGTACCGGCTGCGCGGGCGGGGCTGCTCGATCAGCCTCGCGACGCTGAGCCACTGGCAGTCCGGGCGCTGCCGCCCCGAACGGCCGGAATCCCTGCTGGTGCTGAAGAACCTCGAGGAGATCCTGGGGGTTCCGACGGAGTCCCTGTCGAGGCTTCTGGGACCACCGCGTGGCCGCGCCACCCGGTGTACGGTGCCCGGCGAAGGCCTGGTGATGCAGCGAGGAACGTGAGGAGAACCGGTGCGGGCGGTCGTCTTCGAGGAGTTCGGGGTCCTGCCCGAGGTGCGTGAGGTGCCGGACCCGGTCGCCGTGCCGGGCGGGGTGGTGATCGCCCTCGACGCGACCGGGGTGTGCCGCAGCGACTGGCATTCCTGGCAGGGGCACGACGCCTCCGTCACCCTGCCGCACGTCGCCGGGCACGAACTCGCCGGCCGGATCGCCTCGCTCGGCGACGACGTCCGGGGCTGGTCGGTGGGTGACCGGGTGACGGTCCCGTTCGTCTGCGCCTGCGGCACCTGCGCCCAGTGCGTGGCCGGTGACCAGCAGATCTGCGACCGCGAGTTCCAGCCGGGCGCGACCCACTGGGGCTCGTTCGCGGAGTACGTCGCCATCGAGAACGCCGAGGTCAACCTCGTCGCGCTGCCGGACTCGCTGGCCGCGGCCGAAGCGGCCGCGCTGGGCTGCCGGTTCGGGACCGCGTTCCGCGCGGTGCTGCGCCAGGGCGCGGTGCGGCCCGGCCAGTGGGTCGCCGTGCACGGCTGCGGCGGGGTCGGGATCTCGGCCGTCCTGCTGGCCGTCGCCGCCGGTGCTTCGGTCGTCGCCGTCGACCCGTCTCCGCGGGCCAGGGAGCTGGCGACGCGGATGGGCGCGTCGGTGACCGTGGACCCCTCGCCTTTCGAGGGCCATGAAGCCGTCGCCGCGCAGGTCCGCGCACTGACCGGCGGCGGTGCCCAGGTGTCGCTCGACTGCCTGGGCTCGCCGAGCACCTGCGCGGCGTCCGTCGGCAGCCTGCGGAAACGGGGACGGCACGTCCAGGCAGGCTTGATGCCGCCCGCGCAGGGTGTCGCGCCGATCCCGATGCACCGGGTGATCGGCGGCGAACTGGAGATCGTCGGCATCCACGGGCTCCAGGCGCACGAGTACCCGGAAATGCTGCGTGTCGTGGAGACCGCCGGGATCGACCTCGCCGCGATGATCGGCAAACGGGTCGGGCTCGACGACGTCCCGGCGGTGCTGGCGGAAATGACCGACCCGGTGCCCACGCGGGCCGGGGTGACCGTGGTCGAGTTCGGTCATCCGCTGTGACCGGGTGAACGCACTGGGCTCAACCGGCCGATCGGAGTAGTCCGAAAGGTGGTTTCAGGTGAGATCTTGTGACACCTTGTTCGCTGTGACAATTGTCGAGATTCCGTCTCGTGCCCCGCTGGCCCGGCGGGTCCTCGCGTGGTTCACCGCGGCCGGGGTCATGGTGAGGGGCCACCGGATCGTAGGCGCGCGCCCTGGTTCACTCGACGTGTGGATGCGCTGATCCCTCGCCCGCGGGCCGACGTCGCCCCCGGTGCGGTACACGTGCCCGACTGGCTCGGCCTCGACGAGCAACGCCGCCTGGTCGAAGCCTGCCGCGGCTGGCGTGGCTACCGGCAGACCCGGCTGCCGAACGGTGGCTTGATGTCCGTGCGGACGGTCTGCCTCGGGTGGCACTGGCACCCGTACCGGTATTCGCGGGTGACCGACGACGGTTCCCCGGTGCTGCCGTTCCCCTCGTGGCTGGGCGATCTGGGGCGACGGGCCGTCTCCGAGGCCTACGGTTCCGGAGACTACGAACCCGACATCGCGCTGGTGAACTTCTACGACGCCGCGGCGAAAATGGGGGCGCATCAGGACAAGGACGAGGCGTCGCTGGAACCCGTGGTGTCGCTGAGCCTGGGGGACGCGTGTGTCTTCCGGTTCGGGAACACCGCGAACCGCGGGCGGCCGTACACCGACGTCGATCTGCGCTCGGGGGACCTGTTCGTGTTCGGCGGGGAGTCGCGGCTGGCTTTCCACGGGGTGCCCCGGGTGGTGCCGGGCAGTGCCGATCCGGAGCTGGGACTGACGGGGCGGCTGAACATCACTTTGCGGGTTTCGGGCCGGTCGTGAGCTCGGGTCCGGTGCCGCTCGGCGTTGCGAAAGCCACTTTCGTCGGGGACGTCGCGTGGGTGGTCGACAACCCTCAAGCGAGCCGGAACCGCACCCGCTGCCCCGGCCGAACCTGCGCGGCCAGATCCAAATCGGCCTCGTCCACCACGGCGATCACCGGATAGCCGCCGGTCACCGGATGATCGGCCAGGAACAGGATCGGCTGTCCGGAAGGGGGAATCTGCAACGCGCCGGGCACGGCGGCCTCGGGTGGCAACTCGCCGTCACGCACCCGCGAAAGCACCGGACCCGCCAACCCGATCGGCATCGGGGGTGGCCACGAAAGCAGAAGAGACCAAAGTGGACAGTGCACCGTGAGTGAACCAGGGGAGCCGAGGCCCGGGCGAAACACGCAGGACCGGCTCGTCCGGCAAGGCGGGAACAGGAGCGAGATCGACACCGGGGTGATCCAGAACCCGTCGTCCCACCGGCAGAGTCGTCCCGGCCGACAGCGCGGGCGGACCCAGTCCGCCCAGGGTGTCGGTGGCACGGGCGCCCAGTACCGGGGGAACGTCGATGCCACCGCGCACGGCGACATAGCACCGCAGACCACCGGTGGCCACGCCGAGCACGAGGTCTTCCCCCGCGCGCACGAACACCGGCGAGTGCGGGCCGACGGCGCGGCCACCCGCGGTGATCGGGCAGGGCGCACCGGTGACGGCGACGGTCGCGGACGAGGAGAAGCGCAGCACGAGGCCGCCCAGGGCGACTTCGAGAGCGGCGTTCTCCTCGGGGTTCCCGACCAGCCGGTTGGCCAGCCGCAGGGAGCCGCGGTCGGCGGCGCCGGAGCGGCCGACGCCGATCGCGGCCAGGCCGGGGCGCCCGAGATCCTGCACGGTGGCGAAGATCCCGGGCCGGACGACTTCGATCTTCGGGCTCATGAACGGAACCGGATCCGCGTCCCCGGTGCCAGCAGGTTCGGCGGGTCGCGTTCGATGTCCCACACCGGCAGGGTGGTTCCTCCGATCAGCTGCCAGCCGCCGGGCGAGGCGTGCGGGTACACCGCCGTGTACTCGCCGGCGATCGCGACGGAACCGGCCGGGACCCGCGTGCGCGGACTCGTCCGGCGGGGCAGGCGCAGTGCGGGGTCGAGGCCGGTCAAGTAGGCGAAACCCGGGGCGAAACCACAGAAAGCCGACACATAGGTGCCGTCTTCGTGCCGCCGGACGACTGCTTCGGCGGACATGCCGGCCGCGGTCGCCACGTCGGCGAGGTCCGGGCCGTCGTAGCGCACGGGGATGACGATCTCGGCCGTTTCGCGTGGCGCGACGTCCACAGTGGACCGATCGAGGACGTCCCCGGCGAGACGGTCGTGGTGGGTCCGGACCGGGTCGAACCGGATGAGCAGGGTCCGCGCCGCCGGGACCAGTTCGACGACGCCGTCCGGCGGGTCTCGCTCCAGTGACGCGTGCAGCCCGAGTACCTCCGACGGGTCGTCGAAGTCGACCATGGCCGCACGCGCCCCGTAGGGCAGCACACGCATCACGCGGCCTCGACGAAGGAACCGAGGCGGACACCGGACTCGGCGAGACCCGCGCGGACCCGCCGCGCCAGCTCGACAGCACCAGGGGTGTCACCGTGCACGCACAGTGAATCGGGCTTGAGCGCGAGCTCGGTCCCGTCCTCGGTGACGACCTTGCCGGTGGTCGCCATCGTGACCGCCCGTGCGGCGACCTCGTCGGCGTCGTGCAGGACAGCGCCCGGCAGTTTCCGGGACACCAGAAGGCCTTCCGGCGTGTACGCGCGGTCCGCGAAGGCCTCGGCGTACGCGGGGAACCCGGCTTTCTCGGCCTGCTCGGCCATTTCCGAGTTCCGCGGGCACAGCAACGCGAGCGCGGGGAAGAACCGGCGGATGCCTTCGACCACCGCGGCCGCCTGGTCCGGATCCACGGAAGCGGTGTTGTACAAGGCGCCGTGCGGTTTGACGTACCGCACCCGCGTTCCGGCCGCGCGCGCGAACGCGTCGAGCGCGCCGATCTGGTAGAGCACGTCGTCGGTCAGGTCGGCGGGGGCGACGTCCATCGCCCGCCGCCCGAATCCGGCCAGATCGCGGTAGGCCACGTGGGCGCCGATGACGACACCGCCCTCCACCGCGCGTTCGCAGACGCGCCGCATCACCGACGGGTCGCCGGCGTGGAAGCCGCAGGCGACGTTCGCGCTGGTGACGATGTCGAGCATGGCGTCGTCGTCGCCCATCTTCCAGGCGCCGAAACCCTCGCCGAGGTCACTGTTGAGATCCATCAGGCCACCCGGAATTCACTGTCGAGCTTGTCGGTCACGAACATGTGGCCCGGCGCGTGCGTGATCGCGAACGGCGGCCGCGAAGCCATCAGCGCCGCCTGCGGAGTGACGCCGCACGCCCAGAACACCGGTACGTCACCGGGTTCCGCGTCGACCGGATCCCCGAAGTCGGGTTTTCCGAGATCGGTGATGCCGAGTGCGGCGGGGTCGCCGACGTGCACGGGCGCCCCGTGCACGGCGGGCATCCCGCGGGTGACGCGCACGACGTCGTCGACACGGTCTTCGGGGATCTGCCGCATCGAGACGACCATCGGCCCGTGCAGCCGTCCGGCCGGGACGCACTCGCGGTTCGTCACGTACATCGCCACGTTGCGGCCCTGGTCGACGTGCCGCAGCGGGACGCCCTCGGCGGCCAGTGCGGCTTCGAAAGTGAAGCTGCAGCCGATCGAGAACGCGACCATGTCGCTGCGCCACAGCCCGCTCGCGTCGGTGATCTCGCCGGACAGCGCGCCGTTCTGCCAGACGCGGTAACGCGGCAGGTCGGTGCGCAGATCCGCATCGGGCGCGAGCCGCGTCGACGGGTCGCCGGGATCGCTGACGTCGAGCACCGGGCAGGGCCGCGGATTCCGCTGGCAGAACAGCAGGACGTCGTAGGCCCAGTCCTCGGGGACGGCGATCAGGTTGGTCTGGGTGAAGCCGGGCGCCCAGCCGGTGGTCGGCCGGGCCGTGCCGGCGCGGAACAGGGCACGGGCCTCGCCCGGGGTCGTCGTGGCCGGTTCGTCGAAGGTGGTCATCGCGGTGCCTCCTCTCCCGCTTGTCACAGCAGTTCGCGGCCGCGGGTCTCGGGCAGGCCGAGCAGGGCCAGCGCGGCGATGCCGTAGCCGACCGCGCCGAACACCATCGCGCCGCCCGCGCCGAGGAAACCGACCACGGCGGGGAAGGTCGCGCCGATCGCCCGGCCGAGGTTGTAGGTGAAGCCCTGCCCGGTCCCGCGCAGCGCCGACGGGTACAGCTCGGCGAGGAAGGCGCCGAACCCGCTGAAGATCGCGGACATCGAGAACCCGAGCGGGAAGCCGAGGAACAGCACGAGCGTGTTCGCGCCCGGTGGGATCTGGGTGTAGGCGACGATGAGACCCGCTGACAGCACGGAGAACAGCAGGAAGGTCTTCTTGCGGCCCAGGATGTCCGTGAGGTAGCCGCCGGTGATGTACCCGATGAAGGCGCCGGAGATCAAGAACGCGAGATAGCCGCCGGTGCCGATGACGGTCAGGCCGCGGGTGGTCTTCAGGTAGCTGGGCAGCCAGGTCGCGAGCGTGTAGTACCCGCCCTGGACACCGGTGGCGAGCAGCGCGGCGAAGAACGTCGTGCGCAGCAGGTCCGCCTTGAAGATGCCCGCCAGTGAACCGCGTTCCTTCTTGGCCGTCCTGGCGGCTTCCGCGACGGGCGCGTCCTGGACGTTGCGGCGGACCCACAGCACCAGCAGCGCGGGGATGACGCCGGTCCAGAACATCACGCGCCAGGCGACGTCCGGGCTCCAGATACTGAAGACGACGGTGTAGACGACCACCGACAGCGCCCAGCCGACCGCCCACGCGCTCTGCACGAAGGCGACCGTGCGGCCGCGATACCTCGCCTGCGAGTACTCCGCCACCAGCGCGGCGCCGGCGGCCCACTCGCCGCCGAAGCCCAGGCCCTGGAGGGCGCGGAAGATCAGGAGCGTTTCGAAGTTCGGCGCGAATCCGCAGAGCACGGTGAAGATCGTGTACATCGCGATGGTGATCTGGAGGGTGCGCACGCGCCCGATGCGGTCGGCGAGGACGCCCGCGCCGATGCCGCCGATCGCCGAGACCACCAGCGTCGTCGTGCCGAGCAGGCCCGCCTCGCCGCCGGAAAGGCCGTAGTAGGCGGTGATCGCGGCCAGGCCCAGCGGCAGGGTCTGGTAGTCGAACGAGTCGAGGCCGTACCCCCCGAACGCGCCGACGAAGGCCCGGCGGCCTCGCGAACCGAGCGTGCGGAACCAGGCGAAGGGGCGGGTGTCTTCGGTGGTGGCTGTCGCGGTCATCGGCACCTCCAGAGGGTGAAGCCCATCGTGGCACGGGTCACATGACTAGCAACTGTAAGTATTGTTCAACAATTCCACAAGAGGATTCTTGGCTTGGCCTCTTGTCCGCAGTTAGGATCGGTCCCGTGACGATCGCGGAGGGTGGTCCCGCCTCCGTGCGAGGACTGGAAGCGGATCGCGGCATGATCAGCCGCACCAGCACCGCCGAGCGGGTCGCGGGCGTCCTGCGCACGCGGATCGCCGAGGGCTTCTTCCTGCCCGGGGTGCGGCTGTCGGAGCAGGACATCGGTTCGGCGCTCGGCGTCTCCCGCAACACCCTGCGCGAGGCGTTCCGGCTGCTCACGCACGAACGGCTGCTGGCGCACGAGCTCAACCGCGGTGTCTTCGTGCGGGTGCTCAGCGCGGAGGACGTCGTCGACCTCTACAAGGTGCGCAAGGTCGTCGAGTGCTCGGCGGTCCGCGGGGTGACGGAGAAGCCGCCGACGTTCGCGAAGCTCGCGCGGATGGTCGAGGACGGCAGGATCGCCGAGCGGGGTGAACGCTGGCAGGACCTCGGCACCGCGAACATCCGGTTCCATTCGGCGATCGCGGAACTCGGTGGCAGCGAACGGATCGACGAGCTGATGCGCGGCATCTTCGCCGAACTCCGGCTGGTGTTCCACATGATGGCCGACCCGCGGCGCTTCCACGAGCCGTACCTGAAGCGCAACGCGGAGATCCTCGAACGCATCGGGGCCGGTGACGGCGTCGGCGCCGAAGCGCTCCTCGCGCAGTACCTCTCCGACGCCGAGACCCAGCTCGTCGAGGCCTACGCCGAACGCTCCCCCTGACGCGTTTAGTCCTCTAATTGCGTAGTTCGGGGTGCGAATTACCGCAATTAGAGGACTAAACGCGAGAGGAGGGGAGTGTCAGGGGGTGGTCCATTTTTGGTTCGCGCCGCCGCCACAGGTCCAGAGCTGGAGCCTGGTCCCGTTCGCGGAGCTGTTCCCGGTGGCGTCGAGGCATTTGTCCGCCCGCGGGTTGACGATGTCGCGTGCCCCGCTGACCGCCCACCGTTGCGCGCCGGAACCGTTGCAGTCCCAGAGCTGGACGACCGCGCCGTCCGCGGTCGAGCCACCCGAGACGTCGAGGCATTTGCCCAGCGCGCGGATCGTGCCGTCGCCGCCGACGGTCCAGTTCTGCGCCGCGTTGCCGTTGCAGTCGGTGAGCTGGATCGGCGTGCCGTCGGCGGTGTTCGCGCCCGCGACGTCCACGCATTTGCCGCCGATACCGGTGATACGGCCGGTCTTCCCGGCGGTGTCGCCGGAATTGACGTGCACGTAGTCGACGACCAGGCGCTGCGGGAAGACGGTGCCGGAGTTCGGGTCACCCGGCCAGTACCCGCCGACGGCGAGGTTCAGGATCAGGTAGAAGGGGTGGTCGAACACCCAGCGGTTGCCGTTGAGGTCGGCCGGGGTGCGGGTCTGGTACAGGTTGCCGTCGACGAACCACTTGATCTGGTTCGGCGCCCATTCCACCGCGTAGGTGTGGAAGTCGTCGGTGAAGTCAGGCCCGTTGTGGCCCGCGCCGATCCCGCCGGCGCCGGAGTAGCCGGGGCCGTGGAGGGTGCCGTGCACGGTGTTCGGCTCGAAACCGACGTTCTCCATGATGTCGATCTCGCCGCTGGCGGGCCAGCCGACGCTGCCGATGTCGGTCCCGAGCATCCAGAACGCGGGCCACATGCCCTGTCCGCGCGGGAGTTTCATCCGTGCCTCGTACCGGCCGTAGGTCTGGCTGAACCGCCCCTGCGTCGACAGCCGGGCGGAGGTGTACTCGCAGCGGCCGTACCAGCAGTCGTAGTTGCCGGGGTTCTCCTTCTTCGCGGTGATGACCAGGTTGCCCTGCCCGTCGAGCGCCGCGTTGTCCGTCCCGGACGTGTACCACTGGCGTTCGTGGTTGTCGACGTTGTCGCCGGTCTCGAAACGCCACTTGGACCCGTCGATACCGGCACCCGCGGGGCCGGTGAAGTCGTCGATGAAGGTGGCGGCCATGACCGCGGCTTCGGACGCGGGGGCTTGGGCCGTCGCGGGGAGTGACCCGAGGAGGACGGCGGCGGCGAAAAGCGCCGTCCAGCGGAAGCGGGAGGAGATGGACATCGTTGTCACCTCTCTGACCGTTGGGGACCCCGCGCGGCAGGACGCGCGGGAGAACGGGAAGCGCGGGCAGAACTACTTTGTTGTGCCTGACAACAAAGTATGCAGGGCTTCCACCCCTGTGACAAGGCGTCCGGTGCCGTATTTTTTTACCTCGAATTAAGGCTCAGGCGGCCGTACCCCGCTTCGACCCGGCCGTCTGCGGATCCGCGCCCTGGTCGAGCAGCGCGGCGACCGGCAGGGTGGCGGCTCCTATGGCGACGGCGTCCGGCCCGAGCTGCCCGAGTTCGATCGCGGTCTGGTCGAACACGTGCTTCAGCGCGTGCTCGCCCGCCGCGCGCCGGATCTCGGGCAGATGACCCTCGCCGAGCGCGAGCCCGGCCCAGCCGCCCAGCACGATCCGCTCCGGGTTGAACAGGTTGACCAGGTTGCCGATCCCGGCGCCGAGGTACCCCGCGGTCTCTTCCAGCACCTTCGCCGCGGCTTTGGACTTGCCCGCCGCCTCCAGCAGGGCGGCGAACTGGGCCTGTTCGTCCTCGCCCGTGACGGCTTTTCCGCCGCGTGCCTTGCGATAGCGCGCGAGGACGCCCTCCGCGCCGACGTAGGACTCCAGGCAGCCGCGTGCTCCGCAGCGGCATTCCTGGCCGCCGTAGACGATCGTCGTATGGCCCCATTCGCCCGCGCTGCTGGTGGAACCGCGGTACGTGGTGCCGTCGGTGACCACGGCAGCGCCGACACCGGAACCGATCAGGACGATCACCGCGTGCCGGGCGCCGCGGCCGGCGCCGAACCACATTTCGCCCTGGCCTTGGGTTTTCGCGCCGTTGTCGATGAACAGCGGCAGCGAAACGCCTTGCGCGCGCAGCAGATCGGTGAGCGGGACCTCTTCCCAGCCGATGGTGGGGGCGTGCACGCGGACCGCCTCGCCCTGCTCGACGGTGCCGGGCACGCCGACGCCGACGCCGAGCACGGTGGCTTCGTCGATACCCGCTTGCGCGATCACTTCCCGGATTCCGGACGCCACCTGCGTGACGGCCGACGCCGCGTCGGGACGCGGGGACGCGAGGGGGTGCTCGACGGTGGCGAGCCGGTTCATCGTGAGGTCGAAGAGTTCGACCTTGACGCCGGTTTCGCCGATGTCGACGCCCGCGACGTGGCCGTACGCCGGGTCGACGCGGAGCAGGACGCGGGGCCTGCCGCCGTCGGATTCCACCAAACCGGCTTCGGTGATGAGCCGTTCTTCGCCGAGTTCCGCGGTCACATTGCTGACCGTGGCGGCACTCAAGCCGGTCAAACCGCTCAATTCATGGCGGCTCAACGGGCCGTCGAAGTAGAGTTTCGACAGCAGGACGGATCGGTTGTGCCGCCGCAGGTCACGGACGGTGGTGCGCTTGGCAGGCATGCGAGTACCCATCTTGTGGCGGCGGACCTTTCCAGGATGCCTCACGACCTTAACCTTCGCCATATATTAACTGGTGAAATAAGGCGGCCGGACGAGAGGGACTTCCGCGGCGTCGACTACTACTTCGAGTCACGCTGTTCGGGGGTGGAGGAGAACGGGGACGCGGTCGAGCACTTCGGGCTGCCCGCCTTCCGCAGGGTGCCGTTCGGGGCGCCGTCGACGGTGCTCGGCCGGGAGATCCTGCCGGGGAAACTGACCGGACTGCTCGTCCGGATCAGCCGGGACTATCCCGGTCTGCCGCTTTACGTCACCGAAGACGGCGCCGCGTTCACCGACGAGTCCGGCTTCGCCTGGTCCCTTTTGGACAGTTTCGAAGGGCATACGGCCACGCCGAACGCCTCCGCCTGGTGCGGGTCGATCGCGAGACGCGGGCGCGGACGATCAAGCGGAGTGGGCTCGTCTACCGCGACCTCGTCGAGCGGGTCAAGAAGTCAGCGAGCGGGCGATGATCGTCCGCTGGACCTCGGACGCGCCTTCGTAGATCCGCGGTGCCCGGACCTCGCGGTAGAGGTGTTCGAGCAGATGTCCTCGCCGCAGCGCCCGGGCGCCGTGGATCTGGACGGCGGAATCGACGACGTACTGCGCGGTCTCGGTGGCGAACAGTTTCGCCATCGCCGCCCGGCCTGCCAGGTTCCGCTCGCCCGCGTCGTAGGCGGCGGCCGCGGCGTAGACGAGCAGGCGCGCGGCTTCGGTGCGGGTGGCCATTTCGGCAAGGGTGTGGGCGACGGTCTGCTGCTTCAGCAAGGGACCGCCGAACGCGACGCGGGTCCGGGCGTGGGCGACGGCGGCGTCGAGCGCGGCCTGCGCCATCCCGACGGCGAACGCGCCGACACTGGGGCGGAACAGGTCCAGCGTCCGCATGGCGACGCCGAAACCGCGGTCCTGTTCCCCGAGCAGTTCGTCCCGTTCCACGCGGACGCCGTCGAACACCAGCGTGCCGATGGGATGCGGGCTGACGAGGTCGAGGTGTTCGCCGGAGAGGCCGGCGCGGTCGGCGGGGACGACGAACGCGGAGACGCCGCGCGAACCGGCTTCCGGTGTGGTGCGGGCGAAAACGCTGTAGAAATCGGCCTCGGGGGCGTTGGAGATCCACATCTTCTCACCGGTGAGGCGCCAGCCGTCGCCGTCGGGTTCGGCGGAGAGTTCCAAGGCCGCGGCGTCCGAACCCGCGTTCGGTTCGGTGAGCGCGAAGGCGGCGACGGCGTCACCGGCGGCGACCGCGGGCACCCACTTCGCGACCTGCGAATCCTGCCCGGACTGCAGAACCGGGTACGTGCCAAGGCCCTGTAGTGCCAACGCTGTCTCGGCTTCGGTGCTCCGGCTCGCGAGGGATTCCCGCAGGATGCAGAGGTCCGTCGCGGCGGCCTCGCGGCTCGGGGTTCCGCCGTCGACTCCGGGGAACAGCCGCGACAGCAGGCCGAGTGCGCCCATTTCCTCGAGCAGCGGCCGGTTCACCGCGCCTTCGGGGCCGGATTCGGCCAGCGGGCGGAGTTTCTCCGCACCGAGACGGCGGACCTCGTCGGCGAAGGCGCGCTGCTCCGGTGTCAAGGCGAAGGCGGTCATCGATCGCTCCCAGGTCGCCAGCGGGCGTGCGCCGTGCCGGACTCCCCGGACCGCAACAGTTCCAGCCGCGGTTTCGGGCCGTCCGTGCGGCCGCCCTGCGGTTTGCGGCTGCCCGCCGCGTACTGCTTCGGCCAGGGCATCGGATAGTCCTGTTCGGCGGCGGCGTGCAATGTCCACTGTGGATCGTAGAGATGCGTCCTGCCCAGTGCGCACAGGTCGGCGCGGCCCGCCAGGATCAGCGAGTTGACGTCGTCGTAGGAGGAGATCGCGCCGACGGCGATCACCGCGACCCCGTACTCGCGGCCGATCTCGTTGCGGATCCGGTCGGCGTACGGCGTCTGGTAGCTGCGGCCGTACTGGGGTTTCTCCTCGCTGACGACCTGCCCTGTCGACACGTCGATCCCGTCCGTGCCGTGCTCGGCGAACGCGCGGGCGATCTCGACGGCGTCGTCGACGTCGATCCCGCCGTCGTACCAGTCGGTCGCGGAGATGCGGACCGTCATCGGCCGTTCGGCGGGCCAGGCCGCGCGGACCGCGTCGAAGACTTCGAGCGGGAACCGCAGCCGGTTCCCCGGCGAGCCGCCGTACTCGTCGGTGCGGTGGTTGGTCAGCGGCGACAGGAACGACGACAACAGGTAGCCGTGCGCGCAGTGGAGTTCGAGGAGGTCGAACCCGGCACGCGCGGCGGCGCGGGCGGACTCCGCGAACTGGTCGCGGATCTCGTGCAGTTCAGGGATCGTGAGCTGGCGAGGCGTCTGGTTCGCGCCGCTGTACGGAATCGCGGACGGGCCGCAGATCTCCCAGTTGCCCTCCGGCAGCGGCTGGTCGATCCCGTCCCACATGAGTTTCGTCGAACCTTTGCGGCCGGAGTGACCCAGCTGGACACCGATCCGCGCGGGGGTGTTGCCGTGGACGAAAGCGGTGACCCTGGCCCAGGCCTGTTCTTGTTCCTCGGTGTACAGGCCGCCGCAACCCGGGGTGATGCGGCCGGTTTCGGAGACGCAGACCATCTCGGTCATCACCAGCCCGGCGCCGCCCAGTGCCTTGCTTCCCAGGTGTACCAAGTGGAAGTCGGTCGGGACGCCGTCGTCGGAGGAGTACATGTCCATCGGCGAGACGACGACGCGGTTCGGCAGGTCCAGCTTCCCGATGCGGTACGGCTGGAACATCGGCGGCCGGACGTCGGAGTCCACGGTGGACGCGAACCAGGTGTCCATTCCGGCGCTGAATTCCGGGTCGCGCAGCCGGAGGTTGTCGTAGGTGACGCGACGGCTGCGGGTGAGGATGTTGAACGCGAACTGCGCCGGATCCTGATGTGTGTACCGGCCCAGGTTCTCGAACCACTCCAGGCTCGCCTGCGCGGCGCGCTGGGTCGAGGTGACGACGGGACGGCGTTCGGCTTCGTACGCCTTCAGTGCACTGTCCATATCGGACTGTTCGTGCAGGCAGGCGGCGAGCGCGAGTGCGTCCTCCATGGCCAGTTTCGTGCCGGAACCGATGGAGAAATGCGCGGTGTGCGCGGCGTCGCCGAGCAGGACGACGTTCTCGTGCCGCCAGCTCGCGCAGCGCACGGTGGCGAACGCGGTCCACTTGGAGTTGTTGGCGAACACCTGGTGGCCGCCGAGGACGTCCGCGCACAGTTCGCGGATGACCTCGATCGACTTCTCGTCGCTTTCGCCGGGTGCCAGTGACGTCGCGGCGATCTCGCCGAACGCGCGCTGCCAGACGTCTTCGTGGAGTTCGAGGATGAAGGTGCTCGCGGTGTCGCTGTAGGGATAACCGTGGATCTGCATGATCCCGTGCGGCGTTTCGAGCACGTGGAACTTGAAGGCGTCGAAGACCAGATCGGTGCCGAGCCAGACGTACTTGCAGCGCCGGGTCCGGATGTCGGGCCGGAAGCTTCCGGCGAGGGCGTCGCGAGTCGGCGAGTTGACGCCGTCCGCCGCGACGACCAGGTCGTAGTCCGCGCTCGCCTCCGCCACGCTCGGTGCCTCGGTGCGGAAAAGGACGTCCACGCCGAGTTCGGTGCAACGCTCCTGGAGGATGCCGAGCAGCCGTTTGCGGCTCATCGCGGCGAATCCGTGCCCGCCGGAAGTGTGCACCGTGCCGCGGAAGTGGACGTCGATGTCGTCCCAGCGCGCGAATTCCCGCCGCATGGCGGCATGGATCACCGGATCGGCGTGTTCGATGCCGCCCAAGGTCTCGTCGGAGAACACCACCCCGAACCCGAAGGTGTCGTCGGGCGCGTTGCGCTCCCAGACGGTGATGTCGTGATCGGGATGGAGCTGTTTCGCCAGCGCGGCGAAGTAGAGCCCCGCCGGGCCGCCGCCTAACACCGCGATACGCACGTCGTCCAGCGTATGTCGCGGTATGTACGACCGTCAACGATACGGGATATGCTGACCCGTATGGAGCGCATCAACCCGCCGGGACTCGGTCGTCCTTCCGGCTTCTCGCACGCTGTCGTGGCCAGCGGGAAATTCGTCTTCCTCGCTGGTCAGACGGCGTTGGACGCGGAGAACCGCATCGTCGGCGACGGTGTGGTCGAGCAGTTCGAGCGCGCGCTGTCGAACCTGCTCGCCGCGTTGAGCGCGGCGGGCGGGAAGCCCTCGGACCTGTGCAGCGTGACCCTCTACATCGTCGACATGGACGACTACCGCGCCCACGCGCGCGAGATCGGCGCGGTCTGGAAGCGGCTGGCCGGGAGCGAGTACCCGGCGATGGCGGGGATCGGGGTCAGCCGGCTTTGGGACGTCGAGGCCTTGGTCGAGGTGCAGGGTTTCGCTGTCGTCTAGGGCAGCGTCCGTGAGACGTGCGCGGCGGCGGCCTCGCCCAGCCGCGAGTGCAGCGTGAAGAACAGATCCGCGGCCCGGATCCCGGCCCAGGCCGGCGGCAGCAGTTCGGCGGGCAGGCCGGGGTCGAGGTAGGGCAGCCGCCGCCAGGCGGTCAGCACCCGGACGTAGTCGGCGAACGCCTCGGCCTCGTCCGTGGTCTTGCGCCGCTGCCAGCGCCGGAGCGCGGGCGTGTGCTCGTCGAGGAACGCGGTGTACAGCGTTTCGAGCTGGTCGAGATCCCACCAGTCGCGGATCTTCTCGCGTACGTCGCCGAACGCGAGGTGTTCGGCGTGGAAGAGGTCGGCGTAGCCCTCCAGTTCCAGCCGCTGGAGCATGTCCGACGTCGCTTCGCGCAGATGCGCGGGGGCGATCCAGACGCCGGAAGACGCGGTCCCGAAACCGAGCCGGGCGAGCTGAGTGCGAAGAATGTGCCGTTTGTGCCGTTCGGCTTCCGGGACCGAGAACACCGCGAGCAGCCAGCCGTCGCCGGGGGTGGCGCGTTCACGGCGGAAGATGCGTTCGTCGCCTTCGCGCAGGATCGCCAGGGCGGTCTCGGAAAGCTCGTATCCGGCGGCCCCGTCGCGGCGGACGGCGGAAAGGATCCCGCGCCGCTTCAGCCGGGAGATCGACGACCGGACGGCGGGTTCCTCGACGTCGACGACGGCCAGCAGATCGATCAGGGACCGGACGGAAAGCCAGCCGCCTTCGCCGCGCGAGTAGAGGCCGTACACGGTCACGATGAGCTGGCGCGGTTGAGCCGTTCGCCCCGCGCCGTCGACTTCGGTTGCCTCCGACACGGCCGTCACCTGGTCACCATAACAACGAGGACGGGCACATGTTTCGGTCGTGACCGAAGCGTTCCGCACTTAGCGTGGCGGTATGGAGAATCCGCTGATCGAAGCCCCCGTCCCGCCGGTGTCCCAGGACGTCGAGCCGGGTGGGGTGCACTGGCTGCGGGCGAACGTCGCCCGGTTCAGCCGTCCCGAGGACCACCCGCGGCGGCGCGCGCTCGTCCTCGCCGAGCTCGCGCCGATGAGGTCCCTGCGGGACAAGGCGTTCGCCCTCACCCGGCGGGGGGAGGGCGAACCGGCCGACCGGATCGTGTGGACGGTCCCGGTCGCCGTGCTCGCGGCCGAACTCGGTCTCCCGGATGTTTCCCGTGACATCGCAACGGTTTCCGCCGCTTACCACCCGCACACCGACGCCGGGCCCGACGCCGAGGCGGCCATGCGACGGCTGATCGAGGACTGCGGCGGCGACGTCGACGAGCGGACGGCCGCGCGGATCGGGATCCTGGTGCAGGCCTGTGACGCCACGGCGAAGCTGCTCGGCAAGGCGTTGGCCGCCCACCGGCCCGGCGAGGACCCCGTGAGCCTGCTCGACCGGGTGCTGCGCGAGGATCCGCCGGTGCGGATCACCCGGCGGTGGGTCGGCGGCGAGGTCGTCGAGGTGGACCTCACCGATCATCCGTTCGGAGCAGGGCCCAAACAATGCCCCGGACAGGCCGGGGCACTCGACGTGGCCGCGGGAATTCTCGACGCCCTCCTGTGCTAATACTTACCCGGTCATCTGGAACTGGGGAGTCTTTCGATGCTGTATTTCAATGGTTTCTTCGGCGTTCTCACGCTCGGTCTGTGGATCTTCTGCCTCGTCGACGTGATCACCACGGACGAGGGATCGTGTCGCAACATGCCCAAGGGGATGTGGTTCATCCTCGTGTTGCTGGTCCCGTTGATCGGCTCGATCGTCTGGCTCGTCGCCGGCCGCCCGCAGCACGCCGCCCGCGCGCCGCGCGGCAGGTACGAGCGCGAATCCCCGGCGTTCCCGGAGTACGACCGGCCGGGCCGGTTCGCCGCGACGAGCGCCGAGGACGACGAGGAGTTCCTGCGCAAGTGCCGGGAGCGCGCCGAAGCGCAACGCCGCAAGGCACGGGAAGACTGAGTAGCCTCGGCGGGGGAAGATCGATTCTGGAGGAACTATGTCGAACCCGTTGGACTGGAACAAGAACATCATCAAGGAATTCCGCGAGAACGAGGGGAAGGTGGGCGGCCCGTTCGAGGGCGGTTCCCTGCTCCTCCTCACGACGACGGGTGCGAAGAGCGGCGAGCCGCGGACCTCGCCGCTCGCCTACGCGGAGGACGGCGGCAAGTACGTCATCGCCGCGTCGGCCGCCGGGGCCGACAAGAACCCCGCCTGGTACCACAACATCGTGGCGAACCCGAAGGTCATCATCGAGGTCGGAACGGAGAAGTTCGAGGGCGTCGCGACGGTCGTCCTCGAAGACCGCGCCGAGCGTGACCGTCTCTACGCGAAGATGGTCAGCCTCATGCCGGGCTTCGCCGACTACGAGAAGAAGACCGACCGGGTGATCCCGATCGTCACGGTCTCGCGCTGACTCCCGCGTTTAGTCCTCTACTTGCGGTCGTTGCTCGCGCAAGGATCGCAAGAAGAGGACTAAACGCGAAGGATCTGGGCCTCCGGGGTCAGGCACCCGGTTCGACGTTGTGCGTCAGCCGGAACCGGTTCGCCGGATCGACGGCGGCCTTGACCTGGGCGAGACGGCGCAGGTCATCGGCCGAGTACACCTTGGACGCTTCTTCGGCCGGGTCGCTTTCGCCGTAGACGAAGGTCAGGAGCTTGCCCGTCGACCGGGGCTTCAGCGCGTCGAAGAGCTTCCCGTGCGCGTCCCGGATCTCCGGCAGCGGGGCGTCGTCCACTACGGACAGTGCCCGGACGGTGTACTTCGCTTCGCGGTCCCAGCCGACGCCGGGATGGGCGGGGGTGTCGGACAGCGCGCCGCCGAGCAGGTCCAGCAGGACGACGGTCGGCACCGGCGCTTCCGGGCCCGCGTGTTCGAGGATCGCGTCGAGCATGACGTCGTCCAGTTCGGACACGGTGGCGTTGTCTGCGCGGTAGCCGTGCGGGAACGGCGGTTCGTTCGCGATCTTGCCGGATTCGGTGAACGGGATCTCGGCGATCGTGTCGCCCAGCACCGGAGCCGCCGCGCGCAGCGGCGCGACCAGGCGTTCGCCCTCGGCCGCGTCGCCGAGGTACGCGATCCTGATCTGCGCGACGTGCTGCCCGCGCAGCGGCTCGGGCACCATCGGCAGATCCGGCATCGGGACCATGGCCAGCGACGACGTCAGCTCACGCGGCATCTCCGCGGTCCAGTCACGCCAGGCGTGGAGGACGGCGGACAGCGATTCGGTGCCGAACTGCAGGCTGCCGCCATACAACCGGGTGACCGGGACCAGCCGGAACTCCAGCGCGGTGACGATCCCGAAGTTGTCGCGGCCGCCGCGCAGTGCCCAGAACAGGTCCTGTTCGGTGTCGGCGGTGGCGCGGCGGAGTTCGCCGTCGGCGGTGACGACCTCGATCGCGGTGACCTGGTCGGCGGCGAGGCCGTACTTGCGGCCGAGCAGGCTGAACCCGCCACCGAGTGTGTAGCCGACGACACCGACGCCGGGGAAGGAGCCACTCAGCGGCGCGAGTCCGTGCCCGGCCGCGGCCTCGATGACCGCACCCCAGCGCACGCCCGCGTCGACCCTGGCGATTTCCCCGTCGATTTGGATCCCGGCCATGCGCCGGGTGGTGATCAGCACACCGCCTTCGAAGGGGACGGTGATGCCGTGCCCGGTGGAGTGCACGGCGACCGGGAGGTCGTGCTCACCGGCGTACCGGACCGCCTCGACGACGTCGGCGGCGGAAGCCGCGGCGACGATCACGTCGGGACGGCGGTGGACGGCGGTCTGGAAGCCGGCGAGTTCGTTTTCGTAGTCGGAGTCGCCGGGGCGGAACATCGTGGTCATGACACCAGCCTCGTCTCGATCCGAGCAGAAGTCCAAGATCTGATTTGTCTGACAACTAGAATCAACGCTTATGGAACTGCGTCAGCTGGAGTACTTCGTCGCGGTGGCCGAGGAAGCGAACTTCACCCGGGCCGCCGAGCGGCTGCACGTCGCGCAGCCCGGGGTCAGCGCCCAGATCCGGCGGCTCGAACGCGAACTCGGGCAACCGCTGCTCGACCGGTCGGCGCGGGCGGTGCGGCTGACCGACGTCGGCGCGGCCGCCCTGCCGCACGCGCGGGCCGCGCTCGCCGCCGTCGCCGGGGTGAAGCAGGCCGTCGACGAGCTCACCGGGCTGGTCCGCGGCCAGGTCGCGATGGGCATGGTGTCCTCGCGCGGCCCGGTCAACCTGCCGGATCTGCTGGAGCGGTTCCACGAACGCCATCCCGCCGTCGACATCACGCTCGCCGAGGCGACCTCCGACATCCTGCTCGCGGGCGTGGCCGACGGCCGGTTCGACATCGCGCTGATCGGGCTTTCCGGCGAACCGCCGCCGGGGATCGGCTTCGAGATCGTCCTCGACGAGCCGCTGGTCGCCATTTCCGGGCCGGACGACCCGCTCACCGCGCGGGCCACGATCACGTTGTCGGAGCTGGAAAGCCGTTCGCTGGTGAGCCTGCCCAAGGGCACTGGCATGCGTGCGATCGTGGACGCGGCCTTTCTCGCCGACAGCGCGCAGCCGAAGGTGACGCTGGAGGCGGGCGACCCGAATGTCGTCGCCGAACTGGTCGGGCGCGGGCTCGGCGTCGCCGTGGTGCCGATGTCGCTGGCGACCCACTACACGAAACTGCACGCCATGGAGATCACGCGACCGGCCGGGCTGCGGGCGAAACTGGCGCTGGCCTGGCGGACGGAGGGGCCGGTCAGCCCCGCCGCCCGCGTGTTCATCAGTCAGGCGCGGGCACTGCTCGGGTTGTGAGCGTGGTGAGCCGCCACAGCGAGGTCACCTCCTTCGCCCGGGCGGCGTGCAGCGGATCGCCCGGATCGGTGGCGCGGGGATGGACGGGCCGGGTGTCCTCGCGGCCGGCGACCGTCAGCCCGGAACGCTCGAACATCGCCAGGAGCTGTTCCCGTGTGCGCAGGCCCAGGTGTTCGGCGAGGTCGGAGAGGATCAGCCAGGCCTCCCCGCCGGGTTCGAGATGCCGGGGCAGCCGGTCGAGGAAGGCGTTGAGCATCCGGTTCCCCGGGTCGTAGACGGCTCGTTCGAGCGGGGTCCGGGCGCGGGCAGGCAGCCACGGCGGATTGCAGACGATCAGCGGTGCGCGGCCCGGCGGGAACACGTCGGCCTCGACGGTTTCGATTCCGGTGAGGCCGAGGCGCTCGAAGTTCTCGCGCGCGCAGGCGAGCGCGCGGGGTTCGTTGTCCGTCGCCACCACGCGTTCGACGCCGCGACGCGCCAGGACCGCGGCGAGCACGCCCGTCCCGGTACCGATGTCGAACGCCAGTTTCCCGGTGGGCAAAGGAGTCCGTGCGACCAGATCGACGTACTCGCCGCGGACCGGGGAAAAGACCCCGTGACGCGGATGGATCTTCGCGCCGAGCGCCGGGATCTCGACGCCCTTCACCCGCCATTCGTGCGCGCCGACGACGCCGAGCAATTCACGCAGCGACACCAGCGACGCGGTGTCCGAAGGCCCGTAGACGTCGGTGCAGGCCGCGCGGACGTCCGGTCCGCGGCGCAGGGGCAGGACATTCCCCGGATCCAGCGGAACCAGGAGCCTGCCGAGGACGTGCGCCCGGCGGGCCTGGTGGTTCCGCTGATCCTGGAAGGGTTTCCCGGCCGCCGAGCCGCAGCGGCGCGACAGGGCGGCGAGGAGGTTCCGCGCGTTCGGGAAGTCGCCGTGCCAGGTGAGACCGGTGCCGGAGGAGGCGAGCCGGTACGCCTCGTCGGCGGTGATCCTGTCGTCGGCCTGGACGAGGGTGCGCGGGAGGAGCGCGTCGACGGTGGTCAGCCAGCGCCGACCACCGTCCTTCATGGACAGGGGGTTCATGGTTTCCGTTCCTGGGATCGCCCGTGGCGAAGTGACCCCGCGGGCGGCGCTCGTCGGGGGACAAGGTCAGGAACGGCGGCTAGTGGACCGCCGAGGCATGAACCGGTGTCGACACGAACCCGATGCTACCGGAAGTCGGCGGCGTGGTCGGCCGCCCAGATCTCGAAGTCCAGCGCCGGACGGCCGGTGACCTCCCGGACGGTCGACGTGACCTCGCCCGGTTTCGCCACCAGACCGCGGAACCCGGTCAGCATGGTGTCGACGATGAAGTCCGGCATCTTCTCGAGCATCGCCGCCCTGGCCTCTTCCGGCGGGATCTCCTCCCAACGGGCCGGACGGCCCGCGGCCTCGCCGATGATCCGCACCTGCTCGACCTGCGTGAGCGGCCGGGTGCCGGTGAGGACGTACTTCGCCCCCGCGTGGCCGTCGGCGGTCAGCGCTTCGACGGCCACCGCGGCGATGTCCTTTTCGTGGATCAGCGGCATCGACGCCTCGCCGTACGCGCCGCGGACGACGCCGTCCGCGCGGATCGCGGGCGCCCAGCCGAGGGTGTTCGTCGCGAAGCCGTGCGGCCGCAGGAAAGTCCAGTCCACTCCCGCCGCCTCGATGGCCGCTTCGACGGTCCGGTGCCAGGTGCCGATGGCGTTGTCCTGCTCCGTCAAGGAGTCGTCGACGCCGCCCGAGGAGAGGAACACGACACGCTTCACGCGTTCGCCGAGCAGCGAAACGGTGGGCACCAGCGCCTCGGCGGATCCGGAGAGCATCAGGAACACCGTGTCGACGTCGTCGAGCGCGGGCGCGATCGTCTCCGGTTTCGCCAGGTCACCGCGGACGCCGTCCGGCGGCGGGTTCCGGCTCAGACCGCGGGCCGGTACGCCCCGCGCCCGCAGCTGCGTGACGACCTGCGCCCCGACGTTGCCCGTCGCCCCCGCGACCAGGATGGGCTTCATGCCGCCACCGCCGAGAGCACCGGGCGGTAGCGCTTGACCGAACCGCCGGACACGCCGGGGAAGGAGTGCACCTTCTTCCACGCCTCGGTGGTGCCGATCCCGTCGGCGCCCGGTGCGGCGAGCGCGGCGAGATGTGCTTCGGCGCTGACCCATTCGGCGTAGTTCAGCACGCGTGTCCCGTCGGTGCTCACGTGGAAATACCCCGAGAGCCCGCCTTCCGGCCGCGCGGGTTCCGAGTCCAGCGCCGTCAGGACGAGGTCGATCCAGGCACGCTGCCGTCGTTCGTCGGGGCCCTCGAACTCGACCGAGACGACCACGAGCGCGCCGGGGATCCCTTCC
Organism: Amycolatopsis sp. cmx-4-19; assembly: GCA_049998115.1. Classification (GTDB taxonomy): domain Bacteria; phylum Actinomycetota; class Actinomycetes; order Mycobacteriales; family Pseudonocardiaceae; genus Amycolatopsis. The sequence continues at coordinate 168,189 of JAEBEO010000002.1, read as the reverse complement.
CCGCCCCGGTTCCCGCGATAGAGGCGGTACACGGGGGCGCCGTCCGGGTTCCGGATCGCGTCTTCGCCGGTCCACTGCTCGTAGGTGAACGCGCCGTCGTGGTCGATGCCCTCGTAGACGGTGAGGGAGACGAGTCCTTCCTCCTCGCGTGCCTCGAACGCGGCCCGTGCCGCGTCGGCGTCCGGGTACTCCCGCGCCACCGCGACCAAGCCGTCGTCCGGTGTCGGCCAGTGTCCCTTGTGGATGGTCATTTTCGCGATACCCGGTTCTGTCATGCCTCCAGCATCGAACTTAAACAAGGGTTTAAGTCAAGGTAGGATCGTGGGCATGTCCGGGCTCCCCGCCGAGATCACCATCGGCGAGCTGTCGCAGCGCAGCGGTGTCGCCGCGTCGGCCCTGCGCTTCTACGAGCGCCAGGGTCTCATCAGCAGCAGGCGTACCAGCGGAAATCAGCGCCGCTACCCCCGCGGCACGCTCCGCCTCGTCGCGTTCATCCGCGCGTCGCACCACCTCGGCATCCCGCTGGAGGTGATCGGCGACGTGCTCGCCTTCCTGCCCGAAGGCGCCGCGCCGGACCACGCGTTCTGGCAGCGCGCCTCCCGGTGCTGGAGCGCCGAACTCACCAAACGCATCGAGAAACTGGAATGCATGCGCGACCGGTTCACCGAATGCATCGGCTGCGGCTGCCTGTCCTTCGAGCAGTGCGTGCTGGTGAACCCCGGCGACGTCCTCGCCGCCGAAGGGCCCGGCGCGGCCCGGCTGATCACCGGCTGACCGCGGCCAGTTTCCGTTCCAGCAGCCGTCGTTCGGCGTTGTTCCCGGCCAGCCCGATCGCCGTTTCGTAGGCCTGTGCCGATTCCGCGGTGCGGCCGAGGCGCTGCAGCAGATCGGCGCGGATGGCGTGGTACAGATGGTATTCCTCCAGTTCCAGGCCGTCGACGACGTCGAGCGCGGCACCCGGCCCGGACACTTCGGCCACCGCGACGGCCCGGTTCAGAGCGACCACCGGGGTCGGGTTCATCGTCAGGAGCAGGTCGTACAGCTGGACGATCTGGGCCCAGTCCGTGCTCGCCGCGTCGTCCGCGTCGCTGTGGACGGCGTTGATCGCGGCCTGGATCTGGTAGGGCCCCGGCTGGTTCCGCCGCAGGCAGGCGCGGACCAGCGACTGTCCTTCGGCGACCAGTTCCGGGTTCCACCGCGACCGGTCCTGCCCGGCCAGCAGGACGACGCCACCGTCGGCCGCGGTGCGGGCGGCGCGGCGGGATTCGGTGAGCAGCATCAGCGCCAGCAACCCGCTGACCTCGGGTTCGTCGGGCATGAGCCCGGCGAGCAGCCTGCCGAGCCGGATCGCTTCGGCGCACAGGTCCTCCCGCGTCAGCCGCTCGCCGGAACTGGCCGTGTAGCCCTCGTTGAAGACGAGGTAGAGCACGGCGAGCACCGAACGCAACCGGTCCGGCAGGTCGGCGTCGTCCGGGACGCGGTACGGGATCTTCGCGTCGCGGATCTTTCCTTTCGCCCGGACCAACCGTTGCGCCATCGTCGTTTCGGGGACGAAGAACGCGTGCGCGATCTCGCCGGTGGTCAGGCCGCCCAGCAGTTTCAGTGTCAGCGCGACCTGCGCGGGGACGGCCAGCGCGGGGTGGCAGCAGGTGAAGATCAGCCGTAGACGGTCGTCACGCACGGGTCCCTCCTCCGCTGGTTCGTCGCCGGCGTGGATCAGCGCGGCCTGGGCGTGCTTGTCGTCGCGCGCGGTCTCCCGGCGCATCCGGTCGATGCCCTTGTTGCGGGCGGTCGTGATGATCCAGCCCGCCGGGCTCGGCGGCAGACCGGTGGACGGCCACCGGTCCACCGCCGCGGCGAAGGCGTCCTGGACCGCTTCCTCGGCGATGTCGATGCTGCCGAAGACGCGGACCAGGACGGCCACCGCACGGCCGTATTCCTCGGTGAAGACCCGGCCGATGTCCTCGGTGGTCAGGGGACGCACGAAAGGTCTTCCTCGCCCTGGAACGGCCGGACCTCGACCGGCAGCCCGGTGATCTCGGCGACCCGGCGGCCCCAGGCGAGGGCGGCGTCCAGATCCGGCGACTCGACGATGGTGAACCCGCCCAGATGCTCCTTGCCCTCCAGGTACGGGCCGTCCGTCAGCACGATGTCGCCGCTTTCCTTGGTCCGCAGCACGGTCGCGGTGGTCGGCGGGTGCAGCCCGGCCGCGAACACCCAGGCGCCCGCGGCCCGCATCTCGTCGTTGAGCGCCTGGATCCTGCGCGTCACCGGCTCCAGGAACTCCGGCGGCGGGATGGGGCCGTCGGGCTGGTAGAGGCTGATCAGGTACTGGGTCATGGCGTTCTCCTTCGTCGAAGCGGCTTGTCACCTTCTATACGAAAGGCGTCCCGCCGATTCGACAGCGGCCGCGATCTTTTTCTTCCAGGTTCGTCGTCGCAGGTCAAACGCCTTTCAGTAGTCGCGCCGTCGCCTCGTGGAGCCGCTCGGCCTCGTCGCGGCCCGCGTCTTCGATCGTGAGCCGCTTGCTTCGCGCGTAGGCGCTCAAGGGTGACTCGGGCCGGTTCGCGATGAGGTCGAGCATCGGGAGGATCGCCTTCTCCGGCGGTGTGCCGAGGACCCTCGCCAGGCCGCTGACCAGGGCCCGCGACGTCTTGCCCAGTGAGCCCTGGTGGCTCGTCCGGACGAATCCGGGGTTGTAGAGCACGTACCGCACGTGGTCGGACGCGAGCCGGAGCGCGGACAGCAAACCCATCCGGCGGCTCTGGAGGTTCGCGGTCTTCCAGGTGTAGCCGCGTTCCAACTGGGGATCGTCCCAGCGGATCGCGTCCTTCGGCGCGCCGGGGACGGTGGTGTCGAGGATCAGCGGCCGCTCGGCGGCTTCGAGGACGCCTTGGAGTTCCGACGCGAAGATGTGGCGGCTCAGGTAGTAGAGCGCGAAGTTGTGCTCGAAGCCGTCTCCGGTCGTCTGCCGGTCTCGATGGACGTACGCGGCGCCCAGCACCAGCGTGTCGACGACGGGGAAGCGCTCGGCGATCTCCCGGGTGGCACGGCGGTTCTCCGCGACTTCGCGCAGGTCGGCCCGGATGAAATGCGCGTCGCCGGTCAACGTCCGGAATTTCGCCTCGCTCCGGCCGACCACGACGACGGTGTGGCCCGCGCGCAGCCGGTCGGCCGCCAGCGCGCGGCCGAGTCCGTCGGTTCCCCCGGTGATCACGATCGTGGACATGCTCTCCTCCTGTTCCGGAACAAGTGCTCCGGAAAATACCGTATCCGAAACAGGCGTTCCGGAAAAGGTAGGATCGCGGCATGACCACTTCGCGGCGGCAGCGCTGGGACGCGGCGCGGAACCGGACCCAGGTGCTGGAAGCCGCACGCGAGTCCTTCGCCGAACGCGGCCTCGCGGCCGACGTCCGGGAGATCGCGCGGCGGGCGGGCGTCGGCGTCGCCACCCTGTACCGGCACTTCCCGACCAAGGACGACCTGGTCAAGGCGGTCCTGGAGGAGGACGTCGCCGAGTGGGAGACCGTCTCCGAACGCGCGAAGGCCGCCGAGGACGCGTGGGAGGGGATCGGCCTGTTCGTCGAGCGGACGCTGGCGATGATGGCCCGTCACCGGGCGTTCCTCGACGGGCTCACCGTCACCGAAGGCGCGCTCGAAGCCTGCCGGGCGCACCTCGCCGAGAGCCTCGACGACCTGGTCGGACGCGCGCACCGGGAAGGGCGGCTGCGTCCCGGGATCACCTCCGCCGACATCGGCCTGCAGATCCTCGCGCTCGGCCGGATCGTCGAACTCACCGCCGGGCAGGGCGACGACGTCTGGCGCAAGCACGCCGTCCTCGTCCTCGGCGCGCTCGAAGCCTGACTGGTACTGCCGGACCCAGGCTGAGCAGACCGTGCCATCTCCGGGCGCGAGCCGGTTTCCTGGGACTCGGAAGCAGTACCGAGTCCACTGAGGAGAGACACAAATGACCGACTTCCAGGCACGCCACGCCAACCGGGTCGCCGTCATCACCGGCGCGTCCAGCGGTATCGGCGAGGCGACCGCGCGGCGGCTCGCCGCCTCCGGTGCGGCGGTCGCGCTCGTCGCCCGCCGCGCGGACCGGCTGGAGACGCTGGCCAAGGAGATCGGGCGGGACGGCGGGACGGCGCTGGTGATCGCGGCCGACGTCGCCGACGCCGGTGCGATGAGGACCGCGGCGGCCGAGGTCGAGGCGAAACTGGGCCGCGCGGACCTGCTGTTCAACAATGCCGGCGTGATGCTGGCCGCGCCGATCGACGAGGTGGCGGCCGCGGACTGGCAGCGCATGATCGACGTCAACATGACCGGTCTGATGAACTCGATCGGCGCTTTCGTCCCGCATCTGGTCGCTTCGGCGGCCGAGAAGGGCGTCGCTGACCTGGTGAACACGTCGTCCATCGGCGCTCAGGCCATCTTTCCCGCCTTCGCCGTGTACGTCGCGTCGAAGGCGTACGTGACGCACTTGTCGAAGAACCTTCGCGCCGACCTCGGTCCGAAGGGTGTCCGGGTCGCGGCGGTGGAACCCGGCCTGGTCGAGACCGAACTGCAGAGCCACGTCACCGACCCCGGCGCGAACCAGTGGCTGGACGGCGTGCGCGAGACGCTGACGTGGCTGGAGCCGGGCGACATCGCAGAGACCATCGCGTTCCTGACCTCGCTTCCGGCGCGGGTGAACCTCCAGCAGGTCACCGTGATGCCGACCGCGCAGGTCTGATCCGGCCTCGAACTACCGCGTTCCGGTCGTCGAAATCTCAATCACCGCCTGTTCCGCCTTACGCTGCCATCGAGGAAATTGTCCTGCCGACAGGACGTCTTTTCACGAGAGGCGTTATGGAACTCGGTATTCACAGCTTCGGCGACCGCCATCCGGACCCCGTCACCGGGGAACAGATCTCGGTGGCGGACAAACTGGAGCAGACGTTGGAACGCATCCGGCTCGCCGACGAGTTGGGCCTGTCCTTCTACGGACTCGGTGAGCACCACCTGGACAACTTCGCGATCTCCCACCCGGGAACGGTACTGGCCGCCGCCGCGAGTGTCACCAGACAAATCACGCTCGGCACCGCGGTGACCGTGCTCAGCACCGAGGATCCGGTGCGGCTCTATCAGCAGTTCAGCACGCTCGACCAGCTCAGCAGGGGCCGGGCGGAGATACTCGCCGGACGCGGTTCGTTCACCGAATCGTTCCCGTTGTTCGGTGCGAACCTCCACGATTACGACGCGGTTTTCGCAGAAAAACTCGAATTGCTGTTGAAAATCGACCGGGAGGACCCGATCACCTGGTCCGGCCGGTTCCGGCCGTCGCTGGAGAACGTGCGGGTGCTGCCGCGGCCCTATGGACGGCGGCTGCGGATTTCCCTCGGCAGCGGGGGAAGCCCGGATTCGTCGCTCCGGGCGGGCAGGCTCGGGCTGCCGGTGGTCTACGCGGTCATCGACGGGGAGCCCGAGCGGTTCGCGCCGCTGGTGGACCTCTACCGCCAGTCCGCCGACACCGCCGGCCACGACCCGGACGATCTGCACGTCACCATGGGTGGCTGCGGGCTGATCGCGCGGAAGTCGCAGGACGCCAAGGAGTCCTTCTACCCGTACTGGCTCTCGATGATGCGGTACCTCACCGAGGAACGCGGCTGGGCGCCGCCGACACGGGCGAAGTACGACGAGATCACCCGCGACGCGCACGCGCTGCTGACCGGCAGCCCGGCGCAGGTCGCCGAGCGGATCATCTCGATCGGCAAACTCGTCGGCGCGGACCGGTACTCGCTGCACATGGACTGGTCCGGGGTCCCGCACGCGAAGGTGATGACCGCGATCGAACTGCTGGGCACCGAGGTGCTGCCACAGGTGCGCAAGGAGTTCGACTGAGGTTCAGGGAAACAGGAGCCGGGCGATCGCGCGGGCGGCGGTGTCCGGATCTTCCAGGTGTTCGGTGTTCAGCGCGCCGGTGAGCCACAGGTTCGCGAAACCGTGCATCAGCGACCAGGCGGCGACACCCGCCATCCGGTCGTCGCTGACGGACGCGGCCCCGCCGGTCAGCAGGCCGCTCGCCCGATCGCGGGCGGCGAGCAGGGCCGCGTCGTCCTCGCGAACGAGGTCGGCGCGGAACATCACCTCGAAATGCGCGCGGTGTTCGATCGCGAACCGCACGTAGGCCACCCCGAGCTCGACGAAGTCCCGCGTCCGCTCCTCGGTGGCGGTGAGGGCGTCCGCGAGCAGCCCGAACCCTTCGGCGGCGAGTGCGGTGAGCACGCCGGCCTTGTCGCCGAAGTGGTGCACCGGACCGGCATGGGAGACGCCCGCGCGGCGGGCGAGGTCGCGGAGGCTGATCCCCGCCGAGCCGTGTTCGGTGATGGCCGCGGCGGCGGCGTCGAGGACGGCCCGGCGGAGGTCACCGTGGTGGTACGGACTCATGCCCTTAAATCTAGTCATTGACAAGATGGCGGGCAAGGACGCATCTTGTCAGTGACAAGTTTCGCTGCTCGAGGGGTGTTGGTGATGGATCCCGGTCTCGTACCCGTACTCATGCTGCTCGCCGTCACGGCGACGTTGTCCCTGCTGGGGAAGGCCGGCGTCCGACGGCTCGAGCCCTGGCCGGTGGCCGTGCGCGGCGGCGTCGCGGCGCTGTTCGTCACCACCGGGCTCGCGCATTTCGTCGGGATGCGCGAGGAACTGATCGCGATGGTGCCGTCGGCGCTGCCCGGCCCCGCGCTGCTGGTCACGATCACGGGCGTGCTCGAACTGGCGGGCGCGGCGGGGATGCTGTGGTCGCGCACGGCGCCGTGGGCGGCGGGTGGGCTGACCCTCCTGCTGCTGGCGATGTTCCCGGCCAACGTGAACAAGGCGCTGAACGGGCCGGTCACGTCGGTGCTGGACGAACTGGTGCCGCGAAGCCTGATGCAGGTGGTGTTCCTGGCCGCGACGGTGTCACTGACGGCGCATTATTCGCGTACTCCGAACAGACTCTTTGCCCAAAGGAGACCTTAAGTCTTCCCCAAGTCCGGGTCCGGTCAATGTGATCCGCCCTACCCTTCGAGAATGAAGATCTCATGGTGGATCGGATTCTGTGGTCTGTGCATCCTTGCCGGGCACCTGCTTCTCGGGGCGATCGGTCTCGTGCTCCTGATGAGCTGCCTCCCGGCCGGGCGCGACCACGAATCCGGTGACAGAACAGGGAAAACTCCCGTGCGGCTGGCCTGACGGCCGCACGGGAAACCGGTTCACCCCAGGGTGCTCGCGAAGGCGAGCGCGCCCAGAGCCGGAACCGCGACAGCCGTGAGCAACCAAGTTCTCCGGCTCGGTTTGGGACTTTCCAGGAATACGCGGACACCGGCGGGTACCAACGCGACACAAAGCCCGGCCGTACCGATGATCGAAACGAATTCGGTTCCCTTCAGCACGCCCAGCGGCAGTAGTCCCATCGTGGCCAGCCCGATCGACCGCACGACGCCGAGCGCCTTGGCGCGATACGCGGCGAACGCGAGTACGTACCAGCCGAACATGATCGTGAACGACAGGAAACTGAACAGGTGCAGGTCCTGGTACGACTCGCTGACCACGCCCTCGGCGTACCCGGCACCGCGCCGCCCGGCGAGTCCCAGCGCGGCCTGGTCGATCCCGGCGTGGAAGGTGCGCTCGAAGAGTCCGAAAAGGACGAACATGCCACCCCAGGCCGCCAAGGCGGGCCTGGTCCGCCCGATCTTCGTGGCCAGCGCCACGATCGCGGGCCACATCAGCACGTTGCCCGCCAGGAAACAGGTGTAGGCGGCGGTCATCAGCGCCGGATGGTCGCTCATCGCCTGGAGCTGGTCGGGGAAGAAGAAAGGGATCCGGGAGCGCAGCAGGGTCCCGGAGAGCAGCAGGACCGGGCCGAGGACCATCGAGACCGCGGCGACGCGGCGGCCCGGGAAGACGTAGTCGGCGTTCATGGGACGAAGCCTGCCGATCCGGGCGCGTGCCCGGATCGGCTCACGGTCCGGCTTTCCGGCTCGGTCCGGGGTCCTAGCGCGCGGGACGGCTCAGACCGTGGTCGGAGTGCGAGTGGTGACCGAGGGGACAGGCCCCGGCCGGGTGACCCATGCCTGCCCGGGCTGTTGCGAAAGCCACTTTCGCAACAGTCCGCCGGCTGGCCGCTCGCGCCGCCGCCGAGTCGACGACGCCCGGGCTAACGCGGTTCGGCGGGCAGGAGGTCGTGGCCGTTCCAGGTGAACCGCGCGGTGGTCACCGCGTCGTCGCCGTCCCCGCCGGTGATGAGTTGATGGATCCCGATCCCGCTGAGTTCGGCGTAGGTGCACCATTCGTGGTCCGACGTCAGCATCAGGTCGAGGTCGAGCGCGGACAGCAGGGCGAACACCTGCCCCCGGTTGGTGGTGTCGACGCCGACGAACACCTCGTCGAGCAGGATCACCCGTGGCGCTTCCGGCACGGCCTGGTAGTGCGCGGCGACGGCGGCGAACAGCGGCAGGTGCAGCGCGATCGCCTTCTCCCCACCGGAAAGCGCGCCGTGCAGCTTCTTGGTCAGCAGCTGCCAGCCCGCCCCGTTGGCGCGGTCCACCTTGACCACGAACCGATGCCAGGACGTGTAGTCGAAGACCTGCGCGAGCTGTTGTTCCCAGCTTGTCGCGGTGTCGTCCGCCTTCGCCTGCTCGACGCGCTCGCGGAAGAACCGGTGCAGCGACACGCGGTCCTCGGTGGTCAGCTCGTCCGGATCCTTCAGCAGCAGGTCCCGCGCGGTCTTGGTGCCCGGCGGCAGGTCGGGGGAGACCTGCCAGACCAACCGGACGGCGACCCTCGAAGCGGTCCGCACCCGCTCCAGGCGCGCGTTCATCCCGTCGACGAGGTCGTTGGCCTGCCGGATGCGGGTCGCGAGATGGCGACGGGTCTCGCCGGTCAGCGTCTTGTCGAACAGGTCGCTCTCGCGGTCGGTGATCTCGTGCCTGCTCTGTTCCGCTTCCGCGTAAAGGATCTTCAGCAGCTCGGCCGCGCCGACCCGCAGCCCGTCGACGACGGCGGTGAAGATCTGGACGTCCTCGTCGGTCTCCAGATCGAGTTCCGCCCGCGCGCTGAGGGTGTTCCGGCAGGTGTGGACGGCCTCGGACAGCCGGTGCAGTGCCTCGCCGAGGTTGCCCGTGGCATGCGGCACGGACGGCCACGCCGCGGCCACCAGCCGGGCGGCTTCGAGCGCCGACCGCACGCTTTCGGTGGCGGACAGGGTGGCCTGGAACTTCGGCAGGTCCTCGATCCCGCCGTCCGCGGGGAAGACGCCGGTGGCGAGCTTCCGGAACCGGTGCGCGGCGGCGTCCTGCCGCGCGGAAGCGTCGTCGCGGGCCCGCGCGTCGGTCGTGCGCCGGACACCGAGTGCGCCCAGGGACACGGCGAGGTCCTTCGCTTCCCGGTTCGCGGTGCGGAGTTCGCCCAGGAGTTCGCGGAGTTTCGTGCGCAGGCCGTCGATTTCGGCGAGCACTTCGCGTTGACCGGTGCCGACGGTGCCTTCGATCGCTTCGAGCATCGCGGTCAGCTTGGTGCGCTCGGCCTCCGCTTCGGTGGCCTCGTCCTCCCGCCGGACAGCGTTCGCCTCCGAACGTCCGGCCTGCTCGGCGAACGTCTCGGCCCGCTGCGTCGCCGCGACCAGGTTCCCGTGCTCGTGCAACCAGTTCTCACCCTGGTCGGAGTAGGTGCGCAGGGCCGTGGCGAGCGCGGTCAGCGGGGTCCGTTCGGTCGGCAGACCGCTCTCCGAAGCCTGGTTCGTCAGCTCGTGCAGCGCTTTCCTGGCCTCGGTCTCCAGCGCCGAAACCGTGGTCTCCCGGTGCCGGACGGCGGCGTCCGCGGCGGTCAGATCGGCCTCGGCCCTGGTCAGTTCCTGTGTCGAGGCAAGGAGGTCTGCGTGATCGGGACGGGCGGCGCGTTCGATCTTGATCAGCTCGCGCCTGCCCCGCAGCGCGGCCAGATCGCCTTCCAGCTCGGCGATCGTCTTCTCGCGCCCGGAAATGTCGTCCCGGATGCCCGCCAGCCGCAGTTCCCGTGCGCGCAGGCGCGCGGCGGAACCGATATGCGCCGCGGCCTTCTTCTCCCAGCTGCCGGTCAGGGCACCCATCCGCCAGCTGCCGTCGGCGCCGATCGCGGCGGGCCCGGCGGGCAGCTTGTCGTCGAAGGCGATCGCCTCCAGCACCCGCCGGATCTTCGCCGGGGCGAGTTCCGCGTCCGGCTCCGGCACGAGGACGTCGGCGAGCGAACGACCGGAAACCACCGGCAGGGTCCCGGTTTCCGCGAGTACATCGTGTCCTTCGACGACGCCGTGCGAGTTGATCCAGGCGTCCAGCAGGCCCGCGCCTTCGAGTGCGGCCTCGATCCCGGCCTGGTCGGTTTCCCCGACGGAAACGGCGAAATCGACCAGCCGCCACAGCGGCGCACCACTCATCTCGGCCCGGTCGGCGGTACGCGTGCGCGGTGTCGAAGGAGTGAGGACGTCCTGCGTTTCCAGCAGCCCGGCCTCGACGAGGAGTTCGTCGTGTTCGGTGCGCACGGTCGTCAGCGCGGCACCGAGCGCCGCCTCCTGCCGGACGATGTCTTCGAGCACCGTCTCGGCGACCGAGGCGATCGCGCCCAGCAGCGAGACTTCCGACTCGGCGTCCCGCACGAGCGCTTCCGGATCGGGGAAGTTCAGCTCACGGCAGCCGATCGCCCACTCGGCGAGGCGGGTGCGCAGCTCACTCAGCGCGAGTTCGCGGGTGGCCGTGGTGAGATCCAGTTTCTCCTGCGCGAACGAGAACTCCGAGCGCGCCTGGTCCAGATCCGCTTCGGCCTGATGCCGCCGGTCCACGGCCCGGTCACAGGTGTCCAGTGCCCGGACGGCGGCCTCGATCTGGTCGCGTTTGCCGCGGATCGCGGCCTGCAGCAACGGACGGAGCCGGACGGGTTCGGCCAGCCCCGCCACGAGTTCGTCGTGCACCCCGGCCAGGTTCGCGCGTGTCGCGGCCGACCGGACCTCGGTCTCCCGCGCGCGGACGAGATCGGCCTGCCGTTTCGCGATCCGTTGCGCCGCTTGCGATCGCTCCTCGTCGGCGGTCGCTTCGGCCCGCAGGCGGCCGGCGTCCGCACGGAGCGTTTCCGCCTGCCCCCGCACGGCGAGCGTCCGCTGCCGCAGCTTGTCGAGTTCCTGACCCTTCTGGTACGACTCGGATTCGGCCAGCCCGGAGACACGGGCTTCGACCTCCTCGACGTCCTTTTCGAGCTTCGCCGCCCGTTCTTCCGCGGCTTCCTTGCTCGCGGCGACCTCGTCGTACTCCTCGGCCGAACGGCGGGCCGCGGCGGCGAGTTCGTCGAGCCGGGTGGTCGCCGTGATGAGGTTCGCGGCACCCGCGCGCAGCACACGCTGGGCGTAGGTCTTCTGCCGCGCGGCGAGCGCGCGGGTGGCGTCGACCTCGGACTCCAGCGAACCCAGCCGTTCGCGTTGCGCGTCGAGCCGCTCGAAACCCTCGGCGAGGTCGGCGATCTCCTGCTGCCCCAACGGCGGCAACGCACGGGACAGCAGGTTGGACAGCAGGCTCGGGTCGAGCCGCTGGGAAAGTTTGGGCATCCGCAACTGGAGCAGCGCGGTGATCAGCGCATCGTACCGCTGCTCGCTCAGGTCGGGGAACAGTTTCGCGCGGATCTCGGCGCGGTACTCGGTCGCGCCGGCGTGCACGACCCCGCGTTCGCCGAGCTGTTCCTCCAGCGCGTTCTTGGTCAGCGGCTGACCGGCCTCGTCGACCAGCGGCAGGCCGTCGCCCACGCGGAGACCGGTGGTGAAGAAGTCGGCGTGCACGGTGCTGGTGTGCGTGCTCGCCTGCAGCCGCGCGCCACAGGTGAACCACTGGTCCGCGTCCTTGCGGAATTCGAGCCAGACGTACCCGACGCGCGTGGCGCCGGAAGCGCCTTCGCCCATCAGGTTCCAGTGCATGCTGCGCTCGCTGGTGCCGAAGGTCGACAGCCGGTTGGCACGCAGGCTCGCGTCGAACAGGAACGGCAACAGCAGTTCCAGCGCCTTCGACTTCCCGCTCCCGTTCGGGCCGCGCAGCAGCAGGCGCCCGTCGTGGAATTCGAAGATCTCGTCGTAGTAGCGCCAGATGTTGAGGATGCCCGCGCGGGACGGGATCCACCTCGTCACGGTCACGTCGCCTCCTCGGCTCGGCCGGTGTCCCGGTCTGTGTACCTCGCGGCGGCCGGGAGCGGCCGGACGAGTTCGGCTTCGACGCGGATCAGCCCGAAACCGGTCAGTACCGCGAGCGCGTCGACCGTCAGCCGTCGCACCCCGTCCTTGCCCCGGTAGGTCTTGGCCCAGCGCGGGAACTTCTTGAGCAGCTTCGCGGTGGCCTTCTGCAGGTACTCGGACGTCCTCGGCTCGTCGAGGGCGTCCAGCAGCAGGAGCGCGGCGACCTTGGCGTTGCTCCCGTCGTCCGGGAAACGCTCGTCGGTGGCCAGCCCGTCGACGTCGACGAGCAGCACGCCTTCCGCGCGTTCCTCCAGTACGAAGCCGCCCTGTTCGGCGGAGCGGCGCAGCAACTGGCGGCCGGTCGGCGAGCTGAGGTACGCGCGTTCCTCGGCGGTCAGTTCGGCGAAGTAGAGCACGGGATCGTCGACGAGACGGCGGAAGACGGTGTGCCGCAGCCACAGATTCCGCTGGACGTCGGACGCGCTCGGCGTATCCTCGTGGCGGCCCGACGAGAGGCCGTAGCGCTGCTCGTGCGACACGGCTTCCAGCAGTTCCTCGAAGCGCAGCGCGACGTCGTCGGCGGGCACGGCGAGCTGCGACGGCCCGACCGGGGCGGCGATCAGCCGCATCAGCAGCGTGGCGTCGACCCGGAACAGCACCTTCGCCGTCACGTCGTCCACAAAGGACTCCGGGTCGCCGTCGGCCGCTTCGAGGACACCGAAGGATTCGAGCGTGCGCAGGACATCGACGAACGCGATGCGCTCGGCCCGGCCCGCGGCGTCGAACGTGGTGACGAGGTCGTCCATCGCGGTCGCCCGGCCGACGCGGTCGGCGAGCAGGCCGATGGTGGTCACCGGCACCGTGAGCAGTTCGGCCGCGACCACGCACAGCAGCACATAACGCCGCCTGTCGAACGGCGCCCGCCCCGAGCGGAGCCGTCGCGCCGGACGGCTGGGATCGGTGGCGGCGCGGACCTTGACCAGCCGGGCGTAGCCGAGCCGGGGTTCGACGGTGAGCGTCCACCCGCAGTAGTAGTCGAACCACTGCCGGATGGGCTCGCGGCGACGCCGGATGAGGTCGAACGTCTCGGGGGAGCCGCGTTCGCCGACGAGCGGGGTGGCCAGCAGGGCCCGGATCCCGCGGGCGACCTCTTCACGCTCCGCGATGACCAGTTGGTTCGTGAGGCTCACGCACCGCCTCCGGCCGTACTGATCTCGATTTCGTAGTCGGGTCCGCGGAAGACGCCGCTCGTGGTGGTGAGCCGGGCGACCGCGCCGTTCCGCGGTGGCCGCAGGATGATCTCGATCTGGCCGTCCGACGTGGTGCTCCGCCGGGCGCCGCTCGCGTCGGGGCCACTGCCGAGCGCCTGGCCCAGCAGGTCGAGCAGTCGCTCGAAGACGGTGTGGTCCAGCTTCTCGAACGCGGAAAGCCGCACGACGCCGCCGGTGTCGAGCATGTTCCACGCCGCTTCCAGCTCGGCGCGCTCTTCGATCGCTTGCTGGACACGTGCTGCTCGGATCGCCGCGACGTCACGGACCCGTCCGGTCCTGGTGAACCGCTCGGTGCGCCCGGCGGACCGCAGCAGTTCCGACACCTCGACCGGCGGCGCGTCGAGCCACGACGCCGTCGTGCTGACCACTTCCGGATCCGCGTGGGCCAGATGCGCGTGCCGGGCGGAACTCAGCCCGAACATCGTCGACCACAGGCGATGCAGGTCTTCCTGGGCGGGAACCACGGTGAACCAGCGCGCCAGCTCGCGGAAGTCGGCGACCGCGCTGCTCGCCCGGCGTCGCGACTCGGTGATCCGGTCCAGGACCTGCAGAAGCGTGATGATCGCCCGCCGCGCGACCTGGTGCAGCTCCTCGACCCGAGGCGTCTCGCCGTTTTCGGGCAGGAACCACGCGCGGAGGACGTCCCACCGCGCTTTCCGCACGTCCAACCAGCGCGGGTCCGCGCTCGGCAGATCGGCGCCGTTGAGCGCACGCCGGTGCACGCGCTCGTCGATCTCCTTGACGCGGGTGGCGATGGTGTGGGTGTGATGCTCCAGGTCGTTGAGGAACTCCTGGAGATAAGCCACCGTCGAGGCCTTGACCTCGTGGAACGTCGCGAAGTGCGCTTCCGCCCGCAGGAGGCGTTGAAGGTCGCCGTTGAACCGCTTGGCGTTGTCCCGGAACGCTTCGAGGTGGCCTTCGACCTCGGCGAGCGTGCTGAACACGCGCTTGTCGGTGCCGTCTTCCAGCTGTCGCGCCAGTTCGCCGAGCCGCTCACCCAGCGCTTCGAGCGTGGCCGTCTGCAGCGCACCCGTCGCACCGAGCACTTCATTCGCCCGTGTGAGCCCCGCGATCGCCGCTTCACCCAGTCGCGTGAGCGAGTACTGAAGATTCCGGCGCTCGTACTCGCTCGCCGTCCGGTAGTCGCCGACATGGCTCTGGACGATGTCGAGATGGCCCTGGCTTCGCAGCTGGTCCAGCGTCCTGGTCAGCTCGCCGTCGTCCAGCTTCTCCAGCCACCCCGCGTCGCGGACTTCGCGGCGGATGTCATCGATGCCCAGCGCCGTCTCGAACCGCTCGTTGGCCTCGCCGAAGGCATGCAGGATCGCCAGGGGAAGCCCGGACTTGCTGCCGTCGGGGAAACGGAACATTTCGGGCGGTACCCGGATCGGATCCATGCGACCTCCGGCGATGGTGCGTTGGAGCTACACGTTAGGGGGTCACCCAGGCGAGTCCGAACGGCCCATCTTTTTCACGCAGCGTGCTCACGTGGTGAAGAGATTGAGGCGCACGGTGGTCCCGTCGACGGTGACCTCGCGGTTCACGCGGCGGCCGTCGATCAGCTGGTCGTCCTTCATGACACCGGGCGCGAAGTTGGACGCCTTGAGCAACTCAGGCACGTCCTCCGCCGGAAGAGTGAGGACGACGCTGTACATCACGTCGATGCCTCTCTCGGACTTCGTCTCCAGGACCTTTCCGCTCCCGGGCATCGAAATCCCGCCGAACCGGAAGGCCTCTTCGGGCTTCGGGGCCTCTTGTGGTGTTGCGCAGCCTGCCAGCAGAAGGGCCAGGACCGCGAGCAGGAGCTTCACGTCTCGTGAGACGCGCGGGCCGACGTAAGCGTTCCGTCACACTTGGGCGGGGATGACAGGGGCGCCCTGGCGCGTTCTACTGGATGTCAACGACCAGAGGAGATCCACAGTGACGGAAAAAGCTGTTCTCGCGGGCGGCTGCTTCTGGGGCATGCAGGACCTGTTCCGCCGGCACCCCGGAGTCGTCTCCACCAGGGTGGGCTACACCGGCGGAGACGTGCCGAACGCGACCTACCGCAACCACGGCTCGCACGCCGAAGGCATCGAGATCGTCTTCGACCCGGCGCGGCTCACGTACCGCCAGATCCTGGAGTTTTTCTTCCAGATCCACGACCCGACGACGCGTGACCGTCAGGGCAACGACCTCGGCGCCAGCTACCGGTCGGCGATCTACTATACCGACGACACCCAGAAGCAGGTCGCCGAAGCGACGATCGCCGACGTCGACGCCTCCGGCAAGTGGCCGGGCAAGGTCGTCACCGAGGTGACCCAGGCCGGTGACTTCTGGGAAGCCGAGCCCGAGCACCAGGACTACCTGGAGCGCATCCCCAACGGCTACACCTGCCACTACGTTCGGCCGGAATGGCAACTGGGTGAGCGTTGAGCCACATCCTGAGAGTGTGAGTCAAGTCACATCTGATTTGTCCGGTTGCCGGGGGTCTCCTCCCCGACACGATGGGAGCACCAGTTCGACATCGTGAGGAGACCCCATGACCGACAAGGCGGATATGCCGCTGTGTTCCGATGCTGCGCGCGGCGGGTTGCCCGTTCGCGCCGCCGCCGGAACTGACCCGGCTCGCCGACCAGGCGTCAGTGTCGCGGGTGAGGCTGTGGGACGGCAGTACCCCGTGGCTGGTCACCCGTTACGAGGACGTGCGTGCGGTGCTGGCCGATCCGCGGATCAGCGTCGATGCCACGCTGCCCGGCTTTCCGCACACCAACGCGGTCAGCAAGGCGCGCGACACGCGGATGAAGACGTTGATGCAGCTGGATCCGCCGGAACACACCGCCCAGCGGCGGTTGCTGACGTCGGAATTCACGATCAAGAAGATGGCGGCCCTGCGGCCCCGGGTCCAGCAGATCGTCGACGACCGTATCGACGGGATCCTCGCCGGCCCGAAGCCGGTGGATCTGGTGGAGGCGCTGGCATTGCCGGTCCCTTCGCAGGTCATCTGCGAACTACTCGGCGTGCCCTACGCCGACCGTGACTTCTTCCAGGGAGTGGCCCGCACACTGGTCATGGACCAGCCCGATCCCGGACACGCGATGGCCGCCAGTGAAGAACTGAACGCCTACCTGGAGGCGCTCGTCGTCGCGAAGAACGCCAAGCCAGGCGAGGTCCTGCTCAGCGCTCTTGCCGTCGACAGCGCGATGGCGCCACGCGAAATCGCCATGCTGGGCCAGCTCCTCCTGGTGGCCGGGCACGACACCACCGCCGCCGTGATCGCCTTGGGCACGATCGCGCTCCTGGCGCGTCCGGATCTCCGTGACGGCGACGACTCCGCGGTGGTGGAGGAACTTCTCCGCTACTTGTCCATCACCCACACCGAAGCTCGTCGTGTCGCGCGAGAGGATCTGGAAATCGGCGGCAAGCTCATCCGTGCCGGCGAGGGCGTCATCGCGGTGAAGAGCACCACGAACCGGGACCCTTCGGCCTTTCCCGACCCCGACACACTCCAAGTTCGCAACGCCCGCAACCACGTCGCTTTCGGCTACGGCAGGCACTTGTGTCTAGGCGCTCCACTGGCCCGCGTGGAGCTGCAGGTCGTCTACAGCACTCTTCGCCGCCGTATGCCGGCCTTGGCGCTGGCCATACCGGCGGAAGAGCTGCGCTTCAACGAGACGCGATCTTCTACACGGTGCGGGAGCTGCCCGTCACCTGGTGAAGGTCACTCAGGCCTGCTTTGATTTGTTCCGGCGTCATGCCGTCCTGTCGCAGGTAGGCGTACTGCGCCGCCGCCAGTGGTGCGAGCAGCGCGTCCGCCCGGAAGCGCGCGTCCGCGGTCGGCTCGATTTCGCCGATCAGCGCGACCAGGTGGCTGCGGTGCAACCGGTACGCGCCGGTCACGAACCGCGCCATCGACGTCTCGGTCTCCGCGACCATCAGCAGCTGCCCGTGCGTCTCAAGCCTGTCGACGTACGCGCTGATGAACGCCTCGAGTCGTTCTTTCGGCGGCGCCCCCGGCCCCAAGGGGGGCGGCCCGCTGATGAAGGCCTCCTGGAACTCGCGTTCGTTCTCGTCCAGAAGCGCCTGCGCCAACGCGCCCTTGTCCGGAAACCTCCGGTACACGGTCCCGATCCCGACGCCCGCCTCCGCCGCGACCTCGTCCAGCGCGAGTCCCTCGACCCCCTTGGCCGCCACGAGCCCGGCCGCGGCCCGGACGATCTTCTGTCGATTGCGAGCCGCGTCCGCCCGCTCGACCGGTCCGGACCCTGCGATGGGAAGCACGCGGTGAGTTTAGTCGGTGGACAAGTGGAACTTTCTCCGCTTAACTAAGCGGAGAAAGTTCCACTTAAGGAGATGCGGATGTCCGTAGAACATTTCACGAGCGCCGACGCTTCGACCTGGTTCCAGCGGCTCGACCAGCAGATTTTCCTCGCCGACGTCCTTTCTGAGGACAGTGGCGCGGCGATGTCCGTCGGTTTCGGGCGCTACGAAAAGGGGGAGAAGAACCCTTGGAAGATGACCTACGACGAGACCCTCGTCATCACTTCCGGAGTCTTCACCGTCGAAGGTCCCTCGGGGTCGGTGACGGCTCGGGCCGGTGAGGTGATCTACCTGCGGGCAGGCGCCGAGGTCGTCTACGCAGCCGAGGAGGACACGGAACTGGTCTACGTCACCTATCCGCACTGGCTGGCGGCGACCGAAGCCTCCGCCGAAGCACACCGCCTCGACGACTTCCACGAGGCCTGACGGTTCGGACGGCCGAACCTTCAGTGGCCGCCGACTGAATCGGCGAGAGCACGCAGGTCGTCCATCAGGGCAGGCAACATCAGTTCTTCCTCGATGCGCAGGCCGCGCAGCTCCATCGCCGCACGGAGTCCTGTGTCCCAGATGGCCTCGGCCGGCTTGCCGGTCAGCTCGCCACCAGTCGCCGTCGCCGCGGTATACGTGGCGGCGTCGAACCGCCACGGCTGCCAAGCGACTCGGCCACGCAGGGTGTTGCCGATCCGGATTCCACCCCAATCGAAGTCACCGTGATACTGGAACCGGGCGCCGTCCGCGGCGAGCAGGTCGAGCAGGCGTCCCACGGCGGCGGACGGCTGGCCGTTCACACACACCAGCGGAGGGCAGCGGGCGCCCAGTTCGTCGGCTGCCGAGGCCAGGACTATCGGGTTTCACAGACGACACGATCTCGCCGCCGGCTCCGAGCTCGGCGAGCGACAGCTGCCGCAAGGTGAGGACGCAGGGTTCCCCGGCTTCCTTGGCCAGTGCGAGGATCCGGCCGGTCACCGTCTCGGCGCCGCCGGGCAGGCCCAGGCACAGCACGGACGACGACAACTCGTCGCGGTGCACACCGACCGCTGCCCAGGACGCGCGTCTCTCGGTCGCGGTGCCGCTTCCGGTCGGAGCGGTACCGCTCAGGACTCGCGCCGCCGAGAGTACGATTGTGGTCAAAGGACGCCCGTCGTCCAGGCCGTGCGCGTCCCCGGTCGTCTGGGCGGCGAGCCTGCCGAGCGCGACGCCTTCCGAAGGCAACTTGGCGAGGACCCGTGTCGCCGCGGAGATCAGTGCGGAAGCGGCCTCGGGTTCGAAGGTCGATCTCCGGATGAAACCGGTGGAGTCCAACCATGCCCGCCATGGTGCCAGTACGGGACGTCGTGCGACCAGCTCGTCCAAGGGCGCGTACGCCGCCGCCCATGCCGCGGCCTCGGTCGCCCGGTCCGGCACGGGCCCGATCAGCAGCCGGGTCGCGTCGGCGAGCCCGTCCGGCGCCGAACCGCTGCGACGGAGCACGGCGTCGACTTCATCGAGAGAAACGCTCAGGGAAGTACCAGTACCGGCCCGGCGGCTAAGCAACCGCTCGATGGCCCTGCGCTGGTCATGGGTGGCCGAACCGAGGCTGACGGTTCCGCTCAACCGCTTGTCGTTGACCATCCGACGGCGCAAACGATCGAGCAACCAAGCCGTCTCTTCACCACCCAAGAGCCTGCGGAGGCGATCTAGATCGGCCATCAGGCACTCGGGACGTACGGAATCGGTCGTTGCTCCTGGACACGCTCGCGGCCGTTCCACCGCCAAGGCGTCACCAGCACGGCGTCGATTCCGTCGCGCCGGGCGAGCTGCGCGATGGCCAGACCGGGCACCTGCGGGTAGCAACCCCATTCGCGTTCGCTGGTCATGACGACGTCGAGGTCGAACGCGGCGAGCAGGCCGAGACATTTGGCCCGTGAGTCGTCGTCGACGCCGGCGAACGCTTCGTCGAGCGCGACAAGGCGTGGGGTGTGGGGATTGGCCGAAGACGAGTAGAATGAGGAAGCCGCGGCGAAGAGGGGAACCGACGCGGCGAGCACCCGTTCGCCGCCGGATGCCGGTCCGGTCGCCGACCGCCACTGACCGTCCTGGTAGCGCTGGATCGCGGAAGTCGTGCCAACTCCGGTAGTCCAGCGCACGCGTCAATTGTTCGACCCAGCCACCCGCCGCGTCCTCGGCGTGCTCGCGATTGATCTGCTCCTGCAGGAATCCGCCGACAGCGGTCCGGTCTTCCCCGCTCCAGGCGTCGGCGGTCTGCCGTAACAACCGGTCCCGTACTCGATCGAGCCCGTCGGGCGCCGTCCGCGACGTACGCCACTGCAACCGCAGGCGCATTCCGGTCGACGTCGGCCGCGCCTCCAGGTCGCTGTTGATGGACAGGACCTGGTCCTCGGCGTTGACGATCAGCTCTTGCAGCGTGCCCGCCACTTCGTTGATGAGGTGGTTCGAGGATTTCGCGTTCCTTCGCCGAAAGGAGGTTCGCCCGCTGCTCGTTCTCCACCTCCAACGCGGCCACCAGCGTCGGAATGTCCTGGGTGCGCCCTTGGAACAGCACATCGACGACGATGGTCCCGTACGGTCATGCCGACCGAATGGCCATGCCTCGACAGCGCGTCGGTCAGCAGCTTGTGTTCGGCCGACACACGCTGCTGCACCAGCTCCCAAGGCCGGTCCGCGTCGTCGACGCCGTCCAGTGCGGCGTTGATCGCCCGCGCGAGGGCGACAGCCGGGTTGGGAGCCCATTCCTTGTCAGGATCGGGAAAGTCCAAGTCGGGAATGGCCGTCGTCAACAGTCCTGTCGTCGCGAAGGCTCGCAGCTCACTGATGGCCTGGTCACGTTCGGCCACGGCGGTCGCGATCGAATCCCGAAGCGTCTCGCGCCGCCCGTTGGCCGTACCCCGCTCTTCGCGCACGACCTGTTCGTTTCCGCGCACCTGCTTTTCGCGGGCGTCTCGCTCATCCAGGTCCGCGGCGACCGCGGCGAGTTTTCGGTAGAGTTCATCGACTCCCGCGCCCGCGGTCTCGACAAGGACGCGGTGGGGCTCCGCCATGATTTCGGCTTCGGCGCGAGCGTCGACGGCCGATTCCCGCGCTTCCCCGTGGTGTTCGGCAGCGGCCAGCAGTTCGTCTTCGGCCTTGATCGCGTCCGCGCGGGCCCGAGCCAGTGCCCGCGCCGCGGGCCAAAGCCCGGCCAAGGCGACCCGGTAGTCACCAAGGGCCGCGCGAACTCGGGCCAGTTCTTCGAGATCCGTTGGCAGACCGACATCACCGGCGAATTCGATGACCCTTCCGCGAGCCTGCTCGGCCTCGTCGGCGCACTCGCCGGAAACCACGACGGCTTCACCGAGGCGGACGTCGATCCGGCGTTTGGCCTCGTGTTCGCCGGCGAGTTTGACATGAGCGTCGCGGAGATCGTTGTCCTTCGGCTGAGCACGGTGTTCGGCGGTGAGGGCGGCTCGCTGGGCGACCAGGCCGGATTCGGCTTCTGTCACCGCGGCGAGACGCTGATCCAGTAGGGCATTCTCTTCGCGCAGCCGCAGAATCCGTTCCCTGCGCGCGGCTTCGCGTGCGCCCTCACCCAGGTAACCGGCCGTGTCCTTGCGCCACGCCCCGCTCAACACACCGACGGCGAACCTGCCGTCGACCGCGACCCAGGTGTCCGCCACGGGGCCGAGACCGATCGCGCGCAAGACCGTTTCGACCACATCGTCGGTCAGAGCCGCGGCTTGCGGGTCGGCCCGGTCCACCCGCCGGCGCGAGCACAGCGGTGAGGCCACCGGCCGGTGCGGCCTCGCCAGGCCTGACGACCACGTCTCCGGTCAGGGTGCTGTGCAGTTCACCGTCCGGGGTCACCCAAGCATCCAGGATGCCCGCGGCCTCCAAGGCCGCTTCAAGTCCCGCCTGATGCTCCGCGTCGAGGTCAGGGACGAAGTCCACAACTTCCCACAGCGGCGCGCCTGGGCGGCCCACTCGTGCTTCGTCGTCACGGGTGTGCGGCCTTGGCGGAGCGTCGTGCCCGCCTGCCCCGAGCCGCGCGATCTCTTCGGCGATCGCGCGTCGCTCGTTCTCCGCCGTTGTTCGTTCGGCGTCCAGGGCGGCTTGCCTGCGGCCGAATTCGGCGGTCGCCCTCAGCACGGCTTCTTCCACGGCCGACGCGGCGGGGTTCGCGCCCGCGAGGGTCTCGGTCCACGCCTCAAGGGCGTCGAGCAGACCGTCCACATCGGACAACCGGAACTGCTCTGTGCCCGCCGAATAGGAGCGATAAGAGTCGACGAGTGCCGCACCGTGCTCGCCGATGACCCCTTCGGCCACGGTGATCCGCTCGGCGGCGCCCTGCTGTTCGGCGGTGATCCGGTCCACGCTTTCGCGTGCCGAACGCAACGCGGCTTCGGCTTGTGTCGCGGTATTGAGCAGCCGCTGCAGCTGGTCCACAGCGTTGGTCTGCCGTTCGATGAGGGTCTGCCCGGCGCGCTCGTCTTCGTCGGCGACGACGGTGGCATGCCCCGCGGCCTTGGCGGCCTCCTGTGCGATGCCCTTGGCCCGCTCCAGAACCTCCACGTCGGCGGCGGTCGTTCGCCGTGCCGTTTCGGCCTGCTCTTCACGGCGTCGCAGATTGTCGATGGACGACGTCAGGTCACGCTCTCGCTCGGCGGCGAACTTGCCGAGCCTGCCCGCTTCTTCCCCGACTCGTTTCAGGTTTTCGGCGTCCCGCATTTCCGGACTGCTCTGTAGCGCGGCACGCCGTGCCTCCAGCTGGGCCTTCGCCGTCGTCAACGCACCGAGCAGCCGCTCTGTCTCTTCGAGTGCCGGTGTCGCTTTTTCGTAGGAGGTCTCGGCTTCACCCAGCTCACGGCCAAGCTGTTCATACCTGCTGTGGGTGTGCCGCACCGGAGCCGCCCGGCGTTTGGCCGCGATCCGGGAGTAGCGCTGGTAATGGCCGAGAAACTGTTCCGCCGCCGTCTTCGCTTCGGCCAGGGCGCGTAAGGTCTCTCGTTCCTCGTCCAGTCCGCGAAAAGCTTCCGCGACCGTGGCCACCAGTGCAGGGTCGAGCGGCGGGAGTACTTCGGTGAGCGCTCGGGACAGCAGTTTCTCGTCCGGTTTCTTCGACAGCTGCGGCTGCCGGAGCTGGATCAGCAGATTGACGAGGGCCTCGTAGCGGTGGATCCCCAGCCCGAACAGTGCTTCGTCCACCGCACGCCGGTATTCCGACGCGGTGTCGTAGACCAGGCCATGCCCGTCCACGGCGTCCTTGAACTTCTCCCTGGTCAGCGCCACCCGGGTCGGGCTCACCAAGGAGAGGTCACGGCCGACGCGCTGGTAGGTGACGAAGAACCAGTGCCGGGCGATGCCGCGTCCGGCGACGGCCTTGAGCCCGCAGCCGATCGTGCGGTATTCGGCGCTTCCGTCGGGAAGGGCGCGGCCGAATTCCAGCCAGGTATAGCCGAGGCGTTCGTTGTGCGGATGTTTCCCGCCGAGCAGGAAGGGCAGGGTGAGCGCGAGCACCTTGGACTTGCCGGTTCCGTTGTTGCCGCGCAACAACAAACGGCCGTCATGGAAGTGGAACTCTTCGAGGTCGTAGTAGAACAGGTCGACCAGGCCGGCACGGAGTGGTTGCCAGCGGGCTCTGTCCGGGACGGGCAAAGTCATTTCCCGGTCTTCCTCTCCCGGATGGTGGGCGCGTCGAGCCGGTAGCGGCCGATCGCGCGCACCATCGGCGGATCCCCTGCGGAATCCTCGACGAGACGCAAGGCGCGCAGCTTGTGCAACGCGATGGCGAGGAGTTCGTCGTCAGCACCTTCTTCGGTGACTCCGCGACGCCAGTAGGAGGCGTGGTCGCGGGCGATCTTCCTGACATACGCCAGTACTCGCTCGATGGGCACCGGCCCGTTCCGTGCCGCGAGGTACTCGGCGACGAGCAGGGTGGCGTGGCCGCCGGTGCGCTGCTCGGGCATCCGCACATCGGTCAGTTCGTCGTCGGGATCGACCATCGCGATACCCTCGGCGCGGACTTCGGCGACCAGCCCGACGGCGTCCTCGATCCGGCGCGTTATCGCGTGCCGCTGGCTGGCCAGGTACGCCTGTTCGTCGTCGGCCAACTCCTCGTAGTAGACCACCGGAAAGGTGGATGGCCGTCGCGACCATCTCGAGGACCTCCCACGCACCTGAGGTAGAGAATGTGACGGTTGCACGGTGTCTTTCGGCACTAAGATCAGTGGTCGGCGCTTCTTTGCCTCGGCGGCACACCGACACCTCGAACGCAGAGTCCGCCGACTCATCGTCAGGGAAATGAGAAGGCTGGGAGTGAAGCAAGCCAACGCCCCGTCGGTGCAGAACACGGCGATCCTCATTGGCGTGTATGGCATCGTCCACTCTGTATTCCGAATGGGACGCGAGCGCACCCGCCACGAGAAGCTGAACGGCAAGGCTCTGAGCCGCACTCGGCATCATCTCCGTCTCCACGCCCCTGGGTGCCAGTCGCCTACCGCCGTCGACGTGGAGGCTCACGACATTGTCTTCCTGGACGCCCTCCAGCTCAAGCCGGTAGGCGCATGCGTAGATCATCGGTGGGTTGGTGATCGAGCAGTCAGCGCAAGACGTGATCAAGGGCAGATACGAAGCGTCGGAGCACGGGTCGTCACCTCCGCCAACTGGGTATGAGCACAGTGCGGTACAGGTGGCGTGACCTTGCACCCGGTCTGAAGAATCTGATTTGGATAGAGCTATTACGGAAATGATCCTCCGGTTGGATGTGGCGGTCCTGCATGGTGAAGTGGCCGGAACCGGCCGCTCACTCATGAGACTCGGACGAGCCCGAAGTGTGATGCAGATCGCACGAACTTCATGGAGCGGCAGAGTGGGCGGCCCGCAAACTTGCCGCTCTCGGGCACGAATTAGGTAGTTGACCTGTGAAACGTATCGTCCCGATCAGCCGATACTGCCTCAGCCTGGTGGCGGTGAGTCCGCATGCAAAGTCGCGGGCAGTAAGGTCGGGTGAGGGTTGGGTACTTGCTGGTTTGGAGGTCGGATGACAGCCACGGACGCCGTCAAGACATCATCGGTGACCACGGGGTTTGCGGCGGGTAGCACGGTGGTCGTCCGGGATGAGGAATGGCTGGTCCGGTCGTGCGAAGCCGTTGATGATGGCTGGGTGCTCTCGTGTCTCGGCACGTCCGAGCTGGTCAGGGACACCGAGGCGACGTTCTACACCGACCTTGAAGAGGACATTGCGCAGCTCGACCCAGCGGAGGCTCGTCTGGTCAGCGATACTTCTCCAGGCTTCCGCCGCACTCGCCTCTGGCTTGAGTCGATTCTTCGTAAGACGCCTTTGCCACTGCACGAACAGCGGCTCGCCGTCGCTCACCGGATGCTCGCCGACGACCTGCTTTACCAGCGCCGGGCCGTCGCACAGACGCTCTCTCCGGATGCCCTGCGACCGCGACTGTTGATCGCCGACGCTGTCGGCCTCGGGAAGACCCTGGAGATCGGCATGGTCTTGGCCGAGTTGGCCCGGCGAGGGCGGGCTGACCGGATCCTCGTTGTCACGCCCAGGCACGTACTGGAACAGATGCAGCATGAGCTGTGGACCCGATTCGCGATCCCGCTTGTCCGGCTCGACAGTGACGGGGTTCAGCGGGTCCGGCAGACCCTGCCATCCAGCCGAAATCCGTTCACTTTCTTCAAGCGGGTGATCGTCTCGGTCGATACGCTGAAATCCGCGCGATACCGAGCGCACCTCGAGAAACACCGCTGGGATGTTGTGGTGATCGACGAGTCCCATAACCTGAGCAATTCCGATACTCAGAACAACAAGCTCGCGAAGGTACTCGCACCCAACACCGACTCGTTGATCCTGGCCTCGGCCACTCCGCACAATGGTAAGAGCGAGTCCTTCGCTGAGCTGGTCCGGCTTCTCGATCCGACCGCGATCGTCGATCCGAAGGACTACAGCGTCAAGGACATCTCTCACCTGTTCGTACGGCGTCACCGGCACTCACCTGACGTCGCCGCGGTCGTCGGGCACCGGTGGGCCGAGCGTCAGGAGCCGAAAGTGATCGGCGTTGATGCAACCTCCGCCGAGGAATCTGTGTTCGCTGAGCTCGTGAATACCTGGCTGTACCCAGAGGCGGGCGAGGCACCGATTTCGGGCAAGGGACGACAGCTGTTCCCCTGGACCTTGGTCAAGGCGTTCCTCTCGTCGCCGGCCGCACTGTCCGAGACCATCGAGAACCGTTTGAAGCGTCTCCCGGGTGACGCAGCCAAGGAGAGGGACGCGCTGGAGCAGTTACTCGAACTGACCGAGACGACCCGAAAGTCGAAGTCGTCGAAGCTCGATGCGCTGCAGGCACATCTGGCAGAGGCTGGTATCAGCTCGGGTTCTGCGAATCGGGTTGTTCTGTTCAGCGAGCGGCTCGCCACTTTGGCTTGGCTTCGTGCTGAGTTGCCGAAGAAGCTCAAGATGCCGGCTGAGGCTTTCCGGGTACTCCACGGCAGCATGCCGGACACCGATCAAATGGCGATCGTCGACGAG
Organism: Amycolatopsis sp. cmx-4-19; assembly: GCA_049998115.1. Classification (GTDB taxonomy): domain Bacteria; phylum Actinomycetota; class Actinomycetes; order Mycobacteriales; family Pseudonocardiaceae; genus Amycolatopsis. The sequence continues at coordinate 141,899 of JAEBEO010000002.1, read as the reverse complement.
TTCAAGCGGGCAGATACGCCGGTTCGGGTACTGATCACAGGCGACGTCGCCAGCGAAGGCGTCAACTTGCATGCGCAGTGCCACCAGCTCGTCCACGTGGACATACCGTGGAGCCTGATCCGTATCGAACAGCGTAACGGCCGTATCGATCGCTATGGCCAGGAGCATTCGCCCCAGATCGTCGCCCTGGCTCTGACTTCCCAGCACGAGCGGCTTTCCGGCGACGTCCGTGTTCTCTCGAAGCTGCTCGCAAAAGAACACGCTGCCCACAGAGCACTCGGAGACGCGGCTTCACTGATGAAGTTGCATAGTGAGGCCGCCGAAGAGGATGCGATTCGGGAAGCGATCGCCGCAGGTCGTGATCTCGACGACGTCGTGCCGGATCCGAGTCAAGACCCTGATGACTGGGATTTCGATGAATTGTTCGCCGATGCCGGTGAGGATATACCTTCCGCGCCCGAGGTCATCGAAGGGTATGATCTATTCCGATCCGACCTCGACTTCTTACGTGAAGCCGTATACGAGGTGTACGACGATCACCCTGCGCGCTCAGTGGGCAGCGGTGGAATCGCATGGGCTGAACATCCCGATGAAGGCACGGTCGAGTTCGTTCCGCCCGCGGATCTGATGGGCAGGCTCTCAGCGCTTCCGCAATCTTATCTGGCGCAGCGCCGGATTCGTGAGCGAATGGTGCTCGCGGTGGACAGACGGGTCGGCGCCGCCGAACTGGCACGTGCCCGCGAGAATGTCGGGTCCACAACTTCCTGGCCGGAGGCGCATTTCCTCGGCCCGTTGCATCCTGTGCTCGACTGGGCCGTCGATAAGGCATTGTCTCGTTTTCTTCGAAACGAGGTGCCTATTGTTACCGGGGCGGTGGAATCACCTCTGGTCGTTGGCCTCGGCACGCTGTCCAACGGTCGTGGCCAGGTCGTACTCCGCAGCCTTATCGGGCTCACGTTCTATGAGGAGAACGTCGACCCCGTGATCGTGCAGGAGGATGAGGTTCGCGAACTCTTGTACAAGGCAGGCCTACGAGACGGCGGAATCAACAGCGGTAGCGAGGTCGACACCGCCCGGTGGCAGCCGCTTGTCCCGCGGGCCATCGAAGAGATGCGAGGATACCTGGAATTCATCCGGGGTCAGCGGAAGCTGCTTGTGCAGGAACCACTTCGTCGGGCCGCTTTGCGGATCAAGCAGTGGCGTGAAGACACCGCTGAACTGGCGCTGGGGCTCGCGCCCTCGCAGCGTACGAGCCTTCAACGGAACATCGAGCGGCACGGCAAGCAAGCGCAAGACCTGGTCAAAGAGCTGTCGACGCGCAAGGAACCGATGTTGCGGGTGCTCGCCGTGATCGTCCCTGAGGAGCAGGAAAAATGAGCAGGTACGACTCGGTCCGAGTTGAGGGCGACTTCATTTCGGAGCACTACCTGGCGGAAGAGTTCGAGAAGGCCGTCCGAGCTCTGAGGAAGGACTGGGCAGAGCGAGAGAGCACCGGCCAGCAGACGCCACGTCAAGGCATCACTGCGTTGAGCGGCGGATTCGTCACCGCGCTCATGCGCTATCGCGAGTCGGCCAGCCGTGAGTCACTGTCAGCGCTACACCAGGACGTCTGCGTTGCACTGCAGCTTGATCGTGCTCCAGAAACGTTCGCCTCGTTGCGTGGCAAGGATGAGCTGACGGTCCCCGCGCGAGTGTTCCGCGACTCGGGCAAGGTGCATCTGCTGGTATTGGAGGCCAACGACGCGCGCACTGTCGAGGACCTGCTCGACAGCGATTCCGAGGCTGGCGACCTACTGGAACCGCTCCACATCGGGGAGAAGCCGGAGTCGTCGACAGTAAAGGCGTTGTCGAGCCTCTTCCATACTGACGATGTGTCAGACCAGCCAGCCTTCATTCTGGTGCTGGCCGGCGGCTGGGCGCTCCTTGCCGAACGGGAACGTTGGCCGGAAGGCCGCTGGCTTGCCGTTGATCTCGCAACCGTGGCTGAGCGCAAGGACACCACTGCGGCGGGTGAGCTTGAGACGGTCGCGGCTTTGCTGAGCGCGGATGGGCTTCTCCCAGAAGCGGACGGCACTTGCCTCCTGCAACGTTGTCTTGAGGACTCGATCAAGCACGCGGTCGGTGTCTCGCAGGACCTCCGCGACGGAGTTCGTAAGTCGATCGAGTTGGTCGCGACCGAGATCGTCAACCGTCGCCGTGTGCAGAAGCTGCCTGTAGAGGGCGTTCCCGACCTTGCGCACCAGCTGACTCGGCAGTCCCTCCGGTTCCTGTACCGCATCTTGTTCCTGTTGTACGCGGAAGCCCGACCAGAACTCGGCGTTCTACCGGTCGACGCGCCCGAATATGTCGACGGCTACGGTCTGGACCGTCTGCGTGAATTGATCTCTGTTCCGCTGGCGACCGAGACCGCGAAGAACGGCACCCATCTCTACCAATCGTTGCATCGCCTTTTCGTGCTAGTGGACAAGGGATACGGCTCGCCCCGCGACGATCGTGGCGGACTGCACTTTGAGTCGCTACGTGCGGATCTCTTCGCCCCCGCGGCCACGCCTCTCGTTGATGAGGTCGGGCTTGGAAACGGTTGCCTGCAGCTCGTGTTAAGTCAGCTTCTGCTGTCGAAAGAGCGTGCCGGTAAAGATCGTGGATTTGTGTCCTACGCTCAGCTCGGAATCAACCAGCTGGGTGCGGTGTACGAAGGGCTGATGTCGTACAGTGGATTCTTTGCCGAGGAGCCGTTGTACGAGGTCGCCAAGGGCGGCGACCGGAGTAAGGGAACCTGGGTGGTTCCCGTTGCGCACGCCGAGCAGCTACGCGATGAGCTCGATCAGGATTCCGACTCCGAGAGCAAGATCTTCGTAATGGAGAAGGATCCAGTTACAGGCGAAGATGTGCGCGTGCGCCATGACACTGGTTCGTTCGTGTTTCGCCTATCCGGCCGTGAACGTCAGCGCAGTGCTTCCTACTATACGCCCGAGGTACTGACTCGCTGTGTCGTGACGCACTCGCTAGCCGAGCTGTTGGACCAAAACGGTGAGAAGACTCCCGCGCGGTCCATTTTGAACCTGACCGTCTGCGAACCTGCGCTCGGCTCAGGGGCGTTTCTTATCGAAGCGGTCAACCAGCTGGCCGAGCAGTACTTGAAGCGGCGACAAGACGAGCTGGACGAGCGGATTCCCGCCGAGCAGTATCAGGAAGAACTGCAGAAGGTGAAGGCGTACCTGAGCCTGCACTGCTGCTACGGCGTAGACCTCAACCCGACGGCCGTCGAGTTCGCTGAGATCTCCTTATGGCTCAACTCGATGTATGCAGGGTTGAAGTCACCGTGGTTCGGTCTCCACCTGCGAAGTGGTAACTCGCTGATCGGTGCTCGTCGTGCCGTGTACAAGAAGCCCGCGCTGGCTAAGAAGATATGGCTCACCACAGTTCCAAACGACCGCCCACTCAGCGAGTCGCTGGACGTCAACGAGGTACATCACTTCCTGCTACCCAGCCATGGCTGGGGTGCGGTCGCCGACGCAAAGGAGGCCAAAGAACTCCGCCCGGCCATAGTGACCGCCTTGAAAACTTGGCGCACGGCGATTCGTAAGTCCCCGGACAAGGGGCAGCAGGATCGTCTGCTGCGGTTGTCCCGTCGAGTCGAGAAGCTTTGGGACTTCTCTCGTAAGCGTCTGCGGATTGCCGAGTCGGAGATCCGGCGCGACATCGACGTATGGCGTGCCGATGACCTGAACTCGTCGACGGATGCTGTGACTCGAGAGGATATCGAGACCTCGCTGGCCGACCTGGACGGTGCCTACCGACGGTTGCGCCGAGCTATGGATGCCTGGTGCGCTCTCTGGTACTGGCCGGTGACCACTGACGTTGTACCGCCGAGCTGGGCTGAGTGGCTTTCAGGTCTCGAAGAACTACTCGGGGTCGCGGATGCTGGGAAGGCTGGCAACCAGGGGCAGCTGGGCGACAGCGACGGCTGGGAAGAACTCGGCGAGGCGGAAAAGAGCAACCTTGCTTTCAACGGCGCTCGCCCAGTCCTCGAAGTACTTGAACGGCACCCGTGGCTGCAGGTGTGTGAAGAAATTGCAGAGCGAGAAGGATTCTTTCACTGGGAGTTGGACTTCTCCCAAGTCTTTGGGCGTGGCGGCTTCGACCTCCAAGTTGGAAACCCGCCCTGGGTCCGCCCAACCTGGGACGACACACTCACTCTCGCCGAGACAGATCCCTGGTTCGGTCTCTCGAACAAGCCTTCGAACTTCGAGGTTGCTTCGCACCGCGGTTATGCGTTGGCAAATTACGCTGTTACATACCTTGACGAACGAGCCTCCATTGCGGCGCAAAGCGAACATCTTGGGAGTGCTGTAGACCGCCTCGTGCTGGCTGGTACACAGCCAGACCTATATCGCTGCTTCATGGAGCGTACGTGGCGTTCAATCGGAGTATCTGGCGTCGTTGGCCTTATTCATCCCGAAACTCATTTCACTGAGGCGAGGGCTGGAGGGTTGAGGCGCGAGACCTACAGGCGATTGCGTCGACACTGGCACTTTTGGAATCTCGCTAGACTCTTTTCTGAAATAAGTCATAAGACTGATTTCGGAGTACATATTTACGGGGCGCCGCAAGAGGTAAAATTTCTGAATGCGGCTCTGTTATTTTCTCCCGAAGTCGTGGATCGAAGTTTAATGCATGACGGTTCTGGTGTGGAGCCAGCGATTCGAGATGACGATGATCAATGGGATCTTCGGCCGCATAAGAACCGAGTTGTCGAGGTCGATGAGTCGATTCTTGCACGCTGGACTGCTTTAGTTGACGAGCCGGGAACGCCGGCACTCGAGGCTAGGATGATACGTACTGTGAACCGTTCGAGTCTGGAAGTGCTCGACAAAATTGCTGCTGCGTCGCGGTTTGGTTCGCACGAATTTCGGTGGACGCCAGGATGGCATGAGACAGCTGACCGTAAGAAGGGTTACTTCGAGGTGCGTTCCGAGGTGCCTGAGTCTTGGGGTGACGTGGTTCTGCAAGGGCCCCATTTTACGGTTGCTACACCGTTCGCTAAGCAGCCGCGGGCTACGATGCGCAGTAGTCAGGATTACGAGACTTGGGACTTGGAAGAACTGTCTGAAACGGTGCTTCCGCGAACAAACTACCAGCGGGCTCTATCTGTATGGGATTACAATGCAGGCTATAAGATCTGGGATGGCCTCTCGAGTCGCTATTACTGGCGTCTGGCCTGGCGTCGAATGGCTGATTCGTCTACTGTTCGCACCTTGCATGCGGCAATAGTTCCACAGGGGCCCACTCATGTCCATTCGGTTGTTACTCTAAGTTTAGATGATCCGATGGACCTGGTTGTTGCCGCGGGGTTTTGGTGCGCTGTCCCGACTGACTTTTTTATCAAAGCTTCAGGATTCTCTGAAATAAATCAAAGTGTGATAAGTCGAGTTCCTCATGTGCGTAATCATTTGCTCGAATCTGATCTGGTCTTGCGGGCATTGCGGCTCAACTGTCTTACGCGGGCCTACGAGCGGTTGTGGGCGGAGCTATATGCCCCAGAGTGGCGCGAGGATTCCTGGACACATGACAGGTCTGATCGGCCAGCGCTAGGTGACGTGACGCCGGAGTGGCGGTGGGAGACGCCGTTGCGGACCGACTTCGATCGGAGGCAGGCGCTGGTCGAAATCGACGCGATCACGGCGATCATGCTTGACATCACCGCCGAGGAGCTGTGCACGATCTACCGAACACAGTTCGGCGTGCTGCGCAAGTACGAGAAGGCCATGCGGTTCGACGCGAACGGTCGGCAGGTGTCGGGTGACGTCCTCAAGGAGTACGACAAGAAGGGCGACCGGGCCGACCTTGGCCGATACGTTCTGCCTTTCACTCCGGTGGACCGCGAGAAGGACATGACCCGTGCACATGAGGTGTTCACAGAACGTATGAGGAAGAAGTGACGGAGATCAAGGACGAGGTGGCGGTTCCGCCCGCACGCAGCCTGATCTGGCCCGTCGTGCGGGCGGTGCGCGAGCTCGGTGGGTCGGGGCGTAACGACGAGATCAACGCCAAGGTGGTCGAGCTCGAGGGCTTTACCGACGAGCAGCAGCAGTTCGACGGGCGTGGTAACGGGCTCGAGCTGGAGTATCGCCTTGGCTGGGCGCGATCGCTCGCGAAGAAGATCGACTTGCTGGATAACGTCGGTCGCGCTGTGTGGGCGTTGACCAAGGACGGCCAGGAAGTCGACGAGAGCGAAGTCGAGCCTCGATGGCTGGCCTTCTCGCGCGGACGCAAGCGTCCAAGTGCGACGGCCAGTACGGATGAGGCTGATACTGACGAGTCTGTACAGCCGTGGCAGACCGAGGCACTCAACGTCTTGCGGGCGATGGACCCGGCCGCCTTCGAGCGGTTGTGTCAGAGGTTGTTGCGGCAGGCAGGTTTCGTCAACGTCGTTGTCACCGGTAGGTCGGGTGACGGCGGGATCGACGGGACCGGGGTCTATCGTATGGCGCTCGTGTCCTTCCCGGTGTTCTTTCAGTGTAAAAGGTACTCGGGCACGGTCAGCCCGGGTGAGATCCGGGACTTCCGTGGCGCGATGATCGGTCGTGGGGACAAGGGGCTGTTCATCACCACGGGGAGTTTTACTCCGGGAGCTCGCGCCGAGGCCACTCGCGATGGTGCGCCGCCGCTCGATCTCATCGACGGCGACGAGCTGGTCGAGCTGCTTCGTGAATATCGGCTAGGGATCACGACCGCCGAGCGGATCGTTCAGGACGTGACAGTGCATCCGGAGTTCTTCGGCGGGGTCTGAGGCGATGATCGGAGTCAGAGGTCGCCGCGCCGAGGATCTTCTGCGGTCGCCGGGGCAGTACGACGGTGAGGTCATAGGGTGCTGACGGTCGCAGTCACGCACTCCGGCGAACGCGCATCGTTCGGTCAGGGCTCGTCTCCGTAGTTGAACACGATGTCGCGGAGCGCACGGCACGCAGGCTTCCTGCTTGTAACAGCCTCTAATCGGCTGATTCCGCAGTCGCTCGCCCTGGCGGCAGCGATCGTAACGATCTTTCGGCAGCTGCGACTTTACTGATCAAGCCCTCCGTTACAGTGCGAGAGGGGACCGTTGTCGACGGGTGAGGAGGGGCAGTGCTGCCGTCGTTGATCTCGGGGGAGCTGCAGCGCGCGCTGCGGGAGTATCTGGGTACGACGTTCGCGCTGGCCGACGACGACGTCCGGGAGCGACTCGAGGCGTTTCTCACCGACTCGGCCGACGGGATCTTCCGTGGGCCGTATGTCCGTCTCAGGTTGCCGTTCGAGACCGCTGACGCCGGCTGGCAGGAGACGCTGGACTGGGTGCCTGCTGGCTTCAAGCCCTATCGTCACCAGGCCGAGGCGTTCCGCCGGCTGAGTTCGAAGCACGGCCGTCCGGTGCCGACGCTGGTCACGACAGGAACAGGCTCCGGTAAGACAGAATCGTTTCTGATCCCGCTGCTTGATCACTGCCGTCGCGCCCGCTTGGCGGGGCAGACCGGTGTCAAGGCGTTGCTGCTCTATCCGATGAACGCACTGGCCAATGACCAGGCCCGCCGTATCGCCGCGATGATCCACGAGAATGCCGCTGAACTGGGCGGCCTTACGGCGGCACTGTATACCGGGGACTCCGGCACGCAGAACCGGATGACCGCGGAATCGCTCATCGAACATCGGCGGGAGATCCGCGACAACCCGCCGGACATCCTGCTCACCAACTACAAGATGCTCGACTTCATGCTGCTCCGGCCCGAGGACGCGGGAGTGTGGTCCGAGTCTGCGGAGTCGCTGCAGTACGTCGTGCTTGACGAGTTCCATACTTACGACGGCGCACAGGGTACCGACGTCGCGATGCTACTGCGGCGGCTCGGCCTGACACTCGGAGTGACCGAGCCTGGGAGACCGCTGGGCCGAGTCACACCTGTCGCCACGTCGGCGACGCTCGGTGACGGGATGGAAGCCGGGGGAAGACTGCTTGAGTTCGCTGGGCGGGTCTTCGGCGAGCCCTTCGAAAGCGATGCGGTGGTCGGCGAGCAGCGCGAGACTCCGGACGCTTGGCTGGCGGGTGGCGAACCAGTCGACGACTTCCGTTACGACGAGTTGCCGCTGCTCGAACAGGTCACGCACGGTGACGCGGGCGATCTTCAACTCGATCGGGTCAACGAAGCGGCCAGAGTATTCTTTCGCGATCCCAGCGGAGGCCAGGGAGATGGCAAGGACTACATCGGCGACCCGCAGCTGCTCGGCCGCAGGCTCAGGCAACATCCTCTGACCAGGCGCCTTCTTGAAGCAGCGGCGAGGCCACGTGCCCTCGGCGAGCTCATCAGTGACGTCGCCCCCGCGTGGGTGAGCCGTCGCGAGGATGCAGAAGCCGCGATCAGCGCTTTCCTCGCGCTGCTGTCCCACGCCAGGGCAGGAGAGCGACCGCTGCTGCAGGTCGACGTCCAGCTTTGGGTCCGGGAGATCAGCAGGGTGGATCGCAAAGTCGCCTCGGAGCCGGATTTTCACTGGGGAATGGACGGACCGCGCACTGGGGTCGACGATCGGCACCTGCCGGCGATCTATTGCCGTCATTGCGGTCGCTCGGGGTGGGGCGCGGCCCGACGTTCGCACGACATCGTCGTCGAATCGAAGAGTCAACACATCCGTCAGCAGAGTGCGCGGAAGACAGGCCGGTTCCGGGCGCTGATCCACGCACCTGGCGAGCACCGAGCCAACGATCTCCAGCCGCTCCATTGGCTCGACCCGATCACCCTGGAACTCTTCGCCCAGAAGCCGGGCAATGACGATTGTCTTCCCGTGCTCGTCACCCCGGATGACGAAGCTGCCAACAAGGACAGGTGTCCGTCGTGCGGGCTGGAGGAGGGAATCCGGTTTCTCGGTTCCCGGGTTGCCACACTCACATCGGTATCGCTTGGACACCTGTTTGGCAGCCAGGACATCGAGGCCGAACAGAAGAAGACCCTCGTGTTCACCGACAGCGTTCAGGATGCCGCGCATCGAGCCGGATTCATCGAAGCGCGCTCGTACGCACTGAACTTCCGCTCCCTGCTTGTCCGGGCGATCGGCCCAGATCGGACAACGCTTGCCGAGCTGGACACTGCACTACTGGCGGCGGCCAAGACTCCAGAGGAGCGCTACGCCCTCCTGCCTCCTGAGCTGGCAGACGATGCCGCGTTCATTCCGTTCTGGACGGATCGTCGAGCACCGACGTCCGTACGGACCATCGTGAAGAAGCGAGCCGGGTTCTCAGCTGCTCTGGAATTCGGACTGAACGCCCGGACCGGTCGGACACTCGAACTCACCGGCACAGTTACTGCCCATGTTGAGGCCGGGACCCCGGAGAAGCTGGCCAGAATCGTCGACACCGTGCTGACCGAACAACGGGAGGAGCGGCCGCAGCTCGATCTCGCAGCCGAAGGCGCGAACCCGCTGGCATGGATCCGTGGTGTCCTCGAGCGGGTCCGGTTGCAGGGCGGTGTTCGCCATCCTTGGCTCGACAAGTACCTCAGTGAGGACGGCAACCGGTGGTCCATCTGGGGTGGCCGGGCACCCGGGATGCCGGCGTTTCCTGCTCGCCGTCCCGCACCAGTGTTCCCCACGACGGTGGCGAAGTCGGACGCGTTCGACAGCGTCGTCGCCCGCGGGACCTGGTATTGCGACTGGGCAGCGCGATGCCTGAAGGTCGCCGAGTCCGAAACACCACATCTGGTACGGGCGTTGTTCGCGACCTTGCGTGCTGAACAGATTGTTTCCCAGGTGCACACCAAAACCGGCGCGTTGGTGTACTACCTTGAGCCAGATGCGGTCGTCGTCGAGCCGCTCCATCACGACGAACCCGACAAGGCTGCCGACGTCCTACGCTGTGACGTGTGTTCACTGCGCTTTCCCGGCGTTCGGGAGATCACAAGGCAGCTTGTCGGAGCGCCGTGTTTGCGGAACAAATGCGTTGGCACGCTCCATGTCGAATCGTTCGGTGAGGACTACTACCGGGATCTCTATTCGTCCGGGCGGGTCCGCCGGATTTCCGCACACGAACACACGAGCCTGCTAGACGCCGAAACTCGAGTCTCGGTCGAGAAGGCCTTCAAGTCTCCGCCAGGGCCGACCGCGCCGAACGTGCTCACTTGCACGCCGACCCTGGAGCTGGGCATCGATATCGGTGACCTCTCAGTGGTGGGGTTGACCTCTTTGCCACGTAGTGTCGCCGGATACCTCCAGCGTGTTGGGCGGGCCGGACGGCAGACGGGCAGCGCGTTGGTGTTCGCGATGCTGCCTGGTCAAGGCATCGAACTTTATTGGCTCGCCGAGCCGCTGGAAATGATCGACGGAGCGGTGATTCCTCCCGCCTGTTACCTTGATGCTGCCGAAATCATCCGTCGCCAATACTTCGCTTCGCTGATCGACCGTGCCGCCCGGAATGGCCGGGGGAAGCCACCGCGTACGTCGGGGAAGATGTTCACCACAGCGCTGGCCGACGGCTCATGGATGCGCGACTTGCTCAGCGATGCCCGCGAGCATGCTGCGGCATACGTGGAGGAATTCGTCACTGGATTCCGTGGCCATATCACTGCGGACACGGAGACCATGCTTGCCGAATGGGCGGGAGCTGGGCTCGACGGCGGCACGGTTGCCGAGATGGAACGCGATGTAGAGCAAGCCATCCGAAGCTGGCTGACCGAGATGGCCGATTTGCAGGCGCGTCAAAGTTCTCTGGAAGAGGAGGTCGCGCGACTCGAGGCGCAAGAAGGACTTCTCAGCGACGATGGGAGGAGCGACCTCAACCGGGTGCGTGGCGAACGCCGGTCTGCCGCCAGGCAGATCAGTGAGCTACGGCGGCAATACTGGGTAACCGCACTCGAAAGCCTAGGAATTCTCCCGAACTACACCCTGCTTGATGACCGAACCAAGCTTGACGTCAGTCTGACCTGGACAGACGAGCGGACCGGCCAAGTGGCATCGGAACGGTCGACCTATGAACGTGGAAGCCAGGTCGCGCTGCAGGAGCTCGCGCCGGGAAGCACCTTCTATGTCAACAAGTCGGCGTTAAACGTCGATGCCGTCGATCTCGGTTCCGAGCGTAATCCCAAGCTGTTGCGTTGGAGGTTCTGCCCGAGCTGCGGCTGGTCCGCCCAGGACAGCGGTCCGACCAGGTGTCCACGGTGCCAAGACAACCGCGCTGCCGATACCGGCCAGCTGCTGACCGCGGTGCGGTTCCGGAAGGTCTCGGCCTTCGCATCGCGCGACGGTGCTCGATTCGGCGATGAAGACGAAGAACGCAAGCGTTTGAGGTTCACGGTCGCCGCCGCGGTGGATGTTCAGGAGAAGGAGATCAGCCGAGCGTGGGGACTGGAGGGCTACCCGTTCGGTGCTGAATTCGTCCGTGCGGCCGACATACGCTGGATCAACCTCGGCCGGGCGGACTCCGGTGGGGCGGAGCGTCTCATCGCCGGTGAGGTGGTTCAGGCGCCGCTATTCGACGCGTGTAAGCATTGCGGTGTTGTGCCCGCGGCGCAGCCCCGAGCGCATGACCGGACCGATGCCCGGCATCGGGGCTGGTGCCCGCAGCGGAGGATCAGCAATCCAGACGACTGGGTACAGGTCGCTCTGCTGCACGAGTTGCGCACGCAGGTCGTTCGGCTGCTCGTGCCGCCCATCGTCATCGCCGATGACACGTTGCTGCAGTCGATGCGCGCTGCGTTGCTGCTTGGCATCCGGAAGATGCTCGGTGGCGAGCCGGATCACCTTGACGTCCTTGTCGCGCCCGACCCAGCCAGCCACGGCCAGCGCTATCTGCTGGTCCTTCACGATCGTGTTCCGGGCGGGACGGGCTATCTTGCGCAGTTCGCGGATCCTGCCAAAGTCCACGCCCTGCTGACCGCCGCAGCAAAGGCACTGGCCGAATGCCCGTGCGCTCCTGAACCGGTGACTGCTTGCCATCGGTGCCTGTTACCGTATGTCCGCCCTGCAGATGTTCCGATCATCCGCCGCGATCGGGCGCTCGAGGTCCTGCAGGACATTCTGGATGAATGGGCCCCTCAGGATCTGACCTCGTTGCGAGCGATCACGGTCAGCCCGCACGAGACTCCGATCGAGTTGCGTTTCCGAGCCTTGCTCAACAACTGGGCGAAGAGTGAGAAGGCTGAGCCCAGATTGTCGCCCGCGGCCGACGGGGATCAGCTGACCTTCCGACTGTGCGCGGGAGGTGTGGCGCGGATGTGGACTCTCAGCGCTCAACCGAAACTGGGGTATGTTCAGCCTGACTTCGTTCTGGCCACTGAGGACATGTCGGTACCGAAGATCGCCGTTTTCTGTGATGGCAGGCAGTATCACGCATCAGCTGATCACAATCGTCTCGCCGACGATGCTGAGAAGAGGGCGAGTTTGCGTGCCGAGGGCTACCTGGTGTGGGCGGTGACTCACGAAGACTTGGATGCCTTCTCTCAAACACTGACCGGAAACCCGTCTGCGGGCTGCATGTTCCTCACCGGCGTGCAGCGCGAGGCACTGCGGAAGCTCTCTGGTAACCCCAAGTTCTTCGGGCCACGCACCATTGCCGTCACCGATCTTGAAGGCGACGCGGTAAGCCAGCTGACTCGTTTTCTCAGTCGGCCGGACGAGGAGGCCTGGGCTGAGCCCGCAGCCGGGCTTGCGCTCGCGCTGACCGGGGGATCGATGCGAGATGTCCTGCGGCTGGCCGAATCAGACCTGCCACAGGTGCTGGGAATCGTGTTCCGTGGGGAAAAGATCGACGGAGGCTCGACTGGGCGTGCCGCCGTCGTGAGATCAACTGAGGGAACAGCGACGGCGGTGATCGATATCGAGCAGCGTTCGGCGGTACGGATCAATCTCGGCGTCGATGATCGCTCGGAGGTGATCTCCGGACCGGACGCGGAGCGGGCTTGGCGTGACTGGCTCGCGTTGTCGAATCTCCTGCAGTTCTTGGGCAGTGAACGGTTCATTGCGGGAACGGCAACTACTCCAGTGCCTGGCATAGAGGTTGCTCCTCTGCGGTTCAAGCCTTCGGTCGGGGTATTGGACGTCCGGTGGCTTCCGTTAATTGGTCCTTTCGGTTCGCTGGTGGACATGGTGGTTTCCCATTTGTCGGCGCACGACGTTCCAGTCCCCGAGCCCGGGTACGAGGTTCGTGACGGTGAGTACATCGTCGACCTCGCCTGGCCGGACCTCAAGGTCGCCATCGTCAGTGATGAGGAACCCGAGCGAGACGCTGCGCTAACCGCCGACGGGTGGTCGGTCTTTGGAGCGGAAGACGTCGAGAGTGTTCTGGCTGCCGTAAGCGCGAAGGGAACTGACGACTGATGCCCGTGGTCTTCTCGAAGGACTTCCATAAGGACCTCGACGTCGATGGGTCACTCAAAGGCAAGGCGTGGGATTTTGTTCGCAAGCTCAACACCGATGCCGACCTGACGGGGCTCGACTTCAAGCAACCGAAGGGAGCGGTGGACAAGCGGGTCCGCACCGCCCGCGTCGATCTGAGCTACCGCGCCATCCTCTTCGACATGAGCCTTGGCGGCGAGCCGTTCTACCTCCTTGCCGGCATCAAGAAACACGATGACGCTTATCGCTTCGCCGAGACACTGGAGCTTCGGGTCAACCCGGTGAACGGGATCGCCGAGGTCCTCCGTCACCAAGACGTCGAGCGAGTCAGCAAGCTCGAAGAGGGCGTGCAGCATTCGGTTGATGCGGTTCAGTTGCTTCCGTTTACGGTCGAAGAGATAACAGGCCTCGGGATTCTTGAGCGAATAGCCGCGCGTGCGGTCGAGCTCACCGATGAGGACGATCTGCAGGAGCTTTGCCTCGCCGTTCCTGATTGGCAAGGCGATGCGCTTCTGCAGCTTGCGTGCGGCGCGAGCCTGGATGAGGTTCGCAGGCAGTACGGCTCCCCCTCGGAAACGAGTCGGGTGAGGGCGGCCGACGATATCGAAACGGCGCTCCAGCATCCTGCGTCACGTATGCAGTTCGTCGTGGTCACGGAGGAGAATGACGACGAGCTGCGCGCCATGTTGGAGAGTGACTTCAAGTACTGGCGTACTTTTCTTCACCCTGAGCAGCGAGCTGTCGCTTATCGTGAGCAATGGAATGGATCCTTCCGTCTCAGTGGTGGTGCCGGCACAGGCAAGACCGTGGCCGCCATCCATCGAGCCGCCTTTCTTGCCAGCAGGCCAGGCGGTGCGCGAGTTCTGCTTACGACTTACACCACGACTCTGGCCAAGCACCTGGAAAACGACCTCGTACAACTTGCCGGGCCTGGACGAGTTGGCAAGGGAGCCGGGACTTTGGAGCCCGGGACCGTACGCGTCGCAGGTGTGGACCGGATCGCACGCCAGATCGTCGCCCAGGCCGATGGCCACGTACCCAAGGTGATTCCTCAGTTGGAGGTGGACAGACTCTGGGAACAAGTCGTGCTAGAGCTTCCCGACCTGACACCTCAAGAGCAGCACCAGCTGACGCCGTCATTTCTGGCCGCCGAATACCAGAACGTCATCTTGGCCCAAGAGATCACGGATCGGCAGCGCTATCTCAAAGCGTCGCGTCGTGGCCGGGGTGTGCGGCTGAACTGGTTGCAGCGAAGCAGGGTGTGGGATGTCGTCGAACTTTTTCATCGGCGCCTTCAGACCGATGGCAAGACAACGTTCCCGGCCCTGGTAGCGCGCGCCGCCGAGGTGTTGGCGGACGACGCCAAACGCGGCGCTGTCGAAACCTTCGATCACGTCGTTGTCGACGAGGGCCAGGACCTCTCCGCGGCGCATTGGCTGATGTTGCGGCGTCTTGTCGGCAAGGGGTCGAATGACCTGTTCATCTGCGAGGACAGTCACCAGCGGATTTACGGCGAACGATTGGTCCTGTCACATTTCGGTATAGACGTGCGGGGACGATCGAGGAAGCTGACGCTCAACTATCGGACGACCAGGCAGAACCTTGCTTTTGGGCTCCACGTGCTGGAAGGCGACCAGGTCACCGATCTGGAAGGTGGCGAGGAAGACCGCATTGGCTACCGCTCAAGGTTGAGCGGCCCTGATCCGATCCGTCACGGCTCCGTAAGTGCGGCCGCGGAGTCGGAGTTTGTCGCGCGAACCATCGGAGAGTGGCTAGCTGCAGACGGTGCCGAAGGCGCTCCTCGGCTCAAGGGCGAGTCGATCGGTGTACTCGTGCGAACCAATCGCGCACGGGACGAACTGGCGCGGGCACTACGGCAGGCTGGGTTACAGGCTGAGGTGTTGACGGCAGATTCGGATGAGACCGGCAAGGGGGTTCGGGTGGCCACGATGCATCGGGCGAAGGGGATGGAATTCGCCCGGGTGATCGTCGCCGACGTCTCCGAGTCCGTCTTGCCTTCGCGTTGGCTTCTGGACATTACGCCAGCTGAGGATCGCGGTGGCGTGGAGCAACGGGAACGGTTGCTTCTCTACGTGGCATGCACACGGGCGCGGGACCAGCTGGTCGTGAGCTGGCACGGTAAGCCGTCCCCCTGCCTTCCGGTCAACTAAAGCAGATCGGGGGCGATCTTCCGGAGTAGTGCATCTACCTTCTCGCCGTCGTCGACGAAACCGATGGGACTGTGGAGATCGTGTTCCTCGTCATCGGTGTCGACCAGGTAGTGCACTGTGGCGGTGACACTGTGTCGCTGCGCGTCGGTGAGCTGTGTCCACCTGTCGAGTACCAACGCCAGCTTCTGATGGAGGTCGCGGGCAAGGTCGATGTCGACGAACTCGCTGCCTTCGGATCGTTCGAGGAGGCGCAGATGCGCCGTCAGGAGCTTTCGGAGGTCGCTTTCAGTCACCATAAGTGTTCATTTTAGTTAAAGTAAGACTCGACCGGGAGGTTATTATCACCGGGCTGGCGGTCGACAACGAGGCTTGACGAGACCTCGCTCCGCCGATACCTCTGGACGACTGACGGAGGTGTGATCGCCTACTAGACTTCGCGGTTATGCCTGCCGAGAAGTCGCAAGAGGTGGGCCGCGAGGGCGTCTTCAAGGCTAAGCAGTACTTGGAGAGTACAACGCACCTGCGGCTGCCATGGACGGCCTACGACCACGATTCGATCTGTATGCTTCAGCGGCTGGACGGCAGCAAGAAAGTCTATGACTTGGCTGGCCACTTCCTTGGGGAACGTCGGCGGCACTTATATGTGGAAGTGAAGAAGTACTCGGGCGCCGGCACTCAGGGTGATATGTACAGAGAGTATCTGGCCGACATCTACAGCATCATCGCGCGGGCTCGACAGAACGACATGGACGACAAGTCGGAGTTCATGTGGGTGACCTGGCATCCCTTCAGCTTGAGTAACTGGGCGAAGCTGACGCACCATGTCTACGTTCACGAGGCGGTGGCCGCGCATGCTGTCCGCTTGGGCCTGCTGTCTGGTGACAATGGACCGGAGATCGATGACGACTTGTGCCGAATCGTTTCAGGGAGGCTATGGCTGTTGGTGTTGTCCGACCGCCAGCACGAGCTGGTGCTCACGCCCGACGAGCTCAAGCTGGCAATGATGAACCTGGAGCGGGCGGGAGCATAGTCATGCCGGATAATTCGTTGCAAAATGCCGTGGCCGTGGCAATGGACTCGAATGACCAAGTCGATGTGATAGACGGAATCAAAAGTGCAGTGATCCGCGAGATAGAGCGACTCGATCCAACCGTATCTATTGCCAAGACTGATTACTTCAATCACAGCTATGCTCCGGATCTCGTGCTGTCTTGGGGGAATCAACAGGAGCGGGAAATCTACCTGCGCTACAGCTTGCGGTCGACTCGCGCGGCGCGTGATTTGGACCTTCTCGGCGGCGCCAGTCCCGTTTTCTTCTCGCTCGACTCCCGTCATGACGATGACCAGGTCGCGAGGTCGATGGAGGGTGAGATCGGACGATCGTTGGGTACTTTGGTAACCAATGCGCCGACGATCGATGGGTTCGCCGCGGACGAGGATTCACCTGCTGAAATCGGCTCCGTGGCAGAGCCGCTGCTGAGCCTGTTCCGGAGGAACGTCGTGCGCGGTGGCCGTGGTGTGCTGATGAGGGAAACCGCGGCTCGGCTTCAGAACACGCCTGTGGGCGGTGACATCGACGAAGATGTCGCTTACTTGAATGCCTTCGGGCAGGCGATTCCCCGTATATTTCAACCAGACGCCGCGACCAGGCTGCGTCGCGCTGTGAGCATCGTTGGGTTCGCTCGTACCGGGGAGGCGGCATTCTTCGGCCGCACGGTGGACGACGGCAGGGCCTCGGATGAACTGGTCAGAGGGAGGTTGGAAACGGACGAGCTGAGAGTGTTGTTGCCGTATCTGTTGTCTCGCGCGAACACAATCGACGACGTCGCGTTCTGGGAGTACCTGGGCGGCATGATCTCGGTGAAGCAGATCGAACAGCTTTCCGACACTATCGGTGCTGCTGACCTCGACCACCTGGTCAAAGCAAACCTGAGTACGTGGCGCGCACATCACGCGTTGATGACCTTCAACCCCGAGTACCTTGATCTCCCCGAGGAACATCGGGACGCGCCCTACTGGTCTGTGCATGCGAAAATGCTTGCCGCGACAGCGGGCGCGTGGCGGGTGCACTTCACTGCTGACAAGCGTCGTGGCGGCAGCAGAGAAGACTCGCTGTTGGCACGTTGGGAAGACGTGAGGCGTACGTTGGCGGGCTTCACCGTTTCTTCCGTTGACCTCCACGGGATCACGCGTAGGGTGCGAGTATCGGCGGAGAACGTCGCCAATGTCTTCGCTGACGTTGATGCCATTCATGAGACGATCGTGGATGAGTTCCGGGTACGATCGTTGAGTGTCCTTCCCTGGGATGACGATGACTCTGATATCGAGGTCGATTTCAAGACCATGACCGTCGAGGGGACGAATGTCTTGATCGGCGACCTTGTCGATGCCGCCTTCGATATTCTCGCGTACCGCTACCCTCTAACTGAGCCGCAACGCGAGTGGCTCCTCGGCTCGCGAACGGTGCGGGGCAGTCTGGGTGAGACGACGGGCGACGAGACACAGGGATGACTGGGCGTACGCGCTTAGGTGAAGTGGGGTGTCTACTCGGACTCGATGGTGCTCGACATGTGCTGCCCGGCTTGTGCTGCCCGGCTGGCGGTCGCTGCACGAACTACGCCGAGGCCGGATGCCGAGAAAATCTACCCCCATCGATGGAAGGTATGTGATCGGTCAGGACTGTTCGGGGAGGAGTTCGACCGAAGATCATGAACTGTGCCCCCGGCAGGATTCGAACCTGCGACACCCGCTTTAGGAGAGCGGTGCTCTATCCCCTGAGCTACGAGGGCATGTACTGCCAGGCACAGCCTACCGGGTGACCGGGCCCCGTCGTGCGTGAGGTCACGCCAAGGGTGAGCGGCCAGGACGGTGAACGAGGGGGATGCCCCGAACGGCGGTTGCGCTCGGGCGGGTGACGGGGTCAAGGCTGAACTCCGCCATTGGCCGACTAGTGACACTCGACCTGCGGATCCGCCCATCAGCGGTGACACTCGAACCCGACGAAACAGGGTCTGAATCGACACCTAGATCGACACAGATGACCCGCACGGGTCACTCGTACGTGTCTGGTTTCGAAACCCTGAACAACAGTAGGTAATCTTCGTTAACGGGACGCGAGACGCCGCTCCCCCGGCTGCCGGAGGGCTTCGTTGATCAAGCTCATGTTCGCCGACGACGAGGAACTGGTCCGCTCGGGCCTGCGTGCCATGATGTCCGGCGCCGCCGACATCGAAATCGTGGGCGAGGCGAGCGACGGGAGATCAGCGGTCGAGGTCGCCCGGCGGTACCACCCTGACGTCGCTCTGCTCGACATCAAGATGCGGGCGCCCGACGACGGCATTCGCGCGCTGCGGGCCATCCTCGCGTTGCCGGATCCGCCGACGGTCGCCATGTTGACCACGTTCGACATCGACGAGTACGTCAGTCTCGCGCTCAGGCTCGGGGCCAACGGCTTCCTGCTCAAGGATATCGACCCGGCGGCGCTGCTGCGGGCCGTCCGTGACTTGGCCCGCGGTGGCGCGGTGCTGGACCCGGGGGTCGCGGCGCGCATGGTGCAGTCGCATCGGGACGAGCAGCGGGCCGCGCAGCCGGCGCGCAAACTGCTCGCCTCGCTGTCCGAGCGGGAGCGCGAGGTCGTCGGGCTGATCGGCCAGGGGTTGTCCAACGCGGAGATCGGCGGGCGGCTCCACCTGTCCGAGGCCACGGTCAAGGGCTACGTCTCGGCCGTCCTGTCCAAGATCGGCGCGGCGAACCGGGTGCAGGCCGCGCTGCTGGCCTACCGCGGCGGCCTGCTCGACCAGTAATGATCCTCACCGCGCTCGAGTTCCTCGGGTTGATCGCGTTCGCGGCGTCGGGTGCGCTCGCGGCGGTGCGGTCCAGGTTGGACGTCTTCGGGGTGGTCGTGGTCGGGCTCACCACGGCGCTCGGTGGCGGGGTCATCCGTGACGTCCTCCTGGGGATCACGCCGCCGACGTCGTTGCGGACCTGGCCGTACCTGGCGGTCTGCGGCGGGACGGCGCTGGTGGTGTTCGTCTTCCATCCGCAGATCGCGAAGCTGCGCCGAGGTGTGCTCCTCGCCGACGCGCTGGGGCTCGGCGTGTTCGCGACGGCGGGTACCACTATCGCGTTGAACGCGGGCGCCACTCCCTACGCGGCGTGCCTGATCGGTATGACGACGGGTATCGGTGGGGGTGCGGTGCGTGATCTTCTCCTCCGGGAAATCCCCCTCGTGCTGCGGAAGGAGATTTACGCGGTCGCGGCGCTCACGGGAGCGGTCCTGGTCGTTGTCGGTCACTCTCTGCGACTGCCCGCTGGGCCGGTCACCGTAGTCGCCGCCGCGGTCGTGGTGGCCGTCCGGGTGCTCGCTTTGTGGCGGAGATGGAACGCACCTGTTGCGAAAGGCCCCGAGACCGGCTGAAACGTCTTGTGGACCGCTGAATTCTCTTTGTTTGTTCTGTGTGTGTTCTTAGGCGAGTCTCAGCACGCTGCGTAAGACTGTCGGCATGCGCATCCTCGTAGTGGACGACGACAGGGCCGTCCGTGAATCACTCAGGCGATCCCTTGAGTTCAACGGCTACCAGGTGGAGATGGCCGGGGACGGTGCGCAGGCCCTCGAAGCGATCATCGCCAACCGGCCGGACGCGATGGTGCTCGACGTGATGATGCCGAGGCTCGACGGCCTGGAGGTCGCCCGGCGGCTCCGGAGCACGGGCGACGACCTGCCGATCCTCGTCCTGACGGCGCGGGACACCGTTTCCGATCGCGTCTCCGGCCTCGACGCCGGCGCGGACGACTACCTCCCGAAGCCCTTCGCGCTCGAAGAGCTCCTGGCTCGCCTTCGCGCGCTTCTGCGCCGGGCGATCCCGGACGCACAGGCGGGGCAGAACGCCGAGATCCTCTCGTTCGCCGACCTCACCCTCGACCCGGGGACGCGCGAGGTCCACCGGGCCGGGCGGGAGATCAGCCTCACCAGGACGGAGTTCGCGCTGCTGGAGTTGTTCCTCTCCTACCCGAAACACGTCCTGACCCGCAGCCGGATCCTGGAGGAAGTATGGGGATACGACTTCCCGACGTCGGGCAACGCGCTGGAGGTCTACGTCGGTTACTTGCGCCGAAAGACCGAAGCGGGCAGCGAACCGAGGCTGATCCACACGGTCCGTGGAGTGGGCTACGTGCTGAGGGAAACCCCGCCGTGACGAACCCGGTCCAGGTCGTCGACGTATCCGAAAAGGATCCGCGCGGCGACCGCTGGGGCACTCGGCGCTTCTCCCTCCGCGGCCGGGTGACGCTGCTGGCGGCCGCGTCGGTGGCCGGGGCGGTGGCGCTCGTGTCCCTTGGCGCGTACCTCGTCGTGCGCGACAACCTGTACCAGCAGGTCGACGACAACCTGACGGCCCGCGCGCAGGCGGCGGTCGACTCGCCGCAGGTGCAGACCGAGCTCCAGCAGGTCCCCGGTGCCTTCCTGGCCAGCGCGGACCTGCAGATCGGGCAGCTGACGATCGGGGAGAAGGTCCGGCTGACCTATCCGCAGTCCGGCGCGCGCCCGCCCTACGGCGAGGACGAGATCGCGGTCGCCTCCGGGGACAAGGCCTTTTCCCTGCGCACCGACCCGAAGACCGACAGCCGCGTCGTCGCGCTGCCGCAGGGACCGGGCCAGGCGATGGTGCTGGCCCAGTCGCTCGGCCCGACCAAACGCACGCTCAACGAGCTTTCCGTGGTCCTGTTCCTGATCGGCGGCGCCGGGATCCTGGTCGCCGCGGCGGCGGGAACGGCCGTCGCGAGAGCGGGGCTGCGGCCGGTCGACAGACTCACGTCGGCGGCGGAACGTGTCGCCACCACCGGTGACCTGCGGCCGATCCCGGTCAGCGGCGACGACGAACTCGCCCGCCTCACCCAGAGTTTCAACACGATGCTCGGCACGGTCGCCGAATCGCAAGAGCGGCAGCGGCAGCTCGTCGCCGACGCCGGTCACGAGCTGCGGACGCCGCTGACGTCGCTGCGCACGAACCTGGAACTGCTGCTGTCGGCGAACAGACCGGGCGCCCGCACCCTGTCCGACGAGGACCGCAGTGACATCGAGGCCGACATCCGCGGTCAGCTCGACGAGCTGACCCAGCTGATCGGCGACCTCGTCGAACTCGCCCGCCAGGACGAACCGCGGATCGAGCACGAGCGGGTCGAGATGGTCGACGTCGTCGAGCGCGCGCTCGACCGGGCGCGCCGTCGCGCGGGCGAGATCGAGTTCGACGTCTCGCTCCAGCCGTGGGTGCTGACCGGTGACACCAGCGCGCTCGAACGCGCGGTGCTGAACCTGCTGGACAACGCGGTGAAGTTCTCGCCGGAAGGGTCGACGGTCGGGGTCCGGCTGTACCCGGTCGGCGACGGCACCGCGGTGCTCGAAGTCGCCGACGCCGGGCCGGGGATCGACGACGAGGACCTGCCGAAGGTCTTCGACCGCTTCTACCGCTCGTCGGAGGCCAGGACGCTGCCCGGTTCGGGGCTCGGCCTCGCGATCGTCAAGCACGCGGCGCAGCGGCACGGCGGCGACGTCTACGCGGGCAAGGCACCCGAAGGCGGCGCGCTGATGACCTTGCGGCTTCCGGGAGCCCCCGGCTGATGGGCGACCACGACAAGGGCCTCGAACTGCTGCGGCTGCTCGGGGGCGTCGAGAACCCGGCCGTGCTGGACCTGTTCGCCGACGTTCAGGCGACGGACTTCGGCGCGGAGGCGGTGGCCTTCGTCTACGGCGGCGTCTACCAGCGGCCGGGGCTTTCGCTGCCGCAGCGGCAACTGGTGACCGTCGCCGCGCTGGAGGCCCTGGGCTACGCGGAAGCGCAGCTCGCGTTCCACCGGGCCGGGGTGGCGAACGTCGGCGGCGACCCGGACCAGGCCGACGAGACGACGCGGCGGCTCAGGGCGATCGCGACCTGCACGGCGAAGGGCGGAGTGGCGCCGGAACTGGCCGATCTGCTCCGTGAAGCGCGGGACGCGGGGGAGTTCGGCGCGGCCGTCGAGACGATCCTGCACCTTTCCGTCTACGTGGGCTTCCCCGCCGCGCTCAACGCGCTCGGCGTCGCCCGTACCCTGATGGGTGATGAGCACCGAGAACGCGCCTGAGATGCCGCCCCGTCGGCTGCTGTGGACACTGCTGGTGGCCGCGGTGCTGCTGGCCGCCGACCAGCTGACCAAAGGGTGGGCCGTCGACGCCCTCACCGACCGGGCGCCGGTCCCGGTGATCGGCGACTTCATCCGCTTCCGGTTGCTGTACAACCCGGGTGCGGCGTTCTCGCTGGGCGCCGGTTCGACCTGGATCTTCGCGATCCTGGCCGCGGTCGCGGTGGTGGCGCTGCTCTGGATCTCGCGCAAGGTCCGTTCGGCGGGCTGGGCGATCGCGCTCGGGCTGCTGCTCGGCGGCGCGACGACGCATCTGGGCGACCGGCTGTTCCGCGACCCCGGGTTCGCGCGCGGGCACGTCGTCGACTTCATCGACTACAACGGCTGGTTCGTCGGGAACGTCGCCGACATCGCGTTGTTCTTCGGCGCGGTTTCGCTGCTCGTGCTGAGTTTCCGGGGTGTGCCGATCGACGGCGTCAAGCAGGCGGAAGAAGCTCCGGCCGAGTAACCAGGCAGAACTCGTTGCCTTCGGGATCGGCGAGCACGACAAGCCCGTCTTCGGGACGCGCGAGTACTTCGGCGCCCAGCGCGACGAGGCGGTCGACGTCGTCGCCGGTCAGATCCAGGTGGACGCGGTTCTTGACGACCTTGCCCTCCGGCACGAGGTTGAAGAACAACCGAGGGCCCGACGAGGTCTCCACGAGCACCGACGGATCCTCCTCGGGACCGCTGAACCCCAGGTGACGAAGGCGATCAACCTCGTCTTCGGCATAGGGAGCGACTTCGTAGCCGTCGAGCGCGGCCGCCCAGAAGCGGGCCAGGGAAGCCGGATGGTGGCAGTCGAAGACGACGTCGCGGAGCCGGGCCATGCGCTCATGCTGGCAGGTATGGCAGCTCGTCGTGCCATGTTTGATCGTGTAGGATTTTGTGTAGTTGACTAGGGAGGGCTCGTGCTCGCGCGGCAACGACAGGCGGTGATCCTCGAAGAGGCGCGCCGGACCGGGGCGGTCCGGGTCAGCGACCTCGTCGCCAGGCTCGGTGTCTCCGACATGACGGTGCGCCGCGACCTCGACGTGCTCGCCGGCCGGGGACTGGTCGAGAAGGTCTACGGCGGCGCCACCTCCATCGTCGGCAAGAGCACCGACGAGCCCGGTTTCGAGGCCAAATCCGTCCGGCAGCGCGCCCAGAAGGAAGCCATCGCCGCCGTCGCGGCCGGGCTGGTCCGGCCGGGTACGGCGATCGGGATCTCCGCGGGCACCACCACCTGGACCCTGGCCAGGGCGCTCGACGAGACCCCCGGCCTCACCATCGTCACGAACTCCATCCAGGTCGCCGACGTACTGCGCGGCGCGAACCAGCCGGATCGCACGGTGGTGCTCACCGGCGGCGTCCGCACACCGTCGGACGCGCTGGTCGGCCCGGTCGCCGTGCAGAGCCTCCGCTCGCTGCACCTGGACGTCGTCTTCCTCGGGGTGCACGGGATGGCCGACGGCCCCGGCTTCACCACGCCGAACCTCACCGAATCCGAGACCGACCGCGCGCTGGTCGAAGCAGGCCGCAAACTGGTCGTGCTGGCCGACCACACCAAATGGGGCATCGTCGGCATCTCCACCATCGCCGGGCTCGAAGAGGCCGACGTCGTCGTCACGGACGACGGTTTGTCCGACCACGCAAGGGAAACGCTCACCGAGCAGGCGCGTGAGCTGATGATCGCCGAAACGGCGGAGACGGCTGAGGCGGAAGAAGCGTGAAGCGCACGGTAAGGCACCTGGCCGACGGCCGGGAGATCATCTATTTCGACCGGCCCGGTGCGCCCGAACGCACCGCCGAGGACACCCGTGACCTGCCGAAGGTCGCCGCGGCGTCGGAGATCCGCCGTGACCCGCTGACCGGCGAATGGGTCGCGATGGCGGCGCACCGGCAGACGCGGACCTACAAACCGCCCGCCGACCTGTGCCCGCTGTGCCCGACGAAACCCGGGAAGCCCAGCGAGATCCCGGAGCCGGACTACGACGTCGCGGTCTTCGAGAACCGCTTCCCCTCCTTCGCGCGCAACGTCATCGGCGAAGTGTCCACAGTGGATGGCGCGGGTCTGGTGCCGCTCGCGCCGGGTGCCGGCCGCTGCGAGGTCGTCTGTTTCACCAGCGAGCACGACGGTTCCTTCGCCGGGCTGACGGCCAAGCAGGTCCGCGCGGTCGTCGACGCCTGGGCCGACCGCACCGCCGAACTGTCCGCGATGGACGGTGTCGAGCAGGTCTTCCCGTTCGAGAACCGCGGTGAAGAGATCGGCGTGACACTGCACCATCCGCACGGCCAGATCTACGGCTACCCGTTCGTGACGCCGAAGACCGAGCGGATGCTGGAGGTCGCCCGCGCCTACGACGCCGAGCACGGCCGCCCGGTGATGGGGGACGTCCTGGCCGCCGAACGTGCGTCCGGTTCCCGGGTCGTCGTCGCGGGCGAGCACTGGACGGCGTTCGTGCCGCCCGCCGCGCGCTGGCCGGTGCAGGTCCAGATCGTGCCGCATCGCCAGGTGCCCGACATCCCCGCGCTCACGGACGCCGAGCGTGACGAGTTCTCCGACGTCTACCTCGAAGTCCTTCGCCGCTGCGACGGCCTCTACGACCGGCCGCTGCCCTACATCGCCGCCTGGAACCAGGCACCCGCGAAACGCGACCGCGAGCTGGGCTGGCTGTACCTGGAGGTGTTCTCGGTGCTGCGCTCGAAGGACAAACTCAAGTACCTGGCGGGTTCGGAATCCGGGATGGCCGTGTGGATCAACGACGCCACCCCCGAGCAGATCGCGGAGAAGCTGCGCGCCACCCGCTGATGAGGCCATACTCATCAGGGATGCACAGCTTTGGCTCAGGAACTTCTCAGGACCATCCCGCAAGGTGGAGACATGACCGAGAACGACCCCAGCGGCCGGAACGCCGAGCAGGCACGGCCCGCCGGTGCGCAGCCGGACGCGGAGCAGAGCGCGAGCTGGGCCGCACAGCCCGCCCCGCAGCAGGCTGACGCGACCGGCCTCGGCGGCCATGCCACCCCGCACGGCGGGGCGCAGCAGGCCTACCCCCCGGAACAGCAGTACAACCCGTGGTCACCCCAGGCCCAGCAGACCCCTTCGCCCCAGGAGCCGCAGCACCCGTACACCCAGGGACACCAGATCCCGGGGCAGCAGGTGCCGTACGGCCCGCACACGCAGCCCGGCCCGTCGGTTTACGCGGTCCCGCAGCAGCGCCAGGCGTCGAAGCCCACTTCCGGCAAACTGCTCGCCGGTGTCGCGGCGATCGCGCTGCTCGTCGGCGGCGTCGCGGGCGGCACGGTCGGCTTCCTGACCTCGGACGCGACCGGCGGGGACTCGGTGAGCGCGCTCGACGCGCCGAAACCCGCCCAGCAGACGGGCAACGCGCCCGCCGGTTCGGTCGAGTCGGTGGCGCAGAAGCTGTCGCCGAGCGTGGTCGAACTGCAGGTCTCCGGCCGGTCCGGCGCGGGCGAGGGCTCCGGCTTCGTGCTGAGCACCGACGGCTACGTGCTGACCAACAACCACGTCGTCGAGGTCGCCGCCAACGGCGGCCAGATCCAGGCGGTGTTCCAGGACGGCAAGAAGGGCGCGGCGACCGTCGTCGGCCGTGACCCCACGACGGATATCGCCGTGGTGAAGGTCAGCGGCGTCGGCGGGCTGACCCCGGTCGAGCTCGGCCGCTCGGACGACCTGCGGGTCGGGCAGCCGGTGGTCGCCATCGGTTCGCCGTTCGAGCTGGCGGGCACGGTCACTTCCGGCATCGTCAGCGCGCTGAACCGGCCGGTGAGCGCCGGTGGCGGCAGTGGCGGCGACCAGGCGACGGTGATGTCGGCGGTGCAGACCGACGCGGCGATCAACCCGGGTAACTCCGGCGGGCCGCTCGCGAACATGGCCGGGCAGGTCATCGGCATCAACTCGGCGATCTACAGCCCGAAGTCCAGCCAGGGACAGGGCGAGAGCGGCGGCAACGTCGGCATCGGCTTCGCGATCCCGATCGACCAGGCACGCCGCACGGCCGACGACATCATCAAGACCGGCCAGGCGACGCAGACCTTCATCGGCGCCCGCGTGCAGACGGCGCCGGCCGGTGGGGCGCAACTCGGTGAGATCACCGCGGGCAGCCCGGCGGAGAAGGCGGGCCTGAAATCCGGCGACGTCGTGACGAAGCTGGACGAGCGGTCGATCCCGAACGCGGACGCGCTCGTCGCGGAGATCCGCACCCGGGCGCCGGGCGAGAAGGTGAAGCTCACCCTCGGCGGCGACAAGGTGGTCGAGGTGACCCTCGGCGGCCAGCCCGTCACCCCGAATTAGTCCTTCCCCCAGACGCTCGGCCGCAGTGCGCGGCCGAGACCAAACCCCGGCCCGAACCCCCAGCGGGCCGGACCAGAGGCCACGCGCGACCGGCTGCCAATCCCGGTCGCGCGTGGCCCTTTTACCGGGCTTTTCGTGGCCACGACACGGAAACGAGTACGCCTAGCCAGACGACGGCCAGCGTGGGCAGCAGGCCCGTGAGGGTGTCGGCGTCGTGCAGACCCGGGTTCCGGGCGCCGCCGAAAGGCCGCCACAGCAACGGGAACGCGAGCAGTGTCAGCACTCCGGTGAGCACCGCGCCCGTTTTGACCGGCGTCTGCCATCGTCGCGGGAGCAACCTGTCCAGCGTGAGCCCGACGGCGCCGACCAGGGGCGCGATGAGCAGGTCGTGCGCCACCGGGCCGCCGGCGAGCCAGCCGAGTGTCTCGAAGACGTCGGGGCGCGGGGGGAACGCGTACTCGGCGAACAGCACCGCGCCCCAGCCGAGCGCGGCCAGTCCGGGCAGGAAAAGCAGTAGCCGCGACGTTTTCACCGTGTCTCCAACCGGGTGACCCATTTCGTCTGCAGGACGCCGGGCCGGTTCGGGGCGATGAGCCGGCACGGGAAGCCGTGGTCGACGTCGAGGATCTCGCCGTCGAGTTCCAGTGCCAGCAGGGTGAGGTCGTCCGAGGTGTGTTCGCCGGGGAGATCGCTGATCCCGTAGGGCCCGGCCTGCTCCAGCGAGAACACGCGGACCGGGGTCCCGGGAGCGGATCCGGCGTGCCGCAGGAGATCCGGCAGTGAGACGCCGCTCCAGCGCGCGGACTGGCTCCAGCCCTCCACGCAGGCGATCGGCAGTTCGGCCGAGGTACCGGGCAGTGCGCGGAGTTGGTCGAGCGAATAGGTTCTCGTGCCGTTCGGCGTCACCACGGACAGCCGCCAGTCCGGGTCGCGGGCGGTGTCCAGGACACCGGCCGCCTCGGCCGTCCGGTTCACCGGCAGGCCCTGCGGTCCCTTGTCGCTGCGCCACGACAGACCGGAGACGGTGCGCAGCAAGGGAACCGTGGCCCCGGCTGTCGCGACGACGGCGACTCCGGCGGCCAGCCAAGTCGTACGGAGGAAAGCACGTCGCGAGGGTTCTGGTTCCTTGGTGAGCGCGCGGCGGACGATCGGCAGTTTCACCGCGATGTGCACCAGGATCGCACCGATCGCGACCCACGCGAGCGCGTAGTGCAGCTGCGGGAAATAAAACGTCCACGGGTAGTTCTGCGCGATGTTGAACAGGCCGGTCGCGAGTTCGAAGAACGCGGCCACGGACAGGACCAGGATCGACAGCCGTTCCAGCGCGTGCGGCAGGTCCCGGATCACCGGGCGCTCGAACAGCTTCGGGTAGACACTCCAGAGTTTGGCGAGCAGCAAGGGAATCGACGCGATCCCGGAGACGACGTGCGTGCCCTGGGTGAAGCGGTAGAGCCACACCGGGCGGCTCGGCCAGCCGAACCACGACGGCGGATGCTGTATCAGGTGGCTGAGCAGGCCGGTGACGAAGCACAGCGTGAAGGTGACGGCGAGCGCGAGCCCGATCCTGGACGTCACCCGCTCCGAATGCGCGGCGGAACTCATGCTTTCTCCAGACAGGCGAACCAGCGGTGGCCGCGGCGGGTGGCCCAGGCGACCCGGAACGCGGTCCGGGCGGCGAGTTCGGCGATCGCCTCGACCCCGACCCACGCCCAGGTGAACCAGGCGCCATCGCTGTCGGGGCGCAGCCGGACGCGGTCCTGGCGGACACCGCGGCCCGGCGGGTCGAGTTCGACGAGCAGCGTCCCGCCGACGGCGACCAGATCCGCCATCCGGGTGAGCAGGCGGAGTGGATTGCCGCCGATGCCGATGTTCCCGTCGGCGAGCAGTGCGTGCCGCCACCGGCCTTCGCCGGGCACGCGGTCGAAGACGTCGCGGCGCAGCGCGGCGGCGCCCCGCGCGTGCGTGAGGCGTACGGCCGTGGCCGAGATGTCGACGCCGAGCGACGCGACGCCGCGTTCGGTCAGCGCGGCGGTGAGTCGTCCGGGGCCGCAGCCGATGTCGATCGTGGGGCCGTCACAGGCGTCGAGCAGGACGTCGTCGCCTTCGCACGGGATGGCCGTCCAGCGTTCCACCGGCAGGTCGACGCGTTCGCCGGTCGCCAGTTCCAGCCAGCAACGGTGGCCGAGGAGACCGCGGTCGAAGGCGGTCACCGGATCACCGCCACCGCTCGGGCGAACCGGCTGCCCGGCAGTGCCGCCGCGACCCGCCGGGCGTCGGCGATCGTGTCCACATCGGACAGGGCGGGCAGGGCGGCGGGCCGGAGACCGACCTCGGCGAGCGCGCGCAGGGTTTCCCGGCCGGTGTCGGACCGGGACATCGGGACACCGGCGAGAGCCTTGGCGTGCAAGGGATCCCGGAGCCCCAGTGCCCACCAGCCGCCGTCCTCCGCGAGCCCGAGAACGGAGTCCGCCGCGGTCAGTGCCTCGGCGGCGGCGGCCAGGGATTCCGGGGTGACCTGCGGGGTGTCCATCCCGATCTGCACCACCGGTACCCCCGGACGCCGCGCCGCGGTGTCGGCGTGGGCGTTCGACAGCCGGACGTCGAAACCGTCGCCGCGCTGCGGGATCACCTCGGTCTTTTCCAGTGCCGCGAAGATTTCCGTGGCGCGGGCGGCCTTGGAAAGGTCTCCGGTCAGGGCGACGACGACGTGAGCGCCGGGTGTCGTGACCGCGGCTTCGAGGGTGTCGAGCAGCGCGGCGGCCGCGATTGCGGCGGCCTGACCGGGAGTCGCGGGCGGGCAGAGCCGCGTCTTCGCGAAGCCGGGCACGGGTGCCTTGGCGACGATCAGCAGGCAGAAGGTCATCGGCTCAGCACCCGCCCGAAATCCCGTGCGGCCCGCAGGGTTCCTCGCAGCGAGCCCGAGACCTTCGACTTCGTGCCCTGGGCGCGTTCGCCGTAGCCGACGTCGAATTCGGCGACCCGCCAGCCCGCGCGCCGCGCCTTGATCAGCAGTTCGAGCGGGTAGCCGAAGGCGCGGTCGGTGACGCCGAGGTCGAGCAGCGCCTGCCGCCGGACGGCCCGCAGGGGCGCGATGTCGCGGACCGGCAGGCCCTGCCGCCGCAGGAGGGCCGAGACCAGCGCGTTCCCGGCCCTCGCGTGCCAAGGCCAGACGCCGGGGCCGCTCGGCACCCGCCGTCCGACGGCGAGATCGGCGTCGACCAGGCCGTCCACCAGCATCGGCAGCTCGGCGAGGTCGAGGGAGCCGTCGGCGTCGGCGAAGCAGACGATGTCCGCCGTCGCCGCCTCCAGCCCGGTGTGCACCGCCGCGCCGTAGCCGCGCCGGGGTTCGTGGACGACCTTCGCCCCGAGCCCGGCCGCCACCTCGGCGGACCCGTCGCTCGAACCGTTGTCGACCACGATCGCCCGGTAGCGTCGGGGCAGGGCCGCCAGCACCCGGGGGAGGGCACCGGCCTCGTCGAGGCAGGGAAGCACGACGTCAACCTGGTCAGCGTTCACGCACCGCACGTTAAGTCCGGGATGGACGGACGAAAACCCTTGTGGTGCTTACCGAATCATGACGTCGGTGAAGTTCTTACCGAGTTCTGACGGACTCCCGTCCCGGACCGCCGGGCGCCGGGAACACGGTTAGGGTGCCGGTGATGTCCACTGTCACCGAGCCCGTTGCCGCGACACCCGCCCGGACAGGTCGCCGGGCCGACCTGATCGCCGTCGGGCTGGCGATGTGCGTCGTCGCCGCGGCGATCGCCGTCGGCCTCCACTACAACCGTCCCGGCTCCGGCGTGGTGATCTACGCCTTCGCGCCACCGCTGTTCGGGCTGTGGCTGCCGCACGCCGGACCCGGCTCGGTCGCCGCCGTCGTGCTCGCGATCCTCGTCGTCACCAGGGGCCCGGGCCTCGCCGCGCGACTGCGCTGGCGCCCGCTGCTCGCACTCGGCTACGTGACCGCGCTGGCGTGGACGTTTTCGCTGGCGATGATCGACGGCTGGGCGCGCGGCTTCACCGGCAGGCTCGCGACGGAACACGAGTACCTGCACGAAGTCCCCGGCATCACCGACATCCCGAAGATGCTGAGCGAGTTCTCCTCGCGCATCCTGGATTTCCAGCCGGACTCGTGGACGACGCACGTCTCCGGACATCCGCCGGGCGCCACGCTGGTCTTCGTCTGGCTCGATCGGCTCGGCCTGCGGGGCGGTGCCTGGGCGTCGACGCTCGTCGTGCTCGTCGGCTGCCTGGTCGTCGTCGCGGTCCCGGTGACGCTGTCCGCGCTGGGCAAGGCGGACGCGGCACGGACGGTCCTGCCGTTCGCCGTCCTGACCCCGGGCGCGATCTGGATCGGCGTCTCCGCCGACGGCCTCTTCGCCGGGGTGACGGCGACCGGGATCGCACTGCTGGCGCTCGCCACGCGACGGCGGGTCCTCGCGCTTCCCGGCGGCTCGCTGCTCGGGTTCGGGCTCTTCCTCTCCTACGGCCTGGTGCTGCTGGGAGTGATCGTGCTGGCCGTCGTCGTGCTGACGCGGCACTGGCGGATCCTGCTCCTCGCCGCGCTCGGTGCCGCCGTCGTGGTCGCGGTGTTCGCGCTGTCCGGGTTCTGGTGGCTGGACGGCTATCACCTGGTGGTCGAGCGCTACTACCAGGGGATTGCGACGCTGCGTCCGTACTCCTATTGGGTGTGGGCGGATCTCGCGGCGGTGCTGATCGCGATCGGTCCGGCCGTGGTCGCCGGGATCCGAAGGACGGGGGCGTCGTTCCTGGCGGAGCCGAAACGGTCGTTCCGCGATCCCGTCACGCTGCTCGTGGCGGCCGCGGTGCCGGCGATCGTGTTCGCCGACGTGTCCGGCCTGTCGAAGGCGGAGGTCGAACGCATCTGGCTACCGTTCGCGGTGTGGCTGCTGCCCGCGGTGACGCTGCTGCCGTCGCCGGGACGGCGGTGGTGGCTGGCCGCGTCGGCGGCCACGGCGCTGGTGGTGAACCATCTGGTGCTGACGAGCTGGTGAGGTGGGCTTCATGACAGAGCAGGGCCGCGTGCTCGTGGTCGACGACGACGAGACCGTCCGGGACGTCGTCCGGCGCTACCTGGAGGTCGCGGGCTTCGATGTCGACGTCGCCGGTGACGGCACCGAAGGGCTGCGGCTGTTCTCCGCGACCGGGCCGGACCTCGTGGTGCTCGACGTCATGATGCCGGGGCTGAACGGGCTCGAGGTCTGCCGCCGCCTGCGGCAGGTGAGCCAGGTGCCGGTCGTCATGCTGACCGCGCTCGGCGAGGAGGAGAACCGGATCGCCGGGCTTCAGCTCGGCGCCGACGACTACGTCACGAAACCCTTCAGCCCCAAGGAACTCGCGCTGCGTGTGACGTCGGTGCTGCGACGGGCGCGGATGCCGCGTCCCGAACCGGCCGCGCGGGAACTCGCCGACGGGGACCTCCGCCTGCAGATGAACGCCCGGCAGGCGAGCCTCGGCGGCCGCGAACTTCCGTTGACCAGCCGGGAATTCGATCTGCTCGCCTTCTTCCTGACGCATCCCGGCGTGGCGTTCTCGCGTGCCGGCCTGCTGGAGAAGGTCTGGGGCTGGGACTTCGGCGACCAGTCGACGGTGACCGTCCACGTGAGACGGTTGCGGGAGAAGATCGAGCGGGATCCGGCCAAACCCGTCCGCGTCGCCACCGTCTGGGGCGTCGGCTACCGCTACGACCCGGTGCGGCCATGATCGGCCCCGGGGAGTCCTTCGGCGAGATGCTGACGCACGCCTGGCACATCCTGCCGTTCGCGCTGCTGTTCGCCCTGCCGGTGGTGCTGCTCGGCGTCCTGGCGTTGTACCTGCTCAGACGCGGTTCGCTGGCCAGCACGATGACGATCCTGGTGCTGATCCCGGTGCTCGCGACGCTGACCGCGGTGCTCGGGATCAGCGGGTTCATGTTCACCCCCGCGCTGACCACGATGACGCTCGTCTGCCTGCTGGTGGCGCTGGTGACCGTGCCGCCCGCGCTCGCGCTCGGCCGCGCGATCGCGCGCCGCAGTGTCTGGGAGCGGGAGGCGCGGGAACGGGAGCGCGCGGCCGAGGCGTCGCGGCGTGAACTGGTCGCGTGGATCAGCCACGACCTGCGGAGCCCGCTGGCCGGGATCCAGGCGATGGCCGAGGCCGTGGCGGACGGCGTCGTCGCCGAACCGATCGAGGTCACCGACTACGCGCGGCGGATCAGCGGCGAGACCACGCGGCTGTCCGGCATGGTCGGCGACCTCTTCGAGCTGTCGCGGATCACCGCCGGCGCACTGGAACTGACGATGGCCTCCGTCCCGCTGCGGGACGTCGTGAGCGACGCCGTCGCCGCGCAGGCGCCGCTCGCCGAGCAGAAACGCGTGCGGATGGTCGAGAACGCCGACGTCTGGCCGATCGTCTCCGGCAGCGACCCCGAACTGGCGCGGATCGTGCGGAACCTGGTGTCCAACGCCGTCCGGCACACGCCGCCGGACGGCACGGTCGCGGTCCAGATCGGCATCGACGGCGGCGAGGCGCTGTTCGCGGTCGAAGACGGCTGCGGCGGGATCCCCGACGACGAGATCGGGCGCGTCTTCGACGTCGCGTTCCGCGGGACGCGGGCGCGGACGCCCGAGCGCGGCGGGCTGGCGAGCGGCGGCGGACTCGGCCTGGCGATCGCCAAGGGACTCGTCGAGGCCCATCGCGGCCGGATCGGCGTCCGCAACCACGGCCCCGGCTGCCGGTTCGAGGTTCGCCTGCCGCTCGCGATGCCCTGACCCGTGTCAGTGCGGTGTCACCGCGGTGTCAGTGCGGATCGCGATCGTTGCCGTCATGAGGATCTCAGCGAGCACAGCGAAGAACGGCAGGCGGGTTTCCCGGCGGGCGGGGATCACGGCGGTGGCGGCCGCGCTGCTGGCCGGGGTGGCCATGCCCGGGGTGGCGGCGGCCGACGGACGGGACCGCCCGGATCTGCGGGCGATGGTCCAGGAGATCGCCGACTCCGGGTTCGCGGGGGTGCAGCTGCGGGTGCACGACCGGCGGGGCGACTGGACCGGCAGCGCCGGGGTGCGTGAACTGGGCGGGACCGCGAAGCCGCCGACGAACGGCCGGTTCCGGATCGGCAGCAACACCAAGTCCTTCGTGTCCACCCTGGTGCTGCAGCTGGTCGGGGAGCGCAAGGTGGGCCTGGACGCGCCGGTGGACGGCTACCTGCCCGGGTTCGGCCTCGACCGGCGGATCACCGTGCGGATGCTGTTGCAGCACACCAGCGGGCTGTTCGACTACACCGGCGCCATCCTGCCCGACGGAACGGTCGTGCCGGGAATCCCCTTGCAGGGCAAGGAGTTCCTGGACAACCGGTTCCACACCTACCGGCCGGAGGAGCTGGTGCGGTTCGGCCTGTCCAAACCGCCGCTGTTCGCGCCGGGGACCGACTGGAACTACACGAACATCAACTACGTGCTGGCGGGGCTGCTGATCGAGAAGGTCACCGGAAACCCCTACGGTGACGAGCTCCAGCGGCGGATCCTGCGGCCGCTCGGACTGCGGGACACCGTCGTGCCGGGCACGTGGCCCGGCATCCCGGGACCGCACGCACACGGCTACTACCGGTATGAGGAAGCCGGGCAGTGGAAGACGGTCGACATCAGCTACCAGAACCCGTCTTGGGCGTCCAGCGCCGGTGAACTGATCTCCACCACCAAGGACCTCGGCACCTTCTTCTCCGCACTGCTGGGCGGAAAACTCCTGCCCGCCGCGCTGCTGGCCGAGATGCGCAAGCCGCACCCCAAGGGCGGCTACGGCCTCGGGCTGTACATCCAGGACGCGGGTCCGGGCTGCGGCACCGTCCTCAAGGGCATGGGCGGCTTCCACGGCTACGGGACGATCATGGCAGGCACGGCCGACGGCAGCCGGACGTTCGAGCTGTCCATGACCTACGGGGACTCCGCGGCCGATCTGGGGCAGGCGTACTTCAAGGCGGACCGGCTGCTCGTCGACAAGGTGCTCTGCGGCAAGTAGGCGAGGATCAGAGCCTGAGGAAGCCCATGTCCGGGAAGTGGGCCGGTGCGATGACCGCGCCGGTCTCTTCCGCTTCGGCGAGGAACCGCAGCCGGGTACGGAACGCGAGCTCCGGGTCGAGGTCGCCGAGGAAGCCGATCTCGGGATTCGTCAGCTGCGCGGGCGTGTGCAGGACGTCGCCGAGCAGCAGCAGGCGCTCGTCGTCCGCGGTGATGTCGAGGACGTAGTGGCCCGGCGTGTGGCCGGGGGCGTGCCGCGCGACGATCCCGGGCGCGATCCCCACGGTGTCGCCGCTGATCGCCTCGGTCAGGCCCGCGGCCCGCGCGGTCTCCATGCCCGTCCGGCCCCATTCACCGGCCCCGGCGGGGGCGATCAGCGCTTCCCAGTCGAGCCGCCCGAAGACGATCTGCGTGCCGGGGAAGGTCAGTTCGCCTTCGGGTGCGATCCAGCCGGTGTGGTCGTTGTGCAGGTGCGTGAGGAAGACCGTGTCGATCTCGTCGACCGGGCAGCCTGCCTTGTCCAGCGCGGCGGCGAGGTCGCCGCCGGAGCCCATCGGCGGGGTGGGGTCGCCCTTGGCGGGCGTCATCCCCCGGGGAAAGGCCAGTTCACGCGGGCCGAGGCCGGTGTCGACGAGGATCGTGCGGCCGTTGCCGCGGATCAGGTACGCGCCGGTCGGGACGTGCATGGTGCCGTCCTCGTCGAGGACCTCGGGGTGGGCTTCCGGGTCGAGACCGGGAAAGAACGCGGTCGGCAGCCTGATCAGGCCGTCCCCGAGCGCCTCGATCTCGATGTCTCCGACGGTGATGCCCACTCGAACCCCCATACAGTCGTTTCCGTTACCGGCAACGACAACCGAGCCGGGGCCGGGTCTGTTCCCGGGGTTCAGGGACCGACCGGTTCCCGCAGTTCAGCGGTGGCGAAGCCGGCGATGCCTTCGGCGAACCCGGTCCGCGCGGTGAAGCCGAGCAGCCGTCCGGCGCGGGCCGGATCGGCGACGACATGCCGGACGTCGGCGGGCCTCGCCCCGCCGATCACCTTCGGAGCCGGTCCGTCACAGGCCTTCGCGAGCTCTTCGGCCAGTTCGCCGACGGTGTGCGGCTGCCCGGAACAGATGTTCAACGGGGTGAGGTCGCCTTCGGGGCCGTCGGTGCCCAGCGCGAGGACGTTCGCCCTCGCGACGTCATGGACGTGGACGAAGTCGCGCTGCTGCCTCCCGTCCTCCAGCACCGTCGGCGCTTCGCCGCGAAGCAGCGACGACCGGAACAGCGACGCGACACCGGCGTACGGGGTGTTCTGCGGCATCCGGGGACCGTAGACGTTGTGGTACCGCATCGCCCAGACCGTCCCGCCGGTCTGCCGGGCCCACGCGGCCGCGAGGTGTTCCTGCGCGAGCTTGGTGGCGGCGTAGGTGCTTCGCGGCTGTAGCGGCGCGTCTTCGGGGACGAGCCGCCAGCCCAGTTCGGCACCGCAGGCAGGGCACGCGGGTTCGTGGCACCCGGCGTCCACATCGGACTGTTTCCGCGGCGACGGCGGGACGATCCCGTGGAGCGGGCACTCGTACCGGCCTTCGCCGTAGACGACCATCGACGAGGCGAGCACCAGCTTCCGGACCCTCGCCCGGTGCATCGCGGCGAGCAGGACGGCGGTGCCGTAGTCGTTGTTCAGCGCGTACGACGGCGCGTCGGACGGGTCGATCCCGTGCCCGACGACGGCCGCCTGATGGCAGACGGCGTCGACACCGTCCAGCAGTTCGGCGACCAGTTCCGGGTCGGTGACGTCGCCACGCAGGAACCGGTGGCGGCTCGTGTAGCCGGGCGGTCGCGACGAACCGTGCGCGGTGCGCAGGAGGTTGTCGAGGACCACGACCTCGTGCCCCTCTCCGGACAGCAGATCGGCGATATGGGAGCCGATGAACCCGGCCCCGCCGGTAACCAGTGTTCGCACCTCGCCGACGCTAGGGGCGATCCCCGCCGACGGCCCCGGATCCGCCGCTCACGTCAGGGAATCGTCACAACTCGTGGCCCGCGCCACCGCGGGAGCGAAGATCGGCCGGAACCGGATACGGTGTGCGTATGGAACGGAGCGCACAACGGCTGGGCCGCGCACTGGTGGTCATCGTGGACGATCGTGTCGCCCACGGCGAACACGAGGACAACACGGGACCGCTGGTCACGGAGCTGCTCGAAGAGGCAGGCTTCATCGTCGACGGCGTCGTGGTGGTCGAGGCCGAGACGGCCGCGATCCGCAACGCGCTCAACACCGCGGTGATCGGCGGTGCCGACCTGGTGATCACCGTCGGCGGCACCGGCGTCTCCCCGCGCGACCGCACCCCCGACGCGACGGCCGGGGTGCTCGACCGCCCGATCCCGGGCATCGGCGAGGCACTGCGCGCGTCCGGCCTGGCCGCCGGCGCGGTGGACGCCGGGATCTCCCGCGGGCTCGTCGGTGTCTCCGGCAGCACGCTGGTGGTCAACCTGGCGGGTTCCCGCGCGGCCGTCCGTGACGGCATGGCGACGCTCTCTTCGCTCGTGCCGTACGTGATCGACGAGCTTTCCGGGCTCGAAGAGGCCTGAGCCTTGCCGGAAGACCAGGACAACCGCCCCACCGAGGCGACCCGGCGCCGGGTCGACGAGGTCTTCGGCGACGTCCTGCCCGACACGACCTCCGACGAGCGGGATCCGGGACAGCGCACCCCGGACCCCGACTCGTGGTACCTGGAGAACCGGCCGCCTCACCACGACCGGTGAGCGGGCTCAGCCCTGGCGGTTCTGCTGCGCGCGCAGCAAGTCGCGGATCTCGGTGAGCAGTTCGACGTCGGTCGGCTCCGCCGGACCAGCCTCCTCGCCACGCTTGCGCCGCTCCTGGACGTGCTTGACCGGCAGCACGATCACGAAGTAGACGACCGCGGCGACCAGTACGAAGTTGATCGCCGCGTTGATCACGCCGCCGAAGTCGAGGAACGTGGAGTCGTTCTCGCTGAGGATGTTGAATCCCAGCCCCTTGGCGGCGTCCGAGCCGCCGATGGTGTTGATCAGCGGCTTGATCAAGCCGTTCGTGAACGCCGTGACGATCGCCGTGAACGCCGCGCCGATGACCACCGCGACCGCGAGGTCGACGACGTTCCCGCGCATCAGGAAGTCCTTGAAACCCTTGAGCAAGACGCTCTCCTCTTCACCCGGGACGGTTCGCCGACCGTCCCTTTTCGTAGCTTCCACCGGGGGGACGCAGGCGCCCGCCTGGCGCAGGCGCGAGCTAGCGGAGGGTAACCGTTATGGACCGTTCCAGCGAAGTGGCGGCGACCCGTGTCGCGATCGCCGCCGGCAGCGAAAGCAGGAGCAAAGGTCCCTTGCTCCCGGCTTTGGGGTCGCGCGCCTCGGCGGTGCCCGGTGCGCCGACGGCCACCACGACGGCGGCGTCGGCCAGCACGGAAGCCTCTCGGCCCGCTTCCGCGCCCGCGACGACGTCGACCCGCTGGCCCGGGCGCAGAAGCTCCGCGACACCGGCGTCGGCGAGCCTCACCGGGACGGTCGAGCTTTCCGGATCACCCGTTCCGGGGATGGCCGCTCCCACCAGCCGGACGTCGGTCAACGGTTCACCCGCGCGGGCCGCGCCGACGAGTAACCGCCCCTCGACCGAAGCGGGCCGAGCGGTGGCGCCCTGGGGACGGATGTCGTCCGGGAGTTCGGCGACCTCGAGGTCTCCGGGACGCAGCAGCGTCCCGGCCGGGAGATCACGGGCGGAGACGACGGTGGCGGTGCCGGGCGTGCCGCGGGCGGACGCGGGCAGGAACAGTGTGATCAGACCGCCGAGCAGCAGCGACAGGGCCAGCCAGCGACGGAGCAGCCGGGACGGCCTGCCTTGGAGTCTTCGCAGGACGGGTAGGTCGTGGAACACGGGATTCCCCCTCGTCGATCGGTGATGCCGTCGACGTTAGGGGCCGGTGCCGGACCCGGGAAAGAACGAAAACCCCCGGCTGTGGACAACCGGGGGCCTGTGGACGACTCGGGCGTCAGGAAGCGGCGGCGGCCGTTTTCGTCGTACCCGTGGAGGAGGATGGCGCGCTCTTCGTGTCCGATTTGGTCTCGGCCTTCGACTCCGACTTGGTCTCGGACTTGCCCTCGCTCTTGGCCGGGGTGCCCGAGGTCGTGTTGGCCTTCGAGTCGCGCGAGTCGTTGCGGTAGAAACCGCTGCCCTTGAAGACCACACCGACCGAGCTGAAGACCTTGCGAAGCGGCCCTGAGCACTGCGGGCACACGGTCAAGCTCGCGTCGGAGAACGACTGCACGGCCTCGAAAGCGTGGTCGCATTCTTTGCAGGCGTATTGGTAGGTGGGCACTGCTGCTCCTTCGTGCATTGGCACTCAGCCGACAAGAGTGCTAACACGACACGGTACCGGCGCATTCCGGCGCAGGTCAAACAAGGTTTCCCAAGGTCACATGATGACCTGGTCACGCCCACTGTTCCGTACCTGTTCCGTGCCGGACCGAGATCGGCTCTGGTCCAGGGTACGAGCCGTCATGGGCTGAGCGATCTCCGAGCGTGCCGCCTGATGCTCTCGCTCTTCCTGCTGATCTTGACAGCTAAGCCTGCTCGATCACCGAACGATGATCTTCTTGGGTGGTGCAAGCCGGTGGCGTCCTCTCAAGCTGGCTTGGCTGGTGGGCATTACGCCGCTTTTCCCTCGCCCCCGCCATCATTAGCCCCGTTCTGACGGTGTCAAGAGTGAGCGCAGCGAAATCGCCTTGGCGACGCCGAAGGCGCTCTTGATAGCGGCTGAGCGGGGTTAAACGATCGCCTGCGAGGGACGGCCCACCAGCCAAGCCGCGGGGACCGGCTTCGGCCTGGTCAAAGCGGGAATTGGGGCTGCCTGAAAGGGCGATTGGATGAGAGCTGGCGGCGGCGCGCGCACGGTCTCGCGCGCTGCGGCGGGCTCGCCCGGCGGGGCGGCCGGAGCGGAGCGGGAGGCCGATCCCGCCATCAGGGCGGAGCCCGCCGTACGCAAGGTGACACGTGCGCGCCGCCGCAGGCGGCG
Organism: Amycolatopsis sp. cmx-4-19; assembly: GCA_049998115.1. Lineage (GTDB taxonomy): Bacteria > Actinomycetota > Actinomycetes > Mycobacteriales > Pseudonocardiaceae > Amycolatopsis. The sequence goes on along the minus strand of JAEBEO010000002.1, from coordinate 101,887 downwards.
CCTTGATCCCATAGAGCCAAATTCGGCAGCAAAAAGCCCGGCCAGAAGACTAGCCGGGCTCAGTGCTGCGTGGTGCTTAGTGGATCTCCATGACGTAGCGGAGTTCGTAGCGGTCGGCGGGAAAGAGAATGTCGGCCGTTTCGACGGCTACGTCCTCGGCGCCCCACTTCTCAACCCTGCGAAAGGTCTGGGTGATCTGCACGACCGGCCGATTGGTCGCGATGTCAAGAAGCTTGGCTTCCTCGACGGTGGGCGTGCGGATATCGAGCTTCTCTTCGACCTGGTTCACGAAGATCTTGATGGCGGCGAATCGATCAGCTACACCCTTTGCGGCATGCGGTCCCTCGTGCGGCAGTTCGATCTCAGTGCCGCCGGTGATCGCCAGGGGCTCCCACGCATAGCTGCTGGTGACTGGCTGAGGCGGATTACCCATCCGAATGAAGTACCGCGTACAGGTGACAGGGTCGCCCTCCTCGATGCCGAGACGTTCCGCGATGTTCGCAGGAGCAGTCGTCTTGGTCGTGTGGTGCTCGACTGCCATCTCGACGTCGGAGGCTTCGGCCTCGCGCACGTACGTACGTGCCTCTTGTCCCTTGAAGTAGCGAATCGGAGCGATTCGGGTCAACTTTTTCAGGCGACGAACGAAGACCCCCTTGCCTTTGACGCCGTTTGCGAAGCCCCAGTCTCGTAGCTGGCGCATGGCGGAGCGTGCGGTGATTGGCGAGACGTCGTGTATGTCGCAGAGCTGCGCTTCGCTTGGCAGCTTCTCGCCGTCCTGTAGCTCTCCGCTGACGATCTTCTGGCGGTACTCCTTGGCGATCTTCTTGTAGAGGGGTTCGTCGTTGTCCGGGAACTCCGGGTGGTCGCCGAACATCAGTTCTGACATGTCGTCCTCCCTGGCGCAGTCGTCGATCAGTGTCTCATGAACCTCGTATGTTGACAGCTTCTCATACGAGGTTTAACCTCGTATACGAGGTTGCTTCGATGGGAGTAGCCACAGGCCCGGGAGGCGGGCACCAGACGAGCAAGGGACACACCATGGCAATCAGCAGGGGACACAGGTTCGAGATCAGCTTCGACGAGGCTTTCCCGCAAGGGCTGGTTCTGGTCGGCGTGGTGGCACCGGACAACGAGTTCCAGTCGCGAGAGGACAAGGCGACCGGTCGGCCTACTCGGCAGCGTGTCGACGAAATCACGGGAAAGCGACAGTGGAAGGCCACCGTCACCGATCCGAGCGAGGAGAAGGCGAAACGGGCCTCGTTCGAGGTGACGTTCTTGGCGGATGTGCAGCCGGTGCCGTCGACGTCGGAGGTGCTGCCGGGTATGCGGCCGATTGAACTGGAAGGGCTCACGGCTGAGCCGAAGGTGGCCGGACAGGGCGAATACAAGTACCAGTCGTACGCGTTCCGGGCGACGGGCTTCACGGCGGCTGCTGCGGGCGGCGGCTCGAAGTCGGCTCGGGCTGGTGCTGGCGCTGCGGGCACCGGTGACGCGACGGCCAAGGCAGCGTGATGGTCGGCGGGGTGCGGACGGGGCTGGGCTTTGCCGTAGTCCCTCCGCCCCTGGTTGTGGCCTGGGAGCAGGCTTACCGCAAGTTTGGTGAACTGCACGACCAAGCGGCGTCAGGGGTAAATGCACGCCTAGCACATGAGTTGTCGTTGACCTGCGAAGCGGTCGCGGACGCATTCAAGGCGCTAGCGGCTGAGGGCCGTTTGTCGTGGTGGGTGAGAGCGGCTGTTGTGTCGGCGGCTGAGGGCTTCCAATACGACGCGCGCGAATGGGCGGTGCGCGCACGAAGCGAGGTGAAGCATCGTAAAGAAGGGAGTGGCGATGTGGGACAAGCCGGGTCTGACGTGGGTAATCGGGCCGTGGGACGAAGTGACGGTCGAGGAGACTGGTTCGGATCCGGCTTTCCCGCCGGTGCTGATGATCTCGGGCACGTCGGGTCTCTTGACGATTCGGCCCCCAAGCACGCCGCGCACGTGGGTGACCCGCGTGCGGTTCCTTCACCAACTCCGCGACGGCGCGGACGAGATAGCGACGTTATTGGCGAAAAGAGCGATGAAGTAGAAGGGACGGGGGCGTGCAATGAGTAAGGAAAAAGTGTCCCGCGGTCCCGAGTTTCCGCGCACTCTTCTTGAGGCTCGGGGAGATATGGTGATGCGGACTCCCTCGGGTGCGGACGATTCGGCGAAATGGGTGGAGTATCACCGGCACAATGTGAAGATGTTCAGGTTGGTGGCTAATTCTGATCCCGGCCATAAGTGGGAGTGTCTGGCGTGGGCTGATACGGAGCGGCGTCGGGTGGAGGGGTTCACAAAGCGGCCGGAATGGCGTCAGGTGAATGGTTCGGGGTCGGGGGTGGTGTTGTGATGGTGGCGCAGCCGTGCCGGTGGGCTACACCGCTGGACGAAGCGGAGTTTGATACGGGGTTTTATGTGCGGCGTGAGCGCGCGCGGCGGAATTGGAGTCAGGAGGAGCTGGGTAGGCGGGTGGGGGTGAGTGGCCCGACAATTTCGCGGATCGAGACCGGTCGGAGACCGATTACGTCGCTGGTGACGTTGATCCGGTTGTGCGAGGAGCTGGCAATTGGTTCCGATGTTCTTTTGATATTGGTGATTGGTGACTACCGGTCGCGGGCGGGGGGTTGGAGTGGTCGTTGATAAGTCGCGTGATGCGTTTGAGCGTCGAATGTGGCGGATGTGGTCGGGTCGACCTTTTCCGGACACGTCGCGTGCGGGTGGCTGGATTCGGTGGGTGCGGGTCACTCGGGGCCAGACCGTTGACGAAGTCGCCTTCGTGGCGAATGTGTCGGTGAGTTTCCTGTACGACCTGGAGCGCGGTCACAAGCACCTCGATTCGGTGGAGAAGGGGCTGCGGTTGGCTGACGCGCTGAATCAGGACCCGTTGCGGTTCATGCAGCGGATCGTGGCCGACTTTCTGGCGGATCGGGAGATCGGCCTTCCGGAGTCGGCATATGGATAGTCGTGAGCATGTGCGGTTGCCTCTGCTGCATGACGGTGCGGCGCTGGATGGGATGACGGCGGCGGAGTGGTTGCGGCGGGCGCGGAAGTTTCGACGGCTGACGCAAGTACAACTGTCCGAACGATCCGGGATCAGCACGAAGCATCTCAGCGACTTGGAGCAGGGAAAGCGAGCGTTGTGCACGGTGGCTACGGCGGTGTTGCTGGCAGATGGCCTACGGATCGCTCGGGAGCATGTGTGGTTGGTCGCGCTGCGGGAGTTCGAGCGTAAGGAGCGTGCCCGCGCGAAGAAATGATCATGTAGTCGACAACTGAAAGAAACAATTTTCACACGTGGGACGCGTGTTAGATAAACGCGTCCTCACGTGGCTAAAACTGTCCCTATAAAACGCAGAACCGGCCGTGTGGCTACCAACCTTGAACCGGTTCTGCGCTGTCCACTGGAGTAAGTGAACAATGCAAAAGATAAACGATGACAAGCAGTGCGAGTCAACGGGGGTCACCCGAACGCGCTGCCCGGAATGCAAACGGTTCGCTCGGCTGCTGCCGGGTGAGGAGAAATGCGCCCCGTGCCTGGGGATGCTGCCCTTGCCGATCGTGCTTCCCGCCACTGGTGAGCGGGGTGGGCGCCGATGACCACGCAGGAGATCATGACCACCCTCGCCGTGGGCGGCGGGCTGGCGGTGGTGTTGTGGGTGCTGGCCAAAGTCGGCCGTGTGCTGGCGGCTGTGTTCGAGGCGCTGGCCGCGCTGGCGGTGCTCGGCGTGGCGCTGTGGGGCCTGCTGCGGGCGGTCGGCTGGATTGTTCGGCAACTGGTCACGTACTGGCGTACCTGCCTGGCGCTGCTGGGGTTGTGGGCCTGGTGCTCGTTGCTGGGCTGGGTCTCCCTAGCCGTCACGGTCGGCGGCCTGGCGCTCGTACAGCTCGTGTGGTGGCGTCTGGACGCGGTCGGCTATGACCACTGGTGCGGGCGGTGGCTGCGGTCGTGGTGGCTGCGCTGGGCGCTCTACGGGCGGAAGCTGGCGGGTTGGCTGCACGCCTGCGGTCTGACAGTCCGGGATAACGCGATCCCCGTCGACGTGACGGTAAACCTGATCTCGAAACGCCGGAAGCGTGAGGCGGTCGCGAAGGCCCGTCAGGCGTCCGGTGTCGCGGTGCCGAAACTGCTGTCGGTCCGCTCGGGTGCCTCGTGGGATGAGGTCCGGGTCCGGTTGGTCCCTGGGCAGAAGCCGGAAGACTTCGATGAGGTCGCGCGGGAACTGTCGGTGGCGCGCAAGGTTCAGCGGTGTCAGGTGCGGGAGCTTGAGCCGAATGTGGTGTCGATCGACTTCATGCGCCGTGACCTGCTGGAGGCGGCGGTGACGTGCCTGCCGGTTCCGGAGATGCTGCCCACCGACGGGGCGGGGGTGGATCTGCGGGCGGTGTACGCGGGGTCGACCGAGTACGGGAAACCGTGGACGGTGCCGCTGATGGGCCGTGGCGCACACACGTTGGTGGCTGGCGCTACGGGTGCGGGCAAGGGCTCGGTGATGTGGTCCCCGCTGGTGTCGGCGGCCCCGGCGATCCGCGCGGGTCTGGTGCGTATGTCGGGGATCGACCCGAAGGCCATGGAGCTGTCCTATGGGCGCGGGATCTTCACCCGCTACGGCCAGTCGGGCAAGGAGGCCCTGGAGATCCTGGACGCGCTGATCGATGAGCTGGAGAACCGTAAGCGCGTCTTCGCCGGACACACCCGTGAAGTTCCGCTGTCGACCGAGTTTCCCTTGGAGCTATTGGAGTTCGACGAGATCGGTGCCCTGACCCGCTACACCGACCGTAAGACCCGTGAGGCCATCGTGGAGCGGGTGGCGGTCCTGGCCACGCAAGGGCGGGCGCTGCTGTTCACGGTGCGCGGCTATGTCCAGGAGCCGACGAAGGACACCGTTCCCGTGCGGGAGCTGCTGCCGCGTCGGGTGGCGCTGCGGGTGACATCCAAGACACAGGTTCCGATGGTGCTGGGCGACGGCGCCTACGAGCGTGGGGCGTGGGCGAACCGGATTCCGGAGTCGGCGGCCGGTGTCGGCTACGTCTGGGGCGAAGGCATCCGCGAACCCCTGCGTGTCCGGGCGGGGTGGGTGTCGGATCAGACGATCAAGCATCTGGAGCACTACGTCACCAACGGGGGCGCCTCGGTCGTCCACCTGTCAGACCGGCGCGGCGAGAGGGGGACGGCATGAACACCGTGACCACAGATTCGCAGGTAGAAGCGGGTGCGGTCGCCTCGCCGGCTCCCTCGAATGGAGTAGGGGTCCGGGTAAGCCGCGGGGCGTTGTCGGCGGAGGTCGTGAAGGCCACCGCGGAGAAGCACGGCGTCTGTGTCCGGCCGTTCACGATGGAGGTCGGGGACACCGAAACCGGGGAGATCCGCTACGTCCCGGTGCCGTGCGGGTCGACGGTGGAATCGGTGTGTCTGCCCTGTGCTCGCAAGGCAAAGGCGCTGCGGCAAGCACAGTGCCGTGAGGGCTGGCACATGACCGAAGAACCCATCATCACCCGGGACACCCCGTCTGAGACGCAGACGGAGCTCGTGGCGTTCCGGGCCGATTTGGCGGCGCACTACCGGGACGCGGTCGAAACCGGGGATGAGGTCGAGGCGGAAGAGATCCGCGCGGAGGTCGCCTCGGTGGATGAGGAGCTGCGGGCGTCGGGCATGACTGGTCGCTTGCCCGCCTTGGAGGTGCCGGAGAAGCGCCCGGTGAAGCGGTCGACCAAACGGCGGCAGGACGCGCCGAACCTGCCTCGACGCAAGGTGTCCTCAGCGACGGTGGGCCGTGAGTACGCGGGGAAGTTCCGGCCGTCGATGTTCGTCACGCTCACCTGCGACACCTACGGCCCGGTGCGGTCAGACGGTTCGCCGGTGAACCCGTCGACGTATGACTACCGGCGGGCGGCTCGGGACGCGGTGCACTTTTCGGCATTGGTGGACAGGTGGTGGCAGAACCTGCGGCGCGTGGTCGGCTGGGACGTGCAGTACTTCGCCACCGTGGAACCCCAGCGGAGGGCGGCTCCGCACCTGCACACCGCCCTCCGTGGCTCCATCTCCCACGAAGTCATCCGGATGGTCACCGAAGCCACCTACCACCAGGTGTGGTGGCCCAACCACGACGAGATCGTCTACACCGATCGGGAACCGTTGTGGGACATGCATTCCCGGACGTTCGTGGACCCGGACACCCGGCAGCCGCTGCCGTCGTTCGATGAGGCGAAAGAGGCGGTCGAGGAACCCGCGCACGTAGTCACGTTTGGCCGTCAGGTGCACTCGAAGGGGATCCTGGGTGGCACGGAGGAATCCGGCCGTCACATCGGATATCTGACGAAGTACCTGACCAAGTCCACGGGTGAGGTGGTCGACGCGGACACCGCCGGACAGAGGGATCACCACGACAGGTTGCACGCGGAACTGTCGGTGACCCCGTGTTCGCCTCGGTGTGCGGTGTGGCTGCTGTACGGCATCAACCCCAAAGGAGCCAACGGAAAGACTGTTCCCGGGCACTGTAAGGGCCGTGCTCACCGCCGGACGACACTTGGGCTTCCTGGGCGGCGGGTGCTGGTGTCGCGGAAGTGGTCGGGCAAGACGGTGGCCGATCACAAGGCGGATCGGAAGGGTTTCGTCCTGGAGGCGCTGGCCGCTGTCGGCATCACCAAGGAACAACCTGCACCGGACCGGTTCGTCTGGCGCAAGGTCGAATCCGGAGACACCCACTGCCCACCACGGGATCACCTCGTGATGCGTGCCATCTCTGAACGGATCACCTGGAGAGCGGAGTACGACCGAGCGCTACTAGCCGCGCAAGGGCCGCCCGGCGAACGTCCGGATACTTCGGCAACTCCGCTAGCGGCCTGAATTGGGGGACACCATGAATGACAATGCGATTCAACTAGAAACTCTCCTCAGCACGCCGGAGCTGTGCGATTTCCTCGGCATCAGCCGGGACACGCTCTATGAGTGGCGGGAGATCAACACGGCGCCTCCGGCTATCAAGCTGCCTAACGGTCACTTGCGCTTCGCGCTGTCGGCGGTGCGTGAGTGGTTGAGCAGCAGGCAGGAGCGTGCGGCATGAAACCGACGCGTCAGGTCCGGCTGTGGGAGATCAAAACCATGCCGCCGGACAAGAACACAGGCAAGAAGCGTCGGCGGCCCTACGGTGTCCGCTGGATCACGGCGGGCAAAGAACATTCAGAATGGTTTGCTACCAAGGCATTAGCCAAGGCTGAGCACTCCAAGCTCCAGCAGGCCATGAATCGTGGTGAAGCCTTCGATATCGAGACTGGGTTACCCGAATCGATCTACCGGGAGAAACGATCACCGACGTTGATGCGGGTGGCGCGTGAGTACCTTGAGCAGGTCTGGCCGGACATGTCGCCTCGGTCGCGTGATCGGCTTGTAGATGGCTTAGCTGTTGCTGTGCAGGGGTTTCTGACCGATGACCCGGGGATTGAACCGGCCTTGGTGCGGCGTGCGCTGACGACGTTTGTGCTGCCGCCTGAAATCTCTCGGGTTGAGCCATCGGGCGAGATTCGAGACGTTGCGGCCTGGCTTGAGGGTCATTCGCGGAAGGTGGGTGACCTTGCGAGCGAAGACGGGATTTTGGAGCTTGGGCGTGCGCTTCGACGGAAGCTCGATGGTCGGCAGGCGGCTACCCGGACAGTCGACACCCGCAAGAGCGCGGTGCTTCCAGCTCTCGACTTCGCCGCACGGTGCGGCTATCTCGGAGAGAATCCGCTGTCTGGGGTGAAGTTGGTCCACTTCGGTAGTGAGCGAGAAGTTGATCCTGGAGTCGTCGTGAACCCGGTCCAGGCCCGGGAGCTGCTGACTGCGGTCACCTACGTTCGCCCGCGTGGGGGGAATCGGTCCTGGCGGCCCTTCTTCGCCACGCTCTACTACGCCGCGCTTCGGCCCGGTGAGGCTCGCTTCCTCACTGACGTGCATTGCAAGCTGCCCGACTCTGGTTGGGGTGAGTTGGTCCTGCCGAGTTCTCTCGGGAGTTCCGCCGCGCGATACAGCGACGACGGACAGACGTACCAGGTTCGATCGCTGAAGCACCGTCCGGAAGAACACCGGCGAACCGTCCCGATCCCTCCGGTACTCGTTCGGATCTTGTCCGAGTACATCGACAGGGAGGGTCTGGCGGCGGATGGTCGGCTGTTCCGAACCAGCGAGGGCGGTCCGATTAGCCAGTCCTCTTACAGCGACATTTGGAGGTTGGTCCGGCCACTGGCGCTGCTGCCGGGAGAGGTCGCGTCGCCGCTGGGCGCTCGGCCCTATGACCTTCGCCATGCTGCGGTCTCGTCATGGATCGCTGCGGGCGTCGCTCTGCCTGACGTCGCGGAGCGAGCTGGGCACACGGTCGACATGCTGACGAAGATCTACGCGAAGTTCGTCTACGGGACGCGAGACGCTGCGAATCGCCGGATTGAAGGCTTCCTGGACGATGGCGGAGTCTAGTCGAGCTAGAGTGGATATGCCCTCGGACAAACACCAGGTCCGGGGGCATATCCGCATTCTGGATCTGTTCCGTACCTGTTCCGTGGACGCCACCAAGCTGCCGGAGACAGTCACAGACTGTGCCAGACGCTGATACTTCGGCAACGGGGCGCTTCTGTTGCGAGACAAGGAAATGCGCCCTGAACCTGCGGGGCGGGCGATCGCAGAGTGTAACCGGATTTTCGCCGGTACTCTGCCGACAAGAGTGCTAACGCAACACGGTACCGGGGCATTCCGACGCAGGTCAAACAAGGTTTCCCAAGGTCACACGACGCCCTGGTCACACCACTTGTACCGCGCCTGTCCAGGGTTCGATCGGAAGTCCGGCGGCCAAGCTCACACGGGGTCGACGCGGGCCTTCAGCAGGCAGAACTCGTTGCCTTCGGGATCGGCGAGGACGTGCCACGATTCCTCGCCGCTCTGGCCGACGTCGGCGAACACGGCACCGACGGCCAGCAGACGTTCGAGTTCGGCGTCCTGGTCGCGGTCGGTGGCGTTGACGTCGAGGTGGAGCGGGAGTTTCCCGGCCTTCGGCTGGTCGGTGCGGCTGAGGACGAGCGTCGGCTGCGGGCCGCCGAATCCTTCGCGCGGTCCGATCTCGACGTCGCCGTCTTCGCGATCGAGCACCGCGTAGTCCAGTACTTCGCACCAGAACCGCGCCAGTGCCTCGGGATCTCGGCAATCGAGCACGAGTTCGGTGATCCGGCATGCCATGGGCGAAACCTACCTTCCCGAGAGGCCGCCTGCCACGATGGGACGATGGATCCGGTCAAGGGCAGAGAGGCCAACGGGTGAGTGAGCTGAGAGACCTCCTGGCCGACACCGCCGCCCGCGTGGCCGACTACCGCGAGCGTGTGGCCGAAAGCCCGGTCTTCCCGCACGACACGGACATCCGCGAAGCACTCGGCGAGTTGCCCGGCAAACCCACCCCGGCGGCCGAGGTCATCGCCAAGCTCGCCGACGCCGTCGAACCCGCGCTGGTGGCCACCACCGGACCGCGGTACTTCGGGTTCGTCACCGGCGGAGCGCTCGACGCGGCGACCGCCGCCGACATCCTGGCGACGGGCTGGGATCAGAGCGCCTTCAACCACGCCACTTCACCGGCCGCGGCCACCGTCGAGGACGTCGCGGGCGGGTGGCTGAAGGACGTCCTCGGCTTGCCGTCCACCGCTTCCTTCGGGTTCGTGACCGGCGGCCAGGGCGCCAACACGGTCGGACTGGCCGCCGCCCGCCATCACCTGCTCGCCCGGGCGGGCTGGGACGTCGAGCGCCGCGGCCTCAACGGGGCGCCGCCGCTGAAGGTGATCGCGAGCGAGGAGCGCCACGCGACGATCGACCGCTCGTTGCGCCTGCTCGGTCTGGGCACCGACGCCGTCACGCCCGTCCGTGCCGATGCGCAGGGCGCGATCGACGTCGCCGACCTCGAACGCACCCTTGACGGCCCCGCAATCGTTTGCCTTCAGGCGGGGAACGTGAACACCGGCGCTTACGACGACTTCGAAACCGCGATCCGGATCGCCCACGAGCAGGACGCCTGGGTCCACGTCGACGGCGCGTTCGGCCTCTGGGCGGCCGCCAGCCCCGCGTTCAGTCCGCTGGTCGCGGGGGTGGAACGAGCGGATTCCTGGGCGGCCGACGGGCATAAGTGGCTTAACGTGCCTTACGACAGCGGGTACGCCTTCTGCGCGCATCCGGAGGCCCACGCGGCCGCGATGTCCTTCACCGCCGCGTACCTGACCGGCCATGGAGACGGCGGAGTACGGGCTCCGAGCGACTTCGTGCCGGAGTCCTCGCGAAGGGCGCGGGGGTTCGCGACGTGGGCGGCGCTCAGCGAACTGGGCCGCTCCGGGATCGCCGACCTGATCGAACGCTGTTGCGCGCTCGCCCGGAGGTTCGCCGGGAAACTCGCCGCCGAAGGCATCACCGTCGTGAACGACGTCGTGCTGAACCAGGTTCTCGTCAGCTTCGGCGAGGACACGGACAGCGTGGTGGAGGCCGTGCAGCGTTCCGGCGAGTGCTGGACGGGCGCGACCACCTGGCACGGCCGCCGCCTGATGCGGATCTCCGTGTCCGGCTGGAACACCACCGAAGCCGACGTCGACCGCAGTGTCGCCGCGATTCAGGCGGCCCGGGCGTCCGTCGCGTCCAGGGGATAGGCGTAGCTCGCCCCGCCGAGCCGCCGCGCGGTCGCGTGCAGTGCGGCGTTGGCCTCTCGCATGCGTTGCAGTGCGACGAGATCCCCGGGCGCCGACGTCCGCTGGACACCGAACAGCACGGTGTACGGATCCCGCGCCTTCGGGACGTGGGGGGCGTGCACCCGCGCGGTCGGGAAGAGATACAGCAGGACACTGCCGCCGACGCCGAGCATCTCGGGCGTGAGTTCGGCGAAAGCGCCGGCGAGGACCCGTTCGGCGTGTGCGCCGGGCAGCAACACGTTGGCGCGCGGATGCGGGTGGTACCACGAACCGGTCGACCGTAGCTGCGCTTCGATCGGTTGGATCCGGTCGACGAACTCGCGGTAGGTCGCCTCGATGATCTCGGCGGAATCGTGCGCGAGGTCGTCGAGCGACGGCGAATGCGTGGAGACCGCCTCCAGGACGAAGCTCCAGCGGCCGTCCACGTACCGGGCCTGGCCGTCGACGTGGTCGAAGCGCGGTTCGTCCACCAAACGCCGCTGGTCGCCGAGGTACGCGCCGAGATCGTGGTAGGTCAGGCGATGCCGCCGCACCGCCGACGGCGCGCGGGTCAGCGCGACGGTGGCGCGCGTGATGATCCCGTGCCGCCCCTGCGTCCCGCGTACCGCGTCGAACAGTTCCGGTTCGACGGTGGGCGAGCAGGTCACCAGTTCGCCGTCGGGGGTGACGACGTCGAGGTCGTGGACGTTGTCGGCCTGTGACCCGTACCGGTGGCTCGCGCCGCCGAAACCGCCGGTGGAGAGCAGGCCGCCGACGGAAAGTTCCAGGTAGTCCGGGAGAACCGGCGGGACGGTGCCGCCGCGGAGGCTCGCTTCGACGACCGCGCGCCAGCGGGCGCCCCCGTCGGCACTGATCCGGTCCGGGCCGACCGGGCGGACCCCGCCGAGTGTCGACATGTCGATCGCGATTCCGTCGGCGACCAGTGCCTGGCCGTCGACGGAATGCCCGGCGCCGCGAGGGACGACCGGGATGCCGTGCGTCCGCCCGAAACGCACGAGCGTCGCCACGTCGACCGCGGTGGCCGGGAACGCGACGGCGAGCGGCCTCCGGTGGACGTGGCCGCCGAAGTCCCGCTCAGCGTCCGCGAGGTCACGTTCGCGGACGCTGAGCGTTCCGGCGAGTTCGGGCAGTGCCGCGGCTCCGCGTCCGGGGATCGGCAGCCGGGGTTCGAAATCGTGGTGTGCCACGGGATGCGACCTCCGGGTCCGGGGAACAGCCCTCTCCTCGGTGAACGACGGTATCGGTCGCGGGCGGCGGCACGCCTCTTCCCGATTGCGAGCAGTCGTGGATAAGCCTCGCCGCACCTCTCGCCCCTAGCCTGACCGGAGGGCGAAGGGAGCACAAATGTCGGTCGACGAAGCAGGGCGCGTCGGGCTGAGGGCGTTGGCGGATCTGGCGACACCGATGGCGGTACGGGTGGCGGCCACCTTGCGGGTCGCCGACCACATCACCGACGGGGCACGGACCCCGGCCGAACTCGCCGCGGTCACCGGCACGCACGCGGGGGCGCTGGACCGCCTGCTGCTGCACCTGGTCACCGTCGGCCTGTTCACCAGGGACCATTCGGGCGCCTACGCGGTGACCGAGATCGGTGCGCAACTCCGGGACGGCCATCCGCGCAGCAAACGGAAGTGGCTGGACATGAACGGCGCCATCGGCAAGGGCGACTTGAGTTTCGTCGACCTCGAGCACGCCGTCCGGACCGGGGAGGAGTCCTATTCGGTGCGCCACGGCGTCCCGTTCTGGGACGACCTCAGCGGGGACGCGGTCCTTTCGGCGTCGTTCGACGCGTTGATGGGGCACCACATCGCGCTCGACAACTCGGGCATCGTCGACGCCTACGACTGGGCGGGCCTCGGCCACGTGGTCGACGTCGCGGGTGGCAGCGGTGCGCTCCTGGAAGCGTTGCTGACCAAGCATTCCGGGCTGCACGGGACACTGGTGGACCTGCCGGGCCCGGCGGTGAACGCGCGCGAACGCTTCGCGGACAGCGGATTCGCCGAGAGGGTCGACGTCGTACCGGGGAGCTTCTTCGACCCGCTGCCGGCAGGCGCGGACGCGTACGTGCTCTCGGCGATCATCCACGACTGGGACGACGAGCCGTCTGTCGCGATTCTCAAGCGCTGTGCCGAGGCGGCCGGCGACGACGGTGTCGTGCTGCTCGTCGAGGCGATCGGTTCCGACGGCGAGACCCCGAACACCGGGATGGACCTGCGCATGCTCATCTACAACGGTGGCAAGGAACGCGGTCTCTCCGAGCTGGCGGAGCTGGCGCGGATGGCCGGGCTCAGGGTGCGCGGGACGCACAAGGTGGGGCACAAGTCGTATATGTCCATAGTGGAATTAAGCAAAGCGTAGGCAAGTCCGTGAAGGCCTCCTTCCCTACCTTCAGGGTAGGGAAGGAGGCCTTCACGGACGTTTAGGCGGCCTTGGAGACCTGGCGAGAGGCGATATCGGCCCGCAGCGCCTTCTTGTCCACCTTGCCGATCCCGGTGGCGGGCAGCTCGTCCACGACGACCAGGCGCTCCGGCAGCTTGAACCGCGCCGCGCCGGCGGCGAGCATCAGGGTGTGGACGTCCCGCAGTGCCACCGGTTTCGTGGCGACCACGTACAGGCAGACGACCTCGCCGAGTTCCGCGTCCGGCATCGCGACCGCGGCCGCGTGCTCGACCCCCGGGACGTCCAAGGCGAACGTCTCGATCTCCTCGGCGTTGATCTTCTCCCCGCCGCGGTTGATGACGTCCTTCTCCCGCCCGGAAACCACCAGGTAACCCTCGGGTGTCATCCGGACGATGTCGCCGGTGTTGTACCAGCCGTCGACGAACGACCGCGCGTTCAGCTCCGGTGAGCGGTAGTAGCCGCGGGTCGTGTACGGGCCGCGGACCAGCAGGATTCCCGGCTCGCCCGGCGGCACCGGTGCGCCCGCTTCGTCCACCAGGCGGATTTCGTCGTGCGGTGAGATCGGACGACCCTGGGTGTGCAGGATCAGCTCGTCCGGGTCGTCGAGCCGGGTCAGGCACAGAAGTCCCTCACCCATGCCGAAGACCTGCTGTAGCGTGCAGCCGAGCTTGGGCCGCACCTGCGCCGCGAGCGCGGGATCGAGTTTGGCCGCGCCGATCTGGATCATCTCCAAAGTGGACAGGTCGAGGCCGGGATCGGTGTCCAGGTACTCGATCCACCGGTGCAGGATGGCGGGCACCGCCGACGTCGCGGTGATCCGTTCCCGCTCGATCAGCGGCAACGCCTGCTGCGGCGCCGGTGACGGCGCGATGACGACCCGCCCGCCGGACAGCAGCGCGCCGAGGATCCCCGGCCCGGTGTTGGCGAACCCGTGCCCGAGCGGCAGCACCACGAGGTACGACGTGTCCGGCCCGAACCGGCAGATCTCCGCCGCCGTCTTGATCATGTAGCTCAGGTCGTTGCCACTGCGCGGGATCAGTTTCGGCAGCCCGGTCGTCCCGCCCGAGAGCAGGAACGTCGCGACGGAGTCGCCGGTGGGCGCGGCGGCGTCGAGTGCCTGCGAGACCTCGACGGGCTCGTCCGCGACGAACTGTGCGCGGAGGTCGACGTTACCCGGACGGACGTCGTCGCCGACCACGAACACGAGCCCGTCCGGCAGTACCTCGCGGGCCAGCGCCTGATGGTCGAATCCTTTGTGGACATCCGGTACGACGAGCGCGCTCGCCTCGGCGTTCGCCAGGATACCGCCGATCTCGTGCTCCCGGAACTGCGGCATCGTCCACACCGGAACGGCACCGAGCCGCAGGCAGGCGACCGTGGTGACGACGAATTCCCAGCAGTTCGGCAGCTGGATGACGACCCGGTCGTCGGCGCCGACCCCGAGCGCGCTCATCCGGATCGCCGCGCCGTCGGCCTTCGCCAGCAGCTCGCGGAACGTCAGCCGCACGTCGCCGTCGACGAGGCAGACCTCGTCCGGATACTTGCGCGCGGTCTCCGCCAGGTGCGTCCCCAGCGACCGGCCCTCCCAATAGCCCTCGGCGAAATAGCGGTCCGCGTCGCGTCTCGGCCACGGCACGACCCCCGTCCCGGTCGACCGCCCCGCTGCTCCCGGCATGGCTGCTCCTCCTCGGTAAAGGTCCCGTCCGGACACTAGGGACGGTGCCCGCGCGCGGGCGTCTCGAACCTTGCGCTCGCACTCGGGGATCGCTCGAGGATCCCGCGCAAGCAGTCGAGGAGATGCCGGAGCGAGGCGCCAGGGCAGACGCTGTCCGTACAAAGAGGCGCCGGAATCTTGTGTTGTCTCCGGTCGGGCGACCTATTTCGAGGAGCGAGGACTTGAGCGAGTACAAAGCACCCGACGAAGCCATTGCGATTATCGGTATGAGTTGCAGGTTCGCTCCAGACCTCGACTCCCCGGAGAAGTTCTGGGAGTTCCTGGCCGATGGTAAGAGCACCGTCAGTGACATGCCCGAAAAGCGGTGGAAGGCGTACGCGGCGAGCAGCCCGCAGGCGACCGCGATCCTGAGGGGGACCACGATCCGCGGTTCCTTCCTCGACGACATCGAGGGGTTCGACGCCGACTTCTTCGGCATTTCCCCGCGTGAGGCGGACTTCCTCGACCCGCAGCAGCGGTTCATCCTCGAACTGGCCTGGGAAGCGCTGGCGGACGCCGGTGTCCCGCCGCTTTCGCTGCGCAACTCCGACGCCGGGGTGTTCGTCGCCGCGAACTCGAACGACTACGGCCGTCGTCTGCTGGAGGACATCCCCCTCACCGGCGCGTACGCCGTCAACGGCACGACGTTCTACGGGATCGCGAACCGCGTTTCCTACTTCCTCGACGTCCGCGGCCCGAGTATGGCCGTCGACACCGCCTGCGCCGGATCGCTGACCGCGCTGCACATCGCCGCGCAGAGCCTGCGCACCGGCGAGACGTCGATCGCGCTCGTCGGTGGCGTCAACATCATGGCCACACCGGCACTGAACGTCGCGCTGCAGGGCGCGGGCGCGATGTCGCCGGACGGCACCAGCAAGGCCTTCGACAAGAACGCCGACGGCTACGGCCGCGGCGAGGGCGCCGGCGTCATCGTGCTGAAGCTGCTTTCGGACGCGATCCGCGACGGCGACCCGATCCAGGCCGTCATCCGCGGCAGCGGCGTCTTCCAGGACGGCCGCTCCGAGGGCATGATGGCGCCGAACGCGGAGGCGCAGGCCCATATGCTGCGCGAGGTCTACGAGCGCGCGGGTGTCGATCCGTCCACTGTGGACTACGTCGAGGCGCACGGCACCGGCACCCCGACCGGCGACGGCGAGGAGGTCGAGGCGCTGGCGGCCGTGATCGGCTCCGTGCGTTCGGCGGAGAACCCCTGCCTGGTCGGCTCGGTGAAGCCGAACATCGGCCACGTCGAGGGTGGTTCCGGGATCACCGGCGTCATCAAGACCGTGCTGGCGCTGCGCAACCAGCAGATCCCGCCGAGCCTGCACACCGAACCCAACGAGGCGATCTCCGACCCGGCGTCGGGGCTGAAGCTCGTCGGTGAGACCACCCCGTGGCCCGCCGGTGAGAACACCCGCCGCGCCGGTGTCTCCAGCTACGGCGTCGGCGGCACCATCGCCCACGTCGTCCTGGAAGAGAGTCCCGAGCAGCCGGAACTCAAGTCCGGCAAGGAAATCAGCGACGGCACGCGCAAGGTCTTCCCGATCTCGGCGATGTCGGAAGCGGGCCTGCGCGCGCTCGCCGGCACCGTCGCGGACTGGATCGACGCCAACCCGGACGCTTCCCTCTCCTCGATCGGGTACACGCTCGCACGGCGTCGTTCGCACCTGCCGCAGCGCGGCACGGTCATCGCCGCCTCCACCGAACAGCTGGCCGAGCGGCTCCGCGCGCTCGCCGTCGACGAACCCGTGTCCGGCATCCTGCTGGCCCGCGCGGGCAGGCAGAGCGACGGCGCGGTGTGGGTCTTCTCCGGGCACGGTTCGCAGTGGTCCGGCATGGGCCGTCAGCTGCTCGCCGAGCACGCCGGGTTCGCCGCCGTCATCGATTCGCTGGCCGGTGTCTTCCGTGAGGAACTGGGCTGGACCCCGCGCGAGGCGATCCTCGACGGCGGCCCGTGGACCGCGGCGCACGTCCAGGCGCTGACCTTCGCCATGCAGGTCGGCCTGGCCGAGGTGTGGCGCAGCCGCGGCGTCAAGCCGAGCGCGATCATCGGGCACTCCGTCGGTGAGATCGCCGCTTCGGTGGCCGCCGGTTCGCTCGACCTGCTCGAAGCCGCCCGCTTCGCCTGCCGCCGCGCGGCCGCGTTGCAGCGGCTGGAGGGCGACGGCGGCATGGTGCTCGCGAGCCTGTCCTTCGCCGAGGCGCAGGCCAAGCTGGGTGACCGCCCCGACCTCGTGGCCGCGATCTCCGCGAGCCCGACGTCGACCGTCATCTCCGGCGACAAGGGCGCGATCGCGGAACTCGTCACGCGCTGGCGTGAAGAGGAAATCGACATGCGCGTCGTCGACACGGACATCGCCTTCCACAGCACCCATGTGGACGCCGTGATCGACGAGGTCGCCGCCGCCGCGCGTCGGCTCGACCCGCGGCCGCCGACGGTCAGCCTCTACAGCACCGCGCTGACCGACCCGCGTTCCGACGCCGTGCGCGACGGGGAGTACTGGGCGGGCAACCTGCGCAACCCGGTCCGCTTCGCCGAAGCCGTCGAGGCCGCTTTCGAGGACGGGCACCGTGTGTTCGTCGAGATCTCGTCGCACCCGGTCGTCTCGCACTCCATCATCGAGACCGCCGAGAGCCTCGGCATCGACGACCTGGCGGGCTGCGCCACGTTGCGCCGCAACACCGACGAGGTCGGCACGCTGCTGCACAACCTGGCGAAGCTGCACGTCCAGGGCGTCGAGATCGACTGGACGCGGGACTTCGCCTCGGGTGACCTGCTGGGCATCCCGGCGGCCGCGTGGCAGCACCGGCCGTACTGGATCTTCCCGGAGAGCAGCGCCGCCGCCGGTCTCGGCAGCGGGCACGACCCGGAGAGCCACAGTCTCCTCGGTGGCCGGATGACCGTGTCCGGTGCGCCGTCGCGGCAGGTGTGGCAGACCCGGCTCGACATGGACAGCCGTCCGTATCCGCAGAGCCACGGCCTGGTCGGGGTCGAGGTCACCCCGGCGGCGTCGATCATCAACACCTTCGCCCTCGCGGCGGAGGAGGAGATCGCGCCGGCGCTGACCGACATCGTGCTGCGCACCCCGCTGGCCGTGCAGCCCGCCCGCATCGTCCAGATCGTCAAGGAGGGCCGGTCGCTCGCACTGGCCACCCGCGTCGCGGACGAGACCAGCGCCGACAGCGACGAGTGGATCACGCACACCACCGCCTCCATCGACACCAGCGCGAAGGTGCCGGAGGGGCGGATCGAGTTCGCCACGATCCGCGACCGCCTGCCCAGCGGGTCGCTCACGAAGGCCGACGAGATGTTCGGACGGATGGGTGTCGAGGGCTACGCGTTCCCGTGGGACATGAGCGAGCTGTATTACGACGACGTCGAGCAGCTCGCGCTGATGGACTGTGTCGCGCCGCCCGCGAAGCTGGCGACGAGCTGGGCGCACGTGATCGACGCCGCGCTGACGATCAGCGCGATGGTGGTCTCGCCCGGCCACGCCACCGTGCTGTGGATGTCGCGCGGCATCGAGAAGGTGGCGTGGAAGGGTGAGCCGCCCGCGCGGATCATCGTGCACGCCGTGCGTTCGCCGAAGTCGCCGGAAGACACCGTCGACGTGCTGGTCGCCAACGAGGACGGCGACATCGTCAGCGAGGTCATCGGCCTGAAGTTCGCGGCGGTCGAGCACCTGGGCACCGCGGTCCTGCCGCGCGACCTGGTGCACGAGATCACCTGGCACGAGCTGCCCGAGGCCACGCTGGCCTCGGACCTCGACCAGATCGTCGTGGTGGGCCCGCCCGCCACCACCGGCACGCTGGTGGAGCAGTTCACCGCCGCCGGTGTCACCGCGAGCGCGGTCGAGGTGGCCGTCGACGGCGAACCGCTCGACCTCACCGCCGAACTGTTCGCGAACCCGGGTGCGGTCGTGATCGCGCCCTCGCGGGCCTCGGAAGGCGAGCGGTTGGAGGACGCCACCGAGCGCGCGACGTGGTCGCTCATCCGCACCGCGCAGCGGATCGCGGAACTGCAGGCGACGTCGAAGGGCAAGGTCGCCGCCCAGCGGATCTGGGCCGTGACCAGCGGCGTCCGGCAGGGCACCGACGAGCGTTCGGTCGCGCACGGGCCGTTGTGGGGCGTCGGCCGCATCATCGCCGGTGAGCACCCGGAACTGTGGGGCGGCACCATCGACGTCGAGCACTGCACGGCGTCGGACCTCGGTGCGCGGCTGATCGACGTCTTCCGCGGCCCGGCCGGGGACGAGGACGTCATCTCGCTGACCGGCGAGGGTGCGGAAGTGGCCCGGTTGAGCCAGATCACGCGCAGCACCGACGGGACCCCGCTGCACTGCTCGCCTTCGGGCACGGTGCTGATCACCGGTGGTCTCGGCGGGCTGGGTCTCGAGGTCGCCCGCTGGCTGGTCGACCGCGGCGCCCGCCGCCTGCTGCTGGCAGGCCGCCGCGGCCTGCCGCCGCGTGCGGACTGGGCGTCGGTGACCGACCCGGACGTGCGGCACCAGATCGACAGCGTCCTCGGGCTCGAAGCGCTGGGTGTCACGGTCGGCGTGCTGGCGCTCGACATCACCGACGAGGACGCCGTCGCGTCGGCGCTGGCGCCGGGAGCGCTGGGTCTCCCGCCGGTGACCGGTGTCATCCACGCGGCCGGTGTCGTCAACGACGCGCTGGTGGACAAGGTCGACCAGGACGGGCTGCGCGACGTGTTCGCGCCGAAGGTGGGCGGGGCGCTGGTACTGCACCGGCTCTTCCCGGCGGGCTCGCTCGACTTCTTCGTCCTGTTCTCCTCGTGCGGCCAGTTCGCCCGCCTCTCCGGGCAGGCGAGCTACGCGGCGGCCAACTCGTTCCTCGACGCGCTGGCCACGCACCGTAATTCGGGCGGCACCTCGGACACGATCAGCCTCGGCTGGACGGCGTGGCGCGGTGTCGGTCTGTCGCAGGACATCGCGACGACCATGCTCGAAGCGAACTCCCGTGGCCTGGAGGCCGTTTCCGCTTCGGAAGCGTTCCGGGCGTGGGCGTTCGGCGACCGGTTCGCCTCGGACTACCAGGCGGTGCTGCGGGTCCTGCCGACCCCGCCGCACCAGCGGAAGCTCCCGATGTTCCGCGAGCTCACGGTGGTCGACGAGGACGCGGAAGCCACCGCGGGCAGCGGGTTCACCGTCGACTTCGAGAACCTGTCCGAGGAGGACGCTCGCGAGAAGGTCACCGGCGACGTCCGCGAGCAGGTGGCGGCGGAGCTCAACCTGGAGGCCGGTGACATCGAGCTCAAGCGGCCGCTGGTCGAACTCGGTGTCGACTCGGTGATGACGGTGGCGCTGCGGGTGCGGTTGCAGCGGCGCTACGGGCTGGACCTCCCGCCGACCATCCTGTGGGCCAAGCCCACCGTGGCCGCGGTGTCCGACCACATCTACACGAGCCTCGCCGAGCTGGCCGAGAACCAGGCCGAAGCGGCCTGATCCCCCCGGCGGAAGGGCGTGGGTGGCCTTCGTGGCCACCCACGCCCTTCCGCGCATCTTTGGAGAGGTGGGCCCATGGCCGTCGAACCGATCACCCGGTTCCTGCTCGCCGTCGGCGCGATCCTGCTGGTCAGCCATTTCTGCGGGGAGGTCCTGCGAAGACTCGGTCAGCCGCCGGTGCTCGGCGAGATCGTCGGCGGGCTCCTGCTCGGTCCCTCGGTACTGGGCCTGATCTGGCCCGCCGGCGGTGCCTGGCTGTTCTCGCCCGAAGTGCTGTCCAGTCTGGACAAAGCGGCACAACTGGGCCTGGTCGTGTTCATGTTCCTGCTCGGCTGCGAACTGCGTACCGACCGGATCGAACGGAAGTCGCTGGTCGGTGCGGTGGTACTGGGCGGGATGGGGCTGCCGTTCGTCGCCGGGATCGGGGTCGCGTTCGCCGCGTCGTCCGTGCTGGCGGGGGCCGGTGCCCCGAAGGCGGGCTTCGTCCTGTTCTTCGCGCTCGCCCTGGCCGTCACGGCTCTGCCCGTGCTGGCGCGGATCCTGGTGGACCTCAAACTGGACCGGACCGGTCTCGGCGCGCTTTCCCTGACCAGCGCGGCGATCGGGGACGGCGTTGCCTGGCTCGCCCTCACCCTGATCCTGGTGGGCACCGGCGTGACCGGCGGCGGTGGCATCGTCACCACCGCGATCCTGGCCGTGGTGCTGGTCGTCGTCACGCATTTCGTCGTCCGGCGGGTGTTGACCAAACTGGTCACCCGGATCGAATCCGACAAGGTGATGACCGTGCTGCTGCTCGTCGGCGCGATCGGTTTCGCCGTGCTGACCCAGCTGCTCGGCCTGCACGCGTTACTCGGCGCGTTCCTGTTCGGCACCGCCGTCCCGCGCGATATTCCCGTGGTGGAAAGGATCAGCGAGCAGTTGCGGGGTTTCACCGTCGTCGTGCTGCTGCCGTTGTTCTTCGCACTGGTCGGGCTGAGCACGTCGATCGGCCTGCTGGGTTCGGACCTCGCGCATTGGCTGCTGTTCCTCGGCGTGCTGCTGGTCGCGCAGCTGACGAAGTTCATCGGCGCGGGCGGCGCGGCCCGGCTGGCGGGATTGCCCGGCAGGCAGGCGATCCAGCTCGGCACGCTGATGAACTGCCGCGGCGTGACCGAACTCGTCATCGCCACCATCGGGCTGAAATACGGGCTCGTCAATCAACTGGGGTTCACGATCCTCGTTCTGGTCGCGGTCGTCACCACGGCTGTCACGGGCCCGTTGATGCGTTTTCTCACCAACCGGGAAAAAGCACCGGAAAAGGCGGAAATGTTCGAGATTGTCGGCAATTAAGAAGACGTTTCGCGCTGCTACCGACTGTCACGCTCGGTATCCGAGTAATCAAGGAAAACGAGGGACGGAGGAGCAGTGCAACCGCATCCCTGTGACTGCAGCCCGATGTGCGTGTTACGGGCGACCAATCCGATGCAGATCCGGCCGACCCGCACGGGCGGCAAGACTTTCGCTTCGGCATCGGCTTATTGGAAGGCCGAGCCGGGCAGCGCGGATCTCGCGGGGCGGATCGTCCGGTACGTCGTCCTGGCCCACGATCCCGCCGTGCCGGACGTCGCCGCCGACTACTGGATGCACAGCGAACGCTACTACCGTGCCGTGGTCGACCCGCTGGAAGCCGTGATCGGGCAGGACCTGGCGTACCGGCGGCTCGTCGCGCAGCCGACCGACACGTTCGCCGAACGACGGCTCGAAGAGCGCGTCGTCGCGCTGCTCGACGAGAACCCCGCCCTGGCCGCGGAATTGGGGAACGAGACCGACGCCGCGGACGACAACGTCTACATCAACTACTTCCGCGGACGGCTTTTCGAACCCGAAGCCGAGCACGCCGGGCTCGACCGGCTGACGGACCTCGCCCGCGGTGTCCGCACGCGGCCGTCCGGTACCGGCGACGAGATCCTCGTCGTCGTCCCGCTGTCCGATCGGGACGGTGCGGGCCGGATCCGGAACCTGACGGCCTGTCTGCTCGCGCTGCGCGACCAGACGTTCCCGTCGGACCGGTACCGGGTGACCGTCGTCGAGTTCGACGAGAAACCGCGCTGGAAGCACGTCGTCGAGCCGCTGGCCGACCATTACGTGCACATCCGGGGCGAGGGCCTGTTCAACAAGTCCTGGACGCTGAACGTGGGCGTGCGGGAAACCCTCGGCGCCGCCCGGACCCTGTGCCTGCTCGACGCGGACATCCTGGTGGACCGGGAATTCCTGGAGCGCAACCACGCCAGGTTCGCCGACCAGCGGCACGACGCGCATCTGCCGCACACCGAAATGCTCTCGCTGGACGCGCCGTCGAGCGACTGGCTGATCGAACGGCGCTGCGGCGAGAACACGCCGGAAGCGCCGCTGGCCGGGGCGCGCGGGCTGCTGCTGCGCGACGTCCCGGGCGCCTGCCTGTGGACGCGGCCGGAGATCTTCACCCGCATCGGCGGCTTCGACGAGCGCTACAAGGGCTGGGGCGGCGAGGACGAGGACATGCTCTACCGCATTTCCGCGGCGGGCGACGTCACGCAGTACGACGACGTCTTCCTGCACCTGGCGCACCGGCGGCCGCCGATGCGCAACGCCGAGGGGAATCCGTTCAACGCGCACGTGGAAGTGGGCAGCTGGACGGGCGAGTCCGGGTTCGGGGACGCGTCCGGTGTGGCGAGCGGCGATGAGTAGCGGGCTGGAGATCCATCCGGTGAAGGACGTGCGGCGGCAGCGGATCGCGATCTCGGGGATCTTCCTGATGGTCGGGATCATGCTCGGCTCGTGGTTCGCGCGGGTGCCGCAGTTGCGGGTCGAACTCGGTTTGAACTTCGCCGAACTCGGCATGGTGCTGCTCGCGCAGACCGTCGGCGTGCTGCTGGCCATGCAGCTCGCCGGACATCTGTCGAACCATCTGGACAGCCGGGCGGTCATCCGCGTCACCTCCGTCGTCCTGCCGTGGTTCCTGCCGCTGATGGCGGTGATGCCGGGTGCGATCACCGCCGGTCTCGGCATGCTGACCTGGGGCGTCATCGCGGGTCTGCTGGACGTCTCCATGAACGCGCAGGGCGTCGAGGTCGAGCGGCGGGCGCGGCGGCCGGTGCTCAACAGCCTGCACGCGGTGTGGGGCATCGGCGCCCTGCTCGGCTCGGGTGGCACGGTGCTCGCGGTCCGCGCGGAATGGTCACTGCTCTCCCACTTCTGGGTCGTTTCGGTCGTGCTCTTCGTGATCGCCGCCGTGAGCGGACGTCGGCTCCTCACGGAGTCCCGTACGGCTTCGTCGTCCACTGTGGAAAAGGCGCCGAAGATCGGTTTCTTCTCCGGCTGGACCCGCGCGGTGATCGTCCTCGGCGGGCTCGGCGCGGCCGTCGCACTCTGCGAGGGCGCCGTTTCCAGCTGGGGTGGCGTGTTCCTGAGCGAGCAACGCGACGCGGCGGCGAACATCGCGTCGCTGGGCTACTTCGCATTCATCGTGGCGCAGACCGGGACCCGGCTCGTCGGAGACCGGCTGCACCGGCGCTTCGGTGCCGTGGCCCTGGTGCGCTGGAGCATGGCGGTGACCGCGGCCGGTGTCCTGCTCGCCGTCATGGTGCGGAGCGTCTGGTTCGGCCTCGCCGGGCTCGCGATGGCGGGAATCGGGCTGGCCGTGGCGATCCCGATCATCTCCAGTGCCGTCGGGCACGGCACGAAGTCCAACACCAGCCTGGCGATCGCGCGGTACAGCACACTGCACAACGCCGGCGTGCTGGCCGGTCCGGCGATCTTCGGCTGGCTGGCGCAGACGTTCGGGATCAGCACGGCGTTGACGCTGCTCTTGGTGCCGTTGGGGGTGATCGTCGTGTTCGCGGCGGCCACCGCTCCGGCTTCGGTGCGGTCCATGGCCGCTGCGGAGCCCTCGCCGGAGCCTGGTCCCGAGGCGGTGGCTCCCCGGGCCGCTTAGACGGCGTGCGGATGTCGCGAAAGCCACTTTCAGGACATCAGATGTCCCGAAAGTGGCTTTCGCGACATCTCGTCGAGGGTGTCGGGACACGGCCACGGAGCGAGGAGCCCGTCCACGCCAAAGCAGGGATACGACACAGCGTCGTATCCCTGCCAGCGAGGAGACTCAGGCGGCCTGGGCCTGCGCGGCACCCGAGATGGCGGCGTACCCACCGGCGACCAGGGCCTGCGCGGCACCGGCGTACCACTCGGGCTGGTCGGGGGCGTCGGTGGCGAGACCGTCGACGTAGCGGTTGAACAGCGAGAACAGCGACGAGATCAGCACGGTGTCGTGGATGTCGCCCTCGGAGGCGCCGGCGGCCTTGGCGTTGTCGACGAGGGCCGTGGTGACCGAGTGACCGCTTTCGCGGGCGGCGAGCGCGATCTTCAGCAGGGCGCGCAGCTTGTCCGAGATGGGGGCGGACGAGATGTCCTCCTTGGCGGCGGCGACGGTCTCGGCGCCACCTTCGATCTGTGCGGCGGAGAACGCTCCGTGCGCCTCGGCGCAGAAGTAGCAGTCGTTCTCCTTGGACACGACGGCGCCGATCAGCTCGCGCTCGCCGGTGGTCAGCGAGCTCGGCCCGCGCAGCAGGGTCTCGACCAGTTCGCCGAGCGGTTTCGCGGTCTCAGGGCGGAAAGCGAACAGGCCGATGATTCCGGGCTTGGTGGGATCCACCGTGATATGCGACATGCGTCCTCCAGGGATCGACGTAGACACCCGATGGTCTGCCCCGCACACCCCCGGGAACAATATTCCGGATTGCTCACCCCCGGCAACGGACCGAGCATTCAGGGAGACGTAGACCTCCGCTCGCCGTGGAACCGTGGAGAACACGAACCGAGCGGAGGGCGGGTCACGATGCAGGACGCCGGAGCGGCGCAGGTGCAGACGACGTTGCGCGTCGCGGCCAAGGACGTCGTCGCCGACGGGGTCGTCACGCTGGTCCTCGAAGCCGCGGACGGCGCGCGCCTGCCCGACTGGACGCCGGGTTCGCATATCGACCTGGTGCTGCCCGGCGGGACGACCCGTCAGTATTCGCTGTGCGGGGATCGCTGGAACGCCTTCGAATACCGCGTCGGGGTCCTGCGTGAACCCGATGGCCGCGGTGGTTCCGCTTACGTGCACGACGAGCTTCGCACCGGCGACACCGTCGGGGTGAGCCGTCCCCGTAACAACTTCCCGTTGGTGCCGTCGAAGAGCTATCTCTTCATCGCGGGCGGGATCGGGATCACGCCGCTGCTTCCCATGGTGCACCAGGCGGAACTCCTGGGCGCCGACTGGAAGCTGATCTACGGCGGGCGGACGAAGGCGTCCATGGCCTTCCTCAAAGAACTGTCCGCGTACGGCGAAAGAGTCCACATCGTCCCCGAGGACGAACTGGGCCGTCCCGATCTCCAGGCCGCGCTCGGCGAGGTCCGCGACGGCCTGCGCGTCTACTGCTGCGGCCCGCCCGGGCTCCTCGACGCGGTCGAGAACGCCTGCGTCCCTTGGCCGGCGCACACCCTGTGGACCGAGCGTTTCTCGGCGCCGGAGCAGGGCGCGCCGGTGCGCGACGAGCCGTTCGACATCGTGCTGGCCCGCCGGGGCGAGACGGTCACCGTCACCCAGGACATGACCGTCATCGACGCGATGCGCACGGTCGGCGTCGATCTGCTCTCGTCCTGTATGGAGGGTGTCTGCGGCACCTGCGAGACCACGGTCCTCGAAGGCGTCGTGGACCACCGCGACGCGCTGCTCACCGCCGAGGACCGCGCGGCCGGGGACTGCATGTTCCCCTGCGTCTCACGTTCGTGCACCGACCGGCTCGTACTGGACCTGTAAGCCCCGGAGGCCGTGATCATGACCGCCAGCAGGCTGTCGCCGCCCGTCATCGACATCGACCCGTTCGGCACCGAGGTGCTGACCGATCCGTACCCGTTGGAGCACGCGCTGCTCGACGCCGGGCCGCTCTCGTACCTGAGCGCGCACGACATCTACGCGGTCGCCCGGTACGACGCGGTCTACGCGGCTTTGCGGAACTGGCAAGGGTTCCAGTCCGGTGCCGGGGTCGGCCTGTCGAACTTCCGTACCGAGAAGCCCTGGCGTCAGCTGAGCATCGTCGTCGAGGCCGACCCGCCGCATCACGACGCCCCGAGACGCGTGCTCGCGAATCTGCTCGGACCGCGCGCACAGCGCAGGCTCCGCGCCGAATGGATGGCGAAGGCGCACAAGATGGTCGGCAAGGTCCTCGAAGGCGCACCGGGCAGCACGGTCGAGTTCGACGCCGTGACGGCGATCGCGGAGAAGTTCCCGCCGCGCGCGGTCGGCGACGCGCTCGGGCTGCCCGAAGAGGGCCGCGAGAACCTGTTGCCGTTCAGCGACTTCCTGCTCAACGCCTTCGGTCCGCGCAACGAACTCGTCGCGGCGGGCGCGCCGCACGCGAAGTTCCTGACGACGTGGGTCATGGAGCACTGCCGGCGCGACAAGCTCACCGAAGACGGTCTCGGCGGGCAGATCTGGGCGGCCGCCGACCGCGGTGAGATCACCCACGAGCAGGCCCCGGGTGTGGTGCGGTCGCTGTTCGCCGCCGGGTTCAACACCACCGTGCACGCGCTCGCCGCCGCCCTGCACGCGCTCGTGACGCATCCCGAACAGTGGCGACGGCTTCGCGCCCAGCCTTCGCTGGCGCGGATCGCCTTCGACGAGGCCGTGCGCTGGGCGTCGCCGGTGCAGACGTTCTTCCGCACCGCGGTGGGCGACGTCCCGGTCGGCGAGCACGTCGTGCCGGACGGCGCCAAGGTGCTGATGTTCCTGGGCGCGGCCAACCGGGATCCCCGGCGCTGGGCCGATCCGGAGAGGTTCGACCTGTCCCGCGACCCGTCCGGGCACGTGGGTTTCGGCTTCGGGCTGCACCAGTGCGTCGGGCAGAACCTGGCGCGGCTGGAGGCCGAATGCCTCATCACCGCGCTCGCAGAACGCGTGGAGACGCTGGAACTGGCCGCTCCGGGGGAGCGGCGGCTCAACAACACCTTGCGGGCCTGGCATTCCATCCCGGTGCGCGCCCGGCTGGCCCACTAGTGAAACGGAGCGCGGGAATGAGTGAAACCGAAGGGCAGGCCGAACTGCTCGCCATCGACGCCGAGTACCTGTGGCATCCGTGGTCGCCGAGCCGCGTCAGCCCGGACACGCTCGTCGCGGTGTCCGGCAAGGGCTGCGAGGTCACCGACGCCGACGGCCGCACCTACCTGGACGCGAAGTCGTCCGGATTCAACGCGACGCTGGGGTACGCCTGCCGTCCGGTGGTCGAAGCGATCGCCACGCAGGTGGCGAAGCTGATGACCTACGACATGGGCGAGGGCGCCAACATCCCGGCGATCCGCCTGGCGCAACGGATCGGCGAACTGGCCGGTCCGGCGCTGACCCGGACCTTCTTCTGCAACAGCGGTTCCGAGGCGATGGAGGCCGCGATCCGGATCGCGCGTTTCTACCAGGCCGTCCTCGGCTCCCCGGAGCGCGGGCTCGTCGTCTCGCTGCACAACGGGTACCACGGTGCCACGATGGCGGGCGCGGCGACCGCCGGGGCGCCGTCGCCGATCGCCGACGACCTGACCCCGAACGGTTTCGTCACCGTCCCCGGCCCGGAGGGAGGCATCGGCGCCATGCGCGACTTCCTCACCGACCACGGCAGGCGCACCGCGGCCGTGCTCGTGGAGCCGGTCCAGTCGCGGGGCGCGTACGTGATGCCGGAGGAGTACCTGCGCGGCGTCCGGGAACTGTGCGACGAGCACGGGATCCTGCTGGTCCTCGACGAGGTGACGACCGGTTTCGGCCGCACCGGCCTGATGTTCGGCCACCAGCACGCCGGCGTCCAGCCGGACATCCTGGCCACCAGCAAGGGGCTGGCGGCTGGCTACATCTCGCTCGGCGCCGTCACCACCACCCAGCACGTCTTCGAGGTCTTCGACAGCAACAAGAAGATGGCCGGGTTCGTGCACGGGCACACGCATTCCGGGCACGCGACCGCGTGTGCCGCCGGGCTCGCCGTCCTCGACCACATCGAGTCCGAACAGCTCCTCGCGAACGTCCGGGCCCGGGGAGACCAGCTGCTGGCCGCGCTGGAACCGTTGCGGCAGCTGGACTGCGTGACCGACATCCGCGGCCGCGGCCTGATGATCGCCGTCGAGATGGACCGCTCCCGCCGGGCGGCGCAGGTGCGGAAACTGATGCGGGACAACGGTGTGCTGGTCCGGCGCACGGGCAAGAACGTCGTGCTCGCGCCGCCGCTGATCCTCACCGCCGACGAGGCCGACCGGATCTCGGGCGAGCTGCTGGCCGCCGCGGAGAAGGCCGCCGTCCTCGAATACTGAGGGACAGGCCGGGCCGGGAGTGCCCCGAGGGGTGGCGCTCCCGGCCCTTCCGCGCCCGCAGAGGGTCCGGATCAGATACGCGCGAGCGGTACCCGCGCGTCTTCGGTCGTCACGATGTCCGCCAGCAGCTTGGCGAACCCTTCCGGGTCCCAGATGAAGCCGCCGTGGTCACCGGGGAACTCCACCACCGGGACGCCGAGTTCGTCGGCCAGCGCGGCGCAGGTCCGCCGGGTGAGCAGGCCGCCGGAGTCCGCGCCGAGGCCGACGACGACCCGGAACGGGCCGTCACGCAGGGCGTCGAGGTCCGGGGAGTAGCGCGTGGTCTCGCGGAGCTCGTGGACGAAGAAGCGGCGTCCGTCCTCCTGGTCCTGCTCGGGCGAGTCGCTCGGCGGCGGGCCCGCCTCGTCCTCCTCGTAGCCGGACGTGCCGAGGAACATCTTCCACGCGGCTTCGAGGCCGTCGGTCTCGAACGTCTTCACGATGTCGTCGACCTCGGCGTGCCGCTCCGCGGAGTCCGGCAGCAGGTTCAGCGTCGGCGGCTCGTGCGCGACGACCGTCCTGATCCGGCCGGGGTGGCGCGTGGCCAGCGCGAGGGTGGTCATCGCGCCGCCGGAGGAGCCGAACACGTCGGCCGTCTCGGCGCCGAGGGCGTCCAGGATCGCGATGACGTCGTCGGCGCGCATCTCCGGGGTCGAATCCTGGTCCGGGTCGTCCAGGGGGCTCCGGGAGATGCCCCGGGGGTCGTGAGTGACCACGGTGAACCGGCTCGCCAGCGCCTCGGCCAGCGGTGTGAAAGCGTCCGCGGCCATCGGGGAGCCCATGGCCAGCAGCAGCGGTCCGTCGCCGCGGACCTCGTAGTGCAACCGGCCGCCGGGGACGTTGATCTCGTTCGTGCTGGTCATCTCGATCGTCCTTCCTTGATCTTCCCGCCTGTCGGGTGGCGTCAAGGGTTGGACTCCCGGCCGGGCGCGAACTCATCGCTCACGCCCGGCAATTTCGGACATTCACCCGATAGTGGTCATCCGGCGGTGAAGATCTTGCCCATGATCCGGCGGGAAACGGCCCGCGGCGAGAACGCCAGGAAGGCCGTGAGCAGGCGCGCGACGGTCCCGGGCACGGTGATCGTGCGGCCGGCGTCCCAGGCCTTCAGGCCGCCGCGGACGACCTCCTCGGCGGTGGTGAAGCCGGGGGTCTTCTCGACCGTGTCACCCAGCCCGGCGACGTCGCCGAACTCGGTCGAGGTCGCCCCGGGGCACAGCGCCATGGCCCGTACGCCGGTGCCGTCGAGTTCGGCCGAGAGCGATTCGGTGAAGGACAGCAGGAAGGCCTTCGTGGCGCCGTAGACGGCCATGTTCGGGGTGGCGAAGAAGCCCAGGTTCGACGCGACGACGATGATGCCGCCGGAGCCGCGCGCGACCATCTTGGGGACGGCCTGCGCGACGAGGTTCACGTTCGCCGTCACGTTCAGCCCGATCATGCCGAGCGCGTCGCCGGGGTCGGATTCGTGGAAGCGGCCGCGTGAGCCGCGGCCCGCGTTGCAGACGATCAGGTCGGCGCCGCCGAGTTCTTCGGCGCGCCCGAGGATCGCTTCGGCCGCGCCTTCGGAGGTGACGTCGCGGACTTCGGGGACGATGAAGCCGCCGGAGTCCTTCGCCAGTTCGGCGAGCCGGTCGGCCCGGCGGGCGACGGCCAGCACGCGGTAGCCGCGGGCCCGCAGGACACGCGTGAACTCCGCGCCGATGCCCGACGAAGCGCCGGTGACCACGGCCAGGGGTGCGTCGTGCGGGGAAAGTGATTCGGTCATGTGAACTCCAAGGTAGGGACGCCGCCGCAGAGGACTCAAAATTACGTCGCGGCAACGGTCCCGGGCTTCCTCCCGACTGCCGGGAAAGCCTGAGGACCTGCCGGATACCGGCAGGTCCTCAGGGTGAAGTGTCCGAAGTGGACTAGACGGTCACGGGCTGGGCGAGCGCCGGCTCGCCCAGGAGCACCGGGACCTCCTTGTGGCCGTTCATGATGAACGTCCCCTGGCCTTCGAGCTCGTCGACGCCGACGGCCAGCTTCAGGTCCGGGTAGCGCGCGAACAACGCGGGCAGCGCGATCCGCAGCTCCAGCCGGGCCAGCGGGGCACCGAGGCAGAAGTGCGAGCCGTGGCCGAACGACAGATGGGTCTTGTCGGCACGGGTGGCGTCGAACACGCCCGCCGTCTCACCGTGGTTCTCCGGGTCGCGGCCGATCGCGGTGAAGCCCATCAGTACCGGGTCGCCCTTGCGGATGGTGACCCCGGCGACCTCGACGTCCTCGGTCGCGTACCGCAGCGGGAGCTGCGCGACCGGGGCGTTGACCCGCAGCGCCTCTTCGATGACGTCGTCCCAGGTGACCTGGCCGCTGTCGAGGAGTTCCTTCTGCTCGGGCTGGCTCAGCAGCGCGACGACGGCGGCGCTGAGGGCGTTCATGAGGGTCTCGGAACCGGCGCCCAGCATCAGGTGCAGGGTGCCGACCATCTCCTCGTCGGTGAGCCTGCTGCCGTCCTCCTCGCGCGCGGCGAGCAGCAGGCTGGTCAGGTCGTCGCCCGGGTTCTCGCGCTTGAACTCCGCGAGTTCGGTCAGCTCCTGGTGCCACAGCTCGACGTTCGCCTCGGCCTCGTCACCGGAGGTGGTCGTGGTGACGTTGACGCCGGCGCCGCGCAGGGCGGACGCGCGGGCCGACTCCGGTACGCCGAACATGTCGCAGATGACGCGCGCGGGCAGCGGGGTGGCGAAGCGGCCCTTGAGGTCGATGACCTCGTCGGGACCCGCGGTGGAGAGGCCGTCCAGCAGGTCGTCGACGATCTTCTGGATCAGCGGCCGGGTCAGCTCGACCTGCTTCGGCGTGAAACCGCGGGAAACCAGCTTGCGCAGGCGCATGTGGTCGTCGCCGTCGTTGGTGGTCATGTTGTCCATCAGCAGCCAGCCGATGAGCGGCCAGTTCGAGGGGATCTCGCCCTCGGTGTACCTGGTCCACTTCTGCGGGTCCTTGGCGAACCGGTTGTCGGACAGCACCTGGCGGGCCGCCTGGTACCCGGTCACCGACCACCCGATCACCCCGCCGGGCAGTTCGACCTGGGTGACCGGACCCTGTGCGCGGAGAGCCTCGCTCTCGGCGTGGATGTCGGTACCCGCGATGTCCAAGGTGTAAGGGCAGCGGCTTTCCATCGGATCTTCTCCTCAACGATCGAAAAGGGTTGTGCTGGTTTGTCAGGACCGGTCAGGACCGGAAGAACACCGTGAGCAGCGGGGCGCCCGCCTTCTGGTTGAACAGATGCCCCTCGTTCATGCACACGTACTGCCCGTTGGGGAGACCGTCGGCCAGTGCGTGGCAGTTGTCGATCAGCCAGGAAGGACTCTCCCGGCCGCCGATGACCAGGGTCGGCACCCCGATCCCGGGCAGTTGGTCGAACGGGACGAACTCGTGGTTGGCGTCGAGGATGGAGTCGTACAGCGTCGTCGGGGCCATCGCCTCGAACGACGGCCAGATGGGGAGCGTCTTGAAACCTTCGATCGTCTCCGAGCTGAACCGGACGTTCTCCTTGAGGAACAGCGCGACGGCGTCGGTCCGGTGATCGGCGGCGACCATCCGCTCCAGATCGTCCATATAGGACTCGGGGAGCTGGTGACCGCCGTAGGTCGGTTCGTACAGCGCGAGTTTGCCCATCGGGACACCCTGGGCGGCCGCCCGCATGGCGATCAGGCCGCCGGTGCAGTTGGCGAAGATCGCCGCGTCGGGACCCGCCGCTTCGA
Source organism: Amycolatopsis sp. cmx-4-19 (assembly GCA_049998115.1). Taxonomy (GTDB): domain Bacteria; phylum Actinomycetota; class Actinomycetes; order Mycobacteriales; family Pseudonocardiaceae; genus Amycolatopsis. The sequence continues at coordinate 69,489 of JAEBEO010000002.1, read as the reverse complement.
GCACCGCCGCCAGGTCCTCGACCTCCCGGTCGATGGTGTACCCGGCCAGGCCGCCGTTGTCCTCGCTGTTCCCGCGGCCGCGGCGATCGTAGTTGTAGACGGTGAAATCCTCCGAGAGCAGCTCGGCGAGATCGGCGAACATCGCCTTCTCGTTGAGCCCGCCGCCGAGGATGATGACCGACGGTCCGTCCCCGGACTTCTCGAAGGCGATCCGCGTCCCGTCCGCCGACGTCACGTGTTCGAGTACGAGACCGCGCGCCCCGAACCCGATGTTGTCGAGACTGGCCGCGGTTTCCTGGTTCGCCATCACGAATCTCCCGACTGTCGAAACCCCGCTTCCCACGCTAGGTCTCGCTCACCTCCCTGCCATCTCCCTGCTTGCCCGCATGCCTCGCGAACGGGCCGCCCGAGGGGGCGAACCCGACATAGTGCGCAAAGGGTATCCGAGTCGAAGATCGTCCCGCTTCTTCCAAGTTGCGAACAGAATTCGTTGACAGACAACCGCGAAGATCCGTAACTTTATTACCGGAAGCGCTGGGGAACACTTCGAAAATATCCCCCGCAATTCATTTCCGGCATTCGTCCCGAACCCCGAAGAAGGAGCTCTCATGATGCTGCGCAAAAGCGTTTTCGCCAAAACCGTCGCCGGTGCCGCCGCCGCGCTCGGCATGCTGGTCGCGTTCCAGGCCCCGGCGTCGGCCGACGCTCCTTCGGCGACGGTGACCCCGTCGTCCGGCTTGGCCGACAATGCCGTGGTCCAGGTGGGTGCCTCGGGGCTGGCGGCGGGGACGTCCCACACCGTCGGCGAGTGTGCCGAGGTGTCGCCCGGCGTGCTCGCCTGCAACGCCGCCGCCCGGGTGGACGTGACCTCCGCCGGCGACGGCACCCTGTCCACTCCGCTGACCGTCAAGAAGAGCTTCGAGGGCATTCTTTTCGACGGGACTTCGTACGGGAATGTCGATTGCACCGTGGTCACCTGCGTGATCGGTCTCGCCGACGACGCGGGTAACGGACCGGCCGGTGTGGCCATTTCCTTCCAGTAACAAGTACCGCACGACGGAATAAGAAGGGCACGGATCGCCGTCCGGCGATCCGTGCCCTTTTGTCCGCTTGAGGCGAAGTTCATGATCGTCAGGGTGTAACTCATCGGGAAGGGGTGAGGCGGGCCCTGCCCGGTCGTGCGATCGGAACCTACGCTCGTTTGCGCAGCATGGTGGGGGTTTCGGACCGCAAAGGAGTACTTCCGTGGCACGTCCAATCGAAAAGATCGTGATCGTCGGGGGTGGGACGGCCGGCTGGCTGTCCGCCGCTTACCTCAACCGCGCGTTCGGCAGAAAGGTCGACATCACCCTCATCGAGTCGCCGCGGATCCCGCGGATCGGCGTGGGTGAAGCCACCGTCCCGACGCTGCGGACCACGTTTTCCTTCCTGGGCATGGACGAAGCGGACTGGATGCCGAAGACCAACGCGGTCTTCAAATCCGCCGTCCGGTTCGACGACTGGCGCAAACCGCACGAGGGCCGGGACAGCCACACCTACTACCACCCGTTCTTCGACGTTCCCGAGCCCGCGGTGCAGAACTACGAGAAGCCGTTCCACAAGCGCTTCGGCCGCGGTGTCTCGCTCGCGCATTTCTGGCTGAAGCAGCGGCTGGCGGGCGACACGCGGGTCCGCGAGACCTTCGGGGACGCGGGAATGGCACTGCAGCACCTGTGCGAGCTCAACAAGGCCCCGAAACCGTTGCCCGGCAGCGACGCGCCGGACCCCCGCTACCGCTACGCCTACCACTTCGACGCCGCCTTGATCGCCAAGTACCTCCGCGACCTGGCGACCGGCCGCGGCGTGAAGTTCGTTTCGGCGGACGTGAAGTCGGTGACCGTCGACCCGCGCGGCACGATCGAGAAGGTCGTCACCGACACCGCCGGCGAGATCGAAGCCGATCTTTTCCTGGACTGCACCGGATTCCGGGGCCTGCTGATCAACCAGACGCTGAACGAGCCGTTCGTCAGCGCCAACGACGTCCTGCTGTGCGATTCCGCCGTCGCACTCCCCGCGCAGCACAAAGAAGGCGGCCTGCGGCCGTACACCTCCGCCACCGCGAAACCCGACGGCTGGATCTGGGAGATCCCGCTGGCCGACCGCGACGGCACCGGCTTCGTCTACTCCAGCGCGTTCACCACGCCGGAGAAGGCCGAACGGCAACTGCGCGACCACCTCGGCGGCCGCGGGTACGACATCGACGGCAACCACATCAAGATGCGCGTCGGGCACAACCGCCGCTCGTGGGTGAACAACTGCGTCGCCGTCGGGCTTTCGAGCTGCTTCGTCGAACCGCTGGAGTCCACCACGATCGCGCTCATCGAGTACCAGCTGGCGCTGCTCGTGCTGCACTTCCCGGACTCGGATTTCGACGAGCGGCGCAAGGCCCGCTACAACGAGCTGATGATCGGCGCGTTCGAGGACATGCGTGACTTCATCGTCATGCACTACACACTCACCGACCGCGACGACACCGAGTTCTGGCGCGCCGTGCGGGAGGCCCCGATCCCGGCGAGCCTGGAGGAGAAGCTCACCGAGTACGCGGAGAGCGTCATCATCCCCGACGGCAGTCAGCTGCGGCTGTTCGAAACCCGCAGTATCTGGGCGATCCTGTCCGGAATGGACTTCGACTTCAAGAAGGCGCCGCCGTCGGTCGACCTGATGAACGACGCCGCGGCGTGGGAGATGTTCGAGCAGATCGACAAGGAACGCGAGATCTACTCCGCGGGCCTGCCCAGCCACCGCGAGTACATCGACGCCCTGCACCGAGGCCTCTAGAAATCCGTGAAGGCCTCCTTCCCTACTCTCAAGGTAGGGAAGGAGGCCTTCACGGATTTCCGGGTCAGCCGGCGAGGGGGAGGTCGTCCCGGTCTGGCCTGTCCTGGCCGTCGATGCTGTGCAGGTGACGCTTCTTGTCACCTCGCAACAACGTCGCGGTCACCGCCAGGCCGAGGACGGCGAAGACCACGCACGCGATGAACGCGGCCCGCAGCCCGGCGGTGAACTCGGCGGGCCCGCCCGGCGCGGCGGTGAACGACGTCGACACCGACGTGACCACGGCGACGCCGAGCGCGCCACCGATCTGGAACGAGGCGACGTTGATGCCCGACGCCGCACCGCTGTTGGCCTGCGGCACCTTGGACAACGCGGCCACCGAGGCGGCCGCCATACCCGCGCCGAGACCCGGTCCGAAGACGACAAGGCCCCACAGGATGTCGGTCCCGTAGCTGCCGTCGACCGGCACCTGCGAAAGCAGCAGGCAACCGGCGCCGAGCAGGACGAGACAAGCCGCGACGACCGGCCGGACCCCCAACCGGGTGACCACGGCCTGGCCGACGTACGCGCCGACGAACGCCAGTGTCGGCATGACGGACTGCAGTACCCCGAACTCCAGCGGGCTGTAGCCGAGGACGACTTGGCCGTACATCGAGATGGTGACCGACAGGCCGAACGCCGCCATGCCCATCGCCACCGTGACGAGGTTGCCGCCCGCGAGCGCCGGACGGCGGATCAGCGCCAGCGGCACCAGCGGTGCCGCCGAACGCTTCTCCACGACCACGAACAACGCGAGCAGACCGGCGGCGACGGCGAACAGGAGCAGTGTCGGCACGCTCGTCCACCCCCAGACCGGCGCCTGGACGACGGCGAGGATGACCGCGACCAGCGCCAGCGTGCTGACCACCGCCCCGGCGACGTCCTGGCTGCGGCGCTCGCCCGTCTCCCGGCTCTCCCGCAGGAGGACCGGCGCGAGCAGCATGACGAGCACCGCGATCGGCACGTTGACGTAGAACACCCACTGCCAGCCCAGGGTCTGGGTGAGCAGCCCGCCGACGAGCAGCCCCGCCGTCGCGCCGATCCCGCCGATTCCGGACCAGCCTGCCAGCGCCGTGTTGCGGCTCTTGCCCTCCGGGAAGGTGTTCATGAGGATCGACAACGCCGTCGGCACCATCAGCGCGGCCGCGATCCCGCTGAGCGCCCGCGCGGCGATGATCACCGCCGGGCTCCACGCCAGGCCGCACAGCACCGAGCCGACGAGGAACAGCGCCGTGCCGAGCACGAACACCCGGCGCCTGCCGAAGTGGTCGGCCGCCCGGCCGCCGAGGATGAGCAGCCCGCCGAAGGTGATGAGCTTGGCGCTCAGCACCCATTGCGCGTCGGCGGGCGACATCCCGAGGTCGGGTGCCAGCGAGGGCAACGCCAGGATGACACTCTGCGAATCCAGCAGTACCGCGAAGTTGGCCGCGCACAACAGGACCAGCGCGGCCCAGCGGAATCTGACGGCGTTGCCCGCCGCTTGGAGGTGGCTCACCGGAACTCCTTGTTCTCTGTGGCGAAAGGGCAGGTCAGGCCGCGGGACGTTCGGCCTCGCCGGAGTCCGGCCGGGGGACGGGCAGGGTGGTCACGGTGGCTTCCTGCTTGCCGCCGCCGGAGAACAGCACCCGGCGCATCATCGACGGCTTCATCAGCGCCTGCGGCGGGTCGATCAGCGAGATGGTGCGCATGAACCCGCGTGCCACCACCGGGTCCTTCGCGGCGGCCGCCATCACCTTCGACATGTAGGCGTTGCCGATCTTCGTCGCGAGGGTGCGCTTCCCGCGTACCGTCTCGTAGCCGAGGTCGGCGGAGGCGGACATCATCCACGGCGAGTCGGTCGCCTTGGCCAGATCGCGGAAGTAGTCGCGGAACGACGGGTCGACACCCTTCGCGAGCTGCTCGCGCAGCACGTTCGCACCCATCGCGGCCACCGTCATGCCCTGGGCGTAGACGGGGTTGAAGATGCACGCGGCGTCGCCGAGGATCAGGTACCCGGCGGGGAAGCGGCGCAGCTTCTCGTAGTGGCGGCGGACGCTCGCCGGGAACCGGAACGAACCGGCGGGCGCGCGCTGTTCGGCGTTCTCGATGGCGTTGAAGACCTCTTTGACCGGCAACGTCTTGGCGTAGGCCAGGAAGCCGTCGTGGTCGGTCGGGGCGCGGTCGCCGGCGATACCGGTGAGGGTGAGGGCGTAGCGGTCGGCGAGACGCGCGAAGATGCCGCCGCGCGGGAAGCCCGGCGTCGCCGTCGGGACGAGCGCGATGTCCTCGCCGAGCGGGTCGACCGGAAGCGGTCCGACGAAGTCCATCGTGGTGTAGGTCAGGTCCATCTGGACCTTCTCCTCGGGTGCCTTCTCGTACCCGAGTTCTTCGAGCCAGCGCGGGGAACGCGAACCGCGGCCGGACGCGTCGACGATCAGGTCGGCGCTGATGACCTCTTCGCCACCGCCGTCCCGGCTCTGCACGCGGACACCGGTGATGCGCTCGTTGCCCTCGTTCGCGACCAGGCCGACGATGTCGGTCCGCTCCCGCAGGACGACACCGGGGCGGGGCAGCGTGCGGGACCGCAGGAAGTGCTCGATCACCGGCCGGTTCGCGGCCACACAGGCCATCCCGGTGTCGGTGATGGCGAACATCTCGCCGTTGAAGTAGTAGTGACAGGTCGAGCCGTAGTCGCCGACCGGGACACCGGCCGCGATCATGTCGTCCACGAAACCGGGGAACAGATCCTCGATGATGACGCGGCCGCGTTCGAGCAGGGCGTGGATGTGGATCGCCCACGAGATCGCTGGGCGCAGGTTCGTCCCGGCCGCGGTGAGGTCGTCACGCTCGATGACGGTCACCCGGCTGTAGGCGTCGGAAAGCACGCGAGCGGCGAGCATCCCGGCGATGCTGCCCCCGAGCACGACGGCGTGATCGCCGATTTTCGTTCCCATTGGCGTGTGCCTCTCCTGATCGAGTGGTGGCGAATACGAAAAACGCTATGCCCGCCCGGGATCGACCTCTTCTCCCGCTTTGCGTAGCGCTTCTCCGGTGTTGCGAGGTTGTTCCACAGCGGTATTCGAAGGCTTGCCGGACGCGTAGTTTTCGTTGTGGACCTCCGCGCCACGAGGAAGGAGCACGGAATGGGTTCGGCGTTCGTCGTCCGTTACCGGACGACCCCGGAATCCGCCGGTGAGAACCAAAGACTGGTGGAAGCCGTTTTCGCGGAATTGGCGCAGGAACAGCCCGGTGGGCTGAGCTACGCGTCGTTCCGGCTCGACGACGGGGTGAGTTTCGTCCACGTCGGTGTCGCCGAGGGCGACGGGAACCCCCTCGCCGCGTCGACCGCCTTCCACGAGTTCCAGCGGGGTATCCGCGAACGTGCTCCGGAAGGACCGGTACCCAGCGGGGCCACCCTCATCGGCTCCTATGGCTTTTCCAGTGATCACAACGGAACCGAACGACAGGAGACAGATCGATGACCGCTACCGCCGACACCACCGGGGTCGCCGCCCTGCCCGGGCAGATCGTCGCCGCGTGGGCCAGCCACGACGCCGAGGCGTTCGCCGACGTGTTCGTCGAGGACGGCACGATGATCCTGCCCGGCGTCCACGTCAAGGGCCGCGACGACATCGCGAAGTTCATGGCGGGCGCGTTCGCCACCGCCTATCAGGGCTCCCAGGTCACCGGCACACCGTTCGACGTCCGCCCGATCGCACCCGGCGTCGTCGTGCTCTACACCGAGGGCGGCGTGGTCCAGGCCGGTGACACCGAGGTCGCCGACAACGCCAAGGTGCGTGCTTCCTGGACCGCCGTCCTGCGGGACGGCGAGTGGAAGCTGGCCGCCTACCAGAACACCCCGCGCGACTGAGCGGATTCCCGGGGCAGGCGTCACGAAAGCCGCTTTCGCAACCTCGAGTGTTGCGAAAGTGGCTTTCGTCGCGTCCGGGCCATGGGTCGGACGCCTCCGCTTCCCGCCTTGCCCTTCCCGACACCGGCGGCTGCTGGGCTGGGGTGGTCGTGAGTGGTAAGTGACGTTCTAACGACACTTACCACTCACGACCCACTTGCCCCACTCGCCACCGCCGCCCCCTCGCTGCCCGCCTCCCTGACCCCGTCAGCTTCCCTGCACGAACTTCGCCGCCAGGCCCTCCCCGACCGAAGTCGACTTCCCGTGGTCTTCGATCGGCGACACCTTCGAGTTCTTGAAGCAGATGTACGTGACGCCCGAGTCGACGCCGCCGTTCGCCGGGTCCGGGTTGATGCCCAGCGACTTCGCGGTCGCGTAGGACGCTTCGCCGATGATGTCGTCCGGGCCGGTGTCACCGATGACGGTGTACAGCACCTTGTTGTTGTAGATCACCGCGCACGAGCCGGCGCCCTTCAGGCCGGAGTTCCCGAAGTTCCACGTACTGCTCGCGCTCGGCACGACGATGTAGGGCGTCTGGTCGGCGATCAGCGCCTTGCCGTCGGAGCGCGGGAACGCGGTGTCGGGCTGGAACCACGGGTCGGTGTTCTTGTTGCATCGCGCGGTCGGCTGCCCGTCGCAGTCGATGTCCATGTCGGCTTTCCAGAAGACGGCACTTCCCGCGTCGCAGACGGCGATCGTCCGGCCGGTCTCGCTGTCGGTCTTGTACTTGCCGTTCGAGATCTGCCGACAGCTGGTGGTCTTCGCGAGCAGCTGCTGAGCGGTCGGGGCCGCCTGGATCGCCGGGGCGGCCGAGGCCATCGCCGCCGGGGCGAGTCCTGCGGCCAACACCATGGTCGAGAGCAGGAGCAAGTTCCGCATACCGCACCCCTTTGTCAGTAAGACTTCCTCACCTCAACGGAGGATGCAGCCGACGCCGACCGCACTCAAGGGCTGACGGGGTGTTGTTTTCCCACCACGCAACGAAAACCGGTCAAAACTGGGCAAGCCTGGCGACTCGCGCCATGAACCGTCCCGCTCGGCGGTACAGGCCGTCCCGGCCACCGAGCACGCCGTCGATCCACGCCTGGTCGATGTCGTGCCGGACCTTGGTCCTCGGCTGCAGCCAGCCGTCGCGCGACGCGGCGCCGCCTTCGGTCGTGTAGACCCGCGTCGCGCCGGAACGCCGGAGCCTGCCGAGCACGTGCCGGTCGTAGGCACCGAACGGCGGCGCGTACGACCGCACCGGTTTCCCGCTCAGGTCGGCCAGCAGTTTCGGCGCCACCTCGAGTTCGCGCCACGCGTGCCTGCCGTCGAGCCGCCGCCAGTCGCGGTGCTCCCAGCCGTGCGAGCCGATCGACATCCCGGCATCGACGAGACGGCGTAGGCCCGCGGCGTCGACGAAACCCCGCTGGCCGATGCGACCGGCCAGCGGGAAGAACTCCGCCGTGAGATCGCGTTCCACCAGCCGCGGCAACGCGATGTCGACGTCGGACGAGTTGCCGTCGTCGAAGGTGAGCCGGACGTCTTCACGTCCGGTCACCGAATCCAGCACCCGTTCGAACTGTTCGACGGTCACCCAGGTCTCGTTCTCACCTGGGTCCAGCGCGCGCACGGGCCTGCCCACGCCGCCAATCGCCAGGATCACCATCCGCGCCTCATTCGGGACCGAGTGTGTTTCCCGATTAATCGAGTTGGCGAATGGAGTAGTTACATGATCGCGCAAGGTGTCCACGAACGGATTACTTGCGGATCTCCAGCGTGCAGCACTTCGGGCCGCCGCCGGCCTTCCTGAGCTCGGAGATGTCGAGGAAGACGACTTCGTAGCCGCGTGCGGTCAGCCGCTCGGCCAGACCGGTCGCTTCGACCGGCAGGACGACGTTGCGGCCGTCGGACACCCCGTTCAGCCCAAAGCACTCCGCGGCGGCCCGGTCCGCGATTACCGCGTCCGGGAACATCCGCGCCAGCACCTTCCGCGACCCGGCCGAGAACGCCTCCGGGTAGTACGCGATCTGGGCGGGCGTGGTGTCCGTCGCCTCGGCGAGCACGAACAGCGCGGTGTCGAGGTGGTAGTAGCTCGGGTCGATCAGCCGCAGCGACACCACCGGGACGCCGAGGACCTCCTGCGCCTCGGAGTGCGCGGACGGGTCGGTCCGGAAGCCGGTGCCGGCGAGCAGGACCTTGCCGGTCCAGGCGAAGTCGCCCTCGGCCTCGTTGATCTTCTCGGGCATGGTGATGTCGCGGTAGCCGTGCTCGACGAACCAGCGGCGGAAGTGCTCGGCCTCGGCGGTGCGCTGCGGGGCGCGGAACCGCGAGCCGAGGACGCGGCCGTCGACGACGGTGCCGGAGTTGGCGGCGAACACCATGTCGGGCAGGCCGGGCTGGGCGTCGATCTCCTCGACGGTGTGGCCGAGGCGTCGGTAGGTGTCACGGAGTTCGGTCCATTGCGCCATCGCGGTGTCGACGCTGACCGGGACGGAGGGGTCCATCCACGGGTTGATGACGTAATCCACCGCGAAGTACCGCGGCGGGCACATGAGGTAGCGGCGCGTCGTGGGCACACGGGGCTGCTCTAGTACCGGCATACTCGAAGGGTAGGTCCCCCCTAATTCGCAATCAATCGCTGTTCGCTGCGCATATCCCTGCTAAACATTGCGTGTGAACACCATCGACCAGCGAATCGTTTCATGTCTGATGGCCAACGCGAGGTCCAGCTACGCCGACATCGGCAAAGTCGTCGGCCTGTCCGCGCCCGCGGTGAAAAGGCGGGTCGACAGACTGCTCGAAACCGGGGTCCTGCGCGGTTTCACCGCGGTGGTCGACCCGGAGGCGCTGGGCTGGGGCACCGAGGCGTTCGTCGAGGTCACCTGCCACGGCAACATCACCCCGGCCCGCATCCGCGCCCGCCTGGAGCCGCTGCCCGAGGTCGTCGCGGCCTACACCGTCTCCGGCGCGGCCGACGCGATCGTCCACCTGCGCGCGTCCGACATCCACCATCTGGAGACCGCGCTGGAGCGGCTGCGCGGCCTGGAGATCGTCGACCGCACGGTGTCCACCGTCGTCCTTTCGCGGCTGCTGGAGCGCCCGCCGACGCCCGAGGCGTGACACCCTCGGGCCGTGACCGATCAGATCCGCTCCAGTCATGACGACGGCCTCGCCGTGCTCACCATCGACGCTCCCGCGACCCGCAATGCCCTGACCCTCGACCTGTCCGCCCAGCTGGCGAGCGCCGTCGCGCGCGCCGAGGCCGACGAGAGCGTCCACGCGGTGATCGTCACCGGTGCGCCGCCCGCCTTCTGCGCGGGCGCGGACCTCGACACCCTCGCCGCCGCGCGGGAGGACGGGCTCCGCGCGATCTACGACGGCTTCCTCTCCGTCGCCCGGTGTTCCTTGCCGACGATCGCGGCGGTCGGCGGGGCCGCGGTGGGCGCCGGTCTGAACCTCGCGCTCGCCGCGGACGTCCGCATCGTGGGACCGAAGGCAAAGTTCGTGGCCAGATTTCTCGAATTGGGTGTCCATCCCGGCGGCGGGATGACGTGGATGATCCAGCGGCTCGTCGGCCCGCAGAAGGCCGCGGCGATGACACTCTTCGGCGAGGTCGTCGGCGCCGAAGCCGCCGTCGAAACCGGTCTCGCGCTCCAGCTCGCCGACGGGGATCTCCTCGAAGCGGCCCGTGAGCTGGCGCGACCCGCCGTCGAAGCGCCCCGCGACGTCCTCCTTGCGACGAAACGCACGCTCCGGCACACCGCCTCGCTGACCGACCACGCGGCCGCCGTCGACGCCGAGATCGCACCGCAACTGACGTCGCTCACCTCACCCGCCTTCGCCGAACGCCTGGGCCGGCTGAAAGCAAGAATCAGCGGCCAGTGACCGATCCTCGAGCAGACTTCACTACGCTATAAGGAGATACGGCTCACAATCGAGCAGCACCGTTAGCCGTTACCATCGGTAACACATAAACCGGAAAACCCCCGCTCAGCGACGAGCTCAGGACACTCGAGAAGTAGGTCAAGGCCGTACTTGCGGCAACCTGGGAAGTGTCACGAGGACTAACCTCGGGACAGGACACCTGTGACCTGGCCGACATCGCCGGGCGAGGCGTCGGATACCCGGCATCGCCGGGACCGCGCACGTCGGGAGAGAGGGATTCCCTGACCTATGAGCACGAGTGCGAACGGCAACGGCTCCTTGTCGGCCGTCCGGCCCACCGAGGTCGCCAAGCTGGACCGGGTGGTGATCCGGTTCGCCGGCGACTCCGGTGACGGCATGCAGCTGACGGGCGACAGGTTCACCTCGGAGGCCGCGGCCTTCGGCAACGACCTGTCGACCATGCCGAACTTCCCCGCGGAGATCCGCGCGCCGCAGGGCACCATCCCCGGCGTCTCGAGCTTCCAGGTGCACTTCGCCGACTACGACATCCTCACCCCGGGCGACCGGCCGGACGTCCTGGTCGCGATGAACCCCGCCGCGTTGAAGGCGAACCTCGCCGATGTCCCGTCCGGTGGGACGATCATCCTCAACACCGACGAGTTCACGAAGCGGAACCTGGTCAAGGTCGGCTTCGAGAACGATCCTCTCGACGACGACACCCTTTCGGCCTATCAAGTCCACCGGGTCGCGATGTCGACGTTGACCAGAGGGGCACTGGAAGAGACCGGACTGTCCAAAAAGGACGCCGAACGCGCGAAGAACATGTTCGCGCTCGGGCTGCTCTCCTGGATGTACCACCGGCCGACCGAAGGCACCGAACGGTTCCTGCGCGAGAAGTTCGCCAAGAAGTCCGACATCGCCGAGGCCAACATCCTGGCCTTCCGCGCGGGCTGGAACTACGGCGAGACGACCGAGTCGTTCGCCACGACGTACGAGGTCGCGCCCGCGAAGCTGAACCAGGGCACCTACCGGCAGATCACCGGCAACACCGCGCTCGCCTACGGCCTGGTCGCCGCCGGGCAGCAGTCCGGTCTGCAGATCCTGCTCGGCACGTACCCGATCACCCCGGCTTCCGACGTCCTGCACGAGCTTTCCAAGCACAAGAACTACGGCATCCTCACCTTCCAGGCCGAGGACGAGATCGCCGGCATCGGCGCGGCTCTCGGCGCCTCGTACGGGGGAGCGCTCGGTGTCACCTCGACCTCCGGTCCGGGTGTCGCGCTGAAGTCCGAGGCGATCGGCCTCGCGGTGATGACCGAACTGCCGCTGGTCGTCGTCGACGTCCAGCGCGGCGGCCCGTCCACCGGCCTGCCGACCAAAACCGAGCAGGCCGACCTGCTGCAGGCCATGTTCGGCCGCAACGGCGAATCCCCGGTGCCGATCGTCGCGCCGCTGTCCCCCGCGGACTGCTTCGACGCGGCACTGGAAGCCACCCGGATCGCGCTGAAGTACCGCACCCCGGTTTTCCTGCTCTCGGACGGCGCGATCGCGAACGGCTCCGAGCCGTGGCTGATCCCGGACGTCGAGAAACTGCCGGATCTGCGGGTGGACTTCGCCACCGAGCCGAATGCCGAGGACGGTTCCGGGGAATTCTGGCCGTATGTCCGCGACCCCGAAACCCTGGCCCGCGCGTGGGCGATCCCGGGTGCGGCCGGTCTGCAGCACCGCATCGGCGGACTGGAGAAGGCCGACAAGACCGGGCACATCTCCTACGAGCCGGAAAACCACGAGACGATGGTCCGCCTCCGGCAGGCCAAGATCGACGGCATCGACGTCCCGGACCTCGTCATCGACGACCCGAGCGGTGGCAAGGCACGCGTCCTGGCACTCGGCTGGGGCTCCTCGTACGGGCCGATCGGCGCCGCGTGCCGCCGTGTCCGCAAGGAAGGCATGCCGATCGCGCAGGCACACCTGCGCCACCTCAACCCCTTCCCGGGCAACCTCGGCGACGTACTCCGTTCGTACGACACCGTCGTCGTCCCTGAAATGAACCTCGGCCAGCTTTCGATGCTCTTGAGGGCGAAGTACCTGGTGGACGTCAAGTCCTACACGAAGGTCGCCGGACTGCCCTTCAAGGCCGAAGAGCTTCAAGGCGTGTTCACGGAGATCATCACCAGTACGGAGGCGGGGAAGTGACCGCGATAGACCTGGGGATTCCCACTCTCGGCGGCTTGGACCTTGTGCCAACCGAAACCGAGCCACAGAAAGCCAAGGACTACAAATCGGACCAGGAGGTCCGCTGGTGCCCCGGCTGCGGCGACTACGTCGTGCTCAACGCCGTCCAGTCGTTCCTGCCGACACTCGGCCTCAAGCGCGAGAACATCGTGTTCATCTCGGGTATCGGCTGTTCGTCGCGATTCCCGTATTACCTCAACACCTACGGCATGCACTCGATCCACGGCCGCGCGCCGTCGATCGCCACCGGGCTCGCCACCGCGCGACCGGACCTTTCGGTGTGGGTCGTCACCGGTGACGGCGACGCGCTGTCCATCGGCGGCAACCACCTGATCCACGCGTTGCGGCGCAACGTGAACATCAAGATACTGCTGTTCAACAACCGGATCTACGGCCTCACCAAGGGCCAGTACTCGCCGACGTCCGGACAGGGCATGGTCACCAAGTCCACCCCGATGGGCTCGGTCGACACCCCGTTCAACCCGCTCTCGCTGGCGATCGGCGCCGAAGCGTCCTTCGTGGGCCGCGCGCTCGACTCGGACCGCAAGGGCCTTACCGAGGTGCTGGAAGCCGCCGCGAAGCACCGCGGGTCGGCGCTGGTGGAGATCTACCAGAACTGCCCGATCTTCAACGACGGCGCGTTCGACGTCCTCAAGGACAAGGACGAGGCCGCGAGCAGGCTCATCCCGCTGCGCACCGGCGAATCCATCCGGTTCGGCCCGCAGGGCGAGTACGGCGTGACGCGGGGCGGCTGGGGCGGCCTCGAAGTCGGGAAGGTCGCGAACATCGGCGAGGAGAACCTCGTCGTCCACGACCCGACGATCCAGGACACCGCGTACGCGTTCGCGCTGTCGCGGATCGGCGACCAGAACCTGAACCACGTGCCGACCGGCATCCTGCGTCAGGTCGAGCGGCCCACCTACGACGACCAGGCTCGCGCCCAGGTCGAGGAGGCCCGCGCGGCGAAGGCGCCGAACCTGCAGTCACTGCTGCGTGGCAAGGACACCTGGACCGTCGTCAGCTAGCCCGCAGATACGGAAAGGCCCTCTTCCTTGCGCGGGAAGAGGGCCTTTTCATACGTCTAGCCGAGGGGACGGAAACCCACGCGCTCGGCGTCGGTGGCCGAGCGGAACCAGACCTCGGCGACCATCTTCGGGAACTGGGGCGAATCCTCGGTGCAGTACCGCAACGCCGTCACGCTGGCCTTGACCGAGAAGTCGTCGGCGGGACGGCCACCGCCCGGCCGCGGCATCGCGGAACCGGGACCGAACGGGCCCGGCGGAACGGACTCCGAGACAGGAGCGGCCGTCTGCCGTGCGGGCGGGGGCTCCGGCGCGGGCATCGCGTCGCCCGGCTGGACGGCGGGCTCGAACAGCGAGCCGCTCTGTCCGCCGGACAGCTCCGGCTCACGACGTTCGATCGCCCGCATCGACGGCGTGATCGGCTGCGGCGGCTCGAAACCACCGCGCACCGCGCCCCGCGGCGTGCGCTTGGGCAGCACCTGAGTGGCTTCGGCGGGCGTCTCGGGCTCCGAGTCGAGAAGACCTGTCTTGGCTTCTTCGGCGGAACCGAAGGCGTACGCGGGCGGGTCCTGCAGCTCTTCTTCCCGCTCGAACCAGTTGGTCTCGACGGGGGGCTGTTCCGTGTCCACGCGCGACGCGGGGCTGAACAGCGAAACCGGCTCCGGCTGCGTCTCGACGCCTTCGGGATCCAGCTGGATCTCCAGGCGGGACCGGTACGGGCCTTCGCTCGGCAGGATCGGCTGCGGTTCGGACTCGGGCTCCGGCTCGACGTCCAGCTGCGAAGCGGGCTGGAGGTACTCGGTCGCGGCGGCCGCGTACGGGTTCGCCGGCTCGGGTTCGGGCTCGGGCTCCGGAAGGGGTTCGGGCTCCAGCTGGGCGGCCGGGATGTACTGCGTCCGCTCGGCCGGGGACTCGGGCTCCGGATCCGCCTCGGGCACCGTGCGGTACTCGGCCTCGTACTCTTCGGGCTCGAAGGTCCGCGTCGGCGGCGGGGTGTGCACCGGTTCCGGCGTCGTCTCCTCGACGACGTCTTCGGCGGGCTCCGGAGCCTTCTCCTCGACCGGTTCGGTCCAGGGCTGCTGTGCGGGCTCGTGTTCGGTGAGCGTCTCGGGGTACGCGGCCTTCGGCTCCTCGACGGCCGCGAACTCCTCGTCCAGCTCGTCATGCGACGGCTTGGTGAAGTACGCGGTCCCACCGGCGGCCGCCGCGGCACCCGCGCCGAGCGTCACCCCGGCCGGCAGCCGGGAGGTCTCCGCGTGCGTCGCGGCCAGCGAGCTCTCCAGCTCACGGATGCGCTTGCGCGCGGGAAGCACCAGTACCAGCCAGGTGAGCAGTGCGCCGACGACGAACGCCAGCAGACTCCACAGCCAAACCTGTCCGAAAATGGACATCTATCCTGCCCCTTGTCAATGCGTTCGCTCGACCAGGTAGTCGGCGACCGATTCGCAGGCGTCCCGGGCGGGCGACGCGGGCAGCGCCGCGAGCTCGGCACGCGCTCGCCGAGCGTAGTCGGAAAGAGTTTCGCGTGCGCGTTCGAGTCCGGAGGAGGCCCGCAGCAGGTCCAGGGCCTCGGCGACGAGCTTGTCGTCGGAGATCGGGCCGGACAACAGCTCGACCAGGCGCGGGTCGGTGGCCGGGTCGGCCAGCGCGTAGAGCATCGGAAGCGTGCTGACGCCTTCGCGCAGGTCTGTGCCCTGCGCCTTGCCGAGCTCGTCCGACGGTGACGCGATGTCGATGACGTCGTCGGAGATCTGGAAGGCCGTACCGATGATGTCGCCGAACCGGCGGAGCGCGTCGATGTACTCGTCGGGCGCGCCGGACATCATCCCGCCGAAGCGACCGGACGTGGCGATCAGCGAACCGGTCTTCTGCGCGATCACCGTGAGGTAGTGCTCGACGGCGTCGTCACCCTCGGCGGGGCCGACCGTCTCGCGCATCTGGCCGGTGACCAGCTCGCCGAAGGTCTCGGCGATGATCCGGGCCGCGTCGGTGCCGAGGTCGGCGACCAGCCGCGAGGCGTGCGCGAACAGGAAGTCGCCGGTCAGGATCGCGATGGTGTTGTCCCAGCGGGCGTTGACGCTCTCCGCGCCGCGGCGCATCGTCGCCTCGTCCATCACGTCGTCGTGGTACAGCGTCGCGAGGTGCACCAGCTCGACGGCGGCCGCGGCGATGACCACCTGGTCGCCCTGCTTCGGCCCGAACTGCGAAGCCAGCAGCGTGAACAGCGGACGGAAACGTTTGCCCCCCGCCTCGACCAGGTGCGAAGCGGCGTCCTCGACGGCCTTGACGTCACTACGGACGACATCGCGAAGCAGGGTCTCGACATCGGCGAGCCCTGTCGCGAGGGTGCGCAGGAGCTGTTCGTCGGCGATCTGGAGTCCCACGGACGCGCGCAGGTCCTCGATGGCACCACCTGGGGCAGGTGAAGACACAGACACGTCGGCTCCGCTCTCTTTGACTCCGGTCGGGATCGCTTCCAGCGTAGTGGCTACCCGCTCGGGCCCGTTGACGTGCTGTCCAGGGGAAACGGTGACGAACATGACACCCCTCCCGAGTATCCCGCGGCTCTTCGCGCGAACTGGGGAAACAGCGGGTGGAACGTGGTCACGCGCATCACGGTGAACCCCGGCCGTACGTCCTCTAGCGACGCCGGATCTTGATGTCGTCCATGCACGTGGCCTTCCCCGCCACGTCGCGATAGGGATATCCCTTCCCGTCCAGCAGCTCCATCACCTTCAACTCGGCTTCGTCGAGTACGTCGCGCTCCTCCTCGCCCCGCACCGTGACGCGGAAGGTGAACGCGCCGAGGTGCGCGCTGTAGGTCAGCAGGCCGTCCTCGGTGAACCCGATCGCCTGGTGGTGACCCAACCCGGCGAGCAGCCGGGCACGGGTCTCGGCGTCGGGGTGATCGAACTTGCCGTTGACGAGGACGCGGTAGGTCGACATACCCGCGAATATACAGACCTGTATCCGAATACGAATCCGAATATCCAAGGGGTGGCCTAGATCCACGGACGAGTGAAAGGGGCATCACGCACGCAACGCGCGAATCCGACACGCCGATAGTGGTCACACAGGAAGAACGGCCGACCAGGCTCGCTCTCCATCACGTGAGGAGAAGCCCATGCGCATCACCATCGCAAGTCGGGCCGGCCTCGTCTGCGCACTGCTGCTGACCAGTCTCGCCGCCGGAGTGACCCCGGCCTCCGCGGCCAACCCGAACGGCGTGGCCTCGCTCGGCTCCGCTGCCTTCACCCAGGGCAACTCGGCGCCGATCTCGATCCCGTCGCTCGCCGAGTGCGCGGTCGAGGGGCCGACGACCAACTCGTCCGGGTCCGTGAGCAAGCCCGGGATCACGTTCGGCGGCGGCACCACGACCTGCACGACCACGGTCGTCGACCCGGCGAACAACGTGACCACGACGAAGTCCGAGGCCAAGGGCGAGAACTTCGAACTGTCGGCACTCGTCTCGTCGAGCGGGCCCCGGATCAGGATCCGGGAGTACACCGTCTCCTGCACGGCGACGCGGAGGAACACGAGCACGAACTGGACCTACATCGCCGCCGGCGGATTCGGCACCCTGCCGCAGCCGGTGCCGGCGGGCTACGTCAAGCCACTCACCAAACCCGACGGGACCCTGCTCGCCGAAGCGATCTTCAACGAACAGCACCTACCGGGCAACGGCAGCATCGGGCTGACCATGCTGAGGATCAAGTTCGCGCCCGCCTCCGGCATCACCGGTGAAGTGGTCATCGGACGCGCGGCCTGCTCCCCCACTCCGTAGTAGTCACAGCGCGATCGAGGGGCGTCCGGGACCGATCCCGGACGCCCTTCTTTCTTGCCTGGCTTATATAAGTAGAGGCTGATATCTTGACGGCAGTCGAGCCGAGGAGGCCCCGATGGTCGAAGTGACCAGCCAGATCAACTCCGTCCAGCGCAAGCTGGGCAAGCGCGTGCTCGAAGCAGGCGAAGCGCTGACCGCCACCGTCAGCCAGGTCTACGACACCGACCTCGACGATCTCTGGGACGCCTGCACCAACGCCGAACGCATCCCGCGCTGGTTCCTCCCGATCAGCGGCGAACTGCGCGTCGGCGGCAAATACCAGTTCGAAGGCAACGCGGGCGGGACGGTCGAACGCTGCGATCCGCCGAAGGGTTTCGCCGCGACCTGGGAGTACGGCGGCGACGTCAGCTGGGTCGAAGTCCGGCTGAGCGCCGAAACCGACGGACGCACCCGATTCGAACTCGACCACACAGCCGTCCCCAACGAGCACTGGAAGCAGTTCGGTCCGGGCGCGGTCGGCATCGGCTGGGACATGATGCTGAACGGTCTGGCGCTGCACCTCGAATCCGGTGAGGCCAGCGACCCCGAGGCCGCCATGGCCTGGATGGTGAACGAAGAAGGCGTCCGCTTCATGACTCTGAGCAACGAAGCCTGGTACGCGGCCGACGTCGCCGGCGGAACCGACGCGGCCACCGCCCGTACGCGCGCAGACGCGACCCTCGCCGCCTACACCGCGCCGCCGGAGAGCTGAAGATCCTCGGCGAGTTCGGGCGCGCGCAGCAGTGAGATGAGCGCGTCGTCGGCCCGGAAGACAGCGCGGGCACCGGGCATCCCGGCCTGCCGCAGCATGGCGTGGAGGACGTCGGCGTGCGGCTGGTCGAGCAGCGTCCAGATCATCGCGCGCCGTTTCCCCTCGTCCCCCAGTTCCCTGACGGCCCACCAGCCCGCGATCAGCGCGCTCACCTGGTTGACCGCCGTCTCCCGGCCACGCGCCAGCTGCGCGCGGTTCAGTCCGCACACCTTGATCGTCTGCTCCCCCTTGTCCGTCAGCGCGCGATAGGTCCCGATGGACAGCACCAGGAACAGGTGCTCCAGCGGATCCTCGGCGGTCGGGTCGACCAACAGGGCGTTCCCCGCGGCGTCCACCGGGAACAGGTCGCGTTTGTGGTGGCTGTTGCAGTATTCGCAGGCGAGTAGATGATTGAGCCAGTCGAAGGCGCGCCCGGGATTCCGCGCGATCGGCTCGAAGTGGTCCACAGTGGATCCGAGTCCGTCACCGCAGTACATGCAATAGCCCCGGCCGGCGGCCATGACGTCGAGGCCTGCCCGCAAGGAACGCCGTACGGCGCGGGAAACCCGCCACAACCGCCGCGCCTCCTTGCTGTCACCGGACGGGATCCGCGCGGTCAGGTCTTCGAGATCGGCGACCACCTTGCCCGGCAGCGCGATCCGGCGGATCCCGATCACCGATCGTCGGCCTCGAACCGCCTGGCCACCTCGTCCACCCGGCTCGGCGGCGAACTGCTCAACATGTCCCGCAGACGTTCCCATTCCCGGACGCCGTTCGCGTCCGCCCGCCCGGAAGCGACCCGGAACTCGAGTTCCGCGAGATGTTCCCGCAATTCGACGGCCTGCGGCGAATAAGGAGTGTCCAAACCGAACAGATCGGAAAGCACCGCGTCGTCCCCGGTACCGAACACGACCCGCTCGTAGAGCTCTTCGGAAACCACGCGCGGCGGAACCTCTTCGTCCGGCCCGGGAAGGCGGATGAGCCCACCGGGATCCGCGGCCTGGCAGACATAGGGACTGTGCGTGGTGACGATGAACTGGATCCGCGGGAAATGCGCCTTGAACCACGGCCCTATGCGTTTCTGCCACGACACGTGGAGATGCGCGTCGACCTCGTCGATGATCACGATGCCGGGGCTCTCGTGGTCGAGCCCGGCGTTGTCGAGCTGCTTGAGCAGGTCGACCACCAGCGCGGTCACCGTGCGGTAGCCGTCGCTCATTTCGCGCAACGGGAACCGGTCGCCCCGGTACTCGACCCAGAGCCCGTCGGAGTCGACGTCGCGGATTCGGTAGCCGCCGGGCAGGAGGCCGTCGCCCAGGATCTCCAATGCCGCGTCCTTCAGCTCACGAGCGCCGGCTTTTCCTTCCAGGGCACGGAGATGCTGGTTGATCAACCACGCGACCCCCTCGGCGAGCGACGCGTCTTCGTGGAACAGGCTCGCCATCCGCGCCAGCGCCCCCGCGCCCCGCATCCACGACTCGGCCTCTCCACTGCCGCCCGCGAGCCGGCGGAACGGCCCGTACGCGGCACAGAACGGCTGGCCCGGCGGGAGACCGGAGATCGGCAGCAGACCGGAGTCGAGCCAGCGGACCTCCACCGGCGCCGGCCCCTCCTCGCGCATCACCGAGAGTTCGATCGACCCGTTCGTGGCACCCGTCGAGATCCAGCTCCCGGCGTCGGACAGGAGACCCCAGGCGACGTCCGGCGCCGCCGCGACCGCGATCGCCCGCAGCAGCGACGTCTTGCCGGAGCCGTTGCGCCCGGCGAGGACCACCCAGCCGGGGCCGGGCAGCCGGAGGTCGACGGTGCGGGCACCGCTGAACCCGCGGATGTTCTCCAGCCGGACCCGCTCGATGTACATGGGGGAAGTTTACGACGGCACGGGCTTCACCTGGCCACCCGAAAGTGGTGGCCATCGCCAGTTCCATCACGGCCCGCGCCCGTGCGACGTCCACGGCCGAGATCGTCTTCGAGCGGTCCCCCGCTCCTGCTGGGGCGAAATCAGCAACCGGACATGCCCATGGGCGTCGAGATTCCTGAACGGCGAGACGTAAAGCGAGAACTCGCGGTCGTCCTCCGAGCGGAACGTGACTCCGGGATTCCCGCTGGACGACGCCTGTTCGTGGTCTTTGAAGGTCTGGTTCGGATCCGCGTGCCACTCCCCCGGCGCGCCGCCGTTCGCGGTGGCCCCGACCTCGATCTGAAGCCGATGCCGGGCTCGACCAAGTAGCAGAAGCCCGGCGCGGCGATCGGCTCGAATTCCGGTCCGAAAGTCTTCTCGACCGCGGCGCGGAAAACCGCGCATTCGACATTCGGGTCGGCGGCGAGGATCAGCTCGGCACCCGACGACACCTGTGTGTTCACCGCCGGCTCGCAGTTCTCACCCTTGCTGTTCGAGATCCGATTCGCGCAGACCCCGACGCGGCCGTAGTCCTTGCCTTCGCGGCGAGTCTCGACCTGGTAAGCCTTCATGCCGCCCAGGTCGACGACGGTCCCATCGTCCCGGAGCATCGCGTGAAACGAATCCACGTTTTGGACGTAGACGATGTCCTCGTAGCCGTCGCGGAGAAGCGTGCACCACTTCCGGCCGTGCTTCACCTCCGCCTCCCGTACCACCGTCCGGGTATCACCGCCCTTCCTGCGCTCATAGACGGCCAGATCGATCAGCGCACAGAAGTCGGGCGCGGCAAGCGCCACGTCGACGGCCCGCTACTCACGATCGGCAGGCCGGGGTTGCTTCGGCTGCCATTTCGAAACCTATGGTCGCGGTGGTGCCGTGACCACGGAATCCGTACAGGACGCCATGGGGACGGCCAGCAGCGCAACAAGCATCCCTCTCACAACTTCATTACGCAGAGTGTGCGAAGTCGCGGCGCATCTACCAGGAAAACGCCGCTCTTCGGGAACACATTCACACGAATGGTTTCACGGATAGTCACCGAGCGCCCCGGCGCTATTCAGCAGGGGGCGGAAGTTTATGCAGACGGGTTCGCGTCGTGCGGAACCCTGGTAATCTTCCGGCCGTCGGATTACGCAGGGTGCATCGGGGAGGTGCGCCTTGTAGCCACGGGAGGGGCATATGACGACGAGGACTTCAGTGCGGCTTCGGCCCGTCGACGGGGATGACTCCGAGGCCTCGGGGGTGCATGGCCGTGCCTGAGGGATCGCCGACCTACCAGCCCGGCCCGCAGTGGAACAACATCGTCGGGTTTCGCCCTACCGGGGGTTCCTACGGTGCGCCGGTCGCCGAAGGGGCCGGGTTCAAGTTCGACGAGGCGACGCTCCATGAGCTGGTGGCGGAGTGGCGCGAGCTTGCTCTGGAATACCAGGTTGACCTAGCTCAAGCAGGGAAGCTCGCCAGGGCCCAGCCTCCAGGACTGGAGTTCGCGAGCGGCGACAATGCCGTAATCACCCAAAAGTCTGGGGCGGCCCTCCAGGAGACACTCCGGCAGCGCATCTCGTATTGCGAAAGTATGGCCAGCAAATACGTGACCGCTCTCGGCAAGTACGCCACGGCGGAAGAGCAGGCCACCACTGTCCTCAACCAACAGCCGAAAGGCCTCGCCTGATGCGTCGCACCATACTTCTCATCAGCGCCGTCACGCTCATCCTTAGCGCGTGTTCGCCATCGACCAAGGACGGCACCCCCAAGCCCACAAGCGACGCCACCAGCTCGACCCCCTCGAATGCGGCGGGACAGCTGCCCGGCCCCGGCGTACCCAAAGTCGACGTCCCGATCGACTTGGCGCAGGTCAAACCGACCCCGTGCAACGCCCTCACCCTTACACAAGCAAAAGAACTGCTCGGTCCCCGAGTGGAAACCAAGTCGCAGCTGGATGGATCGGCTGGCCCTTCCTGCCTTTGGGTACCGCCTTCCGCCACCCGCCCGACGGTCAATGTGCTTTTCAGCAAGTCACCCGACCGGGGAATGACGAGCGTCTACGAAGCCAAGGGCACGACCTACAAGTTGTTCGAACCGCTCGAAGCGATCGACGGCTATCCAGTGACCGCCTACGGCACCGAAGACGAACGAGCAAGCCGGGGCAAATGCTCCGTGGCGCTGGGGACCAGCAACAACGAGACCATCGACATCGTGCTGGAGCAGTCCGAAGCCAACGTCGGCAAAAAGGACCCTTGTGACGCCGCGCGTGAAGCGGCGATCCGGGTCCTGGCCACCGTCAGAGGGGGCAACTGATGGGCATCGAGGGGCCGCTCACCGCAGCCGAGATCTACACCCAGGTCACCGGCGGCGAAGGCACCGGTTCGCTCTCCGAAGCCCAGCAAGGCGCCTACAACCTGGCCAAACGCCACCAAGACCGGATGCAGCGGATCACCGCGCTCAGTCAGAAGACCGCCGCCGGTTGGCAGGGTGCGTCCAGCAGTGCGGCCGTCGACGCGACGAAGCCGCTCGTCGAGGCTTCGATGGACGACGCGATGCATCTGGCGAGGGCGCAGACCGCCATCACCTCGCAGATGGACGCGTTCGGGTCGGCGAAGAACTCGGTCAAGCCGGTGCCGCCGAGTCCGCCGGAACCGACCGCGATGGACGTCCTCAATCAGCTCGTCGGCAAGCCCTCCTACGCCGACAAGGCGAGGGGTTACCAGGCCGACAGCCAGCACAACATCGACACCTTCGCGAGCTATCACTCCGCCAGTACCTCCAATGGTGACGAGTTGCCCGCCCAGTACGCGCAGCTCACCGATCCCGGTGGCGCCGTCACGCTGGACGAGGGGAAGCCGTCGGCGAAGGGCTTCGACGACGGCTCCGACGGGCGCGAGCGCGGGATCGGCGAGCCGTATCGCGGGATCGGGCAGCCGGGGGCTCCCGGCGGTCCTGGATCCAGTGCGCCGCCTCCCGGCCAGAGCGGACCCCAGCCGGGCCAGAGCGGGCCGCAGCCAGACCAGGGCAGTCCCCAACCCGGGCACAGCGGGCCACACCAATGGCCTCAGCCGGGTACGCATCTTCCGACGCCCGACGACGGGACACGCGCGAACTCCTACACACCGCCCCAGGTCAGCCCGGTCGTGCCCCCGGCGGCGCATCTCGACTTCGGGCCGACGGGCAAGCCCATCACCCCCGGTGGTGGGCAGCCGCCTGCGTTCGGTCCGTTCGGGCCGGGTATCGGTGGCAGCCAGGGGCCTGTCAGCGGACCCGGCGGGCGGACCACCGGCGGTCCCGGTGTGCCGGGCGGTTTCCGAGGTGGAGTACCCGGTGGCCCCGGCCAACCCGGGGCGGGTGGCCGGACCGGCGCGGGGGTGCCGGGCGGGATGGTCGGTGGCCGTGGTGGTGCGGGAACAGCGGGAGCCGCGGGCCGCGGCGGGACGAACGGGATGCCGATGGCGCCCGGTGCGGCTCGCGGGAAAGGCGAGGAGGACAAGGAGAAGAGGGCTCCGGCGTACCTCCAGAATCCGGATCCGGACGAGACCTTCGGCGGTTACCTCGAAAAGCCGATGCCGCCGGTGATCGGCGAGAAGAAGAACTAGCACCACAGTTCCAGGGGAGGGAGCAACGTGGTGCTCGCGCGCCCGGTCGAGATCACGCTCGACACCTTGCTGACCGCGTTCCGTCACGCCGGCTGCGGAGATCCGCATCTGATCTTCGCGGGCGGCCTGCGCTACATCCCGCCGTCGTCGCGCAACGGCGAGGACCTGGCGGCGTTCGAGGAGCTCGGTGGGCTCGGGTTCACCGAGGGCAAGCGGTTGACCAGCGACTTCGAGGACGTCCTGCACATCCTCGACCGGCCGAACACCGAGTACTACGCGACCGTGCGGACGGAGGCGGAGCAGTACGGCGTGCTGGTCGCGGTCCGCGGGCGCGCGGCGGTGACCGCGATCTGCCAGGGCGGCCGGGTGTGGCTGAAGGGGGTGCGGACCGAAGACCGCCCGGCGGCACTCGTGCTGAACCTGCCCGAGTACCCGCCGGCCCGATTCGCCCCGTTTTCCTTGCCACAGGACGACTTCAAGCTCAGTGGAGGGAGTGAACTCTACGACGACGAGGCCGAGTCGAGGAGCCGTGAGGCTCGGCGGCTGGACGAGGTTTTCGAGCAGCCGTACTTCGGCGTCGGCATCTTCGCCGCGGCCAAGCATCCTGATGGCGAGAAGCGCGTCGAGGCCACCGACGGCCTGACGTATCTGGACCTCGACGCCGGGCGGGTGGCCATGCACGTGACCGGTTCACCCCGGAACCGGTACATCACCGTCCTGCCCGGCGAACCCGTGCTGCTGGCCCACAAGCTCGCCGCGCTGCGGGCCGGTCTCGACCGTTAGGCGGGACTCGATCAGCCGCACCAAGAGCAACGTGGCGCAGGACTCGACGATCCTGGTGGCGTTGAGTTCGTACTGGGTAAGGGTTTTCGCCTGCCGGGACATCCTGGTGGCGGTGCTCTCCAGCCAGTCGGGCCGTTCGGCGTCGCGCGACAGCGAAAGCATCGTGTCGTCCCGGTGATCCGGGCAACCCTGCCCTGTGCGCCGCGGCAAGTCAGTCCCCGGGGTGGGCGAAGGTCCTTACGCTGACACGAAAAGGCCCCCTCACGAAAGCGAGGGGGCCTTCCGCGACAATAGGACGGGCTACTTCAGGGCGAAACCGCCGGAGCCCGCCCAGTCGAGGGCGAACGCCGGGATCAGCCCGAGCACCAGCGTGACGAGGACGCCGAGCGTGATCGCCGTGGTGGTGAACGCGCCGGGCACGGTGACGGTCGGGCCGTCGGAAGCCGGCTCGGAGAAGTACATCAGCACGATCACCCGCAGGTAGAAGAACGCGGCGACCGCGCTGAACACCAGGGCGATGACGACCAGCGGCGCCATCCCGTCGGACAGGGCCGCCGAGAAGACCACGAACTTGCCGACGAACCCGCTGGTCAGCGGGATACCGGCCAGCGCGAGCAGCAGGAAGGTGAACACACCCGCCAGCACCGGTGACCGTTTCGCCAGGCCCGCCCACGCGGAGAGGTGCGTCGCCTCGCCGTTCGCATCCCGCACCAGCGAGACGACGCCGAACGCGGCGAGCGTCGTGAAGCCGTAGGCCAGCAGGTAGAACAGCGTGCTCGAAAGGCCCTGCTCGGTCATCGTGATGGCACCGATGAGCAGGAACCCGGCGTGCGCGATGGACGAGTAGGCGATCATGCGTTTGACGTCGGTCTGCGTGAGGCCCAGCACCGCGCCGATCAGCATCGAGATGATCGCGACGCCCCAGAGGACCCCGCGCCATTCCCAGCTTGTCGATTCGAACGCCACCGAGAACACCCGCAGGATCCCGCCGAACGCGGCGACCTTGGTGCAGGCACCCATGAACGCGGTGACCGGGGTCGGCGCGCCCTGGTAGACGTCCGGGGTCCAGGTGTGGAACGGACCGACGGAGCCCTTGAACAGCAGGCCGACCGCGAGCAGCCCGAGTCCGGCGAACAGCAGCGTGTCCGAACGGTCCGAACCGGCGGCGGCGTTGGCGATGTCCGAAAGCTTCACGGAGTTCGCGTAGCCGTAGAGCAGCGCGAGGCCGTAGAGGAAGAACGCCGACGAGAACGCGCCGAGCAGGAAGTACTTGACCGCGGATTCCTGCGAGAGCAGGCGACGCCGCCGTGCGAGACCGCACATCAGGTACAGCGGCAGGCTCAGCACTTCGAGGGCGATGAACATCGTCAGCAGGTCGTTGGCCGCGACGAACGCCATCATGCCGCCGAGCGCGAACAACGTCAGCGGGAAGACCTCGGTCTGCATGCCGGTGGTACCGACCTGCGCGCGGTCCTGCAGCGTGCCGGGCCGGATTCCGGCCTGCGCGACGAACGCGCCACCGGGTTCGACCGAGCGGTCCGCGATCAGCAGTACCGCGCCCAGCGCCAGCGCCAGCAGCGTGCCCCAGAGGAACAGCGACGGCCGGTCGATGGCGATCGCGCCGCTGAAGGTCGTGACGCCGCTCTTCGGCGCGGACGAACTCGCGTACCAGACCAGGAAGACACCGGCCGCCCCGATCCCGACCAGGGAGAGGAAGACCTGTGACGGCCACCGCAGGTGCTTGGGCAGGAAGGCTTCGAACAGCACGCTGACACACGCCACGCCGAGAATGATCAAGATCGGCGTGACGGCGAAGTAGTCGATCGACGGCACCTTCACCGGTGGCGCCTGAGTCAAGAAGAGCACTGTTACTTGCCTCCCTGTACGGACGACATCGTCGCCTGCACCGACGGGGTGATCGTGTCGAGCACCGGCTTGGGGTAGAACCCGAGCGCGATGATCAGCACGACCATCGGCGCCAGGATCGCGATCTCCTTGCCGCCGAGGTCCTTGATGGCCTTGGTCGCGCCCAGTTCGGGCGCGATAGCCGTGCCCGGACCTCCACCGGCGCCCATGAGGGCGTCACCGCGGACGGGTCCCTGCATGACGCGCTGGTAGAGCCAGAGCACGTACGCCGCGGCCAGCACCATGCCGACCGTCGCGATGATCGTGTACACCGGATGGTCCACAAAGGACCCCAGCAGCACCAGGAACTCACTGATGAAGGAGTTCGTGCCGGGCAGGGACAAAGTGGACAGACCGGCGATGAGCAGCATGCCGCCCAGCAGCGGGGTCACCTTCGCCATGCCGCCGTAGTCGGAGATCTTGGTGGACCCGCCGCGCATCACGATGAGCCCGACCACCACGATCAGCATCCCGGTGGCGAGGCTGTGGTTGAGCATGTACGACACCGAGCCGACCATCGCCTGCTCGTTGAAGGTGAAGATGCCCAGCGCGATGAACCCGAAGTGGGCGATCGACACGTAGGCGATGAACCGCTTCATGTCGCGTTGTCCCGCGGCGAGGATCGAGCCGTAGAGGACACCCGCGACCGCGAGCACCAGTACGAACGGCGCGAGCTGCTTGCTGGCCTCCGGGAACATCGGGAGGCAGTACCGCAGGAACCCGAACGTGCCGACCTTGTCCAGCACACCCACCAGCAGCACCGCGACGCCGATGGGCGCCTGGCCCGCGGCGTCCGGCAGCCAGGTGTGGAACGGCACCAGCGGGGCCTTGATCGCGAAGGCGAGGAAGAACCCGAGGAACAGCCAGATCTGGGTGCCGGTCGGCGCGTCGCGGACGACCGTGACGAGCGTTTCCCAGTCGAAGGTGCCCTTGCCCAGCTTGTCCGAGGCCAGCGAGTACGCCCCGATGGCCGAGGCCAGCATGATCAGGCCGCCGAGGAACGAGTACAGGAAGAACTTGACCGCCGCGTACTGCCGGTTCGCGCCGCCGTAGCCGCCGATCAGGAAGTACATCGGGATCAGCATGATCTCGAACAGCACGTAGAACAGGAAGACGTCGGTCGCGGCGAACACCGCGATGGTCAGCGACTGCTGCACCAGGATCAGCGACAGGTACCCGCCCGCCGAGCGCCCGGCGGGGAGCTTGTCGGTCAGGCCGAGCGAGCCGACCACGATCGGCACCAGCAGCCCGATGACCGCGATCATCACCAGCGCGATGCCGTCGACGCCGAACGAGATGTGGATGCCGAAGTTCGGGATCCAGTCCATCGAGGACTTCTGCTGGATCCGGTCCCCCGTCGGCGAATAGCTCGCCCACAGCGGGATCACCAGCAGGAACGTCAGGATGGACACCGCGAGCGCGGTGAGCGTCGCAAGCCTGTCATTCTTCTTCATCCCCGCGACGACCGCTGCACCTACCAGCGGCACCAGGATGGTTGCCAGGAGCCAAGTCATCAGGAGAACCTCACCAGCAGGAGTGCCGCCAGAAGCAGGAATGTGCCGCCCAACATGGACAGTGCGTATGAGCGGACGAAGCCGGTCTGCAGGCGGCGCAGGCGCCCGGATCCGCCGCCGAGCGCGGCGGCGAGGCCGTTGACAGCGCCGTCGACACCGCGGTTGTCCACGTAGACCAGCGCGCGGGCGAGCCAGGTGCCAGGGCGGCCGACCAGCGTCTCGTTCAGGGTGTTGCCGTAGAGGTCGTTGCGCGCGGCCTTGACCACGACCGAGACCCGCTCGGGGCGTTCCACCGGAACGTCCTTACGACCGACGAAGAGCCAGGCCGCGAGCGCGCCCAGGACGGACAGCGCCACGGTCAGGAACGGGACCAGCAGGTGCGGGATGACACTGTGGCCACCCTCTTCGAGTGGTCCGACCACCGGCGAGAGCCATTCGGCGAACCGGTCGCCGAGGGCGAAGAACGCACCCGCGCCGATCGAGCCGACGGCCAGGATGATCATCGGCCACTTCATCACCGCGGGGGACTCGTGCGGGTGGAAGTCGCGGCCGTCGCTGCTCTTGATCTCCTTCCAGCGTTCCTTGCCGAAGAAGGTCATCACCATCAGGCGCGTCATGTAGAACGCGGTGAGCCCGGCGCCGAGCAGTGCCGCGCCACCCATCACCCAGCCGCGCCAGCCGCCCTGGGACAGCGCCGCTTCGATGATCGCGTCCTTGGTGAAGAAGCCGGAAAGCGGCGGGATGCCGATCAGTGCGAGGTAACCGAGCGCGAAGGTCCAGAAGGTGACCGGCATGTGCTTGCGCAGCCCGCCGTACTTCCGCATGTCGACCTCGTCGTTCATGGCGTGCATGACCGAACCGGCCCCGAGGAACAGCCCCGCCTTGAAGAAACCGTGCGCCACCAGGTGCATGATGCCCAGCGCGTACGCGATCGGCCCGAGGCCGACGGCGAGCATCATGTAGCCGATCTGACTCACCGTGGAGTACGCCAGGACCTTCTTGATGTCGTCGTAGGCGCAACCGATGATGCATCCGATCAGCAGCGTGACCGTACCGACGAGGGTGACGATCAGGCGGCCGTCCGGGGTGGCGTTGAAGATCTCGTGCGCGCGGGCGACCAGGTAGACGCCGGCGGTGACCATCGTCGCCGCGTGGATCAGGGCCGAAACCGGGGTCGGGCCCTCCATCGCGTCCGGAAGCCAGGCCTGCAGCGGGAACTGACCGGACTTACCGCAGGCACCCAGCAGCAGCAGGATCGCGATGGCGGTGATCGCACCGCTCGGGATCTTGTCGATCGCACCGAAGACCTCGGCGTAGCCGGTGCTCCCGACGTACTTGAACATCAGGAAGATCGCCAGCGCGAGCCCGACGTCACCGACGCGGTTCATCAGGAACGCCTTCTTCGCCGCGGTGGCGGCGGACGGGCGGTCCTGGTACCAGCCGATGAGCAGGTACGACGCGAGGCCGACACCTTCCCAGCCGAGGTACAGCGTCACGAAGCTGTTGCCCAGCACCAGGATCAGCATCGAGGCGACGAACAGGTTGAGGTACGCGAAGAACCTCGACCGGTCGCGGTCCTCGGACATATAGCCGATCGAGTAGAAGTGGATCAGCATGCCGACGCCGGTGATCAGCAGGACGAACGTCAGCGACAGCGCGTCGATCCGGAGCCCGAAGTCGACCTGAAGCGCCGAAACCGGGATCCACGAGAACAGGTGCGTGTCCGCGATGTTCTTCGTGTCTGCGGTGAAGAAGAGGATCAGCCCGTACACGAAGGACAGTGAGACGGTCGCACTGCCGAGGAGGTGTCCCCAGCCCCTGGCCCGTTTACCCGCCAGCAAAAGAATAAGGGCGCCGAGAGCCGGGAAGGCCACCAGCAGCCACGATGATGCGGTCACTCTCGGTGCTCCCTAGTACTTCAGCAGGTTGGTGTCGTCGACCGAGGCCGAGCGCCTGGTGCGGAAGATCGCCATGATGATCGCCAGCCCCACCACGACCTCCGCGGCGGCCACGACCATCACGAAGAACGCCATCACCTGGCCGTCGAGCGACCCGTTGATCCGGGCGAACGTGACCAGGGACAGGTTCGCCGCGTTCAGCATCAGCTCGATGCACATGAACACGACGATCGCGTTGCGGCGCACCAGCACCCCGACCGCGCCGATGGCGAACAGCAGCGCGGACAGGAGCAGGTAGTACGTCGGGGTCATTCCTCGTCCCCTTCTTTCTTACCTACGAGCGCGTGGGCGTCCGGGCCGTTCCCCGGGCCGGCGACCTGCTTGCGCTCGTCTTCGAGACGCGAAGCCGAAGTGGACTCGATGATGTCCGAGAGCGACTCCGGGGCGATCGAGCCGTCCGGCAGCAGCGCCGGGGTGGCGACCGAGTTGGCGGTCGCGAAGACACCCGGGCCGGGCAGCGGCGAAGGCCGGTCGTGCTTGCCGGTGAACCGGTCGACCACGAGTTCCTTCTGCGACTTCTTGCCGCCCTTGGCGTGCCGGTCGGTGAAGGCGAGCACCATCGCGCCGAGCGCGGCGGTGATCAGCAGCGCCGAGGTGAGCTCGAACGGGAACAGGTACTTGGTGAAGATGAGCCGTCCCAGCCCGCCGGGGCCGCCGCCGTCGAGGTTCGCCGGGTCGAGCGGCAGCGCCGGGGTGACGTTGGTCAGCGCGCGGGCGAGACCCGCCGCGAGCAGCCCGCCGACGCCGATGCCGAGCAGGGTCGCCATGACCCGCTGCCCGCGCAGCACTTCGACGACCGAGTCGGAACTCTCGCGGCCGACCAGCATCAGCACGAACAGGAACAGCATCATGATCGCGCCGGTGTAGACGATGATCTGGGTGAAGCCGAGGAACGGCGCCTGCTGGATCATGTACAGCGCGCCGAGGCACAGCATGGTCAGGACCAGCCACAGCGCCGAGTGCACGGCGCCCGAGGAGAAGATCATGCCGAGCCCGCCGAGCAGCGCGAGCGGGCCGAGCACCCAGAAGGCGATGGTCTCCCCGGTGGTGATCCCGGCCGAAACGTCCGTCTGCGCGAGGAAAGCCGTGATCACTGGACGGCCTCCGTGCTCTCGGCGGGCTTGGGCCGCGCGAGTTCCGGACCGTTGACGTAGTAGTCCTGCTCGTTCTCGCCGAGCCGCATCGGGTGCGGCGGCTGCTCCATCCCGGGCAGCAGCGGCGCGAGGAGGTCTTCCTTGGTGTAGATCAGCCTCTGCCGGTCGTCGTCGGCCAGCTCGTAGAAGTTGATCATCGTCAGGGATCGGGTCGGGCAGGCCTCGACGCACAACCCGCAGCCGATGCAGCGCAGGTAGTTGATCTGGTAGTCGGCGCCGTACCGTTCACCGGGCGAGAAACGCGCCTCTTCGGTGTTGTCGCCGCCTTCGACGAAGATCGCGTCCGCCGGGCAGGCCCACGCGCACAGCTCGCAGCCGACGCATTTCTCCAGCCCGTCCGGATGCCGGTTGAGCTGGTGCCTGCCGTGGTAACGCGGAGCGGCGGGGGCGCCTGCCTCCGGGTACTCCTCGGTGGCGACCTTCTTGAACATCATCCCGAAGGTGACACCGAAACCCTTGAGGGGATCAAACATCCCCATCGCCGGCCTCCCTTCCACTGGAAACCGCCGCGGGCTTGCGCTTGGCCGCCCGGGCTTCGGCCTTCGCGAGGGCCTTCTGACGCGGGGTCTGATCCGGGACCTGCAGGTCGAGCGGCGGCACCGGGAACCCGCCGCCGGTCACCGGGACGTAGTCGTCGTCGGGGACCTTCTTGTCCGGCAGCAGCAGGCTCAGGATGACGACGACGAGGATGAGCGCGCCGCCGCCGATGAGGATCTGCGGGGTGGAGAGGCCACCCGAGTTCTTGATCGCGCGGACCGAGACGATCACCACGATCCAGACCAGGTTGACCGGCACCAGGACCTTCCAGCCCAGCCGCATGAACTGGTCGTACCGCAGCCGCGGCAGCGTGCCGCGCAGCCAGATGAAGCCGAACAGCAGGATGAACAGCTTCGCGGTGAACCACAGCAGCGGGAGCCAGCCCTGGTTGAGCGCGTGCTCGGCGCCGACGAACGGGAACTTCCAGCCACCGAGGAACAATGTCGTCGCGAACGCCGAAACGATCACCATGTTGACGTACTCGGCGAGGAAGAACATCGCGAACTTCATCGAGCTGTACTCGGTGTGAAAACCGCCGACCAGCTCGGATTCGGCCTCGGGGAGGTCGAACGGGGCACGGTTGGTCTCGCCGACCATGGAGATCAGGTAGATCACGAAACTGGGCAGCAACAGGTAGAAGTACCAGCCGGTCTGCTGTGATTCGACGATCTGCGAGGTCGACATCGAACCCGCGTAGAGGATGACGCCCACGATGGACAGGCCCATCGCGATCTCGTAGGAGATCACCTGCGCCGCGCTGCGCAGTCCGCCGAGCAGCGGATACGGCGAACCGGAAGACCAGCCGGCCAGTACGAGGCCGTACACGCCGATCGACGAGCAGGCCAGGATCACCAGCACGCCGACCGGGAGGTCGACCAGTTGGAGCACGGTCCGCTCGCCGAAGATCGAGACCACCGGGCCGAACGGGATCGCGGCCAGCGCGATCAGCGCGGGCACCGCGGAGATCACCGGCGCGAGGAAGTACACCTTGCGGTCGGCGGTGTCCGGGATGATCTGTTCCTTGAACGGCAGCTTGATCGCGTCCGCCAAGGACTGCAGGTAGCCGCCGGGGCCGACCCGGTTGGGGCCGGGGCGGTTCTGCATCCGGCCGACGGCCTTGCGCTCCCAGACGATCAGGAAGATCGTCAGGATCGGGCCGATCAGCAGGATCACGACCGTCTTGATCAGGATCAACCACAGCGGGTCGTCCGCCAGCAGCGCGGCACGCTCGGCGGCGTCCGGCATCTGACTGAGCAACGGGGTCACTTCTCACCTCCGGTGAGGTTGACGGCGGAGCCGTGTCCCGCCGCGAGCACGGCGCGGACGGCCGAACCGTCGGAGTTGCCCGGGAGCCAGACGACACCGTCCGGCAGGTCGGCGACCTCGACCGGCAGTGTGAGGGAACCACGTTCGGTGGAGACCTTCACGCTGCCGCCCAGTCCTTCGGCGGTCTTCGCCGAGAGACGGGCGACGACGTCGCGCTGGGTGCCCTTGAGGTGCGGCTCGTCGTCCTGCAGCGAACCGTTGTCGATCAGCTGACGCCAGGTGGCGAGCAGGGCCTTGCCGTTGCCCGCGACCGGGGCCGCGACGGCGACCGACGGCTCGAAGACCGACGGCTCGGTCCTGTCCGGCAGCCTGGCCAGGTCGGCGGCGGCCGCGGCCGGGGTCTGGGTGAGGATGTCCGCGTCCATCTCGACGGCGAGGGTGTCGAGCACCCGGCAGTCCGGCAGCGCGCCGGTGCCTTCGAGGGTGACGACGAACTCGCGGCGGCGGCCTTCCCAGTTCAGGTAGGTGCCCGACTTCTCGACCGCCGGGGCGATCGGGAGGACGACGTTCGCGTACTCGGTGACGGCGCTGGGCCGCAGTTCCAGGCTCACGACGAAGGCCGCGTTGTCGAGCGCGCCCAGGGCGAGCGCCGGGTCGGGCAGGTCGTACGGGTCGACCCCGCCGACGACCAGGCCTGCCAGGTCACCGCGGACCATCGACTCGAGGATGCCGGTGGTGTCGCGGCCCGCCGTGGCGGGAAGCGTGACGCCCCAAGCCTTTTCGACCTCGGCGCGAGCCGAGGCGTCGGTGACCGAACGGCCGCCGGGCAGCAGCGTCGGCGCCGCGCCCGCCGCCAGGGCACCGCGTTCACCCGCACGACGCGGGATCCACGCGAGCCGGGCGCCGGTGCGCTCCACCAGCCGGTGCAGGGCCGAGAACAGGCCGGGGACCTCCGCGGCACGCTCGCCGACCAGTACCACCGAGCCTTCGGCCGTCAACGCCGCGTCGACATCCTGCGCGTGCTGCGCGATGCCGTCGATGGCGGCGGCTTCGCTGCCCGGCGCGCAGGCCAGCAGCTCACCGAAGGTCTTGCGGACCGACGAAGTGGTCCACTGTCCCAAGTGGACGACGCGGGTGCGGTTCTTGCGGGCCGCCTTGCGCAGCCGCAGGAACACGATCGGCGCCTCGTCCTCAGGCTCGAACGCGACGCACAGCACCGTGCGCGCCCGCTCGATCTCGCCGAAGGTGACGCCGCTTTCCGGCGTCGTCCCGACCACGTGCGCCGCGAGGAAGCTCAGTTCCTCGGCCGAATGCGGGCGGGCGCGGAAGTCGATGTCGTTGGTGCCCAAGGCGATCCGCGCGAACTTCGAGTACGCGTAAGCGTCCTCGACGGTCAGGCGGCCGCCGGGCAGCACCGCGGCACCCTTGCCGTCACGTGCCGCGGCCAGCCCGGCCGCGGCCGCACGCAGCGCGTCGGTCCAGGAAGCCTCTTCCAGGACACCGTCGGCGTTGCGGACCAGCGGACGGCGGATGCGGTCGTCGGCGGTGGCGTAGCGGAAGCCGAACCGGCCCTTGTCGCAGATCCACTCTTCGTTGACCTCGGGGTCGTCGCCCGCGAGCTTGCGCATGACCTTGCCGCGGCGGAAGTCGGTCCGCTCGGCACAGCCCGACGAGCAGTGCTCGCACACGCTCGGCGAGGACACCAGGTCGAACGGCCGCGAACGGAACCGGTACGCGGCCGACGTCAGCGCGCCGACCGGGCAGATCTGGATGACGTTGCCGGAGAAGTACGACTGGAACGGGTCACCGGAGGTGGTCCGGGAGGCCAGGTCCAGCACGTCCGCCGTCTCGGCGGTGCCGATCTGCTGGTGGGCGCCGCGTTCGAGCAGTTCGATGAACGGGTCGCCGGCGATCTCGCGGGAGAAGCGGGTGCAGCGCTGGCAGAGCACGCAGCGTTCCCGGTCCAGCAGCACCTGCGAGGAGATCGGCAGCGGCTTCGCGAAGGTCCGCTTCGTGTCGACGAAGCGCGATTCCGCGCGGCCGTGCTCGAGCGCCTGGTTCTGAAGCGGGCATTCGCCGCCCTTGTCGCAGATCGGGCAGTCCAGCGGGTGGTTGATGAGCAGCAGCTCCATCACACCCTGCTGGGCCTTGTCCGCGACGGCGGAGGTCAGCTGGGTCTTCACGACCATGCCGTCGGCGACCGTCATGGTGCACGAGGCCTGCGGCTTCGGCATCGGACGGCCGCCCATTTCGACCTCGACCAGGCACTGGCGGCAGGCGCCCGCCGGGTCGAGCAGCGGGTGGTCGCAGAAGCGCGGGATGACCGTGCCGAGCCGTTCGGCGGTGCGGATCAGCAACTCGCCCTTGGGCGCGATGACCGTTTCCCCGTCGATGACCAGCTTGACGTGGCCCTCGGGAACCGGGGTCTCCTCGACCTCGGTGCCGGGCTTGTCGGGTGCGATCGTCATGCCTGCGCCCCCACCAATTCGCGCTTGTTTGCCTGACACAAAGCCAGGAACTCGTCCCGGAAGTACTTGATCCCGCTCTGGATCGGCGAGACCGCGCCGTCACCGAGGGCGCAGAACGAGCGGCCGAGGATGTTGTCGCAGACGTCGAGGAGGGTGTCGATGTCCTCTTCGGTGCCCTTGCCGTCGACCATGCGCTCCAGGATTTGCGCCAGCCAGTACGTGCCCTCACGGCACGGCGTGCACTTGCCGCAGGACTCGTGCTCGTAGAACTGCGTCCACTTCATCACGGCCCACGGCACGGAAACGGTCTCGTTGAAGACCTGCACGGCCGTCGTGCCCAGCATCGACCCGGCTTCCGCCGCGCCTTCGAAGTCCAGCGGGACATCGAGGTGTTCCTTGGTGAACATCGGCGTGGACGAGCCACCCGGCGTCCAGAACTTCAGCGGGACGCCGTCCTTCATGCCGCCCGCCATGTCCAGCAGCTCGCGCAGTGTCGTGCCGAGCGGGCATTCGTACTGGCCGGGATTCTCGACGTGGCCGGAGATCGAGTAGATCTTCGGGCCGGGCGACTTCTCCCTGCCCATCTGGCGGAACCAGGCGGAACCGCCGTTGATGATGTACGGCGCGCTGGCGATGGTCTCGACGTTGTTCACCGTGGTCGGCGCGGCGTACAGACCAGCGGCCGCCGGGAACGGCGGCTTGAGCCTCGGCTGGCCGCGGCGGCCTTCCAGCGAGTCGAGCAGCGCCGTCTCCTCACCGCAGATGTACGCCCCGGCGCCCGCGTGCACGGTGATGTCGAGGCCGAATCCGGAGTCGAGGATGTTCGGGCCGAGGTAGCCCGCTTCGTATGCCTCGCGCACGGCCGCGTTGAGTCGGCGGATGCAGTGCAGCGCCTCGCCGCGGACGTAGATGAAGCAGTGGTGCGAGCGCATCGCGTACGAGGCGATGATGCAGCCTTCGATGAGCGAGTGCGGGTCCGCCATCATCAGCGGGATGTCCTTGCAGGTACCCGGCTCACCCTCGTCGGCGTTGATGACGAGGTAGTGCGGCTTGTCCTCGTTCGGCGGCATGAAGGACCACTTGATGCCTGCCGGGAAGCCCGCGCCGCCGCGGCCGCGGAGGCCGGAGTCCTTGACCAGCTGGACGATCTGCTCGGGAGTGCCCTTGAGCGCCTTGCGGATCGCGGTGTAGCCCTCGAGGGCTTCGTAGGACTGGATCGTCCAGGAGTTGGGCGAGAGCCAGCGCTTCGTGAGGACCGGGGTGATGGGGTCTGCCATTACTTCTTCTCCACTTCAGGGAGAGCTACGTCCTGCATGGCGGGCGCCGTCCAGCCGCGGTCCTGCGCGACCTGCGCGCCCCGCAGGGTTTCGACGGCCTGCGAAGGACCGTCGACGTCCGTGCGGTACTGCTGCGCGTCGTCGGGGAAGAACCCGGCGAGCTGCAGTTCGGCACCCCTGAAGTCGCTCAGCGGCGCACCACGCGTCGGGGCGGGCTTCTTGCCCGCCTGCAACGCGTCGACCAGCGCGACGGCCTTGTCCTCGGTCTGGTTGTCGAAGTACTCGTAGTTGACCTGGATCACCGGGGCGAGGTCGCAGGCCGCGAGGCATTCGGCGTGTTCGAGGGTGATCGAGCCCGGCTCGTTCGGCGTGCCCGCGGTCTCGTTGTGCCCCAGCGGCTTCTCCTCGGAACCGAGGTGCGTCTGGAGCTTCCTGTAGATCGCGTCGCCACCCATGGCCGCGCACAGCGTGTTCGTGCAGACGCTCACCAGGTGCTCGCCGCACGGGCGGCGTTTGTACATGGTGTAGAACGTCGCGACCGCGCTGACCTCGGCGTCGGACAGGTCCAGCTGCGCGGCGCAGAAGGCGATGCCCTCCTGGCTCACGTAACCCTGCACCGACTGCACCAGGTGCAGCAGCGGCAGCAGCGCCGAACGGGACTGCGGGTAGCGCGAGATCAGGTCCTGCGCCTTGGCGTGGATGTCGGCGTCGAAGATGTCTTCGGGCTTCGCGTTCTCCAGGATGCCCGCCGCCACGGCGGGATCCGGCGCGATCGCGATCACGTCGACGTCACCACCGGCGGCGACGTGGGTCTGTTCCGCCTGACGGGTGCCCGGTTCGGGCGTCGGCGTCTTTTCGGGCTGGTTGCTCAACGGTCCACTCCCCCCATGACGGGGTCGATCGAAGCGATGGCGGCGATCACGTCCGCGACGAGGCCGCCTTCGGCCATCGCGGGCATCGACTGCAGGTTCACGAAACTCGGTTCGCGCACGTGGACCCGCAGCGGCCTGGTGCCGCCGTCGGACACCAGGTGCACGCCCAGTTCCCCACGCGGCGACTCCACCGTCGTGTAAGACTGACCGGCCGGGACCTTGAAGCCCTCGGTGACCAGCTTGAAGTGGTGGATCAGCGATTCCATCGACTGGCCCATGATCTTGCGGACGTGTTCGAGTGAATTGCCCATGCCGTCGCTGCCGATCGAGAGCTGAGCGGGCCAGGCGACCTTCTTGTCCTCGACCATGACCGGACCCGGTTCGAGCTTCTTCAGGCACTGCTTGATGATCCGCAGGCTCTGGTGCATCTCCTCGACGCGGATCAGGTACCGCGCCCAGCAGTCCGCGTCGGTCGAGGTCGGGACGTCGAACTCGAACTCGTCGTAGCGGGAGTACGGCTCGGTCTTGCGCAGGTCCCACGGGAGACCGGCGCTGCGCAGCACCGGGCCGGTGACACCGAGCGCGAGGCAGGCGTCCACCGGCAGGTAGCCGACGCCCTTGAGCCGGTTGCGCCAGATCGGCTGACCGGTGAAGAGCTTGTCGTACAAGGGAAGCCGCTCGTCCATCGTCTTGACGAACGCGCTGACCACCTCTTGGTAGTCGGCGGGCATGTCCTGCGCGAGGCCGCCGGGCCGGATGAACGCGTGGTTCATCCGGAGACCGGTGAGGTGCTCCAGCAGGTGCAGGACCTCTTCGCGCTCACGGAAGCCGAGCGTCATCGCCGTGGTGGCACCGAGTTCCATCCCGCCGGTGGCGATGTAGACCAGATGCGAACCGATGCGGTTGATCTCCAGCAGCATCACGCGCAGCAGTTCGGCGCGGCGCGGGGCCTGGATGCCGAGCAGCTTCTCGACGCCGAGGCAGTACGCGAGTTCGGTGGAGAGCGGCGCGAGGTAGTCCATGCGCGTCACGAAGGTGACGCCCTGGGTCCACGTGCGGTACTCGCAGTTCTTCTCGATCCCGGTGTGCAGGTAGCCGATGACCGAGCGGAGCTGGGTGACGGTCTCGCCCTCCATCTCCAGCACGAGCCGGAGCACGCCGTGCGTCGACGGATGCTGCGGGCCCATGTTGATGACCATGCGCTCGTCGTGGCGGGAGTCCTCGATGAGGTCTTCCCAGTCACCGCCGGAAACGGTGTAGACGCGGCCTTCGGTGGTGTCGCGCGAGTCCGCGTACTCGACGTCGTCGGTGCTGTCCGCGCCCTGGGGTCCCGTGGCGGTGCCCGTCGTGACGTCGGAGAGGTTTTCGGTACTCACGAGTACGACCTCCGCTGATCCGGCGGCGGGATCTCCGCGCCCTTGTATTCGACCGGGATCCCGCCGAGCGGGTAGTCCTTGCGCTGGGGGTGGCCGTCCCAGTCGTCCGGCATGAGGATGCGGGTCAGCGCCGGGTGACCGTCGTAGACGATGCCGTACATGTCCCAGGTCTCCCGCTCCTGCCAGTCGGCGGTCGGGTAGAGCCCGACCAGCGACGGGACATGCGGGTCCTCGACGTCGAGGGTGACCTCGACGCGGATGCGGCGGCGATAGGTCATCGACGTGAAGTGGTAGACCGAGTGCAGCCGCTGCGGGACGTCGACGCCGTAGTCCACACCGGACACCGAGCTGAGCAGTTCGAACCGGAGACCGGTGTCGTCGCGCAGCGTCCGCGCGATCTCGACGAGGTGCTCGCGGGCGACGTAGAAGGTGATCTCGCCGCGGTCGACCGTGGTCTGCAGGATGGCTTCGGCCGGAACCTTGTTGTCCGCCAAAGCCGCGTAGAACTCGTCGGCGAACTCGTCGAACCAGCCGCCGTACGGACGCTCCGCCGGGGCCGGGCTGTACGCCGGGAGGCGGACGCCGCCGTAGCCGGAGGTGTCGCCGGTGCCGCGCACGCCGAACATGCCCTGGCGTTCCTTACCGGTGACCACCGGTTCGGCCGGGCGGACGCCCTGCGGCTCCAAGCCGCCTTCGGGCCGGTCGGCGCTGGACTGCTCGCCGCCGGGCTCCGGGGTTTCGGGGTTGTTGTCTTCGGGCACGTCGCTCACTTCTTCGCGTACTTGATCGAGGAGGCGATCAGCTCGGTGCGCTCACCACTCGCGGCGCGGATCGCGGCGCGGCGGGCGTTGATCGGCTCGTCCTGGATCTTGGCGTGCAGTTTCAGGATCGCGTCGAGCAGCATCTCGGGGCGCGGCGGGCAGCCGGGGAGGTACATGTCGACCGGGACGATGTGGTCGACACCCTGCACCACGGCGTAGTTGTTGAACATCCCGCCGGACGAGGCGCAGACGCCCATCGCCAGCACCCACTTGGGCTCGGCCATCTGGTCGTAGATCTGGCGGAGCACCGGCGCCATCTTCTGCGTGACGCGGCCGGCGACGATCATCAGATCCGCCTGGCGCGGCGTCGCGCTGAAGCGCTCCATGCCGAACCGGGCGATGTCGTAGCGGGAGCCGCCGACGGTCATCATCTCGATCGCGCAGCAGGCGAGCCCGAAGGTGGCGGGCCACATCGAGTTCTTGCGCGCCCAGTTGACCAGACCCTCAAGGCTGGCCAGGAGGATGCCGTTGGGGAGTTTTTCTTCGAGGCCCATGCTTCTCTAGTTCCAATCCAGGCCGCCGCGACGCCATACGTAGGCGTACGCGAAACCGACCGTCGCGATGAACAGCACGATCTCCACCAGGCCGAACATGCCCAGCGCGTCCGCGGAGACCGCGAACGGGTAGAGGAAG
Organism: Amycolatopsis sp. cmx-4-19; assembly: GCA_049998115.1. GTDB lineage: Bacteria > Actinomycetota > Actinomycetes > Mycobacteriales > Pseudonocardiaceae > Amycolatopsis. The sequence goes on along the minus strand of JAEBEO010000002.1, from coordinate 29,001 downwards.
ACCATCTCGATGTCGAACAGGATGAACAGCATCGCGGTGATGTAGTACGCGATGGGCATCCGGCCGCCGCCGACGACCGGCTGCGGCGACGGTTCGATACCGCATTCGTAGGCCGCGAGCTTCGCCTTGTTGGGGCGGCTCGGGCCGACCAGCGGGCCGAGCAGCACCGAGAGCACGGCGAAACCGAGAGCGAGGACGAACAGAAGGACCAGGGGGAGGTACATGTTCAGGTTGGGCACCGAAGGGGTGCCTGCCTGGGTCAGCACGGGCAACATCAGCACGGGGTTTTCGCCATCCTTTCCGCGCCGCTGCGGTTTTCGAGTCGGGGTTCACCGCTTCCCTCGGTCGGCACCCTAAGTCACCTGGGTCACACCGCCGTGGGTTAGGCAACCCTTACGGGCCGTGCATAACGGCCCCCTTGCTTGTGAAATAGTTCACAAGCCTCCCGTCGAGGATGTGAAGCGATTCACAAAGCATGGCCCGAGTGTAGGACGTGACTCACATTCTTGTCCCTAGGCCCCGTGCTATAAGGCTGCCCTAACTTGGCCACACGGCCAGTACGGTTACTCCGGGCGTGCGATACCGGTGACCTGCGACGTCGTTCCGAAGATCGATTCTGATGCGGGTTTTGACCGGTTCTGTCCTGTGACCGATACCACTGCCTGGAGTATGCGCGATTGGTCCAGACGTGTCCCGCGCCCCCGCGTCCCACCGCGTTTCGTCCTCTAGTCGCGGTGATTCGTGTCCCGAACCACGCGACTAGAGGACGAAACGCGTGACGTCAGCGTGGGGTGGGGGTGGCCCGTGCGAGAGCGGCGATGAGGCGGTCGACGCCGTCCCCGCCCTTGGCGTCGTAGCAGCCCGAGAGTCCCTTGTAGACCAGCGGAAGGATCGAGTTGATCCGCAGCCCGTACTTCGTCGCGGCGTGCATGATCTTCGGCTTCCCGATCAGCTTCGCGAAGACGTTGCCGAGCCGGTAGTAGCCGCCCATCAGCTCCCCGACGGCGCGCGGGTAGCCCTCAAGGGCCCGCTCACGCGAAGGTCCTTCGCGCCGCGCGAGCGCCTGTACGACGAACTCCGACGCCAGCTGCGCGGACTCCATCGCGGCCGAGATGCCCTCGCCGTTGAACGGGCTGACCATGCCGCCCGCGTCACCGAGGAGCAGCAGGCCGTCGCGGTAGTGCGGGGTGCGGTTGAAGCCCATCGGGAGACCGGCGCCGCCGACCTTGCCGATGGCGTTCTCCTCGCGGTAGCCCCATTCCTCGGGCGTCCCGTCGAGCCACTGGCGCAGCAGCGCGCGGTAGTCGGTGCCGCGGAACGCGGCCGACGTCGACAGCATGCCGAGGCCGACGTTCACCGTGCCGTCGCCCAGCGGGAAGGCCCAGCCGTAGCCGGGCAGCAGCTTCGGGTCGCGCGGGTCGGAGCGGTCCCACAGCTCCAGGTGCCCCTCGATGAACGGGTCGTCGTGCCGCGGGCTCTTGTAGTACTGCCGCACCGCGACGCCCATCGGGCGCTTCTCGTTCTTCTGGATGCCGACGCTCAGCGCGAGCCGCGCGGAGACGCCGTCGCAGGCCAGGACCAGCGGAGCGCGGTAGCTCACCGGTGTCTTCTCCGGGCCGACCTTCGCCTCGACGCCGATCACTCGGCCTGTCGGGCCGGTGATCGCGCCGGTGACGGTCGTGCGCTCGTAGAGCCGCGCGCCCGCCTTGACCGCGGTCTTCGCGAGCAGGTCGTCGAAGTCCTGGCGGGTACGGGAAACGCCGTACGGCGGGTAGCTCGTCAGGTCCGGCCAGTCGAGTTCGAGCGTCAGCTCGCCGGTGAGGATGCGCAGGCCGCGGCTGTGCACCCAGCCCGCGTCCTCGCTGGTGTCGATGCCGAGGTCGATGAGCTGTTTGACGCCGCGAGGGGTCAGGCCGTCGCCGCACACCTTCTCCCGCGGGAACTCGGTCTTCTCCAGCAGCAGCACGTCGACGCCCGCGCGGGCGAGGTACGTGGCGGCGGTGGAGCCGGCCGGTCCGGCACCGACGACGATGACTTCGGCGTCGTGGTCAGGGTTGCGACGGGTCATGCCTAAGAATCTACAGTCGGCTTTTTGGCTCGGTGGATGGCGACGACGCCGAACGTGAGGTTCAGCCACTCCACCTCGGTCCATCCGGCGCTCGCGATGATCTCGCCGAGCGTCCGCTGATCCGGCCACGCCAGCATGGATTCGGCCAGGTAGGAGTAGGCCTCGGGGTTCGACGAGGTCCGGCTGCCGACCCAGGTGAGCAGTTTTGCGATGAACGTCCGGTGCAGGAACCGGATCGGCGGGAATGTGGGCGTCGACACCTCACAGATGACCAGCCGCCCACCCGGTTTGACCACGCGTGCGATCTCGGTGAGCGCGGCCTTCGTGTCGACGAAGTTCCGGAGCGCGAGCGAGATGGTGACCGCGTCGAAGCTTTCGTCGGCGAACGGCAGCTTCAACGCGTCGGCGGCGACCATCGGCACGCCGCGATGCTTGCCCGCCTTGAGCATGCCGACCGAGAAGTCCGCGGCGAGGCACCAGGCCCCGTTGCGCGCGTACTCGACAGTGGACACACCGGTGCCCGCCGCGAGGTCCAGCACCTTCTCGCCGCGTTTGGCGTCCAGTACCCGGGCGGTGGTGGTGCGCCAGCGGCGGTCGAAGCCGAAGGTCATGAACGAGTTCGCGCGGTCGTAGCCGTCCGCGACGTCGTCGAACATGGCGGCGACTTCGTGCGGATCCTTGTCAAGACTCGCTCGGGACATACCGCTGAATCTAGTCCTCGGCGCCTGAGTGTCCGGTGGTGAACCCACTCCGCGCCCGGACGAAGCCGGATAGACCATTCGGCCGAGGTAAACGGACAGCAAAGTAACGGCAAAGTGAAGGCGGGCAATCTGTTTTCAGCGGCGGGAAACAACCCGCCGGTTGAGAAAGGCAACGAGATGAGCTTCGTGAAGAAGACGGCCGGTATGGCCGCGCTGACCGGCGCCGTCATCGGCGGCGCGCTGCTGAGCGCCGCCCCGTCGATTGCTGCTCCCGCCTCCCCCGATGGCGTCGTGGTCATCCAGGGATCCTGTGGCGAAACGAAGGCTCCGAGCGTCGGCGGCGGCGCGGCCGGCTGGACCATCACCTGCGGCGGCGGCAACGTCCGTGTCCAGGGCTGGGTCAAGGACACCGACGCCGACGGCAAGGCCGCCGAGGTCTACGGCACCTGGGGTTCCGACGGCGCCAGCTTCGGCACCGTCCGCGCGGGCGGTGAGGGCACCAGGAAGAACTTCGACAAGTCCCACCGGGGGACGACGGTCTACCTGTACCTCCGCGTCATCTGACGTATCCGACCCGGTCGAACAGAGCGGGGGCCGGTGACACACCGGCTCCCGCCGCTTCGCCCGCGAGGATCCGCCGCTCCAGGAACCGCAGTTCCGGCCCCGGTTCGAGGCCGAGCTGACCGATCGACACCCGGCGAGCGCGCCGGTAGGCCGCCAGCGCGTCGGACGTGCGCCCGGCCCGCCAGAGAGCGTCCATCAAGAGGTACTGGGCCCGTTGCCGCAACGGGTGCCGCCGCACCAGGTCCGCGAGTTCCACAGCCGCGCTCGCGTGCCGTCCGAGGGCCAGTTCCGCCTGGTAGAGCTCTTCGAGCAGGACCAGCCGGTGTTCGGCAAGCCGCATGGTCTCGTCCGAGAGCTGCGGGACGTCCAGACCCTCGTACGGCGCGCCTTGCCACTGCGCGAGGGCCTGCCGGATCAGGGACACGCGCTGCGTGGGGTCCGACGACTTCAGTGCTCGGCCGCCCAGCGTCTCGAAGGTCTCGACGTCGAGTTCGCCGGGGTGGACCTCCAACCGGTAGCCGCCGTTGTCGAACCCGAGCCGCTCCCCCTCGGGCAGGGCCTGACGCAGCTTGTGGACGTGCCAGTGCAGCTTCGGTACCGCCCGCGGCTCCCAGCGGCTCTCCCACAGGGCTTCGGTGAGCACGTCCACCGGCACGAAGGTGTTCGCCCGGACCAGCAGTATCCCGAGCAGTGTTCTTCTCATCCGGCCGCGCAGCGGGACCGACCGCGAACCGGATGTGATGGTGAACGTCCCCAGTACTTCGAACCTCACGTGCCGTCCTCTCGCTCGCTGGTTGAAGCGACGATGAAGGCCGGATGTACAAAGAAGATACAAAGTGATCATCCGAGCGCGGAGAGCATTCCTCGCGCCGGACGCGGCCAGGCGAACTCTTCCGCTCGTGCCCGTGCGCCGAGTCTCCTCAGGACTGTCCAAGAGTCCGATGACGGCGTCCGCGCTGCGCTCGACGTGCTTCTCGGCCGACAGCCGTCCACAGTGGACGAGCAGCGCGTCCGCGGTCCCGGCCGGCGTGTGCCACCGGTCGGACTATGTGCAGGTCAGGCCGCGCGAGCGACTTTGCCCTGAACAGCTTCGTAATGCCCGACCAGTTCCCGGCAGACGGCGGGCCACGTCCGGCCCAGCACCACCTTGCGTGCCTTCTCCCCGAGCCTGGCGCGCAGCGCGTCATCGCGCAGGTCGTCGATCCTGTCCACCAGCGCCGTGGCGTATCCGGCGCGGTCGGCAGGCAGGAGGAAGCCGGTGCGGCCGGGCAGGACCAGGTCCTTCGGGCCGCCCGCGGCCGGCGCCAGGACCGGCAGCCCGGACGCCATCGCCTCTTGGATGGCCTGACAGAACGTCTCGTGCGGTCCTGTGTGGACGAAGACATCGAGGCTCGCGTACGCGGCCGAAAGCTCGTCGCCGTACCGGGCGCCGAGGAACGCCGCACCCGGGATCCGCTCGCGCAGCATCGGCAGTTCCGGGCCGTCGCCGACGACGACCACACGGATCCCGGCCACCCCGGCCAGCGCGGTCAGCCGCTCGACCTCCTTTTCGGGCGCGAGCCTGCCGACGAAACCGACCAGCAGTTCGCCGTTCGGGGCCAGTTCCGCCTTCAGGGCGGGGTCGGCGTGCGCCGGTGAGAACCGCTCGATGTCGACGCCGCGTGCCCAGCGGTGCACCCGCGGGATCCCGTGCAGTTTCAGCTGCTCCACCGAGTCCGACGACGGCGCGAGCGTGCGATCTGCCCGCGAATGCAGGCGCCGCACCCAGCGCCAGGCCGCCCTGGCCGCGATGCCGAAACCGTACGCGGCGGCGAAACCGGCGATGTCGGTCTGGTAGACCGCGACACACGGCACCCGCAGCCGTCTGGCGGCGGCGAGGCCGCGGGCGCCGACCACGAACGGCGACGCCAGATGCACCACGTCCGGGCCGAAATCGGCCAGCGCGGTCAGGACCGTCCGGGTCGGCACGCCGATCGGGAGGGAGTTCACGCCGGGGAAGTCGAGGGCGGGAATGCGGACGACCGGGGCGCCGAGGTATTCCTCCGGCCCCGGCCCCGGGGCGATGATCAGCACGTCGTGCGCACGGTCGCGGAGGTGTTCCACGACGCGGAGCACGGAGTTGGTCACGCCGTTCACCTGGGGCAGGAAACTTTCGGTGACTATCGCGACTCGCACGGCCTCACTGTGGCATCCGGTTGTGACGCCCACGCCAACAAAAACAGAACAGACGACATGTCATCTCAAGGTCGTGTTCCGGAAACCAGTTTCGGCCACACTAGGCAGGCATGACCCTTCTGTCGTCTAGGCCGCCTCAACCCGTCGAGCCCGGGTTGCTGTCCAGGGCCCTCGAAGTGGCCGGACGGCTGGCCAACGACGCGACCGACGTGATCACCGCGACCGCCGGCCGCGGCGCGCACCCAGACCTGAAGGACTCGCCCTTCGACTGGGTCACCGACACCGACCGCATCCTCGAACGCCACACCCGCCGCGTACTGACCGCGGAATTCCCCGGGATCCCCGTCGTCGGTGGTGAATTCGGCGCCGACCACGGTGCCGACGTCGCCGAATACCGCTGGGTCGTCGACCCGGTCGACGGCACCGCGAACTACGTCGCCGGTGTCCCTTGGTGCGCTTACAGCCTCGCGCTGATCGACGCTTCGGGACCCGTGGTCGGCGTCGTCGCCGACCCGTACCGCGCGCAGATCTACGCCGCCGCCCGCGGCCGCGGCGCCCGCGCCAACGGCAAACCGATCAGGCTGACCGACCGCTGCGGGACGGCCGGGGCGATCGTGTGCACGGAACTCACCCGCAAGGGTGGCTGGCCGGGGATGGGCGAGTTCATCGAACGCGCCGCGGGCGCGCACGCCGGCGTGCGGGTGCTGGGCTCGGCGGCGCTGTCGATCGCGCAGGTCGCGCTGGGGCACGCCGCCGCCGCCGTGCTGCACAGCTACCGGGAATGGGACGTCGCCGGTTCGGTCGCACTGGCCCTCGAGGCGGGCGCCGTGGTGCTGGACCGGCACGGCGAGGACTCGGCGTTGCCCGTCGACGCGCTGCTGGTGGCGGCGCCGGGGGTGGCCGACGAGGTGCTGGGGTGGTGGCAGACGTCGGTCGGCTGAGGCCGACCTTGACGCGAGTACCCGGAGGCCTCTTCGGGTACTCGCGAGATCAGGCGGAGTGCTCCGGAGCCGGGACGGCCTCCACCACGGAGTCCTCGGCGAGAGACCGCCGGTAGGCCAGCCGCTGCCGCCGGATCCACCACAGCAACGGACCCGCGACCAGCCAGGTGAAGAGGATCATGCTGCCCAGCGGCAGCAGCGTGGTGGCCGCCGACCGCCCGGCCACCCGCGCGAGTTCCGGGTCGCCGACGTCGTACTCGATGTTCACCAGCTGCCCGGCGGCCAGCCCGGCCGGGTAGAGCACGCCGTTGGCCGGGCTGTGCACGATGCCGTCGGGGGTGGCGTAGTTGATGATCGTGCGGTCGAACGTCACCGACTCGACCTGCGCGGTCGCCTGGCCGGGTTCGGCTTCGATCGCGCTGTCGTTGCGGAACGCGGCGAACAGCAGCGAGACGCAGAGCACGGTGACGAGTGAGGCGACAACGAGGGCGGCATACCACCCGATGCGCCTCACCCGCTCCGCTTTGGCCGTCACGCCGCGAGCGTAGCGCTACCCGTCAGTGGGCGTGTCGCTCGCCGAGCACTTCGTGCGTCGCCTGGATCTTCGGGTAGGACTTCGGCACGACAGGTGCCGCGGTGGCCCGGAGAGCCGGGGCCGGGGTCCCGTTGGGCCCCACCGACGGCTTGCCCTTGGTGTAGAGCCAGGTCTGGAACAGGTCGTACAGCGGCTTGCCCGAGATCTTCTCCGCCAACGCGATGAATTCCGGGATCACCGCCGACTTGTGCGACTTCGCCTGCTGCCAGGTCTTCAGGATCCGGAAGAACGTGTCGTCACCCACAGCCTTGCGCAACGCGTGCACGGCGAGCGCGCCGCGGTCGTAGACGGCCGCGTCGAACTGGTTCGCCTCGCCCGGGTCGGCGGGCAGGACCTGCCAGAACGGGTCCTCGGCCGTCGCCGAGTCGTAGATGTACTGGGCGAGTTCGTCCGCGGTGCCCTCGCCGGTCTCCTCCGACCACAGGAACTCCGCGTAGGACGCGAAGCCCTCGTTCAGCCAGATGTCGCTCCACTTGCCGAGCGTGACGTTGTCGCCGAACCACTGGTGCGCCTGCTCGTGCGCGACGACCGAGGTGTTCGAGCCGGAGCGGAACGCCCGGGCGCCGTACACCGGCCGCGTCTGGTTCTCCAGCGCGAAGGTGATGCCGGTGGTGGCGACCCCGCCCTGCGCCTCGAACGGGTAAGGCCCGAACTTCGAGGCGAGGAACTCCGTGATCTCCGGCGTCCGCTCGATGCTGGCCTTGGCCGCACCGAGCGATTCGCCGAGGTCGGCGCCGTAGGCGGTGATGAACGGCTTGCCGTCCGGCGTGGTCTGCTCGTTCACCTCGAACTTGCCGACCTCGAGCGAGGTCAGGTACGGCGCCTGCGGCTTGGTGCTGCGCCAGTTCCAGCGCGTCCAGCCGGGCCGCTGCACCGTCTTGCGCACGAGCGAGCCGTTGGACAGCGCCGCGACGTCGTTCGGGACCTCGACCGAGATGTCGTAGGTGGCCAGGTCGGTCGGGTGGTCGTTGGACGGGAACCACCAGGCCGCGCTCTGCGGCTCGTCGACGGCCAGCGCGCCGTCGGGGGTCTTCTTCCAGGCGGTGAAGCCGTCGATCTTCACCTTCGACGGCGTGTCCGCGTACGCCACGACGACGGTCGCCGTCTGGCCCTTCTTCAGCGGCGTGGCGGGCGTGACGCTCAGCTCGCCGGTGCCGTCGGTCGACGTCGCGAACTTCGCGGGCCGGTTGTCGACCCGGACGCTCGACACCTTCAGGCCGAAGTCGAGGTTGAACCGCGAAAGGTCCTGTGTCGCGGTCAGCAGGATCGTCGTGGACCCGGACAGCAGGTCGGTCGAGGGCGCGTAGGTCAGTCTGAGGTCGTAATGCCCGACGTCGTAGCCGCCGTTTCCGGCATGCGGGTAGTAGGGGTCGCCGATCCCGATCGAGCCGGGCGCGGGTGCGGCGGCCGCGGTGCCCACGAGCAGCACCGAGACGACGCCCGCGGTCAATCCGGCGAAGCCGGCGCGAGTGTTCAAACGCATTGCGAATCCCTCCCAGGATTTGTCACCGCGCTCGAACGTAGCCAGATGATCAGCACGCAGACACGTCCGAAGGAGGGGTTCCTACGCTCTGGACTGGGACGCAAATCCGCTAGACAGCGCGCACCGCGGAGGACACCGCCGTACGGAGGCGTGCGTGCAGCTCGCGGTGGCGCGTCCGGTCCACGCGGACCTCCACCACCCGCAGACCGGGCGCGGGCTTCAGCGCCGCGCGGAACTCGGTCAGCGTCTCCGCGACGACGTGCGGGACGCGATAGCCCGCGCACAGCGCGCCGAGATCGGCGCCGTGCGGCGTGCCGAAAACGCGCTCGAAACTGGCGTTGTGCTCCGGCGCGCCCTGCTCCAGCAGCGAGAAGATGCCGCCGCCGTCGTCGTTGAGCACCACGATCGTCAGGTCGGGACGCTGCTCGGCGGGCCCGGTCAGCAGGCCGCTCGCGTCGTGCAGGAAGGTCAGGTCTCCGAGCAGCGCGTACGAGTGTCCCCTGTGGACGGTCGCGGCACCGATCGCGGTCGAGACCATGCCGTCGATCCCGGCGACACCGCGGTTGCGGTGCACCAGCACGTCCGGCCGCAGCCGTCCGGCGAGCGCGACGTCGCGGGTCGGGTTGGACGAGCCGACGACCAGCAGCGACCCCTCCGGGACGGCGTCGATCAGCTCGCGGGCCAGGCGCAGCCCGCTGGGCCACGGTTCGGTGGCCAGTGCCTCCTCGACCGCTGCCGACGCCGCCTTGTCCGCGCGCTGCCAGCTCGCGAGCCACTCCGGATCGGCGGGTTTGGTCGGCTCGTCGAACCACTGCCCGACCTGGCGGACGTTGTGCGCGGGCGCGGGCCAATCCGAATCGGGCCGGACCAGCAGCACCTCGACCTCCGGATCGGACAGGACCCGCTGGACCTGCCGGAACACCGTCGGACGGCCGATGCACAGCACCTGCTCGGGCTTGTGCCGCGAGATGAACTCCTCGACGCCGAGCAGCCACGCGCCGGACGAGATCGCCGTCGCGCCGGCCAGCCCGATGCCGCCGGTCTCGGAAACGACCGGCCAGCCGTGCAGCTCGGCCCATTCACTGGCGGCCTGCACGCCCGTGTCGCAGGCGATGACCAGGCCCGAACGCGCCGAGGGCACCACGAACGAGGGAAGCGCGCCGAAGTCGGGGAGTTCGGTCCAGCGAGCGCCTTCGGGACGCCCTTCGAGTGACTCGTACCACTCGCCGTCGTCGTCGATGTCCGGGACGAGCGGCTCGCGGAACGGGATGTTCAGGTGCACCGGCCCGCAGCGCCACTCGCCGTACGCGGCGTTCCAGGCGCGGCAGATCTGGCCGCGCCAATACGAGTTCTGCCCGGCGCGGCGTTCGGCGACGGCCAGCTCGTCGAAGTAGCGGATGGCGTTGCCGTAGAGCTGGTGCTGGTCGATGACCTGGCTCGCACCGGCGGCGCGCAGCTCGGGCGGGCGATCGGCGGTGAGCACGATCAGCGGGACGCCTGCCCGGTCGGCCTCCAGGACGGCGGGGTGGAAGTTCGCGGCCGCGGTCCCCGAGGTGCACAGCACGGCGACCGGCCGGCCGGTGCGCGCGGCGATGCCGAGGGCGAGGAAGGCGGCGCCGCGTTCGTCGATGCGGACGTGCAACTGGAGGCGTCCGGCGGCCGCCGCGTCGTAGAGCGCGATCGACAGCGGGGCGTTCCGTGACCCCGGGCAGAGGACGACGTGGGAGACGGTGTTGCGAACGAGTTCGTCGACGATGACCCTTGCCTGCGCGGTGGAAGGGTTCACCGGCAGACCTCGGGTTTCACACTACGACTCACGGCCACACGTCCTATTCTCCCAAACGTGGATGACGCCCAGGTTTCCGAGCTGTTCGACCCCGCCTCGTGGACGGAAGTCGAAGGTTTCGACTTCACCGACATCACCTATCACCGCTCCGCTGAGAGCCGCTCAGGCAAACGCGTCGTGCGCGTCGCGTTCGACCGTCCCGAGGTCCGCAACGCCTTCCGGCCGCACACCGTCGACGAGCTGTACCGCGCGCTCGACCACGCGCGGATGAGCTCGGACGTCGGCTGCGTCCTGCTCACCGGCAACGGCCCGTCGCCGAAGGACGGCGGCTGGGCGTTCTGTTCCGGTGGTGACCAGCGTATTCGCGGACGCTCCGGGTATCAGTACGCGGATGGGGAGACCTCCGACACGATCGATCCGGCGAGGGCCGGGCGGTTGCACATCCTCGAGGTCCAACGGCTGATCAGGTTCATGCCGAAGGTGGTCATCGCCGTGGTCCCGGGGTGGGCGGCCGGTGGCGGGCACTCGCTGCACGTGGTGTGCGACCTCACGCTCGCCTCGGCCGAGCACGCGCGATTCAAGCAGACCGACGCCGACGTCGGCTCCTTCGACGGCGGCTACGGCTCGGCGTACCTGGCGAAGCAGGTGGGGCAGAAGTTCGCGCGGGAGATCTTCTTCCTCGGCCGCGAGTACACGGCCGAGCAGATGCAGGCGATGGGCGCGGTCAACTCGGCCGTCCCGCACGCCCGGCTGGAGGCCGAGGCGCTGGACTGGGCTTGGGCGATCAACGGCAAGTCGCCGACGGCGCAGCGGATGCTGAAGTACGCGTTCAACCTCACCGACGACGGCCTCGTCGGCCAGCAGCTCTTCGCCGGCGAGACCACGCGGCTCGCGTACATGCAGGACGAGGCCGTGGAGGGCCGGGACGCCTTCCTGGAGAAGCGCTCCCCCGACTGGTCGGCCTTCCCCTACTACTACTGACCCGCCCGACCTGCGTTCAGCGGGCTAAGTGCGATCCGGCGGGGCCGTAGGCTGGCGGGATGCGTGCGATAGGGATGGACGGGAGTCCCGAGTCGATCACCGAGCTGACCGCGGCGCTGGCCGAGGCGCTCGGGGGCGGCCCGGCCGTCCTCCCCTACGCGTCGGAGGCCCTGCGCGACGCGATGGAGCCGACACGCCCGGCCGAGCCCGGGACGGCGGTGATCATCGCCACCTCGGGATCCACCGGCGAACCCAAGGGGGTCCTGCTCTCGGCCGCCGCGCTGGCCGCGTCGGCGCGGGCGACCCATGCCCGGCTCGGCGGGCCGGGCCACTGGCTGCTCGCGACCCCGGCGCAGTACATCGGCGGCCTGCAGGTGCTCGTCCGCTCACTGCTGGCCGGGACGACGCCCGCCCTGCTGTCCGCGTCCGGATTCCGGCCGGACGACTTCGCCGAAGCCGCCGCGCCGCTCCTCGCACTGAACGGACCGCGCTACACCGCGCTCGTGCCGACCCAGCTCGGCCGCCTGCTCGACGCGGGCGGGCCGGGACTGGCCGCGGCCCGGGCGTACGACGCGATCATCGTCGGCGCCGCGGCGACCACCGCGGAACTCCGGGAGCGCGCGGCCGAAGCGGGTGTGAAGATCGTGCCCGCGTACGGCATGAGCGAGACCGCCAGCGGCTGCGTCTACGACGGCGTGCCGCTGGATGGAGTACACGTCGAACTCGAAGACGAGCGAGTCTGTATCACGGGTGACGTGCTCTCGCACGGCTACCGACTGCGACCCGACCTGACTTCGGAGGCTTTCGAGGATGGCCGGTTCCGCACCTCCGATCGTGGCCGGTGGTCACCGGATGGGCGGCTGGAAGTCCTGGGGCGGATCGACGACATGATCAACACCGGCGGGGTGAAAGTGGCCGCCGCGGCGGTCGAACGGATCTTGACCGCACAGCCCGGGATCCGCGACGCCTGCGTGGTCGGAGTACCTGACCCGGAGTGGGGTGAAGCGGTCGTCGCACTCGTCGTCGGCGCTGGTCGCGACGTCGATTCGCTGCGTGCCGCGTGCCGCGAACAAGCCGGCGCGGCGGCCGCTCCGAAGCGGGTCGAATTCACGGAAGAACTGCCGTTGCGAGGCCCGGGGAAGGTCGACCGGACAGCCGTCCGAAACCTCCTACGAAGGTCGTGAATTCCCCACCGATTACCGGGACGTTGTTGACAGGGTCATTACCCGCGGGTTTACGTCTTAAGCATGACGCGCTGGACACGCACAGTATTGGCCTGCACCGCCGTCACGATGGGCCTGGTCGCTTTGGCCGGGCCCGCGCTGGCGGACGAACCGGAAACCGCCGTTCCGAACAGCGGCACCCTCACCTGGACGCTCGAAGACACCATCGACGATCTGAAGTAGCGATTCATCACCCGCTCACGGTGGCTCGGCACCGCGAGCGGGTGATGAGCCCCGCATACCGGCCGGTAGCCGCCAGGGCCAGAATGGCGGTATGGCGACTGCTGGGGAATGGATCGAAGGGGCGCGCCCGCGGACGCTGCCCAACGCGGTGGCGCCGGTGGTCGCCGGAGTCGGCGCGGCGGTCGCACTGGACGGCTTCTCGTGGTCGCGTTCGCTGCTCGCGCTGCTCGTCTCACTGGCCCTGATCGTCGGCGTCAACTACGCCAACGACTACTCCGACGGCATCCGCGGCACCGACGAGAACCGCGTCGGCCCGCTGCGGCTGGTCGGCTCCGGAGTCGCCAAGCCGAAAGCCGTCCTGGTGGCCGCGCTCGCGGCTCTCGGGCTCGCGGGAGTCCTCGGGCTCGTGCTCGTCGCGATCAGCGGGCTCTGGTGGCTGCTGGCCATGGGCGCCGTCTGCATCCTCGGCGCCTGGTTCTACACCGGCGGCAAGAAGCCCTACGGCTACTACGGTTTCGGCGAGATCGCGGTCTTCGTCTTCTTCGGGCTCGCCGGCGTGCTGGGCACGGTGTACGTCCAAACCGGACAGGTCAGCTGGACGGCACTGGGCTGCGCGGTCGCCGTCGGCTCGTTCTCGACCGGTGTGCTGACCGCCAACAACCTCCGCGACATCCCGACCGACCTCGAGTCCGGCAAACGCACGCTCGCCACCCGGATCGGGGACGAGGGCACGCGGCGGCTCTACCTGGCGCTGATCACCGTGCCGTACGTCGTCAGCGTGCTTATCGCCTTCGTGACGCCGTGGGCGCTGCTGGGCCTGCTGACCGCTCCGCTGCTGCTGAAGTCGGTCAAGGCCGTCGGCGGCGGCGCGCAGGGGCGCGCGCTGATCCCGGCATTGCGGGACACCGGTCTGGCGATGCTCGGCTGGGCCGTGCTCACCGCGGTCGCGCTCTCGCTCTGACGCCACTCCGGGGGCATGACCGGCCCTTTGTCGCATGCGGCAGCACATCCGGCTCACGTCAGGCCCCGACGCCGCGCCGAGAGGATGAACGGACCGTTCCTCCCTGGAGTTACCCGCTTTGGGCCACTACCAGTGCCGCTCGCCCGCTGTGCGAACCACTATCGAGGGGTAAGTCAAATCTGACGTGAGCGAGCCTCCCGCGAGGTCGGCTTCCGGCTTGGCGGTCAGGACGTTGGCATATCCGGTCGATGTCCGTATGCGCGGTTCTCGAGGGGGTCGTGAGTGGTAAAGAGGGTTAGAACGCTCATTGCCACTCACGACCCCCTCGAGGACGGCGCGCTGGGGGTAAGCCGCCCCCTAAGCCACCGGAGCGAGCTTCCCGCTCACCAGGAATTCCTGGTACATCTCCTGATAGGGCGCGATGTCGATGTTCTTTCGCGCCAGCCATTCGTCGTTGTAGTACGTGTTCGCGTACCGCTCACCGCCGTCGCACAGCAGCGTGACGACGCTGCCCGCCTGGCCTTCCGAAATCATCCGCGAGATCAGCGTGAAGGCGCCGAAGAGATTCGTGCCGGTCGAGCCGCCCGCCCAGTGGCCGGTGCGCTCGCGCAGCAGCCGGATGGCCGCCAGCGAAGCGGCGTCCGGGACCTGCAGCATCTCGTCGATCACGCCGGGCACGAACGACGGTTCGACGCGTGGGCGTCCGATGCCCTCGATCCGCGAAGGCATCCCGGTCGCGTAGTCGAGCGCGCCGGTTTCCCAGGCGCCGAAGAACGACGAGTTCTCCGGGTCGACGACGGCGATCTTCGTGGTGTGTCGCTTGTAGCGCACGTAGCGGCCGAAGGTCGCGCTCGTGCCGCCCGTCCCGGCGCCGACCACGATCCAGGTCGGCACGGGGTGCCGCTCGGACTGCATCTGCGCGTACACGGACTCGGCGATGTTGTTGTTCCCGCGCCAGTCGGTCGCGCGCTCGGCGTAGGTGAACTGGTCGAGGTAGTGGCCGTCGCACTCCGAAGCGAGCCTCTCGGCCTCCGGGTACATGTCGGGCGCACGGTCGACGTAGTGGCACTCGCCGCCGTAGAACTCGATGAGCGCGATTTTCTCCGGCGAAGTGCTCCGCGGCACCACGGTGATGAACCGCAGCCCGAGCATCCGCGCGAAGTACGCCTCCGAAACCGCCGTCGAGCCGCTGGAGGCCTCGACGAGCACGGTGTTCTGCCCGATCTGGCCGTTCACCAGGCCGTATAGGAACAGCGAACGGGCGAGCCGGTGCTTGAGCGAGCCGGTCGGGTGGACGGACTCGTCCTTCAGATAGAGGTCGATTCCCCAGTCCGCGGGCAGCGGGAAGACGTGCAGATGCGTGTCGGCGCTGCGGTTCGCGTCGGCCTCGATGATGCGGACGGCTTCGCGGACCCAGCTCCGGCTGTGCAGCCGGCTCACGCCGCGCCGTCCACCCGGTCGCCGCGCAGCTGCGAACGCAGTTCCGCACGGGCGCGAGCACGCTTTTCGTTGCGGCGGGCGAGCCCCGCGGTCACGCGCGCGTTCAGCGGCCGGAACAGGAGCAGGCCCAGCGGCAGCCCCACGACCAGGCCGATCAGCAGCGAGACCAGCAGCGGGACGTTGACCAGCAGCAACCCGCCCGCGATGACACCGACCAGGACGAACCTGGCCAGCACGTACAGCGTCAGGTCACGGGCCAGATGGTCGGCGGTTTCCGGCGTATCGCTCACATCAACGCAGGTTACGCGCCGCCGTTGCGGCCGTCGTCCAGACCCGCGTTGTTCGGGCGCCCTTCGAATCGGGTGGAAAGCACCACGGTGGTGTTGGTCCGGCCGACGCCGGGGATGCGCCGCAGCCGGTTGAGCGCCGCCTCCAGATCGTCGACGGTCGCCACCCGCACCTTGACGACGAACGCCTCGTCACCGGCGACGGCGTAGCAGCTCTCGACCTCGTCCAGCGCGCCGAGCGCGGCCGCGACGTCTTCGTCGGTCGCGGTGTCGGTGGGGTGGATGCCGACCAGTGCCGTCACCCCGAGGCCGACCATGCTCGGATCGACCATGGCGTGGTAACCGGTGATCACGCCGGCGGTTTCGAGCTTGCCGACCCGCTCGTGCACCGATGACGCCGAGAGCCCGACCGACCGGCCGAGGTCGGCGTAGGTAGCCCGGCCGTTCTCCCGCAATGCCGCGATGATCTTCCGATCCACCTGGTCCACCGCTACACCTTAGGTGCCCAGCGCCGATTCGCATGGCCAGGGCACGTTTTCGTACATCCATGACAAGACCCGGAGGGCCGTCGACGCATGTCGTGGTTGTCGGTTTTGACCTTTAAGGGCTCTTTACTCTTGGACAACCGTTCGAGTACCTGACGGGTGAGATGCAACGATTGCCGTGTTGGCTACCCGGCAAGACGGGCACAAGGCCCCTCTCGGTTTTGGCACTAGAGCCGGTTTAGCAGTGAAGCCGTGAAGGAGGCGGAAAATGACCGCGACCATGGGTGGAAGGTTGCTCACCCCCGGTGAAGTGGCGGCCCTGTTCCGGGTTGACCCCAAGACCGTTACCCGATGGGCGACCGCGGGCCGGATCGGCTCGATCCGCACTCCCGGCGGGCACCGCCGGTTCCGTGAGGCCGAAGTGAACGAGCTCCTCGCCGAGCTGACCACCGACGCCAGCGAACCCGCCCGCAAGGTCTGACCAGGCCTTTCTCTTTAAAGAGACTCCAGTGACGAAGGGTGCGAAACGACCCTTCGTCACATTGGGGTATCCGTAGGTCCCCCCGCGCGCGGCAAAGAGGCTAGCCTCGTGGGACTGAGCAACGTCCTCCACGCGGAAAGGGACCGAGCATGATCTATCTGCTCGCGGCCATCGGAGCGCTCACCGTCGCCGTGGTGTTGTGGCGCGCGTTCGGGATCGAGCGCGTCGGGGTGCCCTCGTCGCGGCCGACGCTGGCCCCGGACGACGACCCCGACTTCCTGCGCAAGCTCGGTGAGCAGCAGCGCAAAGGTAAAGACGAGGACAAAGAGTAGAGCCTCAAGACTGGACCTGCCGGTACTGCTGGCCACCGAAACCGTCGGCGACGGTGGCGGCCAGTTCCAGCAGCGCCAGCCGGGTTTCGGCGTCGAGCCGGTCCAGTTCGATTTCCGCGCCCTCTTCCAGGTGCGGGTCGAACGGGACGCGGCAGACCGAACGGACGCGCGCGCCGAAGTGCGCGGAGAGCTTGTCGAGGTCCACGGAGCCGCCCTTCGGCCGCACCGAGTTGATCACCGCGACGGAGCGTTTGACCAGGTCGCCGTAGCCGTGCGCCTCCAGCCAGTCCAGGGTGGCCGAGGCACTGCGCGCCCCGTCGACGGAGCCTGACGAGACCACCACCAGCGCGTCCGCGACGTCGAGGACGCCTTTCATCGCCGAGTGCATCAAACCGGTCCCACAGTCGGTGAGCACGATGTTGTAGAAGTGCTCCAGCAGGTTGACCGTGCGCCGGTAGTCGTCCTCGGAGAACGCCTCCGACACCGCCGGGTCCTGTTCGCTGGCGAGGATCTCCAGTCGGCTTCCACCCTGCGAGGTGTACGAGCGGACGTCGCTGTACCTGGTGATCTTGTCCGCGTCGCGCAGCAGGTGCCGCACGGTCGCGGTGGTCTCGATCGGGATCTTCTGCGACAGCGTCCCACGGTCCGGGTTGGCGTCGACGGCGACGACCCGGTCACCGCGCAGGGAGGCGAACGTCGAGCCCAGCGTGGTGGTCGTGGTGGTCTTGCCGACGCCGCCCTTGAGGCTCAGCATCGCGATCTTGTAGCACCCGCGCAGCGGCTGGTTGATCTGCGCGATCAGTTCACGTTTGCGGGTGTCGGCCGGGCTTTCGCCCGGGTTGAGCAACTTGCCGGTACCCACGTACAGCGCCTTGCGCCAGCCCGACTGCGGTTTGCGCTTCTGCGGCTTGACCAGGCTCGCGGTGGCGAGTTCGTCCGGCAGCGAGTGCCTGCCCTGCGGCTGCGGGAGCCCTGGTACCACTGGCTGCTGGACCGGCTGGGGTTGCGGCACGTACTGCTGCGGCGGGTACTGGGCCTGCTGGGGTTGTTGCGGCTGTTGGGGCTGCAGCGGCGGCAGGTTCTGGTCGTAGGGCTGCTGGTACTGCCCCTGCGATGGCTGTGGCAACGGCGGCAACGGCGGCTGCTGCTGCGGAGCGGCCTGCTGCGGCTGTGCGTACTGGGCGGGCTGCGGGTACTCGGCCTGCGGCGCGTACTGGGGCTGCACGGCCTGCGTCGGCTCGGATTCGAAACCGCCGCCCGCGTTCGGGTGTGGTGCCGAGTCCGTCCGGTCCTCGGAGAACAACTCCGGGGGCGGGGCGCTCTCGGCGGGTTCGGGGTGGCCAGGAGCCGATTCTTCGCTGGGTCCGGTCACCGCTGAATTCCTCCTCCGCGCACGTCTTTCCCTACCTCAGTATTGACGGTAGTCGGCACACGTGCAGCGGTGACGGTCAGCCCCCGGCGTAGGAGTGCAGACCCGAGGTCACCAGGTTCACGAAGAACATGTTGAAGATCGTCGCCGAGAATCCGACGATGTTGATGACGGCGGCCCGTTTCCCGCGCCAGCCCGCGGTGGCCCGCGAGTGGAGGTACGCCGCGTAGACGACCCACGCCACGAACGCGACGGTCTCCTTGGGGTCCCAGCCCCAGAACCGGCCCCACGCCGCTTCGGCCCACACGGCGCCGCACAGCACGCCGAAGGTGAAGATCGGGAAGGCGAAGATGGTGGTCCGGTAGGCGATGCGGTCGAGCACGTCCGCGGCGGGCAGCTTCGGCCCGAACTTCGCGAACTTCGCCGGGTTTTCGTCGTGGGCGGCGCGGAAGAGGTAAAGGACGCTCGCGACACCCGGCACCAGGAAGACACCCGAGCCGATGATCGCCGCGGAAACGTGGATGACCAGCCAGTACGACTGGAGCGCGGGCTGCACCGGGGCCGCCGTCGTGTAGAGCATGGTGCCGTTGACGAACATGAGGATCACGACCGGTAGGAGCAGGAAGCCGGTGAGGTGGCGGACCGGGAATTTCCGCAGGATGACGATCCAGGTCACGACGGCGATGAAGGTCGTCGCCATGCCGTACTCGTAGAGGTTGCCCCAGGGCGCGCGGTGCACGGCGAAGCCGCGCAGCACGATCGCGGACAGGTGGAGCAGCGCGGCCAGCACCAGCAGCGCGGCGCCCATCCGGCCGATGCGCTCGGGACGGCCGATCTCGCGCGGGGGCTCGGCGGGCATCGCCGTCGCCGACGGCGGGCCGCCCGCGCCGACGAGTTCCCGGGAACGCCGCATGCTGCGTTCCGCCGCCAGGCGGCCCTTGGCCCCGAAACCCTGCTCGATGAGGGCGAACATCAGCGCGATGACGTAGATCGCCGCCGCGGTGGTGTAGGAGTAGTCGCTGTACTGGGACAGCGTCTCGTTGATCGGCATGACCTCTAGTTGCCTCTCTGCCCCTGGACCAGCTTGTCGCTGATCCGCTGGAACTCTTCGCCGTAGCCCGCCTGATCGGTGCGCGCCAGCCCGGCGACCTCGATCACGGTACCTGTCGCGCCCTCGCCTGCCGGGGTCACCCGGACCCACACCCGGCGCCGCTTGACCAGCAGCGATCCCGCCAGCCCGACCAGCATCACGACCGCGCAGACCAGCACCCAGCCCTGCACCGGATCGTGGGAGACCTGGATGGCGACCCATTCCTGGACGCCGTCGAAGCGGACCTTCGTGCCGTCGTCCAGCACGATCTCCTGGCCCTGGTCCAGGTTCTGCCGGATGAGCTTCTTGAGCCTGCCGTCCTCGACGAGCGACTGGTCGATCTGGAAGATCGACTGCCCGCGGCCGGCGTCGAGCCCGAGGTCGCCGCGGTAGATGTCGACCGCCACCGCCGGCTTGTTCGCTTCCGGCCTCGACGACGTCAGCACGTTGCCGTGCAGGAACGCGGTCGGGGCCAGCAGCCCGGTGATCGCGAGCTGCCGGGTGCGGCGTTCGATCGGGTCGGTGATGCCGGGCTGGTCGATCTTCGTCGCGCCTTCGGAAAGCTTCGTGGGCTCGTCGACGGGACGCCACGGCGTGATGTTGGACCGCGCGGTGCCGTCCGGGAAGGTCACCGTGAACTTCGGCGAGTAGCCGAAGTTCAGCAGGTAGACGCGGTCTCCGGCGGTCCGCAGCGGCGAGTTGACCTCGAGCCCGTACGGCTTCCAAGCACCGGTCCGCAGGTCCTCACCGGACTGGTACTCCATGTTGGAGTGGTAGTAGTTCGCCTGCCCCGCCGCGGTGTAGCGCGCTTCGAAGTCCTTCAGTCGGATGCAGAAGGGGTTCAGATCGGTGCCGTCGACACGCAGCCCGGCGTTGAAGCTGTCGTAGCCGAGGATGCCGGAGTTGCACCACGGGCTGTTGTCCGCCTGGACGATGACCTGGCCTTCGTAGCCGAAGAGCTTGCCCAGCGCGAAGAAGATGATCAGGCCGAGCATCCCGAAGTGGAAGACGAGGTTGCCGGTCTCGCGAAGGTACCCGCGCTCGGCGGAGATGCTTCGCACGCCATCGGCCTCTTCGCGCTCGACGCGGCGCCAGCCCTTCAGCAGCGCGTGAGTGTCCTTCATGACCGTCTCGGGCGTCCGGTCGGTCGTGGTGGACACGTGGTTCGGCATCCGCGAGAGACGGCGCGGGGTCATCACCGGCTTCGCGCGCATCGCCTTGAAGTACTCGGAGCTGCGGGGCGCCAGGCAGCCGATGAGCGAGACCATCAGCAGGAGGTAGATCGCCGAGAACCAGACACTGCCGTAGACCTCGAAGAACTGCGTGCGGTCGAGCAGTTCGCCCCACCAGCCGTGCGCGGCGATGTACTCGTCCGTCTTGGCGACGTTGAGGTTCCGCTGCGGCAGCAGGGCGCCGGGCATCGCGGCGAGTGCGAGCAGGAACAGCAGCACGAGCGCGGTACGCATCGACGTCAGGCCGCGCCAGGTGTTGCGCAGGAAGGCGAGGACGCGCTTCAGCGGCGTCTGGCGGAATTCGTTCCTCGGCGGAGCTTCGGTGGTGGTCACAAGGGCAGCCTGATGTCGGTCACGAGGGTGTTCCGGATCCAGCCGGTCAGGTCGCTCCACAACCCGGTCACCAGCAGCACGCCGACGACCAGCAGCAGGACGCCGCCGAAGACCTGTACCTGACGGCCGTGACGGCGCAGCCAGTCCGTCGCGCGGACGGCCCAGCGGGTGCCGAACGCGATGAGGAGGAACGGGACGCCGAGGCCGAGGCAGTAGACCAGGATCAGCACGTACCCGCGCACCGACGCCCCGCCGGTGGCGCTGGCCATGGAGATGACGGCGGACAGCGTCGGCCCGATGCACGGCGTCCAGCCGAGCCCGAACACCGCGCCCAGCACCGGCGCGCCCCACAGCCCGCCGCGCGGCACGTGGTGCGAGCGGAACTCGCGCTGCAGCCCCGGGATCCAGCCGAGGAACACCAGCGCCATCGCGATCGTCAGCACGCCGCCGAGCCGCTGGAGGAGATCCACGTTGAGCTGGACGACGTCGGCGATCCACACCAGCGTCCCCAGCGTCACGACAAAGACGACGGTGAACCCGAGCACGAACAGGGCCGCCGCGCCGACGACGGCGTAACGGCCCTTCTTGCGCTCCTCGTCGGGGCTGACCGCGGGGGCGTCCGCGCCGACGAGCGCCGCCAGGTACGCGAGGTACCCGGGTACCAGCGGCACGACGCACGGGGACGCGAAGGAGATCGTCCCGGCCAGCAGCGCGACACCCGCGGCGAGCAGCAGCGGCCCCGAAAGCGCCAGCTCGGTAACGGAGTTCACGCTAAGGAGCGTAGGCAGTGTGGTCGAGGTGAAAACGCGGGGGCTTGCTCAACGGGACCTACGTCGCACCCGTTCAGGACGTTGGTCCCGTTCGCCAGCGACCGCGTTTCGTCCTCTGGTTGCGGTAGTTCGCCGGCGAACTACCGCAACCAGAGGACTAACCGCGTCAAGCCGGCTCGGCGGCCAGGCGTTCGACGACGGGCAGGAGGTCGGAGGCCAGCAGGTCCCGCAGGAAGACCGCCGCGACGCGGTGCTGTTTGTCGAGCACGATCGTCGACGGGATGATGTTGCGCGGGTAACCCGACAGCTGCAGCAGCGTCCGCCCCGAGGGGTCGTAGATCGACGGGTAGGTCAGCTTCCGGTCCCGCATGAAGTCCTGCGCCGGTGTCCGGTCGTTGTCCCGCAGGTCGATGCCGACCACCTGGACGCCGGACGCCTTCGTCCGGTCGTAGACCTTCTGCATCTCCGGCGCCTCGACACGGCACGGCCCGCACCATTGGCCCCACAGGTTCAGCACGATGACCTTGCCGGGGAAGTCCGCGATCGAGAGCTGCCTGCCCTCGTTCATCAGGTCGTCACCGGACAGCGTCGGCGACTGTTGCCGGTCGGCGACGTCGTAGGTGATGTCGACCTTCCCGCCCGGCGACACGAAGGTGAAGCTGCCGCCGGTGACGACGGCGTCCTTGCCCGTCGTGCAGCCCGTGACGACGAGCAGCAGCACCGCCAGGGACGCCAGCGCGCGCTTCACGCGCCGGTCACCTTCGGGTCGGTCGTCCCGGCGGGCTCGCTGTAGACGATCCGTACGAGCTCTTCGCCCTCGAAGACCAGGCTGGTCAGCGAAGCGAGCGAGCACTGCCGGACGCGCGGGTCGTGCCAGAGCCGCTTCGCCTCCAGGAACCGCCGTACGGTCCAGATCGGCAGCTGGTGCGAGACGCACAGCGCCTCGTGCCCCTCGGCCGCCTGACGCGCGCGGTAGATCGCGCCGAGCATGCGGTGCGCGATCTCGACGTACGGCTCGCCCCACGACGGCCGGAACGGGTTGACCAGCTTCGGCCAGTGCTTCGGCTGACGCAACGCGCCATCGCCGACGGCGACCCGCTCGCCCTCGAACTGGTTGTCCGCCTCGATGAGCCGATCGTCGGTGTCGACGTCGAGCCGGTGTGCGGCGGCGATCGGCGCCGCGGTCTCCTGGGCGCGCTGCAGCGGCGAAGCGACGACGTGCGTGATGTCGTGCTTCGCGACGGCTTCGGCGACCGTCAGGGCCTGGCGCTGTCCGCGGTCCGACAGCTTGAAGCCGGGCAGGCGGCCGTACAGGATCTTGTCCGGGTTGTGCACCTCACCGTGGCGAAGCAGGTGCACGATCGTCGTCTCGCTCACGCCTGGACCGCCTCGGCCGCGGCGCGGGCGGCCACGCGCAGCGCGGAGGAGATGATCTCGAACTCGGCGTCACCCATGGCCGCGTTGACGAACCAAGCCTCGTACGCGCTCGGGGGCCCGTAGACGCCGTTGTCCAGCAGCGCGTGGAAAAACGCCGGGAACCGCCAGGTCTCCGAGGCCTGCGCGCCCGGGTAGTTCGTCACCGGGCCGTCGCCGAAGAACACGCTGACCAGGTTGCCCGCGTACTGCACGTGGTGCGCGACGCCGGCCTCGGTCAGCGACCGGCCGAAGAGGTCGCCGAGGCGCTTCGCGTTGGCGTCGAGGGCGGCGTACACGGCGTCGTCGGCCGCGCGCAGCGTCGCGAGCCCGGCGGCGACGGCGACGGGGTTCCCCGACAGCGTCCCTGCCTGGTAGACCGGCCCGCCGGGGGCCAGCTTCGCCATGATGTCGGCGCGACCACCGAAGGCCGCGGCGGGCAGCCCGCCGGACATCACCTTGCCGAAGGTGTACAGATCACCGGCGACGCCTTCGAGACCGAACCAGCCCGCCTTCGAGACGCGGAACCCGGTCATCACCTCGTCCATGATCAGCAGCGCGCCATGCTCGTGCGCGATCTCCTTGAGCCCGGCGTTGAAGCCCTCGGCGGGGGCGATGGCGCCCATGTTGCCCGCGGCCGCCTCGGTGATGATCGCCGCGATCGAGTCCGGATTGTCCACAAAGGACTTACGGACCGCGTCGAGGTCGTTGTAGGGAAGGACGATCGTGTCGGCCGCCTGGGCGCCGGTGACACCGGGCGAGGTCGGCAGCCCGAGCGTCGCGACACCGGAGCCCGCTTCGGCGAGCAGCGCGTCGACATGGCCGTGGTAGCAGCCCGCGAACTTGATGATCTTCGCCCGGCCGGTGAATCCCCTGGCCAGCCGGATCGCGCTCATCGTCGCCTCGGTGCCGGAGTTGACCAGGCGGACCTGCTCCACCGGCTCGACGCGCCCGATGATCTCCTCGGCCAGTTCGACCTCGCCGAGGGTCGGCGTGCCGAACGACAGCCCGTTGACGGCGGCTTCGCGCGCGGCGGAGACGACGTCCGGATGCGCGTGCCCGAGGATCATCGGCCCCCACGAGGAGACCAGATCGACGTAGCGGTTGCCGTCGGCGTCCCATAGGTACGGACCCTCGCCGCGCACCATGAACCGCGGGGTGCCGCCGACGGAGTTGAAAGCCCGCACCGGGGAGTTCACCCCACCCGGGACCACGGCTTTCGCTCGTTCGAACCATGCCTTGGACTGATCGACTCCGGTAGTCACGTCCCCAGTCTCGCAAATCCCGGATGACACCCGCCGCCGAGTCCTCGCGGTTCCGGGCGCGGCGTGACCGGCCCCACTAGGCTGGAAACACTCCTGTCGAACCCTCGCGGAGGAATCCACGTGTCCACGGTGCCCTCACCGCCGACTCATCACCGGCGCCTGCGCTGGCAGGCGCTGGCCGGATTCGTCGCCTTGTCGGCGATCGTGGGTGCAGTGGCGGCGCTGGCCGTGGCCACCCGCCCGGAGGCGCACAACCCGATCGCGCGCCCGTCGTGGGCGCCGCCGGGCTCGCTCTACGGTCCGGTGTGGTCGGCCCTGCTGCTGGTGGTCGCCTTCGCGGGCTGGTGTTACTGGCGGACCGACGGGGAAACGCGCGGTTTCGCGCTCTATGGCGTCTGCCTGCTGCTGACCCTGTTGTGGACGCCGCTGTTCTTCGCCGGTGGCGCCCACGTGCTGGCGCTCGCCGACGTCGTCGTCCTGGACCTCGTCGTGGCCGTGACGATGACGGAGTTCGCACGCCGGTCGAAACTCGCGTCCTGGCTGCTCGTGCCGTATCTGCTGTGGCTGCTGTTCTCGACCGCGGTCAACGCCGCCGTCGTCTGGCTCAACTAGCCCTTCGGTCCTTGGGTTCGCGCCCCTTGGCCCGGATGGCGAGCAGGAACTGCCGGATCGCGTCCACCACGAGGATCGCGGCCACCACGCCCAGTCCGATGGCCCCGGCGAGCGGGCCGCCGAAATACCGCTGCGATTCGAGCGTCGTGTCGCCGTAGGTGATCGAGAGGGGGACGACGCCTGCCTTCCAGCACGCGAAGACGCCCCACACCGCGAGGGCGGCGAGGATCAGCTCGAGGGCCCCCACCAGAGCGCGCAGGGGTTTGTGCAGCCGGGCCGCGGGCCGGGTCTCCTCCGGCGGCCACAGGTCGGCCCCGGTCGGCTGGGGAAGGTCGATCACGAAGAGCAGCTTCTCATGACTCTGTGGTGCGAGCACGCACCAAACCCTGGAGAGCCTCGCGCAAGGCGTCCGGATCCTTGGCCCAGGCGCGGACGAAGACGCCGTCGTCGAGCTTCAGCCCGACCTCGTCGTACTTCTTGGGGATCGTCCAGCCACCGCCGAGCACCCGCGATCCGACCGGTGCCTCGTCTTCGAGGACCTCGGCGATCCGGGTGGCCTCCAGCGTTTCCCGGCCCTGCCGGTAGCCGTCTTCGGTGACTTCGAGCGAGAGGTACCGGCGGCGGGCGTACACCCACGGCACGGTGATCAGCACCAGCCCGGCGGCGACCAGGATCCAGGCGGCCCAGTGCACCGGACCGCCGGTCACCAGTTCGGCGAGCAGCCCGGCGAGGGCGAACAGCGGCGCCCACAGCAACGCCGTCCAGCCGACACCGGGTTCGCCGTAGTGCGTCATGGCAGCTCGCGTCCGACCTTCGGGAAATGGTGGGACACGCTGGGCAGGTACATCAGGATCAGCGCGATCGCCACCAGCAGCGTCGCCACCAGCAGGAACACGTTGAGCGTGCCGCGCAGGACGAACAGTTCCACCAGCACCAGGAAGACCGCGCCCACGGTCAGCACCGTCCTGGCCGAACGTGTCCCCTCGCGGGCCTTGTAGGCGAACAACGCGAACAGGATGGCGAAGGTGATCGCCCCGCCCAGAAGCAGGTAGAGGAGCGACTGGACCCCGGACGCGATCTGCGCGGGGTCGGCGGGCTGGCCCGGGACCGGGTTCGCGGTGATCTGCTTGATGATCCCGTCGGTCAGTTCCTGCTTCAGCACCAGGAGGGCGATCTGCCCGGCCACCAGGACGACCCCGGCCGCGATCCACAGCCAGAACGAGAGGGCGACCGGCTTCGGCACGGTGATCTTCCGCGGTTCCTGCCCGGGGAGGATCGGGTCGGGAGCCCTCCCCCGCACGCGGCGCTCGTCGTCGGTTTCGTCGGCTGTGCTGTCGCTCACGCCGGGCAGCCTACGTGATTTCGCAGGCCAGAGCGGTGCCGCCCGGGTAGCTTGTGCGCGAATCGACACGAGCACTGGGGATTTCACGATGACCGGACACAATCCACCCGGCGGTGCGCCATGGCCGCCACACCCGCCCTGGCATCCTCACCAGCGACAGGGCCCGCCGCAACCGTTGCCCCACC
The DNA here is from genome assembly GCA_049998115.1 of Amycolatopsis sp. cmx-4-19. Classification (GTDB taxonomy): domain Bacteria; phylum Actinomycetota; class Actinomycetes; order Mycobacteriales; family Pseudonocardiaceae; genus Amycolatopsis. The sequence continues at coordinate 2,704 of JAEBEO010000002.1, read as the reverse complement.
CTCAGCGGTATCACGGCCCGCCGAGGCAGGGACCGCCTCCTCCGCCGCCGCCCAAGGGCAAGAAGTTCCTTTTCTGGCTGGTTCCGCTGGTCGTCGCGGTGGTCGTCGCGGCGGTGGTCGTACCGCTGGCGCTGAGCGGCGACCCGAAGCATGACCAGGCCGCCGCGCCCCCCGGTTCCCCCGGCGGCTCGCCGAAGATCAAATGGGAGCTGTCAGGGGCGAAGGACGTCCCGGAGTACAAGCACGGCATCACGACCTGGCTGCACGAAGACGACCTCGTCGTCGTCCGTGACCAGTACGTGGCCGCGTTCAGCAGAGCCGACGGGCGGCGGCGCTGGCTGGCCTTGCCATCGGCGGGCCAGGTCTTCTGCGGCACCGGGGTCGAGCCGGTCGGGGGCAGGATCGTCCTCGCCTCCGGCAAGGCTAAGACCGGCGAGGAGGACGGGAGCTGCGACAACGCCACCCTCCTCGACCTGAAGGACGGGAAGTTCGGCTGGCGGGTACCGATGGCCGTCCCGCAGAAGATGCGGGACCGGGTGGTCTCGGTGGAGGCCGTCGTCACGCAGATCCTGGGCGACGTCGTGTTCGTCACCGCGGACCAGGGCTACGCGGCGCTCGACCTGGCCACCGGCGCGGTCAAGTGGACGAAGACCTTCTCCCGCAAGGCCGACGGCGAGGACACCTGCGCCGGGCACGACATGCTGCCGAAGGACGGCAAGGCCATCGTCGCGGTGTCCTGCGTCACGGGTGACTTCTCGGTCACCGCGATGCGGATCGACCCGGCGACGGGGACCGTCGAACGGGAGGACAGCGTCCCCCACTCCGGCTACACGATCTCCGGGATCGGCCTCCTGTCGGTGGAACCCGTGCTGATCCACGGCTCGAACACCGAGCAGGGCACGTACTTCCTCTTCGACGACGACCTGAAGCTCAAGGCGAAGATCGACGGCGGGAAACCCGGCACCGAGGAGGAGCTCGACGGTGCCTCGTCCCAGGGCTTCGGGCACAGCACCGCGGGTACCGAACACCATCCGAGCGCCATCATCGTGGCGGGCGACACGTTCTACACGCCGACCAGGACGATCGGTGGACAGGTGAACGCGCTCGTCGCGGTGGAGCTGAACACCGGACGGCGCAAGTGGACGGCTTCGGTTCCGGAGGGCACGATCAAGGCGCCGATCAGGATCGTGGACGGCCAGGTCCTCGCCCAGGTCGGCCCGGTCGTGAACACCGGGCCACAGCGGACGGTCAAGATCGCGGTCGCGGACGGGAAGGTGACCCCGTTCCTGGAGGGCCGGATCAGGAACTCCGAACAGGACGAGACCGGGCCGATCCCGGGGTTCTTCCGGTATCTCTGGGCCGACGATCGCGTCTACGCCGTGGCGGGCAAGTGGTCGAACCTCAGTGTGGACGTTTTCCTGCTTCAGGCCGACTAGCGAAGCGAAAAGGGCCCCTTCGCCGCGGTTTCCGTGGCGAAGGGGCCCTTTTCGTCAGTCCGAGGCTCAGTCCAGCCAGGCGGCGGCTTCGGCGGCCCAGTAGGTGAGGATCATGTCCGCGCCGGCGCGGCGGATCGACGTCAGCACCTCGACGATCGTGCGTTCGCGGTCGAGCCAGCCCTTCGCGGCGGCGGCCTCGACCATCGCGTACTCGCCCGAGATGTTGTACGCCGCGACGGGAACCGGCGACGCTTCGGCGGCGGCCCTGATGACGTCCAAATAGGACAGCGCGGGTTTGACCATGACCATGTCCGCGCCCTCGGCGATGTCCAGCTCGATCTCGCGCAGCGCCTCGCGCACGTTGCCCGGATCCTGCTGGTACGTCTTGCGGTCGCCCTTCAGCTGCGAATCGACGGCCTCGCGGAAGGGGCCGTAGAACGCGCTGGCGAACTTCGCCGAGTAGGCGAGGATGCCGGCGTCGGTGCGCCCGGCGCGGTCGAGGGCGGCGCGGATGACGCCGACCTGGCCGTCCATCATCCCGCTGGGTCCGAGCAGATGCGCGCCCGCTTCCACCTGTGCCAACGCCATTTCGGCGTACAGGCGCAGCGTCGCGTCGTTGTCGACACCGCCGTCGGCGTCGAGGACGCCGCAGTGGCCGTGGTCGGTGAACTCGTCGAGACAGGTGTCGGCCATCAGGACCGTCGAGTCGCCGAGTTCGGCCCTCAGGTCGCGCAGGGCGACGTTGAGGATGCCGTCCGGGTCGATCGCGCCGGAGCCCTCGGCGTCGCGGGTCTTCGGGATGCCGAACAGCATCAGGCCGCCGACCCCGGCGTTGACCGCGTCGACGGCGGCTTTGCGCAGCGTGTCGCGGGTGTGCTGGACGACCCCGGGCATGCTGGAGATCGGGCGGGGGGTGTCGATGCCCTCGGCCACGAACATCGGGAGGATCAGCTGACGCGGGCGCAGTGTCGTCTCACCGGCCAGCCTGCGCATGGCCGGAGTGGTACGGAGCCTGCGGGGACGATGCTCAGGAAACACCCCATAGACGGTACTCCCGCTCGCTTGAGAAGCGGTCCGCAGGCGCGGTGAACGTGGGGTGCCCGAAGTCCGTGAAGGCCTCCTTGAGGGACCCTGGGTCCCTCAAGGAGGCCTAATGGGTTGTGTTCGAGCCGGGTTTGGCAGGCTTGGATGTGGTGGCTGCTGGCGGGTGAGCACTCGTGAGGCCTGGGTTTTGCGAGACCTTCGTGAAGACCGTGCCCTTTGCTGGT